>NZ_SLVX01000097.1 GCF_004341885.1 Shinella granuli | reverse complement strand
CCGCTCGTCCATTGAAAAATCGTCCTTCCAAATCAACGAGCAGAATCTCAAGCCCAAATCGCGCCGTTAAAAGGTGGGGTGTTCGTCGCGCTTACGCTCAACCCGGTCGGTCATGCTTACGCAGGCCGGCCGACGACTACTGCCTCACGCGAGAAAGGCAATCGATGCGATTGATGGTGTCAAAGCGGCTGCGCATCCATCGGGTGGGCTCAGGGGAAGCCTGACCGTAGGGATGTTAGGCGGGCTTAGACTGGTCGATGTACCGGCGCTCGCTGGCGAATTTCACCGTCGGCACCCTTCCGTGCAACTGCGCCTCCAAACCTCGCGGCGAGGCACCGGAGAGCTCATCGAGCGCATCAAGGCGGGTAGCGTCGACGCCGCCTTCGTCGGCACAAATATCAACGATCAGCAGCTGCGGGTCATGCCAATTCGATCCTATCGGCTTCATCTTGTTACCCCCGCGGACCATCCCCTCGCGAAGCGTCAGGAGGTGACGCTGGCTGAAATTGCTCGTGAGCCGTTTATCGACATGCCATTTGGTTTCGGACAACGGGTAGTTATCGACGATGCGTTCGCTCAGCAATCGCTATCGCGGCCCGTTGTAGTGGAGGTGGCCGATCTAACGACGGTTCCCGAATACGTGGCTCATGGTCTCGGCGTGGCGCTGTTGCCACCAGAGTTGGTCGTGTCGAGTAGACACGATCTTTCGGTGGTTCCTGTCTCCGGCGCAGAAATTTCCTGGACGCTTAGCGTCGTCGTCAAGGCCGGCCACCCGGCCAGCCAAGCGGTCGACGCCTTTCTGGACCTGATTCCTCGACACACACGCTTTGAGTTTCCTTTCTGATTGTGAGGCCGGGGCTGGTTGAATCCGCTCGACGTAGTAGTTCGGTGTTCGAACGCAGAGGTTCACGTCTCCATGCGAAAATTCGTTGCATTGGTAAAACGTTCGTTTTACAAGATGAACCGCCCCGGGTTTGCCGGAGGCCTTCTGGTTTAAGTTATGCCGCCATGGCGGGTTCTTCCAGCATGGCGTAGTAGCGTTCCTCAGCTTCGG
>NZ_SLVX01000096.1 GCF_004341885.1 Shinella granuli | reverse complement strand
GTCAGGGGATCAGCACGGCGCGGCCATGGATCTTGCCGTCGTTGAGGTCGCGCAGCGCCTGGTTGGCATCGGCGAGCCGGTATTCGACGGTGGCCAGGTCGACGAGGCCGCGGTCGGCGAGCGCCATCAGTTCGACCAGTTCCGCCCAGGTGCCGACGAGGTTGCCGATGATGTTCTTCTCGGTGATGACCATGTCGACCGTCGCGATCCTGATGTCCTCGCCGTAGCCCACCACGTAGTAGCTGCCCATCGGCCGCGTCATCTTCAGGCCCCTGGTGGTGGTGCCCTTCTCCCCGACGAAGTCGATGACCGCCTCCGCACCGGCCCCGCCGGTCAGCTCCAGCACCGCCTCGACCTCGTTGCCGTCGGCCTTGACCAGCTTGTCCGCCCCCATCCTGCCGGCCAGCGCCAGCGAGGCCTCGGACCTGTCGACGACGATGATGTCGGCCGCGCACATCGCCCTCAGGCACTGGATGCCGATATGGCCGAGCCCGCCGGCGCCGATCACGACGCAGCTTTCACCCGGCAGCAGATGACGCGTCGCCTTCTTCACGGCGCGATAGGCCGTCAGGCCCGCATCCGAATAGGGCGCCACATCCTTCGGCGCGAGCGTCTTCGGCAAAGGCACGATGTTGCGCTCGGACGTGCAGAGGAATTCCGAATAGCCGCCATTGCAGTCGAGGCCGGGGAACTTGCCCGGCCCATGCATGTCGAAACCGCGCCGGCAGGCAAGGCAGGTGCCGCCGGAGATCTTGGGATGGACGATCACGGGATCGCCGACCTTGATGCCCTCGACCTCCTTGCCGATCGCCTCCACCCAGCCGGCGTTCTCATGGCCCATGATCAGCGGCAGCAGGCTGTCGCCGTTCGGGTCCATGTGCGGGCGCCAGATGCCCTCGATGATGTGAAGGTCGGTGCGGCAGACACCGGCACCGCCGATCCGCACGATCACATCCGTCGACTTTTCGATGTTCGGGTCCGCGACCTCCTGCAGCGAGACCCATTGGTCCGCCGTCAGACCGTCGTCGTATCTGGTCAGCACTTGTGCTTTCATT
>NZ_SLVX01000095.1 GCF_004341885.1 Shinella granuli | reverse complement strand
TCGCTTTGCGATGCGAAAAGACCGCACGGAATTTCCGCTCGATCGTCAGCTTCGCCGCCGGCCTATGCTTGCTCAAATTCGTCCACACGCCCTAGCATTGGGTAACGAAGGGGAGTGAAGTAGTGATGCCAAGACACGGCCTTGTTCATTTCGGAGTCGAACACCTGGTCATAGAAGCTGATCACCGCGTGATCTTCTTTGGTAACCTTGAGCAGAGAGAATCGCAGGTCGTGTTTCTTGCTGAAGTCTGCGATCCGTTTTGCTATCGGGATAAGGCGCCCTACACCGAGTTCGGCGGCGTGGATACGCCTGACGCCCAGTTCCTTCCTGAGCTCTGTCAGCAAGGGTTCAGCAATAACATCAAGATTGGCCGAGCAGCCGAGCACTCCATAGAACAGCTTGGGTTGGTTTGCGTCGAATAGGTTAAGACCGGTATTTCCGCTTTCATCGATGTAGTAGTACATGGCTTGTCCCAGGGTTTAGTCGTACCGCGGCAGTGGCGACACCGTAGTCAAAAGACAACGTCCAATCTCCGGTTTTTGCAACGGGTCGTTTTTGATCTTCGGGTTGCCATGGCGATCACGGCGCAGAAGATACAGGGTGCCGTCACCTTCTACGAGTGCGGTGAAATCCGTGAATACTTCCTCAGTAGAGTCTAGAACATCTGCTACAAGCGTATCAAAAGGTCTCGACTTGCTGTCCCGGCCAAGTTAGGACAAGGCTGTAGTCTCCTCCCTTGAACATCGTCATGACATCCTTACGCTGCTGGGGGTTCTCGATCCGGTGATCCCATTCGAGAATGTGGTCGAGCCGCGAAAAAGTGTCTTGGCGAAGATACGGATTCTTCCGACGAAACTCGGGATCTGCGGCGTGCTCCATCTGCACCCGGAAGGTGTTGCGGAGTGCGACGAACTCTGACACGGCCTCCTTGGCATGACGGTATCGCCAGTTTGAGGCTGACATCTCTCCGGCCAGATAGAGGTGGCTCGGTTTGTCTGAACAGCTTCGGGCGTTTCGCTAAGTGGATTTCCGCCTCGATTATGCCGCCACCATCATTGGTGTCAGCGC
>NZ_SLVX01000094.1 GCF_004341885.1 Shinella granuli | reverse complement strand
TCAGGCCGCCATGGCCTTCCTGAGGTTCTCGTCGATCTTGTCGAGGAAGCCGGTGGTGGAGAGCCACGGCTGGTCGGGACCGATGAGGAGCGCGAGGTCCTTCGTCATGAAGCCCGATTCGACGGTCTCGACGCAGACGCGCTCCAGCGTCTCGGAGAACTTGGCCAGTTCCGCATTGCCGTCCAGCTTGGCACGGTGGGCAAGGCCGCGCGTCCAGGCGAAGATCGAGGCGATCGAGTTGGTCGAGGTCTCCTCGCCCTTCTGGTGCTGGCGGTAATGGCGCGTCACCGTGCCGTGCGCGGCTTCCGCTTCCACCGTCTTGCCGTCCGGCGTCATCAGCACCGAGGTCATCAGGCCGAGCGAGCCGAAGCCCTGGGCCACGATATCGGACTGCACGTCGCCGTCGTAGTTCTTGCACGCCCAAACATAGCCGCCGGACCATTTCAGCGCCGAGGCGACCATGTCGTCGATCAGGCGGTGTTCGTACCAGATCTTGGCTTCCTTGAACTTTTCCGCGAATTCGGCGTCGAAGACCTGCTGGAAGATGTCCTTGAAGCGGCCGTCATAGACCTTGAGGATGGTGTTCTTGGTCGAGAGATAGACCGGCACCTTGCGCTGCAGGCCGTAGTTGAACGAGGCCCTCGCGAATTCGGTGATCGAATCGTCGAGATTGTACATGCCCATGGCGACGCCGGCCGAGGGCGCGTCGAACACGTCGTATTCGATCTCCTTGCCGTCCTCGCCGACGAACTTCATCGTCAGCTTGCCCTTGCCGGGGAACTTGAAGTCGGTGGCGCGGTACTGGTCGCCGAAGGCATGGCGGCCGACGATGATCGGCTTGGTCCAGCCCGGAACGAGGCGGGGCACGTTCTTGGCAATGATCGGCTCGCGGAAGATGACGCCGCCGAGGATGTTGCGGATCGTGCCGTTCGGCGACTTCCACATCTTCTTCAGCTTGAACTCCTCGACACGGGCCTCGTCCGGCGTGATCGTCGCGCACTTGACGCCGACGCCGTGCTTCTTGATGGCGTTGGCCGCGTCGATCGTCACCTGGTCGTCGGTGGCGTCGCGGTTCTCCATGCCGAGGTCGTAATATTCGAGGTCGATGTCCAGGTACGGATGGATCAGCTTGTCCTTGATGAACTGCCAGATGATGCG
>NZ_SLVX01000093.1 GCF_004341885.1 Shinella granuli | reverse complement strand
GCTCGGGCTTAAGCCCTCCCGGCGGTCTCAGGCCGGCGCCGCAGTGGCCGACTTTTGCTCCGCCCCGTGGCCGGTTTTTACTCCGCCGTTGACAACAACGATGCCTATCCGCAGGCCGGGTCCGGCGCAGCCGTGGCCTTCACCTTCGGATTGTCGAACATCACGATCACCAACAACACGGGCGTGACGTGGGCGGCGGGTTCGAACCTGCTCGCCAGCTTCGGCGACAACACGGACGACGGTTCCTACAACGCCGACGTCCGCGTCGACGCCATCGTTTCGCTGACGGCAGCCACCGGCACGACCGGCAACACCGTCGCCGATGTCGGCACGGAGTTCACACAGGCGACGCTGAACAACAACTTCAAGGCGCTCGCCGACAAGCAGAACGAGGTCATCGCCGCGCTGAAGGCGGCCGGCATCCTCGTCAAGTAAACCGGGCGGGGCTTCGGCCCCGTCGATCCTCACCGGAAGGAAATCGACATGCAGACTGCAAACGTAATGCTCGCGATCGGCGGCGACGCCAAGAACACGGTTCCGAAATACGGCGTGACCGCCGCCGAGGTCGCCGTGCTCCGCTATATCCACGGTGAGGACGCCGTCTTCGATATCGAGGTGACGGGCAGCGTCGAGCGCACCCACCGCCAGGAGATCGGCCGGCTGACCGAAGTCTATGGCCGCCAGGAAGGCGAGCGTCGCGTCTCGCCCGCCGTCGCCGACCTCTATCCGGGCGCGGCCGCTCGCGTCTTCGAGACGTTCGACGAACTGGAAATTCCGGACGATCTCTACGCCGCCGCTGGCCGTAAGGTCGCCGCGCCGGTCAAGCCGAAGAAGGAAGCGCCCGCCCCGGCCGCCGATGACGACGGTCTCGACGCCATGAAGGTCAAGGAGCTTCAGGCACTCGCCGGGGCCGAGGGCGTCGATCTGACCGGCGTCACCAAGAAGGACGACATCATCGAAGCAATCCGCCTGTATCGCGCCGCGCAGTCGACGCCGGCAGGTGGCGACGGCGACGAGGATGGCGTCGGGGATGACGACGGCGTCGGCGAAATGAACGACGAGTTCTCCGGCGAGAACAACCTCTTCAAGTAAAGGCTGGCGGCATGGCCCGGAATACGACGCTCGTAAAACTGCTCGACTTGTCAACGGCGGAGTAAAAACCGGCCACGGGGCGGAGCAAAAGTCGGCCACTGCGGCGCCGGCCTGAGACCGCCGGGAGGGCTTAAGCCCGAGC
>NZ_SLVX01000092.1 GCF_004341885.1 Shinella granuli | reverse complement strand
GTTGATCGTGTCCCATGGAGTGGTGTAGCTGGATTTCATAGCCATCGGTGATTTCCGGTAGGGTCGGGTTGCTTATGACCAACCTGAGGGACACCACCGATGACCGACGACATGATGAACCTGCGCTCACTCGTTGAGAAGAGCGCCGACGCCGATTTGCTGCGCGAGATGATCGGCTTCGCTGCCGAGAAGCTGATGGCGCTGGAGGTCGGCACAAAGACGGGCGCGGGTTATGGCGAGAAGAATGGCTTCCGACTTGCCCAGCGCAACGGCTATCGCGACCGGGACTGGGAGACACGGGCGGGCACCGTCGAGCTGCGCATTCCAAAGCTTCGCACAGGCAGCTATTTCCCGAGCTTTCTCGAACCACGCCGCATGGCAGAGAAGGCCCTGACGGCGGTGATCCAAGAGGCCTATATCCAAGGCGTCTCGACCCGATCCGTCGATGACCTCGTTAAGGCCATGGGCATGTCGGGCATCTCCAAGAGCCAGGTATCCCGGCTCTGCGAGGAGATCGACGAGAAGGTGAAGGCCTTTCTCGACAGGCCCATCGAAGGGGAATGGCCCTACCTTTGGATCGATGCGACCTACCTCAAGGTCCGGCGCGGCGGGCGCATCGTCTCCGTTGCCGTCATCATCGCCGTCGGCGTCAACACCGACGGTCGACGCGAGGTGCTCGGTATGGAGATCGGCACATCCGAGGCCGAGGCGATCTGGACCGAGTTTCTTCGAAAGCTGACCAGGCGGGGTCTGCGTGGCGTCAAGCTCGTCGTCTCCGATGCCCATGAGGGCATCAAAGCCGCAGTATCGAAGGTACTTTCCGCCACCTGGCAGCGCTGCAGGGTTCACTTCATGCGCAACGCGCTGGCCCATGCTGGAAAGAGCGGACGCCGTGTTGTCTCCGCCTTCATCGCCACGGCCTTTGCCCAGGACACGTCAGAGGCTGCAAGTACCCAATGGCGTAACGTCGCCGACCAGATCAGGCCGAAGGTGCCCAAACTCGCCAGTCTCATGGACAGTGCCGAGCAAGACGTGCTCGCTTACATGACCTTTCCCAAGCAGCATTGGGCCAAGCTTCACAGCACCAATCCAATCGAACGCCTCAACGGCGAGATCAAGCGGCGCACCGAGGTCGTCGGCATCTTCCCCAACGACGACGCAATAGTCAGACTGGTCGGTGCCTTGCTCCTGGAGCAGAATGACGAATGGGCCGTCCAGCGGTCCCGCTACATGACACTGGAAACCATCGCAACAATGAGCGATGATCCGCTTATCAGCCTGCCAGCAGCAAGCTGACACTCATCCGGCCCTCGGGAATGAGCCGTGGTCGTCTAAGCTACACCACGTCCTGGGACACGATC
>NZ_SLVX01000091.1 GCF_004341885.1 Shinella granuli | reverse complement strand
CAGGCCGCTACGGCGCGAAACATCCATCCTCGCAGCGTGATCACCATACGTTCTCAAAAGTCGGACAGATTCAACACTTTCGTGTCGTGACGCCGATACGATCATCGGCGTTATCGTTGTCATCGCCATATGCGCGCTCGCCAGCATCGTCGCGATCCGGATGGCGTTGAAGGTCGACCCCGCCGAGGCGATCGGTGGCTGAGATGGGCGGCGGGATACTGATCGAGAAAATCCGCAAGCGATATGGCAGCGGCTCCACCGCCGTCGATGCCCTCAAAGACGTCAATATGCGGGTCGCGCCCGGCGAGGTCGTCGGTTTGATTGGACCGTCGGGTTCTGGGAAGAGTACCTTACTCAAAGCTCTGGGGGCGGTCATCGACCCGAGCGGTGGGCGGATGACCCTTGGTGACGAGCTGATCTATGACGATGGATGGAAGATCCGCGATCTGCGTGCGTTGAGGCGCGACAAGATCGGTTTTGTCTTCCAGGCGCCTTACCTCATTCCCTTTTTGGACGTGACCGACAATGTCGCCCTGCTTCCCATGCTTGCCGGCATCCCAAATCATGAATCACGCCAACGCGCGCGAGAGCTTCTAAAAGCACTCGATGTCGAGCACCGAGCCGATGCGATGCCATCGCAGCTCTCCGGCGGCGAGCAACAGCGCGTTGCCATCGCGCGCGGATTGGTCAACCGGCCGCCTGTCATTCTTGCCGACGAGCCGACCGCCCCGCTCGACAGTGTGCGCGCGTTGACCGTGATCCGGATCCTCAACGACATGGCCGTGAAATTCGGAACGGCGATCATCGTCGTCACGCACGACGAAAAGATCATCCCCACCTTCAGGCGCATCTACCACATCCGCGACGGGGTCACCCACGAAGAAGCAGGCGAAGGGCGCGGCTTCGAAACGGGCCCGTGAGAACGATTATCTTTCCGCTGCAACGATGGCGGTGTTTGCTGACCGGAAGCTGACGGCAATTTCTGCCGATCTTCAGTAGCCCGTCAGTCCCTCTGTGCATGATTTCTGAATAGCCCCGAGTTTCGTAGACACCCTCGGGTTAGATTTTCTGCCGCTTCTCGAACTCTACCGGCGACAGCATGCCGTTTCTGACATGCTTGCGTTTCGGGTTGTAGAACATTTCGATGTAGTCGAACACATCCTGACGGGCTTCGTCGCGTGAACGATAGACCCTGCGGCGTATCCGCTCCCGCTTCAGGAGATTGAAGAAGCTTTCGGCCACGGCATTGTCATGGCAGTTGCCGCGTCGACTCATCGAGTGAACCAGATTGTGGTGCTTCAGGAACGAGGCCCAGTCCATGCTGGTGAATTGCGAGCCCTGATCCGAGTGCACCAGAACCTTGTCCTTTGGCTTTCGCCGCCAGACAGCCATCAGCAACGCCTGCAGCACGACATCAGTCGTCTGGCGGCTCTGCATCGACCAGCCGATGACACGGCGGGAATAGAGATCGATGACGACAGCGAGATAGGCGAAGCCTTGGTTGGTTCGGAGTGGAGTAAGAAGCGCGGATGCGCTTCTCCTCCCCGAACCGTACGTGCACCTTTCAGCGCATACGGCTCTCTATTCAACCTTGGCCCATGGC
>NZ_SLVX01000090.1 GCF_004341885.1 Shinella granuli | reverse complement strand
ATCCATTGACTTCCGGTGAAATTATCGCATTATCGAGAAAACAAATTACATCGCTCCAGCGATGATCGTTGACGGGAACTTTGCGATCCAACAGCACGGCGTCACGCCGTTCGGCCAGGCACCGGCGCGCCATGCGGCGGGCGATGACGGCCGGGCAGCGGCCGGCCTGGACGCCATCGGAACGGACGCCCATGCGCATCTTCACGGCCTCGCTTGCCACCGAGACCAACACCTTCTCGCCCGTCCCCACGGACATGAACGCCTTCAAGGCCGCCTTCTATGCCGGCCCGGGCGAGCATCCCGACACGCCCACGCTCTGCTCCTCCGTCGTGCCGATCCTGCGCCGGCGCGGCCGGGCGGAAGGCTTTGCCGTCATCGAGGGCACCTCCTGCTGGGCCGAGCCCGCCGGCCTCATCCAGCGCCGGACCTACGAGACCCTGCGCGACCGCATCCTCGGCGAACTGCAGGCCGCCCTGCCGGTCGATGCCGTCGTGCTCGGCCTGCATGGCGCGATGGTGGCGCAGGGTTATGACGATCCGGAGGGCGACCTGCTGGAGCGGGTGCGCGCGATCGTCGGGCCGGACGTGCTGGTTGCCGCCGAGTTCGACCCGCACAGCCACCTCACCGCCCGGCGCGTCGCCCATCTCGACCTGATGGCGACCTTCCTCGAATTCCCGCACACCGATTTCGAGGAGCGCGGCGAGCATGTCGTCGAGCTTGCGCTGCGCACGCTGCGCGGCGAGATCCGCCCCGTCATCTCCACCTTCGACTGCCGCATGATCACCCTCTACCCGACGAGCCGCGAGCCGATGCGCGCCTTTATCGACCGGCTGAAGGCGATGGAGGGCAGGGACGGCATCCTCTCCATCTCCGTCATCCACGGCTTCATGGCCGGCGACGTGCCGGACATGGGCACGCGCATCGTCGTCGTTGCCGACGGCGACAGGGCGAAGGGCGACGCGCTGGCGCAAAGGCTCGGCCACGAGCTCTACGGCCTGCGCCGCAAGACGGCGATGCCGATGTTCGACACGGAGGCCGGGCTCGACCGGGCGCTGGCCGTGCGTGACGAACGGCCGGACATGCCCGTCGTCATCGCCGATGTCTGGGACAATCCGGGCGGCGGGGTGGCGGGCGATGCGACCTATATCCTGCGCCGCATGATGGCGCGGGGCTTTGACGATGTCGCGGTGGCGACGATCTGGGACCCGATCGCCGTTTCCTTCTGCCATGCGGCGGGGGAAGGCGCAGAGCTTGCGCTGCGCCTCGGCGGCAAGTCGGGGCCGGAGGGCGGCGAGCCGCTCGACCTCAACGTGACGGTCGAAGCCGTGTTCGATGCCGGCTGGCAGAGCTTCCGCAACAGCCGGGTGACGCTGGGTCCTGCCGCCGTGGTGCGTCCGCTCGGCACGACGATCGACATCGTGCTGATCACCAGCCGCACGCAGACCTACGAGCCCGACATCTTTGCCAACCAGGGCATCGACTTCACGGCAAAGGCCTTCCTGCTGGTGAAGTCCACCAACCACTTCCATGCCGGCTTCCAGCCGGTCTCCTCCGAGATCGTCTACGTCGCCGCACCGACCTCCTACCCGACCGATCCGGCAACAACCGCCTATCGCAAGGCCAGCCTCGAACTCTGGCCGCGCGTCGACGATCCGCTCGGGCT
>NZ_SLVX01000089.1 GCF_004341885.1 Shinella granuli | reverse complement strand
GGACCGAGCAAGAAGCCGGTCTACAATTTCCGGTCGGAGGGTCGCGAGTTCGCCTCGAACCGGGCTTTGATCCTCAGTGATGGGTTCTATGAATTTATGTGGACACTTTGGAGGGCTCTGACGGGAGGTAACGATGCATATCGTTCGGCGACGGGAGCACAACCAATATGAGTTAGTCGACGAGACCGGCGTCGCCGATCCGCTTGCGGCCAGCTTTGCGACCGGCCTTATTGGTCGAGGCTGCTCGCCGCATACTGTGGCGGCCTACCTTTACGACCTTCGGCTTTTCTACCGTTTCCTTGCGGACACAGGCATTACGCTCTCCAGCTTCCGTATCGCGCATAGCGTAGAACTCCTAGCTTGGCTCGGCGCGGTCCCGTGTCCCCGTGCAAGGATCACCTCCTTTCCTTCAGCAGTGCGCACAACATTGTCGCCAACCAGCATCAACCGGGCGATGGCGGCAATATCGAGCTTTTTTGACCACCTCGCGCTGGCCGACCTTGCTGGCGTCGACCGCAATCCTCTTGCAACGACGCAGGAACTGGCGCGCGGCGGTATCGCGCGCAGGCGCGCCCGCGGCGCACGACGATTGAAGCGCGTCGAGCGCGTACCGCGGCCAATGACACGCGAACAGGTGGACAAACTGCTCGACGTGATCGACCGGCCGCGGGATCGGGCAATGATCCTCGTCATGCTTCAGGGTGGCCTCAGGCCCGGCGAGGCACTAAACCTGCAGCTCGACGATATCGAATATGGTCGTCGGCGTGTCACCGTACGGCATCGCACCGACCACCCGAAGGGTGTTCGCACAAAAAGCCGAACCGAGCGCGTTGTTGACGTTCACGAGCCGGAAGCGCTCGCAGCTATAAGCCGGTATGTTCTTGAGGAACGTCCCCAGAATGCGCCCACACGCCATCTCTTTCTGGTCTGCGGCAAGGGCAAACACGCCAATGAAGCGCTCAGCTATGCGGCGCTCGTCAAGATGTTCAAACGACGCTGTGCGGCCGCAGGCCTGACGGAGCCCTGGATCACACCACATGCACTCCGCCATACGCATGCGACCTGGCTGTGGGAGGGCGGTATGCGCGAACTCGCCCTGCAAAAGCGGCTGGGCCATGCGTCGTTCGAGTCCACGAGAACCTACACGCGCGTCAGTGACGCCGCGATGCTGGAAGATTACCGCCGCGCCCTCTCCAAGAGATGTGAGGAGCAAGCCGATGCTGAGCAGGACTGAAGAAGCGCCAGAGCGAGGCCACGCGCTCGACGCTTATCGCGCATTTCTTGGGGGCGATCAGCGAGGGCTGTATCAGCGGATGTACCACGCGCGCCATTTCGCGCGGCTCTATCCCGACCTCGATCAATGGACCGCTGCGCCTCTCGAAGAGCGCATCGGCTCGAGTGCAGTCCACCGAGGCGCTGGCTGGGCGCGCGTCAAGGGCCGCCAGTACATCTACTTTCTCGTGTCGATTGGCCGGATCGAGCTGGACTGGGCCTGGATTCTCGCGGTCGGCTGCCACTTCCTGGACGGCATCCTATCGGCGCGTGCCGTGGCCCTGGAAAGGCGGCTTTCTGACCGACTGGAACAGCTCGGTTTCTGTCAACGGCGGAGTAAAAACCGGCCACGGGGCGGAGCAAAAGTCGGCCACTGCGGCGCCGGCCTGAGACCGCCGGGAGGGCTTAAGCCCGAGC
>NZ_SLVX01000088.1 GCF_004341885.1 Shinella granuli | reverse complement strand
CGGTTCTTCCTCAATCTGTGTGATTCAGCGGCAACATTCTTGCTCTCATCAGTTCTGGCCCAGCTCTGCCATACATTGCTCGCTTCAGAGTTTTGAGGCGGTTGATCTGCCCTTCGGCTTGGCCGTTGCTCCAGGGCAGTTCGATTGCGTTTTTGACGGCATCGATATCCCGGCGCAAAACGCTGGCGAAACGCATGATCGCGGTAAGTTCGGTGTCGATGGCATCGTCGATCCATTTATCCAGCGCATTTGGATTCCTGCTCCGCAGGAGTCCGTTGAAACGCATGGCCAATCCCCGCATCTTGCGGAATGGTTCTGAACCCTGTTTCAACGCATCGACCTTTCTTGCCTGGGGAACAGTTAGAAGACCGCGCGGCTTGATGCACAGTGCAGCGACGACATCTGAAGAAATGACATGGCCAGTGTCAGGGTCACGGACAGGTTCTAAAACCTTTACCTCGGGTGGTGACGCGTGTGGTCGAACGTTTTCAGCTTCGCGCCATACCTTGAGAAGGCGCTCCAGATTTGAACGACTGCCAGTGTAGCCCCGGTTCCTGAGGTCGTGGAGCAGATGGCGTCCAAGACGGTTTCCATCTTTCCAGCGTTCAGCCAGAAACGCTTCGAAATACAATGGCGATGTGGGGTTCAATGCCGCCCGCTTCCTATCCCGAGGTGCGTTTGAAGTTAGCCAGTTTGCGACGCTACGGCGCTCATAACCCGTCCGTCTCGCAATTTCGCTGTAGGTGAGGCCTTGCTGGCGCAAAGCGTGAAGCATCTCGAATATGTCCTGGCGGGATTGTCTATGTGCCAAACGGGCACGGCGATGTTGAGCAGCGGTGCTGGCAATGGCGTCTTCCGACAATATTGGCCTGACATTGGCATGGCCGCAAAGGCTCATCTGCTCCTTGATCACTGCCCGGAAATTTTGAACCAGATGAAAGCGATCTGCCACCTGTTTGGCCTGCGGCGCGCCTTCTCTGGCAGCCTGTGCATAAAGACCACAGCGATCACGGCTGACGATCTCAATAGAAGGGCGTTCTTGCAACCATGCTTTCGAGCTCTCGACGCTGCGGTCGTCCAGGACATCGACAACTGTCTGACGTTCGAGGTCGACCATGATCGTGCCGTATCGGGTGGAGCGCCGCCAGCTCCAGTCATCGATGCCAACAACTCGAATATTACGGTCTTGCGTGGATGACGGCGCATTTCGCTTCAATTGCCGTAAGATCGTGTCGTCGCTCGCCGGCATGCCCAGCCGGCGCATCAAGTGTTCACCCGGACGACCACCCATGCTGTGACCAACCAAACTCACGATCACCGCCATCCGAGCAGTTCGGCGCGAGTAGGGTGAAGCAATCTCAGGCAACTGGTCGGTGAATGTTCGCCGCCTGCAATTTCGGTGTCTACATTGCCACCGGTTCAGTGCGAGCTTAATTTTCACCACTTGGCCCTGAACCGGCAAGTCTTGAAGAGTGCGCTTGCGCCAACCATGCCGGTATCGGCTTCGTATCCCGCAATCGGGGCAGATTCCCACTGGTTTTGCTGACGCGGAGACAACCCAATTTCCATCGGGTTCGAGTGAAATACCCAGAACGTTGACCCCTGGACCGGGTGACCATTTTGATTTCGTGCGCATCACAGCAGATAGCAAGTGCGATGCTAAGGGTCTGTTAACCACACAAAGTGAGGAAGAACC
>NZ_SLVX01000087.1 GCF_004341885.1 Shinella granuli | reverse complement strand
TCGGCAAAAACCGGATAACGCGGGGTGGAGCAGCCCGGTAGCTCGTCAGGCTCATAACCTGAAGGCCGCAGGTTCAAATCCTGCCCCCGCAACCAATGATCCCTGCGATTCGCTCAAGCCCTTGCTATGCAAGGGCTTTTTGCGTTTCTGGACCCCGGATGCCTCGGCCCGGCCCATCAGATCTTCGAGGATTTGCCGCTCCTTGAGAAAGTCCGGGTTCTTCTTGCCCGATGCAAACGTCAGGATGGCGGCCAGGTCGCCACGCAGCACGATCGTCAGTTCTTCGCCATCTGGCACAAGCTCGATGCGGCAAACGAGCCCGCGGAGCCGTTCGGCCGTCGCGGAACTGTGGCTTGGCGACAAGGACACGCAGAAGCGTGTCCGCATCGTCCGCACCGATGGACGGCCGGCGACGGCGAAACGCACGGCGCTGTTCTCGTCGGGGCGTGACCGATGAGCAATCCTCCCGACCTCAAGGCGCAATTGCGCCTTCGCTCCGATCCGCCGCGCGTCACTCCGCCGACTTGCCGCCAGGAGAGGGGGCGATGACCACGTTCTGGACCAGCTTCCGCACCAGGTTGAAATGTCCCTGCACGGCGTCGTGCGAGGACTTGCCGGTGCGCAAGATGGTGGTCAGCGCATTGGTGATCTGGTTGAACATGGACGGGTTGATGGTGAACGGCTTGAACGTGGCGTTCTTCTTCGTCGACAGCCGGCTCATATAGGTCTCATTGTTGAGGAGGCTCGTACAGCGGCGGCGGTCACCACGGATGGTCGTGTCCCCTCACGCTTGACACTCTCGGGACGACATCGCCGTGCCGCAACACATAGCCAGCGTCGGCGGAGACGCCAAGTTCGCTTCCGGTAAACGGATGAGGTCACCCGGAGGAACGAGGCAGGCGGTTTACGGCCAGCTTCTGGTCTTCACGTGCGGTTCACGCGAAAGACCTCAGATGCGGGAATAATTGCCGGATCGTAGCCACGGTGGCCGGAAAATCAATCATTGATTGCATTTTGACAGATGCAGCAAGGATTCATTTGGCCTGCATCAACTTCTCGCAGTTTTGGTATTTTGAAGCGAATCTGCGCTCCAAGATATTCAATAAAATCAGTAAAATATGTTTGTAATCCACGGCTTGTATCTGGTGGTCGATTTGACGAGACTGACAGCTCAGGTGATCATAGAGGCACAGCGATCATGCTGAACCGCAGGAGAAAGTCATACATGAGTACCGTCATCAAGCTCAAGAGGCACAACCAGAAGAGGAGGGAAGGGCAAGCCGGCGGCCGGGGCTACGGCCGCGGCAGGTGACCCCGCGCCCGAAACGGACAACGCGCTCCAGCGCGCGTTGGGGAAGATCGTCTCGCTCAACCGGGATTCCACGCATCACGCCTTCGAGCTCGGTGCCTGCTTCGCCGAGATCAAGGCGCTCGTCCCGAAAAGGGGCTTCGGCAGGTGCCTCAAGGTCTTCACGGACTATATCGTCCGCTCCGCCTGGAGCTACATCTCGATCCATACCATGAGCGGCTCGGGGCCTGCCGCGAAGTTCTTCTCATGCACGCGATCCTGCCGACGGTGATGTTCGAGCTGGCCAAAGGCGAGCCCGCACAGATCGAGGCGGTCATCACTGCCGGCACGCGCACGATCTCATTAACAGCATCGCGGCGCGCTTCAGCGTCAAATGGTCAGAAGTGACAACTGGCGGCCGGCCAAGCTTCCGGAAGGCACGGCCCTGGCGCGAGGTCCAGAGGCTGCTCCATCGTATGGGCGGGGTCGAGTCCTGGCCGGGTCGCGTCGACTTCAACTCTTCTCTGGAAATCTCATGCATCGTGCTCAATCGGCAATGAGAAAGTTAGTCGCTCCGCGCCACGTAGAGGTGGATATTTTTATCGGGAAAACATGAGTTTCGGCGGCGACTTTATCCGGGCGACTGGCCTATGGCTTGGAACTGATCTAAATCACTGCGCTTGCACACAAATTCCGTTCTGCTAGAAATTACGTGTCAACGGCGGAGTAAAAACCGGCCACGGGGCGGAGCAAAAGTCGGCCACTGCGGCGCCGGCCTGAGACCGCCGGGAGGGCTTAAGCCCGAG
>NZ_SLVX01000086.1 GCF_004341885.1 Shinella granuli | reverse complement strand
AGCGCCACCTGGCGTGAGATCGCGTTGCCGATCCAAGCCTGAAATTCAGGACAAAGAAATGATTGCGTCCTACGTTAGGTTAAGGCGACGCCACCCTACCGTTCACGCGCTGAAGCTCGCCAGGACGTGTTCGACTACATCGAAATGTTCTACAACCCGAAACGCAAGCACGTCAGAAACGGGATGCTGTCGCCCGTCGAGTTCGAGAAGCAGCAGAGAACCTAACCCGAGGGTGTCTACAAAACTCGGGGCTATTCACAGTGGATAATTGCGCGCTCCGAAAATGTTTGCGACAAGCCCCTGCGAGTTCTGTCACCGCTTTTGAGGAGAAAGCGGGTTTTCGGGTGGAAAGCCTTTTGGTGGCCAAAAACACTTTTCCAGCCGGGCCAGGATCGTCGCCCACGGCCGTCAGCAGAGCGGCGTCGCGCAATGCGGGCTCATCCTCGCTGCGACCCATCAGCCGGACCGCGGCGGCGGCGCATTTCAGGGCCTGGCGCGCGCCAGCAGCCGGCCCAGACCGGTGCGGAGCGGACAAGATCATCGAGCGATTTCAACGCGATGCCGGCTGCAAAAGCAGCCGCAAGCGCGTCCGGCTCGCGGCCCCGCGGCAGGGTCCTGCCGGGCAAGGCGGCCGGGAGTACCGGCGAGGCGACAAGAGGGGTGACGGGCGAATCCATGGCCGCCATCCTATAATGGGCGCGCGGTTTATGCTATAGATTGTGACACAAACCGCACGGCTTGTCTTTCATTTTTTATGTCCAATAACCTTCCATTATTGGACGTAGAATGATAGCCTCCCCAACCATGGAAAATCCTCCGGCAAAACCGCCCGAAATCGACGAAATCCCCTCCCCCGGCCCGCGCGACCTCGTTGGATCGGCAGCCGCGTCCCCGCCGGCGGCGCGGCTGGAAGCGCTCGTTGCGACCGCGACGGCCTATGCCAACGCCGCCAGCTCGGAAAACACCCGCGACGCCTACGCCAAGGACTGGCGGCATTTCACCGCCTGGTGCCGCCGCGAAGGCTTCGACCCGACGCCGCCGTCGAGCCAGGTCATCGGCCTCTACATCGGCGCGTGTGCCGCCGGCGGCCCGGAACACGGTGCCCCTCCCCTCTCGGTCGCGACGATCGAACGCCGCCTTTCCGGTCTCGCCTGGAACTTTACCCAGCGAGGCATGCCGATGGATCGCGCCGACCGGCATGTCGCGACTGTGCTCGCCGGCATTCGCCGAAAGCATGGAAAGCCGCCGCGGCAGAAGGAGGCCGTGCTCGGCGATGACATCAAGGCAATGGTTGACACGCTCGGCCACGATCTGCGCGGGCTGCGCGACCGCGCCATCCTCCTCCTCGGCTTCGCCGGCGGCCTTCGGCGCTCGGAGATCGTCGGTCTTGATATCGTCCGCGACGATCAGAGCGACGGCCATGGCTGGATCGAGATCTTTCCGGACCAGGGCGTCCTCGTCACGTTGCGCGGCAAGACGGGCTGGCGTGAGGTCGAGGTTGCTCGCGGCGCCGCCGACAACACCTGCCCCGTTGCAGCGCTTGAACGCTGGATCCGCTTCGGCAAGATTGCGCGCGGCCCCCTCTTCCGGCGCATCCTCAAGGACAACAAGACCGTTGACGTCGAGCGGCTCTCGGGCAAGCATGTCGCCCGCCTGGTTAAGCAGACGGCCTTAGCCGCCGGCATCCGCGCCGATCTTCCCGATGGCGAGCGCGTGGTCCTGTTCGCCGGCCACTCGCTGCGCGCCGGTCTCGCCTCGTCGGCCGAGATCGAGGAGCGTTACGTGCAGAAGCAGTTGGGCCATGCCTCGGCGGAGATGACGCGCAAATACCAGCGCCGGCGCGACAGGTTCCGCACCAACCTCACCAAGGCGTCGGGGCTTTGATCGGCCGTCCTCCGCTGAACGGGCCCTCCCCTGCTGTCAGACGGTCTCTTTCGGCAGCGTATCTTCAAACCGCTCATGCTGCGGACCGTCGACAACAACGGCATTGATGTTCTCACAGGACCTGACCTGAAGACGCAGCGGGATGTTGTTGCCGGCCCCAATCTGGTTCATCAGCCAGCCGATGCAGTGAGGCGTCACGACACGAAAGTGTTGAATCTGTCCGACTTTTGAGAACGTATGGTGATCACGCTGCGAGGATGGATGTTTCGCGCCGTAGCGGCCTGA
>NZ_SLVX01000085.1 GCF_004341885.1 Shinella granuli | reverse complement strand
CCTCTTCGCCGGGCATATGCTGTTGGCCCTTGTCGAGGATGCGCTGTGGAGGGCCATCGGCAATACGAACACGGCTTGCGGCAAAACGTGCTGACAGGCGGCCTTTTGTACCGCGGCGCCAACTGACCTTCCTCCATCGCGCATCCGAAAGGATCGTTTCGGCTGCCATCGACAGGATGTCCGGTATGGGATGCTGGCGCGGCCGGCCACGAGAGGAAACCGGGAATATCAGCGCGACATCATGGGGATAGACCTTCTGATGCTTGGGAATGCCGACCGCCCAGACGAGACCACGAGCACTCAGGCCCTGCCGGAACGCAGCCGATAGACCATAACCCGCATCGGCAAGCACGACGCCGAAACGCATGCCTGTCGACATCAGGCGATCGATCTCTTCCAGGGCGATCTCGGGCTTGGTGCGTGGCTGACGCATCTGCTCGGGGATACCGGCTTTCAACATCCGTAATGGAGCGTTTGTCCAGCTTTCGGGCAGGAACAGTCGCAAGGCCACCGGCACGGGAACCTCCGCGCGGGCCAGTGTCAGCGATACCAGCGTTGTGTTTCGGCATGGAATAAGGGCTCTGACTCAATCTCGATGATGTTTAGGATTTAATTGGCGTGGTTTTCTCTGGAGAATCAGCGCCATGCAGACCCGAATTCGACTTTCCGATCTGATCCCCGCCGAATTCAACGTTGAAGCAGTGCACGATGCGGCTGGCGCGATCGTTGTCGTGGCGTCGGGCCGTGCACTAGAATGCAGATGCCCCCACTGTGGAACCCTTTCTCGGCGTGTTCATAGTCGCTATCCTCGGATGCTTGCCGATCTGCCGTGTGCGGGCCGGCGGCTCGAACTGAACCTAACCGTCAGACGCTTTGTCTGTAATGCCGGCAATTGCCGCCGAAAGATTTTCGCCGAGCGCTTCGGCGACGATGTAATTCGCCCCATGGCTCGCCGGACAGCACGCCTGGACTGTCTGGTTCGCCATCTCGCTCTCGCATTGGGTGGTCGCCCGGCGGCCCGGTTTGCAGATCGTCTCGGATTCCCGGTGAGTAATGATACGCTGCTGCGAACCGTTCGCCGATACGATCGCCCCGCGCCGATACCTCCGAACGTCATCGGCATTGATGACTGGGCCTGGCGACGCAATCATCGATATGGCACCATCATTTGCGATCTTGAACGTCGAAGGGCAATCGCATTATTGCCCGACAGGGAACAGGCGACCGCCGAGGCCTGGCTGATTCAGCAACACCAGATCGAGATCGTCGCACGAGACCGTGGTGGTGGATATGCGCAGGCCGTCTCACGAGCCCTGCCACACGCCAACCAGGTTGCCGACCGTTGGCATCTGATGGAAAACGCCAGCCACGCCTTTCTTGACGCCGTTCGTAAATCGATGCGGCAGGTCCGGGTGGCAATCGGCACTGCAACCGTAAATCCGAAGCTTCTGACTGCCGCTGAGCGGCTGCAATACGAGGGATATCTGCGACGTGAAGAGGCAAATGCCGTTATCCGCGGGTTCGTCGCCGATGGTGTCTCCATCAAGGAAATCGTGCGCCGAACTGGGCATAGCCGAAAGCTGGTCCGCAGTGTCGTTCGTGGTCAGCGGACAGACATCTTCCGGGTCCGGCAAACCTCTCTCGAACCCCATCTGCCTTGGCTTGAAGCTCAATGGGATGCTGGATTGCGTAATGGCGCCGAACTGTGGCGGCAGCTTCGACTGGCTGGTTTTGGCGGAAGCCTGCGTGTTGTCACCGAATGGGCAACGAGACGAAGGCGGGCAGAAAAGGCTGAAAGCGGACTTGGTCATTCTCCCGCCGCGCGCACCGTCGTTCGCCTGATGACCCTCGAGCGCAACAACCTGACCAAGGCTCAAACGATGACGGTTGCCGCCATCGAAGAGAGGCTGCCAGACCTTGTCGAGGCCAGGGATGTCGTTGAGAGCTTCCATGACATGTTGCGCCGCAAATCCTCCGGTGATCTGGAGGCCTGGATCGAACGCGCGGCGAAAAGCCTGGTCGCATCATTCGCGAATGGCGTTATCCGAGACCGAGCCGCAATCCAGAATGCCATAACCTCCAAGTGGTCGAACGGCCAGACGGAAGGCTGAACCGCCCCGGGTTTGCCGGAGGCTCCAACTTCCAAATAGGATGGAGCCATGACGAGCAAAACGACGAACAAGTTTTCCCCTGAGGTGCGCGA
>NZ_SLVX01000084.1 GCF_004341885.1 Shinella granuli | reverse complement strand
GAGTGGAGTAAGAAGCGCGGATGCGCTTCTCCTCCCCGAACCGTACGTGCACCTTTCAGCGCATACGGCTCTCTATTCAACCTTGGCCCATGGCCATGGCAACATCACGATAGTTCGAGGTGACGGTGCTGCGCGTTTCGCTCCGGAAGATGTATGGATTGATCTCCGGATTCCGCCATCGGAACTGCGCCTTTGGACTCGATACCATTCGGCGCAGAGCCTTTCCGACACGGTTTCCACGTTCACTTCGTCCGTAAACGAGCCAGGTTTTTGCCTTGCCCGCCTCCGGCGCCCGATACCAGCTCCGCATCAAGGGTTTGATGCGTGACCGATATTTCCGCGCCAGCCAGTGCGCCAGTTTCCAGAACACGACATGGTCGATGCGCCGGAAGGTGCGTGCTGTGAAGTCGGTGAACTTGTAGAACGCCGCCCATCCCGCCAGTTGGCGGTTCAGGCGGTCCACCATGTCGACCTTGCCAACATCATGATTGCCGGAAAGGGCCTCGGTCAGTCTGCGAACAAACGCCTTGGCCTTTTCCTTGGGTATCGTCGTGACGACGGACATGTGCCCGTTCGGCCCTCGCTTTCGGATGATCCTATGCCCCAGAAAGACAAACCCGTCATCGACGTGGGTGATATGGGTCTTTTCCATATTCAACGTCAGCTTCAGGCGGTCTTCCAGAAAGGCCCGGCATTCCTCGCGGATTTCTTCGGCATGGACCTTCGTCCCTTTGACGATGACGACGAAGTCATCGGCATAGCGACAATAGGCAATCGCAGGTTTCCATTGCCGGTTCTCTCGAACCGTTATGGGGCGTCCCTGCTGAATGCCGAAGTTCCATGCCCAGCGATCCTTACGGGCTTTCCTATTCAGGTATTTCGCCTCCAGCCATGCATCAAACTCATGGAGCATGATGTTGGACAGGAGCGGCGACAGCACGCCGCCTTGCGGAACACCCTCGCTGGACGCCATGAACAGACCACGATCAATATGGCCTGCCTTCAGGATTCGCCAGAGAAGATCGACAAACCGTCCGTCCCGCACCCGCCGCCGTACGCATTGCAGAAGCAGCCGATGATGAACGGTGTCGAAGTAGCTCGCCAGATCACCTTCGATGATCCAGCGTCCCTTCGTGCCACCGCCATCCTGAAGCTGTATCTTCACGGTGCGGACAGCATGATGCACACTGCGTTCCGGCCGGAAGCCATAGGACAGGCGATGGAAGTCGCTCTCCCATATCGGCTCCATGGCCATCAGCATGGCACGTTGGACAATGCGGTCTGTCAGGGTCGGTATACCCAGCGGTCGTAGCTTGCCATTGGCTTTCGGGATATAGATTCGCTTGACCGGCTTCGGGCGATAGGTCCCCTTCAGCAGGTTTGTCCGCAGGTCGGCCAGATGGCGATCCAGCCCGGCCTGCATCCGTCGCTTATCCATTCCGTCAATGCCCGGAGTTCGTGCGCCACTCGACGCCAGAACTCTCCGGGCGGCTTCGGCAAGCCATTCCCGGTCGGCAATGAGCCGAAGAAGACGATCGAACCGACGGTTCGGACCGGCCTCGGCCCATGTTGCGAGCTTGTGCTGCATTTCGCTGATTATCAAAGGTCTTCACCTCGTTTGGTCAGGTAGTTTGCACTCCAAGCAGATTGAACTGTTCCCCTTCGCCATGTGGCAGGCTTTCCCTGCCGCGGACTACTACGGGAACTCCGCCAGCATGATGGACATCAGGGTCAACTCCCTTGCGACGCGGTACATCGTGGGCATTCCATCATGCCTTCCCTCGTTCATATGCTGGACATTCCGCGCAGTGGGGAGGTTGCCGATCGCAGTCCTTGTCCTTGCGTCCCGCAAGTCGATGCCGCTGCCATGGTCTGACTGTGTTCTCCCCATGACTCCCTGCAGGCGACCTACATGTACGCCCACATTCGGATGCCGCCGACATACGTCTCCAGCGACCTCATCAGCATTTCGCCTGTTAAGCCGTGTAGGCGAAGGCGACATTTCAGCCCTCGGATGCGGATTAACCGGTTCGTGTTCCTCAACCTTCCAGTGCTACAGCCTCGGGAACCATCTCGGCGTAACGGCTTCGCCTCAATTCCCTTTACCTGCGGGCTACGTCACCCTGCCAGTTGACGACAGGTCACCGCCGCTTGGGCTCTTGCCCCCTCACAGCAGGGAGCAGGCATTCTTCAAAACCTCCTTTCTCAATGCATTCCAGTCATATGCACCCCGGTCTATCCGGGACGAGGCGCAC
>NZ_SLVX01000083.1 GCF_004341885.1 Shinella granuli | reverse complement strand
TGTCAACGGCGGAGTAAAAACCGGCCACGGGGCGGAGCAAAAGTCGGCCACTGCGGCGCCGGCCTGAGACCGCCGGGAGGGCTTAAGCCCGAGCGGGGGTCTCGGGCCGGCGTAGCGATTTTTCGGGAGGTTTTCAGCCTGCCTTTCGGGCGCGGCTTTGGGCGAGACGATAGCTGTCGCCGTTCATCTCGAGGATGTTGACATGGTGGGTGATGCGATCGAGCAGGGCACCAGTTAGACGCTCGGACCCCAGGGTTTCCGTCCATTCATCGAAAGGCAGATTGCTGGTGATCAGAGTAGCGCCGCGCTCGTAGCGTTGCGAGATCAGCTCGAACAGCAACTCCGCACCGGTCTTCGACAGCGGCACAAAGCCCAGCTCGTCGATGATGAGCAGCTTGTAGGCTGCCATCTGCTTCTGGAACCGAAGCAGACGCCGCTCATCACGCGCCTCCATCATCTCACTGACCAGGGCGGCGGCCGTCGTGAAGCCGACGGACAAGCCTTTCTGGCATGCGGCCAGGCCGAGGCCGAGAGCCACATGCGTCTTACCCGTGCCGCTGGGGCCCAGGGCGATGACGTTCTCGCGGCGCTCGATCCATTCGCATCGGGCCAGTTCCAGCACCTGCATCTTGTTCAGCTTAGGTATGGCGGTAAAGTCGAAGCTATCCAAGCTTTTGACGACCGGGAATTTGGCCGCCTTGATCCGGCGTTCGACCTTGCGGCGATCGCGTTCGATCATCTCCCGCTCGGCAAGCCGGAAGAGATATCCGACATGATCGACACCTTCAGTGGCACATAGCCGGGCCAGCTTCTGGTACTCCCGCTGGAAGGTCGGCAGCTTCAGGGTCTTGAGATAATGGGCGAGCAGGATCTCTGGTGCTTCGGTGCTCATGCCGCTTCTCCCGCATCCGACGACAGGAGGCGCATGTACGCCTTCGCAGAGGTCTTCTCGACCGTCGCCCTTGGCAGGTAGGGATAGATCGCCAGGTCCAATCGCGGCGGCCGGCGCTCGACCCGGCACAGGATCAGATGCTTGACCGCATCGAAGCCGATCGCACCGAGCTGTATCGCCTGCTTCACCGCTGCATGTAGATCGGGAAGGTCGAAGTTTTCCAGGAGACGGAGAACCTGCACATATTCCCGCCGCCCATGCTTGGCCATGCGGCCTTCCATCAGCCGGCGCAGCGTCGCGAACTCCTCCGGCAGGTCCCAGCCCTGGAGTGGCGCTGCCTGATCCAGCGCATTGATCTTCTGCTCGATCAGCGGCAGGTAATGGATGGGATCGAAGACGACGTCTTCGCGTTCCCAGCATCGCGGATGACGCGCGATAATCTCGCCGCGGCAGCCGATTACCACCTCATTGACATAGCCCCGAACCCAGACGTCCTGATGGCCGTAGGCGACCGGCACGGAATAGTCGTTCGTCTTGTAGCGCACCAGCGACTGGGCAGTCACAACAGCGCTGGCCTGATCGCAGGCATCAAACGACGACGCTGGCAAGGGACGCATGGCCGCAAGATCGCGCTGCAAGCGCTCGCCGATCGTCTCGCTCTCACCGCGTAGCCTGTCGCGCTGACGTTTGCGGCATTGCTCTTCCAGAAAGGCGTTGAACGCATCCCATGTCGGAAATTGCGGGATTGGCACCATGAAATTGCGCCGGGCGTAACCCACGAGGCCTTCGACATTCCCCTTGTCGTTGCCTTTCCCCGGACGACCGTAGCGATCCCGGATCAGATAGTGGGACAGAAAGCCGCTGAACAGCGCTGCCCGCTTGCGTGTGCCGTCCGGCAGGATCTTCGCCACAAGGCAGCGGTCGTTGTCATAGACGATCGACCGCGGTACGGCCCCGAAGAACGCGAACGCATGGATGTGGCCATCGACCCAGGCTTCGGCCACCGCCGCCGGATAGGCCCGCACATAGCACCCGTCGCTATGCGGCAGATCGAGCACAAAGAAGCGCGCCTTCTGCTCCACGCCGCCAATCACGACCGTCGCCTCACCGAAGTCCGCCTGCGCATGGCCGGGCGGATGCGACAGCGGCACGAACACCTCCTGGCGGCGCTGATCACGCTCGCGCATATAATCCTTGATGATCGTGTAGCCGCCCGTGAACCCGCACTCGTCGCGCAGGCGGTCGAATACCCGCTTGGCCGTATGACGCTGCTTGCGCGGCACCTTCAGGTCTTCATCGAGCCAATGGTCGATCGTCGAAACGAATGCATCCAGCTTCGGACGCCGGATCGGTGATCGCCGCTGATAGCCGGGCGGCGTCGAATAGGCCACCATCTTGGCCACGCTGTCGCGCGATATGTTGAAATGCTTAGCTGCCTGGCGCTTCGTCATTCCTTCTGAAACAGCCAGCCGAACCCTCAGATAAAGTTCCACGGTGTAGATCCCCTGTCCCCCCTGCACTCGTTGCAGAAAGGAAATAGGTGGCCGGATTTTACTCCGCCCGCAGCAGCATTATGCCGCCGCTACCGTGGCCGACTTTTGCACCGCCGCTCTCA
>NZ_SLVX01000082.1 GCF_004341885.1 Shinella granuli | reverse complement strand
GTAAGCGGTCAGCCGATGGCGTCGGGCTTGAAGTTCCATGGCATCAGGGCTTCGATGTCGGCGGCCGGCCAGCCTTGAGCGATGCGGCGTAGGGTCTGAGCCAGCCAGGCAAGCGGATCGACGTCATTCATCTTGCAGGTCTGAAGAAGCGTGGCGAGCGTTGCCCAGGTGCGACCACCGCCCTCGCTTCCGGCGAACAGACTGTTCTTCCTCGTGATCGTCTGGGGCCTGATTGCGCGCTCGACAATGTTGGAGTCGATCTCGATGCGACCATCGGTCAGGAACCGCTCCAGCGTCTCGCGCCGGGTGAGCCCATAGCGGATCGCCTCGGCGGTTTTGGATTTGCCGGAGACTTTACGCAGCTCGCTCTCCCACAGGTCGAAGAGACCGGCGACGATGGGCGTGGCCCTTTCCTGCCGCCGCGCCGCCCTGGTCTCAGCGTCTCGACCACGCACCTCATCCTCGATCTTCCACAGCGCACTCATGGTGACGATCGTATCCGTCGCGACCTGCGAGACCCCGGCAATGTGCAGGTCGTAGAACTTTCGCCTCAGATGCGCCCAGCACCCGGCAAGCTGGATCGTGTCATTGCTGCCAGCCTTGGCGCGCGCCTTAGCAAGGCTCGTATAGGCGGGATATCCGTCGACCTGAAGGATACCGTTGAACCCGGTGAGATGACGTGCCACGCACTCGCCGCCTCGGCTGTCCTCGAAGCGATAGGCCACCATCGGCGGGCAGGTTCCGCCATAGGGCCGATCATCGCGTGCGTAAGCCCAGAGCCAGGCCTTCATGGCCTTCCCGGAGCCGGGTACAAGGGTGGGCAAGGTCGTTTCGTCGGCAAAGATCCTTTCGCCCTCCTTGACCCGCTCCAGGATATAATCGGCGCATATCTGAAGCTCGAACCCCAGATGCCCCATCCATTGCGCCATCAGGTTCCGGCTGATCTCGACGCCGTCGCGCAGGTAGATCGCCTCCTGCCTGTAGAGCGGAAGACCGTCGCCATATTTGGAGACGGCAATATAGGCCAGCAGCCGCTCCGTCGGCAGGCCGCTTTCGATGATGTGCGCTGGCGCCAGCGCCTGGATCACGCCGTCATGGCCCCGGAAGGCATATTTGGGGCGGCGCGTCACGATGACCCGGAACTTCGGCGGCACGACATCCAGGCGCTCGGACCGATCCTCGCCGATCAGAACCTTTTCCAGCCCGACATATTCGGCGGGGATTTCCGGCTCAACGATCTCCTCGATGCGTACGAGATGGGCGGCAAAGCCCTTGCGCGGACGCGGCGCGCGCTTCGGCTTGTCGCCGCTCGCGCGGTCAAGCTCACTCTGGATCGCCGCAAGACCCGTCTCGACCTCCTCGAAGGCAAAGGATACCTGCTCGTCATCCACGGCAAGCCGCAGCCGCTCCGACCGGGTGCCATGCTGCGTGCGTTGCAGGACGTTCATGATCGTCGTCAGGTTGGCGATCCGCTCATTGGCTGCCGCCTCCACCGCCTTCAGACGGGCGACTTCTGCCATCGCAGCGTCCAATCGGGCCGCATTCCCGCGGGCGATTTCGGCATGTTCGCGCGCCATTGCCTGGATCATCGCCTTCAGCGCATCAACATCGTCCGGCAGTTCGGCAACGGGCAAAACCATGGAGGGAATAGAGCACAAAACGCCCTATTTTCCAATGGGTTCAGCCAATTTTAGCGCGCAATCCGGCAGGCATGTTCACCCCGTCAACTGCGGGCGTTTGATCCGCGCGGGTCGGATCCTCTTCCAATCGAGACCTGCCAGAAGCGCCATGAGCTGCGAATGGTCCAGACGCAGCCGCGCAGCCGATATGCCCGGCCAGCAGAAGCTGTTTTCCTCCAGAACTTTCGCATAGAGACAGACCCCGCTGCCATCCCACCACACGATGCGAATACGGTCCGCCCGTTTCGACCGGAACACATGCAGAGCACCCGAGAACGGGTCGAGGCCGCTATCCCTCACCAGCGCCATCAGGGACGCCGCTCCTTTACGGAAGTCCACCGGCTGCGCCGATACGTAAACCACAACACCCGACGCGATCATGCCTGGCGCACCGCGCGGATGATCCCCGCCAACTGGTCGGGATCGATATCGCCGCCGACGCGCACGACAGCATCGCCCAGCACGATCTCCACCGGCGCGCCGGCACCCGCATCAAATCGCGTGAACTTCAACGGATCGTTCGGCGAGCCGCCACGCCCGCCCAAGGGCACTGCCAACGGCGCGACCGTCCCCGACGATAAAGCCTTCCGCCGCCACGCATAGAGTTGCGACACATCCAGCTCATAAGCGCGGGCGACCTCTGCCACCGTGCTTCCCGGCGAAAACGCCTCCGCAACCAGCCGCGCCTTCTCATCCTCCGACCAATGACGCGGCGGCCGACGCGGCGACACCGCAGTCGCCGTCAAAACCTCGAACGTTCGGACCTGACTCACCTTGTCGCTCATATGACTCTCCTCGTGATTCACGAGGAAAATGAGCCTCAAACCGAAAATCCGCTACGTGGGGTGGCCTACCCGCTTAC
>NZ_SLVX01000081.1 GCF_004341885.1 Shinella granuli | reverse complement strand
GTTGCAGAAAGGAAATAGGTGGCCGGATTTTACTCCGCCCGCAGCAGCATTATGCCGCCGCTACCGTGGCCGACTTTTGCACCGCCGCTCTCACGATGAGCCCGGGCCGAACCGCTTCAATGCCGCGGCCCGGCAGGTTTCCACGCGCCGAGAAGCCCCGCCGGATCCTCGCGCATCAGCCGGTGTGCCTCGCCCATGATGGCATTCATGCTGGCCGGCTCCAGTGCGCCGAGTGCCGCCTGCGCCGCGGCTGTCGCAGCCGGATCGGGAGCCTCTCCGGCCCGCCGCAAGGCCGCGATGCAGGAATGTCCGGCATCGAGATGCATTTCCGCCGCCTTTGCGAGCGCCGCGAAGAACCTCGTCCCGATCTCGTCGAACATGCCTTGCCCTCCTCCGGTCGATGCCGCCCCGTGCGGCGATCCGGGCCAGCAGATAGGAGATCACGATGACCGGTCAAGGCCCATCCCAGCGGGAAATGCTGGAGCGCCGCATCGCCCGGGTCGCCGACCTCTCCGGCCTCACCGCCCGCGCCCACAAGCTCATACAGGAACTGTCTGCGCTGGAGATGGATGCCCTGCGGCTGGAACTCGAAATCGGCAGGAATCCCGGCAATGACCAACTGGCGCGGGAATTGCTTGAGATCGAAGGCCGCATGACGGATCTGCGCATGTCACAGGCCGAATGCCAGGAGGAGACCGAAGCCGTCGAGGCCGAGGTGGAGGACATCGACAGGCTGATCGAGGCGGCAAGGGGAGGAAATTCATGAACCAGCAGACCACGCCCAACATAACCCTTTTCGACCTGCTCGCCCGGAACTGGCAACGCCCGGCGCCGGTTCGGCATATCCGCTTCAACGAGGACGACACCGCATTGGCAATCGTTGCGGCCGACGGCACAGTCGCCTTCGCCCGCATGGCCGACAACGAGCCGCCGGAATCCCGCATCGTCGCCGATGGTGGGCAGACCGGCATCCGCCCTCGCGTCGGGCGGCCCTCACCGCTGATCATCACGCGCATGAAGGGCACCGTCTCGACCTGCCCCGCGGCGGATGGGGGCTTTCTTGCCGCCAACGAAAAGGGCCGGTTGATCCGGCTGAGCCGCGCCGGCGAGACCGCCGACACGATCTTCGCCGGCGACAAGCCCGTTACCGCCTTCGACCGCTGTCCGGAGACAGGCGATGTCGCGATCGTTGCCGGCAGCCATATCTTCCTGCGCGATGACGAGGCCGCCTCCGGCGCGCCCGGCACAGACCTTGGCGATTTCACGCCTACCCTCGCGGCGCTGTCTCCGGATGGAGCGGAACTCGCGCTCGCAGGCACAGGCAAGCTTGAGATCCGCCTGCGCGACCGGCTCGACCTGAAGATATCCATTGCGCTGAAATCCGACCCGATCTGTCTGGCATGGCATGCCGATGGCCGATGGTTGGCGGTCGGTATGGAGACGGGCGGCATGCTGCTGGTCGATAGCCATGCGGGCCGCAGCAGCGCACTTGATGCCTTCCCAGGCCCTGTCCGGGCCGTCGGCTTCAGCAGCACCGCCAATGCACTCGTCGCTTCGGGCGCCTTCCGCATCGCCGGCTGGTCACTGAACGAACCGCCGATGGAAGCCGCCTCTACCGGCGCCCGCATCACCGGCCGCACCGGTGTCGCCCTCGTCGAGGCAGTGGCGATCCAGCCTCAAGGGGATCTCGTGGCCGCCGGATTTGCCAATGGCCAGGTCACGGTTGCGCGGCTCGGCTCGCCCGAGGATCTCGTCCTGCGCGCGGCCGGCGGCCCCGTGACCTGCCTTGCCTGGACGAGGGACGGGCAACACCTGGCCGTCGGTGATGCGCTCGGCAATGCAGCGATCGTCACCTTTCCCGCCAGCTCTTCAAATGATCGACATGACGAAGGAGGACATCATGCAAGCCGAACAGACCGACGAGGCCAGAAGCAAGGACGCGTTCTTCGAGCGGATCGCAGCCCTCTCGCGCGAAATGGTGGCCGAGCACGGACGCGATTTCAGCATGGGCGCGCTCGTTCTGGGCGCCCGATGGATCGCAGAGGGCAAGGCCGACGGCGACAGGAAACCCAATTGAATGCGGGGCGCAATCAGGACAGCGCGGACCGTGCGTTGCGTTCTTCCTGGTAGATGACGCAGACCGTTCGCAGCATCGACGCAAGACTTGCAAGACAGCCATGCTTGTCCAGCGCCTCGTGATAGAGGACCGAGATCAGCTGCGCCGTCGACAGTCCTTCCCTGCTGGCGATGTCCTCGAGCACATCCCAGAACGCGGATTCGAGCCTTACGCTTGTCGAGTGGCCGGCGATCCGGATCGAGCGGTTGATCTTCGTGAATCGCTCCTGGCTGTGCGTTGTCAGCACCCTGCACATCATCTTCTCCTACCTCTCTTCAACCGGCAGCCTGGGCCTGCCCCCTCCGCCCGCCAGGCGGCGGGGAGTGCCGCTTCCTCCCGGACGATCCGCCAGTCCGTCAGGGGATCAGCACGGCGCGGCCATGGATCTTGCCGTCGTTGAGGTCGCGCAGCGCCTGGTTGGCATCGGCGAGCCGGTATTCGACGGTGGCC
>NZ_SLVX01000080.1 GCF_004341885.1 Shinella granuli | reverse complement strand
GGGCGACTGGGCTCTCGAAACCGACGGAGTGCTTTGCCAGAAAGACGATGGGGAGTGCATAGCAGCATGACGAACCTCCAGAAGATGCTCCGCTTTCTCGACGGCGAAATCTCCGGCCTCCAGGCTCGCATGTCTTCCTATGGCAATTCGGCGCAGACCGCAAAGCTCGCCATGCTCAAGGACATCCGCGCTCTTGTCGCCTCCCTCGATGACAGGAGGGCGAGCGCATGACCTTCGGACAGGAAGCCCTCATCAAGATCGGCCAGTTGTTCAACGGTCGAGACCGCCAGCACGACACGGCAGAGATTGCCAAGATTATGGGCTGTGACGAACAAGACATCTGGAACGCCCTCAGTGACGCACGCGCGGCATATCGCGTCCACAAGACTTGGCATCGTGAACACCAGCGGTCCGTCCGTGACAAGAGCGGGGTAGCAGCATGACGATCCACCTCACCAAAGAACAGGGCCAAGCCTTCCTGTCATCGAAGCCGAAGCGCAGCAAGTACGGCGCCGAGAAAACCTTGCTGGATGGAATCCTCTTCGACAGCAAAGCCGAGGCCAACTTCTATGCCGCGTTAAAGCAGCGGGAGAAGGCCGGCGAGGTAACTGATCTCGATCTGCAGCGCGAATACGACCTGATGGTCAACGGCGTGCTGATCGCACGCTACCGTGCCGATTTCGTGTTCTTCGACCGAATCCTCCGCGCACGCCGCGTCGTCGACGTGAAGGGCTACGCCACCCGCGATTTCCGTCTCAAGGCCAAGCTGATGAAGGCGTGCTTCGGCATAGAGGTCGAGGTGGTGAAATGAACAACGTTGTTTCCTTGCACGCTCATATCGATGCCAGATGGTCGGAATACGTCGCCGCCCAGAAGCGAGCACAGCAAACCCTTTCCATAGATGATGGCATCGCCGCCGCTCGAGCATGGAGCAGATGGCTCGAGCTATTCATGCGCGAGGACCAGAAAGAGTTTATCGGTCAGTCGAGGGCTTCGGCATGAACGCCCACGTCATGGATGCGAATGCCTTTGTCCCGGAAATCGAGCAAAATGTGCTCGGTGCGATTTTGCTCGGCGGCGATATCCACGAGACGCTTTCGATCCTGAAGGAATATCACTTCGTCGAGGCGTTTCATCGGGAGGTGTACCGGTCTGCTTTGGCCGCGCACGAGCGGTACGGCTCGAGCAACCCGAGCATCGTCAAGCGGCTGCTGAATGAGCAGGCTTGCGCCGAGTTCGAGAAATCGACCGGCATGCAGGTATCGGCCTATCTGGCTCGGCTCGTCTCCTCGGCTACGGCATCAGGGACCGGGACGGCAGAGAACGCGCGAAAGGTTCTCGACCAGTGGGCCAGGATTTCCATCGCAGGCGAGGCGGGGCGCGTTCACGCCGCCGCAAATGACCCTTCCGCCGATGCGAAGGTTGTCGCCTCGGAAGCGGCCAAGAACCTCGACGATATCATTTCGGAGCTCAGGGCCGGCGGGCGGAAGAAAACGCGCGTGTCGGTGGGTGGAGCGGCGATGCGCGCCGTCGAGGCCGCGCAGGCGGCGCGAGAAAAGGGTTCTGGCTTAACCGGCATCACATGGGGTCTGACGGACCTCAATCGCATGACGGGCGGTATCCAGCGTCGAGATCTGACATTGATCGGCGCCAGGCCGTCCATGGGTAAGACGACGGTCGCGCTCTCCTGCGCCATCAAAGCGGCCCAGGCTGGTCATTGTTGCGGCATCGTCTCGCTCGAGATGGACGCCGACAAACTGGCCTCCCGCGCGCTCTCCGACATCATGTTCGACTGGCGAGGTAAGGTTCCGTATACCAACATCGTCCGCGGGGAGGTGTTGGACAGCGACATAGACGCGATCATGGAGGCGCAGATCGAGCTCGACCGTCTCCCACTCCATATTGATGAGCAAGCCGGCCAGACCGCCACTGACATCCGCGTCAGGGCCGAAAGGATGGCCGAGGAGAGAGCGCAGCATGGGACGCCGCTCGAGGTTCTATTCATCGACCACCTCGGCCTGATCCGCCCGTCCTCGCGCTATAGCGGCAACCGCGTGAATGAGATCGCCGAAATCACCTCGAGCATGAAATCCCTCGCCAGGGAGCTCGACATAGCCGTTGTCCTCCTCTCGCAGCTCAGCCGGGCGCTCGAGAGCCGCGATGAAAAACGCCCGATGCTTTCTGACCTCAGGGATTCCGGCGCGATAGAGCAGGACGCCGACATGATCGCATTCTTGTTCCGCGAGGCATACTACCTCGAGCGGGCGCAAGGCGGCAGCTTCGAGGAGCAAGCAGAGCGGGCAGACAAGCTGATCGACTGCCAGAATAAGCTCGAGTTCATCATCGCCAAGCAGCGCAACGGCCCGCTCGGAACAGTCGATCTTTTCGCCGATATGGCCTTCTCAGCAGTCAGGAATGGAGCGCGCCAATGAACGGTCTTCCATATTACAAGGCATATCCACGTGATTTCATCGAAGGCACCATCGGCATGTCCTTCGAGTGAGAGCGGCGGTGCAAAAGTCGGCCACGGTAGCGGCGGCATAATGCTGCTGCGGGCGGAGTAAAATCCGGCCACCTATTTCCTTTCTGCAACG
>NZ_SLVX01000079.1 GCF_004341885.1 Shinella granuli | reverse complement strand
GTATCCATCCGGCGAAGGCCGCGGGGTTTATGATTTCGGCTCGTCTGCCATGATGGTTTGATGACTTCCGGGTCACATTGCTCGTCGACGAGGAATTGCCGGACGCCGCACTCCCAGGTGCGGACGTCGGCGAGGAACTCCTTCAAGCTCTCGACACCGCGTTCCGTGAAGGTGGTGACGCCTTCCTCGGTCCCGTCATAGGCATGGATCATCTCGCCGTAGTCGATGTTGTCGGAGTTTCTGGCGACTTCCTCGATGAGTTCGAGGTTCTCGCTGATCAGCGTGGCGACGTATTCGATCGTGTAGACATGCGTCGGGCGCGCCATCAGGCCGCCACCTGCCGGGCGCTTCCGGCGGACCAGTTCCACGGCAATAGTTCCGGCAGCCTTGATACTGGAAGGCTGGGCATGCGGGCGAGCACGTCCGCCAGCCAGGCCTGCGGATCGATATCGTTCATCTTTGCCGAGACGATCAGGGAATACATGAAGGCAGCACGTTCGCCTCCGCGCTGTGAACCGGCGAATAGCCATGCCTTTCTTCCCAGAGCAATGCCGCGCAGGGCGCGTTCGGCGGCATTGTTCGAAAGGCAAAGGCTGCCGTCGTCGAGGAAGCGGGTGAAGGCGTCCCAGCGGCCCTCCTTGTCGAACATGTAGTTGATCGCCTTGGCGACGGGATTGTGCTTGGACATCTGGGAACGCTGGGCCATGAGCCATTGATGCAATTCCTCGACGCGCGGGCGAGCATGCTGCTGCCGCGCCGCGAGACGTTCCTCGACGGACATGCCGTTTATGCCGCGCTCGATCTCGAAGAGCGCGTCAATGCGGGCGACGGCCTCAAGTGCGACGGGCGATATCTCGTGGGCAGGCTTGCCCTTGCGCACGTTGCCGGCGATGTCGGCCAGTTCGAAGAACTTGCGCCTGGCATGGCTCCAGCAGAGTGCGCTTTTGACCGGCGCAGGGCCGCGGTCCGCACGGTAGAGGTCGTTGTAGCCACCATAGGCATCGGCTTGGAGAGTGCCATGCCACCCCACGAGGTGCCTGTTGGGATGGGTCTTCTCGCGATCGGGTGAGAAGTGGAAGAGCGCCGCGGGAGGCGCGCCGCCCGCGAAGGGGCGGTCGTCGCGGACGTAAGTCCATAATCTTGCCTGCCGCGTTGCACCTTTGGCCAGCAGCGGCACGGTTGTGTCGTCGCCATGCAGCCGGCCGGCGGCCAGCACATGGGCGCGGATCAGATCATGAATCGGCTGTAGCACCGTCGCGCAGGCTCCGACCTGATCGGCCAGCGTGGAGAGGCTGAGATCAACACCTTCCCTGGCGTAGCGTTCAGCCTGGCGGTTCAATGGCTGATGTTGGCCGAACTTCTCGAACAGGATCGTTGCCAGCAAGTTCGGTCCCGCCCATCCACGCGGGGTCGCATGGAAAGGTGCCGGTGGCTGGCTGATCTTCTCGCAGTCCCGGCAGGTGAACTTCTCGCGCACCGTCTGGATCACCTTCCACTGGCGCGGAATCGCCTCCAACGTCTCGGTGATGTCTTCGCCCATCTTCACGATCCGGGCCGAGCCGCAACAGGCGCAGTGCGCCGGAGCCTCGACGATCACGCGTTCGCGCGGCAAGTGCTCGGGAAACGGCTTACGGGCTGGCCGGCGGCGTTCGAAGGCGGAGACATTCGTGATCTTCGCTGCCACGCGTTCCGCGGCGATCTCGTCCTCGGTGGCGTCGGCCTCGAGTTCTTCGAGCTGCAATTCCATCTGGTCGATCAGTCGGGCGCGCCGTTCCGAACTCTGGCCGTACTGCTCGCGGCGCATTTTGGCGATCTCAAGCTTGAGGTGCCGGATCATCGCCTCGGAGGTCGTCACAACGGCGCGCACCTGCGCGAGATCGGCCTCGGCGGAGGCGGCACGCGCTTCCGATGCTGCAAGCGCGGCGCGTAATCTGGCTATCTCCGAAGCAGCATCATCCATGGCCGAAAGCTACCATGTCATATGCTGAAAGCCCAACAAAAACAGAGGAATGATAGAGATCAGCCTGCCGCCGCAGGCCGTTGCGTCCAGCGAGGATTGCGCCAATCGATCCCTTCCAGGAGATATCCCAACTGTGCCGCCGAGACCGGAACGGCGGAGCCATTCTCGCTGACCGGCCAGATGAACTTGCCCGCCTCAAGGCGCTTTATGTAGAGCGACATGCCGACGCCGTCATGCCACAGGACCTTGATCAGGTCACCCTTGCGACCTCGGAAGCAGAAGACTTCGCCGCCATGAGGATCGCGGCCAAGACCTTGCTGAACCTTCAGCGCCAGGCTGTTCATACCGCAACGCATATCCGTCACGCCGCCCGCGATCCACACCTTCACCCCGGCCGGAAAGGCGATCATGGCGTGTCCAGAACCGGCAGCAGGCGCGCGAGGATCGTCGGATCAAGCGAGGCCGGAATCGTCAGCCGTCGCCCGTTCGGCAGCGCGATCTCGATCGTCTTGTTGTCCTCAGATCGGAGAGGTGGGCCTACCTCGCAAGATGCCGCCGCTGGCGGCGAAATCGAAAGTGGCACGAAGCCCGTTGGAGCGGAACCGCTCAGAAGGCCACTACGGTATTCCCGACGCCAGCGGGTCAACAATGACCGCGACAGTCCATATCGCCGTGCCGTCACCGAGCCCTGCCGAAAACCTTGCAGGCTCTCCTCGACAATCCGGACCTTCTCCTCGTCCGACCAATCCCGCCGGCGGCCAAGATCATCGGCGGACAAAACCTCAATCGGGGAAATGATTGTAGCGCATGACATAAGCCATGGACTTAACGACAATCAGCAAGTCAGGGCAGACGGCCTTCGGCGGAGGGATAC
>NZ_SLVX01000078.1 GCF_004341885.1 Shinella granuli | reverse complement strand
GAAATTATCTATAACGCCGGCGACACGCCAGCGGTCGGCGTGAATTTGATGTTCAGCGCCGAACACGGGAGTGAATTCCGGGTACGGACAGCGGAAATGGCCGCACCCGCATCCCGGCAGGCGCTTTGGCGCGCGGGCGTTCGTACGTCAGTTTCTGGCGACCAGACGGAACGGGGTATAACGTGTCCAGATCCCTAGACAGTTTCAATTGTCGTTCGACCTTGACGGTGAACGGCACCGACTATGTGTATTACAGCCTGCCGAAGGCCGAGGCGAACGGGCTTGCCGGGGTCTCGAAGCTGCCCTATTCGATGAAGGTGCTGCTGGAGAACCTGTTGCGCTTCGAGGACGGCCGTTCGGTGACGAAGGAGCACATCCTGTCGGTCGCCGCATGGCTTTCCAACAAGGGCACGGTCGAGAACGAGATCGCCTATCGCCCGGCGCGCGTCCTGATGCAGGATTTTACCGGCGTTCCGGCGGTGGTGGACCTTGCGGCGATGCGCGATGCGATGGTCTCGCTCGGCGGTGATCCGGAGAAGATCAACCCGCTGGTGCCCGTCGACCTCGTCATCGACCATTCGGTCATCGTCGACGAGTTCGGCACGCCGACCGCCTTTGCCCGCAACGTGGAGCTGGAATACGCGCGCAACGGCGAGCGCTACCGCTTCCTGAAGTGGGGCCAGCAGGCGTTCAAGAACTTCCGCGTCGTTCCGCCGGGCACGGGCATCTGTCATCAGGTCAATCTGGAATATCTGGGCCAGACGGTTTGGACCAAGGACGAAGACGGCGAGATCGTCGCCTACCCGGATACGTGTGTGGGCACGGACAGCCACACGACGATGATCAACGGCCTCGGCGTTCTCGGCTGGGGCGTCGGCGGCATCGAGGCGGAGGCGGCCATGCTCGGCCAGCCGGTCTCCATGCTGCTGCCCGAGGTCATCGGCTTCAAGCTGACGGGCAAGCTGAAGGAAGGCGTGACGGCGACCGACCTGGTGCTGATGGTCGTGCAGATGCTGCGCAAGAAGGGCGTGGTGTCGAAGTTCGTCGAGTTCTTCGGCCCCGGCCTCGACAACATGACGCTGGCCGACCGCGCGACGATCGGCAACATGGGTCCGGAATACGGCGCGACCTGCGGCTTCTTCCCGGTCGATGCCGAGACGGTCAACTACCTGACCATGTCGGGCCGCGAAGAACAGCGCATCGCGCTGGTCGAGGCCTATTCGAAGGCTCAAGGCATGTGGCGTGACGGCGACGGCTCCGACCTCGTCTTCACCGACACGCTGGAGCTCGACCTCGGCGACGTGGTTCCGGCCATGGCCGGCCCGAAGCGCCCGGAAGGCCGCATCCCGCTGGAGAACATCGCCTCGGGCTTTGCGAGCGCGATGGAGAACGACTACAAGAAGCCGGGCCAGCTCGAGAACCGCTATCCGGTCGAGGGCACGGATTACGATCTCGGCCACGGCGACGTGGCGATCGCCGCCATCACGTCCTGCACCAACACGTCGAACCCGTCGGTGCTGATCGCCGCCGGGCTTCTGGCCCGCAACGCGGTCGCGAAGGGCCTGAAGACCAAGCCGTGGGTGAAGACGTCGCTGGCGCCCGGATCGCAGGTCGTCGGCGAATACCTTGCCAAGTCCGGCCTGCAGGCCGATCTCGACGCGCTCGGCTTCAACCTCGTCGGCTTCGGCTGCACGACCTGCATCGGCAATTCCGGCCCGCTGCCGGGTCCGGTCTCCAGGACGATCAACGACAAGGGGCTGATCGCCGCGGGCGTCCTGTCGGGCAACCGCAACTTCGAGGGCCGCATCTCGCCGGACGTGCAGGCGAACTACCTCGCCTCGCCGCCGCTCGTCGTCGCCTATGCGCTGGCCGGCTCCGTGCAGAAGGACCTGACGAGCGAGCCGCTCGGCGAGGACAGGGACGGCAAGCCCGTCTACCTCAAGGACATCTGGCCCTCCTCGCAGGAGATCCAGGCCTTCATCATGAAGTATGTCACGCGCGAGCTCTACGCCTCCAAATATGCCGACGTGTTCAAGGGCGACGCCAACTGGCAGGCCGTGCAGGTGCCGGCGGGCCAGACCTATGCCTGGGACGACCAGTCGACCTATGTGCAGAACCCGCCCTACTTCGTCGGCATGGGCAAGACCGGCTCGGGCCTTTCCGACATCAGGGGCGCGCGGGTGCTCGGCCTGTTCGGCGACAAGATCACCACCGACCACATCTCGCCGGCCGGCTCGATCAAGGCGGCCTCGCCTGCCGGCAGCTACCTGATCGGCCATGGCGTCGGCGTCGCCGACTTCAACCAGTACGGCACGCGGCGCGGCAACCATGAGGTGATGATGCGCGGCACCTTCGCCAATATCCGCATCCGCAACCACATGCTGGGGCCGAACGGCAAGGAGGGTGGCTACACGATCCACTATCCGACGAAGGAGGAGATGTCGATCTACGACGCGGCGATGAAGTACAAGGAGGAGGGCGTTCCGCTCGTCATCTTCGCGGGCGTCGAATACGGCAACGGTTCCTCGCGCGACTGGGCGGCCAAGGGCACCAACCTCCTCGGCGTCAAGGCCGTGATCGCCCAGTCCTTCGAGCGCATCCACCGCTCCAACCTCGTCGGCATGGGCGTCGTGCCCTTCGTCTTCGAGGACGGCACGACCTGGGCGTCCCTCGACCTGAAGGGCGACGAGACCGTCACCATCGAGGGCCTGGAAGGCGACATCAAGCCGCGCGAGAAGAAGATCGCCAGGATCACCTATGCCGACGGCACCGTCAGGGACGTCCCGCTGCTCTGCCGCATCGATACCCTCGACGAGGTCACATACATGAACAACGGCGGCATCCTGCAAACCGTCCTCAGAGACCTCGCCGCCTGA
>NZ_SLVX01000077.1 GCF_004341885.1 Shinella granuli | reverse complement strand
GGCGCCGGGGAGGGTTCGGGCATATCGGACGATGCCTACCGTACGGCCGGGGTGACGGTGGTGGAGGATGCGGCTGCGCTGGTGGCGGCGTCGGACGTCATCGTCAAGGTCCGCCCGCCGATGACGGCGGAAGTCGGCCTCCTGTCGCCCGGCAAGACGCTGGTCTCCTTCTTCTACCCCGGCCAGAACGGTGAGCTTCTGGAGCAGGCCCGTTCGAAGGGCGCGACCGTCATCGCGATGGACATGGTGCCGCGCATCTCTCGCGCGCAGAAGATGGACGCGCTGTCGTCGATGGCCAATATCGCCGGCTACCGCGCGGTGATCGAGGCGGGTAACCATTTCGGCCGCTTCTTCACCGGCCAGATCACCGCCGCCGGCAAGGTGCCGCCGGCCAGGGTGCTGGTCATCGGCGCGGGTGTGGCGGGCCTTGCCGCCATCGGCGTCGCCACCTCGCTCGGCGCGCAGACCTATGCCTTCGACGTGCGTCCCGAGGTCGCCGAGCAGATCGAGTCGATGGGCGCGGAGTTCGTCTATCTCGATTTTGCCGATGGTCAGGGGGGCGGCCAGCAGGATGGCGCGGCGACCGGCGGCTATGCCGCCCCGTCCTCGCCGGAGTTCCGCGAGACGCAGCTTGCCAAGTTCCGCGAGCTTGCCCCGCAGATGGACATCGTCATCACCACGGCGCTGATCCCCGGCCGCGATGCGCCAAAACTGTGGCTCGCCGACATGGTGGCGGCGATGAAGCCGGGCTCCGTCGTCGTCGACCTTGCCGCCGAACGCGGCGGCAATTGCGACCTGACGGTGGCCGACCAGAAGATCGTCTCGGACAACGGCGTCACCGTCATCGGCTATACGGACTTCCCGAGCCGCATGGCCGCGCAGTCCTCGGCGCTCTACGCCACCAATATCCGCCACATGCTGACGGATCTGACGCCCGGCAAGGATGGCGTCATCGTGCACAATATGGAGGACGACGTCATCCGCGGGGCGACAGTCACCTTCGATGGCGCGATCACCTGGCCTCCGCCGCCGCCGAAGATCGCGGCCATCGCCGCCCAGAAACCCAAGGAGAAGGCCAAGGAACCGACGCCGGAGGAAAAGCGCGCCGCGGAAGCCGCCGCCTTCAAGGCCGGGACGAAGAACCAGCTGGCGCTGCTGGCCGTCGGCACGGCGGCTCTCCTGATCGTCGGGGCCTTCGCGCCCGCCGCCTTCATGAGCCACTTCATCGTCTTCGTGCTCGCCTGCTTCGTCGGCTTCCAGGTCATCTGGAACGTCTCGCATTCGCTGCACACGCCGCTGATGGCCGTCACCAATGCGGTCTCCGGCATCGTCATCCTCGGCGCGCTGCTGCAGATCGGCTCCGGCAACGGGCTGGTGGTGGTGCTGTCGGCGCTCTCGGTGCTGATCGCCACGATCAACATCGTCGGCGGCTTCCTCGTCACCCGGCGCATGCTCGCCATGTTCCAGAAATCCTGATCGGGTAGGGCTCATCAACATGACGATCGGTATCGTTTCGGCCGCCTATATCGCGGCAGCCATCCTCTTCATCCTCTCGCTCGGCGGTCTGTCCGGCCAGGAAAGCGCCAAGCGCGCCGTCTGGTACGGCATGGTGGGCATGGGCCTTGCCGTCATCGCCACGGTCTTCGGGCCCGATGTCGGCAACGGGTTCGTCATCGTGCTGATGATATCGGGCGGCGCGGTGCTCGGGGCTTACGTCGCCTCGCGCGTGCAGATGACGGAGATGCCGCAGCTCGTCGCCGCGCTGCATTCCTTCGTCGGCCTTGCCGCCGTCTTCATCGGCTTCAACGCCCATATCGAGGCGGCCCATGTCGCAGGGCTCGACGAGGCCGCCCGTTCCGCGCTGACCGGCTTTGCCGCGCTCCTCGCCCACAAGGAGCCCGTCGAGCTCACGATCCTGAAGGTCGAGGTGTTCCTCGGCGTCTTCATCGGCGCGGTCACCTTCACCGGCTCGGTCGTCGCCTTCGGCAAGCTCGCCGGCAAGGTCGACGGCAAGGCGAGGAAGCTGCCGGGCGGCCATGCCCTCAATGCCGGCGCGGCGCTGCTGTCGCTCGTCCTGCTCATCCTCTATGTCAACGGCGCCGAGGCCTGGACGCTTGTTCTCATGACGCTCGCCGCCTTCTTCATCGGCTATCACCTGATCATGGGCATCGGCGGGGCCGACATGCCGGTGGTCGTCTCCATGCTGAACTCCTATTCCGGCTGGGCGGCCGCCGCCATCGGCTTCACGCTCGGCAACGACCTTCTCATCGTCACCGGCGCGCTGGTCGGCTCGTCGGGGGCGATCCTCTCCTACATCATGTGCAAGGCGATGAACCGCTCCTTCGTCTCGGTCATCCTCGGCGGCTTCGGCGCCACGGCCGGCCCGCAGATGGAGATCACGGGCGAGCAGATCGCCATCGATGCGGAGGGCGTCGTTGCCGCCCTCAACGAGGCCGACAGCATCGTCATCGTGCCGGGCTACGGCATGGCGGTGGCGCAGGCCCAGCAGTCGGTCTCGGAACTGACCCGCAAGCTGCGGGCTTCCGGCAAGACCGTACGCTTCGCCATCCACCCCGTCGCCGGCCGCCTGCCGGGCCACATGAACGTGCTGCTTGCCGAAGCCAAGGTCCCCTACGACATCGTGCTGGAGATGGACGAGATCAACGAGGACTTCCCGAACACCGACGTCGTCATCGTCATCGGCTCGAACGACATCGTCAACCCGGCCGCCCAGGAAGACCCGAACTCGCCGATCTCGGGCATGCCCGTCCTCGAAGTGTGGAAGGCCAGGCAGGTGTTCGTCTCCAAGCGCGGCCAGGGCACCGGATATTCCGGCATCGAGAACCCGCTCTTCTACAAGGACAACACCCGCATGTTCTATGGAGATGCAAAGAAGAGCATCGATCAGTTGTTGCCGGCACTGGCGT
>NZ_SLVX01000076.1 GCF_004341885.1 Shinella granuli | reverse complement strand
ATGGTCGGGGCGACGAGTTCGCGCGCGGCAATGGCGCACCGGATCCGCGCGAACGGCCGAAGGCGGCGGCGCCCGCGCGCGACATCTACGTCCCCGACCTCCTCATCGATCGACTGAAGGTCAAGAGCCGGAATTTTCATTAGTTGCAGCCTCAAGCCGACTCCCGCGGAAAGAGTCGAGCACAGTTGCAGCGGATGCCGAGGAGCCTTGTAGGCCTTACCTACTAGGCAGCGACGTCTCCAATCAAAGACCCAGCAGGAATATTCCATTCCTTGCTGAGCTTTCGAATCTGTTCGAGATTGATTTCGCGTTTGCCGTTCAGAAGATCGGCAGCCCGCGCTTTAGAGCCGATAACGGCTACCAGATCCGCGCGCGTGTAGTTGTTAGCAGCCATCACCGACTTGACCACCTCCACCGGGCTCGCAGCCGGGATCGGGAAGTTTTTGCCTTCGTACTGTTCGATCAGAAGAACGAGCGCGTCAAAATGAGCCGCTTCTTCAGTGCCTTCCTCAGGTTCGTTCTCGAAATACGGCCGAACTTCCTTCAGTGCGGCATTGTACTCGTCTTCGCTCTGAAGGGTTCGGAAAGCTTTCAAATTCAGCATGTTGACTTCCTCACATCAGAGTTTTGCGACGTCAATCGCGTCATACTGGGCATGCGTCCCGACAAACAGAACGAAAATCCGCTTCGTCCGAAATGCGACCAAACCCACAATGCGATATTTATTGCCACCCACGTCGAAAATCACTTTGTTGCCCGCGACGATGTCGGCCGAGTTGAAAGTTTTCTTCAGCTCACTGAAGTTGCTCCAGCTTGCCTTTGATGCGGTGGCATACCATTCCGTCATCGCCGCTTCAGCAGTCTCTCTTGGCGCTCCTTTCGGCAGGTCGCTCCAGAAATTGACCAACGCGGACTTGGCGATAACGTTCACGTTGGCTCCTATATATCGCGTTCCCAATCTGGAAACAAGCTCAAAATTCCCAATTTGGAAACCAGTATCCGAATCCTAATTTGCGCCGCATAAAATCCCAGTCGGTCTTGCCGATCAACCCCATCCAGTCCACACGAAAACGCACATGGCCACGGTTCTGCGCCACGGCCATGAGCGCCGTGTGAATCACTCGTCGATCAGAAACTTCAGGAAATCGGCTCTACCGGATCGTCAAAGCGGGCGGCGGCTCGTCGCCCATGACGAGGCCTCATGCCACCTGGCGTCCGTGGTTGAACCTCAACGCCCAGGCGCCGATGGCCTGGCTATTGTCAGCGCGTATTGCTGTCAGCCGGGAGAAGCCCGGCACGAGTGTCGGCTTCGCGTCGAAGGTCACCGGGATCGAATAGATGTCCGCCGCGTAACGGTTCTGGAACCTAGCCTCGGCCTTTTCGACGAAGGTCGGCCCGATATCCCAAAAAATCGAAAGCAGGAGGAGGACGATCAGGGTGCCCGCGACAACCAGCGACGTGCCGAAGGGGGTTATCGAGGAGTTGAACGCGGTCGCGAAAGGATAGATCGTCGAAGGCAGAAGGATGACCAACGCGAAGAGGGTCTTTTCCCACCAGAACCTGGGTGCGCGCGGGAGGTCTTTGGTCGCTTCGGTCATATCGCTTCTCCGAATTCCATTGTCGATGAAAAACATAGAGTAATGCGGGTGGCGGATCAATTACCGATACCGCCTTTAAGGCGAATATCGTAACGTTATATCATATCGCATAACATACCTTATGGAACTAACCCATTGATTTATTGCTCCAATTAATGGCCTTTCGGCAACACACACCGATCTGCGACCACGCCCTATGTCGATCCAAGCGTCTCCGCCGCAACGCTCGTCGAACTCGATCGCCACGCGAAATGAAAATGCTCAAACGCAGCGGGATGCCCTCCGCAGAAGACGGATTTCTGCGTGCTGAATCTATGAATCTCAACGGAGGCGTCGCCTTAACCGGCTGGTGCGGATCGAGGCAATAGTCTATCGGCATGACTGACGATGCGTCCGCCCGATACAAACGCCACCGCTTTCCAGCCGAGATCATCGCGCATGCGGTATGGCTCTATTACCGGTTCCCGCTGAGCCTGCGCGATATCGAAGACCTGCTTGCCGAGCGCGGCATTGCCGTCTCGTTTCAGACCGTCTCAGAATGGACGACTAAGTTTGGTCTGAAATTCGCCCACCAAGTCAAGCGGCGGTCGATCGGCAACTTCGCAGACAAATGGCATCTCGATGAGATGGTCGTATCGATCAAGGGCAAGAAATACAGGCTGTGGCGCGCCGTCGATGCCAACGGCTACGTTCTCGATGCTCTGCTGCAAAGCCGCAGAAACAAGGGAGCCGCTCTTCGGCTGATGCGCAAATTGTTGAAGAGCCAAGGTGTTGCGCCGCGCGTGATGGTGACAGACAAGCTGCGTTCTTATTACGCCGCAAAGCGAGAGATCATGCTGGGGATCGAACACCGTTCGCACAAAGGGCTCAACAACCTCGCAGAAAATTCTCACCTTCCCGTTCGACGACGAGAGCGACGCATGATGCGGTTCAAGTCGGCAGGTCAATGCCAACGTTTCTCAACCCACGGCCAAATTGCCAATCTTTTCCAACTTCATCGAAAACACCTGAATGCCGCTGATCATCGCCAACTCCGCGCCCTCACCAGCGCCACCTGGCGTGAGATCGCGTTGCCGATCCAAGCCTGAAATTCAGGACAAAGAAATGATTGCGTCCTACGTCAGGTTAAGGCGACGCCACCGCCGCGAGCACCCGGCGCGCTCAGCGAGGTCGGCCTCCGTCCAGCCTCTCGCCTTGCGCGCTGCCTGGATCTCGGCGGCGAGCAGCTTCAGCGCCGAGCGGCTGCCGAGGGTCAGTGCTGCAAATGGCTTGGTCTTGTCTGCCATGGCATACCTGATTGGTGATTATGCGTATTGTAGCATATACACCCTCTAGCACTACTTTGGCAGATTGAAAGGATGGCGTCCGATCTGGTGGTTGCAGTGCGGACATCGGATTTCCGCTTCTATCAAGATCAGGGCTGCGATGACGGCGCGCCGGACTGCCGGCAGGGTTGGTTCAGGCGGTCCGTTCTGTTGACGC
>NZ_SLVX01000075.1 GCF_004341885.1 Shinella granuli | reverse complement strand
GTGAGCGCGACGGACACACCACATTGCCTGTAGGCTGGGTTAATGCTGCTGGGCGCGTTTTTACCGGGCCTGTCTTGTGATGGCGTGCAATTGCAGGACTGCGGATGAAATATGGTGGTGGGCCGTCGCCCTTATTTTGCGCCGCTCCTGAGGAGAAAGCCGGATGAGGAGTTTGGCGAGCTGCGGATTGACGGCCATGATGGGGGCGATCACGGGCTTTGGCGTGGCAAGGAGGATCGGCGCCCACGCTTCGCCGCCCAGACTGAGGCCAAGGGAAAATCCGATCGCCCAGGGACCGACGATGGTCTCGCCCTTGTGGTTCATGAAGATCGGAAAGTAGTGCCCGGGCGCGTCGCGCAGCAGGCTTTCGACTTCGTCGTGGCGGTTCAGCACGGTATTGACGAGCCGCTCCTCGATCGAGCCTGGCCTGGTTTGCGGTATTGAGCCGCCGAATACGTGCGGCAACCAGGTCTGTGCAGGGATCTTCACCGGGCCGGCCACGACGGCCGCAATCAGCCCATCGATGGCGCTCACGCCGACATAGTCGTTGTGCCCATCGCCGCGAAGGTACTCATCGAGCTCGTCATAGGAAACGGCAGGCCGGGTCATGCGGCTTGACCGACCTGATCGGCTTTCCACTTCCAGGGCAGCAGCGTATCGAGCTGGTTGATCGTCGTGCGGCCAGATACGATCCGTTCGAGAACATTGGCAAGCCAGGTGTATGGATCCAGCCCATTCAATTTGGCCGAGTTGATCAACGAGGCCAGGATCGCGAAGGTCTCGCCGCCCTGGATATTGCCGACGAACATCGAATTCTTTCTCGTCAGGGCAACGGACTTCATCGAACGCTCGATGATGTTGGAGTCGATCTCTATCGTTCCATCGTCGAGGAAAGCGTTCAGGCCCGTCCAATGGGTGAGCGTGTATTTGATGGCCTTGGAGAGGGCGGACTGCGTTGAGATGTCGTTCTTCAGGTCGAGCAGGCGCGCCTTCAACTGGCGCATGAGGGGAGCTGAGCGGAGCTGGCGGGTATTGTGACGATCCTCGGCGCTTTGCCCCCTGATCTCCTGTTCGATCTGGTAGACGCCGGCGAGGATTGATACGATCTCGAGCGCCTCCGGCGATCCGGTCAGCTTGACCACATCGACAAATTTACGCCGGGCATGGGCCATGCAGAATGCCAGCCTCAAGGGTCTGGAATTGCTCTTGCTGCGATGTCTGGCAAGCGTCTTGTAGGCGGTATATCCGTCCACCTGAAGCACGCCGTTGAAGGATACCAATTGGCGCTCGGCCTCACGGGCGCTGCGGCTCTCGGAGAAGATATAGCCGACCGCGGGCGGAGCTGGTCCTTTCCAGGGGCGATCGTCCACGGCCTGTGCCCAGAGCTGGCAGACTTTCGTTCGCTTTCGCCCCGGATCGAGCCGCGGCAATCGGGTCTCGTCGGAAAAAACCCTTGGCTGGGAGCGGATGAAGGTCAGCAGCCTGTCGTAGAGTGGTTTGAGCCACCAGGCGACGCGCGTGACCCAGGCGCCAAGCGTTCCACGATCGAGGGCTATCCCATGGCCCGCGAAGATCTGGGTCTGCCGGTAGAGCGGAAGGTGCCACGCGAATTTGGAAACGACGATATGGGCCGCCAATGCTGTCGTTGCCATGCCGCCATCCATGAAGCGCGCCGGCGCGGGAGCCTGGACGACGCCATTCTCGCATGCCCGGCAGGCATAGCGAGGGCGAATGGTTCGTTTGACGCGCAAAATGGGCGGAACGACATCGAGTGCCTCGCTCGTCGTCTCTCCAATGTGATGGAGCGTGCCGGAGCAGCAGGCGCACGCGCGGCTTTCCGGCTCGATAATGACGTCGTAGCGCGGCAGGTGTTTGGGAAGAAAGCCGATATTGCGGGCTGCGGATTGTCGGCCACGAGCCTTGTGCCGGGAACCGTCAGGCTGATCGTCGTTGGCGGCGACCGGAACAGCCGAAAGATCACCGAGATCGAGACTGGTCTGTGCGGGGTCGATTGTCGAAAGCCCCTCTGATCTTGCGCCGTGGATGAGCCGCTTCAGATAGGCAACCTCTGCCCTCAGATCGAGGACCATCCGGCTCAGTTGCTCGACATCCTGCGGGAGCTGATCGTGGCGAAGAGACATGCCGAAAACTACCACACCGGCATGAATCTGCAAGCAAATACAATGGGATCAAGCGACTTTCGTCGGGCGCTTCACGGGCTTTTGCTGGACCTGCGTCCAGTCCAGACCCGCAACAAGCAGGCCGAACTCCTCGGGGGTCATGTGAAGAACGCCATCCTTGACGGGCGGGAAAGTGAACGTCCCGCTTTCCAGCCATTTTGTCGAAAGGATCATCCCTGACCCGTCCCAATAAATGCAGCGCAACCGGTCGCGCCGCTTGGCCCGGAAAACAAAAATGTCGCCGCAATAGGGATCGGCCGAAAGGGCAGACGCCACCAATGCGATCAGGCCGTTCATCCCGCGCCGGAAATCGACCGGCTGGGTTGCCACCATGATCCTCAGCCCCCTCGCAGGACCGATCACCGTCTACCCCGTAGCGCTGTCACCACCGCATGCGCCAGGTCGGGAGCAACATTGCCTGTAACGATCATCCGCCCGCCGCCGAGTTCGATCTCGATCCGGCCGGCGGTGCCCTCGCTGGCATCTGCTTCATCAGCGTGCCGTTCATTTTGAGGATCGGCGATCATGATCGGCACGAAAGCGGGTTGTTCCACCGCGGCAACGGCTGAAGCCGGACCAATCTGCCCTGCCGCCCGCCGCCATGTGTTCAAAAGTCCGCGATTGACGCCAAACCGACGCGCAATGGCCGAGATGTTCGCATCCGGCTCAGCGCTCTCGGCAAGCATCCGCGCTTTCTCTTCATCCGTCCAATTCCGCCGGCGAACAGGTCCCGTAATCACCTCGACCCGCCGATACTGCCCTTCGTGCCTGGCATCAAACATGGCTTCAAGCCTGGCACCATCGTTCCGCTCGTCCATTGAAAAATCGTCCTTCCAAATCAACGAGCAGAATCTCAAGCCCAAATCGCGCCGTTAAAAGGTGGGGTGTTCGTCGCGCTTAC
>NZ_SLVX01000074.1 GCF_004341885.1 Shinella granuli | reverse complement strand
GTAAGCATCCGATCAGCCACGCGGTCTCTGCGCGCGCGGATGAGGACCAATCGGTCTATGGTGATTAGGTTCGGTCGAAGTGGGGCGCTTGACGTAGCGGGCCGTCAGGTTTTCCGTCGTGTTCGACGCGCCCATTTTGCGACCAGGTCTTCAACGGCTCTGTTGAGGTCGGCGAACGCAGCATTGTTCGGGTCGAAGTCTTCGGCGCCCCACCATTCGGCCAGTTCGGCGTGCCGCTCATGAGCGGGATCGGCAAGCGCCTCACGGAACTCCTGGTATCCCCAAGGTCCGCCGACGTCTTCCGGCGGACAGCGCCCCGTCGCCTCGATCAGCATGGGGTCGCCCAGCGCGACGATGGGGAACGTGCGCTCGATCTTGATGCTGTGCGTCCAGCCGTCACCGAAGTCGTAGTGGTATTTGAAGGATTTCGCGCCGGTGTCCTGGATTGCCGACAGGAGCGAGACCTTGCGCGCATCGATCGGGCCATCCCCCCATTCCTGGTCGGGCAAGCCAAAGCCGACGTCGCGGATCTGGAACTCGTAGAGGTGGGTATTCGTCCAGCCCATCGCGGCCTGCAAGACCTCATGCAATCGGCTGAGCCGGATGCGCCACGGCACGACAACGCGCCGCATCACCGTAGGCTCGACATGGTCGAGGGTGACTTTCAGACGGACCAGGGAAGCTGCCATCGTCAGGCCGCCAGCATGAGGGCCGGGCTTTCAGCCTGGCGTAGCCGCTTCCACTCCCACGGAAGCAATTCCGGCAGACGCGAGACCGGCAGGTCAGCGATACGGGTGAGGACATCGGCAAGCCACGCCTTGGGGTCCACATCGTTCAGCCGCGCGGTCATGATGAGCGTGAGCATGATGGCCGCGCGATCGGCGCCGCGGTCGGAGCCGGCGAAGAGCCAGGCCTTTCTTCCGCAAGCCACACCGCGCAACGCTCTTTCCGCGCAATTGTTCGTCATGCAGATCCTGCCGTCGTCGGCATACCGGGCGAAGTCGGCCCAGCGTGACAGCATGTAGTCGATCGGCCCGGCCACCGGGGATGAACGCGAGAGGCCGGCCCGCTCGGCGCGCAGCCATTCCTCCATATCGTTCAGCAGCGGCTTGCTCTTCTCCTGCCGGACGGCAAGCCGCTCTGCCGCGCTCAGGCCGTTGATGTCGCGCTCGATGGCGAACAGGGCATCGATGCGCTTGACGGCTTCGAGGGCCACCGGCGAGATCGGCTTGGCCCCTTTGCCGCGCCGGGCATTGCGGGCGACATCGGCCAGCTCGAAGAACTTCCGGCGCGCATGGGCGAAGCAGAAGGCGGGCGTTGCCGGCATCTGCTTTCGCGTCCGGTCGAACAGCGGACTGAAGCCGTTGTAGCAATCAGCCTGAAGGATGCCGCTGAAGTCGGCCAGATGCCGTTGCGGGTGTTCTCCGCGCCGATCGCTGGAGGCGTAGAAGACCGCTGCCGGCGGCGCAGGCCCGGCGAACGGGTGATCGTCACGCACGTAAACCCATATTCGCCCGGTTGTGCAATGGCCCTTGGCCAGGATCGGGATCGTCGTGTCGTCGCCGTGAAGCCGTTCGGCCTGGAACACATGCGTCTCGATCAGGTCGAAGACCGGCTTGAGGGCAAAGGCGACGTGCCCGACCTGATCGGCCAGCGTCTGGGTCGACAGATCGATGCCCTCACATTTGAAGCGCGTGCTCTGGCGGTTCAGCGGGATGTGCTGCCCGAACTTGTCGAAGACGATCGTGGCCAGAAGGTTTGGGCCGATGAAGCCGCGCCGCGTGGCGTGGAACGGCGCGGGAGCCTGGCTGATCGCTTCGCAATCGCGGCAGCTGAACTTCTCGCGCACCGTCTCGATCACCTTGAAGCGGCGCGGGATCTCCTCCAGCGTTCTGGTGACGTCCTCGCCCAGCTTCGATAGCCGCGATCCACCGCAGCAAGCGCAGGCTGTCGGTGCGTCGAGGACGATGCGCTCGCACTCGATATCCTCCGGCCAAGGCTGGCGCACTGGCCGTTTACGCGTGAAGGCACGCACCGCCTGCGTTTTGGCCGTGGCTTCTTCGGCCGCCAGTTCGTCCTCGGTCGCCGACGCGGCGAGTTCTTCGAGCTGCAATTCCAACTGGTCGATCAGCCGCTGGGTGCGCTCACGACTCGGCCCGTGCTTGGCCCGTTCCAGCTTGCCGATCAGTAATTGCAGATGTGCGATCAGCGCCTCGGTGCTCGACAACCGCGCCTTTGCATTGGCGGCTTCCGCCTCGGCCTGCACCCGCGCCGCGCGCTCGGCCAGCAGCGCCGCATGGGCGCTGGCAAGGTTCGAAGGCAGGGAAAGCGGCGGCAATGTCATGACGACATTCAACCAGATTTCCCAATAATCTCAATGCTTAAATGCAATCATACTCGCGTTGGTCGCCAAGTTTCCTGAGGCGCGCGCCAATCAATTCCGGAGAGCAGGTAGGAAAGCTGTGCCGACGAGATTGCCACCGCGCCACCTTCGGCAGAAGGCCAAATGAACCTTCCTCGTTCCAATTTTTTCGTGAACAGACAGGCCCCTTGGCCATCGTGCCAGACGATCTTGACCAGATCGCCGCGCTTGCCCCTGAAGCAGAACAGATGGCCACCCAACGGGTCATGCTTCAGCACCTCCTGCACCCGCAGCGCCAGGGACGGGAACCCGCACCGCATATCCGTATGGCCCGTCGCAAGCCAAACCCGAACACCTGACGGGATCGGGATCATTCCAGCCCCTCAAGGCCACGGACGATCCGCAGCAACGCATCCACATCGACATCACGGTCAACAACAACGCGCCGGCCGTTCGCGGTCACGATCTCCATGCGACCAGCACCAGACGCCGAACGCTCCAGATCAGCAACCGGAACAGGATGCTCGGCCACCGCGTCATAATCCGCAACAACGGGAACGAAGCCAGCCAATGAACTACCCCCAAGCCGTCCTTCCCGCACCGCCTTGCGCCAGCTATTCAACTGAAAGCGCGTAATCTCATGGCGACGAGCCGTCGCCGATACCTGCTGGGGTCCGCTATAGCTCTCCGCGACAATCGCCAGCTTGGCTTCGTCACTAAAGTGCCGGCGACGACCTTTCTCTACAATCTCCAGCCGGCTGATCTGCGGGCGACCGCTGCGAATGATATCCATGGGTAGAACACTGGCTATATTGACGTCGATATAGCCGGAGCCTCACCAAAATTCGCAAAACAGCAAGGCGTCCTTCCCCGGATGCGTACG
>NZ_SLVX01000073.1 GCF_004341885.1 Shinella granuli | reverse complement strand
TAGGGCGGCACTGTGCTGGATACTTACCGCATGGCATGCCGCCACAACTTTCGATTTGCTCGTCACATCGGATTTGACCGGTGTGAACAAGCAGATTGAAGGATACCCAGATGACAAAACGCAAGCGCAGACATCGCCGGAGTGTCGATGTACGGATCAACTGGCTGCAGCCGCATGTGGATGGCTTCCGGGATTGGCTCGGCAGGCGGAATTACTCACCCGCAACGATAACGGAAGTTGTGCGTCTGCTCGCGCTATGGGCCGATTGGGTCCGCACTTCAGGATTCGATATCGATACGCTGGCCAGTGCATTCTCCAGCTCGGCTTCAGTGTTCGGCGGCAGCAAGAAAGCTCGCGCCCCACAGGGAGCGGCATTGTTGTTCATCACGTATCTGCGCGAAGCAGATGTCTTGCCGTCAGAGCACCAGCCTTCGCTGCACGAGATTTGGCCGGAACTCGCTGCGTTCCGGCAGTGGATGCAGGAACAGCGCGGAACCAAGGGTTCCACACTTGATCTTTATGAGTCCATCCTTGCCGACTTGTTGAAGAAGCTTGGAACAAACCCCGCGAGCTACACGGTCGCGGCGATCCGCGGCTTTGTCCTTGAGCGCGCCAGCACGGCCGGCCGGTGGCGTACCCAGGCCATTGCCGTTGCTACCCGTGCATACCTCAAATATCTGGTGGCAACCGAACAATGCCCGATCGGTCGAGAGCGAGCGGTTCCCACCTTTGCCAACTGGTCGCTCGCCAGCACGCCGCGCTTCCTGGCCGAAGCCGAAATCGACCGTCTTGTTGGAGCGTGTGACGGCGAGGAACGGGTGCGTGATCTGGCCGTCATCCTGCTGTTGGCCCGACTGGGTCTCCGAGCTGGCGAAGTTGCCAATCTCACCTTCCACCAGATCGACTGGGCGGCAGGTCAAATCGTCCTCGCCGGAAAGTCCCGGCGCGAGGAGCGTTTACCTCTGACGCAGGAGATCGGGGACAGTCTCCTGGCCTATGTCGAACGGGCAAGGCCGCGTATGGCGACAAACCGGGTGTTCCTGACAAGTATCGCGCCAATCAGAGCAATCAGCCGCATTACCGTGAAGTGCATTGTGAACCGCGCTCTCGACCGGGCCGGGATCACAAGCGCGCATCGTGGTGCGCATATCCTGCGTCACTCGGCGGCGACGACGATGCTGCGCAACGGCGTCAGTCTCACGGGCATTGGCGCTGTGCTGCGACACCGTTCCCCATCGATGACGGCCCTCTATGCCAAGGTGGACATCGGGCTTCTGTCTGAGATCGCGCAACCCTGGGGTGGGAGGCTGCCATGCTGAGCGATGATGTGCACCGCTACATTATGCTGCGCCGGGCACTCGGCTACAAACTGGTCAAAGCGGAACGACATCTGCTCGCCTTCGCAGGCTTCGCCGATTTGCGGAATGAGCCGTATATCCGAACCGCATCCGTTCTTGCCTGGCTCGGCTCGGCCGCCCAGACGCCCGACGGGCGGGGCCGCCGGCTACAGGACGTTATCCAGTTCGCGCGCTTCCTTCACGCGGAGGATCCGCGGCATGAGCTTCCGAGCACTGATCTGGCCCACCGGCAGCTGACACGCCCAACGCCCTATATCTACTCTGCGGACGAAATCGTACGTATCCTCGATGCCGCTGGCAATCTGCGGCTGCAAAAGCCCAATCCTTTGCGCCGTGAAATCTATGTCATGATCCTCGGGCTGATCGCAGCAACGGGATTGCGCATCTCCGAAGCGCTTGCACTCAAGCTTCAGGACATCCAGTCCGATGGCGTTCTGCACATCCGGGACACCAAGTTCCGCAAGAGCCGGCTGGTGCCATTGCATGCGTCGGTCACGGAAGCCTTGCAGCGCTACCTCGATGTTCGACGCCGGTGTGGCGGTAACAGTGATTGGCTGTTCCCGTCCGTACGGCACCGCCAGATGTGCCCCCGGACGGTGAACTCCACGTTCCGCTGCATCCTACGGCGAGCAGGCATCGCTCCGGAGCGGCGGCCGCAGCCCCGTATCCACGACCTTCGCCATACGTTCGCAACCCGGGTTCTCGTTCAGTGCGGAGCTGATCGTGGTGTTGTCGCGCGGCACTTTGTTGCCCTGTCCACCTATCTGGGCCATGCGGATGTCAGAAACACATACTGGTATCTCGAAGCGACGCCGCAAATGATGACGGACATCGCTTCGGCAGCCGAGACGCTGGTCGGGGAGATGCGCTTATGACGCAGCTTGCTCCTCTCATCACCAGCTTCTTGCGGGAACACATGCCTCATCAGCGCGGTTACAGCCCCCGCAGTTGTGAAACCTATGCGTTCAGCTTCAAGCTGCTGTTCGAGTTCGCTGCCAAGCGGCTCAGCATCCGTCCCTCGCTGCTGACGATCGAAAATCTCGACGCGACGCTGATCCTGGCCTTCCTGCGTCATATAGAAAAGGAACGTGGGAACGCCATTACCACGCGCAATCTGCGGCTTGCCGCGATCAAGACGTTCATGCGCTACGTCGAATACCGCGTGCCGTCTGCTCTGGAGCAGACCGCCCGAATACATGCCATTCCCGCAAAGCGCCATGACCAGAAGCTCATACAGCATCTGACCATCGACGAGATCCGCGCGATCCTGAACGCTCCTGATCTCGCAACGCGCTCCGGCGTGCGAGACCGGGCAATGATGCATCTCTGCTTTGCCGCCGGTCTTCGCGTGTCCGAACTGGTCGGCGTTCTTGCTGAAAACCTGTCGCTTCAAAATGGGGGTAGTGTGATGGTTCGGGGCAAGGGCCGTAAGGAACGTTGCCTGCCGCTCTGGAAAGAGACCGCTCGGGACCTTCGTGCCTGGCTCAGTATCAGGGGGACCGTCGCCGTGCCGGAACTGTTCGTCAATGCGCGGGGCGAACCCATGAGCCGCGCCGGCTTTGAATATATCCTCGACAAGCACGTCCGAAAAGCCGGCAAAACCTGCGCGACGTTGCGTGGTCGGAATGTATCGCCACATCAACTCCGCCATAGCTGCGCTGTCGTCATGCTGCAGGCCACGCACGACGTGCGAAAGGTCGCATTATGGCTCGGTCATGCCGATATCCGTACCACAGAGGTTTATCTGCGCATGGATCCCAACGAAAAATTGGAAGCGGTCGAGGCGGTCATTCCGCCGGAACTGAGACGCGGCCGCTTCAAGGCGCCAGATGCCCTGATCGCATCGTTGCTGTCGGATATGGGGGCGTAACGTCTTAAGATGGGCGGCGCTGTCGAGGGCCATGATCGAAGACGGAAAAATGGCATTCGATCAGCTTGCACAGTGCCGCCCTG
>NZ_SLVX01000072.1 GCF_004341885.1 Shinella granuli | reverse complement strand
GGCGTCACGACACGAAAGTGGAGAATCTGTCCGACTTTTAAGAACGTATCCGGAATTCAGGTTGGTTTAACCGTGGATGTCGTTGCTTTTTCGGCCCTGAGAGCTTCGTAGAGGGCGGTTTTCCCGATTTTCACGCGGGCGGCGGCTTCCCGGACGTTCAAACCGGCCGCCAGATGCTGGCGGGCTTTGGCAAGTTTCTCCGGGGTTACGACGACTTGTCGGCCACCGCGTCGGCCGCGTTCCTCTGCGGCTTGCAGACCGGCACGTGTTCGTTCCCGGATCAGATCGCGCTCGAACTGTGCCAGCGCGCCGAACAGGTGGAATACCAGGCGACCGCCGGATGTCGTGGTGTCGATGTTTTCGGTGATGGATCGGAAGCCGACGCCTTTGGCCTCCAGTTCGGTGATGATCTCGATAAGGTGCTTCATCGACCGGCCGAGGCGGTCGAGCTTCCAGACTGTGAGCGTATCGCCGTCGCGAACGTAGCGGATCGCCTCAGCCAATCCGGGCCGGTCAGTCTTCACGCCGGATGCCTTATCCTCGAACAGCCTTTCACAACCTGCTTTGCGCAAAGCGTCGAGTTGCAGGGCGGTGTCCTGCTCGCCGGTGGAGACCCTTGCATAGCCGATAGAGGTCATGAGACGTGGTTTGTCCGTTTTTCCGTTGAATTCGGACATTGTCCGATTTGCCGTTTCATGACAAGGTTTGCGGACAAAACTTGTGGATGCCGCGAAACGTTCGTTTGTCGGACACGCATTTTCCGGTTCGCTGCACTCTCCGCAACGAAACGGGAAGATCAGAGAATGGCGCGAAGAGCACTACTGAGCGAGGCATGGTGGCAACAGGCGACGATCATCCCGGATGACGAAAGGGAGATCGCCAAACATTACACGCTGGATCGATCGGATCTCGACCTGATCATGCGACAGAACAAGACCTCGAATAGGCTGGGCCTCGCCTGTGTTCTGGCCACGCTACGATATCCGGGCCGACCGCTTGCGGATGGCGAGGTCCTGCCGGCTGGCGTCTTACGATTTCTGGCGCGGCAGATCGGCGTCGATCAACATGAGATCGATCGTTATTTCGAGCGCCCGCAGACGCGGCGCGAGCATCTGGCCCTGCTTTTCGACAGAATGAAGATGCGTCCGTTTGTGCCTTCGGACGTGCGGGCACTCACAGGCTGGCTGACACCTGCCGCGCAAACCCTGCGCCAGGCCGATGTATTGGCGGATATGGTGGTGGAAGAACTACGACGCAGGAGAATCCTCTTGCCAGCGCGGCCGGCGCTCGAAGCCATCATTCATGTGGCGATCAGGCGCGGCATTCGTATTGCTCATCGGGCCTTGGCCGGCGGGATCTCAGAAGGCCAAAAGCTCGATCTGGACAAGCTTCTCGATCCGCGTGAGGGGACAAGCGTGACCATCCTTGCCTGGGCGAGAACACCGGCATTGTCGCCAGCCGCCGTCAACCTCGACAGAATTGCCGAGCGCATTCGCTTTCTCCGGTCTCTGAACCTGCCGACGACGTTGATGGATCGCATTCCGGCCAAGGTCTTTGACGAATTTGCTGCAGAGGGGACGCGAATAAGCGCGCAGCATCTGCGCGACCTTAACACCGAACGCCGACATGCTGTCCTGGCTGCGACAGTGCTCCACCTTTCCCGCCATCTCACCGATTGCGCGATCGACATGTTCAAGAAACTCATGGGCATCCTGACGCGGCGAGCCAATAACCAGGCGGCTGCTCGCGTCACCCGATCCGTTCGGGAAGTGCAGAAGCCGTTGAAGGACGTTTCGAAAGTCTGCCATGCGATCATCGAGGCCAGAGAGAAGGGTGAGGACATGGCCAAAGCGCTTGATCGGGTCATCCAATGGCCAGCTTTTACAACCAGTGTCCAGGCGGTCGATACGCTGATCGCGCCGGATGTTATCGACGGTAAAATCGAAATGCTCCAGCGCTATCCGACGATCAGGAAACTGGCGCCACAGTTTCTCTCCACGCTCGTGTTCCGCGGTCACGCCGTGGCGGCGAACCTCTTGCGGGCGCTATCCGTGGTCGCGGGTCTATATCGTACGGGCAAAAGGACCATACCCGACAAGGCACCGATCTCCTTTGCGCCGAAGGGCTGGATGCCTCTCATACTCCAAGATGGAAAGATTGATCGCAGGGCTTATGAGCTTTGCCTGTTCAGCGAATTGAAGCGCCGGCTCGATGCGGGCGATGTCTGGGTGGAAGGAGCCAAACGCTTCCAGTCTTTCGAAAGCTTTCTCATTCCCACGCCGACATTCGAGCTGATGCGTGAGGAAGGACCGCTTCCAATCGCTGTTGATACCGATGTCGAGACGTATCTTCGCCAGCAGCGCCAGCTCCTGAACGATGGACTGGCTGACCTCTCCCGTCTGGCCGCAGCCGGCGAGCTCGACGATGTAGAACTGACCGGGGCGGGGTTTAGCGTCACGCCGCACAAGGCTATGTTTCCGGACATCGCCAAGTCGCTGAAGCTAAAGGTGGAAAGCCGTCTGCCTGCGATCCGCATCACTGACCTTTTGCTTGAGGTTGACGACCGAACGGAATTTTCGAACGCCTTTACCCATCTGCGCAGCGGTCGGACGGCCGACAACAAGCTTGCGCTCCTCACCGCCATCCTGGCGGACGGCATCAATCTCGGTCTCACGAGAATGGCGGACGTTTCCCCCGGCATTACGATGCGCCAACTCGCCTGGGCGCACGATTGGCATATTCGCGAGGAAGGTTACACGGCGGCGCACGCCATTCTCGTCAACGCCCAGAGGCAATTGCCTCTGGCAAGCTTGTGGGGCGATGGAACAACGTCATCCTCCGATGGCCAGTATTTTCCGGCGGGCGGACACGCCAAGGCGATCGGCGACCTCAACGCCCGCTATGGTCCCAACCCCGGCGCCAAGTTCTACCGGTTCACCTCTGACCAGTACGGCGCTTTCTACATCATCGCCATGAATGCCAATGCGAGCGAAGCCATCTATGTCCTCGACGGACTGCTCTATCATGGCAGCGATCTCGCCATCGAAACCCACTATGTCGATACCGGCGGGGTAAGCGATATGAGCTTCGCCCTTTGCCATCTCGTTGGTTTCCAGATTGTGCCCCGGCTGCGCGGTCTCAAGGATCGCAAGCTCTATCTCTTCCCGGGCGACACGCCTCCCGAAAACCTTGCATCGCTCGTTGGCGAGCCCATCAACGTCGAGCGGATCAAGGCAAACTGGAACGACATCCTGCGGCTGGTCACGACGATCCGTTCCGGGCAGGTTCGGCCTTCGACCCTGTTGGCAAAGCTGTCCGCATTCCCACGCCAGAACGGACTGGCGTTGGCGCTACGCGATCTCGGTCGCATCAATCGGTCCATCTTTCTGCCCCAGTGGTGGCAGAACCCCGAAATGCGCAGGAACGCGACGGCCGGCCTCAACAAGAGCGAATCCCAGAACACCTTGGCCCGTGCGCTGTTCTTCAACCGGCTCGGAGAACTGCGAGACAGGACCTTCGAGAGTCAGTTCTACCGGGCGTCCGGGCTGAACCTGCTGATCAATGCCATCGTCTACTGGAACACTCTCTATCTCGAACCGGCCTTCGCCGAACTCAACCGGGAGGGTATCGCCACGCCGCCCGACCTAGTCAAACACATCACCCCGCTCGGGTGGCAACACATCAGTCTCACTGGCGATTACATCTGGACCTCGACGGAAAGCCTCGATCTCAGGCCGCTACGGCGCGAAACATCCATCCTCGCAGCGTGATCACCATACGTTCTCAAAAGTCGGACAGATTCAACACTTTCGTGTCGTGACGCC
>NZ_SLVX01000071.1 GCF_004341885.1 Shinella granuli | reverse complement strand
CGACCCGATACGACAAGACACGAAAATCCTTCTCGGCATTCCTCGCCCTGGCAGCCGCAAAGATATGGCTGCCATACTTTGTCAACAGGACCTAGATCCTGCCTAGCGGTAGGATGCAATGCCTGCTCGCAGGAGTCGATAGGCGAAAGCAACTTCTATGATGCGTGGACCGAAACGAGAGGCCGCATTCGCAGCCTCCCGCCATCGATATTTGATTCAGAGGGAAACGCGCCCGCCGCCGGTGGACGGCTTGACCATCCACGGCTGGACGGCGGGTTCCTTCACGAGAAGGCCCTTTTTCTTTCCGTAAGACCGGATTGCATCACGAGCCACGCGAAGCGGTTTATGTCCGTCGTGTGCCATGTAGCAGGTCTTCAGGGTTGCATCGTGGATCAGATCGCGGTCCCGCTCGGGGAATTCCTCAAGGAAGTCGATCGCGTCTTCCACGCACGTGATTTCCCTCACCAGATCCTTCCGCTCTTCCAGATAGACCGGACGATCAAACATCTTGGAGATCATTTCTACCTCACTGAAAACGTTGGTGATCAACAAGGAAAGCGCCGCATTGCAGCGCCGTGGCTGAGTGTATTGATTCTGAAATCGGTCTTCAAGGCCTTCGAACCAGAGCGCGCTATACGCTCGTGAGCGACGACGATGGCGTAGAGCTGTCCGGCCCATCCGCAGCCGGAAAACAGGATCTACAGTAAATGCCCGGTCCACCAGCCCTTGTTGCTGGAAAATCTGATCAGGACCATTATTGCCGTTGCAATGATCCCGCCCACAAACAGAGGCGTAGCATAGCGCACCTAGATTGGAGCATCCGGGCCGGAGATGGGAACCTGCGGCTTCAGGATGAAAAGGGCGATCATGGTGAGAATGTCGACAATAATCGACACGAGAGGCCACGGCGGCAACGCGTACTCGGTGCCTGGAATAAAGATTCTCCAAAGGCATCGCAGGATTAGGTAGCTTGCGATAACCGCGAGAGCGATTGGTGCCTTTGTCGGGGTTGGGCGATCCATTGGTCCGCTGCCTCTTTTAGGATACTGTGTATCGCAGTATGGCGCCGTCAACGCCACTCCCTCAAGCGGAATGTCATGCGGCTGCTTTTCGGCTTCTCATCATAGCGACCGTCGGTGACGGCGTCATAGAGCCTGTCCCTGATGACACAATCGCAGATTCGCTCGAGGAAGAGCTCGGGCGTGATCCCCAGCTTGCCGGCCTGCTTCTCGAGGAGCTTTTCGACGTACGGAGTAACCCCGACGATCCGGCCACGCTTTGCCTTCGGCAGCCTCCAGCGGCGGTTGACGAGGGCGCCGATCGTTTGGGGCACAGTTCCGTCGTTCAGGATCTCGCTGATCTGAACGTAATTCTTGCCGGAGGCGTAGAGGAAGCCAGCATAGACGGATTTCGCATTGGTCCAGCTCTCTTTCCACTACGTGGGAGCCCTGAACCGTTCGGTTTGGTGCCGCTTCAAAGAGCGATTTTGGGGGGCGTTTTACCGGTTCCCTTGCCATCTTCTCGCTCCTCATCGTGTCGCCGTTGCCGCCGGCGCGCCGGGGCCTTGAACGGATGACGTGGACGCCGAGGTCCCGCCTCGGCTATCGACCCCGGCCCCGTTCTGTGGCTGCGTCAGGTTCAACGTGGTCTCGAAGCCGCACTTCTTGGTCAAGGAGTGCTCGACGGATGCGATCCGGTAGGAGCCCTCGATCCCCGGGCGACCCCGCCGAGATTGCAGAGTGCTTCCGGTTCCGCATACACGGATCCCAGGATGGTGACGGATCCGCCGCCCTTCTCCCGATCGCTGACCTTGCCGTGGGCTTCCGCCCGCTTCCTGGCCCGGTCCTCGTCGGCGGCGGTGATCACCGTTCGCAACGCGGAGTCGACGTCATCGATCCCCGTCGGGGCCTCGACCTTGACGCGTTTCCCCTTGGCGACATCGAAATAGGAGATCTCGACGTTCTTGGACTTGGGGCGCGAGATGATCGGGGCCACGCTGCTGGATTTCAGGTTGTCACCGTAGACGGCGTCGATAGGGGTCATCCATGACTTCAAGCATGGCATCAGCGCGATCTCCAACCATTCCGTTCCGCTCCTGTCGATGAAGGAGCTTATCTCGCAGCCTCAATCACAAAAGGAAAGGTGGGATGTTCGTCGCGCTCACGTTTGATGAGCTTGAGCTTTGTGATCTGGCCTTCCGTCTGGCCGTTCGACCACTGGGAGGTTATGGCATTCTGGATTGCGGCTCGGTCTCGGATAACGCCATTCGCGAATGATGCGACCAGGCTTTTCGTCGCGCGTTCGATCCAGGCCTCCAGATCAACGGAGGATTTGCTCTCATGGAAGCTCTCGACGACATCCCTGGCCTCGGCATCCCGGCGCGCGGCGTGGATGGCGCTCACCAGATCCGCCGCCGCAAGCGGCGCCGGGCGACCGGACTGCAGCGCGTCGTCGGCCTGATCGACGGCCGCGGCCAGCCGATCGTCCCAGACAAGCCCCAAGAGATCGGCGAGTTCACCAACGACTTTCGAGGAAAAGGCAGGTTTTCGAGTGGAAAGCCTTTTGGTGGCCAAAAACACCCTTCCGGCGGGGCCCGGATCGCCACCAGCGGCCGTCAGCAGAACGGCATCACGCAACGCGGCCTCGTCCTCGTTTCGCCCCATCAGCCGAACCGAGACGGCGGCGCATTTCAGGGCTTGGCGCGCGCGCCAACAGCCGACCCAGATAGGCGCAGGGCGGACAAAATCGTCCAGTGATTTCAAGACGATGCCGGCAGCGAAGGCGGCGGCGATCTTATCCGGCTCGCGGCCACGCGGCAGGGTCCAGCCGGGCAGGGCGGCCGGGAGTACCGGCGAGGCGACAAGAGGGGTGACGGGCGAATCCATGGCCGCCATCCTATAATGGGTGCGCGGTTTATGCTACAGATTTCGACAGACACCGCACAGCTTGTCTTCCTTGAATAATGGCGGATAAGATTGCCTTATCGGTCGTTTTGTTCATTATAGGGAAATGGACCGATTCGACGACGAAAACGCCGACAATTACCCCCCGCAACCCTCCGCGGAGCCGCAGGACGCAGCGATAGCCGAAGGCAAGTCCGCCACCGCCGTTGCCGCATCCGTGCCTCCCCGCCTGCAGGATATCACGGATCATGCCTGCGGGTGGCCGCACCAGGGCGCATAAACCACTGCGCGAAATCCTGCGGGAAAGCGGTGTCGCCCTCGCATCCCAGCCGATCGCCCTCCGAGCCTCCTGCCAGTCGATCGGCACGGCCGGCACATTCCAGACCGTCACGAAGACCGCCCGAAAGCGATCGTGGAGATGGAAATGCCGCCCGGCGAACTGCTCGCCCTCTATGGATCGATGACGAAGGAGGCGTAATTATGAACGACGGACCGGGCCGCAAGAACCTCGCCCTCGGGCTGATTTCGACAGGCCGCGACCGACCATCGGTGCGGAGAAAATCAGTCTCCTCCCCTCCCCTGGCGAACACCGGCGATGACGACACTGCTCCTTCCAAGCCGACCGCCGGCCGAACCCGGTTCCAAGACCTGGTTGCCAAGGGCACCAACTCGCCCGCACGAGCAAGCAGAGGCGCGAGGCTAAAGCCGAATGCCGCCTCGATCTCCCCTCCCCTGCCCCGATGCGCATAGCGCTTGCCGTTGGGGCTGTCGCGGCGTTCGATCAATCCCGCCTCGACAAGCGCGGCAAGGTGCCGGCGCAAGGTCGCGGCGGCTATGCCGCGCGCGAGGACACCTGCTTGTTCGACGGGACACTGCGAGCGGCCCGCGGTCATCGGACAGCTCAGCGCTCGGACAAAAGCTCGGCAGTGCCTGCAGCACCGTAATCGAACGGTCTGATCGTGTCCCAGGACGTGGTGTAGCTTAGACGACCACGGCTCATTCCCGAGGGCCGGATGAGTGTCAGCTTGCTGCTGGCAGGCTGATAAGCGG
>NZ_SLVX01000070.1 GCF_004341885.1 Shinella granuli | reverse complement strand
ACTCACCTTGTCGCTCATATGACTCTCCTCGTGATTCACGAGGAAAATGAGCCTCAAACCGAAAATCCGCTACGTGGGGTGGCCTACCCGCTTACATTGAGCCAGGTCCAGCTCGGTCTGGATCTCGCGGCGCTCCGCAGCGTCGCAAGCGGTCTTCAGCTCGGCTCGCAGTTCTTCGATGTGCTGTTCGATCGTCATCGTCTCATCTCCTTGAGTTTGTGAAAGACGATTTCGCAGGGCGGGACGGGATGGCGGGGTCAGGGATCGCGGATGCGACCGCCAGCGGCGGCGAGTGGGGGAGCCGATTTCGTGCGGGCGCTCTTCGAGCGTTCGCGCGAAATTGGGGGAACCGCTCGTCCTTGAGGCCGTCATTCCGGCCCGGCATTCTCGACAGATCTGAGCAGCTATCCCCCGTTTCCGTATGCCACCAAAAAAGCAGGACCTGGCTCGATACCGGGTCCTGCTTTGACTTCTCGGCAGAGGAGAAGGCTCCGCCGACGGCGGAGCCCCGTGATGTCAATCAGTCCCGGTTCGGGCGGGACCAGATGAGCTGGAGGCCATCCTCGCCTTCAACTTCGGCAAGCGTTGCGTAGATCGGAGCTGGGAAGCTCGGATCGTCGAGCTTGACCGAGAGGTAGTCGCGGCCCTGTTCGGAGGTTTTCTGCCAGGCGGCGCCCAGCTCGACGCTGCCAGCGTAGACGCGAAACTGCGGGCCCTTGTCGGAGGGGTTTTCGACCCGGGCGATGCGGGCCTTGACGTTGAGGGCGAGCGTGCGGATGGAGCCGTTGAAGCCGTTTTCTGTGGAGGTGAATGTGCCGATGGTTGCCATTGTCGTATTCCTTTTCTCGTGTTCGGGCCGCGCCCATCGCGACCTCGATAGCTGTCAAAAGACCGGTGACGATCGGACCGCACCCAATAGGGCCGTAATGAAATGGAGGGCGGCAAGTCGCAGATTTGTTAGTGGGAGAGGAGGAAGGGGCAGCCTTCCGGGGTAAGAAATCTGCGGCTTGCCGTTGCGGGAAGACGATCGAGGCGCAGCCGGTCTCCGGTCAGACATGCCTCATCGAGCCGCAGATGGGTTGCCGGAAACTCTGACGCGAAGGGATATGGCAATGGTGCTGCGCCGCTTTCGCCCGGGCACCAATGGCATCTTGCGCCATCCCCCGCTTCTGCCTTCGTTGCTTGTTTCAGTCGGGGACACGAGCCCCCCACATCATCGGCCCGCTTGCCCAACTTACCCTGTGCGATATCGTTGCACTTGCGGATCGCAGCCCTGAGGATCAATACGCCAGCAGACCAAGCCGTTCATCATTGAGCGAAAGCCGTCCCGTAAACCCAAACCCGACGCTCAAAAACCGTCAATCTGGGGAAGGCTGAATGCTGACATCGCACAAGGTCTCAAGGACGAACGGGAGGAGGATCACGCGGTCGCCACAGGCGGTGACAACCGCGACTGAGCGTCAGGCCGCAGCCTTCACTTCCGCTTCCGGCTGCAAGGAATGCAGGAAACTTACAGCGCGCTGCGCATGAGCCGCCGCCTGGAAGATCGCCCGCTTGTCGTTGGCAAGAACCGATAGCCACGACTGCAGATAGGATGAATGATCCGGCCGCGGCTCGAGCTCAGGTGCGATGCCGAGATCGGCGCAGAGGAAGCAGCTACCGAGCTCGGCAATGAGTTCTTCGCGGGCGCGATCCGTCCGGTCCTTCGCATAGTGTCAATCGGCGTCGTAACGGGACCCCTTATCGGCTCCCAAAAGGGACCCCTGCCTCTGGTTGCATCGGGTCAGCGCGCGTAGGCCCGGAGCTCTCCATTTAGCGCAGGGGCCTGCGGGCGCGGGTTGTTTGTCTTTTCGGCTTTAGCTTTGAGAGCGGTTTTTGAAGCGCCAGGATTCGTTCCCGGTTTCGACGATCTCGCAATGGTGGGTGAGCCTGTCGAGCAGAGCAGCGGTCATCTTGGCGTCGCCGAATACGGCCGGCCACTCGCCGAAGGCCAGGTTCGTCGTGACGATGATCGAGGTCCGCTCGTAGAGCCTGCTGATGAGATGGAAGAGGAGCTGGCCGCCCGCTTGGGCAAATGGGAGATAGCCCAGTTCGTCCATGATGACGAAGTCGAGCCTGGTGATGAAGTCGGCCAGCCGCCCCTGCTTTCCGCTGCGTGCCTCCGTCTCGAGCCGATTGACGAGGTCGACGACGTTGAAGAAGCGGCCGCGTGCGCCGTTGCGGATTAGGGCGCGTGCGAGCGCGATGGACAGATGGGACTTCCCCGTGCCGGTTCCGCCGACCAGAACGATATTGTGCTGCTCGGCGAGGAAGGCCCCTGTCGCAAGCTGGCGCACCAGGCCTTCGTTGACTGGCGTATCGGTGAAGTCGAAGTCGTCGATGTCCTTGGCCAGCGGCAGCTTGGCGACGGTGATCTGGTATTTGATGGACCGTGCCTGCTTCTCGGCGATCTCTGACTGTAGTAGGTCACCGACAATGCGCGGCGGCTCGTGCTGGCGCTTTATGCCGGAGGCCATGATCTCGTCATAGGCGCTGCGCATGCCGAACAGCTTCAGCGTGCCCATCATGTCGAGGATTTGGGATCGTTCCATATCAGCTTGCCCTCCTGAGGCTGTCGTAACGGGCGCAATCGGCCAGAGGCTCGTGGGTCAGGCGAAGCGCGTCGGGGATGGAAAGGATGGCGGCCGGCTGCGGGTCACGCTTGCGAGCCAGAATGTTGATGATGACGGCAGCCGAGAACACGCCCTGATCGAGCGCCTCCTGGCAGGCCGCCTCGACGGCGGGGAGCCCGTCCAGGCCTACACATTCGAGGATCGACACCATCTGCCGATCGCCGTCATGCATGGCCTTCAGCCGGCGGCGCACTTTCTCCATGGCGGCGGGCAAAACCCAGTCGTGGAAAGGAGCACCATTGCGCAGGGCTCCCGGCTTACGGGTCAGGACCGGCACGTAATGCCAGGGATTATAGATCGTCTCGCCACGGCCGAAGCAGCGATCGTGTTGGCCGATCTCCACGCCATCCTGCCGGATGACGATGCGATCGGCATAGGCATGTATCTCGGCCGGACGACCGACTGCCGTGGACAGCACCGAGTATTTGTTGTTGTCGAAACGCACGAGGCAGGTCTTGCCGATCGAGGCCTGCACCGCGTGGAAGCCGTCGAACTTGCCGGGATAGCCGACCAGGTGCGGCCGTTCCGCATCGAACACCTCCCAGACCGTGCGTTCCGTCTGATCGACATGCTTATGGGCGCGGGCGTAGCTGATGCACTTGTCCAGCAACCAGCCATTCAGCTCATCGTAGGATTTGAAGCGCAGCCGCGGCGTGAAGAAGCGTTCCCGCACCAGATTGACCTGGTTCTCGACCTGGCCCTTCTCCCACCCCGACGCCGGCGTGCAGGCCACCGGCTCGATCAGGTAATGGCTGCACATCTGTAGGAAGCGGCGATTGTATTGCCGTTCCTTGCCGACGAAGACAGTCTCCACCGCGGTCTTCATGTTATCGTAGATGCCGCGCGTGCAGGCCCCGCCGAAGAAAGCGAATGCCCGGTCATGGGCATCGAAGACCATCTCCTGCGTCTCGCGCGGATAGGCTCTCACATACATCATCCGGCTGTGGCAGAGCCGGACATGCGCCACCTTTACCGTCGTCGTCACGCCGTTCAGCACGATGATCTCGTGGCTCCAGTCAAACTGGTAAGCCTCGCCCGGCGCATAATAGAGCGGCACGTAGGCTTCTGCCGTCACCGAGCCGCGCTCCTTCGCCCAACTTCGGGCGTAGCGCCGGACTGTGTCGTAACCGCCCTCGTAGCCGAGGTCGCGCAAGTCCTCGAATATCCGGATCAGTGTCAGCCGTTCGCGAGAGGATTTGGCCTCATTGGAGAGCAGCATTCCATCGAGCTGATCGCGCCAGGGGCCGAGCTTCGGCTGAGGTTGACGGGTCCGCTCGTATTTGAACTCCGTCTCATCGGTGCGCAAAACCTTCCGCACCACTTTCCGCGATATGCCCAACTCCCGGCAGATCGCCTTGATCGACTTGCCCTGAACATGGGCCAGCCGCCGTATCTTCAGAATTGTTTCCACAATATGTCAACGGCGGAGTAAAAACCGGCCACGGGGCGGAGCAAAAGTCGGCCACTGCGGCGCCGGCCTGAGACCGCCGGGAGGGCTTAAGCCCGAGC
>NZ_SLVX01000069.1 GCF_004341885.1 Shinella granuli | reverse complement strand
CTCGGGCTTAAGCCCTCCCGGCGGTCTCAGGCCGGCGCCGCAGTGGCCGACTTTTGCTCCGCCCCGTGGCCGGTTTTTACTCCGCCGTTGACACTTTCCGGAGAAACGCCGAACGCTGACGGAAACCAATTCCGAAACGAGCATTCTTGCGCTACTGCTATTCTTTGAGGTTATTAATTTCGTACGGAGTGGATGGTGAACCTTAGGCAGGTCGAGGTCTTCAAGGTGGTAATGACGAATGGCACCACAGCGCGGGCTGCCGAGGTGCTGCATGTCTCCCAGCCCGCCATCAGCAAGATGATTCAAGAGCTCGAACGCTCGCTTGGCTTCGACCTTTTCAAGCGCATCAAGGGACGGCTGCAACCGACCCAGGAAGGTCAGCTCTTCTTCCGGGAGGTCGAGCAAGCATTCCTGGGGCTGACGCATCTGCGCGGCGCGGCCGCCCGCATCCGCGACTACGGTTCTGGCGAGATCAGGATCGCCTGCCTTTCGGCCCTGTCTACCAATGTCGTGCCCCGGGCCCTGCACGCCTTCATGAAGAGCAACCCGAATGTGGCCATCACCTTCCAGGCACGCATGTCCTCCAATGTCCGTGATCTCGTCGCCACCGGGCAGTTCGACCTCGGTATCGTGGCCGACGAGATCGACCGCACGGGCGTCGAGGTCAAGGAATTCGCCCAGTTCCGTGTGGCTGTCGCATTGCCGAAAGGACATCCGCTCGAGGCGCTCGAAATCATCCGCCCCGCCGACCTCGCCGGTCAGGCTTTTGTTGCGCTCGCGCCCGAAGACACGACCCGGCGTGAAGCTGAGATCACCTTCGCAGAGGCGGGCGTCTCCGTTCGTACCGTGATAGAAACGCCTTACTCGACGACGATCTGCGCCATGGTTGCTGCTGGCATCGGCATCGGGCTGGTCAACCCGCTCACCGCCGAGCCTTATCAGGGTCACGGTCTGACGCTCAGGCCTTTCGAGCCGGCGCTTCATTTCCGCACGCTTTTGATCACGCCGCCCAACCGCCTTCCATCCACGATCCTTGAAGACTTCATCCGGGAACTGCGCAACGCGATCTGAGCCTTTTCCTTCGGTCACGAGCATGCTCAGAGAACCTTGGAAAGAAAGGCCGCGGTTCGCGGATTTTGCGGATTGGCAAGCATCATGCGCGGATGTCCCTCTTCGACGATTTGCCCTTGATCCATGAACACAAGGTGGCTGCCCACCTCTCTGGCAAAGCCGATCTCGTGGGTGACGACGACCATGGTGATACCGCTTCGTGCCAGATCCTTGATGACGTCGAGCACCTCGCCGACCAGTTCGGGATCGAGTGCGGATGTCGGCTCGTCGAACAGCATCACCTCCGGCTCCATGGCGAGCGCACGGGCTATGGCGACACGCTGCTGCTGGCCGCCGGAAAGCTGGCCTGGATATCGGTTTCCGAACCCCTCCAGACCGACGCGGTTGAGGAGCTCATCAGCTTTCCTGCGCGCCTGCTCCCTTGGCCAGCCTTTCACATGCGAGGGGCCTTCCATCACGTTTTCCAGAGCTGTCATGTGCGGGAACAGGTGGAAGCGCTGAAAGACCATTCCGGTAAGCCGTCGCTGCGTTGCGATCTGTCCCTTAGACAACGGGTGAAAGCGGCCGTCTCGTTCGGTAAAGCCCTGCAACTCGCCCTTAAGGAAGACACGGCCCGCCGAAATGCTCTCCAACTGATTGATGCATCGAAGCAGCGTCGACTTGCCGGATCCCGAGGGGCCGATGGCAACACAGACTTCGCCCCGCCTCACGCGCAGGTCCACACCCTTGAGAGCATGCACATGGCCGTAGAACTTGTGGATGTTCTGCATCTCGACGCAAAACTCGGAAATATGTGCGTCCATGACCTACTCCATCCGTGCCGGATGAACGGAAACGCCCTTACCAAAATGGCGCTCGAGGAAATGCTGGCCGACCATGAGCAGGCTGGTGATCGCGAGATACCAGGTGCCGGCCACCAGCAGGAGCGGGATCGGTAGGTAGAGCCGATTGGAGATGGCATTGGTCGCGAATGTCAGATCAAGCGTAAACGGGACGGCGAGCACCAGCGACGTCATCTTCAACATGCCGATGGTTTCGTTGCCCGTGGGCGGAATGATCACCCGCATTGCCTGCGGCATGAGAATGCGCCACCAGATTTTCGCCGGCTTCATGCCGAGCGCCTGCGCGGCTTCGGCCTGTCCCCTGTCGAGCGAATTGAATCCGGCGCGGAATATCTCCGTCAGATAGGCCGACTCGTTGAAACCGAGGCCGAGGATCGCGGCTATGGCCGGCGTAACGATAAGTTTCGTCTCGACGCTGACGATCTCGGGCCCGAAAGGAATGGCGAGGCTGAGGTTCGGGAACAGCACCGCAAACAGGCCCCAGAACAGCAACTGCGTGTAGATCGGCGTTCCTCGGAAGAACCACACCCAGCCATAGGCAATGCTGCGAAGGATGGGATTGTCGCTGTCGCGCATGATGACCAGCAGGGCTGCGACCACGATCGCCACCGTCATTGCAACAACCGTCAAAAGCAGCGTCCAGCCTACGCCGCGAATGACCTGCGGAGAAAACAGATAGGTCGAGTAGATGTCCCAATGGAAATTGGGATTGGTCGAAACGGCCTGTCCGATCTGCAAAGCCAGGACCGCCAGGATAGCAATGGCAAGCCAGCGACCGGGGTGATGCCGCGGGACGACGACATTGCGCGTCACCGCCGGCTTTTCTATGGAGACCGGCTTGATACCGATCCCCATGTTATCGATTTCGGAAGCCATCAGATCTTGACTTCGGGGTTGACCATCGCCTTCTCGACAATCACCGAGCCGACGCCCCAAGTGTCGAGCAGCGCCTTGTAAGTGCCGTCCGCGATAAGAGAATTGATGGTATCTGCAACGAGTTCGGTCAAAGCCATGTCCGACTTTGCGACCGCGATACCGTTTGGGCCGTGTTTGCTGAGAACGCCGTCACCTGGCTTGAGCGTTTCAAATGCACCTGACGACTGCTTGGCGGCGTATCCGATACCGGCTTCGCCGGAGACCGTCGCGTCGGCGCCGCCAGCGGCAACGCGGGTGAGGGCTTCGGGCTGCTTGGAGAATGGCAGGATTTCAATCTCTGCTTTGCCGGCAGACTTGCAGAGGTCGTTTTCCTCGATGACCGCCTTTTCGTGGTAGCTGCCCGACTGAATGGCAATCTTGCGACCACAGAGATCGCTCGGGTCAAACTTCGTCGGGTTGCCGGCCTTGACGGCCCACATGCTGCCCGTATCCGCGTAGCTGACGAAATTGACGGCTTTCATGCGTTCATTGGTGATGGAGAAGGCCGAAACACCGAGATCGAACTTGGTGCCGAGAGCGGGCAATATCGCTTCGAATGCAGAGGTCTGGAAATCAATTCTCACGCCGAGCTTCTTGCCGATCGCGTTAGCGATGTCGACGTCGATGCCCTCGGGTGTCTGGCCGTCCTTTTCACTCAGGAATTCCCATGGAGCATATGCCGTATCGGACCCGATCGTCAGCACGCCGGCCGACTTGATTTTCTCCGGCACGCGGGCGGCCAGGGCCTCGTCGGTCTTGATCGAGGAGGTATCGAAGCTTTGAGCTGTTGCAGCGTTACCGGAAGCGGTCAATGCGATGGCTGCAATCATTGGCAAGAAGGCGAGTGTCTTGAACATTGATGTTCCCCATATCGTTTTGGGACGGATTGAGTGACGCTTGGGAGGACCGACATCATCATCCGACTCTGCCAGTATGGGGGGAGCGAAAAAGGCCGTCCAATAATAAGATTGGCCCACTCTATTCTCACAGGTTATTGCCCTCGTCCTCGATGCTGTGAATTCGGCGTCAAGACGACGTACGCCGTTCGAACTGAGTTACAGCAATCCCGATCGCGCAACTCGAACTCTCAGCTCAGCTTCGGGACTAGGGGACGTTTGGTCCAGAGGCGTTGTAGTGGCGGCGAAGGGCAAGGCGATGACCGGCAAGATTGATGCGGCACGCGAGAAGATAGCCCTTTCCGTCTCTGCAAGTTGGGAGCCAAGCGAGATCGACAAGCTTGTGCGGTTAATGTGAAAATTTGCAGACGCGATTGGAGACCAATCCGAGAACTCGACCACACCTTAAGTCACTTCATCTCGATTGATAGTGGCGATGCAAAAACCGGCCACGGACCAGCGGAACAATCCTACTGCAGGCAAAATCCCTTTTGGGCTGCTTCTGTCCCTACTTTCGAATTCAACAATCCGTTGAACCCAGTTCCGATCTCAGTTCTACCTTTTTGCGAAAAAGCATAGCGGCAGGTTGTCGCCTTCCGTCACGTACATTCACGATAGAGTTCGATCGATGGCACGTGCGCATCGATCATGTCGCGGACCTTGGCTGCCATCGGCAGATTGTTCTTCTCGGCGTCCCAGACCACGCGGAAACGCTCCACCGTTTCGCGCGCCGTGTCGAGCACCAGATTTTCGGACAATTCCGCCTTGGCAGCAAGATGCGCCAGCTCATCCATCGATAGCGCCGCAGAGCTGGCTCGGGAAATCTGCACAGCGGGGATAAGTGGAGTTTCTGCCTGACTTCGGCTTAGATGCCGGGAACAGGAGAGACTATGACGAGAC
>NZ_SLVX01000068.1 GCF_004341885.1 Shinella granuli | reverse complement strand
CGCGCTGACACCAATGATGGTGGCGGCATAATCGAGGCGGAAATCCACTTAGCGAAACGCCCGAAGCTGTTCAGACAAACCGAGCCACCTCTATCGGCGAATGCGGAATCCATGATGACTTACAAGATTCGCCTACCGGATCGAAAGACTGTGATGAACTGATGACGGCCTGCACTAAACGCTGGGGCGGGATTCCGATAGCTGCTCACGTTTGCTCGGCTGGTGGGCTACTGGCAACCTTGCGCGGGCAGCCTGCCATTAAGGCCTGGCGACACGAGCACCTTCACGCTTCCTGCCTACCAGGGCCGGTCGACCAAGCTCCGGATAACCACCGCCCGATTATCCAGAATCGCAACGTGGACTATGTACGGGAGCGTCCCATCGCCGTGGTGAACGCTCAGGACGTGAGTTCCCCTTCGATGGCTGCGGCGCCGGGGGCGAGTTGCTGGATCAAAATGGCATCGGTGTCGGTTGAGGGCCTGAAGCAAGCCTTCCTCGATCCAGTTTCGCGTATTCGCCTCGTCTCTGACGATGAGCCCGAGGATCACAGCGAATTGGTGGCAATTGCATGGGAGGGTGGCTTTCTTGACGGTATCGGCATTCACTTTAACGACAGTCTGAATGTTATGATCGGCGGTCGCGGGACCGGGAAGTCTACAATCATCGAAAGCGTTCGCTTCGTGCTTGATATCCCGCCCCTTGGCGAAGAAGCCGCGAAGCTGCACAAATCCTTTGTAAGCCATGTTCTTGGAGCTGGAACAAAGGTGTCGTTGCTACTGCGCTCACATACACCCTCGCCGCGAGAGTACCTGATCGAGCGCACAGTTGGGAATCGCCCAACTGTGACGGATTCGTCTGGAGAGCTAACAGAACTTTCGACTCGCGATGTGTCTGCCGGGATCGAGATATTCGGGCAGCACGAAATATCCGAGCTTGCCCGCAGCCCTGAACGTCTAACGGGGCTTCTCGACCGCTTTGTTGACTCCACTGTCAGCGATACGGTCATACACAGCGAGATCCGTAATCGTCTTAGCGACACAAGGACTGATATCGCCGGGATCGAGATGCAGCTCGCACGGATCGACGAGGAGCTTGCCGCACTTCCGGGGCTTCGTGAAACTCTAAAGCGTTATAAGGACCTTGGCCTTGAGGACAAGCTAAAGGACAAGAAACAAATCGTCGCTGAAGAGGGGATTCTCAAAGCCATCGATGGTATTGTCGATGATGTACAGGAAATGCGCGATGCTTTCGGCGAAGATTATATCCCCGATGTTTCCCGTTTAGAAGAAGATGGTCTTAAAGACCTTGGCGGCGCGGAAATCCTTCGCAAGCTCAAGCCGCATATCGAGATACTCAAAACCGAAATCGCTGCAGCTCTCGCCGCACTCGATCTCGCGATTGCGAAAGCGCGGACCGGCCTGCAGGACGTACAGACGGAATGGAACGGGCGCAGCGCGCAGGTTGAGGATGCGCATCAGAAGACGCTGAGGGAGCTCGCCAAAGATGGCATTGACGGAAGCGAATATACTTCTGTGCTGCAACGGATTGAGCAGCTTGAGCCAAAAAAGCTCCGCCAGGCGAAGTTGGCGGAAGATTTGAAAGCAGCGAACACAGAACGCCGCAAAGCCTTAGAGGAATGGGAAGATACCAAATCGGCCCAGTTCCGCTCACTAGAACGTGCGGCAAAAAAGGTCAGCCGTAAGCTTGGTGATCGGGTTAAGGTCAGTGTGACCGCGACAGGCGACCGGGCTGCGCTTGAGGAGCATCTGCGCACGCTCGGGGGACGTGTGTCGGACATGGTGCAGTCGCTAAGCAGGCAGCAGCCGCTTTCCATGCGCGCGCTGGCCCAAGCCTGCCGGGAAGGCAAGGAAGCAATTGTGCAGAGTTTTCCTATGCCGCCTGCACAGGCGGAGAAGCTGATAGGCGCGAACTCGTCATTCATCATGGAGCTGGAAGAGATCGATCTGCCCGCGACGACAACTGTGCAGCTCAATGTCGCTCGCGAAGGTGCTCCGGCTGTATGGCGGACATTGGATGAACTATCCACTGGGCAGAAGGCTACCGCTGTTCTTCTGCTTCTCCTCCTGGAATCGCCCGGGCCACTGCTGATCGATCAACCGGAGGATGACCTGGATAACCGTTTTATCACCGATGGCATCGTTCCGCAGATTAAACGGGAGAAGCGGCGGCGCCAGTTTGTCTTTGCAACTCACAATGCGAACATTCCGGTTCTGGGCGATGCTGAACTCATTGCGGCGCTGGAGCCTGCAGAGTCCTCGGATGGATCGGATGTTCATCTGCCAGACCGAAACCTCGGTTCGATCGACTCGGACTATGTGCGCGAACTAGTTGGGGAAACCCTTGAAGGCGGTAAAGCTGCCTTCGAAATGCGACGACTGAAATACGGGTTCTGATGCTATGGTGAAACGAGTAAGTCTCGGAAGAACGAAGACCGAGAAGAAAAAGAAATCCTACTCCAAGGCTTCAGATGACGAGAAAGTCGCGCGCAACTGGACTAAGGCGCTCGGGCTGTATGAACGCGAAGAGTGGTCAGTCGCGATACTTCGCTGCGCGACTTGTCTTGAGCTGATGGTCAACTTTGCGATTCGACAAGAGCTTGTAACGGAAAAGAAGTTGCCTCTGCAATTCGTCGATAAGCTTCTTCAGAATGCCAACGGCATCCACAACAAATACCAAAACCTCTATCTGCCGATCATGGCTCAGTATGAAGAACACGATGATCTGAAGCGCTTATGGAATCAGCGCATCGTCAAGGTGAATGCCGAGCGCAACAAGATTGCACACCAGGGCGAATTTCGGAATTGCCAAGCTGCAAGGACTGTCCTGCAGGATACGTCTTTTACCCTGCGTGAGGTGATGGGTCTCTATGGATACGGTGATGAACTGGCACCTTTCGTCGACCCTGAGGACTCCGAGTGAGCCAGATCTCACCGGAGATTCAGTACCAAAGCGGGATGCCCGCTGCGCCCGATTCCACCGCCGCCTATAGGATGAAGGCAACAGATGACCCCAGACGAGGAAAATGCGGGGCAAAGATAATTTCGAGGGGGGACTAATTTGGCGCTCACACATTTCTTTAATAATCCGGTCAATTCGGTCACGCGAGAGCGGCTGTTTTTCCACAGGCTTTATTTTGACATTAAACTGGCGGCAGTGCGCGCGAATTACCCTCTCAGCATATTCGAGCCGGAAGTCGATCGCGACAAATTCGATATAGTCCTGGATGACGGGGATAACGAACGGCGAATTCAGCTCAAAACGTTCACGAAATCATCCGGCACAACACAATGGTCAAGCAGCAAGAGGTTTATGAGACCTGATTTAGTCTCCGGCGAAAAGCTGAACATAGCGCCTATGGACTGTGGTTTGGGCGGCGGCTTCATTCTGATCGAGATTGATGATTCGATTGATGATGCCCCGGTGTCATATTTTTACACAGATCGATCTTTGATTTCCGGGTTCGCGTCCGGACTTCTGGTGGATGAAAGTCCCGCACCGACAGGCCGTGGCCGCAGGCCGGAGGCAAGGCGGACAATTGCAGAAGCTTTTCTCTCATTGTTGGCAGACGGAGACCCCCACGATCCCATTCAAATACACAAGAAACTCTTCGTACGGCTGCAATCACCCGACGCACTACTGTCGATAGCGGGGCTGCACAGCACTCGGGGTTGTTACCTTCCTTCTGATCATTTTCTTGATGCGGAAATCAGAGGAATTAATGCAGACGGGAAAGGTGTTGCTGTCAGGGGAGCTGACGCCACGGTTGTTGCGACCGTCCACGCACGCATGTTGGACATAGTTGCGCTCTTGGAAGAACCTGCTCTGCACGCATTTCTGCGTAACGCGAGCTAGTATTAAAGGGCGATTACAACAACATACGAGTTCCCAGTTTCATCCTCTCCGGCGCGCCATATAATTATTGGAATAGTTTATTTATCAAACTTCGCTTGAGCGGCATCTCTCCGCCTTTGCTCGATCTGCGGTCTGGATTTGCCGACAAAGAGCATCTTCCTGACACCATTTGTCAGGGCTGAAGAACAATGAGCTGAACCGGTCCTAATCCGTCGATCTCTTCTGCATCTTCGCGCACGGCGGGACATGTTTCGCCAGCCGCTCCTCCGTCCGGCGCTCGCGCGATTGATTGGACGGGATTTCTGACGAGTGATGTCAGACTGGCCGGCTTTTCGGACGGGTTTGCGTTCGATAAGGTGTGTCCGCAATCTTCCCGATCCCGGTCCCGGGCCCCTCCGGAACGCTGCGGCGATCATGACGATGGTGCCGAGCATGGACCAACGACTGCTACGCTACATCTGGACGCATACGCGGCCGCAGCAGTTCTGGCTTCTGGCGGTGGTGCTGGTCTCGATGGTTCCGTATTTCCTGGCCTTCGACCTGCCGCGCCAGATCATCAACGGCCCGATCCAGGGCGGCGGTTTCGAGGTGGCGGGCGCGACGCAGCCCTTCATGCGCGTCGTCGTGCCCCTTCCCTTCCTCGGTTCCACGGTGCTCTTCCCCGGCATCGACGTCGGCCGCAGTTCCATGCTGTTGGGACTGAGCCTCATCGTAAGCGGTCAGCCGATGGCGTCGGGCTTGAAGTTCCATGGCATCAGGGCTTCGATGTCGGCGGCCGGCCAGCCTTGAGCGATGCGGCGTAGGGT
>NZ_SLVX01000067.1 GCF_004341885.1 Shinella granuli | reverse complement strand
TGCAATTGCACGCCATCACAAGACAGGCCCGGTAAAAACGCGCCCAGCAGCATTAACCCAGCCTACAGGCAATGTGGTGTGTCCGTCGCGCTCACGGACGACTGGCGGGAACTGAAGGCGGCTGTCATGGAAGGCGGGCTCTATAACCAGAACCTGCAGGCCGTGCCGCCGACAGGCTCGATCTCCTACATCAACCACTCCACGTCCTCGATTCACCCGATCGTGTCGAAGATCGAAATCCGTAAGGAAGGCAAGATCGGCCGCGTCTATTATCCGGCCGCCTTCATGACCAACGACAACCTCGACTATTACGAAGATGCCTACGAGATCGGCCCGGAGAAGATCATCGACACCTATGCGGCGGCCACCCAGCATGTCGACCAGGGCCTGTCGCTGACGCTGTTCTTCCGCGACACGGCAACGACCCGCGACATCAACCGGGCGCAAATCTACGCCTGGAAGAAGGGCATCAAGACCATCTACTACATCCGCCTTCGCCAGATGGCGCTGTCCGGCACGGAAGTGCAGGGTTGCGTCTCATGCGCGCTGTGATCCGGGGGAAACGAACATGAATATTCAAGTGAAAGCCAAAGTCCCGCAGCCTTCGAACCGTATCCGCGCCATCAACTGGAACCGCATCGAGGACGACAAGGACCTCGAAGTCTGGAACCGGCTGACGGGGAACTTCTGGCTACCGGAAAAGGTGCCGCTGTCGAACGACATCCCGTCCTGGGCGACGTTGAAGCCCGAAGAGCAGAAACTCACCATCCGCGTCTTCACCGGCCTGACGCTGCTTGACACCATCCAGAATGGTGTGGGTTCCGTGCGGCTGATGGAAGATGCTGCGACCCAGCACGAGGAAGCCGTTCTGTCGAACATCTCGTTCATGGAGGCGGTCCACGCACGCTCCTATTCGTCGATCTTCTCGACGCTATGCTCGACCCCTGACGTAGACGACGCATATCGTTGGTCGGAAGAGAACGAGTTCCTACAGCGAAAATCGGCGCTGATCATGGAGCAATATGTCTCGGGCGATCCGCTGAAGAAGAAGGTAGCCTCGGTCTTCCTCGAAAGCTTCCTGTTCTATTCCGGCTTCTATCTGCCGATGTACTGGTCGAGCCGAGCCAAGCTCACCAACACCGCCGACATGATCCGTTTGATCATCCGCGACGAGGCTGTGCACGGCTACTATATCGGCTACAAGTTCCAGCGCGCCGTAGAGCGCCTGCCCGAAGCGAAACGGCAGGGCATCAAAGACTTTGCTTTCGATCTCCTTCTCGAGCTGTACGACAACGAGGCAAAGTACACGGAAGCGCTCTACGACGCGGTCGGCCTGACTGAAGACGTCAAGAAGTTCCTGCACTACAACGGCAACAAGGCGCTGATGAATCTTGGATACGAGGCGCTGTTTCCGCCGGAAGCCTGCAAGGTCAATCCTGCGATCCTGTCTGCCCTCTCGCCGAATGCCGACGAGAATCACGACTTCTTTTCCGGCTCGGGCTCTTCCTACGTCATTGGCAAGGCCGTTGCGACAGAAGACGAGGATTGGAATTTTTAAGTCAACGCAACGCGATCAAATTGAATTCTTGGATGCGTGAAAGAGCGCCTGTGCTAAGCTGCTGCACTGGGGTCGGATATCCAGTGCATGCCCTTTTCGATATCTAGGAGGGGCGTGAGCTTTTTCTCTGTTTAGACGTGATGGCGCCTCCTTATTGGAGACGCCATGTCTCCTACAAATCCTGCCGGCTCAAAAGCGTTGTGAAATCATCAGATACACGGAGCGCCCCGGTGCAGCCGCGACACCACCTGTCAAATACTGGAATGGCAGATAATATTTCTCGTCGGTCAGATTCTTGACGATGAGGTTGGCCGAGAATCCGTCATGCTTGTAGCGAATTGCGGCATCCGCAGTGATATAAGCCTCCGTCTTGTATATATTCATCAAATCGGTCGGTGCCCCTGACGCGGCATGGATGCCGGCTCCAGTGCTCCAGCCTGAGAGCGGGCCATCATCACCGAAGGAATAATCAATCCAGAGGCCGCCTGAGTGACGCGGAATCTGGTTGAGCTTGTTTCCAGCCGAAGCGCCGCCCGGGATGTCCTTCGTGAGTTCGGCATCAACGTAGGCGTAGTTGGCCATGACTTTCCAGTGCTCGTCGGGCTGCCAGCTGAGCTCTGTGTCGAAGCCGCGGGATCGCTGCTGTCCGATCGCGAGACTTGTGAGCATCATAGGGTCTGCCGGATCGGTGACAGGCACATTTGATCGCTCGATCTGAAACACCGCCGCACTACCCGAGAAGCCGTAGTCGAGATCGAATTTGATCCCAGCCTCATATTGCTTCGATGTCTCGGGTACCGCCGGGCCTGAATAGAAATAAAACGGATTTCCTTTCATACCCTCGCTGTAGGAGGCAAAGACCGAGAATTCGTCGGTGATATCGAAGACCGCGCCTACGCGCGGAAGAAGCTTCGTTTTCGCGGTTATGTCGGTGCGACCGTAAGTCGGCGAATTCTGATCTATCTCAAGGCGCGAAAGCCTCAATCCCGCCAGAAGATGCAACCGGTCGGCATAGGTCGACTGCAATTGGGCGAAGGCGCCAAGCGTTTGATAGACGTTGTCACCATCGGACATCGCAATACCTGTCGGCTTCACGTAGTCCGGCCAACCGCCCGGGTTCAAAAAATCAACAGTGCCAGCAGGCATCATGTCCATGTACATGGTTGCCCGTTCGCTCATCCTGCTATAGTCGGCACCCATGACGACTTTATTGTCGAACATCTCCGACGAGAAATCTCCGACGACGTGCGACGAAATTGCAAACTCCTCTCGCTCCTCATCGACGGCTATATTGTATAGATTCCAGGAAGACGCGCCTGCATCTGGAGTGTTGCTGATAAAGTTCTGAGACCTCTGTTCATAAGCGCTCTTGCCATAGCGTAATTTTGTGCTGCTCGACCACGTATCGTTAAATTCGTGATCGAGCGTTAATGTCACATTCTTCGTGTCTGAGAAGCTGTCTGGAATATCAGGATTTCCAACGAAGAGGTCACGGTCGAGCCGGAATGGACCGGTGAGCGTCCCGGTAATAGGTAGTCCTTGATATTCGGGCTGCTGCCACCGGGAGACGCGCCCCTGGATCGTCACTGTCGTGTCGTCATTGTTGGTGAGCATTAATGTCGGATTGAAGGAATAGCGCTTGGTCTCGATGACATCGACCTCGGAGGCTGACTTGACATAGCTTCCGGTTCCGCGAAACAAGACAGTGCCTTCACTGTTGAGTGGCTGATTTATATCGAAGAATGGTGCGTAGTAATCATCGCTTCCGATCGTGCCGCCGATTTCTACGAACTTTTCCGCGGTGGGTATCTTCGAGACGACGTTGATGACGCCACCGAGCGGAGCGCCGACGCCACCCCCGTAAAGGATAGCGTTTGGACCTTTCAACACCTCAATTCTTTCGACATCGGAGAATGCGTTGGGATCGCCGCTTTGAAGATAGGTCGTCATTCCGTCGAGATACTGCTCAGCCACAAACCCCCTGATGAAGTTTGTATTATAGATAGGTGTCTGCAAAACGGGTTGGCCGACCGCGCCGCTGACGTTCTTCAGGGCCTCGCCGATCGAAGTGATACCCTGATCGTCAATGACGCTGCGTGGCACAACCTGGATTGACTGCGGTATTTCGCGAAGGGGTGTGTCGGTTAGGGTAGAGCTCGTCGCCGTAAGCGCACGATATCCGTCGACCTCGCCGGCAGTCGTAGAAACAACCCGTCCTCCTTTCGAAGCCTCGATAATAATCGGTTCGAGTTCCGTCGCCGATTGCTCCTGTGCAAAAGACGGGGTTGCCAGCGTCGTGCTCATCAGGAGCACAAGTTTCAAATGTCTCATTGTCAAAAGTCCAGATCTCGAGCGCCAGCCGCGGGCGGTAGCTTCGTTGCACGGCGCACAATTGGGAGAGGGGAAAGGTCTTGATTATCTCGTAAAGGATGTTGCCAGCGCCTCGGCCTGCTTTGTGAAACCGGCGGCCAGCTCGACCATGGCCTGTTTCACATCGATGGGAGCGGTCTTCATCGACCCGGCATTGAAGGGCGGATGCGGATCGTATTCGCTCATGAGCTGGCTGCATTCGGCGTAAATTTGGTCGCGCAGTTCAGCGACCATGGAAAGGCCGAAGTCCAATCCGGCGGTCACGCCAGCACCTGTGATCCTGTTGCGGTCGCGGACCACCCGTTCGTCAGTCGGGATCGCGCCAAAGCCTGCCAGTGCATCCCGGCACGACCAATGTGAAGTGGCCTTGTAACCTTGAAGCAGGCCTGCCGCTCCAAGAATCAACGAGCCTGAGCAGACGCTGGTGATATACTTTGCCCGAGCGCCACGATCGGCCATGAAGGCAATCGTGTCAGGATCCGTCGCTGCGGCGATCGTCCCATCCGTGCCACCGGGTGTAAACAGCACCGTGAGGTCGCGAGGGCAGGTCTCGAACGTTGCATCCGGAACAACCGTGAACCGCCCCGGGTTTGCCGGAGGCCTTCTGGTTTAAGTTATGCCGCCATGGCGGGTTCTTCCAGCATGGCGTAGTAGCGTTCCTCAGCTTCGGCCGGCGGGATGTTGCCGATGGGCTCCAGCAGCCGGCGATTGTTGAACCAGTCGACCCAGGTCAGCGTGGCGAACTCGACGGCCTCGAAGCTTCGCCATGGTCCGCGCCGATGGAGTATCCCTCCGCCGAAGGCCGTCTGCCCTGACTTGCTGATTGTCGTTAAGTCCATGGCTTATGTCATGCGCTACAATCATTTCCCCGATTGAGGT
>NZ_SLVX01000066.1 GCF_004341885.1 Shinella granuli | reverse complement strand
AACGCGCTGACACCAATGATGGTGGCGGCATAATCGAGGCGGAAATCCACTTAGCGAAACGCCCGAAGCTGTTCAGACAAACCGAGCCACCTCTCCAAGCCTTTGGGTCGACCTCGTTAAGGCGGCATGTGGTGATGACCGTCAGCATGACGGCGGCACGATCGGCCCCACGCTGGGAACCGGCGAACGTCCAGTTCCGTCTTCCTAACGCAATACCTCTCAGCGCCCGTTCCGCGGCGTTATTCGTGAGACAAACCCTTCCGTCTTGGAGGAAGAGAGCAAAGCCCTCCCAGCGCTTGAGCATGTAATCGATCGGCTCGATGACCTCGGACGATCTGCTGAGCGTGGCGCGTTCCTTCTTCAACCACTCGTGCATGTCATCGAACAGCGGCTTGCTCTTCTCCTGCCGTACTGCCAGCCGTTCTTCGGCGCTCAAACCGTTGATCTGGCGCTCGATTTCGAACAACTCGTCATAGCGCTTGACGGCTTCCAATGCGATCGGCGAGATCGGCTTGCCTTTGCGCTTGTGATCGCGGGCATTTTTCTGGATATCGGCCAGTGCAAAGAATTTCCGACGCGAGTGGGCATGGCAAAAGGCAAAGGTGATCGGGACCTCTTTCGCTGCGGCAACAGCAATCGGCTCGAAGCCATTGTAGCAGTCGCTCTGCAGAATGCCGCCATACTCGGCCAGGTGCTTCTGCGGATGTTCGCCGCGCCGGTCACTCGACGCATAATAGATCGCCGCCGGCGCAGCCGTTCCCCCGAACGGCTGGTCGTCCCGGATGTAGGTCCATATTCGCCCGGTTACGCATTTGCCCTTGGCCTGGATCGGGATGGTCGTGTCGTCACCATGCAATCGCTCGGCCGCAAAGACATGCTTCTCGATCAGGTCGTAGACCGGCATGAGGGCCGCCGTTCCAAATCCGACCTGATCGGCCAGCGTCGAGGTTGAAAGGTCTATGCCCTCACATTTGAACCTTGTGCTCTGGCGGTTCAGCGGACTGTGCATCCCAAATTTGTCGAAGACGATCGTCGCCAGCAGATGCGGACCGATGAAGCCGCGCGGCGTGGCATGGAACGGTGCTGGCGCCTGGCTGATCGCCTCGCAATCGCGGCAGGTAAATTTCTCCCGAACCGTCTCGATCACCTTGAAGCAGCGCGGTATCTCCTCCAGCGTCTCGTTGACGTCCTCGCCCAGCTTCGACAGGCGCGACCCGCCGCAGCAAGCACAGACGGTCGGGCGATCGATCACCACGCGCTCGCGCTCGGCATCCTCCGGCCAAGGTTTGCGCACCGGCCGTTTGCGTGTGAACGAACGCAGGCTCGACGTTCTGGCGGCAGCAGCCTGGGCCGCCACTTCATCCTCCGTCGCGGCCATCACGAGCTCTTCGAGCTGTAATTCCATCTGGTCGATCAGACGCGCCGTGCGCTCGGATCTCTGACCGCGCAGTTCGCGCCGGAGCTTTTCGATCGCCAGTTCCAGACTGACGATCAGCGCCTCGCTGTCCGACAGCATGGCCTGCGCATTGGCGGCTTGCGCCACCGCGATGTCCCGCTCGGCGGCAACGACATCGCGTTCAGCCTGAAGGATCGCACGCTCGGAAAGCAGCGCCAGATAGGCGTTTGCAAGGTCCGCAGGTAGATCGGAAGGCTTCGATACCATGAAGCCATACCATCATATTCTCTCAGTATTTTCAATGAAGTAATGCTATCCGACCTTCGTCGGACGAAAGGTTTCCTGCGGATGGCGCCAATCAATTCCGGACAACAAATAAGAAAGCTGCGCAGGCGATATAGCGATCGAGCCGCCCTGCGCAGACGGCCAGACGAACCGGCCCCGGTCCAACTTCTTTGTAAAAAGGCAGCTCCCCTGGCCGTCACTCCAGATCACTTTTATCAGCGATCCGCTGCGACCGCGGAACACAAAAAGATTGCCGTCCAGAGGGTTCATTTTCAGCACCTCCTGCACCCGCAACGCAAGGGATGGAAACCCACACCGCATGTCCGTATGGCCCGTTGCAATCCACACCCGCACATTTTGACCGGAAGGAAGCGTGATCATCGCAACGTCTCCAGCCCCCGCACGATCCGCAGCAGCGCCTCAACGTCGACGCTGCCGTCCACGACCACACGGCGGCCGTTCGCCGCGACAATCTCCATGCGGCCGGAAGCAGACTCCACCGGATGCTCCATCGCAGCAGGTGCAGTGGCCTGCTTCACCGGCATAAAAGTCTCCGGCGTGACGAACGCCGGCACAAATCCATCGGTTTGTTGATGGCTGAGCAAACCCTGGCGAACCGATTTGCGCCAACGGTTCAACAGGGAGCGGCTGATACCGTACTGACGGGCCGTCGCCGACGCCAGACCTCGCCCCGCAAAACTTTCTGCGACAATCCGCAGCTTCTCATCTTCCGTAAAGCGACGCCGCCGACCGGTGTTGATCACCTCAAGACGGCTCACCCGTGACCCAATGTCTCCTTCAAAAATCTCCATCCGTCCAACTGTCCTTATGCATGGGAATAAGGACAGGGTCTGAACAGTTTTACGCAATAGTCATAGGCGGTCGCGCTCGGACGGATACACAGCAAGCCTGCCTGCGTTCAGTGCACCGCAACCACCCGCGCCCTCGACCGTCAGGGTATTTCGTACGAAATCGTCGATGTCTCGGCAGATGCCGATGCGTTCGAGCTGGTGCAGGGTCTCGGCTATCGCCAGGTGCCAGTTGTGGTCGCCGGCGAGTTGCACTGGGCGGGATTTCGTCCGGATATGATCAGCACGCTCGCAGCTTGAGGACGTCAAGCCATGGGTGAGATCGTCTATTTTTCCAGCCGGTCCGAAAATACCCATCGCTTCGTGGCCAAGCTTGGGATCGCTGCCCGGCGCATCCCCGTCAGTCCGGCCGACAGACTCCATGTCCAGGCACCCTACGTTCTGATCCTGCCGACTTATAGCGGCGAAGGTGGCAAGGGAGCCGTTCCGAAACAGGTGATCCGCTTCCTGAACGATGCGGACAACCGGTCGAACCTCCGTGGCGTGATTGCCGCGGGCAACAGCAATTTCGGCGCGACCTTTGGGCTCGCCGGCGACATCGTCTCAAGGAAATGCCAGGTGCCTTACCTCTACAGGTTCGAGCTTCTCGGCACAGAGGAAGACGTTGCCAATGTCACACATGGATTGGAACGATTTTGGACGCGACAACCTTCGAGAAGCCTTTAAAGACATCGGAATCCGAGCTGGATTTCCATGCCCTCAACGCGATGCTGAACCTCTACGATGAGCATGGCAAAATCCAGCTCGACATGGACCGGCTGGCTGCCAAGCAGTATTTTTTGCAGCACGTCAACCAGAACACGGTGTTCTTCCATAACCTGCGCGAAAAGCTCGATTATCTGGTGGATGAGGGCTATTACGAACAGGAGGTGCTGGACCAGTATGCCTTCAATTTCGTTCGCGATCTCTTCGACCACGCCTATGACAAGAAATTCCGCTTCCCGACCTTCCTCGGTGCTTTCAAATACTACACCAGCTACACACTGAAGACCTTCGACGGGAAACGTTATCTGGAGCGTTACGAAGACCGGGTCTGCATGGTGGCGCTCGCCTTGGCCCGCGGCAACGAGCAGATTGCCCGTGACCTCGTCGACGAGATCATTTCCGGCCGTTTTCAGCCGGCAACGCCAACCTTCCTTAATGCCGGCAAGAAGCAGCGTGGCGAACTGGTCTCGTGCTTTCTGCTGCGCATCGAGGACAATATGGAAAGCATCGGCCGCTCGATCAATTCGGCGCTTCAGCTTTCCAAACGCGGCGGCGGCGTGGCGCTGTCGCTGTCGAACCTGCGCGAGATGGGCGCGCCGATCAAACAGATCGAGAACCAGTCCTCCGGCGTGATCCCGGTGATGAAGCTGCTGGAGGATTCGTTCTCCTATGCCAACCAGCTTGGCGCGCGGCAGGGGGCCGGTGCGGTCTATCTCAATGCGCACCATCCCGACATCATGCGTTTCCTCGACACCAAGCGCGAGAATGCCGACGAGAAGATCAGGATCAAGACCCTGTCGCTCGGCGTCGTCATCCCCGACATCACCTTCGAACTCGCGAAGAACAACGAGGACATGTACCTGTTCTCGCCGCATGATGTGGAGCGCGTCTACGGCGTTGCCTTCACGGAAATCTCCGTGACGGAAAAGTACCGCGAGATGGTCGCCGACAGCCGCATCAAGAAGAAGAAGATCAAGGCCCGCGACTTTTTCCAGGTCATCGCCGAAATCCAGTTCGAGAGCGGTTATCCCTACATCATGTTCGAGGACACGGTGAACCGCGCCAACCCGATCGCCGGCCGCATCTCCATGAGCAATCTGTGCTCGGAAATCCTGCAGGTCAGCGAAGCCAGCGAATTCAACCCCGACCTTTCCTACGCCAGGATGGGCAAGGACATCTCCTGCAATCTCGGCTCGCTTAATATCGCGGCCGCGATGGACAGCGCCGATTTCGGCAAGACGATTGAAACCTCGATCCGCGCCCTGACGGCCGTCTCCGAGATGAGCCACATCTCCTCGGTACCGTCCGTCGAGAAAGGCAACGACGACAGCCATGCGATCGGCCTTGGCCAGATGAACCTGCACGGCTATCTCGCCCGCGAGCGCATTTTCTACGGATCGGAAGAAGGCATCGATTTTACCAATATCTACTTCTACACCGTGACCTATCACGCGGTGCGCGCCTCCAATCGTCTTGCAATGGAAAAGGGCGCCAGCTTTAAGGGCTTCGAGAACTCGAAATACGCATCCGGCGAATACTTCGACAAGTACACGGAAACCGAATGGCTGCCGGCGACAGAGAAGGTGGCTGACATCTTCGAGAAGGCTGGCATTTCCATCCCGACACAGGACGACTGTAAGCGCGACGAACACCCCACCTTTTAACGGCGCGATTTGGGCTTGAGATTCTGCTCGTTGATTTGGAAGGACGATTTTTCAATGGACGAGCGG
>NZ_SLVX01000065.1 GCF_004341885.1 Shinella granuli | reverse complement strand
CGTTGCAGAAAGGAAATAGGTGGCCGGATTTTACTCCGCCCGCAGCAGCATTATGCCGCCGCTACCGTGGCCGACTTTTGCACCGCCGCTCTCAGCCGGTTCGGCATTATCCAACCAAGACTGGAGATCGAACGCTTTCTTGACGATCTCACCGTTGTAAGCGGCGGTATGGGCCGTGGCGGCGAGAACAAGACCGCCCTTGAGAACAGTGCGCCGGTCCATCACGCCGCCTCCCCGCCTACGAGGACCGGGCCTTTGGGTACCGGTAAAGCCATCGCCGAGCCGCCATCGCGTTCGGCGCGGCGGAAGGCGTCAGCAACCACAGGGTTTCGGATGAGCGCAGAAAGGGGTATACGGCGGTCAGCCATATCAATCTCCTCAGAAGATTGGTTTCGGTTAGGGCCGTTGCTTGAGTTGCACCTCTTGCTTCGGCCCGAACTTTATGACATACCTTCCAGCATCACGTCAAGCATCAATCCCAGCATAGGTTCTAGCATGGCTGAAACTGACAAGGTCAAGGAAAACCGAGTTCGCCGCGTGGCCGAACGGCGAGGCATGCGACTTGAGAAAAGCCGCAGACGGGACCCGAAGGCAATCGACTTCGGCGGTTATATGCTAATTGACGCTGCGACCAACACCGTCATTCTGGGCAGCACTTCGTATGCATACTCCGCGAGCCTCGATGATATCGAGGAATTCCTCAACGCGTAAGCGCGGGTTACCCCGCCTTCTTCTTCGCCGGCTTCGCGCCAAGCCCTTTCATCAGGGCTGTTATCCCTGCGCCGTCCTTCACGCTAACGACGACGTCAGGGTCGCGTTCCTCGGCGGCCTTCTTCCCTTTACCGGCCGGAGGCTTGCGAGCCGATAGCAATGCGTAATCGAGACTGCGAAGAGCCCTCACCTCCCAAGGCAGCATCACGACGCCGTTGAGCGCCGCGAATGCCTGGATTTCAGCGAATGGGATGGGGTTCGCCACCATGCCGACTTGCCGAGCGCGGTCCAGTTCGATGAACCATTCCCATATGTGCTCCGCCTCGCGAGGGAGTGCGATCTCCGGCCTGTTGTGCCGCTGGTGCGGCGTCGCCTGGCCGAAGATGCATAGCTCTTGGATAATATCGTCGATTACGCCTTCAGGAAATTTCCGCGGTCACCGACGAAGGTGTCGACCTGCTCACGGAGCCAGGGCGTGCGCTGATAGAGCATGGCGGCATTTTCGGCCGTGCATTCGAGCAGCTGTCCGTCGAGCTTGATACCCGACCAGGAGAGCGTGCAGAGAGCCAGCAGGTTGACACCGTTCTCTTCGAGCTCTTCCGCCGTGATCTTGTTGTTCCGGCCGCTCTTGAGGCGCTTGTTGACCTCCGCGCGCTGGCGCTTCTTGGCCTTCTCGGAGTCGGCGCCCATGAGGGTGATGGTGATCGGCTGGCCGTTGTCGTCCTTGAGGACCGTGCCCTCGACGGGATGCACGACTTCCATGACGGCGCCTTCGCCAGCGCTCTTTACGATATCGAGAGTTGCGAGATCCATTTCATCTTCCTTTGTAGGTAGGACGCCGCGGGGAACGCCTACAATCATCCCCCGCGGCTATGCCACGTGGCTTTGGTAGACCGGTTGCAGGGCCGGGAGAGCGGCGCCTTACGAGCTGACTTCCTCGGAGGGCACTTCGATGATGGCGCTGTCGATGCCCAGCGAGAAGTTGGTCCGGACAACGTTGTCGACGCTTCCGTAGTTGTCTCGCGCCGACATGATTTTCGCCGTGAAGTAGTAGACCGAGTCCGTGTAGCCGTCGCTGATCGCATCGGCAGCCTGAACCTTGATCGGGTACGAAAATTTGGTCCGTTCCGCTGCTTTCAGCGCGATCTGACCAGCGTCCGCCGGGTCACGCCCGCAGACGAGCGCGAGCGTGCCTGCATCGCGGACGCCCTTGAGGTGGCGCGTGCGTCCATCATTGACGGCCGCGAAGGTGACGTCCGAGCTTTCGTCGCCGAATTCGCCAAGGTCTTCGACCTCACCGACCTCGACCCACGACAGCCCCTCAAAGTCGTCGGCGTCGACCAGGGCGGAAGTCGCCGGCGTCTCGCAAATGAAAATCTTGGATTCCGATGCAGTGGTAATCGCCATTTGGGGTCTCCTTTGATGGCATGAAGAAAACCCCGGCGGTCAGCCAGGGCAGTTACCCGGTCGGGCGCCGGGAATGGAATGTGGTGGCTAGGCCAAGGTCTCCACGAAGACCGAGACGGGAGTGATCCAGTATGCGTCCGTGCGATACGCCTGCGATATGCTCGGCGCCCTCTGGACACGGACGGAGACACCACCGAAGGTCATCCGGTGATCGGTAGGGAAATGCTCGGCAATCTGACCGGCGAGTTCCATGTCAACCTCAGCCGCCTCGCTCGGACTGATCGGGCTGAAAATCGAAAGCTGCAGTATCCCTGGCCTGATCTGCGCTCCATCGCTCGACACGGCGCGGCGCTGAACGCGGTTCAGCACCCAGTCGGCCCTCAGGTACTTGCCGGAAGCCGGCGCCACTCCCTTGGGCCAGACGACGGGAAGCGCGGGCGATAAGGTTAAAGACTGGATGCGGGCCTTGAGCGCCATCCACTGGCTGGTCTCGATCGATGGCATAACCACCCCTTAGAGCCCGAACCGGGCCTTCACTTCTGCAGCCTTTTCGGCGACGATGCTTCCCCACCTCTGCGCCACGAGACTGACCCATGGCCGCGGCGCCATATTTTCCGTTCCACCGTGAACGTAACCGCCATAGGCGGCCGTGTATCCGAGGTAGATCGTCTGCCCTACTTCGGCGTCGTTGATAACGAGTTCGATCTGTCCGAAGTCAGGTATGGCAGGGGTGCCGGGATTGTTTACGCTGAGCCTCGGCATTTCGCTGTTCGACGCCATCAGCGACGCTTGAAGAAACTTCGTCCGCTTGTAGTTCGGGCTCTCGGGCGTTTCGTAGATCATCATTTCCAGTTGATCATTTAACTGGATTACGAGTTCCTGCACCGACTCCTTGAACACGGCCTCCTGCGCCTCCTCGACGCGGGTAATCCAATCGCCAATCTGCGCGGCGAACGACAGTCTGGCCATTACTGCTCCGCCCGTGCCCTGTAGCGGCGCAGTGCGATTTCCGTATAGTTCAGGCGGTACTCAGCCCGGCAGAAGCAATTTAACGTATGGCTTGCCGGCGCATCCGGATCTCGCGGGTATCTCAATTTCGTGCCGTCCGGTGCGAGGAAGGACTCCTCGAAGCCGACTTCCTGCCCCTGCATTTGCCGATGCTGCCAGCGCTCAGTTGTGCGCGGCGTATGCTTCCACGTCTTCGTGACGTCCGCCGCGGCGATCTTCCCCGCGTTGATCTGCTGGCGAAACGCATCGTCCCGGCTCTTGTCGAGGGCGACCATGGTTTCGTGCCGCGAGAGGACACGTCCGCGAAAGTCGAGCGACCGTGCTTGGTACTGCCCTACCGCGCGGGAAACGGTATCCGTCGACAAGCCGGTCTCTTCCCTGATTGCCTTTGCAATGGAGCGATCGAACCGCTTGTCTCGTAGCTTCCACCCCTTTTCGGGATCGATGGTGCCGTCTGCGCGCATGCCGATGATCTCGCGCATCTTGGCGATATCGCCCGCCGTGAGCGCTTCGCGGAGGGTTTCGCTGTGCTCCATTTGCTGGCGAGTTAGCCCCAGAAGGCCACCTTGGCGCATGCCCGTTACAGGATCGACCTTTCCCCGTCCGACAACCTCGCGAACCGCCGCGTTCGGGCTTCGGCCTTCGGAGAGGTTCTTCGTCAGCACCTCGCGGATGCCATCCTTCATATCCTGCGATATCCCGCGGACCAGATCGGCGGCATGACGACGGATTTCTTGCTCGCCGGCAACATTACGAACGCCCAAGGTGAAGACGACGCGGTTGCCCTGCGGATCCATCAGGCGCGGCATGGCGTCCACCGTGGCCAGCCCACCGGCATTGTAGGCCTGAACGATAGCAACCTCGACTCGGGAGAACATCTCAGGTTCGAGGTTCAGCGCATCGATCGCGCCGGCTACATCGCCCTTCTCCAGGAGTTCAATGAGCCGGGCAAGGACAATGCTGGATGAGATGTTGGCCAGCGCCTCCCGCCATGCCGCGCGGATAGCCGGCTCCCAATCGGCGGCAAGCTGCTCAAGGATTTCACGCTCAGAGAGACGCTTCAGCATTACGACGCCTCTGACTGAGCCAGCTTGCGGCCCTGTATTCTCCGGAGCCGTTTGGCCTTGCGCTTCGCGTCGGCACGCTTATCCCAAGCTCCGCCGCCGTTCTTGGCGCCGGCATGCTCCGTCTTGAGGAACCGTCGACCGAGCGCCATTACGATGACACCTCATCTAGCGGACCAGCGCTGCCCTGTTTCGCTTCAATTTCCCAAACTGCGCGCGCCGGGTCGGTCTTCGATGGTCCGACAATCGTATAGGTCAGGCCGCGAACGGTGATTTCGTCGCCGAGCTGCGGCTCAACAGCCAGCGTCGGCACGAGAATGCAGACCTTTTTGCTGCCGGACTGCACGAGGTCGTTGGCGAGATAGAAGGCGCTCCAGTCCTCTTCCCAGCCGAGGCAGTCGAAGGTCTCGACGGTCGGCATCACCGGAACCCAAGGCTGATCAGGATCCGGAACGCCCGGCGTGGTGCGCGTCAACGTCATCTCGTAGGGCACATCCGCAGCTTGAAGGCCGTCGGCAACCATTTCCGCAATTTCGTCGATCAGGAGAGACATCAGGGCTCACAGGGCTATTGAATGCTTGCAAAGCTCAAGCGCTTGCGCCTCGGTGAAACCCTCTCGGACGAGGGCGAGGTAGCTGGCGCGGCGAAATTGGGCGACAAGGGCAGCATGCTCAATGAATTGCGGCATGTTGCGCCTGAGGTTTTCAACTACCGCTGCCACATCGTCTTTAGGCCGTGTGGACGAATTGACTCAGGTATAGGTTTTGGGGTTCCGGGGACGAATCCGGTCTGATTCATAGGTTGCCGACTGATTTGGAGGTCG
>NZ_SLVX01000064.1 GCF_004341885.1 Shinella granuli | reverse complement strand
GCGGCATCATCTCGGAACAAGGGGGCGACTATTTCTCGGAATGGAGGGGCGAGATCATTTCGGAATCAGGGGGCGGTTTGCCTCGGAATTTGCACGCATATGCGCTCGTCGTTGATCCTGAGCGACAATGGGCGATCACCGGCTCGAACTCCACCCGCCATCGCGTGAAGAACAATCTGCCAGGCACTCCTGAATTCTGTCCGATGATCTTCAGGACGCGGGAACTGAATGCGTATGTTGACCGCAATCTCGCCGCGCAGGCGCGCGCGCTCGTTGCGGATGTCCCTGCCGATTTGTTGGCGCGGACCGCCGCTTTCCTTCTGTTGAAGGATTCGCGATCCAGCTTCGAGATCGAAGGGGAAGATCCGCCGCAGGATCGCATTCAGCGCTGGGGTCAGGTCATCGGCGAAGCCGGGCGACGTTCGATCGATCTAGATGAGCTGTTACGCCTGCAGCGTATCGTGATCGGCGATGCGCGTTTCGTGCAGCTGGGCTTGCGCACTGAAGGCGGGTTTGTCGGCGAGCATGACCGGAATACCGGTACGCCGATCCCTGATCATATCAGTGCCAAGCATCATGATCTCGAAGAGCTGATGAATGGCCTGACCGCCTTCGACCGGCTGGCAGCTCCCGAGCTTGATCCGGTGATAGCTGCTGCGGTGCTGGCCTTTGGCTTTGTCTATATTCACCCGTTTGAAGACGGCAATGGGCGCCTTCATCGTTTCCTGATTCATCACGTGCTGGCCGCACGGGGTTTCAACCCGTCTGGCATTGTGTTCCCGGTATCCGCCGTGATCCTCGATCGCATTGATGATTATCGGCGCACATTGGAAAGCTACTCGCAGAGATTGCTACCTTTGATCCGCTGGGCGGCGACGGAGCGTGGCAATGTCGAAGTGCTCAACGAGACCGCTGATTTTTATCGCTTCTTCGATGCGACCCCGCATGCGGAGTTCCTATTCTCTTGTGTGGCACGGACGGTGGATGTCGATCTACCAGCGGAAACGGCCTTCCTTGCCGGCTACGATACATTCAAAAAGCGAGTGTCCGCCCTTGTCGATATGCCTGACAGGGTTATGGACCTGCTATTCCGCTTTCTGCGACAGAATGATGGAACGCTTTCCAAGCGCGCACGCGAGCGCGAGTTTGCCAGCCTCACCGATGCAGAGGCCGTGGAGATACAGTCCATATACAATGAGATTTTACCAACGCTGAGTGGAGCTCGAAAGGACGCCCCTTGAGACGCAAAAGCGCCGCGAAGCGTAATGTCCACTAACGCGTACGTTAACGGGTTTAATGACTGCGTAAGTGGACATTACGAGGACCGGGATGCTGCAAATGCGGTGCGCTTACGCGTATATTCTGCTGTTTTGTATGATTTGCGCTAGAAAGCGAGGCGTGGCATAATAATAAAAAGGTGTCGCGCTTCTTTTGTGGCAAGTTTATATTTCCGGAAGCACCGTTTTTCCTATTCCCAACTTACCGAAAATTTGATGTGGCAAATCTGTGGCGAGTCCTCTGTACCCCGCAGAAACCATGGCTTCCTTCTCAGCTTCCCAAGCTGAATGTCGAGGGTTCGATCCCCTTCACCCGCTCCACTTTAAAATCAATGACTTAGACACCATTCAATTGCCATAAACGGCCAATTTCTCGGATTCTTGCCACAAATACCGAGTCCGCTGTAACCCGCAGAAACCCTCAATAGTTCTTCAAAATCTGCCACAACTTGTGGCAAGTTTGTGGCAAGAAAAATCTGATAGTCAGCCTTTAAGGAGCTGAACGTCGCGGCACTGATTTTTTCAATTATTTGAGTAACTTAATGTGCGGGACATTCTGGAAACAAACTTGCCACAAATTTCTTGTGGCAGGTTTGACCGTCAAGGTTCTTTTGGCGTGGCCCCACGCCGCTGTGCGAGCATCTGCAGCTCCTTTAGCTGATCGGAATTCAAGTCACCTCTGATGACACGCAGCGCGGTTATGATCGTTTCTTCCAGATCGCTGGAAAAGGAACTCTGACCCACAATGTAGTGGACGAGCCAGGCCGCGAGATCAGCATCGAGGCTGATCATCACCATCTGCTGGGGCTCCATGTAGCCTTTGCTGGCTGCTGGCCAGATAGCCTTCTTTCTTGATGGCAGGTCTTTCCATGTATCGAAGTTCATGGCTGTGCTCCCGTGGCGTGGCTTCGCCGATACTGACGTTTTTCTTCTTGTGAGACGAGTCAGTTTGTAGCGCCCCCGCAGGCGCGGATCGGGCTCTACGCTGCGCCTTTGGCTTCCCCCGAGCCGCGCGCGCGTCTCGGCCATCCGGTGACGATCCCTGGCGTAATCAATGAGCGCCGCTGCGCGCGCAAGTTCTCAAGAAAGAGGGGGCCTGCGGCCCCACAGCCGTCAAGACCAAGCCCTCCGCTTGGCTACGGGCACTGCCGGGGCGTTCCCCTACCTTCCGCACCCCGAAGGCGGGGCTTGTGCAGGCCGGGTGATACCCCTTTCCCCGGCAGCGGTCCTGACCGCCGATCCCCCGCTCATTGCCGCTTTGGCTAGTCGGGTTGCATGCGCAACCCGTTTCCAAAGGAGAAAGGCAAATGACTTTCGATATTTATCAACGTGTAACCGATCAGATCGTGGCTGAGCTGGAAAAGGGCGTCTGCCCTTGGTTGAAGCCGTGGAACGCTGAACATGCCGCCGGGCGGATTACGCGCCCGCTGCGCGCTAACGGCATCGCTTATCGCGGCATCAATGTTTTGATGCTGTGGGCGTCTGCTGTCGAGAAGGGTTTCGCCGCCCCGTTGTGGCTGACCTATAAACAGGCACAGGAGCTGGGCGGGCAGGTCCGCAAGGGTGAGAAGGGATCGCCCGTCGTCTATGCGAACACCGTCACCCGGTCTGAAAAAGACGAAAGCACCGGCGAAGAGACTGAGCGCGATATTCCCTTCATGAAGGGATACACCGTCTTTAATGCCGAGCAGGTTGAAGGCTTGCCCGCGCATTTCTACGCCCTGCAAGAGCCGGTTCTTGATCCGGTGGCACGCATTGAACCGGCGGAGCGGTTCTTTGCTAGCGTTGCCGCGCAGATCAGCCACGGCGGATACCGGGCTTGTTATAGCGTGGCGCTCGACCGGGTGCAGATGCCACCCTTCGAAGCCTTCCGCGATGCAGAAAGCTATTACGCGACCTTGGCACATGAGCTGACGCACTGGACCCGGCACCCCTCGCGGCTGGACCGTGATTTCGGGCGCAAGCGCTGGGGTGATGAAGGCTATGCCATGGAAGAGCTGGTCGCCGAGCTCGGCGCGGCGTTTGTTTGTGCTGATCTGGCTTTGACGCCGGAGCTGCGCGGCGATCATGCCGCCTATATCGCGTCATGGCTGGACGTGCTGAAGGGGGATAAGCGCGCAATCTTCAGCGCCGCCGCGCACGCGCAGCGCGCCGCAGATTTTCTGGCCGGCACGCAGGCGCAGGCCGAGTCCAAAGCGATTGCCGCCTGAACAAAAACCGCCCGGACCGTTGGGTCCGGGCGGTTTTCTTTGCAGAAATTTTCGCGCCCGCTTAGCGGGCGCTGAATTTAGTGCGGGATCGAAGACGTAAACGTCTCCAGATCGCCAGGCTGATGACCCCACTGATCGGCGGGATCGATCGCCGCGCCGCGCCCTTGCCGCAGGCGGGACTCGATGATCTCGTCGCAGGCCTGCAGCCGCGCCACCACCGCAGACGCTTCTTTCCGGCCATAGACAGTGACCAGGTCCTGGCGCTGGCCGAGATACTCCAGGCAGACGATGAAGGAGTCGCCGTAATAGGGCTTGCGAAAGAGCACCTTGCGCTTCATCGCCGCCTTCTGCCGCTCAAACTCGTACTTCAGCTTTTCCATCGGGGCATAATCGTGCTGCAGGATGCCGAAACGATGAGGCAGCTTGCGGTCGAAACAGACCCAGCCACCAGACTGCCAGACCGCGATATGCTCAGCATTCAGCCGTAGCTTTGTTTTCTTGCGGAAGCTGTCGCGAAGACCGGGACGCGCTCGCCAGTAAAGGCCGAAGAATAGGGCGGCTGTCACCAGAGCCGCCCAATCCTGATGAGGGTCGTTCAACAACAGGGCGATGATGAGCCCGGTGACATAGAGCCCGACGAGCACATCCGCGACATCGGCCACCCGCGCGCGAAGAGGCGTCAGCTCTTTGACGGCGATATGATATTCAGTCTGCCCGTCAGCGGTGGAGACTTCGCGGGTCTCCGGCTCACCTTCGAAAGGCTGCTTCAAAATCTCCATTGCTCTCGTCCTTTCAAATCAGCTTGCGCTTTGACTGTTCTGAAAGGAAAGTAAGCCCTGTCGCGGCAGTAAAACCGCGCGCAAACCGCGTCCGTTGAAAGCGCATCTGATGGAGTATACCGACCCCGTCCTGCGGCGGCTCCGAGACCGCCTGATCCGCTACCGCAGCGAGGCGCGCACCAATGGGCGCAAGCGTCCCTGGCATCGCGTGGCGATGGATATCCTGGACGCAGAATCCGTATCCCCGGCCTATTACGAGAAGGAAGTCAGTTCAGAAATACTTGGCGAGGCGTTGCGCCGGTTTGCCGCTGGTCTGCAGACACCGACTGTCGAGCGGCTGGATGCCATCACCGCCTTCCTGACCGAGCAGCACTATCTGAACGGGGCTGATCTCGGCGAAGCGCAAGCGACAATGGATGCCGCGCGCCAGTTGGCGGCCTTCTTCGGAGAGGCCGCGCCGCGCCATCTGCCGGCACGCGACGCGCTCTGCGGCCAGTTCTTGGCAGTGCGGACTGACGGCGGGTGCAAGAAGTATGTTCTGCTCGACGTCTCGCCGGTCGGGAATAGCGCCGTGCAGGTCGAAGAGACCGAGCACAGCACCAGTGCGGTCTCTCATTCCCGCAATCCGGCGGAGCTGCGCCGCTTCTTGAAGGTGGCCAGCACCGTGATGGAAAAGCGCGACGGATGGATGATCGAGGCCCCGCGCGGCCAGGTAATCATCTTCATTCGTGATCGGCTCAATGGTGAGGCCAATGTCTATACAGTGATCGCCGATGACAGAGAGCCCGGAGCGGCAAGCCATGCGCAGAATGTGCATCTGCTGCGGCCCGTGCCGGTGGCAGGAGGGGCACGGATCGTGCCCCTCGCCCCGCATGCGCGCACGCAGACTGACAGCCCGGTACCGAGTTTTTTGAACCAGATGATCTGGCATTTCAGTCGGCAGGAGGAAGCCTAGGTCCTGTTGACAAAGTATGGCAGCCATATCTTTGCGGCTGCCAGGGCGAGGAATGCCGAGAAGGATTTTCGTGTCTTGTCGTATCGGGTCG
>NZ_SLVX01000063.1 GCF_004341885.1 Shinella granuli | reverse complement strand
ACGTCAAGCGCCCCACTTCGACCGAACCTAATCACCATAGACCGATTGGTCCTCATCCGCGCGCGCAGAGACCGCGTGGCTGATCGGATGCTTACGTTGCATCACCTCTTGAGCGCGGTCCATGTTGCTGGCCGTAACGGCATCCAGTACATCCTGATGGTCCCGCACGAGTTGGTCGAGCTGGCCGGCCTGCGCCGACAGACGGCGAACGCGGCCCATGTGTTTCTTTGCGTCGGAAATGAAGCCCCAAACCCCGTCGCGTCCGGCCAGGCTGCAATAGAGCGCGTGCATACGCTCGTCGCATTCGAAGAACAGGTCCGGGTTGTCTTCCTGGATGGCAAGCTCCTGCTCCTCGATGGCCTGGCGGATACCCCAAGGAAAAGGTCAAAGGGTTTGTTCGCAAACTTGCCGAAAGCCTTCGTTCTTCCACCCCATCGCGGGCGTTCCGGGTCGCGATGGGTGAACCGGTAGGTATCGACCCTCACAAAGGACATTGCCCGGAGGGGCACGGCCTTCAAAAACTGCCACTAACAGACTGTCTCGAATTTACTTGCGATCAGCCTGTTGCTTATGGCGGGCTACTTTCTCGCGGTTACCGCAGGTCTGCATGCTGCACCAGCGGCGTTTTCCCCCTCGTGATGTATCGAGAAAAAGCCAGCCGCAGCGCGGGCAAGCATGCAGTCTCTCGCGCGGCAGGACAAAATAGGCCTCGATAGCGACCGTTGCCAGGAAAGCAATGACTGCTTCGGCGTTCGCGACGTGCTCGATGCGTGGCGCGGCCTTGGTTTCTTCCAACTTGAGTCGTCCTGTTGAAAGCCCTTTCGCTGCCTGCTTAAACAGCAAGCCCAACGCCTCTGGCACTGGCGGCTTTCCAGCAGCGAGCGCATCGAAAATCGAAAACGATGCTTCCCTCAACTCCCAAACGCTTTCCATGAACGCCGGGGCTGCAATACCGCAAATCGCAGTTGCCTGAGCCTGTGTGGCAAGACCTACGAAATGAAGCCAGTTTCCGACATCCCGTGAGGACTTCAACAACTCGTTGTCGTCATTGGGCATGTCGCGAGTGAAGACGGCGTTGGTAAGGTCTAGCGCAGGGTGGCCACCGATGAAGTGCCCGGGCGTCCACATGGTATCCGCGTTAGCCAACATGGAACCTAACCGTATAAACGAAGTTATCCGGTTATGCGATCGCTAACCGTTATCGTTAGCTTAACCGGTTTAGCCGACCCAAGATAGCAGCCCAGGAGGGAAACATGCACACCATCGATAAAACCAGGCATCACACCGTCAACGTGGACGGCGTCGATCTTTTCTATCGGGAAGCGGGACGGCGTGGGGCGCCGGGTTTGCTTCTTCTGCATGGCCAGCCATGCTCGTCATTCTATTTTCGCCACGTTATCGGCCCCTTGGCCGAAGTCGCGCATGTGGTCGCGCCGGATTTGCCAGGTTTCGGGTTTACCCAAGCGCCCGACGACTACGAGTACACATTTGATGCCATGGCTCGAACGATCGATGCTCTAATGCGCCAGGTCGAGATGGACCGGTTCTTTCTCTACGTCCACGATTTCGGGTCCCCCGTCGCCTATGCCCTGGCTCTGAAATACCCCGAACGCGTGCTCGGGCTTATCATTCAGAACGGCAATGCCCATGAGGAGGGGCTTGGTGAGCCTTGGGATCTGGTCAAATCCTACTGGGCTTCCCCCACTCCCGAAAACCGCGCGAGCCTTCCCGAGTGGCTGAACTTCGAGGGCGTGAAGCACACCTATGTCGGCGAGATCCCGGATCGTCTCGTGCCCCTTGTCGCACCCGAGGGGTGGCATCTTGATTGGGAGCGCATGCGCCAGCCCGGACGTGTCGAAATCCAGTTTCGTATCTTTTCGGATTACGGCTCGCACGTGGCCCGATTTCCCAAGTTTGCAGCCTATCACCGCGAACATCAACCGCGCGCCCTGCTATTTTGGGGGCGGCACGACCCCTACTACGAAATCGAGGAGGCTTTCGCATACGCGAAAGATCTCGATCGGATCGACATGCACATTTACGACGGAACACATCTTCTGCTCGAGACGCACCATGAGGCATGTATGCTGCTGATGCGCGACTTCATCATCGAGGTGCAAGCCGAGAACGTAGAGAAGCAGGTGACTTGCACGAATTGAAGTCGGCACCAGGTTCGGGCGCTGGCTGGACCTGACCTTCATGCAGTTAATCCTGCCGGCGCAATAGGCAGGCACCTCCCTCTCGTTTCGCATCGGTGGTATGAGGGAGCGATGTGGCACGCGCGACGGAGACGGGACAGGGGAAGACTTGCCTTGCTGGCTGCGGGGTGGCTGGTCTCCAACATCCCGACGGATGCCGCGATCGCCCAGATTGAATGGCGCGCGCCGCCTTGTACTTACTCAATAGCCACCAGCACCGGAACGCTCTGCGTCCGCGAGGCCAGCTTCAATCGCGACATATGCAGGGCATTAGCCCGCTTCGCCGGCGAGAACGATCTGCCGCCCGATTTCTTTGCGCGGCTGATCTGGACGGAAAGCCGGTTCCGTCCAGATGCCGTCAGCCCGAAGGGCGCGGAAGGAATAGCGCAATTCATTCCCTCCACCGCAAGACTGCGCGGCCTGTCGAACAGTTTCGACGCTTTGGAGGCATTGAAGAAATCGGCCGAGTATCTCGATGACCTGCGAGATCGCTTCGGCAACATCGGTCTGGCCGCCGCCGCCTACAATGCCGGCGAAGGCGGACTGCGGACATTCCTGAAAACCGGAAGCCTGCCGCAGGAGACCCGCAACTACGTCCTCGATATCACCGCTCATCCGGCCGAGGACTGGCGCGACAACCCGCCTGCAGCCATCGATCTGCGCCTCGACGGGCAGAAGTCCTTCGAGGACGCCTGCATCGCGCTTGCCGACACGCGGCGCCTCAAGGCCCTGGAATTCGAGGCGGAAGGCGTCTGGGCGCCATGGGGCGCGCAACTGGCGGGGCATTTCCAGAAGCCGGTGGCCGTCAGACTGTTCCTGTCGACCGTTCGGTCCCTGCCCGCGCCGCTGAACAAGGAAAAGCCGCTGATCCAGAAGGAACGCAACCGTGCCTTCGGGACAAGGCCGCGATACACGGCCCGCATCGGCCGCCCGACCCGGCAGGAAGCCGAGGCCGTGTGCCTTGAAGTCCGCAAGAGCGGCGGCGCCTGCATCGTCTTCAGGAACTGACCGGGACCAGCGGTTCGTAGATTGCAAAGCAAGCGTCACACCGCTGCCTTCGCTGTCTTGGATTGGCGCGATAGCCGCAAGGCGGTCGCCGCTGGCGGCCTGGCCAAGCACACCGCTCTGGCCGTCGGCATCCGCTTCGATTTCTCCGGGGAACTGGTCGAAAAGCGCCGGCACTTTCGCCATCTGCTGCCGCCAACACGATAGCGACGGGCAAGAGACCAGCACGCGTCCGGGGTTGCGCTGCAGCGCACCCGCTGCCCGGATATCGATCGACGAGTCGATCAGGGGAGACCACCTGCGGCTTTTCCTGTTCGTTGCCCTGCCGCTGGCGCGGCCGGCGATCGCCGCCCTGTCCATCATTTTGTTTCTTGCAAGCTGGAATAACTATCTTTGGCCACTCCTGATTGCGAGTGACCGGGCGATGTTCCCCGCGCCGGTGGCGCTCGGGTGCCCTGATCGGACTGACGAAGGTATCCTGGGGCGGCATCATGGCTGGCGCCGTCCTGCTGACGGCCCCGATGCTGGTCGTGTTCATCGCGCTGCAACGCCACTTCATTGCCGGCATTGCCGCCGGAGCGATCAAATAGGGAGGCCCCAATGGCCGGTGTGTTTTTGACCAATGTGGTCAAGAGGTACGGAAGCGTGAGAGGCGCGCGAGTTCACCGGCCGGCATGCCGTCGGGCTCGTACCGAACAAGGAGGCGGAAGGTCTCCAGCCGTGTGAGCTGGGCCAAGGCACCGAGCGCCATTATCGCTTTATTATTATCCATATATCCAGAATAATGGATGTTATGAGGTTGTCAATCGAAGCCGACGACGAAGGTCTCGTATGGCGATGGCAAGCGAAGCTAATCCGGACTCGACCCGATGAATGTCAGAGCAGCAGGATGGTCGCTTCTTGTAATCTGATCGCAGGAGCAGACTGACAGCAACCGACCCCAGCGCCCCCAATGGAAATCTTATGCACCGAGCTCCCGGCAATGGCAGCGCTGCCTACGAACTTCGCTGCCTCCAGGCGGGCCGATTAGTCAGGAAAGGCTCTCTTTGGAGGGCCCTTTCGATTCGATCGCCACGGGCTTACGAGGGGGTTTCTGTCAGAGTTTCTGTCAGTTTTCGTATCGGGAAGTTCTCGTCAGCCCTCGGGATGGCCGCAAATCCTTGTTTTAAAAGGATTTTCGCTGGTCGGAGTGGAGTGATTCGAACACTCGACCCCCACGTCCCGAACAACGAGAATGTACCCCAAAAGCCTGAGAAACCGGCATTTCTCGCGGTCGTTCGTGGCGCGAAAACGCGTCCGAAAACGCCTATTCATTGCCAATCATTGCCGTAGATACGAACCGGCGACCCCTACGTTAAAAATGCAACAACCGCCTGCCGACCCAAGCCGGCGGGCAAACCCTTATGGGAGAAAAATGCAAATCCTCGACTTCCAATTGATAGACGAGCCCTCCGGTCGACACCGCGCAGCCGCGGTCTTTGACCTCCAGTTAACACCGGAATGCAGGTTGTACGGACTCCGCCTGCTGCGCATGGCCGACGGCCGTCTGCTGACGTTCGCGCCGCAGTCGGGATACCGGCGCGTCGCCACCTTCGCGGCCCCGCTGGCGTCCGAGATCACGAAACTCGCAACCGACGAACTGAGGGCGATGACGGCCAATGGCATCAATTCTGAAGCAGCCTGAACCAACCTACCTCAATGCACAAGCCATAGCCGCCGCTCTCGGTGGCAAGGCCCGTGGAAACCAGATTGCCGCGCCGGCACCGGGCCATAGCAAGCACGATCGTTCTCTCAGCATCCTGATTGATCCGTCGGCGCCGGAGGGCTTCATGGTCAACCCCCACGCCGGTGAGGACCCTATCGCAATGCGCGACTACGTGCGCACGAAGGCGGGCCTGCCTGACCGGACGCCTCGCCGTGAAGAGCAATCTGCGCCGACCGCGCATCTCGGTCTCGTCAAATCGGCAGATGCGCCCAAGAAGTATTACGATGCCGACCTGCTTGCCCTTGGTTTCCGGCTGGCCGTGGAATACGACTATGCCACCCCCGATGGCGAAGTTCTATTCCAAGTGCTTCGATACGAGCATGACGCGAAGCCGAAGACCTTCCGCCAACGCCAACCAGACGGCAACGGCGGCTGGCTTTCTGGCAGGCCCGATCCAATCATCTACCGGTGGCCGGAAATCGCCTCACGGCCGCGTGATCCAGTCTACGTCGTCGAGGGTGAAAAGGATGTCGACACACTGATAGCTGCCGGCCTGCTTGCCACGACCGCGCCGAACGGTTCGTGGCCGTCGGACCTATCGCCCCTGAAAGGTCGCACTATCAGAGCTGGCTCGGGAAATCTGCACAGCGGGGATAAGTGGAGTTTCTGCCTGACTTCGGCTTAGATGCCGGGAACAGGAGAGACTATGACGAGACG
>NZ_SLVX01000062.1 GCF_004341885.1 Shinella granuli | reverse complement strand
CGGGCTTAAGCCCTCCCGGCGGTCTCAGGCCGGCGCCGCAGTGGCCGACTTTTGCTCCGCCCCGTGGCCGGTTTTTACTCCGCCGTTGACAGCTTGTGGCGTCACATCGACGAAATCAAGTCGCTAGAAGGCATTGATATTTGCTGGGTCGAGGAAGCCCATAACCTTACCCAGGAGCAATGGGATATTCTGGAGCCGACCCTGCGAAAAGAAGGGTCGCAGTTCTGGATCATCTTCAACCCGCGCCTGGTCACCGATTTCGTTTACCGGCGGTTCGTCACGAACACGCCGCCGGACACGATTAAGCGGAAGATCAACTACGAGGAAAATCCCTTTCTATCGGATACCATCCTCAAGGTCATCGAGGCGAAGAGAGCCGAAGACGAGGACGAATACCGGCACATCTACCTGGGTGAACCACTTCAGGATGACGATGCAGCCATCATCAAGCGGTCCTGGATACAGGCGGCGATCGATGCGCACCAGAAGCTCAAGATCGCACCATCTGGCCGTAAGCGCATAGGTTTCGACGTCGCGGACGGCGGAGCAGACAAGAATGCCGCGGTGCTCGCCCACGGGATTGTCGCCGTTGCTGTTGATGAATGGAAGGGCAGGGAAGACGAGCTTTTGAAGTCGGCTGGACGGGTCCACGCCATGGCCGTCGAGAGCAAGGCCGAGATCGACTACGACTGCATCGGCGTCGGGGCTTTCGCCGGAGCGCACTTCAAGGCGCTGAACGAGGAAAAGGCGGTTCGGGTCGCCTACCACAAATTCAATGCCGGGGGCGAAGTCCTGCACAAGGAAAAGCGGATCGACCCGAAAGACCCGCAATCTCCGTTGAACGGCGACTACTACGCCAATCTGAAGGCTCAGGCATGGTGGGAGGTGTCAAAGCGGTTCCGCAACACCTTCAACGCTGTCACCAAAGGTGAGCGCATCGCAGAGGACCAATTGATCAGCATCTCCAGTGATTGCGATCACCTTGATTCGCTGATCGATGAGCTTTCGACGCCGCACCGAGATTTCGACAACCGCGGCAAGGTCAAGGTCGAGAGCAAGAAGGATCTCGACAAGCGAGACATCCCGTCGCCGAACAAGGCTGACGCCTTCATCATGGCCTTCGCCCCGCGCGGTGGCTCGTCTTACACCCTGTCCAACGTTGGATGACCTCATGTCCTGCACCCCATGCCAGCGCCGGCGCCAGATGCTCGCCGAGGCCAAGGAGAAGGCCGGGGCAAAGGGTGTGCTGAAAATCATCCCGGCCGTGGTCAAAGACACGGTGAAGAACCCGCCGCAGTTGGTCAGGAAGGGCAAGCCGAATGGGTGAGGTTGTTCATTTCAAGACCGATAGCCTCCGCTCGCTGGTGGCCGGTCTTGGCGATCCCATGCGGGATAAGCTGGCGGGCTCCTACTATGGCTTGCAGATCCTGACAGACGAGCAGCTTTTCAACGCGTTTCGCTCTACCTGGCTTGGAAAGAAGATCATCACCATTCCGGCCATGGATTCGGTCAGGAAAGGTAGGGATTGGCAGGCCGAGGCGGCGCAGATCGAGCTTATCGAGGCAGAGGAGAAGCGCCTCGGCTTCTGGCAGAAGCTCTACGAGGTTCAAGTCAAGGCAAGGCTCTGGGGCGGCGCTGCAATCTACATCGGAACTGGTGACGCCGATCCGTCGCAGCCGCTCGACCCGGAGCGCATCGGAAAGGGCGGGATCAAGTACCTCACCGTCTTGTCCCGCCGCGAAATCATTGCCGGCCAGATTGACCAGGATGCCCTGTCCGAGACCTACGGCAAGCCGAAGGAGTATCAAGTCAGCGGCGCGAACACGATGGCGACCATCCACCCGTCGCGCCTGGCGGTATTTGTCGGCTCGGCGCATGCCGATCCCCTGCTCGTCTCGGGCCCGAACCATGGGTGGGGAGACAGCGTTCTGGATAGCGTCTATGGCGCTATGCGCAACGCCGACGCCACGGCCGGGAACATTGCCTCTCTGGTCTTTGAGGCGAACGTGGATATCTTTCGCATCCCGGACTTCACGGCGAGCCTGGCCGAACCGGCATACGAGCAAGCTCTGCTCAACCGCTTTGCCCTCGCCGCAACGGCGAAGGGCGTCAACCGTGCTCTGATCCTCGACAAGGACGAGGAATACGACCGAAAGCAGATCACCTTTGCCACGTTGCCGGACGTCATGAAGACGTTCCTCGACATGGTTGCCGGCGCGGCGGACATTCCCGTCACGCGCCTTGTAGGAACGGCGCCGGCCGGCCTCGGCTCCAACGGCGATCACAGCATGAAGAACTACCACGACCGCATTGGATCAATGCAGTCGATGGAAATCACGCCTGCCATCTATCGGCTTGATGAATGCTTGATCCGTTCGGCTCTTGGCAGCCGGCCCGCCAAGGTTTTCTACACGTGGGCTCCGCTGGAGCAAATGAGCGAGAAGGAAGAGGCGGAGATCGGCAAGATGCACGCCGAAACCGCTGAAATCCTGAACCGGGCAGGCCTTTTCACGCCGGACGAGCTTCGCACCGTCGTTGCCAACCAGCTTGTTGAGACATCGTTCTATCCCGGGCTTGACCAGGCGATCGCCAATACCGGCGACAACTGGGAAGAGGAGCTTGGTGGCGGGGAGGAAGAAGAGCCCGACAATGATCCTGTCATTGCGGAAGAGTGATGCTCCGGTACTCCATCGCGAAACTGGCGGCCGGTAAGCAGGCCAAGGGCACGACAGCCCTCATGCAGCCCGTCCCGCTGCGCCGTGCCGCGGAGCTGGAATTTGAGAAGGCCTTGAAGACCGTCCTGAAGGGTATCGCCGCCGAGGTGCGCGAGAGCATCATCCCGGTCTATGCTTTTGACCTGCAGCAGCGCAGAGCGGAGAGGCGCCTCACCGGGGACGGTGCGAACCGTTCATGGTTCCAGCGTCTGGGCACGGTCGTCAACCTCCTGGGCCGCCGCGCGACGGAGATGGTGGAGCGCGTTCTACGCCTTGAGGCTAAACGGTACGACGATGGCTTCATGGCGGAGGCCAAGCGGGTTCTCGGCATTGACCTGCGCGCCGTGGTCCGCGCCGAAGACCTAGAGGATCAGATCGAGGCGGCCATAGCCCGCAGCGTTTCGCTGATCACGAGCATGTCGGCAGACATGGTGAAGCGAGTCGAGCAGGTCGTCATCGAGAACAGCCTCGCGGGCAACTCGGTGAAGACGCTGAAGTCAAAGCTCGTGGAGCAGTTCGGCATCGGGGAGCGCAAGGCTCAGCTGATCGCGCGGGATCAGATGTCGAAGTTTCATGCCGATCTGGATCGGCTTCGGCAAACGCAAGCGGGGATCACGGAATACGATTGGGCTACCAGTCACGACGAGAGGGTACGCCCGCGGCATCAGAGGCTTGACGGCAAGCGCTACAAATGGGGCGAACCTACGGGCGCGGAGGAAGGATTGCCGCCCGGCAAGCCTATTCTTTGCCGCTGCCGGGCTCGCGCCGTGATCGTGTTTTGATGAGATCTTCGAGCATCTCGGTCTTGTAGACCATGACCGGGGTCTCTTCCATTTCGGCGATCAACTCGTAGTCGACGCCGAGTTCTTCGATCTTCTCTTTCAGGCGGCGGACCTCGCGGGCGAGCCCCTTGATTTCGACGTTTTGCTCCAGGATCAGCGTGCGGAGCGCACGAAAGTGCTCATCGGATATGGACAATCGTTTCTACGCTCCGGCTGATGCTTGGAAGGGTGAGGCCGCGTTCATTCTCGGCGGCGGCCCGTCACTGAAGGATTTTAACTGCGATCGGCTGAGAGGCAAGGGCCGAGTGATCGCGGTGAACGATGCCGGTCTGCACAAGGCGCCGTGGGCGGACGTGTTGTTCTGGGCCGATCAGCGCTGGCTGGAATGGAACCGGGGCAAGCTCGGGCTCCACACCGGTCAATGGAAGATCACCAGGAAGCGTCCTCACGTCGATACGGGGCACGACATCAAAGTCATGCGCTTCCTGCCGCGCGGCCTCTCGCATCACGCCGATGCGGTCGGAGGGTGGTGCGGCGGGTCGTCGGCGATCAATCTGGCATATCTGCTCGGCTCTCGCGTCGTCGTCCTTCTGGGCTTCGACATGAGGCCGGGCAACTGGCACGAGAACCACAAGTTGCCGCCGCTCCCGGATCAGCACCGCGGCAAGTTCGTACCGACGCTGGAAGCCATGGCGCCGCAACTGCTCAGGGCAGGGGTGACGGTCGTCAACACCAACCCCAGAAGCGCCCTGCGGTGCTTTCCTTTTGCCGACATCGAGGAACTGCTTGCAATGGATGATCTCGCCACCCTGGAGCGCGAAAAGTACCTCGCCATATGGGAGAGGGACGAATATCGCCGGATCAGCCCCGGCATGCTGGAGCGAGAGCGGGCTTTCAAGGTCTGCGAGATGCGCGCCGGGCAAAGCCTGATCGATTTCGGCTCCGGGCCGGCTCGGGCGACGAAGTGGTTCGAAGAGCAGGGCCTCAACGTCATCGGCGTCGATATCGCACCGAACGCGAAGGAAACGGACGTGTCTGTAATCGAGGCCTGCCTTTGGGATCTGCCCGAATGCATCCCCCCGGCCGACTATGGCTATTCCTGTGACGTCCTTGAGCACATTCCGACAGAGAAGGTTGACGACGTGCTCGGCGGCATCTCCGGCCGCGTGAAGCGGTCGGCCTATTTCCGCATCGCCACCCGGCCAGATCGCATGGGTCCGAAGCTGCTGAACAAGCCGCTGCACCTGACCGTGAAGAGCGGCGAGTGGTGGCGCCGCAAGGTCGAGGAGCACTTCCCGCTTGTCGACGTGATCGAGAACACCGGGCGGGATGTCGTCCTGCTGGCGAGGCCATAGGCGTGATCCACGACGATTTCCCAAATCGCTCATTGGACGGCAGCCGTGACAGCCGTCTGCATGACGAGGTAAGGCTGGCCTACAGTGAGATGTTCGGAGACGCCATCGTTGAGATATGGGCGGCTCCGGTTTTTGGCCATCGCGGTTTCAGGGCGTCCGCCAAGAAGGCACTCAGGTTTTGGACGGAGAACGGGATGCGCGATCGCATGGTGACAAACAAGGCGTATCCTGGATATTTTCTGATTAGCCGTTCTGAGATGGCAGCAATGCCTAAGCCGGTAGAACCACCCATCGACGATCAAGTTGAAGTCCAAGTTGTATGTCACTTCGCTTGGTGGGTCTCGCCCGCCTTAAAATTCTTTGTAGGATTCGCAAAGGTCGTCGGAACCGTCGTCGGCGAGGATCGGGCCTGTACCATGATGGCTAATGTCATCACCCCTCTCGTGATGCGTTTTGGCTTTGACGCTGAGTTGCGCGGCAACGGGGGAGAGTGATGGTTAAACCTCGCGAAAATCGCGTGCCTATCATGATGTCAGATGATGAGATCCAACGAATAGACGACTGGCGTTTCGATAATCGCGTAGCCACTCGTTCGGAGGCGGTACGCCAGCTCTGCAGCATCGGCCTTTCGGCACGTAATAGGGAGTTGTTAGATGGCGAGACCGAAGCTGGGTGAAAGCGACACCGAGCCGTGGAAATGGCGGCCGGTCGCGGGCGGTTCTCTGGGGTGATGCGAGGATAGACCCACCATGAAAATCGAAGATAGCGTGCTGCTTGGGGATACCCTCCAAGTAGACGAGAACGGCTATCTGCGCGTCAATGCGCGGACGGCGAGAACCGGGATTCAAGTGTATTCGGGGATCGAGGTTGGCCGCCCGGAACTTACGGCGGTCAACGTTTATCGAGATGAGGCCGAAGTCTTCTCGAAGTCCTCACTAAATACCTTCGCGAACATCCCCATCACACTCGGGCACCCAGAGGCCGCCGTCAATGCGCAGACCTGGCGCGACAAGGCCGTTGGAAACACGCTCGAAGAGGTTCTGCGCGACGGCGAGTACCTGAAGATCGGGCTAAAAATCATGGATGCCGCCGCCGTTCAGGCGGTCAGAGACGGCACTCGCGAACTCTCTGTAGGGTACGAAACACAGCTTCTGTGGGAAGACGGCAAGGCGCCGGACGGCACGAGAGGTGGCTCGGTTTGTCTGAACAGCTTCGGGCGTTTCGCTAAGTGGATTTCCGCCTCGATTATGCCGCCACCATCATTGGTGTCAGCGCGT
>NZ_SLVX01000061.1:0-2500 GCF_004341885.1 Shinella granuli | reverse complement strand
TTTAGGTAGAGCGTCGACCGAATACCCTCGGGGGTAGAGCACTGGATGGGCTATGGGGACTCACCGTCTTACTGATCCTAACCAAACTCCGAATACCGAGGAGTACTAGTCGGCAGACACACGGCGGGTGCTAACGTCCGTCGTGAAAAGGGCAACAACCCTGACCTCCAGCTAAGGTCCCCAAGTCATGGCTAAGTGGGAAAGGATGTGAGGATCCCAAAACAACCAGGATGTTGGCTTAGAAGCAGCCATCATTTAAAGAAAGCGTAACAGCTCACTGGTCTAAATAAGGGTCTTTGCGCCGAAAATGTAACGGGGCTAAAGCCATGCACCGAAGCTGAGGATTGGACGCAAGTCCAGTGGTAGCGGAGCGTTCCGTAAGCCTGCGAAGGGGTATCCGTGAGGAGCCCTGGAGGTATCGGAAGTGCGAATGTTGACATGAGTAACGATAAAGGGGGTGAGAGACCCCCTCGCCGAAAGACCAAGGGTTCCTGCTTAAAGTTAATCTGAGCAGGGTTAGCCGGCCCCTAAGACGAGGCGGACACGCGTAGTCGATGGGAACCACGTTAATATTCGTGGGCCTGGTGGTAGTGACGGATTGCGTAACTTGTAAGGGTTTATTGGATTATCCTTGCAGGGAAGCGGTTCCAGGAAATAGCTCCACCGTATAGACCGTACCCGAAACCGACACAGGTGGTCAGGTAGAGCATACCAAGGCGCTTGAGAGAACTCTGCTGAAGGAACTCGGCAAATTGCACGCGTAACTTCGGAAGAAGCGTGACCCCAATTTACGCAAGTGAGTTGGGGTGGCACAGACCAGGGGGTAGCGACTGTTTATCAAAAACACAGGGCTCTGCGAAGTCGCAAGACGACGTATAGGGTCTGACGCCTGCCCGGTGCTGGAAGGTTAAGAGGAGAGGTGCAAGCTTTGAATCGAAGCCCCAGTAAACGGCGGCCGTAACTATAACGGTCCTAAGGTAGCGAAATTCCTTGTCGGGTAAGTTCCGACCTGCACGAATGGCGTAACGACTTCCCCGCTGTCTCCAGCAGAGACTCAGTGAAATTGAATTCCCCGTGAAGATGCGGGGTTCCTGCGGTTAGACGGAAAGACCCCGTGCACCTTTACTATAGCTTTACACTGGCATTCGTGTCGGCATGTGTAGGATAGGTGGTAGGCTTTGAAGCGCGGACGCCAGTTTGCGTGGAGCCATCCTTGAAATACCACCCTTATCGTCATGGATGTCTAACCGCGGCCCGTCATCCGGGTCCGGGACAGTGTATGGTGGGTAGTTTGACTGGGGCGGTCGCCTCCGAAAGAGTAACGGAGGCGCGCGATGGTGGGCTCAGACCGGTCGGAAATCGGTCGTCGAGTGCAATGGCATAAGCCCGCCTGACTGCGAGACTGACAAGTCGAGCAGAGACGAAAGTCGGTCATAGTGATCCGGTGGTCCCGCGTGGAAGGGCCATCGCTCAACGGATAAAAGGTACGCCGGGGATAACAGGCTGATGACCCCCAAGAGTCCATATCGACGGGGTTGTTTGGCACCTCGATGTCGGCTCATCGCATCCTGGGGCTGGAGCAGGTCCCAAGGGTTTGGCTGTTCGCCAATTAAAGCGGTACGTGAGCTGGGTTCAGAACGTCGTGAGACAGTTCGGTCCCTATCTGCCGTGGGTGTAGGAATATTGACAGGATCTGTCCCTAGTACGAGAGGACCGGGATGGACATATCTCTGGTGGACCTGTTGTCCTGCCAAGGGCATAGCAGGGTAGCTATATATGGAAGGGATAACCGCTGAAGGCATCTAAGCGGGAAACCCACCTGAAAACGAGTATTCCCTTGAGAGCCGTGGAAGACGACCACGTTGATAGGCCGGGTGTGGAAGCGCAGCAATGTGTGAAGCTTACCGGTACTAATCGCTCGATTGGCTTGATCGTTCTCATTGAATATGCTCATCGAAGATGAGCAAGACCTTTGTCCTCACGGGCGCACCGCGATCTGACGATCGCTGCGCCTCAAGGACGGCGCGCCGGACAACCGGCGACGCGCTCTGCGCTTGCGGCCCCTGGCCGAAGGCGTAGCAGGAAGGTTCAAAGACGTGTTCACAAAGACAAACGAAGGCCAGGCCTTCTACCAGCTTCTCAAAGATTGCCCTTAGCCGACCTGGTGGTCATGGCGGGGTGGCCGCACCCGTTCCCATTCCGAACACGGCCGTGAAACGCCCCAGCGCCAATGGTACTTCGTCTCAAGACGCGGGAGAGTAGGTCGCTGCCAGGTCTGCTAAAGGCAATCTCAATACAGTCCCTTGCAAGACAGGGACCCATCTTCTCGACACATCTTCGGCCCTGCCGAAACAAGGGGCCGCCCAAAAGCGGCCTTTCTGCATTGCAAGAAACGGTATTTGCCTTCGGCAAAAACCGGATAACGCGGGGTGGAGCAGCCCGGTAGCTCGTCAGGCTCATAACCTGAAGGCCGCAGGTTCAAATCCTGCCCCCGCAACCA
>NZ_SLVX01000060.1 GCF_004341885.1 Shinella granuli | reverse complement strand
TCCATGGGTAGAACACTGGCTATATTGACGTCGATATAGCCGGAGCCTCACCAAAATTCGCAAAACAGCAAGGCGTCCTTCCCCGGATGCGTACGATGCAACTCCACTGGCGGCGCGTCATGCTAGATCTCGGCGAACTTTCCCGTCGGTTTTCATCCTACTTCGAGCCGGAAGCCGTGCGGGCTACAGATTGGATGGACTCGCAAACAGTCGACAGCCGCCTTATCGAGACAGCATGACACACCAATAATTACGTTGTCGAAGCCCGCGAGCGCATGCTGGCCGCATTTCCGAATCCGCCAGATAGAACACCTTCTGGACGTCCGAAAACATCCGCAGGTAGCGATCCGCCGGCGTGCTCCATGCAGAACGAACTCGTTCTGTTAGGATTCGACCGGGCCAGCATTGATCGCTCATTCCCGACTACTGATCAGCAACGATCGACAAATCGCTCCAATGTTAACGCGAACATGCTGCAACGGAATGTTCCTGCACATCTTGGAAGATTAACGAGTCACGCTGGCTTAGTTCGCCCCGCAAGCCGCCTTCCAGTGATTGAAACGCACCAATGTATCTGGATCGGTCGGTGGGTAGAGACCAATTATCGGAACCCCGTGCCTGACCTCTTGCAGCACGAATTCTTCAAAGAGTTCCATCGGCTCGGCAGCTTCCGCAATCATCTCGACAAGATGTGCTGGGATGACCATGACTCCATCACCGTCGCCGACGAGGACATCCCCAGGATAGACAGGAACCCCACCACAGCTTATGGGCACGTTGATATCGACAGCGTGATGCTTGGTTAAGTTAGTTGGTGCCGAGGGTTTTGCCGCAAAGACCGGCATCGACAATTGTCCCGCACCCGTTGCGTCTCTCACACCACCGTCCGTAACGCAACCTGCGGCGCCGCGCACTTCCAGGCGTGTGAGCAGAATCGACCCGGCAGACGCCGCACTCGCATCCTGCCTACAATCCATGACCAGCACATGGCCCTCGGGGCATGTCTCGACCGCTACGCGCTGCGGATGATCGGCGGAACGGAACGCCTCCAGTTGATCCGTATCCACGCGCGAGGCGATATAGCGCAACGTGAATGCCGGCCCCACCAGCTTGGTCCGCTTCTCGTTGAGGCAGGAAACCCCTTGAATATAGCAGTTGGTGTAGCCCTGTTTATAGAGCAGCGTCGCGATGGTGGCGGTGCTCGCTTTTTGCAGCCGCCGCAGCGTTTCGGGAGAAAGTGTATGGTTTTGGGTCATTCGGCGGTCCTTGCTCGCAATCCGGTCGCGTTGAACCGGGGCTGTATGTAGAGGTGCTCGTTCGCGGTTCCCGGCGCGTAATGCGCGTCGTTCGGAATGCCCGTGTTGCGCTGCGCGGGATATTTGGCGATTTCGTCCAGCACCAGATCGACGCCCAGCCCGGGCACATCCGGCACTTCGAGACCGCCATCGCGGAAAACGGGGGGCGCGGAAATCACGCGCTCGCGTCCGGGCCAGTCGGAGCCGAACCGCTCCAGGATGAGCGCATTGGGGATCGCCGCCATCAGGTGGATGGCGGCGAATTCCGCGACGGGACCCAGCGTGCCGGCATGCGGCGCTATCGTCACCCCGAAAGCTTCGGCGATCGCCGCCAGCTTTTTCATCTGCCCGATGCCTCCGAAACGGCCGGTATCGGGTTGGGCGACATCGATCGCCCCGCTGGTGATCAGCGGCGCCAGGCCCCAGATCTTCGCCGTTCGCTCGCCCGCGGCAACCGGTACGTGGCAGGCATCGCGAAGGCGCAGCAGTTCGTTCGGATGCTCCGGAGCAACCGGCTCCTCGAGGAACAGCAGGTTCAACGGCTCGAACTCGCGGGACATCCGGCGCGCGTCGGCCGGGGTCAGCCAGGGCGGGCCATGCAGGTCGACCATCAGGTCGATCTCGTTGCCGAACGCGGCGCGCAGGGCGGTGGCCTTGTCGAGCGCACTCGAAACGCCGCCGGTCTTGAATGCGCGATAGCCCCGATCGATCAGCCTCTTGGTCGTTTCGACGCTGCTGGTATGGGCATATGCGGGAACCACATCCCGGAACTTGCCGCCGAGCAATCGCCAGACCGGCACCCCCAGAAGCTTGCCGTTCAGGTCCCACAGCGCCATGTCGAGGGCGCTGAGGGCTCCCCCTCCGACCGTACCCGTGAGCCCGTGGCCCATCTGGGCCAGGTGCAGCCGGCTCCACAACCGGTCGATGTTGTAGACGTCCTGGCCGACGAGCAACGGCGCGAGGTCGCGCACGGCGGCCTGCACAACCGCCGGCCATCCGGAGCCTTCCCCCACACCATACGTGCCGTCCTCGGCGATGACGCGGACAAAAAGCCACTGGCGGGTTCCGCTAAGGCTCATGCCGCCGGCGGATTCCTCCGACCAGGCAGTTTCGGCAGGACTGCCCGCCTGCATCAGATACGTTTCAACAGCGGCGATTTTCACAGGCCTATCCTTCGAATATTCGAGATTTCGCGTTCAGCAGATGGGTTTTCATCGACGCCTTTGCGCCCTCTGCATCACCCTTGCGAATGCATTCCAGGATAGCGGCATGGTCCACGACCACCTTGGAAATCCGCGACTGGCCGCCGTCCATCTTCAAGGCGCGATTGATCAGGATGCCTTGCAGCAGATGCTCGCGGATCTGGTCGATAATCGAAACGTAGAACCGGTTCTTGCTGGCAAGCGCCACGGCGCGATGAAAAAGGAAATCCTCTTCTCCGCCGAGATTGGCATCGAGATTGACCCGCTCGAGCGCATCGCAGCATCGCGCAATGGTGTCGATATCGTCCTTCTCCGCGCGCAACGCCGCAAAATATGCCGAGTCGCCCTCCACGCTGATGCGCATTTCGAAACACCGCTGGATATCGTTCACGCTCGCCAACGGGGCGATCTGCGACACCTTCGCCTCCGGCCGGCGCGACAAATAGGTGCCCGACCCCTGCCGTGACGCGATGACCCCGTCCTCGCGCAAACGTGCCAGCGCCTCTCGAATGATGGGGCGGGAGACCTCGAAACGGGCAGCAAGCTGCGTTTCCGTTTCGAACCGGTCCCCGATCTGCATCGCGCCGCTGACGATTTCGCCAACGAGCTGGTCGTAGATGAAATCGCTGCGCCGAAGGTATTTGAGATCAGACGACGAAATATTCTGTTCCATGCCGCCAACCTAGGTTGCGACAGGGCATTTGTCAAACGATAATGAAATTGGTTTGACAAATATTCGATATGGTCTTACAACCCATGACAAATGGGATCGTGCCAAGGCCTGCCGGAGCAGCTTGGCGCTACGGAGGGATCCCTGTTTCAACCGAACCACAGGCAAACGGAGGAGTAAGCAAAATGACATTGCGCGATACTATGCAGCGGAGACGCTTGGCTGGACTGGTGGCCGCCATGATGCTTGGCTGGACTGCAACGCATGCCGTTGCACAGGAACAGATCATCACGCCCGAGCTCATCGGAAAAGCGGACGCACCGATAACCCTGACCATCCAGCCGCGTTTCGCCTATTCGCACCAATCCAACGACGCAAAGCGCAGGGCTGTCTTGACCGAAGCCTTCGAGGCGTGGGCACGCCGCCATCCCGACGTGAAAATTCAGGTGCAGGTGCAGCAGGGAGACGACGCGGTGATCGTTGCCAAGCGCCTTCAGGACGCTGCCGCAGGCCGGGCCGCCGACGCCATCATGGTGGAGGATCTCGACTATGGTAAATTCTATGACCTGACGGCGTCCTTCGACCCGTACCTGACCGCCGCCGAGAAGGGGGATTTCCTCTCGGGCGTTATGGAGGGCATGAAGCACCCGGCCACCGGCGAAGTGAAGTATCTGCAGATGACCTCGTATACGACCGGGCTGTGGTATCGGCGCGACCTGGTAGAGACCCCGCCGAAAACCCTGGAAGAACTGGCGCAAGTTGCCGAAAAGCTGAAGAAAGAGCACAATTTCCGCTATGGCATGTTTCTGCTCGGCGGCCCTGGCGTGATGAACTACATCCTCATGCCGCAAATGGCCGGAATCGGCGGATCCATCATTAACAACGACGAGCAGGCGACCCCGGTCTTCAACGAGCCGGCCAACCGTGACGCGATGATGCGCGTGCTTTCGTGGCACAAGGACATGGTGGATCGCGGCCTCATGCCCTCCGATATCGTGAGCTTCGCGGCCACCGGCGACGTCGTATCGCGCGTGGAGGCGGGTGAAATGCCGTTCGCTTTTGGTGGAACCTTTATGGGCGGCGGCATCCGTGGAACCTCTCACGGCGACAAATGGGCGTTTGCGCCCATGCCGACTTTAGCCGGTGGTTCGTCCGTCCAGTTCCAGGGCGGCTGGTCCTGGGGGCTTTTCACCAAGGATGCCCAGAAGCAGGCCTTGCTGACGGATCTTCTGATGGAGACCTATACGGGCTCGTGGGCAATGGCCCGGTGGGGCGAGGCAGGCGGTTATACGCCGACGCGCGTTTCCGCATTGAAGAACTACCAGGCATTTACCGTCGAAGGCCTGGACAAGGCGTTTGCGGATGCGGTTGCCGATGCCAGGCCGTTCCCGAAGGGGAAGCTGCGCGACGTGGTCGATGCCGCGGTCAACAACGCATACCAGCAGGTCATTCTGGGGGCGATGACGCCGGAAGAGGCCGTCGACGAGGCATGGGCGACCGTCGACGCGGAACGCTGATCCATACGCGGGCACGGCTGCGGCCGTGCCCGCGTCCGTTCCACTGTTTTAACCGATTGGACCACCTTCGCGATGACATCCACGTCTTCTTCCGCCTGGGCGCGTGTGCAGGACAGCCCCTGGTTCTGGCTTTTGCCGGCGGGCCTGTTCCTGCTCGTCTTCTACACCTGGCCGCTGCTGGACGTGGTGAGGCTCAGCTTCACGAATGCCAGCCTCGTCGCGCCCGACTACGACTACACGTTCGACAGCTACCGTCGGGTGCTGCGTGATCCCTCGACACTGCGCACGTTGAAGGTGACGTTCCTGTTCGCGGGCGGGTCGGTGATCCTGAAACTGGTGCTGGGCATGGCCCTTGCACTCGCCATAGATGCGGGAGTGAAGCGCGGCCTGCACGGCATCGTTCTGGTGCGTACGTCCGTTCTGGCTGCGTGGGTCATTCCGGGCGTAGTCGTCGGCGTATTGTGGAAGATCCTGCTTTCCACCTCCAGCCACGGGCTTCTGAACTACTGGATCCAGGCCGCGTTCGGAAACAGCGTCGGCTTTCTGACCGACCCCGACATTGCCCTCTCCACCGCTATTCTCGCCAATGTCTGGCGGGGCGTCGCCTTCACCATGATCCTGCTTTATGCGGGGCTCCAGCGCATTCCGCCCGAACTCTACGAGGCTGCGCGGGTCGACGGCGCCGGCGCCATCGCACGGTTCCGGTTTGTCACGCTGCCGACGCTGGCCCCCGTCATCTTCATCGCCCTGGTCCTGATCACGATCGGCGGGATCAACACTTTCGATCTGATCATGGCCCTGACAGAAGGCGGCCCCGCGCGCGCCACCGAGGTCGTCGGGCTGCGCGTCTATCAGCAGGTGTTTCAGTTCATGAATCTCGGTCGCGGCGCCGCACTCGCGGTCCTGCTGCTGGCCGTCAACCTGCTGATGACGCTGATCTACCTGCGGCTGCTGCGCATCAACCGCAAAACCGATTGAGGACCAGGCAATGACCCATGCGAATGTTGAAATCGGTTCCGCAGGCGGGCGGCGGCTGGCCAACACCGGGCTGTATGCAATCTATGCGGTTGCCGTGCTCTTTACCCTGTTTCCCATCCTGGCCGTCGTCATGCTGTCGATGAAGCAGCCGAGCGAGGTTTTCAGCTGGCCGCCGACATTCCTCCCCGCGACGTTGAACCTCGACACCTATATCTACGTCCTCACCGAAACGACAATCGGCCGGATGTTGTGGAACTCGGTCTTCCTGACGGCCTGCTCGACGGCCGGCTGCATCGCCATTTCCGCGCCGGCGGCCTATGCGTTTTCGCGGCTGAAGTTCCGCGCGCAGAAGCCGCTGCTGCTCATCCTGCTGGTCTACCAGATGATCTCCTCGATGGTGATCGCGCTGCCGCTCTACCGCTATTTCGAGGCGCTGGGCCTGCTGGACAGCCACATGGGGGTGATCCTCGTCTACATCACCGTCGAGATTCCCTTCACCGTCTGGCTGCTGAAAGGCTTCTTCGATGCCATTCCGCCCTCTCTCGACGAGGCCGCGCGGATCGACGGCGCCAGCCGGTTGCAGGTCTTGCGGATCGTCATCCTGCCGCTCGCAAAGCCCGGGCTCGCGGCGGCGCTGATCTTCAATGTCATCGCCGGCTGGTCGCAGTTCATCATCCCCTTCATCCTGATCCAGCGGGCCGAGATGCTGCCAATCTCGATCGGCGTCCTGAATTTCGCTCCCGGCCAGACCGAAGGCGAGATCACCATTCCCTACCTTGCCGCCGCATCCATCATCGCGATGCTGCCGGCGCTCACAATGTTCGTCCTTCTGCAACGCTACATCGTGCAGGCGTTGACCGGCGGTGCCGTGAAGGGATGAGGCTGGCCGGCCTTGCGGGAAGCCCGCCGCCGACCGTAGAAATCAAGGAGAAACGCATGTCGCAGGTCACCATCGCCAATGTCAGGAAGACCTATGGGTCCGCCACGATCATTCCCGACGTCTCTCTCGACATTTCCGACGGAGAATTCGTCATCCTCGTCGGGCCGTCGGGCTGCGGGAAATCGACGCTGCTGCGCATGATCGCCGGTCTGGAAGCGATCAGCGGAGGTGACATCGCCATCGGCGGCCGCGTCGTGAACAATCTGCAGCCCAAGGAACGGGACATCGCGATGGTGTTCCAAAACTATGCGCTCTACCCCCACATGACCGTTGCGGACAATATGGGTTTCTCGCTCCGGCTTTCGAAGGTGCCGAAGGCCCAGATTGCCGAAGACGTTGCAAAAGCCGCCAAGATCCTTGGATTGACCGCCCTGCTTGACCGCTATCCGGGCCAACTGTCCGGCGGACAACGCCAGCGCGTGGCGATGGGACGCGCCATCGTGCGCAATCCCCAGGTGTTTCTCTTCGACGAGCCCCTTTCGAACCTCGACGCCAAACTTCGCGTGCAGATGCGTGCGGAGATCAAGGAGCTTCACCAGAAGCTGAAGACGACGACGATTTATGTCACGCACGACCAGATAGAAGCCATGACGATGGCCGATAAGATCGTCGTGATGCGCTCCGGCGTCATCGAGCAGATCGGCGCGCCGCTCGAGTTGTACGATCATCCCAGGAATCTGTTCGTCGCGTCGTTCATCGGCTCGCCCTCGATGAACCTCATCCATGGAAGGGTGGAAGGCGGGCACTTCGTCTCCGACGGCGGACACCGCCTCCCGCTGCCGCGCGCAACGGCCGGCCTGGAAGGGCGCCCCCTCGTTTACGGCGTGCGCCCCGAACATCTCGCCCTTGCGGATGACGGGTTCGAGGTGGAGATCGCAGTCGTGGAGCCAACGGGTTCGGAAAGCCACGTCCTTGCACGCCTTGGCGACAACGATCTGACCTGCGTCTTCCGGGAGCGCATCACGTTGCGCTCAGGCGACAGGGTGCGGGTGCGGCCAGAGCCGGACAATATCCACATTTTCGACGCCCAATCGGGAGACCGTGTTATCCAAGTCTAGGTTCAGGACCTATTAATTTGGGATGAGATGTGATTCACGGTTTCTGGAAGGAGACCGTGATGGATGATCTGTTTCTGCTGAGCGAGCGCCAGATGGCTCGGATCGAGCCGCATTTTCCCTTGGCGCATGGTGTTCCCCGCGTCGATGATCGCAGGGTAATCAGCGGCATCGTCTACGTCATCAAGCACGGCCTGCAATGGAAGGATGCGCCAAAGGGCTACGGACCGCACAAGACGCTCTATAATCGCTTCATCCGCTGGAGCCGGCTGGGTGTATTCGACCGCATCTTTGTGGCCCTGTCCGGTGACGGTCCGAAGCCCGAACGCATCATGATCGACGCCACACACCTGAAAGCGCACCGAACTGCGGTGTCAACGGCGGAGTAAAAACCGGCCACGGGGCGGAGCAAAAGTCGGCCACTGCGGCGCCGGCCTGAGACCGCCGGGAGGGCTTAAGCCCGA
>NZ_SLVX01000059.1:1454-9297 GCF_004341885.1 Shinella granuli | reverse complement strand
AATTCATAGAACCCATCACTGAGGATCAAAGCCCGGTTCGAGGCGAACTCGCGACCCTCCGACCGGAAATTGTAGACCGGCTTCTTGCTCGGTCCCGGCCAGCTCCAGCGCCGCTGGACAAGCTCGCCAACTCCGCGCTCGCTTTCCACCGTGCGAACGATGGGCGCCGTGTCGGTGATCCTGATATCCTCGCGCGCTTCGATGTTGGGCCTGCCCTCGGGGAAGCGGATCTTGATCTTGAGGTGCTCGAACTCCTCGATGACCGAGGCCAGTTCGACCATCAGCCTGTAATCGTTGCACATGGTCCCTCCGGCAGGTCGGCGGCGTCGCGGTTTGAGAGTAATCTAGCGCGGAGGCTGCGGATTTCGATGCGGCCGGCGAGGAGAGGTACGCCTAGATCTCCAACTGAAGTTGATCGGCAGGTCCGCTCGCGGTTTCGTCGCCAAACGAGGACAGGGTCACGCCGAGAAGGCGGATCCCTTTCGCCGTCGGAAACAAGGGGGCGAGGAGCTTCTGCACTGTCGCCACGATCTCCGCGACCGATCCGAACGGCGTGGCTTCGGTTTTGCTTCGCGTGATGATCTGGAAGTCGGCATATTTCACCTTCAGGGTGACGGAACGGCCATGCAAGTCCTTGGCCTCGCAATGCCGCCAGACCTTGTCGATGAGCGGGGAGATTTCCGCACGCGCTGCATCCAGATCGAAGAGGTCGGCCATGAAGGTATCCTCGGCGCCGACGGACTTGCGCTCCCGATCCGGGCGGACCGGTCGATCGTCGATGCCACGCGAGATATTGTAGTACCAGGCGCCCGACTTCCCGAAATGCTCCTGCAGGAAAGCAAGCGACTTCGCCTTGAGGTCGGCGCCGGTCAGGACGCCGAGGCGTTCCATCTTCGCGGCGGTTGCCGGCCCCACGCCGTGGAATTTCTTGACGGCAAGCCCCTCGACGAAAGCCGGCCCGTTCTTGGGCGTGATGACCGCCTGACCATTGGGTTTGTTGAGGTCGGAGGCCATCTTGGCCAGAAACTTGCAATACGAAATACCGGCCGAGGCGTTGAGCCCGGTGATCTCCTTGATGCGGGCGCGGATTCTCGTGGCAATCTCCGTCGCTATCGGAATGCCCTGCTTGTTGTCGGTGACATCGAGATAGGCCTCGTCGAGCGACAAGGGCTCGATCAGATCGGTATGCTCGGCGAAAACCATATGGATTTGAGCCGAAACGGCTCGATAGACATCGAAGCGCGGCGGAACGAAGATCAGGTCCGGGCAGCGCCGCTTGGCGGTGATCGATGGAAGGGCCGATCGAACGCCGAAAGCGCGCGCCTCATAGCTTGCGGCGGCCACGACACCGCGGGCGGCAGCGCCGCCGACAGCAACGGGCTTGCCACGCAGCTCGGGATTATCGCGCTGCTCGACGGAGGCGTAAAAAGCATCCATGTCCACATGGATGATGCGCCGGACGCGCTCCTCGCGATCTGGCTTCTGTTCCTCTAGCTCGGCCGAAGTGACGGGCTGCATGGCTCATTTCCACATCGATCGCATCCTCGCACCGATATCGACGCGAACCTGGCGACTGCTCCGCTCGCTGGCGGCAGCCGATACCTTCGGCCAGCTTGCCGTCTCGAAGAACTGCAAGAGCGTGGCCGGTATGAAGCGGGTGCGCGACGCATAGACATGGCGGTCTCCCTGAGCATTCTGGCCGTGCGTGAAGAAGCGCTGCGGCGTGATCAGCGTGAGGCTGTCGCGCGCCCTCGTCATGCCGACATAGAGCAGACGGCGTTCTTCCTCGAGTTCAGGGGTAGAGCCGGTGCCAAGGTCAGACGGGATGCAGCCGTCGACGACATTGAGCATGAACACGGCACGCCATTCCTGTCCCTTGGCCGAGTGGATCGTGCTCAAGATCAGATAGTCTTCGTCAAGGAGCGGCACGCCGGCTTGGTCGCTGGTCGCATCGGGCGGGTCCAGGGTCAATTCCGTGAGAAAGCGTTCGCGGCTCGCATAGCCGCCGGCGATCTGTTCGAGTTGAAGCAGGTCATCCTTGCGGGTGTCGGCATCCTCATGGATGCGTTCGAGATGCGGCTCGTACCACATCCGAACCGTGCCGATCTCCGCCGGCCAGCCTGCCTCCGCCTTTCGCAGCGCCGAGACCAGCGTGACGAAGGCCGGCCAGTCGTCGCCGGTCTTGGCGGGTGGCGGAATTTCGGCGAGCGACTGTAACGGCTCGGGATCGCTTGCGATCGTGTCGAGGATTTTGCCGGCCGTCTGCGGCCCGATACCGGGCAGCAGCTTCAGCACCCGGAAGCCGGCAACCCGGTCTCGCGGGTTTTGGGCAAACCTCATGACCGCCAGCATGTCCTTCACATGGGCCGCGTCCAAAAATTTCAGGCCGCCGAATTTCACAAAGGGAATGTTCCGCCGCGTGAGCTCGATCTCAAGCGCATTGCTGTGGCTCGAGGTTCGAAACAGTACGGCCTGCTGCTTCAGCGTCATGCCGATCTCGCGGTTGGCCAGCACCTGCTCGACGATATAGGCGGCCTGGTCGATCTCGTCCTTGACGGTGACCAGCATCGGCCGTTGCTCGGAGGCGCGGTCCGTCCAGAGGTTTTTCGTATAGCGCTCGCGTGCCAACTCGATCACGCCGTTGGCCGCAGCCAGGATCGGCTGGGTGGAGCGATAATTGCGGTCGAGCGTGATGACGTCGGCGGGTTTCGGCGAGAATTCCTTCGGGAAATCCAGGATATTTCGGATGGTCGCGGCGCGAAAGGAATAGATCGACTGAGCGTCGTCGCCGACGACGGTCAGGCCGCGGCCGCCGGGCGCCAGCGACATCAGGATCGACGCCTGCAGGCGATTGGTGTCCTGATATTCGTCGACGAGGATATGGTCGAAACGGTTGCCGACATCCTCGGCCAGCTCCGGCTCGGAAACCATCTGTGCCCAGTAGAGCAATAAGTCGTCGTAATCCAGGACGTTCTGCGTCTGCTTCGCTTCTGTATAGGCCGCAAAAAGCTGCTTCAGCTCTTCCTCCCATTCCAGCACCCACGGATAGGACGATTTCAGGATCTCCTTGATCGAGGCCTCGGAATTGACGACGCGGGAATAGATAGCGATGCAGGTGCTTTTCGTAGGAAACCGGCTCTGCTTGGCGGAAAAGCCAAGGTCATGCCGGACGAGGTTCATCAGGTCGGCGCTGTCCTCGCGGTCATGGATGGTGAAATCGACGCTGAGACCGATCTGCTCGGCATACATCCGCAACAGCCGCGCCCCAATCCCATGAAACGTGCCGGCCCACGCGAGCGCGTCGGTCATGATGGCGGCATTGTCGCCGAGCACCTGCCGGCAGATGCGCTGCACGCGACGCGCCATCTCGGATGCTGCCCGCCGCGAAAACGTCATCAGCAGGATGCGCCGCGGATCGGCGCCGTTGACGATCAGATGGGCGACGCGATGCGCCAGCGTGTTGGTCTTGCCGCTGCCCGCGCCGGCGATAATCAGCAGCGGGCCGCCGATCTTTCCATCCGGCAGGCCAATACCGTGCTCGACGGCTTCCCGTTGCCGGTCGTTGAGTTTTTCGAGATGAGCCGCCGCCATTTGTCCCCAGCATGCCTAAGAAAAATTTCCTACCCCTCCGATCAGTGGATATCTCCTTGATGCAGCTAAGGGATTCGTTTCAACGACTTAGCCGAGGGGCAACTTCCGGACCGGAGGCCCGATTGACTCAGTTGGGCAATCGGAACAAATAATGAACATATCAGCTTAAAGAACCGCTGGAAACCCTGAAGGAGCAACAATTCTGCCGTGGCCAATCATGCCCTCAACCCCGTGCTGGCAGAGCTTCGCGAGCGCATCGAGCAGCTTGAAGGCGGCCCGCAGCGCGCCAGGCAGGTGCTGCCCTTCGGCGTCGCCGAGGTCGATCGGGCTCTGCCGGGGGGAGGGCTCGCCTTCGGGGCATTGCACGAGGTCGCCGGCGGCGGGGGAGGGACGGTCGATGGCGCTGCTGCGGCACTGTTCGTTGCCGGCATCGCGGCGAGATCGCGCGGCAAGGTTCTGTGGTGCATGACGCGCCCGGATCTGTTTTTCCCAGCGGTCGCCCAGGCGGGACTCCATCCGGACCGTGTCGTGTTCTGCGAAAGCGATCGGGAAGAGGAGGCGCTATCGGCGATGGAGGAGGGATTGTCTTTCGGCGGGCTTGCCGTCGTGGTCGGCGAGCTTGTCCGTCTGCCGATGACCGCGTCGCGTCGCCTGCAACTCGCCGCCGAGAAGACGGGCGCCCTGGGCATCGTGCTGCGGCGATGGCGACGACAGAACGAGGCATCGGATTATGGGCAGCCGACCGCCTCGACGACGCGATGGCGCATCAGCACCCTGCCGTCGGAAAGACTACCTGTTGCCGGCGTCGGGAGGGCGCGCTGGCTCGCAGAACTGATGCGCGTGAAAGCCGGCGAATGCGCCGAATTTGAAATTGGAGCCCCCGATGCCCAGGGTCGTATCGATCTATTTCCCACAGCTCGCGACGGAGCGGATCAGACGGCACGCTGGCGAAGCCTTGCCGGCTAACAAGCCACTGGTCGTCATTGCGCGCCGCGGTTCGAAGCGATGGATCTCCGCCGCCGATGCGACGGCCCTGAAGCTCGGCCTGCGCATCGGCATGGCCGCGAGCAAGGCGCAGGCCATGGTCGCCGATCTCCTCATGGTGGATGCGGCCCCGGCCGAAGATGCCGCCGCCTTGGAGCGGCTGGCATTGTGGGCACTCCGGCAATATAGCCCCGTCGTTGCGGTCGACGGCGCCGACGGTCTCGTCATCGATACGGAAGGCGCTGATCACCTGCACGGCGGCGAAGCGCTGCTCGTGTCGGGCCTCGTCAATATGCTGCGCGGCCGCGGGCTGACGGCGCGCGCCGCTGTCGCCGACACCTGGGGCGCGGCGCATGCGCTCGCCCGGCTGCTGGCCGTAGAGACGACTGTCGTGCCGGTGGACAATGTGACGAAGGCGGTCATCGACCTGCCCATCGTCGCGCTGCGGCTGCCAGCGGAGACCGTCCAGGGCCTCCGCGTCCTCGGCATCGACACCGTCGGCCAGCTTTCGGCGATGCCGCGCGCGCCGCTGATGTTGCGGTTCGGGCCGGAACCTGGACGAAGACTGGATCAGATGTTTGGACGGATCGCCGAACCGATCGAGCCGATCCGCACGCCGGAATTGGTCGAGGTTGCGAAGAATTTTGCCGAGCCGATCGGCGCGCCCGAGACCATCGCCAAATATGTGCGCCGGCTGGTCGGCCAGCTTTCGAACCGCCTCGCCGAAGACGGCCTTGGCGCACGGCGTTGCGACCTCTTCATCCATCGCGTCGACAACACCCGGCAGCATCTTCGCGCTGGTCTCGCTAAACCGGTCCGCGATCCGGCGCGCCTGTCGAAGCTGCTCTGCGACCGCATCGAGACCATCGATCCCGGTTTCGGCATTGAGAAGCTGGTGCTGGTCGCCGTCTTCGCCGAGCCGCTGGAGGAACGGCAGGTCGCTTCCTTTCTGATCGAGGAGGAGGGCGCCGACATCACTCCACTGGTCGATATCCTCGGCAATCGCGGCCACCGGCTGTTTCGTGTCGCGCCCGTTGCCTCCGACGTGCCGGAGCGTTCGGTCCGGCGCATCGCCGCGACCGCGCCTGACATCGGCGAGGCCTGGGCGGTGAAATGGCCGCGGCCGACCCGGCTTTTCGCAAATCCGGAGCGCATCGAGGTCATCGCGCTGCTGCCTGACCAGCCGCCGGCGGTGTTTACGTGGCGCGGCAAACGCAGAAAAGTTGTGCGCGCCGACGGCCCGGAACGGATTTTTGGGGAATGGTGGCGCCGACCGCGCGAGTTCCAGGCGGTCAGGGACTATTTCGTGGTCGAGGACGAGCTTGGCGAGCGTTACTGGGTCTATCGCGCCGGCGACGGCATCGATCCGGAAACCGGATCGCATCTGTGGTTCATTCATGGGGTGTTCGGATGAGATACGCCGAGCTTCAGGTCACGACACACTTTTCGTTCCTGCGCGGGGCATCTAGCGCCGACGACCTGTTCGCGACGGCGGCCGCGCTCGGCATCGACGCTCTCGGCGTTGTCGATCGCAACAGCCTCGCCGGCATCGTGCGTGCCTGGGAGGCGGCCAAGGCCACCGGCATTCGGCTCGTCGTCGGGTGTCGGCTCGACCTGACCGACGGCATGTCAATCCTCGTCTATCCGATGGACCGGCCGGCCTATTCGCGTCTGACGCGGTTGCTGTCGCTTGGGAAGGCGCGCGGCGGCAAGGGCAAGTGCCTGATCGATTTCACTGATGTCGCCGAGCACGCGGCTGGCATGATCGGTGTGCTGGTGCCCGATGAAGCTGACGAGGCCTGTGGTGTGCAGATTCGCAAGATGGCTGAACTATTCGGCGACAGGGCCTATGTCAGCCTCTGCTTGCGTCGTCGGCCGCTCGACCGTCTGCGCCTGCACGGCATCGCCACCATGGCCGCCCGCTTTAAGGTTCGCACCGTCGTCACCAACGACGTGCTGTTTCATGAACCGAGCCGGCGCCAGCTCCAGGATGTCGTGACCTGCATCCGCACCCGCACGACAATCGATGATGTCGGTTTCGACCGCGAAAGACACGCCGATCGCTTTCTCAAGGCGCCGGAAGAGATGCACCGGCTGTTTGCCGAATACCCGGAAGCTCTGGCGCGCAGCCGCGAAATCGTCGAGCGCTGCAAGTTCGACCTGAAGGAGCTACAATACCAGTATCCGGAGGAAGCCATCGTGCCCGGCCTCGATCCGCAGCAATCGCTGGTCAAGTTCACCTGGGAAGGTGCGGCAGATCGCTATCCCGAGGGCGTTCCGGACAAGGTCCAAAAGTCCTTGCGCGACGAGCTGGAGCTGATCCGGGTCATGAACTATGCGCCCTATTTTCTGACGGTTTTCTCGATCGTCCGTTTCGCCCGCTCGAAAGGCATCTTGTGCCAGGGCAGGGGCTCGGCCGCCAACTCCGCCGTCTGCTATTGCCTGGGCGTCACCTCGATCGACCCCGACACCAACGATCTCCTCTTCGAACGCTTCATCAGCCAAGAGCGAGATGAGCCACCGGACATCGACGTGGATTTTGAGCACGAGAGGAGGGAGGAGGTCATCCAGTGGATCTACAACACCTATGGCCGCAGCAAGGCCGCGCTCTGCTCGACCGTCACCCGCTACCGCGCGAAAGGCGCATTGCGGGACGTCGGCAAGGCGCTCGGCCTGCCGGAGGACATGATCGGGCAACTGTCGTCGGGCGTCTGGGGCTGGTCGGAAGGGGTCTCAGAACGCCAGATTCGGGAAAACAATCTCAACGCAGCGGATTATCGCCTGAAGCTGACGCTGGAGCTGGCGCAGCAGCTGATGGGCGCGCCGCGCCATCTCGGCCAGCATCCGGGCGGCTTCGTCTTGACCCATGACAGGCTCGACGATCTCGTGCCGATCGAGCCGGCGCGCATGGACGATCGCCAGGTCATCGAATGGGATAAGGACGATATCGAGGCGCTCAAATTCATGAAGGTCGACGTGTTGGCCTTGGGTATGCTGACCTGCATGGCGAAAGCCTTCTCGCTGATGGCCGAGCACAAGGGCGAGGTGTGGGATCTCGCGTCGATCCCATCGGAAGATTCACGCACGTATGCGATGATCCGCAAGGCAGATACCCTTGGCACCTTCCAGATCGAAAGCCGGGCGCAAATGTCCATGCTGCCGCGCCTGAAGCCTCAGACCTTCTACGATCTGGTCGTTCAGGTGGCGATCGTCCGGCCTGGGCCGATTCAGGGCGACATGGTGCATCCCTATCTTCGCAGGCGCGAGG
>NZ_SLVX01000059.1:0-1355 GCF_004341885.1 Shinella granuli | reverse complement strand
GCAAGGAGCCGGTCGTCTATCCAACGCCCGAACTCGAGGCGGTGCTGTCGAAAACGCTTGGTGTGCCGCTGTTTCAAGAGTCGGCGATGAAGGTGGCAATGGTCTGCGCTGGCTTCACCGGCGGCGAGGCAGACCAGTTGCGGAAATCCATGGCGACCTTCAAGTTTTCCGGCGGGGTCAGCAAATTCAAGGACAAGCTCGTGGCAGGGATGGTCAACAACGGCTACACGGCCGAATTTGCCGAGCAGACGTTTTCGCAGCTCGAAGGATTCGGCTCCTACGGCTTTCCGGAAAGCCATGCCGCCAGCTTTGCATTGATTGCCTATGCGTCGAGCTGGGTGAAATGCCATCATCCAGATGCCTTCTGTGCCGCGCTCCTCAATTCACAGCCCATGGGTTTTTATGCGCCTGCGCAGATCGTGAGGGATGGCGCCCAACACGGCGTCGAGATTAGGCCGGTCTGCATCAATGCTTCACGCTGGGACTGCACGCTCGAGGCAATTGAAGGAAGTCGTCTTTGCGCCGTCCGGCTCGGGATGCGGATGGTAAAAGGTCTCTCCACCGGAGACGCGGCCCGGATCGTGGCTGCGCGCGCCGATGACCCCTTCGCCTCCGCTGACGATCTCTGGCGGCGGTCCGGCGTGCCCACGGCCGCGCTGGTGAAGCTCGCCGAAGCCGATGCGTTTCTTCCGTCGCTGCAGCTCCAGCGCCGCGATGCGCTATGGGCGATCAAGGGGCTGCGCGACGAGCCGCTCGAACTCTGGGCTGCGGCCGCCGAGCGCGAAACGCGCCAGGTCTCGGAAGTGCAGGAGCCCTCGGTCGCCTTGCCCTCGATGAGGGCAGGGCACGAGGTCGTCGAGGACTACGCCCATACCGGCCTCACCCTCCGCCAGCACCCGATCGCCTTTCTCCGCAACGGCCTTCGCCAGAAGGGGATGGTCACATGCGCCGAGGCGATGGCCGAGCGCGATGGCCGCTGGCTGATGACCGGCGGCCTCGTGCTGGTGCGCCAGCGGCCGGGCTCGGCCAAGGGCGTGATGTTTCTCACCCTCGAAGATGAGACAGGGATCGTCAACGCGGTGGTCTGGCCGACGCTGTTCGAGCGCCAGCGCCGCATTCTTCTCTCCGCTTCGATGATGGCGATCAACGGTAAAATCCAGCGGGAAGGGGACGTCGTGCATCTTGTTGCACAGCGGCTGTTCGACCTCTCAGATGACCTCGGTCGGCTGGGAGAACAGGATGAGCAGTTTCCTTTGCCGCATGGTCGGGGCGACGAGTTCGCGCGCGGCAATGGCGCACCGGATCCGCGCGAACGGCCGAAGGCGGCGGCGCCCGCGCGCGACATCTACGTCCCC
>NZ_SLVX01000058.1 GCF_004341885.1 Shinella granuli | reverse complement strand
GTTGCAGAAAGGAAATAGGTGGCCGGATTTTACTCCGCCCGCAGCAGCATTATGCCGCCGCTACCGTGGCCGACTTTTGCACCGCCGCTCTCACACAATAAGCATCCAAACAAAAAGCCTCCGATGAAACCGGAGGCTGTTGTAACCCCATCGCAGATGGGGGTCCCGTTTGGACGCCGATCACCCCATGTGCGGGGTCCTTATTCCATGCCTAATCACAAAAAGGGGAGCTGGAGGCAATTGCGAAAGAGCCCGCAACAGATTGCAACACGAGTAGGCAGGCAACGACGAGCGCCACGCCCAGATTTCTGCCTCGTTGCAAGTGAACTCGCATTCTGCCCCTCCGGCGGCTAGACTTACGATCGTGTCCCGTAGCGTGGTGTAGCTGAGATTTCATAGCCATCGGTGTTATCCGTTAGGGTCGGGTTGCTTACGACCAACCTGAAGGACACCACCGATGACCGACGAGATGATGAACCTGCGCCTGCTTGTTGAGAAGAGCGCCGACAGCGATTTGTTGCGCGAGATGATTGGCTTCACCGCCCAGCGGCTGATGGAGCTGGAAGTCGGCAGCGTGACGGGAGCTGCGCATGGAGAGAAGACGCCGCTCAGGCTCGCCCAGCGCAACGGCTACCGGGATCGTGACTGGGAGACACGGGCTGGAACCGTGGAACTGCGTATCCCGAAGCTTCGTACTGGCAGTTATTTCCCGAGCTTTCTTGAGCCGCGCCGGATGGCGGAAAAGGCACTGACGGCCGTCATTCAGGAGGCGTATATCCAGGGCCTATCGACTCGCTCGGTTGATGATCTCGTCAAGGCCATGGGCATGTCGGGCATTTCCAAGAGCCAGGTGTCGCGGCTCTGTGAGGAAATCGACGTGAAAGTCAAAGCCTTCCTCGACCGTCCCATCGAGGGCGAATGGCCCTATATCTGGATCGATGCCACTTATCTCAAGGTCAGGCGTGGCGGCCGTATCGTCTCGGTCGCGGCCATTATTGCCGTCGGCGTCAATGCGGACGGACGCCGTGAAGTGCTTGGGCTTGAGATCGGTACCTCCGAGGCCGAACCGATCTGGACGGAGTTTCTACGCAAGCTGACCCGCAGGGGCCTGAGGGGTGTGAAGCTCGTCGTCTCCGACGCCCATGAGAGCATCAAGACCGCCGTCGGCAAGGTGCTCAATGCGACCTGGCAGCGCTGTCGGGTCCACTTCATGCGCAATGCCCTGGCGCATGCTGGCAAGAGCGGACGGCGCGTCGTCTCCGCCTTCATTGCCACGGCGTTCGCGCAGGAGACACCAGAGGCCGCCAGTACGCAATGGCGCAGTGTCGCCGACCAGATCAGGCCGAAAGTGCCGAAACTCGCCACGCTCATGGACCACGCCGAGAACGATGTGCTGGCCTACATGACCTTTCCAAAACAGCATTGGGCGAAGTTGCACTCGACCAATCCCATCGAGCGCCTCAACGGCGAAATCAAGCGACGCACCGAGGTCGTCGGCATCTTTCCGAACGAAGACGCCATCATCCGGCTCGTCGGCGCGCTCCTGCTCGAACAGAACGACGAATGGGCCGTCCAGCGGTCCCGATACATGACACTGGAAACCATCGCTCAAATGAGCGATGATCCTCTCATCAGCCTGCCAGCCGTGGCACGTTGACTTTCCCTCCGGCCCAGACCGGAACGCACAGGTGGCTGAAAAAAGCTACACCACGCTACGGGACACGATCAGACTTACCAACGCCATCTTGACTTGAAAAGGGCTAATCCTCGAACCGTTTTCGCCAGAAGCCGCATCCGGCTCTGAATGTACTCCTCAATTGCTGATCGAGATGAACTTGACCGGACTACTTCAGCGAACCCTCGTACCGCTTGTCCGTGAGCGTCTTCAGAAAAGCGACCAAGGCGTCTATGCGCTTGTCGTCGAGGGCCGGGCCGCCCGCAAGCTTGCAAAGAGCCGCATCACACAACGCATTGTGGATGTTGATTCTCGTCTCCCCAACCTTCTCTGACGAACCGAAGCAAATCGAATCAAGACTACGTCCAGAGCAAAACAGAGGATCAATCGATGTTTGGCCACCCAGTGACGCGACACATTTGACGCATTGCCCCACCGGCTGGAAAGCGTTAATTGAGTGCCGGGGACACTGACGAATGAGCAACGCTGCAACTTCAATGGCAAGACTTGTGCGCATCTTTTGCGCTATAGCGTTGCTGTGCGTTGGTTTCGCCCATAAGCCTCCCGTCTTGCTTGCAGTTCCATTGTCGTTGTCCGTTGAAGAACTCGCGCAATATGTTCTCCCGGACGGGACGTTGCCCGTACTCTGCCTGCCGAGCGAAGACGGAAAGACCAAACACCAGGACCACAGGTATGGCTCCGGCTGTGAAGCATGCCGGCTGAGCGCATCGACTATACTGCCCTCACCTGACAACGCCGCAGGTGAACCGATATTTCGTGAGGTTGATGGTCATCTGCCGTCACGTGTCGAAGCACATTACCGTCAGCTCTTCCCGCCCAACGCGTTTCCCCGCGGACCTCCTTCCGACAGTCAAGCCTGAGCCGTCGCTGCCTATGCAGCGGCTTCTTTCGTTTGAGCCGGTGGATGTCCCTTGAGCGGACAATCTCCGGCACGGCTGCCGGACGATTTCCATGTTCAACGGAACTTTATTGGGTGCGAGTTCACCCGTTTTGCCGATCGACTGCCTCAAATTAAACCGGGAGGCCAGCGGCGGAACACGCTTGAGGCTTGTCACGCCTGGGACGAACATAATCCTGCAAGGCATCCGCCGTGACGCCACCGTACGGATCGTCGAAGGCTGCATCTGCCTTTTCCACCAACTTGCAGACGGTCGCCGTCAAATACTAGACGTGCTGGGAGCGGGCCGTGTCTTTGGGAATGCACTTGCTTACACGACGCGCTACAGCGCCGTTGCACTGACATTCACGCATCTGGAAACGATAGATGTAGACGCTGAGCGTGACGGCGTCGAAGATGAACTTCGCCTGATGTTGCACCGCTCACACGCGCACGCAATTCTTCTCGGGCGCAAAACAGCTGCGGAAAAAGTCGCAACGGCCCTCCTCGATCTCGCACAGCAATTTGCGCGAAGATCAAGCGACGCGGCAAATACCACAACATTCACGCTCTATCTGACAAGGGCCGACCTCGCCGATTGGCTGGGACTGACCCTCGAGACAGTCAGCCGCTGTCTCAACAGCTTCAAGCGCGACGGCCTGATTGCCTTCAAGCACCCAGAGATCATCACCATCGTCGACGAGGACGCCTTGCACCTCCTCGCTGCGGGCCAGCCTTCGCTTGGGCGCCGGACCACCGTTTCCGGCCACACCTCTTCTCAACCGTCATAACACTGGGGGACAGTTACCATGACCATGACATCAGCAATGCCCGATGGGCGAGCCGAACGGGCTTCGACCAAATCCTTCTATCTCATCGCCTGGCGCTGGCATTTCTACGCCGGCCTCTATGTGGCGCCATTCCTGCTGGTCCTTGCGCTGACGGGCCTGATGATGCTGTGGACCAGCGTTTTGTCCGGCCGTGATGGCGAGAAATATTACACCGTGACACCTGCGCAGACGCAGGTCGCGGTTTCCGCACAGGCCGATGCGGCGCTTGCCGCCATTCCGAATGGCAAGGTCGTGCAATACATCGCACCGCGCACTGAAGAGGGCGCTGCGATCTTCCGCGTCAATAATGGCGATGCCTCGTCTATGGTGGCGGTCGATCCATACAACGGGACAGTGCTGGGCAGTTGGGACCGCCGCAATGGTCTTTACGATCTCGCCAACAAGATCCACGGCACACTGATGATCGGCGATCTGGGCGACCGGCTCATTGAAGTGGCCGCCGGCTTCGGTATCGTCCTCATTGTCACTGGGCTCTATCTCTGGTGGCCGCGCGAGGGAAAAGGCTTTGGCAGCGTTCTCGTCCCGCAGTTTGCGGCACGCGGCCGTCAACTCTGGAAGTCACTGCACGTCACGGTCGGCTTTTACATCTCGCTCATTCTCATGATCTTCCTGGTGTCGGGTCTTTCATGGGCCGGCATCTGGGGCGACAAGTTCACACAGGCCTGGAGCACCTTCCCGGCGGCAAAGTGGGACAATGTTCCCCTCTCCGACGCCACCCATGCCAGCATGAACCATGGCGGCGTCAAAGAGGTGCCGTGGACTCTCGAACAGACATCGATGCCAATGTCGGGCTCGGATGCAGGCAAGATGGGTATCGCCGAAGGCCAACCGGTCAATCTCGATGGCATCGTCGCCTTTGCCCGTTCGATCGGCTTTAACAACCGTTTCCAGCTCGGCTTCCCCGCGGACGACAGCGGTGTGTGGACATTGTCACGCGATACAATGAGCAATGACAGCGCCAACCCGCTTTCGGATCGAACGGTCCACATCGACCAGTATACCGGCAAGGTTCTCGCCGATGTCGGATTCAGTGACTACGGCGTCCCCGGCAAGGCGATGGCTGTCGGCATCGCTTTCCATGAGGGCGATATGGGCGTCTGGAACATCGTGCTCGTCACGGTTTTCTGTCTGTCCATCATCTTCATGTCGGTCAGCGGCATGGTGATGTGGTGGAAGCGCCGCCCTGCCGGTGCGTCGCGTCTGATGGCGCCTGCGGTCCCTGGGGATATGAAACTCTGGAAAACCGGTGCCATCATCATGCTGGCGGTCTCGCTTCTGTTCCCGCTAACAGGCGCCGTGCTGCTGACTGTGATTGCGCTCGACTATCTCATCGTCCGGCGCGTCAAGCCGCTCAAGCGCGCTCTGAGCTGACAGCCGTCAGATTTCAGGATGGGCGGGCATTCGTGCCCGCCAACAATACCTCAAGGAAACACCATGAAAAAACTCCTCGTTTCTGCCGTAATCAGCGTTGTGGCCATGACAACCACCGCTTTTGCCGACATCACCGTCACTGACGTAAAGGGGCGCACCGTTACGGTGACCAAGGTGCCGGAACGCATTGTCCTCAGCTTCTATTACGAGGACTACCTTGCCATCGCTGGGCCAGGCGCACTCGACAAGGTCGTGGCCCTCTCGCTTTCCACCTGGAAGGACTGGCGACCGAACCAATTCGCGGCGTACGAAAAGGCGCTGCCAAAACTCGCCTCTATCCCTGATGTCGGCAATACCGAAGACAATACGTTCTCGATCGAGAAGGTGATTGCGGCCAAGCCCGACCTGCTCATTCTGGCGGCCTGGTCCTATGACGCGCTCGGCGAAGGCATCAAGCAGATTGAAGCTGCCGGCATTCCGATCGTGACGCTCGACTACAATGCCCAGACCGTCGAAAAGCACGTCGCGTCCACCTTGGCGCTCGGCAAGCTGATGGGCACGGAAGATCGTGCCGAAACGCTCGCCAAAAACTATGAAGACGCGATGGCCGACATTCATGCCCGCATTGAGAAAGCCGGCCCGACGGACAAGAAAGTCTATGTCGAACTAGCACAAAAGGGACCTGGCGAAGTCGGCAATTCCTACGGCGATACGATGTGGGGTGCGCTGATCGACAGGCTTGGCGGCCATAACATTGCCAAGGACCAGATCGGTAACTGGGGACCGCTCAGCCCGGAATATGTCCTGGCACAAAAGCCCGACTTGATTTTTCTCGGTGGTTCCGAGTGGTTGAACAAGCCGCAGTCAGTTCAGGTCGGCTTTGGCGCTGATCCGGCTGTCACCCGCGAGCGCATGAAGGCCTATCTCGCACGTCCGGGCTGGTCGGGCCTGCCCGCGGTAAAGACCGGCGGCGTGCATGCGATCTACCATGGTGGCGCACGCACGCTGTCTGACTATGTGTATGCGCAATACATTGCCAAGCAGCTCTATCCGGACGCCTTCAAGCACGTCGATCCTGCCAAGAACATTGCCGACTATTATGACAAGTGGCTGCCGATCAAGGCTGATGGCGTCTTCGTGCTGCCCTATGAAGATGGCGGACAATGACGTTATTCTCCGCTGAGATCGACGGGATGCGCGACGGCTATCGCCGCGCATCCGCTCGCCGAAGTTTCGTGCTGATCGGTGCCCTTATTTGCCTCGTGCTGTTAATGGTGCTCGATCTGACCACCGGTCCATCCGGCATGCCGCTTGTCGATATCTGGTATGGGCTGCTCGCCGGGCCCGCTGGCGACGATCGCATGGTTGCGACGATCCTCTGGCAATTGCGCATGCCGCAAACCGTCATGGGCGCGCTGGTCGGTGCCTGCCTCGGCCTTGCCGGTCTGCAGATGCAGACGATCCTCGGCAATCCGCTCGCCAGCCCCTTCACGCTCGGCTTTTCGGCAGCAGCCGGCTTCGGTGCTGCGTTGGCGATCATGTTCGGTTCGCTTATTCCCCTTCCGGGTTTCATCGTCATTCCAGCCTGCGCCTTTGCCATGACGCTGGTTGCCTGCGCCCTGGTCTACCTGATCGCCCGGCTGCGTGGCGCTACGCCCGAGATCCTGGTCCTTGGCGGGATCGCGGTCCTGTTTTTCTTCCAATCGCTGCAGTCGCTGCTTCAGTTTCTGGCATCGCCGGAAGTGTTGCAGCAAATCGTTTTCTGGCTGTTCGGCAGTCTGCTGAAGTCGTCATGGACCAGCGTCACGGTGACCGCAGCCATTGCATTCGCTTGCCTTCCATTCATTGCCCGCAGCACCTGGGCCCTGACCACGCTGCGGCTCGGTGACGCCAATGCACGCAGCCTCGGTCTGTCCGTCGAAAAAATACGGCGGCACACCTTTCTGATTGTGGCGCTGCTGACGGCGGCTGCCGTCTCCTTTGTCGGGACCATCGGCTTCGTTGGACTGATTGCTCCGCATGTCGCGCGCGCGCTCGTCGGAGAAGACCATCGTTTCTCCCTCCCGCTGGCGGCCATAACTGGTGCCATCATTCTTATCGGCGCTTCCGTGTTCGGGAAATTCGTCTCGCCGGCAGCCGTCATTCCGGTCGGCATCATCACAGCTGTCGCAGGCGTGCCGATGCTGTTTGCCGTCATCGCAAAGCGCGGTCAGCGAGGGATGGCATGATGGCGCGGCTGGTCTTGAGAGACGTGGACGTCCAACATGGCCGCACCAGGATTTTATTCGGTGTGTCCGCGTCGATCGCCGCCGGTCAGATCGTCGGACTGATAGGCCCAAATGGCGCGGGCAAGTCCACGCTCCTGAACGCCATTGCCGGACAGCTCTCTGCAAAAGGCAAGATCCTATGGAGCGGCAAGCCGGTCGACGCCCGAGATATCGGTTTCATGCCGCAACATTGCCAAGTAAGGGCCGAACTGTCCGTCCTTGAAGTCATTCTGCTTGGCCGCCACGAGCAGCTCGGCTGGCGCATTGCCGATGACACTGTGAACGCAGCTTCCCGGATATTGGCCTTTTTCGAGATCAGCGATCTCGCAGCCCGCAGCATGCAGACCCTGTCGGGCGGGCAACAGCAACTGGTTCTTCTGGCCCAAAGACTACTGCGCGAGCCGCAGCTTCTGCTGCTCGATGAGGCGACCAGCGCTCTGGACGTCCGCCACCAGATGCATGTTCTCAAACTGTTGAAGGACTATGTGGCCCGGACCGGCGCGCTGGTCCTGGTCGCCGTCCACGATCTCAACCTGGCCGCTCGCCATTGCGAAACCGTCATGCTTCTAAACGGCGGCAGGCTCGTTGCCCACGGGGCTTTCCAGAAGGTGATCACGCCGGACATTCTGCGATCTGTCTATGGGATCGAAGCCGAGTTTATTCCCAGCCAGTCGGGCACACCGGTCATCCTTCCCCTTTCACCGACATCAGTTGAAGCAAATCCTATGGAGAAATCACCATGAAATCCCTCACCACCAGACTAGCGGCCATCGCAATCGCCATTCTCGCTTTCGTCTCACCAGCCCTCGCCCACGAGTTCAAGGTCGGCGACATCGAAATCGGCCATCCCTACGCCCGCGCCATGCTGCCGGGTGCCAAGGTCGGCGGCGGATATCTGAAGCTGACCAATCAAGGCAGTGCCGACGACAGGCTGGTCAGCGCAACATCAGACAGGGCAGCGTCGATCCAGCTCCACGAGATGAAGATCGACAACGGCGTGATGATCATGCGCGAACTGCAGGGCGGGATCGCGGTTCCCAAAGGCGAAATCGTCGAGCTGAAACCCGGCGGCTATCACGTCATGTTCATAAACGTGAAGCAACCGTTCAAGGAGGGCGAAACCGTCAAGGCGACCCTGGCCTTCGAAAAGGCGGGATCTGTCGAAGTCGAATTCTCGGTTGGCTCGCCGGCTGGCGGCGAGCCCGAGATCAAGCACGACGACCATGCAAAGCACGGCGACCACGCCACCATGCAGATGGAGCCGCAGTCCGCCGATCCCCAAGAAGCAATCCCTGCAAAAATGAAGGCAATCTTCGAGACAGCCGACAAGCCTCTGACGGTCGGCCCGGTCGTCGTCGAAGGTGAGTGGGCCATTGCTGGCTGGACGCAAGAGGGCCGCGGCGGCCGCGCGCTGCTGAAAAAGAAAGGCGAAGGCTGGACCATTCATCTGTGCAGCGGCGATGGGTTGAAACAGGCCAACGCCCTGAAATCGATGGGCCTGTCAGAAGATGAAGCAAGCGCCCTGTCGGCAAAGCTCGCGGACGCAGAGACGCATGTCGATCCGGAAACGCTCGCACTCTTCGCGAGCTTTGAAGGCACGGTCATGGTCGAGGGCGCAGAAGATCACAGTGACCACAACGCCCACAATGCCCATGACGCGCACAAGGATCACGGAAAATGACACGCAATCTTCTTGCTGTCGCAGGCCTTGCCGTGGCTGGCGTCTTTGTCACCTTGTTGGTGGGCGTCATGATCTGGGTTGCGGCCGACAGTCCGCGACCGGGACCGTTTAGAGCACAGTTCACACTGGTAGATGACCGAGGCGAACCGGTCGGCCCGTCGATCTTTCATGGGTCCCCGGCACTGGTTTATTTCGGGTACACGCATTGCCCCGAAGTCTGCCCGACGACGCTTTATGAGGTGGCAGACTGGTTGAAGACGCTAGGACCTGAGGGCGAGGACCTGAAGGCCTATTTCTTCTCGATCGATCCCGAACGCGACACCCCGGAGGTCATGCACGGCTATGTCACCGCCTTCACCGACCGCATTACGGGTATCACCGGGAGACCGGAAGAGATGAAGAAGGTCGTCGATGGTTGGATGATCCATGCCAGCAAATTGCCGAGCGAAGATGGCGATTATCATATGAGCCACACCGTCTCATTGCTTCTCGTGGGAGCAGACGGTCGGTTGAAAGGCATGATCCCCTATGGCCTCGACAAGCAAGAGGCCATCACGAAAATCCGAGAGCTGCTTTTGAGCGGGCCTGCATCAAAGATCGCAGGAAGCCAGCTGGGCGGCGGGCTCAATCTGCCTATAACGGGAGAAACATCATGAACCGTCGGGACTTTAATTTGCTTTTTACTGCAGCCGGCGCTGGCCTCCTGTTGAACAGTCAAGGCGCGGCGGCTCAAATAACGCCACCCGCGCCGGAAGGCCCGGTTTTCGCCATGCTCGTCCACCCGAAGATGATACTGCTGGATCTTCTCGGTCCGATGACGGTGTTCAACATGACCAGGGGAAAGGTCCACCTCGTCTGGAAAGATCAGGCCCCTGTATCTACGGATGTCGGCATTCCCGTCGCCGCCACCACGAACTTCAAGGACTGCCCGCGCAACGTGGATGTCTTCTTCATTCCGGGCGGCCTCGCCGGTTCAACCGAACTGATGGAGGATGCCGAAACGCTCGCCTTCGTCAGGGAGATGGCCGCCGGTGCGAAATACGTCACCGCCGTATGCACGGGGACACTCGTCCTTGGCGCTGCCGGACTGCTTCAGGGCAAGCGGGCAACGACGCTGTGGAACGTCCGCGATATCTTGCCGACATTAGGGGCAATCCCGCTGCATGACCGTGTCGTGGAGGATGGCAACATCATCACGGGCGGCGGATCCACAGCCGGGCTGGACTTCGGCCTCTCGATCGTCGCTCGGCTTCGCGGCGACGAAGCAGCCAAGCGGATCCAGCTGATCATCGAATACGATCCTCATCCACCGTTCGACGCCGGCAGCCCCGAAAAGGCCGGTCCGGAAATCACCAACTCTTTCCTCAAGGCGCGCAAGTCCGTGATGGACGAAGCCAAGGCGGCTGCATTGCGCGCTGCGGAACGCCTCAAGAGTTGAACACGACGCTAAGAGCTGGCTCGGGAAATCTGCACAGCGGGGATAAGTGGAGTTTCTGCCTGACTTCGGCTTAGATGCCGGGAACAGGAGAGACCATGACGAGA
>NZ_SLVX01000057.1 GCF_004341885.1 Shinella granuli | reverse complement strand
CAACGCGCTGACACCAATGATGGTGGCGGCATAATCGAGGCGGAAATCCACTTAGCGAAACGCCCGAAGCTGTTCAGACAAACCGAGCCACCTCTCGCCATCTTCTTCGTGCGCGAGAAATTCAGCGCCGCCGTGTCTTCGCCCTCGATATAGGGGATCGTCGATAGCAGGTCGTAAGCGGGGGAAAGCATCGGTGTTCGCCTATCGAGATAGATGAGCGACCAGTTCTTCAGATGCATGTCACCATTACCGATCAGGGTACTGAACACGAGCCGCCGGATGAACTCGGCGACATCGGCCGCCCCCGTCTCGATTCCTAGGACGCGACCGATCATGCGGTAATTACCCTTGTCGTATTTGTGATCGGGAAACACACCGAATATCTGCGCGAAATCCTCGATATGGATCAGTCCGTCCGCTGTGCGGTCAAAACGTCTGATCGCCAACGCTTGCCCCTGCAGCTCGCCAATGCCTTGCGGCAGGCCGCTGACGGCATTGAGATCGACCAGCTGGATTTGGGGTACATGCATGCCCATCAGGTTGGCGATCGTCATCATCGAGAACTCGTTCTCGGGTACGCCGCTATATTGCTGCGACGGCAGTTTCACGATCCACGAACCACCCGTTCCTTCCGCCGGAATGGTGAGTCCGCCGCCCTTGCCGTCGTTTTTGAACGCCGAGAATTTCAGCTGCACGCCGGCCAGCGAAAAACGCAGCGCGTTTGGTCGTGCTTCGATCCCGTCGAGTTCGTCGTCCGGAGGCGTATCATCGCCTTCGGAGGGATGCACGGTCACAGCACCCGGCAGGTCGCGGCCCAGCATCCACAGCAGGAAGAATTCTCGCGTTGGTTTCACGCCGGCACGATCAGCGAGATACCTGCGCAGCGGCCCTTCCGGCAAAAGATTCGAAAAAAAAGGTGGCACAACCATGTTATACGGTCGGAACTTTGTAACCAGCGCGCCGAACGTATCCTTGTAGGAGAGGCTGAGCGTGGGTCGACTTTCGTCTTCAATATAGGCCTCGTTGAAGGCGAAGATGGTGCGTCCGTCCTGCAGGTTGGTCAGGGTCGCAATCAGTTCGCCGTACAGCCTGACATCCAGCACGGTGACCTTAGGCATCTTCGTCCTCCTCATCCAGCGCATAGGCCGAACGAGGAACGGCGTCATCGCGGTCGCGATGCACTGCCGCATTACGCAGGTGTCTTATGGCGCGCGCGAACTCGCCCAGCGCCTTGCTGGTTGGCGGATCATCCTGCCAATGATCCAGTTGAAGGGACACGTCCCTGAGCCTGTCCAGCTCGTCGGCCGATAGCGGCAGATGGCGCAGGAGCGCGAGGCTGTCTTTGAGCGTATCTGCCTCCGAGGAGATGGTGAACTGCTCCCTCCCCTTCGCCAGCCAGCGCTCGAGGCGCCTGACCAACTTGCGCTGCTGTGAAGTCAGCATGTCGCCGGTGACCGATGCACTCCCCAGGATATTACCGATCGCCGGCATGAGCTTTTTCGGTGCAAGCACGATCTCCAGATCGAGCGCGCGCGCGACATCCACGAGGCTGGAAAGCCCCGGCTCCATTGTGCCCCGCTCTATCTGGGAAATATGGCTTTGCGTCAGACCCGAGCGCGCACTTAGCTCGCGCTGGCTCATGTTCCTAGCCTCGCGTACTGCGCGTATCTGCTGGGTGATGTGCTCGGTCTTATACGACATAACATGATCCTGTATCACATGTAGCCATTCATACAGGATAATATATAGGAACTTCTACCAGCATTGACAATAATGATATTCAATAGCGTATTATTCGAGAAATTCATATATTATAATATATCAAATTAGTTCGAGCAGCCCCTGTAGGATGGCCGGGCACAGGCAAATCGACTTTTCTAACGTCCCAGTTAGGGGTCGGAACGTAAGCGTGACGTGATGGTCGCGTTTTGATGCGACGCCGAAGGCCAAGTGTCCACTTAGAGGCAAGTGGACACTTATTGACGCACTTGCGGCACCCAGTCCCAAGGGAGCAGTTCATCGACCTTGTTGGCCGGGTGATCGGCGATGCGGTCGATGATGTCGGCCAGGTAGGCCTGCGGATCGATGCCATTCATGCGGCATGTTTCGATCATGGTATAGATGACGGTCGCGCGCTCGCCCCCCAGCATCCAAGCCGGCGAACAGCGGCGACTATGGCGATAACGGCGATCAAAAGTATCTGGGCAAATTTACGCAACACGACCTCTCTGCGAGCGAATCCGGTGATGGTTCGCAGGCTTACCGCCTCGCCGTGCGGGGTAATACCGCACGGCAAGGCGTAAGGTCTCAGTTCTTCACGGTATCTTCCAGGAAGAAGCGCCCGAGAGGGTTCTGGTAGAAGTTCTGGACGTTCTTGCGCGTGACGTTGATGAAGGGGCTATAGTACAGATCGATCCAGTGGACGTCGCTCTTGGCGGTCTTCTGGATCTCCATGTACATCGCCTCGCGCTTGGCCGGATCCATCTCGATGCGCGCATCGGCCACGAGTTCCTTCACCTTCTCGTTCTGATAGCGCGTCATGTAGTTCATGTTGGAATCGTGGCCGAGCACGAAGGTCGTCTTCTGGTCCGGGTCGATGACGTCATAGGTCCAGTACATGACCGAGAGGTCGTAATCGCCGGCGATCAGCATGTCCCAGCTCTGGCTCGGATCGACCTTCTGCAGGTTCGCGGTCACGCCGGCCTTCGCAAGCTGCTGCTGCAGCAGAACGGCGATCTGCTCGTCCACCTCGTTGCCGGCATTGACGACATAGTTCAGCGTCAGGTCGGCAGCGCCGGCATCCGCCAGCATCTGCTTTGCCTTTTCCGGATCATAGGGGCGCTGAAGCGCATTGTCGTCGTGATAGAGGGCGCCCTTGGGGATGTAGGAATTGGCGACCTCGCCCAGGCCGAACGTCACGGTGTCGACGATCGCCTGCTTGTCGATCGCCATGTCGAGCGCCTCGCGCACCTCCTTCTTGGCGAGCGGGCCGTGCTCGTGGTTGATCAAAAGATGGTCTTCGCGGGTCGAGGTGTCCTGCGTGACGACCAGCTCCGGATCCTTCTTCAATTCGGCCACGCGGGAAAAGGGCACGAAGAGGGCGGCGTCTAGCTGCCCCGCCTGCACGTTCAGCATGCGGGTATTGTCGTCGGGTACCGAAATCCATTCGACGCCATCCAGGCTGACGCGGGAAGCCTCCCAGAAATTGGGGTTCTTCTCCAGGATGACGCGGTCGCCGCGACGCCATTCCTTCAGCGTGAAGGCGCCTGAGGCGATTGGGGTTTCGGCATAGGCGTCGGCACCCATGGATTCGAGCCCTGCCTTGGACAGGATCGAGGCGCCCGGCATGGCAAGCGAGGCGAGGAACGGCGCCGAAAGGGTTTTCAGCTTCACCACCAGGGTGCGCGCGTCTTCGCCCTGCGTCGCCGTATCGATCACTTGGTAGGAATCACTCCACAGCGAGCCCTCGTCGTCGCGGATGCGCAGGAGGCTGTAGGCGGCATCGTCCGCGGTGATGGGCGAGCCATCGGAGAACTTGGCGTCGCGCAGCTTGAAGGTATAGGTCAGCCCGTCCTCGGAAACGGTCCAGCTTTCCGCCAGGCCCGGCTCCAGCTCCTTGCCGGACTTGTCGACGCGGATCAGCACGTCATAGACGTTGGAGAACACCCAGAAATCGATGTTCTGCGCCGTCTTGATCGGGTCGAAGGTCGTCGAATCCTCGCGCCGGCCGATGGTCAGCACTCCCGCCGCCTCGGCAATGCCCGCGCCGAACGACAGGCCGGCCATCACGGCCGCCACGCTCATTTTCATCCATTTGTTCTTCATCGTCTGTTCCCTTCTGATTGGTCTGGATGTCACTTTCGCCTATGCAACCTCCCGTGCCGCCTGCGGCAGAAGCGGCTTGTCCGGGTCGATATCGGGAATGGCGCGGATCAGCGCCTGCGTATAGGGCTCTGCCGGATGCTCGAAGACCTGCGCCGAGGCTCCCTGCTCGACGATATGCCCGCGATGCATGACGACGACCCGGTCGCAGAGGCTGCGCACGATGGCGAGATCATGCGCGATGAACAGCAAGGTCAGGTTCATCTTGCGCTTCAGCACGCGGAACAGATCGAGGATCTGCGCCTGGATGGTGACGTCGAGGGCCGCCGTGCTCTCATCGGCGATGATCAGGCGCGGGTTCACGGCCAGGGCGCGGGCGATCCCGGCCCGCTGGCACTGGCCGCCGCTCATGCTACGCGGTCGCCGCGCGGCAAATTCGCGGCCGAGATCGACGAGATCGAGCAATTCGCCGACCCGCGCCGGAATATCGGCAGCCGGCGTGCGGCCCTGAACCTTCAGCACCTCGGTCAGCATATCGCCGATGGAAAGACGAGGGTTCAAGGCATTGTACGGATCCTGGAAGACCATCGCCGTCTCGCGGCGTAGCCGACCCAGAAACGCGGCGCGATCCTCGCGCAGGCTCGTTCCGTCGAAGACAACATTGCCGGAGGCGATCGGCGTCAACCCCAGGATCGCCCGCGCCAGGGTGCTCTTGCCGCTGCCCGATTCACCGACGATGCCGACCGTCTCGCCCGGCAGGATCTTGAGCGAGACGCCCGCGACCGCATGGACCGCGCCGGACCGTCCGCCGAACAGGCTGCCCGTGCCGGCAAAACGGACATTGACATCGTCCACCTCCAGGAGAGGCTTGTCCGCCGGCGTCCCGATAGCCTTGGGGGCTACCGCCCCTTGCCCTGTCGAAGGCGGCGGCATCGATGGGTGGCTGCCGATGAGTGCCTTCGTATAGGGATGGGCGGGCGCGCGCAGCAGGTCGCGCTTCCTGCCCTGCTCGACGAGCCGGCCTTCGCGCATGACCGCGATGCAATCGCAGGTCTGTGCCACGATGCCGAGATCATGGGTGATCAAAATGATCGACAGGTCGCGCTCACGGCGTATGTCCATCAGCAATTGCAGGATCTGTGCCTGGATGGTGACGTCGAGCGCGGTCGTCGGCTCGTCGGCGATCAGGATCTCCGGATTGCACGACAGCGCGACGCCGATCATCGCGCGCTGGCGCATGCCACCGGAAAATTCGTGCGGATAGGCGTCGAACTGCCGCTCCGGCTCGGGAAAGCCGATCTGGTGCAGGATCGCGACCGCCGCCTTGCGCGCGGCACGGGCATCCAGCCCCTGATGAAACCGGATCCCTTCGGTCAACTGGTCGCCGATCGTCATCACCGGATCCAGATGGCTGGTCGGATTCTGGAAGATCATCCCGATCCTCCCGCCGCGAACGTCCAGCATCTGCGCCTCGCTCGCCCTGGCCAGGTCCTCATCTCCAAGCAGGATGCGGCCGTCCGTGATCCGCATGTTCCGGGATGGCAGAAGGCGGACCAGCGTGCGACAGAACAGGCTCTTTCCCGAACCGCTTTCGCCGACCAGCCCGAGCACCTCGCCCTTGCCGAGCTCGAGCGAAACCTTGTCGAGCAGCATGCGCGGCGCGGCGCCCGGCAGGTTCAAGGTGACCGTGAGGTCCCTGACGCTGAGGACGGGGGCGCTCATTCCTTCACCCCCAGAGCATCGCCGAGCGCATCGCCGAACATGCTGAAGCCGAAGGCGAGCATGACGATGGACAGGCCCGGAAACAGGGTGATCCACCAGGCGGTCGTGATGAAGGGCTGGCCTTCGGCGACCATGATGCCCCATTCCGCGATCGGTGGCTGGACGCCAAGCCCCAGATAGCTGATGGCCGCCCCGTTGAGCAGGACGAGCACGGCGTCCGACATCGAGAACACCACCGAGCCCGCGATCGCGTTCGGCAGGAGATGCCGGAACATGATGCGCGTGCGGCTGAACCCGAGGCTCACGGCTGCGACGGCATAGTCGCTGCTCTTCAGGACGAGCACCTGGGCGCGGATCAGCCGCGCATAGGAGACCCATCCGACCAGCGCCATCGCGATATAGAAGCTGCCGAGGCCCGGCCCGAGAATGGCGATGATCGACAGAACCAGCACGAGGAAGGGAAACGCCAGGATGATATCGACGAGCCGCATGAAGAGCGTATCGACGATCCCGCCGAAAAACCCCGCCACAGTGCCGACCAGCGTGCCGATGATGAAGGGGAAGATGACACCCAGTATCGCGATCTGGAGATCTATCCGCACGCCCCAGATGACCCGCGAGAGAACGTCGCGGCCGAAATTGTCCGTTCCGAACGGATGGGCCCAGGAAGGGGCCTGCAAGCGGACCTCGGCATTCTGCAGGATCGGATCATAGGGCGAAACATAGGGCGCGAGCAGTGCGATCAGCACGAAGGCGATCAGGATCGTCGCGCCGAACATCAAGGCCGGCTGGCGGCCGAGTCGTCCCTGCCAGCCCATCCATTTTCCGCCGATCGTCCGCGCGCTCATAGCTTCACCCGCGGATCGGCGGCGACGGTCACGATGTCGGCGATGAGATTGATGAGCACGGTGGCACAGGCAAGCACCATCGCCACGCCCTGCACCACCATGTAATCGCGCGAGAAGATCGCCCGCACCAGGAGCTGGCCGATGCCGGGAATGGCGAACACGCTTTCGATGACCACCGTCCCGCCGATCAGCCAGCCTATATTGACGGCGAGCAGGTTGATGGTCGGCACCATCGAATTGGGAACGACATGGCGCCAGAAGACCACACGTTCGGGCATGCCGCGCGCCCGCGCGGCGGTCGCGACGTCCGAGCGCAGGCCTTCCACCATCGCCGCCCGCAAGCTGCGCGTCAGCACGGTCGAAAGCGACAGCGCGATCGTCAGGCTGGGCAGGACCAGGTGGGCGACCTTCGCGCCCAGGGTCTCGCCATAACCGGAAACCGGCAGGAGGCCCAGATTGACGCTGAACAGGATGATCAGCATCAGCCCCAGCCAGAAGGGCGGGAACCCGATGCCGGCGGTCGAAATGACGCGCACCGCGTGATCGGCAAACCGACCGTGATTGCGGGCGGCAAGCGCTGCCATCGGCACGGCGATCAGCACTGAAAGCACCACGCTTGCCAGCACCAGCACGAGCGTCGGCTCGATCCGGGTCAGGATGAGCTTCAGCACGTCGATCTTGTAGAGGATCGACTTGCCCATCTCACCGTTGAGCAGGTTTTTCAAGAAGTAGAAATATTGCAGCCACATCGGCTCATCGAGGCCGTATTGGCGCCGGATGTTGGCGATGGCCGTAGGTGTCGCCCGCGCGCCGAGCAGAACCCGGGCAGGATCGCCGGGAATGAACCGCACCAGCACGAAGGTAACGACGCTGATGCCGAACAGCACCGGAAGGAATTGAATCGGGCGATAGAGGACGAACTTGTACCGGTGCATGCTCAACCTCGCCTAAGGCGCGTCATGCGCTTGCCCGGTGGCGCGACAGGAAATCGACCAGCACGCGGTAATAGTCTTCGGGATTCTCGTAGAACGGCATGTGGCTGGAATTGCGCATGATGCTCACTTCCGCTTCGGGCATGGCCGTTTTCATGCGCAAAGCGCAGGCGGGTGTCAACTCGTCGTGCTCGCCATTGATGATGAGCACCGGCGCCTTGATCTTCGGCAGATCCGGCACCCGATTCCAGTCCTTGAGATTGCCGGTATAGAGGAACTCGTTCGGCCCCTGCATGGTCACATACGGCCCCATGTTCCAGTCGTCGAGCGAGCGGCGCACGGGCGCCGGCCATTCCGGCAGGCGGCAGACATGGCGATAGTTGAGCAGGGTGATGGCCGCCATGTATTCGGGGTGATCCAGCGTGCCCGCGGCCTCATGCTTCTGCATCATGGCGACCGTTTCGGAGCCGAGCGCGGCCCGGAGCCGCTCAAGCTCCAAGACGAGATGCGGTATGTCCGCGACCGTGTCGGCGAGGATGAGCGAGGCAAGGTTTTCAGGGTGCGTCAGCGCATAGTCGATGGCAAGCCATCCGCCCCAGGAATGGCCCAGCATATGCACCCTTCCGAGGCCGAGCTCACGCCGCACGGTTTCGGTTTCGGCGACATAGCGGCCGATTGTCCAGAGCGAGGCGTCGTCCGGACGGTCCGAGGCGCCCGTTCCCAGCTGGTCGAAGGCGACGACCCGGTATCCATGGTCGATCAGGCAGGAATGGGCTTCCCGCAGGTAGTCGCACGGCAGGCCCGGCCCGCCATTGAGGCACAGGACCGTATCCGCGCCCGTGCCGAAACTATAGGCCCTGACCCGATGCCCGTCGACGTCGATATCGATCTGTTCATCCGGGTTGATCTCACGCCACATGCCGTCCTCCTGCCACGGCGGCACACGCGCTTTCCGTGCGCCGCCCCAGGCAAGTTTATTCGTCAGCCATGCTTCCACCAGCTATAAGAAATGATAGGTTCGATGGTGCTTCCCTCGGAATGAAGGAGACTGGCAACAGCCATGCTCGACCGGATTGAGATCATCAGGCACCAGTTCGCCCGGCACCAGACCCTCGAGGGCCGCATCGACCATGCCTTCGAGGCCATGAAGGCGCTCGGCTTCGGCGCGATGATCTATGACTATACGCCGGTTCCCATGGGTCCCAATGGCCATATCGCCATCCCGTCCCTGATGAAACTGCGCAACATCGCCAGCGGCATGCAGGAATACTGGTGCGACCGCGGCTATTTCCTCATCGATCCGGTGCAATTGCTCGCCGCACGCACATCGGTGCCCTTCTTCTGGAACTACGAGCCGGGGGCCGATACGCGCATTCGTCGCTTCGTGACCTCGAAGACCGAACCGGTGGCGCGCTATCTGCTCGACAATGACATGCCGGCCGGCGTAACCGTGCCCATCCATATGCCGCATGGCGGCTATGCCACGGTGACCGGCACGCTGGCGCAGGGCGCCACCGCCGCCGATGCATTGCACAACATTGCCGACTTCGGCCTCCTCGCCCAGGTCTTCCACGAGGCCGCGTACCCGGCCTATGCCGATACCGTGCCAGGCCCTGCACCGATCCGTCTCACGGCGCGGGAACAGCAATGCCTGCTCTACTGTGCCGACGGCTATTCGGCCAAGGAGATTTCGCGCCTCATCGGCCGCTCCGTGCCGACGGTCGTCCTCCATCTCAGCACGGCGACAAGGAAGCTGGGTGCGCGCAACCGCGTCCAGGCGGCTGCGATGGCGGTGCGTTACGGCCTGCTCGGCCCGACCGAAGCGCCCCCTCCCCATGCGGACACAGCCGCAAGAAATTGACTTCTGCCGCAGGGTATCGTCACTTCCGCTCCGGTTACGTAACAGAGTGGGGGGCTCCCGTGGCGAGCAAGGTCGATCTTTCATCCCTGAAACGGGCGCTCGAGGCCCTGCCTGGAAAATTCAGGGGGCCGGGTGGCGTCGCGGGCGTCGTGGCGAACGGCGAGGTGCTGGCGCGACAGGCCTGGGGATATGCCGACCTTTCGAGCGGCCAGGCCATGACGACGACCACCCGGCTGCCGATCTGCTCGATCAGCAAGCAGTTCACCTGCGGCGTCCTTCTCGACCTTGTGGGAGACCCTTCCCGCCTCGACGGACGCGTGGCGGATTTCCTGCCCCGGCTCGAAGGCCGCAAGCCGAGCATCGTCGACTTCTGCAACATGCAGTCGGGCCTGCGCGATTACTGGGCGCTGACCGTGGTGCAGGGCGCCCATCCCGAAGGTGTCTTCGGCCGGGACGACGCCGGGCGGCTTCTCGCAAGGATGCGCACCACCCATTTCGAGCCGGGCAGCAGCTATTCCTATTCGAACGCCAATTTCCGCATCCTGTCCGACCTGCTCGAGGATTTTGGGGGCCGGTCCCTTGCGGAGCTGTATGCCGAGCGGCTTTTCGGACCCGCCGGCATGGAAACCGCCCTCCTGACCGCCGACACCAGCCAGCCTGTGGATGGCGTCGTCGGCTATGAAGGCAATGACGCGGTCGGTTTCTTCCCCGCCACCAACCGCATCTACTGGACAGGCGATGCCGGCATCTCGGCATCGCTGGAAGACATGCTGGCCTGGGAACGCCATATCGATGCGACCCGTGACGACGCGGAAGGGCTCTATCGACGCCTGTCGCAGCCCCAGTCGTTCAGCGACGGCACGGCCGCGCGATACGGCTATGGCCTTGTGCACGAAAAGGTGGATGCGGTTGCCGTGACCGGGCACGGCGGCGCGCTGCGCGGCTTCCGCCTCCAGCGCATGCATGCGGCATCGGAGCGCCTGTCGGTGGTCGTGCTCTTCAACCATGAGGCGGACGCGCATGAGGCTGCCCGCATGGTGCTGCAGGCGGCCCTCGGCCATGACGACGAGCCCGCCTCCATCAGCCCTGCCGATCCCGCCTGGAACGGCACCTATCTGGACAGGACGAACGGCCTCCTCCTCCGCGTGAAGACGGACGGCACGATGCTCGACGCGCACTACGCCACCTCACCCGAGCGGCTGCGCCTGACCTCGGGGAACACCGCCGAGGCGTCCTCGATGACCCTGGCGCGGGACGGCGACACCATCCGGCTGACCCGCCCCGGCGAAAACCTCAGCGCCAATGCGGTGCGCATCACCGGCAATGCCACCGAAGAACTGGAAGGACGGTATTTTTCCCGCGAACTGGACACCTGGCTGGAAATCGACAAGACCGGCCCCGCAGTGTCCGGCCGCTTCGAAGGCGTGCTGGGCCGTGGCCCGATGCACACGATCTACCCGGTCGGCCAGGACGTCTTCACCCTCTCCTGCCAGCGATCGATGGACGCCCCCGCCCCCGGAGACTGGACCATCCAGCTCCAAAGGGACGCCGCCGAAAACATTCGTGGCCTCATCCTCGGCTGCTGGCTGGCGAGGAACATCGCCTACGAGAAAGTGGGCTGAACAGTACATTTCTCTGATATGGCAATGGCGCAGCATTCCCCTTTCAGAGCTGGTTCAGCCATCCCACCTGGTCTAACTGACGGATCGTGTCCCAGGACGTGGTGTAGCTTAGACGACCACGGCTCATTCCCGAGGGCCGGATGAGTGTCAGCTTGCTGCTGGCAGGCTGATAAGCGG
>NZ_SLVX01000056.1 GCF_004341885.1 Shinella granuli | reverse complement strand
ATGGTCGGGGCGACGAGTTCGCGCGCGGCAATGGCGCACCGGATCCGCGCGAACGGCCGAAGGCGGCGGCGCCCGCGCGCGACATCTACGTCCCCTTATGCCGAGCTCGGCATAATTGTACTTATCCCGAGCCTGAGACTATGCCGAACCCGTTCCCCAAAGCCCGAGATTTCAAGTAGGTCAGGACCGGAGGCTCGGCATAGTCGCAGCAATCGATGCCTCTAGTGCCGCCACACCTTCACAGCGGATATCAGGAGGATGATCGCCAGCGCTGGCAGCAGCACCGCGTTCGGCACGATGCCGAGCAGCAGGCCGCCGACGAACGTGCCGACGATCGAACCGGCAGCCATGATCAGGAGAAAAGCCTTGTTGCGGCCAATGACAGAGAAGCTCTGATCACGGCTATAGCGGGTGAATCCGACCAGCATGGTTGGCAGGCTTACGGCAAGCGAAAGGCTGCCAGCGAGCTTGATGTCCGCTCCAAAGAGGAGGACCAGCGTCGGGATCAGTAGTTCGCCTCCCGCGACTCCCAGCAGTGACGCTACGATGCCGATGATGAAGCCTGCGACAACACCTGCGACGAGCTGGCTGACGCCAGTCAATAGCGGTTGGCCGGCTGCCGCATCGTGCCCGAACACCAGGACGATCGCGATCGCCACGAGCATGATGGCGATGACCTTATAGAGCGTTTCCGACCGCAGCTTTGTCGCCCAGCCCGCGCCGACCCAGGCGCCGATCAGGCTTCCCGCGAGAAGGTTGAGCACGATCGACCAGTTGTCGGCGATGGCGCTGAAGGGCACCGTGCCCGCCCGAAAGGGGAGCGCGGTCGCGACGACGACGAGGCTCATCGCCTTGTTGAGGATGACCGCTTCAAGAGCCGCGAAGTTGAAGAACCCGATCAGGATCGGCAGGCGGAACTCCGCGCCGCCGAGACCAATGAGCCCTCCGAGGGCGCCAATAATCGCGCCTCCGCTGAAAGCAGAGGCAGGGTGGCGGGAGAGCGATGTATTGGCGGTGTCAGTCATGGGCGATATGTATGTATAGATATCACGAGGTTGGACAGGCGGTATGGCAGGCGGAAGTGTGGAAAATTGTCGGTGGTGTCTTGCGAATGGACTGGCCGGAGGTGAGCCCGCGGCGAGCAATCGATCGCAGTACATGATGCTGAAGCCGACTTTGCCGAACCCATCCGCGATGATCATTCCCTTCCGCCATGTCGAGACGCCATTCGAGTTCAACCCGGAAGAATGGTCCGACCTTGGTGAGATGCTGGTGGAGGCGAAACGCCGGCTCGATCAATTCCAGCCCGATGGATTTACGATCGGATGGAACGTCGGGGCAACTGGTGGCCAGCACATCTTCCATGCGCATATGCATGTCGTGTGCCGATATGAACAGGATGCCAAGTCTGGCCTCGGCATCCGCGATTCCCTGAGATGACCGCAGACGCGCCACTCAGGCACAGCACTTTGTGCTGGGTGCCGCAGGTCCGCAGCAGGAGTCCGCGGCTATGGCCTTCTCGGCCAGCCAACGATCGCGCGGCTTGCAGCTCGATGGCCGTGCGGCGAGTGCCACCTCGAACCGGTCTCCAGCCAGGCGCGGCAACGACGCGCAATAGAGCGCCATCGGCCGGCTTCCGTCGCTGACCTCGAAGGTGAGCTTGGCCGCCGGATCAAGCCGGACGTGGTCGGAGACCTTGCGGATGATCGCGGAGAACTTCGCCGCCGGCATGTGGTCTCGGCCGTCTTCGTCGATATCCCAGAGCTGAATGAACATCTCCGACCAGGCTTCTGGATTGGCGCCGCAGTCGAGTGCCGAGAATGCGCCCGCTTTGACCTCGGTGACATGGTAGCCCGCCTTCACCGGCTGACCTTCGTAGAGAAACACCAGCGGCGCGTCTGGCGCGGTCGCCAGTCCATCAATGAGCTGGCCAAGCGTGATATCGGACGAAACAGCCTTGTCGGTCGCGTTCATGTGCGCTACTCCTATTGTTCAATGATTCAAGGATTATTGAAATATGGACGAACGTCAAGCCCTCACCTCATTCGCGGCCCTGTCGCAGGAAACCCGCCTCGCTATCGTCCGAACCCTTGTGGTCGCCGGACCGGATGGGTTGGCCGCCGGCCTGATCGCCGAGCGCATGGGCGTCTCGCCCTCGAATGTGTCCTTCCACCTGAAGGAGTTGGAGCGCTCTGGCCTCATCGCGCAGCGACGGGAATCCCGCTCGATCGTCTACAGCGCCAGCTACGATGCGCTGGCCGATCTCGTGAAATTCCTCATGGAGGACTGCTGCGCCGGCCACCCGATGGTCCGCGAGGGCGTGGAGCGATCCGAGGGATGCTGCAAGACGGATGCTGACCAGAGCGAGGGCGACGTCGTTGCGTAATCCGAACGTTCCCGTTGGCATCGTCGCCGCGCTCGGCCTGACCCAGATTATCGGCTACGGCACCCTCTACTATAGCTTCAGCATCCTGGCGCCCGGCATGGCGGCGGATCTTGGTATTACCGTCGCACAGGTCTTTGCCGTCTTCTCGGCCTCGCTGTTCGTTGGCGGGCTGTCAGCGCCGTACATAGGGCGGCAGATGGATCGCATTGGCGCGGCAACGGTAATGGCGATCGGCTCGGCGTTGTCCGCGCTGACCTTGATCTTGTGCGCCTGGTCGCCGTCGGTGGCAGTCTTCGCGTTGGCCATTGTCCTGTTAGAGATATCGTCCGGCATGGTCCAGTATCAGGCCGCGTTCGCGGCACTGGTGGAAGCCGATCCCCGCTCCGCATCACGGAGCATCACCTATCTCACGCTGATCGCAGGATTCGCCTCAACGATCTTCTGGCCGATTGCCACGGCGCTGCTCGGCTATCTGTCCTGGCGGGAAATCTACCTCGTCTATGCCGGGCTTAACCTTCTTGTCTGCATGCCGTTCCACCTCTGGATCGTGCGAAAGGGAAAGGTCGCAGCCGCCGGCGGAATGAGGCCGATGCGCGAGCCCGTCGTTGGGGCCATTCCTCGCGAGCGCCGCCGCGGCGCTGTCCTTGCCGTCTCGGCAGCATTCGCGCTGCTCGGCTTCACGCTTGGAGCCATGCTCGCCCATATGGTGCCGATGCTCGGTGCGCTTGGATTCGGAAGCGCCGCTGTCGTCATCGGCTCGCTGTTCGGCCCGGCGCAGGTTCTCAGCCGACTGATCAACATGATCTTCGGCACGCGGCTCGCGCCGCCCGGTCTTGCGGTTCTCTCCGCCGTCTTCATGGTGCTGAGCGTCGTCATCTTGGCGCTGTCCGGCAACTGGCTCCCCGGTGCGGTTGCCTTCTCGATTTGCCTCGGCCTTGGGTCGGGCATCAACAGCATCGCGCAGGGCAGCTTGCCGCTCTACCTGTTCGGTTCGGACGGATACGGTGCGCTCACCGGCAAGATGGCCGCCTCACGACTGGCCGCCGGCGCGGCTGCGCCGTTCGCCTTCGCAGCGACGATGGAGCAGTTCGGCATAGGCGCGTCACTCGTCTTGAGCGCCGCGCTCGGCTCGATCGGCGTTGCGGCGTTTGTCGCGGTGGCGATGGCGACGAAGCGGAGCCTCGTCGCCACACCGAGCCCGTCAATTTGACCGCAACCAACGGGCATCGTCGATGCCTGGCCGCTTCACGGCTTTTGTCGAGCAAGACTCCTTTTGTCGACCTCGGATGCTTGTTTCCGAGTCAGTCCGATATCATCAAGTTGGTGTTCGTCGAGCATCGACAGGGGTTGGGATCGTTGCGAGGCACCCATGCTTTGGGCTTCCTCGATAGGAAGTTCATCCGCATCCCGCCGCAGAACCACCATCGCCACGCCGATGATCAGCGCGGCTCCCAACCATTGCAGGGTGGTGAGGCGCTCGCCCAGGAAAAGGAACGACCCGATGACCCCGAACACCGGAATGAGGTTGAAGAAGCTGCCGGCAACGCTCGCCCGCATCGACCGGAGCGCGTACAGATAGAGCCAATAGGCAAGCGCATAGTAGAGCAGTCCCGAGAGAATGATCGTAGCGATGTCCTGGACCGGTACGGCGGCTGCGCCCGATAGATCGACCCGGGACAGTTCAAGCGGCCAGATTGCGAGCATCCAGCCGAGAGCCACGGTCTGCTGGACGGCGACCGTGAAGAGCGGATCGGCGATGAGATTGCGCGCGAGGACCGTGTAAATCGCGCAGCAAAGCACGCCCGCCAGAATCAGAGCTGTCCCCAGCTTCACGGCTGAAGACGGCTCGCTACTCCAGACGCCGCTGACCAGCAAAATCCCGCACGTCGCTAGAGCCACCAGGCCGACGAGTTGGCGATCAATTCGTTCCCTGAGAAATATCCAGGCAAGGCCGAGGATGAGAATAGGCTCGAAGGCCCAGAGCAAGGCCGTGACACTCGCACTCGTCTGGGAAAGGCCGAACATGCTGAATGTGTAGGCCCATCCGGGATTGAGAAGGCCGAGCAAGCCGATAGGCAACAGCAAACGGGTGGCTGGAATATCCGGCTTGGTGAAAGCAACCGCCAGCCAAAGTGCGATGACGCTCGGCACGAGCTGAAAAACAAGAATTGTGACAGGTGGAAACGACGAGAGGAGTGTCTTGCTGAGAATCGTACCAAGAGCCCAGCACAAACACGCCCCTACAATCGCCACACGAGGCGAAAGCGAGGACATAACTATCTCCAAAGAAGGTTCAAACGAAGGTGGTGGACCGCCGAGAGCTAGGCGTCGTCGTCACACCGATCGTATGAAGGCAGTCTTTGGGGACGCTTGCTCATATCGCCTTGGATATCCGTCGTTGTTGCATGCCCAGCGGGTCGAATTTAATCGACCCGGTTCCCTCTTATATCACGCTGCCCTGTGCTCGAACACCACGCGGCGATGGCTGCGTTGACGTTTCCCTTATCCCAGAGAGCGCATCATATAGACCGATGGCTCCCGACCACGGATCGCTACGAACAGTCTTGGTTCATTCAACACTGTCGTTGGCGACGGGACGGCCGAAGGCCGGGCTAGATCGACCTTAGCGATACCCGCTTCTCAAGCTCGGCCGCCTGTTCCTTGCGCTCACTGTAGCGGTCGGTGAGATAGGCGGAAGCATCGCGCGTGAGGAGGGTGAACTTCACCAGCTCCTCGCAGACGTCGACCACACGGTCGTAATAGGAGGAAGGCTTCATCCGACCGTCGGTGTCGAATTCCTGATAGGCCTTGGCGACCGAGGACTGGTTCGGAATGGTGATCATCCGCATCCAGCGGCCGAGGATGCGCATCTGGTTCACCGCGTTGAAGGACTGGCTCCCGCCCGAGACCTCCATCACCGCGAGCGTCTTGCCCTGCGTCGGCCGAACCGATCCGACCGAGAGCGGAATCCAGTCGATCTGGGACTTAATGATGCCGGTCATCGCGCCATGACGTTCCGGGCTCACCCAGACCTGGCCTTCCGACCATTGCGAAAGCTCGCGCAGCTCCTGCACCTTCGGATGGCTCACCGGCGCTTCGTCAGGCAGCGGCAGGCCCTTCGGGTCAAAGATACGAACCTCGCATCCAAGGCGTTCGAGCAGCCGGCGGACCTCGAAGGCGAGCAGACGACTATACGACACCTCGCGCAGCGAGCCGTACAGGATCAGGATACGGGGCTTGTGCGTCGAGAACGAAGGGCGCAGGGCATCGATGTCGGTCGTGCGAAGGTGCTGATCCTGCAAAGCGGGGAACGTGTCAGGCAATGCGCTTTCCTTCCTGGTCGAGAACCTGTTCGCCATCCTCCTTGAAGAACGGCCCCTTGAAGGTGTCGGGCAGGATGGCGAGCACGGCCTCGGACGGGCGGGCCAGCCTCGTGCCGAGCGGGGTCACGACGAAGGGACGGTTGATGAGGGTCGGCGTCGCGACCATCGCATCGAGCAACTGGTCATCGGTCAGGTCGGGGTTGTCGAGACCAAGATCTGCATAGGGCGTGCCCTTCTCGCGAATGGCTTCCCTGACCGTCAATCCAGCATCCGCAATCATCGTTGCGAGCTGATCGCGCGTTGGCGGCTCCTGCAAATACTCGACGATAACAGGCTCGATCCCGGCCGCGCGGATCAGCGCCAATGTGTTGCGGGACGTCCCGCAGGCGGGGTTATGGTAGATGGTGGCGTCCATGGTCAGTGCCTCTCGGTAACGGTGGTTCGGGAAACGGCGGGGGCAGCGTCGTACCAATCCTTCGAGCGGTTCACGATCCACACGACCGACAGCATCACTGGAACCTCGATCAGCACGCCGACGACGGTTGCGAGTGCTGCACCGGACTGGAAGCCGAACAGACTGATGGCGGCCGCGACCGCGAGTTCGAAGAAGTTGCTGGCGCCGATCAGGGCCGAGGGGCCGGCAACGCAATGCCGTTCGCCGGTCATTCGGTTCAGGAGATAGGCAAGCCCGGAGTTGAAATAGACCTGGATCAGGATCGGCACGGCGAGCAAGCCGATGACGGCGGGCTGGGCGATGATCTGCTCGCCCTGGAAGGAGAAGAGGAGAACCAGCGTCGCGAGGAGCGCCAACAGCGAGACCGGCTGGAGCTTTGCGAGCATGCCATCGAGTGCGCGCGTCGTTCCGTCTGCGGTGAGCCGCCGGCGGATGAGCTGCGCGATGATGACGGGTACGACGATATAGAGGGCGACGGAGAGAACGAGCGTGTCCCACGGCACGGTGATGGCGGAGAGGCCTAGCAGCAGGCCGACGATGGGGGCGAAGGCGACGACCATGATCGCATCGTTCAACGCGACCTGCGAGAGGGTGAACAGCGGCTCGCCGCGCGTCAGGTTGCTCCAGACGAACACCATGGCCGTGCAGGGCGCGGCGGCCAGGATGATCAGGCCCGCGATGTAGGAGTCGATCTGGTCGGCAGGCAAATAGGGTCGGAACAGCCAGCCGATGAACAGCCAGCCGAGCAGCGCCATGGAGAACGGCTTGACCGCCCAATTGATGAACAGGGTCACGCCGATGCCGCGCCAGTAAGTGCCGACCTGCGCCAGCGAGCGGAAATCGATCTTCAGCAGCATCGGGATGATCATCAGCCAGATCAGGATCGCGACAGGGATGTTCACCTTGGCGATCTCGGCCGCGCCGATGATCTGGAAGAGACCGGGCATTAAATGGCCAAGGGCCACGCCGACGATGATGCAAAGGAAGACCCAGATGGTGAGATAGCGTTCGAAGGTGGACATCAGGCGGACTTTCCTTCGGGGCTGGTCGTACCCTCCATCGCACCGATCTGGCGGAGCCTGGTCTGCAGCGCCATGCGATCGATCGAGGCAAGCGGGAGGTTGATGAAGGCCGTGATACGGTTCTTGAGGAAGCGGGCGGCCTGGGCGAAAGCACGTTGGATCTCGACGTCCGATCCGACGGCGGCTGCCGGGTCCTCGACGCCCCAATGGGCCGTCATCGGATGGCCGATCCAGACCGGGCAGGCCTCGCCGGCGGCGCTGTCGCAGACCGTGAAGATGAAATCCATCTGTGGAGCACCGGGCTCCGCGAACACATCCCAGCTCTTCGACGAGAAGCCCGTCGATGGATAGCCGAGTGCCTCCAGTTCCTTCAGGGCATGCGGGTTGACCTCGCCCTTCGGCTGGCTGCCTGCCGAGAAGGCTTTGAACTGTCCGCCGCCTTCCTTGTTGAGGATGGATTCGGCGAGAATAGAGCGAGCGGAATTGCCCGTGCAGAGGAACAGCACGTTGTAGGTCTTGTCGGTCATGGTCGTGGTCCGTGGTTAGGTCGGCGGCTTGATAAGCTTCATAATGGTCGCCGATGATGGGCAGATGGAGGAAAGCTGGCGTGTCGCCAGCACCGCAGCAGGCACGCTGTCCCGCGGCACTTCAGAAAATCCGATGCTCGCGAAGAAGGAAGCCGCGCTCGTCGTTGCGAGGAAGACGCCGCCGCCAGGGTCGAGACTCGCCACCGTCACCTCGACGACGGCTTTGCCGAGGCCGGTTCCGCGTCGATCCGGATGCAAGACGACTGAACGGAGGAGGTAATCGCCATCGCAGCGCTCGACGCCGGAGAAGCCAACGATCTGGCCATCCGCTGACAGCGCCTTGAAGAACGTCCGGCCGCTATCCTCGATGTCATCAGTAGGCAGATGGGCGTCCGTCAACGCCGCCTTGAGGTCAGCATCGCTGCCTGTGATCTGCTCCAGCCTGATGGTGCTCATGACACCTTCGCCTCCGGGCTGCAGCAGGGCGCCAATTCGGCGATCAGCGGGGCGCAAAGCTCCGTCGATCCGCCGCAGCAGTCCTTCAGCAGGAATAGCGTCAGCTCACGCAGGCCGTTGAGGTCGGCGCGATAAATGATCGATCGGCTCTGCCGCTCGCTCGTGACCAGGCCTGCCCGCGAAAGCGTCGCGAGATGCGCCGACATCGTGTTCTGCGGCACGTCGATGAGGCGGGCCAGTTCGCCGGCCGGAATGCCGTCGGGCTCGTGCCGAACGAGAAGCCGGAAGGTTTCCAGCCGCGTGGTCTGGGCCAAGGCGCCAAGCGCCGCGATTGCAGTGTTACTATCCATATATCCAGAATATCGGATATGTTGCTGATGTCAATCCGGCTGGCGATGAATTGATGCCGCGGCTTACGCCACGACATCATTCGGGACAGATGTTCAGAGCTGGTCGAGGAACGACAGCAGAGTGTCATCCGCCTTGAACCGGCGGTAAGCTGTCCCTTCGAACGGCTGTACCTTTGCGAGCGCCGCTTCCTTGATGGCAAGATGGGCATGAAGATATGGCTGGGTCGAGCGCGTAGACTCGTGTCCAAGCCACAACGATATCACCGTCGTATCGACGCCTGCGCCCAATAGTTCCATGGCGGCGCTATGTCGGAGGACGTGCGGGGAAATGCGCTTGGCTCGTAGCGAAGGGCACCGCTCCGCTGCTTTCGCCACGTACTTCGCCAAGAGATACTGCACTGCATCAGCGCTCATCCGAGCACCATGCACGGTCGGAAAGAGTACGTCGCTGTTCGTCCTTTGCGATTCCTCCATCCAATTTTTGAGCGCGCCGTTCAAAAGCTTGGTGATTGGCGTAATGCGTTCTTTCCGCCCCTTCCCGAAACATCGGATTCGACCGCCAGCGCCAAGTGTGACGGCGCTGCGGTCAAGGCCCACAAGTTCGGAGAGCCGCAACCCGGTCTGCACGGCTGTTAGCAGCAGGGCGTGATCGCGGCGGCCGATCCATGAACGACGGTCGGGAGCCGCAAGGATGGCTTCGATCTCGGTTCGGACCAGATATTGAACTTCCCGCTTCGAGCCGATCTTGCCGGGGATGGCGAGAACCCGTTGGATCTGTCCGCCATAGGTTGGCTCTTCAAATGCCAGGAAGCGGAAAAATGCCCGGATGGCGGTGAGCCTGAGATTATGGGTCGTGGGGCTGGCGCGACGCTCCAAATCGAGATCGTCAAGGAAGGCGACCACGAGGTCGGCATCGAACGCATCGAGGCGAAGGTCCGAAGGGGCAACGCCGGTCCGGCGATGCGCAAACTTCAAGAAAAGCTTGAAGGTGTCGCGATAGGAGGCGATCGTATGCGGGCTGGCGTTCCGCTGGCGCATAAGGCGCTGGGTGAAGAAGCGTTCGATCAGGCGGGGAAGAGGATTGGTCATGCAGTCGCCTCCCAGCTTGCTTCGAGCAGCAGCTTCGCGTGATTGAGCAGAGCCGGATGGGCCGACAAATACCAATAGGTATCCCGAACATGCGTGTGTCCCAGATACGTCGAAAGCTCGGGCAACCTCCGCGCGACATCTTCCCCCTGTTCATACCAGTTCAACAGGGCGCGCACCGCGAAGGTATGCCGAAGATCGTGAATCCGTGGCCCCTGCCGCGAGTCCGGCGCACGCAATCCGGCCTTCCGCGTCCAGGTGACGAAGGCATCACAGGTATTCCAATGGTTAAGGGCGCGGCCATAAACGCCTGTAAAGAAGAGCCTGCCGGCCCGCCGCGCTGGGCTGACATCACGTTCCGTCGCGTAGCGGGCGAGAACTTCCGTCGTGGTCGGGTGCAGAGGCACTATTCGGCTCTTTCCGAACTTGGTCTGCCGGATCGTCAAAACGCCGGCATTGAGATCCACATCGTCTCGCTCAAGCAGGAAGGCCTCCGAAAAACGCAGACCGGATGATGCGATCAAACCGAAGAAGCAGTGGAGGGTTCGACCTCGCAAGCTCTTCGGATACAAGACGAGCATCGTCGCGAGAAGGTCGGAAATCTGGTCGTCCGAATAGATATAGGGACGCGGTCGACGCTGAGGCGGGAAAATCCCGGATGGTGGAACTTCCGTCCTTGGCTCGACCACCGCGACGTGGCGCGCAAAGGAACGGATCGTTGACAGGCGCGAAGACCAGCTTGCCGGGCCGCATTGATGACCTGCCCATTCCACCGCAAGCTTCGATGTAATGTATGGTTCGCCGCACACCCGAGCATATTCGACAAAGTTGCGAAGGCGCCTCTCCTGGGTCGTCAAATGGTATCCGAGAGAGCGTCGCAAGGACAGGTATTGTTCAAGGGCGTTCTTCAGATCTGTCATAGCAGTGTCCCCATCCAAGGCCGCGACAGGGAACGAAGCCCCTCCATATCTACCTTTGCGTAAATCCGCGTCGTGTCGGGTTCTTTGTGGCGAAGCACTTGGCCGACTTCCGTCAGGCTGGCTCCTGATCGTATCGCGATGGTCGCGAATGTGTGCCTGAACACATGCGCATAGCGTGATCGCAATCCCGAAATCCCAGCGCGCTTCAGCGCCCGCCCAGCGATAAGGGATACCGTCGAGGCGGACCGGAAAGGGGTATTTGGCGTCTCAACCCTATGAAAGATGGTTCGGCTGCCCGACGACGGGCGTCCGCGCAGAATGTAGTCGGAGATCGCCTCTCCAACATCCTGCGGGAGGGGCATGGATGCGATCCTCCCGCCCTTTCCCTTCACGCGGAGCAACCCCGCTCGCCAATCAATATCGTCCAGCGTGAGTAATGCCGCCTCGCCGGCGCGGAGTCCAAGACGAGCAAGCAATAACAGGATTGCATAATCCCGACGGCCGGCAACGGTCGATCGATCACACGTCATCAAGACGTGCTGCAGCTGATCGGGTGTCATGAATGTCGGCAGCGTTCTCAGGCGGAGGTCCCTCACGCCAGGAATGGCAGAGGCGAGATCTTCCTCTATAAGTCCAACCGTTTGCAGAAACCGAAGTAGGCCGCGCAACCGCGAGCACATTATGTTCGCCGTCGCACTACTATAGCCATCGAAACGATCGGCAAGGTACTTGCGAACGTCATTGTGCGTGATTTGAGAAATGCCAGCGTGCTTCTCCCAGGTTGATTCTAGGAACTGGCGGCCGAACCAGATATGCGATGCGATCGATCGCATCGCATAGCCCCTGCGGCGCAGGCTTCCCGCATATGAGGCTAACGTGTCGCCGATTGGATCATCCGGCACGGGAGGCCGAGATAGAACGCCAGCATTCAGCAAGTCATTCTGCAAGCGTCGGAGGGCACGACGCTCGCCGTTCCGCAGCGTGCCTGCAGCAGCACTCTCGTCGACGAACTTATCGATATCGTGATAGTCGAGGCGCTGCGGATCGCTTTCGCCACCGTCGTTCTTCCAGACGAGAAATGCGCTGATCACCCTTAGGGCGTGTGGACGAATTTGAGCAAGCATAGGCCGGCGGCGAAGCTGACGATCGAGCGGAAATTCCGTGCGGTCTTTTCGCATCGCAAAGCGAC
>NZ_SLVX01000055.1 GCF_004341885.1 Shinella granuli | reverse complement strand
GGCGCGCTGGACAGAGACACTACCCGACTGGATCGAATGCCATATTCAGGCGCTGGAGTTCTTTGGTGCTGCGCCAGCCTTGCTGGTTCCCGACAATGCCAAGGTGGCGATCATCAAGGCATGCCACTTCGATCCCCAGGTCAACAGGACCTATAGCGCAATGGCGGCGCACTATGGGAGCGCTGTTCTTCCGACACGGCCGCGGCGGCCGCGCGACAAGGCAAAAGTGGAGGCCGCGGTTCGTATCGTTGAGCGTTGGTTGCTGGGTCGCCTTCGCCATCGGGTCTTCTACAGCCTGGCCGAGGTGAATGCGGCGATCGCCGAATTGCTTTACGACCTCAACGACAAGCGTGTCCTGCGCCGGGTTGGCGTTACCCGCCGCCAACTGTTCGAAGAGCTTGATCGTCCGGCTTTGCGGCCTTTGCCTGTCGAGCGCTATGTCTTCGCCGAATGGCGTATCCGGCGTGCCGGGCTGGATTACCACGTCGAGATCGAACGGCATTATTATTCCGTTCCCTATCGCTTTGCCCGCGAGCAGGTCGAGGCGCGCATCACGGCCAATACGATCGAGATATTCCACAAGGGCGAGCGGATTGCCGCTCACCGCCGCGCGAGCGGTAACGGCAAGCACACGACCATCCCCGATCATATGCCCTCGGCGCATCGTCGTTTTGCCGACTGGACGATTGAACGCATTCGGCGCGAAGCCTCTGCCATGGGGTCGGATGTCGGCCTGTTGTGCGATCGCATCCTTGCCGATCGGCCGCATCCCGAGCAGGGCTTTCGCGCCTGCCTCGGGATTATCCGTCTCGGCAGAAGCTTTGGCCGCGACAGGGTCAATGCCGCCTGCGCCCGGGCGCTGGAGATCGGGGCCCGGACCTATGGTTCGGTGCGCTCCATCCTCGACAATCACCTCGACCGGACAGCGGACTCAAAAGGAGCCGCGTCGCGTGAACCCATCCACCACGAAAACATCCGCGGACCTCGCTACTACCACTAAGGAGAAGGAAAATGCTTGCTCATCCGACACTTGATAGACTGAACGCCATGGGCCTGGCCGGCATGGCAAAGGCCTTCGGCGAACTCGTCGCCAACGGCGAAGCCGAACATCTCTCGCATGCTGAATGGCTTGGACTGCTGCTCGAGCGGGAATGGAGTTCTCGTTATGACCGCAAGCTTGCCGCGCGCCTCAGATTCGCCAAGCTCCGCCACCAGGCTACTCCGGAGGATGTCGATTATCGCGCCGAACGCGGCCTTGACCGTGCGCTCTTCATGAAGCTGCTCGGTGGTGACTGGATCGGCGCTCACGACAATCTCGCTATCTGCGGCCCCTCAGGCGTCGGAAAGAGCTGGTTGGCATGTGCCCTCGGCCATAAGGCTTGCCGCGACGACCGTTCCGTTCTCTATCAGCGTGTCCCTCGGCTCTTTGCCCAGCTCGCGCTCGCCCGCGGTGACGGCAGATACGCCAGGCTGCAACGCACCCTGGGCCATGTTCAGGTCCTGATCCTGGACGACTGGGGTCTTGAGCCGCTCAACGAACAGGCCCGTCACGATCTTTTGGAAATCCTTGAGGACCGCTACGGCCGCCGATCGACGATCATTACCAGCCAGCTCCCCGTATCCGCCTGGCATGGCGTCATTGGGGACCCCACCTACGCCGACGCCATCCTGGATCGCCTCGTACACAACGCCCACCGCATCGAGCTCAGCGGAGAAAGCCTACGTCGAAATCTGCCTCGAAAAGCTTGACACCGGAATTGAACGAACTGACAACAATCACTGCCCGCAGACCCCGCTGAAACAGGGGGCGAGATCATCCCGGAATCCGGGGGCGCAATCATCTCGGAACAAAGGGGCGGCTTCATCGGAATCGGCATGCAGCGTTTTGACATCGATGGTCGGACCCGACGGCTCCGCTTTCGTTTCATCGCCGAACACACCTGTCGCCCCCTCAAGGAGCTGGTCTTTCCATTGCTTGATCTGGTTGGCGTGCACATCGAACTGCTGGGACAACTCCACCAGCGTCTGCTCACCTCGGATGGCGGCAAGTGCCACCTTCGCCTTGAAAGCCGGGCTATGGTTCCGGCGCGGTCGTCTCGTCATAGTCTCTCCTGTTCCCGGCATCTAAGCCGAAGTCAGGCAGAAACTCCACTTATCCCCGCTGTGCAGATTTCCCGAGCCAGCTCTCAAGCGCTTGTCGTTTGCGAGTAGTTTCAGGAAAGCCGCAGCTTCATCCTTGTTCGGCAGCGCAAGGCAAATGCGTCGAAGGTCTGGAAGGAAGGATGGTCGATCCGGCGTGCCGGGATCGCTTTTCTCGAACTGGGTTGCCGTTCGCTGCTCCACCATCATTTCCTCCATTCGCACGACCGTTTCGCGGCTACTTGCCTCTGTTCGGCGGGCAGAACGCGTCGTGCAAAGCCTGCACGACAGTCAGGATTTCCGGTCGGACAATCGAGTAATAGACAGTCGTTCCCTCGCGCCGCGCCTCGACCAGCCCGTCCGCTCTCAACCGCATAAGTTGTTGCGACATCGGCACTTGTTCGATTGCCAGTCCTTGTCGCAGTTCGGCGACCGATCGTTCACCATCGACCAGCGCGCACAGAACGAGCAGCCGCTGGGGGTGCGACAGACTGCGCATCAATTCGGCGGCCTTTTCGGCGGCCGGTATCATTTCCTCTACATTCATACTCTTGAATTTAAAACCTTTGAATGTTAGATGCAAGCCATAAAGCCTGGAAGCGTCTGAATTGAATGGCCTCCGGCAACCAGAAGTGGGCAGACCCATCATAGAAACAGCGGAGCGAAAGCCATGACTCATATTGTCATTCTCGGCGCAGGCCTCGGTGGAATCATCATGGCCTATGAGATGAAACGCAAGCTCCGGCGTGAAGATCGCCTGACCGTCGTCAATCTCGGCTCCAGCTATTCCTTCGTTCCTTCCAATCCATGGGTCGCGGTTGGCTGGCGGCAGCCGCAGGACATAACCGTCGATCTCGTTCCCGTTCTGAAGCAGCATGGAATCGCACTCAGGCCCGAGGGAGCACGTCGGGTCCAGCCCGCGCAAAACCGCGTCGAACTCAATGACGGCTCCCTTCTCGATTATGACTTCCTGATCATTGCTACCGGCCCCGCCCTTGCCTTCGATGAGGTGCCGGGCCTGGGACCCGATGCTCATACCCAATCCATCTGCCAGATCGGCCATGCGACCCAAGCGAAGACCGCATTCGATGCACTGGTGAAACGGCCCGGTCCCATCGTCGTTGGAGCTGTGCAAGGCGCCTCCTGCTACGGTCCGGCCTACGAGTATGCCTTCATCCTCGACACGGCGCTGCGCAATGCGCGGGTGCGGGATCAGGTTCCGATAACCTTCGTCACGCCCGAGCCCTATATCGGCCATCTCGGGCTTGATGGCGTTGGCGACACCAAGGGGCTGCTCGAAAGCGCCTTGCGCGAACGTCATATCAAGTGGATCACCAAAGCCCGGACGACGACGGTCGAGCCTGGCAAGCTGATCGCCGAAGAGGTCCACGACGATGGCACCGTCAAGGCAACCCACGAACTGCCCTTCGCCTTCTCGATGATGCTGCCGGCCTTCCGCGGTGTGCCGGCGATCGCTGGTATAGAAGGGCTGACCAATCCGCGCGGTTTCGTCGTCATAGACAAGCACCAGCGCAATCCGGCTTTCCCGAATGTCTTCGGCATCGGGGTCTGCGTTGCCATTCCGCCGGTCGGCAAGAGCCCGCTCGCGGTCGGCGTGCCGAAGACCGGCTTCATGATCGAATCCATGGTGACAGCGACGGCCGAAAATATTGCCGCTCTGCTGAAGGGTGAGGAGCCAAGGGCCGTCGCGACCTGGAACGCGGTCTGTCTCGCCGATTTTGGCGATGATGGCATTGCCTTCGTCGCGCAGCCGCAAATTCCCCCGCGCAACGTGAACTGGGCGTCACGCGGCAAATGGGTCCATGCCGCCAAGATCGGGTTTGAGAAATACTTCCTGCTCAAGGTGCGGCAGGGTAAGGCCGACACGTTCTACGAAAATCTCGTGCTCAACATGCTGGGCGTCGGGAAGCTGAAGGATATCCGCATCGAAACCGCCGAGTAGGTCACACCCCTCGGTTTCAAACACACTGGAGTATTCAAAATGACGATCGATCGCGCCGTATTGATGTTTGCCGGCTGCATGGTCCTGCTGTCCCTCGCGCTCGGCTTCTATGTCTCACCATGGTGGTATCTGCTGAACGTCTTCGTCGGTTTCAATCTGATCCAATCGTCGCTCACCGGGTTTTGCCCTGCGGCGATCCTGTTCAGGAAGCTCGGCTGTCCGGCGGGTGTCGCGTTCAAATAGCCGTCAGGTTTTCTTTTTAACGACCGTCGCGTGGAACGCCGGTCTTCTTTGGAAGCAATCCCTTCATGTATCGTCCGACCCCTTACCCTCGCGCGGCAATGCTCGCCCTGCTCGTGGCTTTTACGAGCCATGGCGCATACGCAGCCGACTTCATCGTGAAAACGACGACTGTTCCGAACATGAAGGCTGTGTTCGGGCAGGTCGAGAGCCGTATCGTGCTGCCGGCGCGGGTTCGCACCGGCGGCTCGGTGCGCGAACTGCGCGTCAGCCAGGGGGACGAGGTCAAGGAAGGCGACGCCATCGCTGTCATCGTCGATGACAAGCTCTCGCTCCAACTCGACGCCGCCCAGGCCAAAATCGATGCTCTCAGTTCCCAACTCGACAATACCAAATTGCAACTCGAGCGGGCGCAGCAATTGAGGGCAAGCGGCGCCGGTACGCAAGCCAGCCTCGATCAGGCCAGAATGCAGTTCGAGGTGGCGACCAATCAGGTGGTGGCGGCTCGGGCCGACAAGACCGTTATCGAACAAAGCACTCGGGAAGGCACCGTTGTCGCGCCTGCCACAGGCCGTGTCCTGACCGTGCCGGTGACGCTCGGCTCGGTCGTCCTGCCGGGCGAGGAGATCGCGCGCATTGCTCCCGGCCCCTACTATCTGCGTCTTTCTCTGCCGGAGCGCCATGCGGCCGATATCGTGCAGGGAGCAAATGTCACAGTCGGCGAGCGCGGCCTGAAACGGTCGCCGGATCAATCCGAAACGAGGCTTCCGGGTCGGATCGTCAAGGTCTACCCAGAAATCGTCGATGGACGTGTCACCGCCGATGTCGAGGTCGCCGGCATCGGCGATTATTTCGTCAATGAGAGGACCCTCGTATCGATCCCGGTGGGCAAGCGCTCCGTGCTTGCTGTGCCGCCGGAAGCGGTGCGGACGCTGCATGGGATCGACTACGTACGTGTCGCTGGAATAGGGGGCGCGATCGATGTGGCTGTCATCATCGGCGAGCGTTTCGAAGATAACGGCCAGCCCCGCATCGAAATCCTCACCGGCCTTCATGACGGCGATCGGATCGTACTGCCATGACGCCGCCAAGACTTAATCTCGGTCTGGCCGGTGGCTTGACCCGTGCCTTCATCGGCTCGCCGCTAACGCCGCTCTTCTTGCTGGCCGCCTTCGTCCTGGGGCTGGTTGCACTGGTATCGTTGCCGCGCGAGGAGGAGCCGCAGATCTCGGTGCCGATGGTCGATATCCGCGTACAGGCGAACGGCTTGAAGACCGAGGATGCGGTCAAGCTCGTAACCGAACCGCTCGAGACCATCGTCAAAGCGATCGACGGCGTCGAACACGTCTATTCCCAGACCGAGGATGATGGTGCGCTCGTCACGGCGCGGTTTAAGGTCGGCACCAATGCCGATGCCGCGATCCTGCGGGTGCATGAGAAGGTCCGGGCGAACATGGACCGCATCCCCGTCGGCATTCCCGATCCGCTGATCGTAGGACGCGGGATCGACGATGTGGCGATCGTCGTCGTTACGCTGCGGCCAACACAGAAGAGCGCCGGGCACTGGACCGCCAACGGGCTGACAAGGCTGGCGCGCGAGCTGCAGGTCGAGGTCGCCAAGCTGCCTGATATCGGCCTCACCTATATCGCTGGCGAGCAGCCCGAGCAGTTCGAGGTCGAGCCAGATCCGGAAAAGCTCTCGCTCTATGGCATCACCCTTCAGCAACTCGCCGCCAAGATCGAGGGGGCAAACCGTTCCTTCCGCGTCGGCACGGTGCGCGAAGGCGGCCAGCAGCGCGCGATTGTTGCCGGGCAGACGCTGCAGGAGCTCTCCGAAATTGGCAACATCCTTCTCACCGCGCGCGACGGCAGGCCCGTCTATGTGCGCGATGTCGCAAAAACGGTCCTTGCCACCTCGCCGGCGGAGGCCCGTGTCACCGATGTCCGTTCGACAGCAGATGGGCTGCAAAGGGTTCCGGCGGTTTCTCTTGCGATCGCCAAGAGGCCAGGCACCAATGCCGTGGTCATTGCCGATGATATCGTAAAGCGTCTGGAGCAGACCCGCGGCCAGATCTTTCCGAAGGATGTCGAGATGACGGTCACGCGCGATTACGGCGAGACCGCCAACGAGAAGGCGAACGAGCTCCTGTTCCATCTTGGGCTCGCAACCGTCTCGATCGTCTTCCTGGTCGCCATTGCCATCGGCTTGCGCGAGGCGATGGTGGTCGCGGTCGTCATTCCGATCACCATCCTGCTCACGCTCTTCGCGTCCTGGCTCATGGGCTATACGCTGAACCGTGTCAGCCTGTTCGCCCTGATCTTTTCGATCGGCATCCTGGTCGACGACGCCATCGTCGTCATCGAGAACATCGCCCGCCACTGGGCCATGCAGGACGGCCGATCGCGCAGCGCGGCCGCTGTCGACGCCGTTGCCGAGGTCGGCAACCCGACCATCGTCGCCACGCTGACCGTCGTGGCTGCGCTCCTTCCGATGTTGTTCGTGTCGGGGATGATGGGACCCTATATGAGCCCGATCCCGGCGAACGCCTCGGCAGCGATGCTGTTCTCTTTCTTCGTCGCGGTGATCCTTACGCCCTGGCTGATGATGAAGCTCGGCCGGAAGGAGGCAGTGCGCGGACACGCTCATGCCGCGGCCGATGGAGGGCGTCTCGGCAGAAATTACGCGATGGTCGCGCGGCCTGTCCTGCGGAGCCGCGCCCGGGCCTGGGCGTTCCTGCTGGTCGTCGGCATGGCCACGATCGCGTCGCTTGGCCTTCTCTACACCAAGCACGTCACCGTCAAGCTGCTGCCCTTCGACAACAAGACCAACCTTCAAGTGATCGTCGACCTGCCCAAGGGCTCTTCGGTCGAGGATACGGACCGGACATTGCAGCAAATGGTGGAGCGGCTGGGCGACATGCCGGAGATCGTATCCTTCCAGACCTATGCCGGAACAGCGTCACCTTTCGACTTCAATGGATTGGTGCGGCACTATTATCTGCGCGCCGAACCGCAGCAGGGCGATATCGTCGTCAACCTTCTGCCCAAAGGCTCGCGCGGCCGCGCGAGCCATGCGATCGCCCTTGATATTCGCAAGCGCCTCGAGGGCCTTGCGCTGCCGCAGGGAACAGTGGCGAAAGTGGTGGAACCGCCGCCTGGCCCGCCTGTGCTGGGGACGCTGCTGGCTGAGATATACGGACCGGACGCCGAGACGCGCCGTGCCGTCGCCGGAAAGGTTCGCGAGGCCTTCAAGAGCGTGCCCTTCATCGTCGACGTCGACGACAGCTACCACAATCAGCCGCAGCGTATGCGTGTCGCGATCGACCAGGACAATCTCGATTATTATCGGGTCGAGCAGTCCGACGTCTATGACACGTTGCGTTATCTCTATGGCGGCACCACGGTCGGCTATTCGCATCGCGGCGGCGGCCGTCAGCCGATCCCGATCCGCATCGCCCTGCCGAAGGGTGAGAAGGTGATCGACGAACGCGCGCTCACCACGCCGGTCCCGGCCAACGCGCTGCCGGCGGGCCTTGGTGTCGTCGAACTCGGCGACGTCGTGTCGGTCTCCGAGCAGCCGGCATCGTATCCTGTCTTCCGGCACAATGGCCGGGCGGCGGAGATGGTCATGGCAGAGCTTGCCGGCGCTTACGAAGCGCCGATCTACGGCATGCTCGCCGTGAACGATGCGATTTCCAAGGCGGATTGGGGCAATGTTCCGAAGCCGGTGATCGCGCTCCACGGTCAGCCCGATGACGAAACCCGCCCGATCCTGCTCTGGGATGGCGAGTGGGAGGTGACTTGGGTTACTTTCCGCGACATGGGCGCGGCGTTCATGGTGGCGATCCTCGGCATCTATATCCTTGTGGTCGCGCAGTTCGGCTCGTTCAAGCTTCCGCTGGTCATCCTGACGCCGATCCCGCTCACCTTCATCGGCATCATGCTCGGGCATTGGCTGTTCGCGGCGCCGTTCACGGCAACCTCGATGATCGGGTTCATCGCGCTTGCCGGCATCATCGTGCGCAATTCGATCCTGCTGGTGGATTTCATCCGCCATTCCGGGGGGCAGGGCAGGCCAATGGTCGATGTACTGCTTGAGGCCGGCTCCGTCCGCTTCAAGCCGATCCTGCTGACCGCGCTCGCCGCGATGATCGGCGCGGGCGTGATCCTGACCGACCCGATTTTCCAGGGGCTCGCCATCGCGCTGCTGTTCGGTCTCGTCTCCTCGACGCTTCTCACGGTGCTCGTCATTCCGGCGATCTATGTGGCGCTGAAATGATCGGCGCTTGCATAGCCTCTTGAAAAATGGTCTAAATTGTAAGATAGTAATTAATTACTATCTTTGGGGTAACCGCTGATGCCGCGCTCGACCAACCTCTCAGCTCCGGAACGACGCAGGGTGACCGTCGAGACCGTCATCGATCTGGCGGCCGAACAAAACCCTGCGGACATTACGACCGGAGCGATCGCGCAGCGCATGGGTGTGACACAAGGCGCCTTGTTCAGGCACTTCCCATCGAAGGACGCCATTCTTCAGGCGGTTATGGAGTGGGTAGCGGAGCGCCTTCTGGCGCGCATCGACAAGGCCACGTCCGCGACGTCCTCTCCGATTGACGCACTGGAAGCGGCATTCTTCGCGCATATCGAGTTCATCATGGAACATCCCGGTGTGCCCAGGATGCTGTTCGGCGAACTGCAGCGCGCGGAGCAGACCCTTGCCAAGCGAATGGCGCATACTTTGATCCAACGCTACGGCGAGCGTCTCGGGCGGCTCATCGCGGACGGCAAGGAGCAGGGTGAATTCGCCGACACGCTGGATGACAAGGCCGCCGTAGCGCTCTTCATCGGGGCGATCCAGGGTCTTGTCATGCAATCCCTGCTAGTTGGCGATGTTGCGCAGATACGTGCAATCGCCCCAGGTGTTTTTGCGTTGTATCGGCGCGCTGTCGAGGTGCCGAGATGATCGATCGGCATTCCTCGGCGACGAAATCTCCCGTTCGCTCGATCAAGACGACGTCAGCGAGGCGCGTCACCCCCATCGCAGATCATTCAATGACGCAGATTTGCCTGGAGGCAGGTCGATGAAACTGCCTTCATTGCAGCGCCGCACACTGTTGCTCATTGGCGTTGGAGCTGTGACCGCGGCCTTGTTTGGCTATGTGGTCCTGCGCTCCGGCCCTCTCGCGCCGGTGTCCGTTACGACTGCCGTCGTCGAGGCCCGTTCGATTTCACCGGCGTTGTTCGGCATTGGCACTGTCGAAGCGCGTTTCTCCTACAAGATCGGCCCCACCAGCGCGGGACGTATCGGCAGGATTCTTGTTGATGTGGGTGATCAGGTCCGATCCGGCCAGACCCTGGCCGAAATGGACCCGGTAGACCTTGATGCCCGCATCGCGGCACTTGAAGCGGCGATCGGCCGAGCGGAAGCGTCGATCAAAGTCGCCGAAGCGCAGGTGGTCGATACCAGGACGCGCAAGGATTACGCACTTGCTCAGGCGAAGCGGTATGAAGAACTCTGGAAGACCCGCGCCGTGAGTGAGGTCGCAGTCGAAACGAAGCGGCAAGAGAGCGAGGTGGCGCAGGCCGCTCTCTCGGCCGCTCAGTCCAATCTTCTCGCTTCGCAGCAGGATCTCCATCGTAACCGCGCCGACCGTGACGGTCTGGTCAAGCAGCGGGAGAACCTGGTTCTGCTTGCGCCGGTAGACGGTGTCGTTTCCGCAAGAAAAGCAGAACCGGGAACGACCGTGGTCGCAGGCCAATCGGTCGTGGAAATGATTGATCCAAAAAATCTCTGGATCAATGCCAGGTTCGATCAGATTGCCGCCACGGGCTTGCGGCAGGATTTGCCCGCCACGATCGCGCTGCGCTCACGCGCCGGCGAGGGATTACCGGGAAGCGTTGCGCGGGTGGAAGTCCTTGCGGATGCGGTGACGGAAGAAAATCTTGCAAAGGTGAACTTCGACACGCTTCCCGTGCCGCTGCCCTCAATTGGCGAGTTGGCCGAAGTATCGGTCGCCCTGCCCGAGATCGCCGCCTCGCCGACCATTCCGAATGCCGCGGTCCAGAACCTCGGCGGCAAGTTGGGTGTCTGGAAGATCGAAGGTGGGAAGATCCGGTTTACGGTTGTCCAACTGGGGGCTGCCGACCTGGAAGGAACCGTGCAGATCACGAAGGGTCTGAAAATTGGCGACGAGATTGTCGTCTACAGCGCCTCGAAATTGCTCAGCACGAGCCGCATTCGTGTCGCTGACAATCCGGCGGAGCTCCTCAAATGATCAGTCTTGCCGGACGCGACATTTTGCATTCCTGGGGGAAGTTTGTCTTCACGGGTGTCGGTCTGGGTCTGCTGATCGGTGTGACCTTCACCATGGCAGGCGTCTATCGGGGGATGGTCGATGACGGCAAGGTGCTGCTCGACAATAGTGGCGCCGATATGTGGGTTGTCCAGCAGAACACGCTCGGTCCATACGCCGAGTCCTCGAGCATCAACGATGACATTTACCGCATGATCCTGGCGATCCCCGGTGTCGAGCGAGCCGCCAACGTGACTTATCTTACAATGCAGGTCCGCAAAGGAACCTCCGACGTGCGATCCATGGTGGTGGGCGTTGCGCCAGGGGACATGGCGACACCTGGCCGACCGCCCTTCCTTGTCGCCGGGCGGCACATCACGCGCAGCCACTACGAGGCGGTTGCCGATGTCGCCACTGGTTTTTCTCTGGGAGACAGGATCGTTGTCCGAAGGAACCATTTTACCGTTGTGGGTTTGACGCGACGGACGGTGTCGTCGGGCGGCGACCCGATGGTCTTCATCCCGCTGAAGGACGCGCAGGAAGCGCAATTCCTCAAGGACAACGACTCCATTGTCCGTCAGCGCCGGCGCACTAGCGAGAATCCCGAGTTCAATCGGCCGGGCGTTCCCGGCTTGCTGGACGCCATCATCGCCTCGCAAAACAGCAACCCTTATGTAAACGCCGTTCTGGTGCGCACCAAACCGGGATACGACCAGGACCGGATCGCGACAGACATCGCGAGGTGGAAGCGACTGACGGTCTACACCCGCCCGCAGATGGAGGAGATTCTGGTCGGTAAGCTGATCGCCACCTCGGCCAAGCAGATCGGCATGTTCCTCGCGATCCTGGCCGTTGTCAGCGCAGCGATCGTCGCCTTCATCATCTACACACTGACAATGGACAAGATACGCGAGATCGCTGTGCTGAAGCTGATCGGTACCCGCAATCGCACGATCGCATCCATGATCCTGCAGCAGGCAATCGTGCTCGGGCTGATCGGCTTCGTCGTTGGCAAGATCACGGCGACCTTTGCAGCGCCGTTGTTTCCGAAATTCGTCCTTCTTCTTTCCGCCGATACGGCGTCACGACACGAAAGTGGAGAATCTGTCCGACTTTTAAGAACGTATCCGGAATTCAGGTTGGTTTAACCGTGGATGTCGTTGCTTTTTCGGC
>NZ_SLVX01000054.1 GCF_004341885.1 Shinella granuli | reverse complement strand
GCGGCATCATCTCGGAACAAGGGGGCGACTATTTCTCGGAATGGAGGGGCGAGATCATTTCGGAATCAGGGGGCGGTTTGCCTCGGAATTTGCACCCACAGTTTCGCCTATCAACGACGATATCGCATACGATAGCAACCTGATTGCTATCTGGATTGATATCCAAATGCTATCTGATAGATAGCAATCTTTCAGATAGCATTTAGAAAGATTTTATGAATGCTTGTTAGAAATCATTCCTGATAGCATAGGAGGACAGCCATGCCTGTAGTGTGCGCAGCCAATCCCAAGGGCGGTGCGGGCAAATCGACCACCATCCTCGCCATAGCATCGACCCTTGCCCAGCAAGGCGGATCGGTCACCATCATCGATGCGGACCCCAACAAGCCGATCACCGACTGGCGGACGGGAAAGAGCACGCTTCCGATCCAGGTCATAAGCGATGCAACGGAAGGCAGTATTCGCGACCTGATCAACACGGCCGCGTCCGAAGCGCAATTCGTTTTCGTCGACCTGGAAGGCACCGCGAGCCGTCTTGCCTCGCGGGCGATCATTCGCGCCGACCTCACCCTCATTCCCCTGGGGGGAAGCGCCCTCGATGCCAAGCAGGCCGCGCGTGCGGTCGGGTTGGTCCGGGAAAGCGAGGAGGATATCGGCCGAAAGCTGAATTTCACCCTGGCCTTCAACCGGACAAGTCCGCCGCCATTCACGCGCCGCATCGAGCGGGAGATCGCCGACCAGATGCGGAGCAACGATCTGCCCGTGTTGAGCACGCATCTCTATCGACGAGAAGCCTACAATGCGATGTTCATGGAACGGCTCAGCCTTTTCGAGCTCGATCCCCGGCAGGTGAATGGTCTCGAAGCCGCGGTCGACAACGCCGTCCAATTGACAGGGGAGGTGCTCGAGCTTCTTCGTGGCGCCGCAGCAGAAAGGGCAGCCTGATGTCCAGCGACCTTGGCTTCGGCAAAACGAAGAAGCTCGACCTGTCGGGCTTTGCTCCTCGTCCAGCGGAAAAGGCTGCGTCCCAGCAAGAACAGGAAGCCTCCGATCGCGCAGCGGAACGCGTCGGCTTTCAAAGCCGCGAGCCGATCCAGCGCGTCAAACGCGTTCGCAGAACGAGCGAACCTCTGGACCAGGCCTTCGTGCGTGCCCCGATCGACGTGATCAACCGCTTCAAGCACTATTGCAATGAAACCGGCATGTCCTACGGCGAAGCGCTGGACGAGCTGATGCGAAAGGCAGGAATCTAGACTTCATCCGGCCGCCTCGAAGATCGTTATTCGCCCCATTATGCAGTGGAGCATGGGAAAATCCCGCAAGCTGCGGGCGAGCCAAGTCCCTTCCTGATCATTTGACGAAGCGAGGGAAGTCCGCGACGAAGGCTTATGAGCAATTCGATATCAGCAAGCGGTTTGCATGGATCTTGTCCGGATTCTACGCGGCCGCCCTGTGGTTTCTCATGGGTTAACAGCCGATATTAATGTTGACTATTTAATTCATAATATTTATCCGTTCCCAGAATGCTGACAATGGCATTCAATTTTTATGCCGCCTGCACCGCGACGCCGCCAAACCGGGGAATCCGGCAACCAGTCCTTCTCCTTCATCGGCTCGGACACGTTCTCCGGAAAAGGCGGACTTTGCGATCCTGGTGGCGGGAAACACAACGCTTCTGAAGGATTACTTCATCCTTCGATCGGGTGACTTTGATCCGGAACGCCGCGCCTTCATATAGGCGCGGCGTTTCCTCTGATACCACCGATATCAAGCTGGTATTACGGTCGCCACAGCTCACCTATTCGGTGACATTGCCGTATACCTGATTGGTCGCATCATTGTTGCGGATAAGCTCAAGTTCTCCGCCAACGATCCTGTTCATGCTGACGACGTTCTTCTTGGCAAAGTCGAGCGGGCTCTTGCTGCTGCCGAAATCATAGCGGCGATCGATAAAGCAATAACGCTGCTTTCCGTTCCGCGAATTGAGCCAGACGGCAGGTTTCTTGCCCGCACCGTTTCTGTAGACGAAGCTGTTGTCCGAGATGATGTTGAAGTTGGGTGTCTGGTGGCGGATCACCCCGCCTTCGCCGCAATTTCTGTAGACGAAAATCCCGCCGTTGACGGGATCTTGGAACGTGTTCCCGATGATCCGGTTTCGCGTCGATCCATCGATGGCGATCAACTCCCGGCTCTCGGTCCTGATCCTGAAGACATTGTCCTTGATCAGGCTTCGTCCGGACTCGGCATCGAGATAGATGGCGGTCGCTCCGGAATCGCCTTCGATGCGTGAATTGAGCAATTTCGTCCACATCGCGCCCGGCCCGACATAAAGTGGAATACCGCGGGGTGCGACGATGGTGAGGTTTTCGAATGTCGTTCGTTTGGGAGCCGCGGCCTGGGCGAATTTCGTATGATCCGGATTGCGTGACGAGGCCTTCATGTTCGGGCCATTGGCATTTTCATCGAGGCCGTAGACCCGCAGGAAGCCCTTGATGACACAGTTGCGAATGGCAACGTCCTCCGGCGCATCCCACGTGCCGTCTTTCCGTTGCACGGAGCGGACGATGATCGCTGTCCGGCCGACACGGGACTTCTCACCGGACACGTCGATCGTGCCGCCATTGCAGTCGAGGACGGCGCCGTTGGCCTTGGACCCCTCGAAAACGATATTGGCGAAGATCTCAAAATTCTTCGGTAGCGTCAGGCTGCAATCGACTGAAATCTGTTTTCCAGGGCGATTGTTCTTCGAGAAGGTCTCGAACTGTTCCAGTTTGCATACCGGTGCACGCTCTGCCCAGGCAGGAAGCGGTAAAAGCACTGTGAAAAGCGATAGAAGCCCGAGAAGCCGCGGATACCCCACCGTTTTCATGGCACATTGTCTTTGGGAGGCGCAGCCATTCTTCGCGGCATTTGCGAGTCATGAACCCAGAGGATGCTGTTTTCCATCGTGAAACGGAATCGTTTAGGATGTCTATGAGTTTCGCCAAGGCTCTGCATGTCGTTGATCGCCTCAAGGAAATCTTTCGGCGCAATGCGGACATAGTGCCCTCCAAGGAGGGAGGCGCTGATATAGACGTCCGACGCGGATTGCGCTGCGACTTTCATCTCCCATAGGAAGCGCCACTCCGGTACCTCGGTTTCGCTTTCTGGCCTGTTCATTGCCGATCTCGTATCAACGTTGTTCTTGCTTTCTGCATCTTGTTAACCGGTTTCGTCCCATTTGGGTATGATGGGATGTTCCTGCTTTCCGGGCGAAGGCGGCGATTGAATGGCGATACGCAAAAGTTCCGGTTTTCTCCGGACATGCGACAAACTCATTTTTGTCGTTCAGACCTGAATGGTTGCCCCTCTTTTTACCCCGTCTGGTGGACAAAAAACCATCTTGAAAATGTCGTTGAAAAGAGGCCTTGGCCTCGTTTTGACTCGTTTTAATAGTTTTAATAAGTTTTAGAGCTAAAAAATTCTGTTTTCCCCTTTTATTATAATGGCTTACTTCCATTAGATGTCGGCGATGTACGGTTTGTCGTCGGTAATGTACGGTTTGTCGTCGGCGATGTACGGAAAAAAGTCGGCAAAATACGGTTTTCGACAAAAATCCAGACATTTTCGACCTTTCCATTCTGCCGTGAACTTGTCGTCGGCGATGTACGGTGCGCGAGGAAATTTGTCGTCGGTAATGTACGGAGGCTTGTCCGATTTTTGTCGTCGGTAAAATACGGAGCCACGACAAAAATCAGATTTCAGCGACCAGGGTGGAAAGAGGGAAGCCGGTCTCATCGCGATAGCGCATCCGCAGGACGGCCCCGTCCTTTCCCTCCTCGAGGGAGAGGTCGTATTCAGGCATGGGGAAGGCGAGCGTCCGGGTGACGAACTCCCGCAGGTCATAGGAGAACTTGCGCAGTTCCTGGGTCGAGCCACTGCGCTTGTGCAGTTCCTTCAGGCTGTAGGTCGCCTCCATCTTGCCGGCCGCCTTGCGCGCCAGGCGGTAGATGAAGCGGCCAAGGCCCGAACTGATCAGGAAGTAGTCCTGGTGCAGGGTCAGCAGGGGAAGCGTCCTCTCGTTGCGAACGATGCTGGTATAGACCCAGTCCGGAATGTTGATCTCGATGGTCTCGATCCGGTTGGCGCCGGTGCGGCTGACGACGCTGTAGCCGCTGATCATCGGACGGCTGTCGACCTGGCGGCGCTTGCCGCTGGACAGGTTGACGACCTTGATGGTGGTATTGGCAAGCCGGTCGAGCGCGGCTTCCAGATCCTCGTAGGCCTTGCCGCCGTCCGATCGCCGGCAGAATTTCAGGATATGCGAGGCGCTCGGCCGATAGGTCTTGGGCGGAAGGCTCGGCCGCAGCCCCTTCGCCTCGCTGTTGCGGTAGTTCTTCACCTCGTCAGCGAGATAGGACACCATGTTGAGGAAGATGTCATAGTCGAAGACCGTGGCAAGCCCCGTTTCCGCCCCGCCCTCGATGGTGATGAGACTGTCCTTCAGCTCATACTTGATGATCCCCTTGTTCGCCTTCTTGCTGAGCGAGAAGGGGGCGACATCCATGAGATGGACGTCGTCTTTCAAAGGGGCGTCATAGATCGTCGGTACGAAGAACATCAGCTGGGCGTCGTCCTGCGGCGCCGTGCGAAGGATGCGCTTGGGCGTGGTCTCCTGCATGAGGGCGGCCGTGACATCCGCCTTGATGGACTCGTTGCGGATCGCCTCGCCGAGCCGGGCAAGCAGCATGTCCGTCCTGCTGTCGCTCAGGCTGTCGAGCTTCAGGTCGGCCCATACCCGCCGGCTGTAATAGCGCCGCAACCGGCTCAGCCCGTCCTTGTCGAGCCATACGCGTTCGCGCTCGTGCTGGTCCGCATATTGGTCGGCGAGCGTTTGTAGATAGGTGTTCTTCTCATGGAGCGACAGGGCGCTGAAATCGGCCCGCGGCATCATGGAAAAGGGGGGTGCCTTCATTTCCGGGTAGGTCCTGTCTTTTTCCGGTGTTGTGCCTGCGCCGGGAAGGAAGGCGCGCATCATGATCGGATATAAGCAGCAGAAGGCCTTTCCTGCCAGCCGGCGCGCACAGAAAGCATTTTGCTATCATCGGAACGTTGTGCAAAGAGAGCGGCATCTTCAATGGACGAGCGGAGTGCGCGTTGACGTCTCTCACACATCTCCAGCGGCTGGAAGCCGAGGCGATCCATATCTTCCGGGAGGTGGCGGCGACCTTTTCCAGGCCCGTCATGCTCTATTCGGTGGGCAAGGACTCCTCGGTCATGCTGCACCTGGCGATGAAGGCCTTCTACCCGGCCAAGCCACCCTTTCCCTTCCTGCATGTCGACACGACGTGGAAATTCAGGGACATGATCGCCTTTCGCGACCGCATGGCGGCCGAGCGCGGTTTCGATCTCCTCGTTCATGTCAACCCCGAAGGCATCGAGCAGGCCATCTCGCCCTTTGTGCACGGCTCCAGCGTCCACACCCATGTGATGAAGACGGTGGCCCTGCGCCAGGCCCTCGACAAATACGGTTTCGACGCGGCCTTCGGTGGCGCCCGCCGTGACGAGGAGAAGTCGCGCGCCAAGGAACGCATCTTCTCCTTCCGCAACGCCGCCCATGCCTGGGACCCGAAAAACCAGCGCCCGGAAATGTGGAAGACCTACAATACCCGCGTGGCGCCGGGGGAATCGATCCGTGTCTTCCCGCTCTCGAACTGGACCGAGCTGGACATCTGGCAGTACATCCTCAAGGAGAACATCCCGATTGTACCGCTCTACTTCGCCGCGCCCCGGCCGGTCGTCGAGCGTGACGGTATGCTGGTCATGGTCGACGACGACCGCATGCCGATCGGTAAGGACGACAGGGTCGAGGAGCGCATGGTGCGCTTCCGAACGCTCGGTTGCTACCCGCTCACCGGCGCGATCGAATCCGATGCCGCGACGCTTGAGGACATCGTGCGGGAAATGCTGACGGCGCGCACCTCCGAGCGCCAGGGCCGGATGATCGACAAGGATGAGGCCGGCTCGATGGAGAAGAAGAAGCGCGAGGGATATTTCTGATGGCCGTCATTCCAACGAATGCGCCCGCCCGGGACGTTGTCGATTATCTGCGCGAGCAGGAAAACAAGTCCCTGCTGCGTTTTCTCACCTGCGGTTCCGTCGACGACGGCAAGTCGACGCTGATCGGCCGCCTGCTCTACGACACCAAGCTGATCTTCGAGGACCAGCTCGCGGCTCTCGAGCGGGACAGTCGCAAGCACGGCACGACCGGCGACGACATCGATTTCGCGCTGCTGGTCGACGGGCTGGAGGCCGAGCGCGAGCAGGGCATCACCATCGATGTCGCCTATCGTTTCTTCGCCACCGACCGGCGCAAGTTCATCGTCGCCGATACGCCCGGCCACGAGGAATATACCCGCAACATGGCAACGGGCGCCTCGACGGCGGATCTCGCCGTCGTTCTGGTCGACGCGCGCCAGGGTATCCTGCGCCAGACCCGCCGCCATTCCTATATCGCCTCGCTGCTCGGCATCCGGCATATCGTGCTTGCGGTCAACAAGATCGACCTCGTCGGCTACGATCGGGCGGTATTCGATACGATCGTCGCGGATTTCCGGGCCTTTGCCGGCGATCTCGGCTTTGCCACGATCCAGCCGATCCCGCTGTCGGCGCGCCATGGCGATAATGTCACCCGGCGTTCGGAGAACACGCCCTGGTACAACGGGCCTCATCTGCTCGAACACCTGGAGACGGTTCCGGTCGAACAGGCCTATCGCGAAAAACCTTTCCGCTTTCCCGTTCAGTATGTCTCCCGTCCGGATCTCGACTTTCGCGGTTTTGCCGGTCAGGTGGCGTCCGGGTCCGTCGCCGTCGGTGACATGGTGACCGTCGCCAAGTCCGGCCAGTCGACGCGGATCAAGGAGATCGTCACCCAGGATGGAGCGCTTGATCGCGCCGTGGAAGGGCAGGCGGTGACACTGGTTCTTGAGGACCAGCTCGAAGTCTCGCGCGGCAACATGCTGGTCGCGCCCGATGACCGCCCGAACGTCGCCGACCAGTTCCAGGCGCATGTCATCTGGTTCGATGCCAATCCGATGATCCCGGGCCGCAACTACATCCTGCGCACCGAGACGGACAGCGTCGAGACGACGGTCACCGCCCTCAAATATGAGGTCGACGTCAACACCTTCGCCCATCTCGCCGCCAAGGCGCTGCATATGAACGGGGTCGGGGTGTGCAATTTCGCGACCCGGGCGCCGCTCGCCTTCGACAGCTATGCCGCCAACCGCATCACCGGCAACTTCGTCCTGATCGACCGTATGACGAACCGGACGGTCGGCGCGGGCATGATCGATTTCGCGTTGCGCCGCGCCGAGAACGTGCACTGGCAGGCGATGGAGGTCGATCGCAAGGCCCGCGCGGCGCTCAAGCACCAGCAGGCCGCCGTCGTCTGGTTCACGGGGCTTTCCGGCTCCGGAAAGTCGACGGTCGCCAACCGGCTGGAAAAGCTCCTGCATTCCAAGGGGCGCCATACCTATATGCTGGACGGCGACAATGTTCGCCACGGCCTCAACAAGGATCTCGGCTTTACCGACGAGGACCGCGTGGAAAACATCCGCCGGGTCGCCGAGGTGGCAAGGCTGATGGCCGATGCCGGCCTGATCGTGCTGGTGTCCTTTATCTCACCCTTCCGCTCCGAGCGGCAGCTCGCACGCGATCTGATGGTCGACGGCGAGTTCATCGAGGTCTTCGTCGATACCCCCATCGAGGAATGCGCGCGCCGTGATCCGAAGGGGCTCTACAAGAAGGCGATGCGCGGCGAGCTTGCCAATTTCACGGGCATCAGCTCGCCCTATGAGGCCCCAGAGAATCCTGAGCTGCATCTTGAGACTGTCGGAACGGACCCAGACGAACTAGCAATTCGGATCGACACGCTTCTGGAAAGCCGGATGGGCTCATGATGGGAACGATCAAAGCCCCCCAATCCTCGACTGCGGATGTGCAGGCACCAAACTTTACAGAGCGGAATCCCATCGCTAAAAACCGCGCAAATCGGCAGGTTTCGGACATCGGTCCGGGCGACGGCAGAAAGAGCGGCCACAATCGATGACAGTCGATGCAGAAAGAATTCCCACCTTCGCGTTTCACATCAATGGCTGGAAAAGGGCGGTTTTCAAATCGTTCTTTCCGGAACGGCGTTTCACCTATCTGCCCCTGCACGTCACGGACGCGGTCTTTGCAGAAAAGTGGATGGGGCGCATCGCTGAAACGCCGGGTGCCGAGATCTTCATCTGGAGCCAGAACGTCCCGGCCAATCTGGAGACCTTTGTCCGGGAAAAGGGCATACCCTGCTATTTCATCGAGGACGGTTTTCTGCGCTCGAACCGGCCGAACGCGGCCCGGACGCCCCCCTTGTCGCTCGCACTCGACAGCCGGCGACCCTATTTCGACAGCCGCGGGCCTTCCGATCTGGAAGTGCTTCTCGAGACCCATGATTTTTCGGCCGACCCGCAGCTTCTGGAACGGGCGAGGGCGGGCATACGCCTCATCGTCGAGGGCGGGCTCAGCAAATACAACATGGCCTCCAGCCTGACGCTTTCCGGCCTGCTCGGGCCGAAAACGCAGCCGCGTGTCCTGGTCATCGGGCAGGTAGAGGATGACGCCTCCATTCAATACGGATGCGATCAGGCGATCACCAACAACGATCTCGTGCGGATCGCGGCAGAGGAGAACCCGGGCGCTGAAATCATCTACAAGCCGCATCCAGATGTGCTGAACGGTGTGCGGGAGGCCCAGTCCAACCCCGCCGATGTGGAACATCTGTGCCGCGTCCTGCGGGAAAACGTGCCCCTGGCGCAATCCTTCGAGACGATCGACAAGGCCTATGCCATCACCTCGCTTGGCGGTTTCGAAGCCCTTTTGCGCAACATTCCCCTGACGGTGCTCGGTTGCCCCTTCTATGCCGGCTGGGGCCTGACCGACGACCGCCAGTCCAATGCGCGGAGAACCCGGCGTCGGACGGTGGAAGAGATCTTCGCCGCTGCCTATCTGCTGTATCCGCGCTATTTCGAGCCGAAGACCGGCGAAAGTTATTCCTTCGAGCAGGCGGTCGACTGGCTGAAGGCGAGACTCCGGGATCCGGAGAGATACAAGTACGAGTTCGACATCGACATACCGGTCGTATGGCAGCCCTGGGGGCCGTTCGGTCTCTTGGGATGGCGCCATCTGCTGACTTATGCGCTTGCGCCGGTGATCCGGCTGTTCGGTAACAGGAAGAGCGCCAAACGGTTCAGGACCAACCCGATCCGCTATTTTCGGGAACACCGGTCATCGCCGCTTCGCTTCGTCGGGAAGGTTCTCTATCCTTTCGACTGGCGCAGCTGAGGAGGAGGCCAGCATTGTCCCATGATCCGGTCATTACGGCCGTCATTCCCGTCAGGCTTTCCACCGATCGGCTGTATGACGAGCCGGAGCGTATCGCGCGGATCATTGCGACGCTGCCCCGTTCCTACGTTCCCCTCATCGTCGACTATGGCACGGTCGCAGAAAGGGCAGGGGAGCTGCAAGGTCTCGCCGCCTCGACCGGCAGCCGACTGGTGCGGGTGGAAACGGGCGACCAGCCCTTCAGCGTGGGCCATGCCCGCGATATCGGCACGCTCCATGCCGAGACACCGCTGATCCTCTATCACGACATCGATTTCCTTCTGTCGCCGCTGAGCTACGAACGCGTGCTGGAGGAGGCGCGGCTGCGCGGCATGCCGGACAATGCCTATGCCTTCTTCGCCCTGCCCGGTGTCTACCTGACGGAAGATTTCACGCGCCGCTACCTGGAGATGTTTGCCACGGGGGACGCGTCCTTCGCGGACGTCCTGCTGCACGACGGTGTGATGCGGCGGGACAAGGCGATCTACGAGAACCACACCTATGCGATCTCGGCCATTGTCGCCAGCCGCTACCATCTCCTGGCGATCGGCGGCCACGACAAGAGTTTCGTCGGCCATGGCGCAGAGGATTTCGAGCTTCTGCACCGCCTTGCGTCCTATGCTCCGCGCGGGCCGAAGACGCTGAACTATTACCTCAACACGATGAACAACACGATCCAGCGCTACGAGGGCTTTCGCGCCTATTTCGCGCTTTACGGGATCGACGTCTTCCAGCGCGGCCTGCAGATGGCCCATCTCTGGCATCCGCGACGGGAGGATGCGAGCTATCTGGCGCCGCGCCACGAGAACCAGGAGCGTGTTTCCGAGGTCATGGCGGATTACGACGCGGACAAGTCCTGGGTTCCGCCGCTGGAAGATATCCATTCTTCCGAACGGACGCTGGTGCTGGTCAAGGAGGAGACGGCGCCGTCCGTCCGGGCGCTCCGTCATGCCTTTCCGGCCTTCGGGCACTTTGAAATCCGGCGGGAAGGCGGCTTCGCCGACACCGATGCCCTGTTGCGGGCGATGGACGAGGGCGGCTTCACCCGGGTCTTTTTCCTCAACCCCTATGGGAATGCCCACCGCCTGTCGCTCTACCGCGGCGTCAAGGCCGCAGGCCGGCGTTTCGTCGTCTGGGACCGCGGCGGCCTGACCGACAGCTGGTTCTTCGATCCCCACGGCTTCCTCGCCGAAAGCGCCTCCTATTTGCCGGAGCGCTGGGACAAGCCGCTCGCGCCGGAAGATCGCGCTGCCGTTCTCGACTGGCTGGAAAGGCAGCGGGAAGGGGAGACGCTGGAGGAAAACGGCGAACGGATCGGCGGGACCGCGTTGCGCGAGCGCTTGCAGCTCGGCGACAGGAAAGTCGTCTTCGCCGCCCTGCAGCGCCCGAAGGATACGGCGACGCTTCATTTTTCCGGCCCCTGCGGTGATGCCGAGGGTTTCAACCGCTGGCTTTCCCATCTGGCGGCGACGCTCGATCCGCAGGCCTATGTCGTCCTGGCCAAGAAACACCCGCTGGAGGCCGAGGCCCCCGAGATCCCGAACGTTTTGCTCGTCGACGGCGACACCCACATCCAGGACCTTATCGAGATTTCCCATGCCGTGGCGGTCATAAATTCCGGTGTCGGCCTCATCGCACTCGGCTGCGGCAGGCCCGTCGTCTGTTGCGGCGATGCCTATTATGCCCACCCCGGCCTTGCCCGGACGGCCACTTCACCCGAAGACCTCGTGACCGCCGTCCGGGAGGCTGCGGCACCCGACGAGGAGAAGCGGCTGCGTTTCTTCCATTATCTCACGCGGGAGTTCTATTCCTTTGGGAAGGCGAAATATGTCAGCCGCTCCAAGAAGAGCGGCGGAAACAGCCGGCTCGCCTCCCGCATCCAGTTCTCCGTTCTCCGCGGACTGACGGCTCGTCCCGTCGAACTCGGTACGCCGCCGGGCCGGGTGACAACACTGGCCCCGCTCTACTATTCCTACGGCGGCGGACCGGCGGTGAAACTGGCCGCAACACCCTTCAGGAAAGTCGTCGAGAATGCCCGGGAAGCCCGTCAGCGCGGCGATTATGCCGAGGCCATCGACCTGTTCGCCGTCGCCCATGCCCGGGAGCCGGAAAACAAGACGGTCTACGGCTCCCTCCTGAGGGCAGGCGTCGAGCGCTATGGCGGCCTCCTGGAAGAGATGATGCGCATGCCGGTCGCACATATGCGGGAAAAGGCGGAAAAGGCCTTTGCCGGCGGGACCTATGTCGAGGCCGGTCGGATCTTCGAGATGTTGCGCTATCGCGAACCGGAGAATCCGCGTCATCTCTGCTGTCTCGCGGAATGTTATGTTCAGGACGGCGCGAAGGCGCACGCCATCTGGTGCCTGGAAAGGGCGCTAACTCTGAACCCGGGCAACAAGGCCGTCGTCCGCCGCTTGAAGGAACTCCGGCGCCCCTGGTGGCAGCGGTTGTTTCGTAAGGAAAAACCGCTCTTGGCTCCCCCCGCGTAGGGATATCATACGGCTTGCCACCCTGAAGATGTCTCCCACACGGAAGGGGCCTCATGCGTTACCGCCAGGATGAGTTTGAAATATTCGTCGATCCGTCATCGCGACGGAAGCCGACTGCAAACGTGTTCGTCGAGGCACCCGCGCGGATCAGCGCGCATATCGCGATGAATGTGAGAGCGGCGGTGCAAAAGTCGGCCACGGTAGCGGCGGCATAATGCTGCTGCGGGCGGAGTAAAATCCGGCCACCTATTTCCTTTCTGCAA
>NZ_SLVX01000053.1 GCF_004341885.1 Shinella granuli | reverse complement strand
TCCCGCTGCTCTGCCGCATCGATACCCTCGACGAGGTCACATACATGAACAACGGCGGCATCCTGCAAACCGTCCTCAGAGACCTCGCCGCCTGACGAAACGATGGCACCGGGTCGCGACCGATCCGGTGCCCGTCCATGCAAGGCGGCGCCGCTGCCGCCGAACGATGCCGTGCCGGGTCTTCCCCGGACAATCCCGAGCTATCCATGACCGTTGTTCTCTTCGCCGGCATGACCGTCACGGTGTTCCTGACATCGCTGCTCTCAGGCATTTTCGGCATGGCCGGCGGGATGATCCTGCTCTGGGTCCTCCTGTTCCTCGTGCCCGTCGCGACCGCGATCGCCGTGCACGGCCTGGTTCAGATGGTGTCGAACGGGTCGCGGGCCTGGTTCTCGCGCGACTATCTGGACTACCGCATCCTCGCGACCCTCACGGCCGGCCTCTTCAGCGCCGCGATCCTGCTCATCCTCGTCGCCTATCGCCCGAGCCTCATCGTCGTCTCGATCGTCGTCGGCCTGCTGCCGATCCTCGTCTGGCTGCCGCTCGGCAAGCTGGAGCTCGACGCCTCGAAACCGCTGCACGCCTTCACCTGCGGCTTCCTGTCCGGTGGACTGGCGATCGGCGTCGGCGTGTCCGGGCCGAGCATCGACGTCTTCTTCATCCGCACCAACATGGACCGGCGCACGGTCATCGCCACCAAATCCGCCATCCAGTTCCTCACCCATGCGACCAAGGTGGCCTTCTACTGGGATGCGGCGATGACGCTCTCGTCGGAGGGCTGGCTGGCGATCGCCGCGGCCGTGCCCATCGCCGTATTGGGAACGCGCTCCGGCAACATCATCCTGCACCGCATGACGGATGCCGATTTCCGCGCCTGGACGCGCTGGATCGTGACGGGGATCGGCGCCGTCTATTTCGTCTCGGGGATCATGCAGCTCGCCTGAGGGAAGGCCCGGGCGGGAAGGAGGGAAGATGACACAGATTTTCATACCGGCCGTCTTCTATCGCGGCGGCAGCAGCAAGGGCCTCTTCTTCCATGCCCGGCACTGTCCGCGGGACCCGGCCGCGCTCGAGCGGATGCTGCTCTCGGCGCTCGGCAGCCCCGACCCCTACGGGCGCCAGCTCGACGGCATGGGCGGCGGCACCTCGTCGCTGTCGAAGGCCGTCATCATCGGCCCGCCGACGCACCCGGACGCCGATGTCGACTATACGTTCGCGCAGGTCGCGGTCGACCGCCCGGTCGTCGACTGGGGCGCCAATTGCGGCAACCTCTCCTCGGCCGTCGGTCCCTTCGCGGTCGATGAAGGGCTGGTGCGCGCAGCGGACGGCGAGGCGCTGGTGCGCATCCACCAGGTCAACACGAAGAAGATCATCCATGCCCGCTTTCCCGTGCGCAATGGCAAGGCCGTGACGGCGGGCGATGCCGCCGTGGATGGCGTTGCGGGAACCGGCGCGCCCATCGCGCTCGATTTCCTCGATCCCGGCGGCACGGTCACATCAGGCCTCCTGCCGACGGGGCAGGTCATCGAGAGGGTCGAGGTCGATGGCCGCATCTTCGAAATGTCGCTGGTCGATGCCAGCAATCCCGTCGCCTTCGTGGCGGCGGAAGACGCAGGCCTCACCGGATCGGAACACCCCGACGCCATCGAGGGCAATCGCGAGGCCATGACGCTGCTCGACCGGCTGCGCCGCGCGGCCGGCGTGCGGATGGGGCTTGGCTCGACGCCGGATGGCGTCGGCCTTGCCAATCCCAAGATCGCCGTCGTCTCGGCACCCGCCCCCTTCGTGACGCTCGACGGCCGGACCGTCGGCCGCGAGGCGCAGGACATCGCCATCCGCATGCTCTCCATGGAGCGCGCGCACCGGGCGGTGACGCTGACCGGCGCCATGTGCCTTGCCGTCGCCTGCCGGATCGAAGGCTCTCTGCCGCACGGGCTATGCTCCAGGGACGCCGGCACGCAAGCCATCCGGATCGGCCATCCCTCCGGCATCGTCGCGGCCGGCGCAACCGTTTTCCCGCGCGGCGAAGGCTGGCATGTCGAGAGCGGCCGGGTCTACCGCACCGCGCGGCGCCTGATGCAGGGCGAGGTGGCCGTTGCGCCGTTCGACGGGGAGGGGAAGCCATGAACCTCGGCGCGGCGGAAAGGCCGCTCCGCGACCTTCTTGGCGCCATCGGCTGGGACGATGCGCCGGTCGAACGCCTCACCATCGAGGAGCGGCCCAAGGTGCTCGCAACCCCCTGGCCGGTCGCGCCGCTCGCCGCGGCGGTGCTCGGCGCCGTGGGGCTGGCCGCCTCGCGTATCCGCGAGCTGAGGACCGGCGAGCGTCCGCGCATTTCGCTGGACATGCGGGAGGCGGAGCTGGCCATGGCGAGCTCCAGCTACCTGCTGGTGGACGGAAAGCCGGCCAAATTCCGCGATCCCTTCACCGGCTTCTATGAGGCGGCGGGAGGGGAATGGGTCTATCTGCACGGCAACTTCCCCCATCTGCGGGACGGGCTGCTCGCCCTCCTCAGCGTTGCCAACGATGCCGATGCGGTGAAGGCGGCGGTGGCCGAACGCCGGGCGGAGGATATCGAGGCCGAAGCGATCCGGCGTGGCCTGTGCGCCGCCCGGGTGCGGGAACGCTCGGCGTGGCTGCGCGAACCGCAGGCCGCGGTCATCGCGGCGCAGCCTCTCGTACATCTCGAACGAAGCGAGGCGGCAGCGGCCATGCCGCTACTGCCAGGCGGCGAACGGCCGCTTTCCGGCCTGCGCATGCTGGACCTCTCCCGCGTCATCGCCGGCCCCATGGCGGGTCGCACGATGGCCGAGCACGGCGCGACGGTCATGCGCATCGCCAGCCCTCGTCTTCCTTCGATCCCCTCCCTGGTGATCGACACCGGTTTTGGCAAACACGCGGCCTTCGCCGAACTGGACACCGCGGAAGGGCGGGCGTCCTTGCGGGCGCTTGCCGCCGATGCCGATATCGTCCTCGATGCCTACCGGCCGGCATCGCTCCGCGGTCGCGGCTTCGGCCCCGATGATCTCGGCCGCCTCAATCCGCATCTCATCCACCTCTCGCTGTCCGCCTTCTCGCTGCAAGGCCCCTGGCAGGGGCGCCGGGGCTATGACAGCCTCGTACAGGCGACGACGGGCATGGCGGCGGAGGGACGCGAGGGCAGGGGGCCGGCGCTGCTGCCATGCCAGCCGCTCGACTACCTCACGGGCTACCTTGCCGCCTTCGCCGCCATGCTCGCCCTCATCCGGCGCCATGAGCAGGGCGGGCGGTGGCAGGCGACGCTTTCGCTTGCCGCGACCGCGCACTGGATGTGGCGCATGCGCGATGCCCTGGGTGACGACGCCACGTACCCGTCCGCCAACCCGGACGTCGCCGCCGTGGCGGATCTGCTCGACACGCACGACACCACCTTCGGCCGCGTCACCGCCCTGCGGCCGGCGCTTCGTTTCGATGGCGCGCGCGCCGGCTGGAGCCGCATGCCCGTACCGCTCGGCAGCGATCCGGCCTATTGGCCCCGATCATGACCGAGGCCCGGGCGGCGGAGCGCCGGCACGCGTCAGGTCTCGGCCCTGGTGATGACGAGGCGGACTTCGAGCGCCGCCTTGATATGGCCGACCGCCGCCTTTTCCGCACCCTCCGGATCACGCCGGCGGATCGCGTCTATGATCGCGACATGCTCTTCCGTCGCCGTCGTCGTGCGGCCCGGCTGGATGAAGGTCGTGTCGGGCAGCAGCGCGATCGTCTCCTGCAGGTCTTCCACCGCCTGACGGAGGTAGCGGTTGCGGGCGGCGTCGTAGAGGCGCGCATGGAACTGCCGGTTCCACTGGGCGGCGACCTTCGGGTCCTCCGAGGCGGAAAACCGGGCATTGAGCCGCTCCAGATTGGCGATCTCGGCCTCTGTCGCATGGCGCGCGGCAAAGCGGGCGACGACGCCTTCCAGCTCCTCGCGCATCGCATAGAGCTCGAAGATCTGCTGCATGGAGAGGATCGAGACGGCGACGCCCCGGCCGGGCGCCGCCTCCAGCAGGCCCTTTTCCTGCAGGCGGCCAAGCGCCTCGCGCACCGGCGTGCGGCTGACGCCGAGACGGGTCGCCACCTCCTCCTCGCGCAGCGGATCGCCCGGCCGGTAGATGCCGTCGCGGATGGCCGTCAGAATGGCCTGGTAGGTGCTCTGGCCGCGCGTCTTGGAAAGCAGGTCCTTGGATGCGGTCATGACTGGCTCTCCCGTCCATGTGGACTTTCCGGCTACAGAAGGAAAAAGGCGTTGTCCACGGGCTTGTTTAATTGCATGCCATTGGATGCAAAGCAAAAGCGAAATGGTACGACCTTTGTCGAAGCATGAGACCCCACCCCTGAAGACGGCCGGGCACGGCAAGACCGTTCCGCTGCTTCACACCCTGCGCACGCTGGCCATCGGCACGGTCGGCGGCTGGTGCGGCTACATGCTCGGCCTGCCGCTCGGCTGGCTGCTCGGCGCAATGGCGCTGACCATGGTGCTGGCGCTTGCCGGCGTGCGTGTGAGCGCCTCGCCGAAGCCGCGCGCGGCCATGATCGCGGTGGTGGGGCTGATGGTCGGCAGCGCCTTCAAGCCGGAGGTGCTGCGCCAGGCGACCGAATGGCCAGTGAGCCTCGCCGCGGTCGCCGTCTATACGGTCATCGTCGCGGCGTTCGGCATCGTCGTGTGCCGTCGCCTCGGCCGGCTCGACCCGGCGACGGCGGCCCTGAGCGGCATGCCCGGCGGCCTCAGCGAACTGATCTCCATGGCGCCCTCCTTCAAGGCGGATGTGCGCAGCGTGAGCATGGTGCATGCGACGCGCCTCGTTCTCCTGATCACCATCGTGCCGCTGTCGCTCACCCTTTCGGGTGCGCTTGCCGCGCTCACCGGACGCACGGTCGACCGGACGATGCACTGGGCGCTGACGCTCTCGGCCCTCGATGCCGTCGTGCTCGCCGGCTGTGCCATGCTCGGCATCTTCCTTGGCCGCCGCCTCCGCCTGCCGGCGGCGAACCTCACCGGCCCGCTGGTGCTGAGCGCCGCTGCCCACATCACGGGCCTGACGGATGCGGCGGTGCCCGACCTCGTCATCGCCGTCGCCCAGGTGGTGATCGGCGCGACGATCGGCCAGCACTTTGCCGGCGTCGCGCGGCGCACCATGCTGACCGGTGTGGTGCTCGGCCTGGTTCTCACCTGTTTCAGCCTCACCATGGCCGCGCTCTTCGCCATCGCCTTCGACCGCTATCTCGACATCCCCTTCGCGCTCGGCCTGCTCGCGCTGGTGCCGGGTGGGTTGCCGGAGATGAGCCTGATCGCCATCTCGCTCAATGCCGATCCGGCCTTCGTGAGCCTGCATCACCTGTGCCGCGTGGTCATCGTCGTCCTGGCGGCGCCGTCGATCCTGCCGCTCTGGTTGCGGTTGTCGGGCGGGGAGGGTAAGGGCTGAAGACGGGAGGCGGGTGTTGCCGAGGCGCGATGCCCTCCTCGCCAACCGTCGCTACCCGCCAGCAACAGGAACCGATAGGCCATGGATATCGAGCAACCCCCAATCGGTGGACCGTGCCATGATCCTGGTCATCCTTTCCAACATCGCCTCGGCCATCGAGCGCTGCCTCGCCTTCGTCCGGCGCTGCGCGGACTATTCGCTGCACCGTTTCGACGCGCGCCTGATGGCGCGGGTGTACCGCGACTTCGGCCTGGCCGACCCATCCCCGCCGCCGGTGGCATCGGAGGCGCGCCATGCAGCCCTTCGATCCGGTAACGGCGCGCCTCGTCGTCGCGGTCTCCCGGTACGGGTCCATCGGGCGGGCGGCGGAGCATGAGAACATCGCCCCATCCGCCGTCAGCCGGCGCATCAGCGAGCTGGAGGCCCGGCTCGGCGTCGCGCTGTTCGACCGCTCCCTGCAGGGCGCGCGTCTGACGCCGGCGGGCGAGGTCTATGTCGCCGGCTGCCGCGAGATCCTGCGGCAGGTTGCCGACCTGAGCACGCAGATGGTCGATTTCTCGGCGGGCACGCGCGGCTCGCTGCGGCTCGCCTGCACCAGCTCCTCGCTGTCGGGCCGGCTGCCGGAGCTTCTGGCGGCCTATGCGCAGAGCCATCCCGGCATCGGCCTCGACATCCAGGAAATGTCGGCGGCCCTCGCGCTCGCCGCGATGGACGACGGGCAGGCGGACATCGCCTTCGTCGCCGACAACAACGATGTCGCGCGCTTCGAGACCGAGGTCTTCGAGGACGACAACGTGCTCGTCCTGTGCTCGCCGGATCATCCGCTGGCCGCGCGCCTGCAATCGGGAAAGCCGATCAGCTTCGATGCGGTGGCCGAACACGAGGTGGTGGGCATCCACCAGAGCGGCGCGCTCGACCGGTTGCTGAACGAAGCCGCCGCCCGCAGCGGCCGGGCGCTCGGCGAGCGGGTGCGCGTCGAAACCTTCCCGTCGCTTGTGCGGATGGTGGAGGCAGGTTTCGGCATCGGCTTCCTGCGCTCGACGAGCCTGCATCTGCTTGCGGGAACGGATGTCATCAGCGTGCGCCTGTCGGACGCATGGGCAAGCCGAAAGCTGCTTTCCGTGCGGCGCGGGTCGAGCCCGCTCTCCCGGCCGATCCGCGAATTCCTGGCGCTGGCCCGCAAGCGCTAAGGATCGAAGCCGGAAGGCGGAATTCTATCCGGATTTTCTGGATACAATAGTATACATTAGCATCCATGGCTGATAATCCATGATATCGTGAGCCACGGGCTTCTGGAGGAGGATGGGCGAATGCAGGCCAAGGATGGAACGGTCGTGCATGCGGATGCCGCTCGGCTGGAGGCCGCGGTGGCGGGGATTTTCGCCGGCCTCGACCTCCCCGCGCAGGACGCGGCCACCGTCGCGCATTATCTGGTTCTCGCCGATCTCCGCGGCGTCGGCACCCACGGCATTTCGCGCATTCCCGTCTATGCAGACCGCCTGCGCCGCGGCCTGGTGCGCGCCCGGCCCGATATCCGCGTCTCGCATCCCATGCCCGCCGCCGCGCATGTCGACGGCGATGACGGCCTCGGCTTCGTCGTCGCCCGCCGGGCCATGCAGGAGGCGATCGCCGCGTCGGAACGATGCGGTATCGGCATGGCGAGCGTCCGCAACAGCGCCCATTTCGGCATGGCTGCGGCCTATCTCCTGGAGGCGATCGATGCCGGACATGCCGCCTTCGTCTTCACCAATGCCTCGCCCAGCATGCCGGTCTGGGGCGGGCGCTCACCCTTCCTCGGCACCAGCCCCTTCGCCTTCGGCGCACCGGGCGGCGAGGGCTCGCCGCCGATCGTGCTCGACATGGCAACCTCGGTCGTCGCGCGCGGAAAAATCCGCCGGGCGATGCAGACGGGCGAGCCGATCCCGGCCGGCTGGGCGCTCGACGCCGACGGCCGGGAAACGACGGATGCCCGCCGGGCCTATGAGGGCATCGTGCTGCCGCTCGGCGGCCCGAAGGGATCGGGGCTGTCGCTGATGATGGAAGTCCTTGCGGGCGTGATGAGCGGCGCGGCCTATGGCGGCAAGGTCGGCGACCAGTATCGCGATCTCGACCGGCCGCAGAATGTCGGCCACAGCTTCATCGCCTTCCGCCCTTCGCTCTTCCTCGGCGAAGCGGCCTACCGCACGCGCATGGACGACCTCGTCACCCGCGCCCGCACCTGTCCGCGGGTGGATGACGACCAGCCGATCCTGATGCCGGGCGAGCCGGAGGCGAACCGGATGAAAACACGGCTGGCCGAGGGAATCCCGCTCACCGCGGCCGACCTTGCCATGCTGCGCGAACAGGCGGACCTTGCCGGCCTCTCGATCGACCTCGACACGCTTGGAAAGGCTTGAGCCATGCTGCGGATCGCGATCCTCGACGACTATCAGGATGTGGCGCTCACCCTTGCCGACTGGGCCTTGCTCGGCGACGATTGCGAGATCGTCCGCTTCGACCGCAACCTTGCGAGCGAGGACGAGGCCGCAGCCGCGCTTGCCGGCTTCGACGTGCTGTGCCTCATGCGCGAGCGCATGCTGCTGTCCGCCGCGCTGATCGAGCGGCTGCCGGCGCTGAGGCTGATCGTGGTCACCGGCGCGCGCGTGCGCACCATCGACATGGAGGCCGCCGTCGCCCGCGGCATCACCGTCTGCCACACCCATGCCGGCGAATCCGCCCATGCGACGCCGGAAATCGCCTGGGGGCTTATCCTCTCGCTCGCCCGGTCGATCCCCGAGGAGGACGCCCGCATCCGCGCCGGCGGCTGGCAGCACACGGTGGGAACCGTGCTCGGCGGCAAGACGCTGGGACTGGTCGGACTCGGCAAGCTCGGCGGCCGCATGGTGCCGATCGCCAAAGCCTTCGGCATGGAGGTGATCGCCTGGAGCCGGAACCTGACGGACGCGCGCGCCGCCGAAGCCGGCGCCCGCCGCGTCGACAAGGAGACCCTGTTCCGCGAGGCCGACGTGGTCTCGCTGCACCTCATCCTCGGCGAGCGCAGCCGGCACACCGTCTCCGCCGCCGAACTCGGCCAGATGAAACAGGGGGCATGGCTGATCAACACCGCGCGGGGCCCGCTGGTCGACGAGGCGGCGCTCATCGCGGCGCTGCGGCAGGGCCGCATCAAGGCCGGGCTCGACGTCTTCGACATCGAGCCGCTGCCGACCGATCATCCGCTGCGCACCATGCCGAACACCGTGCTGACGCCGCATCTCGGCTATGTCACCGAAGGCGCCTATGCCGCCTTCTACCGCGACACGGTGGACAATATCAGGGCCTGGCGCGACGGTGCGCCCGTGCGGGTGCTCGCCGCACCGAAGACGGAGGAAGGAACGTGACTGATATCATCAAGACGGCGGATCTGGTCGACAGCAACGATGCCGAGGTGCGCTTCTGCGAGATGCAGTGGAAATCCTACGGCCGGCGCAAGGGCTTCCATGGCGAGATCGTCACGCTGAAGACCTTCGAGGACAACCGCCTGCTGCGCGCGACACTGGAGGAAAACGGCACGGGCAAGGTGCTCGTCGTCGACGGCGCCGGCTCGCTGCGCTGCGCGCTGGTGGGCGACCAGATCGCCGCCCTCGGCCAGGCGAACGGCTGGCAGGGCCTCCTGATCAACGGCGCGATCCGCGACAGCGCCGATATCGACGCCATGGATTTCTGCGTGATGGCGCTCGGCCAGGCGCCCAAGAAGAGCGGCAAGACCGGCCACGGCGCCCGTGACGTGCCGCTCGTCTTCGGCAATGTCGAATTTCGCACGGGGGCCTATCTCTATGCGGATGCCGATGGCGTGCTGGTGGCGGATGGACCGGTCCATCCGGTCGACTGACCAGGGCCACGCGAAGAGGCGAAATTGCTGCGGCACCGGGGCAGGCGCACCGGTGCCGTTTTCCTTGCCGGCCTAGCCGAGGGCCGCAACGACCGTCTCGGTGAACTGCGCCGTGCCGAGCGGTCCGCCAAGATCCCGGGTGCGGGTGGCGGCATCGGAAAGGACCCGGTCGATGGTCTCCTCGATGAGGGCCGCGGCTTCGATGTAACGTGCGTCGCCGGCGCGCTCGCCGTGCCAGCGCAGCAGCATCGCGGCCGACAGGATCATCGACGTCGGGTTCGCCTTGTCCTGCCCGGCGATATCGGGTGCCGAGCCGTGCTGGGCCTGCGCGGCGGCATGGTCGGCACCGGCATTCAGCGAGCCGGCGAGGCCGAGGCTGCCGGAGAGTTCGGAGGCGAGATCGGAGAGCGTGTCGCCGTAGAAATTGGTGGTGCAGATGACGTCGTAGCGGCTCGCATCGCGCACGAGCAGCGCCGCCATCGCATCGATCAGCACCTCTTCGAGCTCCACGTCGGGATAATCGGCGGCGACCTTGCGCACCTCCTTCAAGAAGAGCCCGTCGGTGAGCACGAAGGCATTGGCCTTGTGCACCGCCGTCACCATCCGCCGGCGCGCCCGCGCCAGCGCGAAGGAAGCCCTGGCGATGCGTTCGATCGCCCTTGCCGTCACCTTGCGCATGGAGATCGCCACGTCCTCCGTCGGCATGTATTCGCCGGTGCCGGCAAACATGTTCCGATCGGGATACATGCCCTCCGTCGCCTCGCGCATGATGACGAGGTCCATCTCCGTGCCGCGGTGGAAGACGCCCCTGCGGGTGCGGGCCGGGCGGATGTTGGCGAAGAGGTCGAGCTGGGTGCGGAAGGCGGCCGAGACGTTGATGCCGCCCTTGTCGCGCGGCGGATAGTCGAGATGGGAGATCGGACCGAGCAGGGTTCCGTCCATGCCGCGGGCCCCGTCGAGCAGGTCCGCGGGCAGCGTCGTGCCGGTCTTCTCCAGCGAAGCGAAGCCGATGTCGCGCGTCGTGTAGCGGAAGCCGAAGGCGAAGCGGCGGTCGACGGCATCCAGCACCGCGACGGTGGCGCCGACGATTTCCGGGCCGATCCCATCACCCGGAAGAACAAGCAGTTTCATGATTCCATAAACTCCAGAAACAGGGTACCGGTGACTCAGGCCGCAGGGGATGCCGGCAGCAGGGTCGCCGCCGGGACGAAGATATTGCCCTGCATCAGCTTGCGCGCGGTGCGCACCACCCCGCCGCTGATGATCTCGACTTCATTGCCATACGGCTTGCTCGTCATGGCGACATCGATGAGACCTGTCGGATGCTCGATGATCACGGTACAATCATCCCCCTCCGGTCGTTCTGCAAGGCCATCCGCCACGGTGCCGGGCACCAGCACGCAGGAGGAGACGCAGAGGCCGCCCGTCACCGCGAAGGCCGCATGGGTCTTGTGCGGCACGAAATAGCGCGCGGCGACGTTCCCGCCCTCCCGCGGCGCGGCCAGCATCGCCATTTTCGGCACCACCTTGCCGGTGACGTCGCCGAGGCCCATGCGGCGGCCGGCCTCCATGCGCATCGCTTCCATGCGCGTGAAGAAGGCCCTGTCGGCATCGAGTTCGGCGGCGCTCTCGTAGCCCGCCTTGCCGACATCGGCAGCGCGCACGATCATCATCGGCACCGCGACGTCGATGAGCGTCACATCGATCCCCTCGATTTTCTCCATCGGCTTGCCGGTGGGCAGCAGCGCACCGGTCTTCGAGCCGACGATATCCATGAAATTGAGCCGGATCTCCGCCGCCGTGCCCGGCACGCCGTCGATGCGGGCATCGCCCTCGTAATTGACGGCACCATCAGGCGTCTCGACGACCGCCTCGATGCGGCTCTGGGTGTTGATGTCGTAGATGACGACGCTGGTCTTCTCCCCGCCGACCGGCACCATGCCCGTCTCGATGGCGAAGGGGCCGACGCCGGACAGCATGTTGCCGCACGAAGGCGAGGTGTCGACGATCGCCTTGTCGACGGAGACCTGGGCGAAGAGATAGTCGACATCGACCCCCTCGCGGCTCGACGGGCCGACCATCGCGACCTTGCTCGTCAGCGTATCCGCGCCGCCGAGGCCATCGATCTGGCGGATATCGGGCGAGCCCATCGCCGCCAGCAGGACGCGCGCGCGGATCTCGGGATCCTGCGGAATATCCTGCATCTTGAAGTAAGGCCCTTTCGACGTTCCACCGCGCATGAGGATGCAGGGGATGGGATGTTGTGCTGGCATGATGCCCTCGCTGATTGATGTAGACAATTGGATGCAATTGCACACCTTAAAAACCGGCGTGCGAACCCCGGCGTCGCCGCCGGGGCCGGGGGTCAGCGCAGCGGCCAGACCAGCTGGTCGTAGAACTGGTTCTGCAAGAGGCCGCCCGGCAGGTTCATGTGCAGGATCGACGTCAGCAGCAGCACCAGGCCGACGGCGGCGGCGGTCAGCACCAGCGTCTGCAGCCAGCTCGACCTGGCGACGATCTTGAGGAAGGCGACGAAGAAGCCGATCAGCGCCAGCGTGAAGCCGACGAGGCCGATGGCCGCGACGAAGCCGACCAGCCAGCCGACGAAGCGCCAGAGGCTGCCGCTGGTCGTGCCGTCATCGAGATCGAAGTTCATGTTGCCGGCCGTGCCGTGTCCCGTGGCTCCCCGGACCTGCCAGACCAGCACGGTGGCGGCCGTCAGCAGGCCCACCATGCCGACGGCGATCGGGAAGACGGCATCGAGGAACGTGAGAGCGGCGGTGCAAAAGTCGGCCACGGTAGCGGCGGCATAATGCTGCTGCGGGCGGAGTAAAATCCGGCCACCTATTTCCTTTCTGCAA
>NZ_SLVX01000052.1 GCF_004341885.1 Shinella granuli | reverse complement strand
ACGCGCTGACACCAATGATGGTGGCGGCATAATCGAGGCGGAAATCCACTTAGCGAAACGCCCGAAGCTGTTCAGACAAACCGAGCCACCTCTATCTTCGTTATCCCGGACAACGACAGGACCGGCACGGATAAAGCGGATAAGGCCATCGGCCTCCTGCAGGGTATCGCCACAGTGAAGCGCGTCGAGCTTCCCGGCCTTCCCGATAAGGGCGACGTCACCGACTGGATGGAGGCCGGCAACACCATCGACCAACTGCAGGCGCTTGCGAAGGCGGCGATGCCGGTCGTCGCCAACGACAACGATCGCGGCGTGCTTCGTTTCCTCGGCGAAGACAGCGAATTCGTTCCGGAGCCCGAACTCATCAGAAACACGGTGCCGCGCAATGGTGTCGGTTTCTTTGGCGGCCAGTCCGGTGCGCTGAAGACGTTCTTTTCGATCCATGCCGCAACTTGCCTCATGACGGGCGAGCCGCTTGCTGGCCGCGAGATTGAGCGACGTGGTGGGGTCGTCTATCTGGCAGCCGAAGGGGAAGGCACCATCAAGGCTCGCCTGAAAGCCCGCCGCATGCAGATGGAGGATCAAGACGAGGTCTTGCCATTCTTCACCCTGGAGAAATTCGGCTCCATCGAAGATCAAGCCGGATACACCGCCCTCGAAGGTCGCCTCCGGCAGGCGGCGGCTTCAATCAATGAGCGCTTCGACTTGCCGCTGGTGGCGCTGATCATCGACACGGTTGCCGCGGCAGGGATGATTCCAGAAGACAAGGAGAACGATCCCGGCGCATGGCAGAAGGTCTTCCACGCGCTCCAGCCGATCTCCGAACGCTTGGACATTGTGATCATCCTCATCCATCACGCCGGCAAGAACGCCTCGGCTGGCCTTCGCGGCTCCTCCAATGCCCGTGCTGCTGCCGACTTCGCGCTCATGCTGGCGTGCGACCGTGACGAGATCACCGGCGATACGCAAAACCACTACCTGCACCTAGCGAAGAGCCGTGAAGCTCCGGAAGGTCCAATCGCGGCTATCCAGAAACGCGTGGTGGAGATCGCTCGCCGCGATGATGGTTCTCCGATCACGACGCTGGTGCTGGACTTCGATACGGATGGCAAAGGGCCTGCCAAGAAGCTGAAAACCAGCAAGACCGACCGGCCGTTCCGCGAGGCGTTCGAAGCGGCGGAGCTTCATCGTGTCCGCGTCCACGGCGAAAGCACGGCCCCAGAGGTACAGGCCGCAAAGGTCGAGGACGTCCGTGCCGAGTTCGCACGCCGTTATGTGACTGCGCAGTCTGACCCGGTGAAGCGAGCCGATAATGCGCGTAGCGCATTTAAGGTTGCCATCACACGCGCACGAGATGCCGGCGATTATTGCTTCGGAACATGGTCTTCGACGGAATGGGTCTGGCGGATCAAGACAGAATGAAGCCGGATTTTTTCGGATTTCTCCGGAGAAATCCAGAAATCTCCGAAGAGCAATAGCAATCCGGATAGGGGGATAAGGGTGGCCCATTCTTAAAATGGGCACCCATCTTCCCCGTGATTGAGGGTGAAATATCTCCGGAGGGATAGGAGTTTTCCTTAAGGTCTCCGCTCCAAAAATCCGGTAGCAAAATGCAACCAGTTAAGGGAGAAGCACATGTTCTTTCAAACCAAGTCGGGCGCATACTTCAATACCAACCATATCGCTGCGCTGATCCCGTGTCACGACAGCGGAAAGACAACCCGCATCGAGATCGTGACGTCAGGCGGGACGACGCACATCGAAACAATCTTCAATACCCAACTAGAGGATCTGCTTAAGGGGCCGCAAATGGTGCCCGCCGTCCAAGGCTATGAGTGCGTTGCTTGGGGAATGATGGAGAGCGGCGATGACTATGTGTGCCGAAGCCCGATCGTTGGGTGGCGCCTCGACGATTTGGGGGTTGCCAGTCCGGTGGCGATAGAAACGTTTAGCGAAAGCGAGCAAGCGGTCCTCTCGCCAGATGGTCGGGTTATTGCACGGGGAGAAGGCGTCTACGACACCTTAGAGGAGTGGCGGGCCGAGAATCGTCGCCTCAGGGATGAGCGTATCGCGAGGGCGGCCGCATGACCACGAAACCCAGAGATCCCAAGCCAGGCACCCGTGCCCACCGCAACATGCTCATCAGCATCGCGGTCGGCAAATACTACGATGCGCTCGACCTGCTCAAATATGCGGGCGATGACGACGACCAGACGAGCATCTGGCAGCGAGAGCGAGCGGCGAAGTGCGAGGCCAAGCTTCGCGCCGCCGTTGACGAATTCGAGCGCCTTTACGGCAAGCCGAAGCGTAGCGACGGGTTCCCGCTGAACGTCTGGGAGTGCTGCCATCAGCCAGTCGACGTCCGCCAGTTCGATACGGAATGGCGGACGGCGTTGATGGTGGCGGCATAGCACTTGCCGGAAATGAAAAACCCTCCCGTGGTGAGCGAGAGGGCTTTCCGTTAGAACAGCCTACTTAGAACTGCCAGGATCGCCGCCAGATTAACCCGTAGGTCGACAGCCATCCGGACGGTGCCGGTAGACTTGCTGGCTTCGAGAACCAAAGTTGCGTTCATCACGCCACTCCTTCCTCTACGTCCGAAGCCCTTATGGGGCCGCGTATCGGACACCAGACCTTATTGAGGTTTTTTCCGTTTATTCGCGAAACCCTCCCGAAGTGGGTTTGCTTTTCAGCCCGGGGCTACCTCAAGCGCGCGGCCGATCCTTTGTTATTAGTTGGGAATGCCGTCAGTTCGGTTCAAGATCACTGGTAGAACTTATTCTCGGGTGCGGCGATCACAAAAATTCCGACTTGTCAAGAAAAAGCTTGACAAATTTGTAAAAAGAATTTATATTCAGAATCAAGCTCGCCGCACGGCGGCACATGCGCAAGACCCGGAAAGGGCGGCGCTCCACGATGGCCAACGAGGCCAACTTCGCCCGCCAGGGCACACTGGGGAAATCACAAATGACATCTTCGACCGCCCGCGCCACGGCCGCGGACCGCTGGAACCGTTGTGACTACATCCTTGCGGGCCAGCGCCTTTACAGCAACCGCGCCACAGCCCAATGGCTGGCCGGGAAGCAGCCCCTCGCCAGATTCGAGCTGCCGCTCCCACTCACTCCGGAAGCCGAGCGTGCACCGTGGATTCCGGAGCGATTTTTGGACCTGCTCGTCGACGGAGACGACGTCGCTGAGTCCGGTCGGTATGTTTCCACCTCCGAGCGCCTGCGTCGCCTTTTCGGAATCGTCGCGCATTTCGTTGCCATCCGCCACGGCTTCATCCTTCCCACGCATCGTGTCCGCCCTGTCGGCACTCTGGTGTGGATGGAGAACGACGGGCCGACAGCCACATGGCTCGCTCGCGCTATGGCCATTTGGGCTACCCTGCCACCAAACGATTCCGACATCTTCGACCGCGCCGCTTCGACGGAAAAGCCGAAGAATGCCCACCTGGCGGATAGCCTGAACATGCTGCTAACCTGGGCCAGGATGCGGAAGCCCCTATCCCTGTCCGGCACTAATTGGATGCGGCACGACAACGACAACTACGTCGAAGGCGAAGACCGGCCCGCTTCTAATCTCCAGCGGCGCATTCGCCCCGGCTCCAGCGATGCCGAATTGAAATCGTACATCAAGAAGGCCGGACCGACAGTCGAGTGGCGTCACGCTCGCATTGGTGGCGGTGGTGACATTGAGTGCCGGCCGACTGATATTACCCTGCAGACGGTGCCCGACAAAACCGACAGGGCCGGCAAGGTGAAGAAGAGCCACGCGACGATTGTCCGGGCTGGTAAACTTCGGATAGCGAACGGCAAAACCAAGATCCGCGTGGAGAGCATTGAGGCGGGCAAGACCAACATCAGCATGGAACACGTCGAAGAAGGCACCATCCTCCATCAGCCGGACAAGTTCGGAGAGCTAATGGGGCCGGAGCCCGACCCGGCCGAGAAGGTGCGCGCTGCGTCGTACTGGTCATCTCTTTACAAGGTCGACCGTTCGTCCGTGGTCGAGACCGGCGAAGACGGCAGCGAGAAATTACGATTCCTCCCGCGCGGCAAGATGCGCCGGAAGGTTCGATTCACGGCAGAGGACCATGCCGTACTTCTGGCTGGTCCGCGACCGCCGGTCACGCGCTACCCGGACGGCCTGCCTCTCGGGTCAGAGGACATCAGTGCCTCCTTCGTCGGCGGATGGATATCCAGCCCGAAAGGCAAGCAACCAGCCGAGCGCTGGGAAGACATCTCCGATGAGATGGCCCGGCAGGGCGAATTCGAACGATGGGCTGCTGCTCTTCCGGCCAACGAGCGGAAGGCGTTGAACATCGCTAGCACCGCTGCCAATCTGGAGGAAGTCGGTGAGGCTTTCGGCAAGAAAGAGAAGACAGCCGAACGGTTCGGGAAGAAGATTCTCAAGGCCGCCAACGAAAATCTGAAAAAACTTGCTGCCGCCTAGTCCCCAAAATGCATCTGGGCGGCAATACAGGTAGAGGGCAGAACGCGCAGCCTCCACACGGACACAGCAGGCGCCAAGCCCTCGAGCTCTTTGCCGCCCCCAGCGGCCCTTCTTATTCCAATCGCGCCGGGCCTCTTCTCCCCGGCGCGGTCTCCGCGTCGTCGCGGTCATCCGCGACGCGGGGCCAGTCTCCGTGGATCGCGTTCTTGGACGTCCGCGATCATCTGACCGCTCCTTTCGAGGAGCGGTCTTTTTTTACCACCACAATCGTGACGCCCAGCCTGCGTCACAGAGAGGAGGCCATCTTGACCTTCAACAACGGCGACCTGGCGGGCCTCCTCGGTCTGTCGGAAGCCGCCATTCGGCAATGGCTATGCCGCGCCCCGGCGTTCCACCTCGGCGCGGTCCGCGGCAAGGCCCGAATCTACAACCACATTGAGGCCGTCACCATAGCCATCGCAGCGGAGCTTTTCCGCCATCGTCTCGGTCGGCCGCACGAGGTTCTACCCATCGCTCGCCAGATCGCGACGTCAGGCGCAGACGCCATCTGGGTCCATCGGCCCATCGGCGGCCCGATCACCACCACCACCGACCAGCCCTCCAGCACGGCCATCCGCCTTCCACTTGCGGAACTGCGGCGCCGGCTCTCTAAGCAATGAAAGGAATCCCGTTGGGAAAACTGATCAACAAGATACTCGGCAAGTCGTCCTCCGCCGACCTCGCCGCTGCAATCACCAAGGCGCAGGCCGAACTGGCGGCTGCTGAAGCCGCGGTCGCTGATGCCGAAGCGCAATACGACGCCAACCTCCTCACGGCCGACAAGAAGTCGCTTCGCGCTTTCCTCGACGCGAAAACCGAAGCGGGCATCGATGTAGACCAGGCGCGTGCTCGCATCCACCGTCTCGAGCGGGACCACGAAGCCGCCATCGAAGCTGAAGCCGAGTCCGAACGCCAGGTCGCTTACGATCGCGCGAAGGAACTGACAGCTATCGCCCGCAAGAAACTCGGAGACTACGAGAGGGCCGCGATGCAGATACGGGGCGTCCTTCGCGCAATCGCCGAGGCGGACGTGGCCGTCGAAGCCGCCAACGAAAACCTTCCCGCCGGCGCCGCTCGCCTGGGCAAGGCTGAGGACGTTCGCTCTTCGCCGAATCTGTACAAAGAGGTCACGAAGGAAGAGATCGTCGAGCTCTGGGCCTATATCGGCGATCAGCGCACGCCCGTTGAGCACCAACACCGTGTCCGCGTCGAGCATGTCGGCAAACGAATCCGAAGCCGTTGGAGTGAAGACGACTTCGACGAGGGCGGCTGGGAGAAGGGCTACTACACCACAGACGGCGGCGGCACGATCGAGGTTGTGAAGCGGCGGTTCGTCAAGCGTACCTTCCTGCCCGACGACACGGGCCATTTCGCTGCGCCTCTCCATCAGAAGGTGGAACTGCCGCCAGCAATCGTGGGTGGGCCTGTCTTCTTTGAACCCGGCAGTTACCACGCGCCAGGCCTCCTCGCAAAGCTTGATCAGCCGCTTCCGCCCCGTCGTATCCGCGCAGAACGCAAGCCGGAGGTCGAATACGTGCTCGCCCCCAAGGAGACTGCCGATGCGGCTTGACCTCTTCGGTGTCGTCGGGGAGGACTTCACCCCGACGACCGTTCGCGCCGCGCTGCCGTACAGCGGCGACATCACCGTCGCCATTAATAGCGGCGGCGGCATCGCCGTCGATGGCAGCGCGATATACAACATTTTGTCCGGCCACCGCGGTAAGGTTCACGTCGAAATCATCGGCATCGCCGCCTCGGCGGCAAGCCTCATTGCCATGGCGGGCCATACCATCACGATGCTGGACGGATCGATATTGATGATCCACGAGCCGCACAACTTCACCTACGGCGACTCTGACGCGCATCAGAGGACGGTGGAGCAGTTGGAAGCCCATGCGGTTGCGTACGCCAAGGTTTACGCGAAGAGGGCTGGAATCTCCGAGGCAGCGGCCCGCCAGGTCATGAAGGCGGAGACCTGGTATACGCCCGACGAGGCCGTCGCAGCGGGGTTCGCAACCGCAGTGGTTGATCGTCTGGCTGTCCCTTTCGCTCGGGTCGACAAGAAGTACGAAGCGCGGATGCAGGCCGTTCACGCACGCGCCGCCGCCTCCCCTCGGGGCCTACAGAAGGTTGCGGACACCAAGGCGTCATGGGCCCGCGTTGTCGCCGCCATGAACAAGTCGATGGGCTTTGCGCCTGCCGCGCCGCCGGAGGAGCCGAAGCCGAAGGTCGAGCTGACCGGCTGGGCAAAAATCGTAGAGGCGAACAACGCCTTCGTCCGGCGCCACCGATAGCCCCCTCGGTCAGGAACCCTATCCTAGTCCGACCGCCCAGCGGACGCGCAGTCCTCGGCAGTCGAACTTTAGCGACCTCAAAAAGGGGGTAACAAGTGCGGACACCAATCCAGAATCCGCCTCCCGCGTTCTGTAAGCAGAGTGCTTACGCTCGATATCGAGGTGTGAGCCGCAAGACCGTCACCGTCTGGAAAGCTAAAGGATTACTTGTGCTTAACCAGCATGGGGTTGTCGACGTTGCCGCGACTGACAAGCTTCATTTGGGTCACTTTGGCGTTCTGAAGCTTGCCAAAGACCGGTAACAGTCGCGGACGCTCTGGTGTCCGCATTTGTTACCTCTGCGGACACCTCACCCACAAAACCACTTCACCATCGCCCGGCCATTACGCCGGGCTTTTCGTACCGAAAGGAACCACCCATGACCGTAACCTACACCCTCCGCACGCCGATCGAACACAACGGCACCACTTACCAGACCCTGACCTTCCGCGAAGCCACGACCGGAGACCTTATCGTAGCCGACAAGTTCGACGGCCCGAACGGCAAGCTGATCGCTACCTTCGCCTCTATGGCGGACGTGCCGATTCAGGTGTTCAAGCAGGTTCCGATGCGTGATTTCAACAGAATCGCAGTCGCCGTGGCTGACCTAATGGGGGAGGAAGAGGAGGTGGGTGGCGCGGCGTAGTCGCCCTCATCGCCTCCGAACTGAACACCCCCGTGAACGTCATTGAGCAGTGGCCGCCCGACAAGACCCTCGATTGGTACGAGGCGGCCGTCGAACTCATCAAACTGAAAAATGGAGGCGGCCGTGGCGAAACGGCAAGCTGAGCTCGTCCTCTCGCTCACCGACAAGGTGAGCGGAAGGGCGAAGGGTGTCCACGCCGCCCTCGCGAAGTTGCAGATGATGGCGGCCCGGAATGCGGCCGCCATGGACGCTATGCGCGGCCGCATGTTCGACGCTATTGCAGTCGGATACACCTTGGCGCGGAGCCTCACGGCTCCCGTGAAAGCCGCGGTGGCATTCGAGTCAAAGCTCGAAGACATCGGCCAAAAGGCCGATATTCCTCAGAAGCGGCTCGCGGAACTCGGTAAGCAACTTCGCCTGATCGGCCGGCAGACGAACCAGGCCGGCAGCGAAATGGCCGAGGGCATGGACACCCTTCTCGGCCTCGGCGCTTCTGAAGGTGACGCCCTGAAGCTCCTGCCGAATATCGGCAAAGCAGCTTTCGCATATAAGGCGTCCATCACAGACCTGTCATCGGCCGGGTATGCCGCTCTCGACAACCTAAAGGTCCCTGCTGACCAGTTCGGCAAAGCTCTTGACGCAATGGCCCAGGCTGGCAAGGCAGGCGCCTTCGAACTCAAGGACATGGCCCAATATTTCCCGGCTCTCGGGGCGGGGTATCAGGCTCTGGGGCAGACCGGCGTGCCAGCTGTGGCTGACCTTTCCGCCGCCCTGCAGATAGTCCGCAAGGGCACAGGCGACTCGGCTTCGGCCGCGACGAACCTTTCGAATGTCCTTCAAAAGATCCGCGCACCGCAGACGATCAAGGCGTTCAAGAAGATGGGCGTCAATCTTGAGCGGGAGCTGAAGAAGCGTGCCGAAGCGGGCATGAGCCCGATTGAGGCCATCGCGGACATCACCAACAAAACCCTTAAGGGCGACCTCGGGAAGCTTGGCGACCTGTTCTCGGATGCGCAGGTCCAGCAGGGTCTTCGGCCCCTCATCCAGAACATGGAAGAATACAAGCGGATTCGAGCCGAGGCCATGGGGGCGTCCGGCACGGTAGAGGCAGACTTCCAGCGCCGAATGAAGACCTCGGAAGGCGCACTCCTCCGCATGCAAGCCGCGCTCGAGAACATTTCCGCATCGATCGGATCGGCCCTGCTGCCAGCTCTCAACAGCGTGATCGACAAGGTTGCGCCGATTGTCACCGGCATCGCCGATCTCGCGGAACGCTATCCGGAAGCCACCGCTGCCATCGTTGCCGCTACGGCTGCCGTGGTGGGATTTAATATCGCCATGACCGCCACCCGCTTCGCGTTTTTGTGGACCAAGGGCGGCATCCTGTCCATGGTGATTCCGGTCGCGCGGCTGGCTTCGCACTTTACCACGGCGGCGACGGAAGCCGTTGCGTTGCAGCGGTCCCTGAAGGCGCTCTCCACGTCGAAGAACGCCGGCATGGCCGCCATGCTTGACGGGGGGCTCAACGGTGCGGGCCTAACGAAACTTGAAACGGTGCGCGCCGCTCTCGGCGGTATGGCGGCGGCCGTGCCAGGCGTAACCGCAATTGGGGGCGCCCTCACTACCGTTGGTGCTGCACTGGCCACCATCTCCGCGCCCGCATGGTTCGCCATCGGTGCAGGGGTCGCCATTGTTGCCGGAGCCGGTCTGGCGCTCTGGCAGAACTGGGATCGTATCAGCGGCGTCGTGACGGGCGTTGCCCGCGCGATCGGCGAGGAACTTCAGCCTGCCATCGATTTCTTGTGGCCTGTGCTCGACCCGTTCGCGCAGTCGTTCTCCGCACTCGGGGATGCTGCAAAATGGGCATGGGAGCAGTTCAAAGAGGCGGCTAGCTGGCTGGGTTCGTTGTTCCAGTCGAATGACCTGACACGCCAGCATCAGATGGTCATCGAGGATAATGCTTATGCGGTGACGCGAAAGCTGATCGACGGCTTCAAGGCCCTAAATTCGGCGATGTTCCAGGCGGGCGTCGACATGATCCAGGGCATCATTGATGGCGTGACCGCGAAGGCGGCGGAGCTTCTGGCGTGGTTCACGTCTCTGCCGGAAAAGATCAAGACGGCGATCGGTCAGATCGATGTTTCCAACATCATCAAATGGCCATCTCCTCCGGGCTGGCTCTCCAGACTATGGGGTGGCGAATCCAGTGGCGGCTCCGCCGAATCCACCTCGGCCGTTCCGAAGCGCGAGCGTGGCGGGCCGGTGCGAAGCGGTGGCTTGTATCTTGTTGGCGAAAAAGGTCCGGAGTTGTTCAGTCCGGGCGCGTCAGGGATGATCTCGCCGCACGATGCATATCGGGCGGCTGCGGCGGGCTCGGCGGCATCAGCCAGTGGCCCGGTCCGGAGCGTCGGCAACACCTTCAATTTCTCACCCACCTTCAACGTCCCCGCTCGGCAGGATGCGGAATCCTTCGCAGCGGATGTCATGCGCATCCTCGGCGAGAAAAATAAAGCGACGTGGGAAAGTTACGACGGAGTCTTCACATGATACCCAGAATGCCCGACCAGCAGCTTAGTCACATTGGCGTGCGTATCGCTGATACGGAGCGCCGCAACAACAACCGACGGCGAACCGGCACGATCGCGGAAGGCCCCGACGATAAGGGCCGCTACCGCGTTGAGCTCTCACGCCAGGGCGGCGTGCCGTACCTGTCCCCGTGGATCCGAGCCAGGACCGTAGGCGCTGGCGCGGTTAAGATGGACGTGATCTATGCCGTCGGTGAGCAAGTCGACGTAGTTTCCGAAAGCGGCGACCTGACCGACGCCCGGATCGATTTCGGGACGTATAGCGACGACAATGCCCGCGAGAATGGCGAGAACGTGCCGCTCCGGCTCAAGGTGGGCGACTCCGTCATCGAGGTCAGCGGCGGGGGTATCACCCTCAAGGCGTCGAAGATCGTGCTGGATGGTGAGGTTCACCTCGGCGGAGAGGGCGGGCAGCTTCTGCACCGCAAGGGCGATGCTGACAGCGACGGCGACACGGCGGTTGGTTCGGCCAGCCGGGTTTATGCGGTGTAGCCATGTTGACGATCAACATAAAGGGCGACGGCCTTGCCCTATTCACCAGGGCGACGGCGGCCCTCAAGTCGCCGCGCAAGGCCGGCCAGGTCTTTTCCCGTGCGATCAACGAAACCGGACGCGTAGGGGGCACGGCGGCAGGCCGTGCCCTTGCCGTTCAGACGGGCCTCCAGAAACGCACCACGTTAAAGGCGGTGCGCCGGAATGTCACCAAGTCGACGCCGACCACCCTGACCTACGTGATCCATGGTCAGGGTGGTGACATCAGCCTGAAGCACTTCAAGCCGCGCGAGACAAGGATCGGCGTCAGCGCCGCTCCTCGCGGCGTGCGGCAGGTCTTCCCGTCCAGTTTTATGAAAGCAGGTTGGTGGCCAAAGCGCGTAGCCAAGCCCAACTGGAACGGGCAGGTCTTCGTGCGCGCGAACACGGATGGCTACTCTTACAACGCCGTGAAGAGCAACCCCTTCGTAAAGTCGGGCGTGTTCAAGCGTGAGCGGACAGGAACAAAGTTCCTGAAGCAGAAGTCGGGCGTCTTCATCCCTGTCGAGATGCTGCGCGGCGAAGTCGCTAAGGTTTGGGATCAGACAGCCGAACGGCTTGAGCCCCGCGTCATCCACCACATCAATAGGATGACGGGCGGGCTGTTCAAGTAGGGCGGCAACACCTCGGCAACACCGCAACAGAGCCAAAACCCGGCTTTTGGCCGGCAACGTTGCCGAGCTTTTCGAGCCTGTGGGTAGGCGAGCGCCGGGACGTCCGACCCGCAGGGGTCGTTTTTTGGCTGGAGAGGGACCCGACCCGGAGGGGGTATGATCCGAATTTCACACATGAACCGGCTGCCCGGCCGTGTCGCCTGCACCTTCACCGCAGGGGTCGGCGGCCTCGTCCTGCCGGGCTGTGCCCTCATACGGCGCGGCGATGGCTATGGCCTTTCGGTGCCGCGCATAGGTGCACCTGGGGAGACCAGGGCGGCGCCGCTTAGTCCGACACAACTAGCCGAACTCGAGCGAGTGGCAATCGCCCATCATGAGGAAAAAAGAACATGATAAACATCAGCAATATGCGCCCCGGACCAGGGGGCGCCAAAGCGACATTTGACGCTGAGATTGAGGGATGGCTGCTCCGTGACTGCGTCATAGTCCAACGGCCGGACGGAAACTTGTCGGCGCTGCCACCGACCTTGCGCGGTGGGCAGCGAGCCGTCCAGATACCTGACGAGCTTTGGTTTGATTTCATCAATGCCGCCCGATCAGCGTATCGGCGGATCAGCCGTGAGGAGAAGTGGGACGAGATCTGCGCCGGTGAGCAAGCGGCGTTGGCGGCGGCGGGGATTTGATGATGGTAACTCGGGATGAATTGATTAGTCCGGAAATGTTGAAGGCCGGCGAGCAAGCGCTTCAGGACCATATTGATCAATGCTCGTCAGACTTTGTGGTTTCAGAGGTTTTCCGGGCAATGATTGCCGCCAGTGTGGGTCACCTCGCGCTGCAATATACAGACCAAGAAACATCAGGTAGTGGCCACATTCCCATATCTCATCGGCAACGCGCCGAATAACCTTCAAATCGAAGTCGTATACCCGCGTCAGAGGTGCGCCCCGGTTTGAGGGCTTGAACAGCTTATCGCCAGAGAAGTTTATCCAACTGTGGGCGATGATATTTCTGTTCTGCCTGCATATATTCGCAACCGCTAGTCCGTGCTTGATGTGTTCCAAGACGATAGCATCGGCCTCTTTCAATTCGGCCAGACGCAGTGACGTTTCGATCATTTTTGAAACGTCCATCGAAAATGTGAAATGGGCTGCCTCTACATCGCCCATCCCTGAATAGCGAGATAGGAGCGATCTTATCCCGTCCTCGACCAGATTCGAGTAGAGCACCACTAGGCCGACGGCGTGAGCCCGATCGCGGGAGATAAGTCCGTCATTATGGTTCCAGGCGTCGTCGGTCATAGTCTATTCCTTTTGGAGAGTGCCAACATCGCATCGCGATTCACGGTTGTCGACCCCTCAATCCCGCCCCACCTTAGCCAGCACGAAATCATTGGCCTCCCGGTTGCCGCACCGCGTGCACCGCAGTTTCGGCTCGAGGGTGATGATCATCCGTGCCC
>NZ_SLVX01000051.1 GCF_004341885.1 Shinella granuli | reverse complement strand
GTTGCAGAAAGGAAATAGGTGGCCGGATTTTACTCCGCCCGCAGCAGCATTATGCCGCCGCTACCGTGGCCGACTTTTGCACCGCCGCTCTCACATCCAAAGCCTGCGCATCGAACAGCGCCGTGGTGAGCGCGTCGAGCTTGTCGCGGTTCTCACTGATGATTTCGACCGCCCTCGCAAATGCCCTTTCCAATCCCGCATGGATGCGGGCTGCGAGATCGGGATTACCGTCGAGCACGGCGGTCGGGTCCTTGTCATCGCGGTAGAGCAGCGGCTGAATCGCACCGAAGCCGAGGGAACGCTCCATGGCGAGCGCCATCTTCGTTGCCCTGGCGAGACCGCTTTCGTCCGAACCAGCGGACCCGGCGGACACCTTGCCGACCACGATCTGCTGGGCGGCGCGCCCCGCCATGAGCATGGCAAGCATGTCCTTACGGTACCCCAGCGTATCAGCATTTGCCTAAACCCGCAATCTTCCAACCTATCGGTCCCACCAATTGTGGGTTGCTATGATCCGGGCCGACTTCATGGCCTGAGTAAAGTCGTAGGAGCTACGGCGGTTAAGAAATTCCTACATTAAGCAACCTGTGATGAAATAAACAGCAGAGAGATCAGAAATTAAACTTGATAAATTTCAAAAGGTTAAGCGTGCAAATCCGCGCCTCTCACGTTCTGGCGCATTCTCCACATCAACTGTCGCGATATGAAATCTTGGGTTGAATGGAATTTGGAAGCCGATACGGGGTCCCGTTACAACGTCGATTGACAAGAATAGCTGGCCAAAGTCCAGCCACCACCAGGAGGCACGGCCATTTTCCGGTCCTGTCAGTCCGAATTGTGCGATTGCTTCAAACTTTGCCCATAAACCTCAGGAACCCTTCGACAGGTCTCCCGGCCTGCCGAAAAAAGAGGTCCTGTCGCTATCGGCCGGACTCCGCCCGAGGCGTCTCGCAGAAGAAACAGCACGTCTAGGCCAAGGTGCTGGGCAAGCTCGGTCCCGGACGTCGGACCGAGAACCGTCAACGCGGTCGCCCAGGCATCGGCTTCAGCGCAGGTTCGCGCGACGACCGTGACCGAAGCGGGCGACGACAGTAGCGGCGCACCGCGGCGCGGATTCATGGTGTGCGAGAGACGGCGACCGTTCACGACAGTCCAATGCCGGTAATCGCCAGAGGTGGCGACCGCAGCCTCCTGCAAGGCGAGGACGGAGTGCGGCGCTCGACGGGCCGCGTCGGGACCTTCTACGGCAATGTTCCACGGTTCACCATCGGGGCGCAGACCGAGCGCCCTCATCTCGCCGTCAATTCCCACGAGGCCGGAAGTTATGCCGAAGCGCCCGAGGATCGCGACCAGCCGGTCGACGCCATATCCCTTGGCAATGCCGTTGAGGTCGATCGTGATCGGCGCGCGCTTGCGCACCGCCGCGCGAACAGGATCGAGCTCGAGCGCCACATGGGCGGGTTGGCGCGATGTCGCGAGTGCCTTCCGGATCAGGGCCCGGTCGGCCGCTTGCGGGCCAAAACCCCAGGCAACGACCGCATCGCCCACGCCGATATCGAAAGCTCCGCCCGACGCACGGCCGATTTCGAGCGCAAGATGCAGAACGTCTGCCAGACGCGCCGGCACATCGATCCAGTCGCCGACGGGACCGGCGTTCAACCTCATCAGAGCGCTGTCGGGCTTCCAGGTGGACATCTGCGCGTCCACCTCGTCCATTTCCGCCTGAAGAGCGTGCCGAACCGCCTCCGGATCGAACCCTGCCTCCGTGTAGAACAGCGCGGACCAGCGCGTTCCCATGGTCGGTCCGTTGAGCGCGTGCCTCATCGGATCAGTAGACGTCTTCGACATAGCGTCCCTCCGCCTTGAGCAGGGCCGGCGTCAACCCTACCGGCGCGAGAATCTCGGCAAGCGCCGCCGAAACGCCGACGGCCATATCCCGCCCACCACAGACCATGATGCGCGCGCCGCCGCGGATCATGGCCGCGATCTGGGCGGCTTCCTCAAGAAGAGCGTGCTGGACATAGCGCGGCATCCGCCCGCGCGAGCAGGCCCCGACGAGCCGGTGAAGGCGCCCTTCGCGATGCCAGCGCGTCAGTTCGTCCTTGTAGAGGAAATCACTGGCAGGATGACGCATTCCGAAGAACAGGTGGATCGGACGGCGACGCGCATTGGCGCGCACGAAGCCCGCCAGCGGCCCTATCCCTGTTCCAGCTCCGATCAGGATCAGCGGTATCCTGCTCCTGCCGGCATGGAAGCCGGGATTGGTTCGGATGAATGCGCGAACGGCACATCCTGGCTCCAGATTGAAGAGCTGCCCGGAACAGAGCCCCGCCGGATGCTTCTTCACGACGATCTCGATGAAGCCATCGCGCCGTCCCGAAGCCAGCGAGTAGAACCGGGGAACGGACGAGCCCTCGGGCAGCACGCCGAGAAGATCGCCTGCCGAAAACCGGCCGAAGCCACGCCCGGCCAACCGATGCCAGAACGGGACTTTGGGCAGCGCGAACTGCAGGATCACTGTCGGAGCTTGCACCTCCGCGCCGTATTCGCGCCGCGAAACGAGGGTCAGTGGGGAGGCCGCCGGCAAGGCTGGCCGATGGACAAGCTCCAGCCCGATCCCCATCGCCTCACCCAGCGATCGTCCCCAACGGGCAAAATCCTGCGGCGACTGCCGGTCGACGGTTTCGTATGGGATGAGCGTGCTCCCCCCTCGCGCCTCGGCGGCCCTCGCAACGACCTGGGCAAAGGCGCAGTAGGCCGGGAAGCTGCGGTCACCGAAGCCGAGCACGGCGATCGGAATGGTTGGCTCTACCGGCAGGGTTTGCAGGCGATCGAGAAACCCCCGCGCCGAAGCGGGCGCATCGCCATCGCCATAGGTTGCCGCAAGGATGACAATGCGCCGGGCATGCCGGTAGCGCTCAGGATCGAATGACGACATCGGCGCGGTGTGAACCGCCTGCCCGAGCTTCGTCAGCGCGGCGTGCAGTGTCGCAGCGAAGCTCCATGTGCTGCCGCTCTCACTGCCGACAAGCAGGATCGTTTCCGCACGTCCAGCCGTTACATTGCCGTGAATCCGTGGCCGCCCGCGCCGCCCCGCCAGCCACAGGATGAGGCCGGTGCCCGCCATTGCCGGCACGCCGAGCGCCATCATGCCGAGCACGAGGCCCAAGGCGGCCGCGCCGTGGCCGGTATGCAGCATATAGATGGTCTCCGAGAGACGCTGCCATCGGGTCAGGTCGCTCCAGGCCAGCAGCACGCCGGTGCCCTGATCCAGATAGCCCGTGCCGCGATCGGTCTTGAGCGTGAAGACATCCGTCGCATCGGCCGGATCGGGAAACGCCAGGCTGCGCAGTTCGGTGACCGGTGTCCGTTTCAGCAGGTCGATATGCGATGCGGCCATGCCGGTCCGGCCGCTCGCCTCAATGTGGGCGACGGGAGATATGGCGACGTCGGGAAGGAGATCGAATATCGACGCCGTCATCCACAATGCGGTGGCCGAGGACAAGACGAGGCCTGCGACGGCGACGCGCGCGATCTCGACATGCAATCTTCCGGCGAGCGGCCCGCGTATCGGCGCGAACCATCGCCGCCAGCCGCCAGCCCTGCGGGCAACGAGCATGGTGCCGGACACAGCCAGGACCAGCATGGCGGCAGCGCCCATTGCCGCTGCGATACGCCCGCCGTCACCGAGAAAGAGCGACCGGTGCAGACCGGTAAGCCACTGCTCGACGGCATTCGGATCGCTGGAGGCGACACCCAGCCCTGTTGCGGGATCGATGATGGCGGCCTGAGGCGCCCCATCCTCGAACCAGTAGGCGGTGATCTTGCCGGAGGGCGCGCGACGTATCTGTTCTATTTGAGGGTGGATGGCGAGGATACGTCCGGCCAGCGTCCCGACGGAAAGCCCTGCCTCGGCCTGCGGGGCGGACAACCGTTCGGCGGCGGGAAACAGCGAGAGTGCTGCACCGCTAAGGCTCAAGACCAGTAGAAAAAGAGCGGCCAGAAGGCCTGGCCAGCGATGGATGGCACGGATCATGTCGTCCACCGCCTAGAAGGAGTAGGCAACGGTCGAAACGTAGCGTCGACCGCGAACAGACGCCTTTGCGCCCGCAGTGGTCAGGGGAACGGCGACCTCGTTGGGGCTGTCACGCATGTCCTCCACGGCTGCGTCGACATGCAGCGTGTAACCTGCGTCGAAAAGCGCATCGGCAAGGTCGAGCGAGATCTCCAGCGTGCGCCCCGCACCGACGCTGGCGCCGGTAATGCCGTCGATGCCAGCGCGGCCGCCAGTGGCGTGATACCAGCCCGATAGATGCTCGTAATATTTGGACTTGCCGCCAGCGACCCAGAGCGTGCCGGCATATTTGCCCTGGGGATCGGTGACATAGAGCGCGAGATAGGCGCCGTCGCCGCCATAGTTGGTCAGCGTTGTGGTCAATGTCACCGGCCGGGCCATGGCGAGGCCGGGGAACGTGAGGGCGGTTGTCATGGCGAGAGCTGCGAGAAGCGATTTCATGTCGGCTTGCCTTTTGCGAGGAAACGGTGTCCGGGTCGTCGCAGAGCGCCGACCCGTCCTCGTCACTGTGGCGAAGCCGCCTGAGAGCTGCCTGACGGTCATCGGGATTTTCCGTCAGCACTTCGTCAGGAAACATCGGACACGGTCAGGTCCGCAGCAGATGCAGGAGCGGCCGGCCTGTCGGCAGGCCAGCCGCGAAAACTCCGGGGACTGAACAAGACGGCAGCCAGCCACGCTCCGCTCAGGCGCGTGGCTGGCTGCCGCTGCGTTAGCGCGGAGACATCCGCTGCAACGTCCCGTCGCGCAGGACGTACTGGTGCCAGACCGCCATCGCGGCATGCAGTCCGGCAAGGTAGAGGATGATCGTGCCGGCATTCTCATGAATGTCCGCGATCAGGCCCGGTGCGCCCTGCACCCGCTCGGTGATCGCCGGAAGCTGGAAGCCGAAGAAAGAAACGGGAACACCGAGGCGCGACGCCGCGTACCAACCGCTCAACGGCAGGGCAATGAGGAACAGATACAACAGCACATGTCCGGCTTTGACGGCAAGGGCGAGACGGCCATTGGACTGCGGCGCGTCCGGGGTTCCGCCCGCAAGGCGCAGGATCAAGCGCGGAAGCACCAGGACGAGCACGGCCAACCCGAACGAGAAATGCAGCAAGGGCGGGTTTTCGGCCATATGACGGCCTCCCGTCGAGGTCAGCCAGGCCCCGAGGATCAGCAGGGCTGTCAGCCAGTGGATGACGATCATGCTTCTGGAATAACGGGCCGGATCATGAGGCATGGCGGGATCTCCTTGCGACGGTCGCAGCGCTTGAGCGATAGCGAGATGGGATTGCTACTTGATGGTGGTCTTGGGCCGCACGGTCGTCCCGAGCAGGGTGTTGGAGGATGTTCCGCCTACGGTGTCGTTCTGCGAGGCTGGCGGCCGCTGACGCCTCGATCCGTGACGGTCGTCATCGCGATCCCTGTGCCGGAACTTGACGATTTCGAGGGTTTCCGGATCGACCTTGGCCTTGAAAGCCAGGCCATTCCGGTCGGTTCCCCGGATTTCGTAACAGCCGTCATCGATCTTGATCCTGGCAACGGTCCAGCCTTGACTGGCGGCCATTGTTTCGACCGCTTCCCGCGGCTTCCATCGATCCATCGAGACATGGCAATCGTCGTCGTCAGCCTTGGCGATACCGAGACCGGAAAACGCCAGAACGAGGATCGCGGCCAGCAAATGTTTCATCGTTTCATTGTTCCTGATCAACGCGCTTTCGGGGGGAACCATGGCACGCTCTCCTGACGAACGCCTGAAGCAGCGATGGGGCGGTCTTCAGCAAACCGACAGCATCGGACGCTAGGCAGGAGGATGGCGAGACGGGTGACCCTGGGATGAGAGTTCTACTGATCGAAGACGATGCTATCCTCGGAAAGGCCGTGCGCGAGCAGGTTGCCGCCCTCCACTCGGTGGACTGGGTGACACGGCTCGATGCGGCGCGCGAACATCTCCAAAGCGCGGCATACGATCTCATCCTGCTCGATCTGATGCTCCCGGACGGATTGGGCATCGCCTTTCTCAAAAAGCTTCGAGCCGAGGGCAGCGTGACGCCGGTCATCATCCTGACGGCGCTCGACCAGATCTCCGACCGCATCGCGGGCCTCGATGCCGGCGCCGACGACTACATGATCAAGCCGTTCGATCTGTCGGAACTCTCCTCGCGGCTGAATGCGGTGGCGCGGCGATACAGCGGCAACCCGAATCCTCTCATCGAGATCGGCGACCTGCGCATCGATCTCGCCGCCCGGACCGTGATGCACGGCGCGCGCCCTGTTGAGCTTACCGGTCGCGAATGGGCGCTGTTCGAAGCATTTCTGCAGCGGCCCGGCATCGCGATGACCAAGGCGCAGCTCGAAGATCGGCTCTATGCATTCGGCGCAGAGGTCGAGAGCAATACGATCGAGGTTCACGTCAGCAGACTGCGCAAGAAGCTCGGCCACGGCGCGATCGATACGGTGCGGGGCATCGGGTATCGTCTTGGCACGGCAAGATGAAGCGGCCCAGGAGCCTGCAATGGCGGCTCTCGCTATGGCTGGGGCTAGGGCTAACGGTGTTATGGGCACTTGCCGCGGTCGTGACCGCGCAGATGCTGCGCCACGAAATGGACGAGGTGTTCGACAGCGCCCTCGAAGAGACGGCGCAACGCATCCTGCCGCTTGCGGCGATCGAGATCATCGGCCGCGATGCCGACGACACCGAACAGCGCGTTGCCACGCTCCGCCAGCACGACGAGTATTTCACCTATGTCGTGCGCGATGCCGCGGGCAAGGTTCTGCTGCGATCGCACAGCGCCGATCTCGCGGCATTCCCGCCGTTTTCCGGAATGGGCTTTGCCACGACGCCGACGCACCGCCTCTACTCCGACGCGACCCTCCAGCAGAATCTGACCATCACCATCGCGGAGCCCCTGTCGCATCGCCGGATGACCGCCGGGCGACTGTTGCTCGGGCTGAGCCTGCCGCTGGCCGTCATTGTCCCGCTCGGCTTGATCGGCATCTGGGTCATTGTCCGGCTGTCCATGACCCCGGTTCGGACCTTCCGCTCGCAGATCGAGGCGCGCGGCGGCGGTGACTTGACACCCATCGACGCGGAGGACCTGCCCTCGGAGATCGGCCCCGTCGCCAAAGCGGTCAACCACCTCCTGGACCGATTGACGCGTACCTTGCAGGCCGAGCGCAGCCTGGCGGCCAAATCGGCCCATGAGCTGCGGACACCGGTGGCTGCTGCACTGGCGCAGGCGCAGCGCATGATCGCGCAAGCGCCGGACGACGCCACGCGCGAGCGCGCCGAGGATATGCAGACCGCCTTGCGGCGCCTTTCCCGCCTCACCGAGAAACTCATGCAACTGGCGAGAGCCGAGGGCGGACGCCTTCTCGCCGAGGCGCCGGTCGAGATCGGCGCCATCCTGCGGATGGTTGTGAGCGAATTCGACGGGCAGGCCGAGACTGCAGGGCGCATCGACCTGACACTGCCAGACGCGCCGGTATTCGCAAGCATCGACGCCGACGCCTTCGCCATCCTGGCCCGGAACCTGATCGAAAACGCCCTCAAGCATGGCGTGCGGGACGAACCGGTCGCCGTCACCTTGTCGGCAGACGGCTGTCTGCGCGTCACGAACGCCGGCCCGGTCGTGCCTTCCGCAGTGCTTGCGCGGCTGAGCGAGCCCTTCGAGCGCGGTCAGGCTCTGGTGCGGGGGGCCGGCCTGGGGCTCGCCATCGCCCGGACCATTGCTGCCGGAACAAATGGACGGATAGAACTCCAATCTCCCGCAAGCGGCAGGATTGACGGGTTTGAGGCAAGGTTCTTCATAGACAAATGATCATCGACATCGACGCCAGATGCTGAAAGGCAACTCGGGAGACCATGGACACTGACGCCCTGCTCAGCCGCCTTGCGGTATCGCTTTCGATCGGTCTGCTGATCGGCCTGGAGCGTGGATGGCGTACCCGCAACGAGGAAGACCATCTGCGCGCGGCAGGTCTACGAACGTTCGCGCTGACCGGTCTCACCGGCGGCATTACCGGCGCCCTGGCCCGGCAGTTCGACTCTGGCCTCGTGATCGGTCTTGTTTTCCTCGGGTTCACCGCGGCATTCGCCTCCTACCACTGGCTCGAAGCGCGGGCCGAGCGAAATTACAGCGCGACATCCGTCGTCGCCGGCATAGCCACGTTCCTGCTGGGAACGCTTGCCGTCGTCGGCGACCTTGCAGCCGCCATCGCCGGGGCTGTTGCCACGGCTGTGCTGCTTGCCCTGCGCGAGCCGTTGCATCGTTGGGTCGCGTCGCTGAGCTGGAATGAGATCCGGTCGGGCCTGACGCTTCTGGCAATGACCTTTCTCATGCTGCCGATCCTGCCGAACAGGCCGGTCGATCCCTGGGGCACCGTCAATCCATATGAGATCTGGTTGCTGACCATCCTGATCGCCGCGGTCTCCTTCGCCGGCTACGTCGCCGTCCGCGTGTTCGGGGACCGGCTTGGCGTCCTGATGACGGCGATCGCGGGCGGGCTCGCCTCTTCGACAGCGACGACCTTGACGCTGGCAAGGCTTGCCCGCCGGCACCCCGAGTCCAGCACGCTGCTTTCCTGTGGCGTGCTTCTTTCCGGCTTGACCATGATCATCCGCGTTGCAGTCGTGGCGACGGCCTTGAACCCAAGCTTGCTTCCGCATCTCAAATGGCCATTGCTCATCGGCGGTGGCGTGCTCGCCATCGGCGCCGGGCTCCTGCTGCTACAAAGTCGCGGCTCCTCCGAACAGCCGGAACTTACGATCACCAACCCGCTGGAATTGGCGCCTGCCCTGAAAATGGGGACACTCATCACCGTGGTCATGGTGGTGTCGCATCTGCTTCAGCAGTCGTTCGGGAATGCGGGCGTTCTGGTGACCGCCGCCGCTTCGGGCATCGCCGATGTGGATGCGATTTCGATCTCCATGGCCCGCCTGGCGTCGCATTCGATCGAGCCCGGTCTTGCGGCAGATGCGATCCTGATCGCCGTGGCCATGAATACACTTGTCAAAGCCGTGATGGCGGCATGGGTCGGAGGCTCAAGGATCGGCGGGCCCGTCAGCGCCCTTAGCGTGCTCGGCCTTGCGGCCGGCATGGCAGCGTCTCTGTATCTTGGCCGTTCGTGAATTGAGGGGGAGATTGCGGCCGGGCATGCGGCCACACTCGGGCCTTGATGGGTCGGTCTGGTCGGCTGTAAGCGATGGTTTCGGGGAGAGTGGTGTCGCTGATCTCCCCGAAATCGGGTAATGCAAGCGGGGCAGCAAAACGCGGCCTCGCAGTCCCCTCACGCGTTGCGGAGCAATGCTACGATCTTGTCTTTTAACATCAGCCGCTGGCGGCGCAGATCGGCCTCGGCTGCTTCGGAAATGGCGTCGAGACGTGTCTCGGACCGATGAATCTTGTCGTTCACCGCGTCATATTCCGTCAAAACATGCGCAAACTCCGGGCTTTTCGCCTTCAGGGCATGAATGGCGTCCATCTGGTCTGGGAATTCGTCGCCAAGAGTGTGAGGTGTATTCGACAAGGTTCTTTCTCCTTTTCTGCAATTTCGCCCCGGCGTCAGGGCTTTTCGAGGCGCGCGACCTGATAGGTGACAAACGCGCCTTCCCGCCCGACCGAGATGTATTCGCCAAGACGGAAGCACTCCTCGCCCAGGCGGAAACCGATCTCGTCGTCCCGATCACCCGGCTCGTAATCGAAATACCACTGCCCGCCGGGCTTGCGCCGCAACAGCCCGATGCGGGCCGTCTTACCGTCCCGAAAATATCGGACGCGACAGGCGTCGCGAGATTTCTTCCATTCCAGCGGATCAAGGAATCCTTCGTGGTTGAGCGGAACCAGAAGATCATAGCCTTCTTCCCGATCTCCCTCCGGATGGTCTTTGCCGCGAGCGAGAACCAACCGCACGTGGTGGAAACTTGAGGGTAGTTCTTGTGCCTTGACCACGATCCGATCCTTCATTTCCCCCCCTGATACACCATTGGCAAAGGAACGTTCTTGATCTGGCGCAAGTGAGACGAGGCATGTGTTATCCGATGCCGGCGACTATCCGGAACGGTCGAGATGGGCCTGCGTCAGGATGACCGCGCCGATCGCCGCAGGCTGAACCGGAAGCTTCTCCCAGTTAAGCTCGCGCAGGTTCTTGAGCCCCTGGAACAGCCCGCAGTCGATAAGGATGCGGTGGCGCGCCGAGCGATGTCAAAGTCAGCATCGGTGTCCCTTTGCGGTTTTTAGGACAGGGAAGGTCCGGCTGCCGCCCAATCAGCACTGGGTCCAATCATGGTGTGGTGGGCGAGGTCGCCCGCGATCCGGACGTGCTGCCCGTTTGATCCTGGAACTCATATTGACGAGAATGGTGGAGATAGCCGTCGGTGGCGCGGATTCGGTCCGACAGGAGGCGTAGGCCATTCAGCACGACCAGAACGGTGCCGCCTTCGTGTCCGATCACCGCGAGCGGAAGCGGCAGGTCGAAGAACAGGCCGCCGGTCACAAGTACCAGCATGGCGCCGATCGCGAGGACGAGATTCTGTCGGATGATGACGGCCGTCCGCCGTGCAAGCCGGTGCGCATCGGCCAGCTTCTTCATGTCTTCCGACAGCAGGGCGACGTCGGCGGCCTGCAGTGCGACGTCCGACCCCGCCGCGCCCATGGCGATGCCGACGTCGGCGCGAGCCAATGCGGCGGCATCGTTGACGCCATCGCCGACGAAAGCGACCTTGCCATCACGCGCGAGGTCGCCGACCTGGAGCACCTTGTCCTGCGGCAGCATCTCGGCATGAACCTCGCCGGGCGCAAGGCCAAGTTCCGTACCGATGCGCAAGGCCACCGGCCTGCGGTCGCCGGTCATCATCACGATGCGGTTGACGCCACCGGCGCGAAGCGCGGCCAGCGCCGGGGCTGAGCTGGCTCTTGCTTCGTCCGCAACACTGACCGCCCCCAGAACGGTCGCACCGCGCCCAAGATAGACCACGGTCTGAGAACTGTCGGCGAGTTCACGGAACGCCGGATCATCGACGGAGGCGCCCATGTCCTCGACGAGGTGAGCGTTGCCGGCCCATATCGGGCCGAAGGAATCGTAGCCGACGATGCCGGCGCTCGGATGCGACGTAACGTCCACGACCGCCACCGGCTCAACGCCATGAACCAGGGCCTCACGACGGATGGCGGCAGCGATGTGATGCTCGGAATGCGCTTCCAGCCCGGCAAGGAGCGAAAGGAAACGGCGATCCTCACCATCCAGGGCGACAATGCGCGTGACCTCTGCACGTCCATTGGTCAGGGTCCCGGTCTTGTCGAACGCGAAGGTATCGACAGCGGCGAGCGTTTCGAGCGCACCGCCCCCCTTGAACAGCACGCCGCCTCGCGCCGCGGCGGAGAGCGCCGACAGGATCGCTGCCGGGACTGAGATGACGATCGCGCAGGGACTGGCGGCGACCAGGAGTGTCGCGGCCTTGTAGAGGGCCTGTTCCCAGTCGCGGCCAAGCCAATAGAAGACCGCAAGGGCCAGAGCGGAGCCCAGCAGGACACCGACCGTATAACGCTGGCCGAACCACGCGCTGAAGCGCTCGGACGGCGCCTTCGCTTCCTGCGCCTCAGTGACGAGCTGGATCATGCGCGCGATCGTGCTGTCGCCGACCGTCCTGGTGACGGTCACGTCAAGGACCCCGTCAAGATTGACGGTCGCCTCGAAAACCTGCTCGCCCGGTTCCTTGGAGACCGGCATCGACTCACCGGTGATATTGGCTTCGTCGATTCCGCCACGGCCATGCAGGATCACACCGTCGGTCGGCACGCGTGCGCCCGGACGCAGCACCACCACATCGCCGACGGCAAGCTCCGCAGCAGGAACCTCCACCGTGGTCCCGTCCTCTCCTTTGCGGAAAGCCGTCTCCGGCCGGAGCGCCATGAGCGCCTCAACAGCCCTGCGCGCGCGTCCCAATGCCTGGTGCTCAAGCGTGGTCGACACGCTGAACAACGTCAGCAACACCGCGCCTTCGAACGGCGCCCCGACGATCGCCGCCGCCACGGCCGCGACGACCATCAGAAGATCGATGTCGAGGATATGATCGCGCCACAACGCCGTCAGGGCGCTCCAGGTGGCGGGAAGCCCTCCGGCCAAATAGACCATCGCCAGACCGGGAGATCTTAGAATGGAAAGGCCTTCCGCCGGCGGCCAGGTCCCGGCGACGGCCAGCATCATCCCGAGGACCGCAACTGCCGACATGACGGTCTGGAAATCGAGCGACAGACGTTTCATCGTCACACCGCCCGGCCGATCACGGAGCCGATCAATGCGGTCGAGGCCATCGCGACAGCGCCCCAGAACACCACCCGGATAGTCGGTTTCCAGATGCTGGCGCCGCCCGCCCGTGCCCCGATTGCGCCGAGGATGGCAAGACCGATGAGGCAAGCAAGGGACACGGTCCATGCAGCCGTTCCGGCCGGCGCAAGCAGGGCGACGATCAACGGCAAAGCCGCACCCGCCGCAAACGTGACCGCCGAGGTCAGCGCAGCTTGAACCGGTCTTGCCATCACATGGCTCGCCAATCCGAGTTCATCCCGCGCATGGGCTTCGAAGGCATCCTTCGCCATCATCTGTTCGGCGACCTGCCGGGCCAGCTCTGGGGCCACGCCGCGCTGCTCGTAGATTGCCGCGAGTTCGGCCAACTCGGCCTCCGGCTGCGTCGCCAGCTCGTGCCGTTCCCGCGCCATGTCGGCTTCCTCGGTATCGGCCTGCGAACTGACCGACACATATTCGCCCGCCGCCATCGACATCGCCCCGGCCACCAGACCGGCAACACCGGCAACAAGGATCTCATGCGAGGCGTTGGTCGCCGCAGCGACACCGACGATCAGGCTCGACGTCGAGATCAACCCGTCATTGGCACCCAGTACAGCCGCCCGAAGCCAGCCTATCCGTTCAATGAGATGATTTTCCTTGTGAAGGGCGCGCATGAATGGTGCTCCGAGCAGTGATTGTGTGTGCAGCGGGATGATGCTGCGTCGACGCAACCTCATTCCGTGATGGAAGGAAAACGCAGAAAAATGTTCAGTTTAGAATTATTCTAAATAAAGGACTAATTCAAGATACAACCGGCCTTTGGAACCTCACTCGCCAACCACACGGTCTACGGCCATTGGGCGATCACCGGATCCCGGCAGGTCTGCGATCAAGACCAAGATCGCTCGCCCGCCGGACGACCCGGTGTCACCCACAGATAGACAGCTTCGAGGCTAAGCCTACTCGCAAGGCAACCATCGCTAGTCCAATTCCGTCTCCGGCGACGTACCGATGGTACTGCCATCGCCGAAGCGCTTGACGCTGCCATCGACGACCTCGAGCGTTGCGGGATCGATCTTCACCTTGAGGACGTTCCCGCTGGTGTCAGTGACCCGAAGTTCGTAGCAGCCATCGTCGATCTTCATCTTGTCGATGGTCCATCCGAAGTCGCCCGCAAGCTTCCCGAGAGCTTCGAAGGATTGCCTCTTCTGAGGCGGAACGTCGCACGCCTCTCCAGCAAACGCAGCCGTTGCCGGAAGCACCGCGAGCAATGCAAGCACTGCCAATGTCTTTCTCATGATTTCTTCTCCTGGGCTGTGTTGTCGATGGAGGAATGAATAGCCCCTAGATTTGTAGACACCTTCTTCCCTAAATTTGAGGCAGGAGGCCTACATGGGCAAAGCCAATTTCACTGAAGAGTTCAAGCGCGACGCGGTGCGTCAGATCACCGAGCGGGGCTATCCGGTAGCGGAGGTCTCTCAGCGGCTGGGGGTCAGCCAGCATTCGCTCTACGAGTGGAAGAAGAAGTTCGGCACGTCGAACGGCAAAGCCAGCGACGAGGCCGACGAGGTCAGGCGGCTGAAGAAGGAACTGGCTCGCGTCACCGAGGAGCGCGACATCCTAAAAAAAGCGACCGCGTACTTCGCCAGGGATGCAAAGTGAAGTACGCGTTCATATCCCTGCATCGCCTGCGGTTCTCGGTGCGGACGATGTGTCGGCTTCTCCATGTTCACCCGAGCGGGTTCTACGCCTGGCTGAAGAACCCGTTGAGCAAACGGGCCAGCGAGGACAAACGACAGACCGATCTCCTGCTTCAGGCTTGGGAAGAGAGCGGCAAGGTCTATGGCTATCGCAAGCTTCATGACGATCTGCTCGATCAGGGAGAGATGTGCAGCCCGAACCGCGTCGCACGTCTGACCCGCCTTGCGGGGATCAAAGCGCAGATCGGTTACAAGCGCCGTCCCGGCATCTACGGCGGCAGGCCATCCATTGTCATCGACAACACTCTGGACCGTCAATTCGACGTTGCTGCTCCGGACAAGGCATGGGTCACCGACATCACCTACAGTGCGCCTCGTCCCGGATAGACCGGGGTGCATATGACTGGAATGCATTGAGAAAGGAGGTTTTGAAGAATGCCTGCTCCCTGCTGTGAGGGGGCA
>NZ_SLVX01000050.1 GCF_004341885.1 Shinella granuli | reverse complement strand
CTCGGGCTTAAGCCCTCCCGGCGGTCTCAGGCCGGCGCCGCAGTGGCCGACTTTTGCTCCGCCCCGTGGCCGGTTTTTACTCCGCCGTTGACAGTTCCGCTTGGTCGTGATTACACCGCGTGACCGGCCAGCCGCCGCGTGGCCATCCGGACATATTTCTCCTCACGCTCGACGAGAATTGACTTGCGGCCGAGGCGATTGCACACGGCTCCGACCGTGCCGGAGCCGGCGAACGGATCCAGCACGACGTCGTCCGTGGCTGTCAGGGACAGGACGAGCCGATCGATCAGCTCCTCGGGAAACTGGCACGGATGATCGAGCTTTTCCGGATGATTGTGTTTGACGTTCGAGATGTCCCAGACGTCCCCCGGGTTCTTCCCTTTCGGGTTTCCGCTTAGCTCACCTTTCCTTGGTCCCTTGTAGTAGCGCTTGCCCGGATATTTCTGCGGAACGCGGATTGCGTCGAGATCGAAGGTGTAGTCGTCGGACTTCGTGGCCCACACGATTGTCTCGTGCCGTCCCGACAGCCGTTTCGAGCAGTGCAGGCCGTGGCCAAAGGACCAGACCACGCGATTGCGGACCTTCATCCCGAGGCTGCGGAAGATCGGAATGATCAGGCTGTCGATCGGGATGACCTCTCCTTTGTGCACGTAGTTTCCGACTTGCCAGGACATCGCTCCGTGCGGACCGAGAAGACGATGGCATTCGCCGATGATCTGCTCGATGAACGCGACATAGTGCGTCAGGGGCGTGCGGGTCTCGTAGGACTTCCCGATATTGTAGGGAGGGCTCGTCACGATGAGATCGACGCTCCCAGCCGGTAGGGTTGGCAGAATGCCCGCGGCATCGCCATGATGAAGTTCGCATGCGCCGACACGGATCGGACCGGTGCCAGCTCGCGGGCATTCGGGTGAGCGCTCCCTGCCGGGAACAACGCGTTCCATCCCGTCGGCATGAAGTGCGGTCAAGAATTGAGTGAAAAGATCGGTCTGCGCCGGCTGGCGCTCAAGAATGCAGTCAGTCATTTCGGGCTTTCGTTGCTGGTTGTATGAAAATCGTTGCCCGAGGCGGAATGGACGTCAACGGCTTGTCAGAACGAAAAATTGCGGTGATCCTTGGAGGTTGGCCAGACGGCGAAGCGCCCCTCCCCTTTTGTGACGCTCGCGGCCTGCCGGGCATGTCGTCGCCACACGGTCTCGGACGGCTAGATCCAGACGCCGTTTGACCGCCAAGAAGGTCGTTGAATGTAAGACTTCACACGCAGGCCGGCAGGAGAGCCGTGGTGTAGAAGGTGAAGTGCCGAAGAGCAGCCGCCTATCATTCGTGAATGAAGAAGGGGATTTCTGTTCCTAAGGTGGATGTGGAAGAATTCAATATTGTTGAGTTTGTTCCGTCGGGCCTCTTGTCAATTCGATTCATACGCCGCAGCATATATATACGAACAGTAAATAAGCCCGGAATATATTCGTTGGGCGCTGCGATTTTGTATGGATAGAACCGATGAGGAATAGGCTTAAACGTGACAACAGCGATTTCAACAACGCTCAATACACTAGTATTCGTCTCGACGATATTCGGACTGATGGGCGTGTTTCGGTGGCGAACATCCGCGTGGTGGCGCGAAGAGATCCGGGTGCAAGGAGACTCCGAGCGCTAGTAGATTCCATCTGGGATGGGATCGTGGCCGATGCCGGGAAGTATGGAACCGGATTCGACGGGCCCGCTTTCTCGCGCGACGTCAGAGAGATGCTTTCTGGCACCGGCTATATCTATACGACCCGCAATTTCGACGTCTTCCGGCTCGCGGACGTTATCGAAATCCGTGATGCCAGGCTCGATGATGTTTCGGGCCGGGACTGTGTGCGGTTCGTCGTCGTCGCAGACGCCCACGATGGACCCTTCGCATCCGCCGAGATTTTGCAATGGCTGGGTGACGAGGGAGGATCCTGTCCTCGAAATTGCAATTTCGATCTGCGACGGCAGGAAATCGCTTCCGTCGCTGATGAGCTCGAGGCCTACGCCCATGACGTCGAAGCGACCGTGCTCAGGAAGCTTGACGCTATTGTCGAGCAGCTGAAGACACCCAGCACTCGAAAGGCGCCGGCTCGAGAACACGCCTTCGGTTAGACGAATGTGCTTTGGCTGGCGTTTTGTGTGCCGGCAGGTTTTACCTCGTGCCGTCCTTGCAGCATCCCGCCGAGACCTTTGTGCCTCCAAGGCGACGGTGCAAAATACGAAACCGCGTACTCGCGGCCGTCACCGATTTTATTCAGCAAGTCCCCATCGGGAAGGAACAGAGAAAATGAAGACACCAGCCTACATTGCGAAAGCAGAGGTCCTATGCTGCGCATCCGAACCGATCGAAACGCTCGCCGAGGCTTCATCCGAGGACCCGCTGACGAAGGCGGCGCGTGCATTGTACGACGATGGTGTGCCCGATGACAAAAGGGCATTGGAGCACTGGATCGTATCGGACTGGCTTGCGGAAAAACTCATCGAAAACGATGAGATCGTTGATGTCGACTTCGCCGGCCTTACCATCTGGGGCCGATCCACGACACGACAGGCCATTGAATGTGACGACGTCATCGTGCCAATCGCAGAGGAGAACTGTGCATGAACCGATCACACGGCCCGCCGACCTGGTCCCAAGCGATGAGCTCTTCGTTCTCTTCGCGATGCTCAATTCTGTCAGTTCGTCGCGGTTTGCCGGCGAACTCGGCGGCAATGGCATCTGCATGCTCAACACGCCGTGGTGAGAATGTCACGGCAGTCTGCGGTAAGAGCTGAAGGATAATCGGCTGCCCTTCAGTGGCGATGGTTCTTTCATTCCTCGCTGGTGCACCTGCTCGGCTACCTCGCCCCTTTGCCGACAAGCGCATCAGTCGGGCGCCGCTGTGTTCGCGGGCCGATATCCGCGCGTTCGTTTTTGGTGAAGCAAGTCGAGAAACAAACGGACTGCGTCTTCCTCCCGCTGGAAATGATGAACCGATTGTTGGCCCATTGTGCCGATACGTCCCCAGCGCCGGGTAAGGCAGGCATCGCCGAACAGAGTCTGCTCGATTGCCATTGCATAGTAGCGGGCCATGTTCTTCGACGCGTCGGTTCGTTCGATGTAGATATGGTAGAGTTGCGTGATCATCGAGGGAATCGTCGCGGATACAGAGTGCTCTGTCCAACGAGTGTTTTGAATCAGTCCGTTCCAATTGATTCATTCCCGTGATCGATGGAGACAGGATCGTACACCGACTTCAGATCCAGCAGCGCCGCCTAGTAAGGGCGGTGTGATCTTCAGCAGGGTCGGCCGTCCCGTTGCCCAGACTGCGACCGTGTCCAGCATCCCGGAGAATTGGCTCTTTTGGGATGTCGCGCTTGATGACCATGATATAGCGCAGTTGCGTAGTCTCATCGACGCGATCGCAATACGCAACTCCTGCCGATCGGCATGAACTAGACGTTCCAGCTTGATCGCGTATGTCGGATGATCCGGCCTTTCGAGCTGCAGGTATGTGCAGGATCGGGATCGGCAACATTTCCTTCAGTGCTGGTACTTATCTGCACCTCGATCGAAATCGGTGCTGAAGCGAACTTATGCAGATCAGATTTCCCGCGAAATCACCACTGCAACATCTGTATGAATAAAGTCCTGGCCCTTGAATCGCGGCGGCGGTGCTAGACTCTTTGCGAGCGCGTGGGCCGCATCGACCGAACGCTTCGGACGTCTTGCGTGGATGCTCCTCGTCGAATGGCGAGATGCGAATGTCGTTCTCAGTGAGGAAATTCCACGCATTTTCCTCCCCTTTTGGGCCGCGCCGACGGCGCAATACGATGGCATATTCATGCGCATTAACAGCGGACATCGTGAGATTGTCGGCGTCTTGAATCGCACGGACGTGGAGGAGAGCATCGTCCTCGTCCTCAAGGATGGCAACCGCTGCGGAGGTCTCGACGACTATCATGGCTCGTTAAGATCGTCCAAAATCTCTTTTGCTGGGCGTGGATCGAGTAGCGGGAGAGAAGATACCTTTCTCCCAAGCGCCATCATCTGCTCGACCGTCATCCGGCACCTGGCGGCTTGGTCAGTGTGTATGCCGAGCTCTGTTACCTCACGCTCGTGCGCTGCACGAATGAGTTCCTCGGGTCTGCGACTAACGCGGGCCGCGACCTTGCGGGCAAGCTGTTCGGTATCGTGTGTGAGCTGCAACATCGTCGTTCTCGAATGGGTCATCAAAATGCCGTGGATATGGGCATTGCAGAAGAGCGCACTCAGTGACGGGCGCCTTCCCGAGCTTTACAACTGTAAAGTCCTTGCGCCTTAAAATCGCAGCTGAGAACAACACCCTTGTAGAATCGGAGCCGCTCTGTCAATTCTGACGGAAACGGCCTCATATCGAGCCGATAACCGTCAAGAGGATTGGATGCTCAACCCGACTTCCCGCAACGTCAGAGATACCGCATCGAAGATCGAGGCCTACACTTCGAAACTTTCGGCGGAGCTCCAGGATATGCGTGAGGCCGTCTATCCTCCGACGGCGATGAAGACCTTCGCGCGCACCTTCTCGACGCTCGATCTGGTCCGCCTCCTAAAGGTTCCCGAAAGCACCCTGCGGCAGCTGACCATAGAAGGCAAAGGGCCACAGCCGGAGAGAGCGGACAACAACCGTCGCACCTATACAGTTGAGCAAGTAAAGGAGTTGCGTGCGTTCCTCGCCGCTCTTCGACCAGACGAAGCTGGAGAGCTGCTGCCCTATCGACGTAGCGGAGAGAAACTGCAGGTCATCGCCACTGCGAATTTCAAAGGTGGCAGCTCCAAGACTACGACCTCCATTCATCTCGCGCATTTCCTCGGTCTGCAAGGCTATCGGGTTCTGTGCATCGATCTTGATCCTCAGGCCTCGATGACAGCGCTCTTTGGTATCCAGCCAGAATTCGATCTCGGTGAGAATGAAACCGCCTATGCCGCCATGCGCTACGACAACGAGCGCAGGTCGCTTTCGGACATCATCCGCCCAACCTATTTTCCTGGCGTCGATCTTGTGCCAGGCAACCTCGAGCTCATGGATTTCGAGTTTGACACCCCGTCGCACCTGACGTCGCGAAGCCGGGATGACCTCGGTCTCTTCTTCGAGCGACTGGGCAATGCGCTGTCACGTGTCGAAGACCGTTACGATATCGTCATTCTCGATACGCCGCCGTCGCTCGGCTATTCAACGCTTGCGGCCCTCTATGCGGCCACGTCACTTATTGTCACGGTCCATCCTGCCATGCTTGATGTGGCATCGTGCAACCAGTTTCTCATCATGATCTCCGATCTTTCGGAGGTTCTAAGGCAGTTCGGCGCCCGCTTTGAGCACGATTTCTTCCGCTTCCTGCTGACCCGTGTGAATCCGAACGATGGACCGCAGAAATACATGTCCGGCGTCATGCGCCGACTGTTCGGCGATGATGTGCTCGTGTCAGAGGCTCTGGAATCAACAGCGATCGCCGGTGCGGCCGTCGCTAAGAAGTCCCTCTACGAACTTGAAACCGGCGAAGTCGGCCGGGAGGCGCTTAAGCGCGCGCTCGAAAGCGCCGATCGCGTTAATTTTGAGATCCTGGGTCTGGTCCATAAGGTTTGGGAACGCAGCGTATGAGAAAAAGCATCCTTCAGAGAATGGCTGATGCCGAAAACCGCGGGGAGGCGATGCCTGCGGCCGATGCGTCGGAGAAGGCGCCGCCCCCTCGTCGACATTCGTCACCGGTGATCTCCAATGTTGGTCGAGTGCTGACGCAGTTGACCGAGGACAGCATCGTCTCCCTCGATCCAGACAAGGTCGAGCGCTCGCCGTACAAGGACCGCTTCGATAACGACGGGGAGGCCGAGGCGGAGCTTGAGACACTGAAGGCCTCGATCGCCAGCGAAGGGCAGAAGATACCGGTCCTCGTTCGGCCACACCCCAGCAAGAGCGGTCACTATCAACTAGCTTACGGATACCGCCGCTGGGCGGCCATCAAGGCCCTGATGGCGGAGGCCGAGCGGCCGGAGACGATCAAGATCAAAGCCTATGTCCGCAACCTGAGCGACCGCCAGCTGATTGAGGAGCAATCGCTCGAAAACGGCGTGCGGGAAAACCTCACTTGGATCGAACAGGCGATGTGGGCGGTGCAATTGAAGAGCGCTGGCCTGTCGCATCGGGCGATTTGCCCGGTGCTCGGGATATCTGAGGCGGCAGTGTCGCACCTGTTCCGGGTCACGGCCGTCATTCCGGAAGACATCGTCTTCGCTATCGGCAGGGCGAAGGGCGTTGGCCGCCCAAAATGGACCGCCTTCGCGGAACTGCTGAAGGATGCGGACAGAATGGCGGCGGTCCGAAAGATCCTCCAGACGCCAGCGTTCCAGAAGGCGGAGAGCGCCGAGCGCGTCACCCTAGCGATTCGCGCGACCAGTGGAGTGCCAGCGGATGATGCAGGGCGGAGCGAAACGCTCGTCTTCTCCCTTGGCGAAAGGGTCTTCGGCCAGATGAAACGAACCTCGTCGGGAGCGATGGTCACCATTCCGAAGCAGGAAGCAGCTTTCGCACACTGGCTCGCGGCGCGGATGCCGGAGCTGATGCGTGAATACGATCAATCGGCCGATCCCGCGGAATAGGCGGATCGTACAAGAACTAACCGGTCGAGAAGGAGAGACCCGCAAAAGAAAAAGGCCCCCAAAACGTCGCCGCCGTGGAAGCCTTCCTCTGATCTAAGCACCCAGAGATTCGCATTTCCACGAATCACAGTCAAGAGTCTTTGGCGCCATTTTGGTGAGCGGATTTCTTTTGCCTTTTGAAAGGTGAAGGAAAATGCAGAGCGAGAATGTAACGACGCCCTTTGGGCGGCGGCCGATGTCGCTTGCCCTCGTGAAAGGGCAGGTGAGGGCAGCCGAAATCAAGAGCGGCAAGACCGCCGATAAATGGAAAATCTTCCGGGACGTCAGCGAAGCCAAGAGTGTGCTCGGCCTTGGGGACCGCGCTATCACGGTTCTGGATGCGCTTCTCACGTTCTACCCCCATATCGAATTGGCGGAAGGGCAGAGCCTCGTGGTTTTCCCTTCAAATGCTCAGCTGTCAGTCCGCGCGCATGGGATCGCCGGCACAACGCTTCGTCGTCATTTGGCGGCGCTCGTGGATGCCGGCCTTATCCATCGTCACGACAGCCCGAACGGGAAACGCTACGCACACAGAACCAGGTCCGGCGAGATCGAGAAAGCGTTTGGCTTCAGCCTGGCGCCTCTTCTGGCGCGTGTAGAGGAGCTCGCCCATTTGGCACAGCAGGTTGCCGAGGAGCGGCGTCTGTTCAAGCGCGCTAAGGAAGCCCTATCGATTTGCCGCCGTGACGTCCGCAAGCTAATCACAGCGGCGATCGATGAGGGGGCTGACGGTGACTGGGAAGCCATTGAAGCGATGTATGTCGCTCTTGGGACTCGTCTTCCCCGCGCTTCAAACCGGATTGAAACGGAAGCTGTACTCGAGGAAATGACGATGCTGCGGGATGAGATCGTCAACATCCTGGATATGCAGTTAAATTCACAAAAAACAGATGGCAATGATGTTCAAAATGGTTGCCACATACAGAATTCAAAACCCGAATCCAGCAATGAACTTGAACCTAGCTCTGAAAACGAGCAGGGCGCCGAGCCGAGCCAGAAACCGAAGCGGATCACCGAGCCGTTGAAGGCATATCCGTTGAGCATGGTGCTGAAGGCTTGCCCGCAGATACTGGATTACGTGCCGGGCGGGGGTCAGATCAGGGGTTGGCGCGATGTGATGGCGGCCGCGGTGGTCGTACGATCGATGCTTGGCGTCAGTCCGTCGGCCTACCAGGAAGCCTGCGAGGTGCTTGGGCCGGAAAATGCCGCCGTCGCAATTGCCTGCATCCTCGAGCGCGCCGAGCACATCAATTCGGCCGGCGGCTATCTGCGCGATTTGACGAGAAAGGCGGCGAGGGGTGAATTCAGCCTCGGGCCGATGCTGATGGCCGCAATGAGGGCGAACGGCACGGACAGAAAGTCCGCGTGACGGTCGTGGGGGCGGGGGACAGCGGCATAGCCTATTGCCAGCGGTATCGCGTGAAGCGGTTGACCGCTATGGGATCTGGCGACGATTCTCGGGTGCGTCGTGGCTCTCATCCGGGCGGATGCCTCGATGAATATGGCGTTATTCCAAGATGCCGGCTGTTACCCAGGAGCGTTCAGTCCTGGGGCAAGAGACCGTCGAATACTTCCAGTAGGGCATCGACGATGGCCTGGCCAAGCGCATTGGCTGTCTCGGCAATTTCCGCGTCACCCTGATCGCGCGCGGCAAGCGCCAGATTACCGCCTTGCTCGGCGACGATGGCTTTCGCCCGTTCAACGGCCCACTGGGCGAAGTCGCCACGGTTCGATATCGTCATCATTTCGGTTTGCTCGGTCATTTACGGTTTCTTTCAAGATTGGCGGCAAGGTCGAAGTGCGCGGTTTGTATTGCGTCCGCGCGTGTCTTACGCCGTTGGCGCTTCAACGCGTATTGAATTTTCGACCCGAAGCAAGCTTCCTTCTTGAAAGATGGTGCGGCGCAACATAAATTATGTCCAGTCAGGATTGCCATCCTCCTCCCAGGCGATTCTGCGGCTCTTTGCATAAAGGCCTCGAAACATCTTCCCTTATATCGCAGACCGGAAAACGACCGACGACAGATAGAACCCCAAGGCAGATCGCGGAAAACTTGCGAAAACGGTCGGAATTCCTTATGTTGGAGACACTATGAGCAAGAACCTTGTGTCAGTCCTGACGACGGTGAACGCACCCTACAGCAATCAGCTGGACGGCGCGATGCTGGCTCATTGCCTTTCGGATATTGAGCTTGCCAAGGTATTTTCTGGCCAGGTCAGTTCTTTCTTCGGCGAGGTGCCGCTCGATCAGCAGACCGAGTTTGCTGCGGAGTTCGGTATTGCAGTCGATGATCTGAAGATGCTTGCCTCCGACTTCTCGGCGTGGTCCGGCGAGAGCTACCATCTTGCCGCCTGATGGTTGAGGCACACAACCAGCGACCGTCGGAGTGGCGGCGGCTCTTTGCTATCGCTTGTGATCTGCTGGATCAAGTCAGGGACCAAACCGGCGGCTACCCGTTTCAGTGGTCTTTAGGCGGTGGCACCGCGATGATGATCCGGATTGGTCACCGGGAAAGCCATGACATCGATATTTTCCTGGATGACAGCCAGATCCTGGGATTTCTCGACCCCGCAAAAGCCGACCTGCGTTTCAGGGAGGTTCCGGCATCTTACGGCGGGGACGGCGCACGGTTTCAGAAATTTGCCTTCGAGGACATTGGTGAGATCGACTTCATCGCTGCGGGGCCGCTCACAAGTACACCCTTTGAAGTCCGCGAGATCGAAGGACGCGACGTCAATCTTGAAACCATCCCTGAGATCATCACGAAGAAGATCTACTACCGCGGGAGCGAGGCCAAGCCGCGTGATATTTTTGACCTCGCCGCAGCGGCGGCGCAAGAGCGCGCTGATGTCATCTCCGCGTTACAGGCCTTCCCTGAGCAGGCTGGCAAGACGCAAGATCGGGTCGCCAAGCTCAATCCCGAGTTTGTCAGCGCGACGATAAGCCAGCTCATGATTCTGCCCGCGTACACCTACCTCGCCGCCGACAGCCTTTCTATCGCCCAGGCGGTACTGAGTGAGGTGCTGTCTTCGTCAGAAGGCGGCTGAAGTAAGGCGTCGCTCGATGGTCGAGACACTGCTGAGTTAGCCGCCGCGTTCGACCGTGCCCGAGGCGCAGGCTGTGATAGAGCCCGACGACTTCTGGATCCGGGGGGAGGGGAGATAGATGTTGGCGACGGCACCAGGCAGCAAAATGCCTCCAGTCGGAGGCATAGGCTTTTCGCGTACTGGCGGAGCTTGCGGCCTCGACGTAACCCGGGCACGATCGGTGAGGTCCTGCAGGTGGGGCGGCAAAGTCGTGGCGCGCGGTTTGTATTGCGTCCGCGCATGCCGCTCGCTGGACGAGCTTGAATCTGATACATCACTTTAAAGCTGTTGACGTATCGGGTTTCATGGCGTCACCAGGTGACGTTGGAATGATACGAAATCTTGGAGACGCCAGTGCGCAGCTGCTTGCGGAGTTCTTCGACCGGCAGCGGAAACTGTAGAAGGACATGCTTTTCACCGAGCAGCGTCGGCAACCGTCGATCCCGCTATCGCCGCCCAACAGCGGTGATGGCCGTGGCATCCTGCGCCGCCCGACAGTCGGCACGCCGGCCGGCGGCACAGCAATCTTGCAAGTCTTCCGTAAAATCCGTATATTCCGTAAAAAGGAGTTTGCTATGACCTCCACTGTTACGGCCGCTGCGGTCTCGAAGAATTTTGGCGCCTATCAGGATGCCGCCGTCCGCGATCCGGTGATCATCACCAAGAACGGTCGGCCGCGCACGGTGCTGATCGCCTATGAGGATTACCTGCGACTGACGAAACGCGACCGGCGCGTCGAATTGACCGCTACACTCGGGGATGACGATCTCGCCGCCATCGAAGCCTCCGCAATGGAGGGGGATCTCGATCATCTCAACGCCGAGCTTCTGACGGGAAAACATGCTGCCGACTGAACCGAAGGTCGGCTGGGTCTTTCGCTATTCCTATCTTTGGCACTGGCAACTCCTCGAAGGCCGCGAGGAGGGGGACAAGGATCGCCCGGCACTGGTGCTGGCGATCGTCGCGCATCTTGAGGATGGCAGACCGGCGGTGAGGGTGCTGCCGATCACCCACAGCCCACCATCCGATGCTGAAGACGCGATCGAGATTCCGCCGGCGACCAAGCGACGCCTCGGGCTCGACGACGAGCGTTCCTGGATTGTGTTGACCGAAAGCAACCGGTTCGTCTGGCCGGGTCCGGACATGCGGCCGGTCGACAGCGATACAGGATATTTCGGGCCGCTGCCGCCGGCATTGTTTGCCGAGGTCAAGCGACGGTTTGTCGAGCTGGCCCGTGCGCAACGGCATCGGGCCACGGCGCGCAGTGAATGACCGAACCGGCTTTCTCCTTCCCCCCAGGCTGTCTTGAAGATCGTGGCGGACGTCGCGGGCAAGAAGGTTGATCTTTCCCGCATCGCAGAGCGTTCCCGACATGGTTCCAAGCTCTGAGCAGGTTCACTGACAGGGGAGGGGAGTCTATAGCCCTGCCGCTTTGGTGAGATTGACCCTGAACCTGTCGCGTCGGCGCTGATAGCGCCGCGTCATCTCCGCCGAGGCATGGCCGAGCTGCTTTTGAACATGTCGCTCGTCGACCTCAGCGGAGGACGCGAGACCGGCGCGCAGCGAATGGCCTGCAAACTTCTCCCCGCGCTCGGCCTCGGATAGCTCGCCGCGCACACCGGCGGCAAGCGCAGTCTTCTTGACCAAGCGCGCCACCTCCTGGTCGTTCAGCCGGTCCGGGCCGATATCCTTGCCCTGACCGGTGACACGGCGAAACAGCGGGCCTTTGGCGAGCTTGGCGAAGCGGATCCAGGTTTCCAGCGCGGCGACCGGGCAGGTGGCGTCGGACGAGCCGCGGCCGATCTCCACCTCGCGCCAGCCGGTCTTGCCGCGCAATGTCACGAGCAGCCCCTTGTCGAAGATCTCGATCCAGCCGCGGCCGTCCTCGCTCTGGCCGCGGCCGAGGTCGAGGCCGGTGATCTCCGAGCGGCGCAGGCCGCCGGCAAAGCCGACGAGGAGCATCGCCCGGTCGCGCAGGCCGCGCAGGGTCCCCCTGTCGAGCGTCTCCAGCATGGCGATCAGGTCTTCCGGCAGCAGGGCTTCCTTCTGTCTTGGAGGGGCGGCGTGCTTGTTGCGGATGCCGGCCATCACCGTGGCGATCGCGCGATCCTTGCGATCGAGCGGCATGCCGCGCTGCGAACAATTCCAACCGATCGCGGCGAGACGACGCTCGATGGTCGAGACGCTGTTCGGCTTGCTGCTGCGGCCGGCTGTGCCAACGGCACTGCCTGAGGCGCAAGCGGTAATGTAGAGCGCGACGACTGCCGGATCCGGGGGGAGGGGGGAGAGGTTTTGGCGCCGGCACCAGGCGGCAAAGTGCTTCCAGTCGGAGGCGTAGGCCTTTCGCGTGTTGGCGGAACTGGCGGCCTCGACATAGACGCGGGCGCGATCGGCAAGGTCCTGCAGATGGGCCGGCAGGGGAGGGACCTCGGTCGCCGAGAGGACGCGGCCGGAAAGCGCATCGGAATCCTCCGTGCTGTGCGGCGGCGCTGAACTCTCCTGAGGCTCAAATTCGGTGTTTTCGTCGATGATTTGCGTCATTTCTTTATAATGAACAAAACGAACGATAATGCAAACTTATCCGTCATTATAGAGGAGAGACAAGCCGTGCGGTTATAAGGCAAAATGCTGGCATTGTCCGCACATTTGGTCTAACCTGTTGGCCATGGATTCGCCCGTCGCCTCGTCTGTTGCCGCCCCGACGTTCACGACCGCGTTGCCCGGCTGGGCCCTGCCGCGTGGCCGCGAGCCGGACGAACTCGCTGCCGCCTTCGCCGCCGGCATCGCCTTGAAATCGCTCGACGATCTTGTCCGCTCTGCCTCCATCTGGGCCGGCTGCTGGCGTTCTCGCCAGGCCCTGAAATGTGCCGCCGTCGCGGTCCGGCTGATGGGCCGCAGCGAGAATGAGCCCGCGTTGCGGGACGCGCTTTTGCTCACCGCAACTGGCGACGATCCCGGCCCAGCCGGAAAGGTGTTTTTGGCCACCAAAAGGCTTTCCACGCGAAAACCCGCCTTTTCCTCGAAAGCGGTGGCCGAGCTCGCCGACCTGTTGGGGCTGGCCTGGGACGATCGGCTGGCCGCGGCCGTCGACTATGCCGATGACGCGCTGCAATCCGGTCGCCCGGCGCCGCTTGCCGCGGCGGACCTGGTCACGGCCATCCATGCCGTGCGGCCGGATGCCGAGCCGCTCGCTTGGATGCTCGCCGATAGGATGATCGCCGCGCTGCTGAAATGGGATTGTGCCGTGCCGCTGCTGATGGCCGAGCGTTATGGCTCCGCCTTTAAGACGCTTGGGGGCAGGGGCCGCGTGCGCCCGGGTGATGCCGCCTTCGCCCGCGCCGTCTGCCTCGCTGTGGTCGAGGGAACGAGCGCGGCCTTGCGCACCGCTGGCGAGATCGCCCGTCGCGCCGAGACGCTGCGCACCGCGGCGCCAAAGGTTCGGACGAAGGGCGCCGGCGCCGTCATCGAGGCCCTGCTGAACGAGGACGCCGTGGCAGCCTCGGCGCCCGGCAGCAATCTCTCACGCTGGGCGGCGACCCGGCTGTTCGAGAGACTGGAAGGCTTTGGCGGCGTGCGCGAACTGTCCGGCCGCAGCGCGTTCCGGATCTATGGGCTGTGACGATGGGTAAGCCGGATGAACCTGGCAAAACACGGACGTCTCGGAAGAAGGACGCAAGCGAACGCTTGTTGGATCGGGAGCTGGTGAATCTACCGCCGGAGCTGCGCTGGCGGGAATGGATGCTGCGCGTCGAGGCGGTGATCTTTGCCGCGGCCGAACCGGTCAGCCGCGAGACACTGGCGCGTGTCGTCGGCAAGGACTGCAGCATCGATTTGCTCATCGATGACCTGCGCGAGGAGTTGAAGGGCCGGCCCTATGACATCGTCTCTGTCGCCGGCGGCTGGCAGCACCTAACACGTCCGGCCTACGCGTCCGCGATCCGGGCGTCGCAAGCGTCGACGGGGGGAGGGCCGCCGGCGCTGTCCGACTTCGAGGCGATGGTGCTGGTGGCGATCGCGTATTTTCAGCCGATCACCCGCGGCGACCTGTCAAAAATCTTCGGCAAGGAGGTCAGCCGCGACACCATCGCCAGCCTGCGCAATGCCAACTTTCTCGCCTCCGGCCCGCGCAGCCCGACGCCGGGCGCGCCCTATACCTACGTTACGACCAAACACTTCCTCATCGCTTTCGGCATGGAGACGCTGCGCGATCTGCCCGACATCGAGGCGCTGGAGGATGCCGGGCTGCTCAGCCGAACGGCTGCTGCTCCCGACCGTGAATTTCCGGACGCCGATGACGTCGAACCGTAGCGACAGGGGTTCGCTAGCCGCCCACCGTCGCTGAATATCGGCCAGCGCGTGGTCTTCATTTACGATAAAGTATCGGTCATCCCAGCGTAGCAACCGTTGCCTTTCTTGCCTCCTCCACTTCCTCGAAGTGTCTTTCGAAATCGCCATGAATGGGCTTGTCAGGAACTGGCAGCGACAAAAGGTGCCGCCAGCGCTTGTCTATCGCCTCGAGTGAAACTTCGTCGATCAGTCCGCGCTTGGTCTGGCTGGCAAACAGGTGCCTGAGCTGGGTGGGAACATCCTTTTTTTCCTCCAGACGTTTCGTGATCCACAGGGTTACGTCCACCAATTCCAATCCGGCGCTTTCATCGCCGGGCGTAAATGTTGGTGGGACTTCCGGCATCATCGAATAATCGAACTTTGGCATACCTGGACCGAAATCGGTGTTATGTTTGACGGCCCGGAGGCTCTCGTACCAGCTCGCAAGTTCGCCTTGTGCCTTGTTGAATTCGGTCTGGCGATCAACCGTGATCTTGCGGATGGAGCGCCCCTTCCTGTTTGACTGCACGGCCATGACCTGCATAACCTGCTGAAAGCCGACTAGGTTCGGTGAAATCTGCAGGGCCGTGTCCTTGTTGCCAACGCCATACTCGATCTCGAACGGGTTCGCCGCTGCCCACTTCAATGCGCCTGAAACAAGTTCTCGGGAGCGTGCGTCGGGAAGCCGATCGACACGAGAAAGCAGAGCATTGCAGATTGTAACCAACGCGGACGCGCTCTTCGCCGAATTGGTTTCCCTACGCGCTGCCCAAGCGTCTTTCCTCAGTTGGTCATCGAAGAGGAATGCGACCTTCATTAGGCCGTGTGGACGAATTGACTCAGGTATAGGTTTTGGGGTTCCGGGGACGAATCCGGTCTGATTCATAGGTTGCCGACTGATTTGGAGGTCGG
>NZ_SLVX01000049.1 GCF_004341885.1 Shinella granuli | reverse complement strand
TCCATGGGTAGAACACTGGCTATATTGACGTCGATATAGCCGGAGCCTCACCAAAATTCGCAAAACAGCAAGGCGTCCTTCCCCGGATGCGTACGGAACATGTCCGCTCCAAGGCCCTCATCACACCGCCCGCCTTCGCGCCACCAAAACCGCGCGGACGGCCACCCAAAAATGGCCACTTCGCCCTGCCAACCACGTCGGCATAACTGGGGAATTTTACTTCGGCGCTTCTGAGGAAAATTCACGCGGCATTGACACATGATGAGCGTTGCCATGAAGGCGGCACGATCTGTACCATGATCGGAGCCGGCGAAGAACCATGATTTGTGCCCGACGGCAAAGCCACGCAATGCTCGTTCGGCGGTATTAAAGCCCTCCCGGCGTTTGAGCATGTAATCGATCGCCTCGGCGACCGGAAACTGCGTGAGAGCTTCGCCCGCTCTGCCCGCAGTCAGGTTCAGAGCGCGCAACGAACCTGCAATATAGCACAGATGACCTACTTCTGAGCTCGGTCTGTGAGTAGGCCGGCCCTCGACAATGCTGCCGATCTCGACATCTTCTGGTTGATCGATTGCAAAGGCTATGGCCCGCGCAATGGCCTCGGGAGAGATGGCCAGTTCTTCCTTGCGCTCCAGTATGGCGGCTTTAACGGCGGGATCGTCGATGGTGGCATCTGCAAAACTCGTGTCGACGAAGCCGGGCGATATCTCGGTAACGCGCGAGCCTCCCGACTATGCCCCAAAGGCCGACATGGTACCACTCATAGGCGACGGCCTTCCAAGCAGATAGCCTTGCAATTCATCGCAATCTGTATCTCTCAGAAGATCAAGTTGCCGTTGCGTCTCTATGCCTTCGGCCGTCGTTCGAATGCCGAGCGCGTGCGCGAGGTCAACGACGGCCCGCACGATTTTCAACGACTTTTCATCTTCCCCCAGCCCGGAAATGAACTGTCGATCGATCTTGAGCTTATCGACCGGGAAACGCCGAAGATAGGCAAGGCTGCAATAGCCAGAGCCGAAGTCATCCAGCACAATCCGGAAACCGCGGCTTCGCAGATCCTGGAGGGTTGCAGCGCTTTGCTCGTCATCGAGAAGGACATGCTCTGTCACCTCGATCTCGAACTGCTCCGGACGGCAGCCCAACGCCCGAACCCTCGCCTCCGCCTGTTGGGCAAATATGGCCGTACGGCATTGGAGAGGCGAAACGTTTATCGCCATGAACCCGTCCGGGTGGTCGTGAGCTGCCCGGGCGGCCCTATCAAGGATAATCTGGCCGAGGGGGTGGATGAGGCCGGTCGCCTCAGCCTGCGGCAGGAACTCGGCAGGGCTGCGCCAACCATCCCTCGGATGCGACCAACGGACCAGAGCTTCATGCCCGACAAGCGACAGATCCTCTCGCGAGAAGAGGGGCTGGTAATGGACGACGATCTCTCGCTCGCTGTCGAGCGCGGCAGCGAGATCTCCCACGATCGATTGCTGCCGCTTAAGTTCATCGTCCAGGGTTTGCGTAAAAGCACTGAACCCTGAGCCGCCTGACGCCTTCTGGAACTGAAGCGCCACGTCCGCCCTCCGCATCAGTTCCGCAATAGCCACAGAGGGGCTTTCCTGTCGCGCAACACCAATGCTCAGCTTTATAAGGACTGCATTTCCATCAACGGGAAATGGCTCGTGCGCGGCCGCCAAAAGACGCTCACAAAGGCGAGCCACTCGGTTCCCTGAACCGACGCCGCTTACAAAGATGGCAAAACCGTCGCGCCCTGTCCGCTCGACGATATCGTGCGCCCGAACCTCCAGCCTCAGTCGCCCGATGAGCTGCCGGAACAAGTGATCGGCCTGTTCATCGCTGAGGGACACGCTGATTTGCCGGAAGTGATCGATATCGACCGAGAGGATTGCATATGCTTCCGGTGAAGATGCAACCAACTCCTCCACTCTCTTAATGAAAGCAGATACCCCATGGCGATTGGACCCAGGCACGACCGTTCCTCCTTAGTATCCGATCAGGCAGCCCTCGGATTTGAGAACCATTCCCATCCTCCTTTTCGATCGGCCTTTCTACGATAAAGTGCCTCGTCGGCTCGATGCAACAACTTCTGGAGGTCATGACTGTCCTGCGGATAAAGGCTCGCGCCGATGCTCGCCCCAACAGTCACGGATTGGCTGGCGAGCTTGATCGGCAACGTGAGGGCGGCGCCGATACGCCAACATATTCTCTGTACCGTCTCGGGTGTGCCGATATCCGGCATGAGTACCGCAAATTCGTCACCACCCATGCGGCAGACGAGGTCGCCGTTGCGAACGCTGTCGCGCAGCCGCTGCGCCACCACTTTGAGCGTCTCGTCACCAGCATCGTGGCCTATCGTGTCGTTAATGGCCTTGAAGCCATCGAGATCGATCAGCAGGACAGCCGTCATCGCTTTGCCTGACGACGTTTCGAGCAAGTGCCCCCAACGCTCCTGCAGCATGCGTCGATTGGCAAGCCCGGTCAGCGGATCCTCGAATGCAAACCGTCGTAGAGCCTTCTCGGCTGCACGCCGGTCGGAGACATCATCGAAAACCGCCATGCCGATATGCAACTCGTGAAGAACGATGCCGCGGTGCTGGATGGTTTTCACGGTTCCGTCACGACAGAGCACTTCGATCTCGAAGGGTTCGATCTCGGCGATACCTGATGAAGGATCTCGCCACAGCTCATCCCAACGCCGTCTTGCCTCATCGCGATCATTCTTCCGCGGGTAGACGCTCTCGATCCAGGCATCGACAGTTGCGTGCTCACCCTCCTCATAGCCGAAGGTGGTTCGAAATGCCCGGTTGACGAACTTGATCTCACCATCGGGCAAAGATGCCCATGACAGCGCAAGGGGCAAGGCATCGAGAATGACATGGAGTTCCTGTGGGCTCAGGCTATCGGCGCGGGCCGCCCGCTCGAGAAACTCCTTCATTCAACCCCTCCTCTCAAACGGCTTCGACAACCACAGATGGGTCCAGAATAGATAATCGACAAGAGAGGCTGCCAGTTTCAATCAAGTGGCGTTAACAAAGCTTGACGATATACCTCCTTCTTCAAATGACCTGTTTGTCACTTCCTTAAAGCGCTGGCACTAAAATCATGCCCGCCAGGAGGAGCCGTCAATGCAGGCCTCATTGATAGTTTTGGACCGAAAGACGACAGGCGTCATCAACAGCGCTTTGCTCGGGCTTGGGCTGTTCGGGTTTTGCCTGTTGGGAATTTTCACCAGGCCGGGCGCCGATCTTGCAAGTTTCTGGCCGGCAAATGCCTTTATGCTTGGTATGCTTGTCCGCTTCCCGAGCCTTGCCAATCCCCTGTCTTGGATTTGCTGTGCTGTCGGCTTCGCCGCCGCGGACCTCATTACCGGCAGCACGATCCTGAATACCGTCGTTCTCAACCTTGGGAACCTGACGGCAATCAGCGCCGGCTATATCGTTTTCCAGCGGCTTGAACCCGCCGACCGGCGATTGGCGCGCCCGGCGTCGGTCCTGTTCATGCTTGTGGCGATTGGCGTTGCCGCGTTAACGGCGGGTGTGATTGGTACTGTTGCCGATCCCTTTCTCTTCGGGGGCGCCCCGCTCGACGCATTACTCTATTGGTCGGCGACCGAAATGGTGAACTATGTTGCGTTTCTGCCCATGATCCTCACGCTACCGGACGACCCACTGAACAGGCTTCAGCGGATCATAGATACGCCGCTCGATATCATGAAACTCCTACCGCTGCTCGCGCTTGCCGGCACCGCTGTTGCAGGCGCCGTGGTGGGAGGCCCGGGCGCGATCGCGTTCCCCGTTCTCGCCCTTCTGTGGTGTGCCGTAACGTATAGCCTGTTCGCAACGGCATGCCTTGCCTTTGCATTTGTTGCCTGGACGCTTCTTGCTATTGCCACAGGCTATCTTCCTGTCGCCGACAATACAGCCGACCGGGCCACGCTTCTTTCCATCCGTTTTGCCGTTTCCCTGACGGGCGTTGCGCCTTTGGTTGTTGCAAGCGTCATGGCGGCACGCGAGGAATTGCTCCAGCGCCTGATGTTCCTTTCGAACCACGACCAGATGACCGGGTTGTTCAACCGATCGGCGTTTCTGGAGAATGCCGCGCGAAGACTGCGTGGTGGCAGGTCTCACGACTTTGCGACTTTCGTTCTCATGCTCGACATCGATCATTTCAAGGCGATAAATGACCAGTACGGTCATGCAGCAGGAGACCGTGTGATTATCGCCTTCGCGGAACTTCTGAAACGCAATGTCCGCAAGAACGATATTGTTGGCCGGATGGGCGGGGAAGAGTTCGCAGCCATTCTCAGCGAATGCACGGCCAGGGAGGCCCAGGTGATTGCGACGCGGATCAATACCGTGTTTGCAGCAACGCCAGTGTGTCTTGAAGATGGAAGCGCGATATCCGCAACCGTCAGCATCGGAATGGTCGCTGCGGCCTCTCCCTCAATCGGTATCGAACCCCTCCTCGCCATGGCAGACGAGGCACTTTACGCGGCCAAGAGGCAGGGCCGGAACAGGGTTATCACACCGCATCAGGCATGACATGTTTACAAATCGCGACCACGATAGGCCCGCCAGGAAAAGCGGTGATTTGCGCGAATTCGTCTGGCCAGTGCAGGTTCCGTCAGTCAACGGCTGCGATTTTTTATGTCGCAAATTAACGGCGATGCCGAAATGCCCAACAACGGAAGCGCAAAGGCAAGGGTCGCTGGCAATCCAACTGTTTTGAAGAGCCACGCTCCTATCAGCCCCCCAAAGAAGAACTGTCCAATCAGTTGCGCCAGCACACGAATCTTCCGCCTGTCCGCGCGGACACGCGGATGGACCTCTGACGTTGAGTCTCTGTTCAGATAAATCAGCTTGCCGATTTCGATGCCGAGATCGGTCACCATACCTGTGACGTGCGTCGTGCGGATTCGAGCACCCGACAGTTTGGTAATAACGGCATTCTGTAGCCCCATGACATAACATAGAAGCAAGATCACCTGGATCGTAAAGTGGGTCGTGTTCTGTTGGGCCTGTGAGGAAATGATAGAAAAAAGGAGCAATAGAATGCCTTCCCAGGCAAGCGGGAGAGCGTAAACCGAGCGAAGGCCGCGCCGTCTCGCCCAATTGACCGCAAAAGCCGACGTTGCTGCCCCACACACGAACGCGACGAGAGAACCGGCTCCCAACACGGCAATGTCGATTTGCCCGAGAACCAGACTGTCAGCCATGCCCGACACAATACCGGACATATGGGAAGTATACTGGTGAACTACCATGAAGCCGCCGGCATTTGCTCCCCCCGCAACGAAGGCCAATAGATAGGCGAGATGCGTATCTGCCTCCTCGCTGCGATCGCGGTCAGCGAGTCTCATAAAATATCGGTGCATCATGAATTCCGTCAAAATCCCCGTCAGCGGGAGGGACGCCGCAAACTATCGGCTTTGTCCGCTCATATCGCGAACTGCACATTTGATGAAAGCGAATCCGTCGCGTTGGCAACCGTTCGCCCGACTCACCTATTCCGGCATGTCGTCTGACGCCCGATATCCCCTACAATTTCAGGAGTTGTTCATCCGCCGTTCATCGGGCGGATTCCACGTTCATTACGCCGCACCGCCAAATGCGGCTGGAGACCCGGCGCGGCGGACACTACGAGGACGATGGGCCGGGTCTTTCAATGAAGGGCGAGGGCAATGAACATACTGGTGTTTATCAAGACCATCGTCTTCTCCTGGCTTTGCCGAAAAGAGGGCAACGACGAAATCGATTTCAGTGCGGGTTACACTGAGCCGTGGATCGAGCAATCCTTCCGGGATTTCGAGTGCCAGATGAAGAGCGATCAACCGCGTTGATCCTCGACCCACCGTGCGCTAACCGTGAGCCTATTCGGCCTCGTCTTCTATATCGCTCCCCTCACAGGTCGACACGCCCTCGACCTCATAGGTGGTTTTTCCCAACGCCGCCGGACGAATGGGCTTCAAGGTGACGATGACATAGCATTCGGAATTCTGGACGCGCCATTCCACGTCGCCGTTGTCGCGAGTGCGGACTTGCTCGAGGGTATCAAACGGCATCTCCTTCATAGCCGACGATACCATCGTGCTCGCAACGATGGCTTGAACCTGCTCAGCCGCATCGAAGAAGCCCGATACCGCCGACTGCGCCGGTGTAGCAAGACCAAGCGCGACAGCAACAGAAAGGGCAGTGTATTTCATAGCGCGTTTCATTCCTTATCTTCATCGCATGGTTACGCTGCGCCCCTCTGACCATGACGTGGCGACGTCCGTGCCGTTTGTGCATCGCAGCAAGAATGGAGTAATGTACGATTCGTAACACACGCTAGGAGATTGTATGAACTCGAATCAAGACCAGCGATATGTGAAGCAGCAACATGCGGATGGTACATGGTCGGTCGTTGACACTCGAACAGGCAGACCAGTCGATATGGGGAGCCGGCAGGTGACAGGCATGCAGCGAACCGATGCGAGAGAAATTCTCGATATTTTCCGGGCCAAGGCAGCCACCTAACGTAGGTTATGTATGGCGGTTTCTCGGGGGCACTGAGCCGATCTCAGTAGCAATTCCGTCCGTCGTCAACACCTACCCAGTCGCAGCCCCCTCGTTTGCTGGCCCCGCCAGGGCGGCAAACTTGGCGAGAACGCCGCGTTTGTAGCGCGGCTCCGGCCGGATCCACAACGCCCGGCGGCGCTCGATTTCCGTCTCGTTGACATCGAGTTCCAGGCTCTGGCGATGCGCATCGATGGTGATACGGTCTCCCTCCTCGACAAGCGCGATCAATCCACCCTCGAAGGCCTCTGGCGTAACATGACCAACGACCATGCCCCAGGTGCCGCCGGAAAAGCGGCCATCGGTGACCAATCCGACGCTCTCGCCCAGTCCGCGCCCGATTATGGCGGAGGTCGGAGCGAGCATCTCCGGCATGCCGGGGCCGCCTTTCGGGCCGAGATAGCGTAGCACGAGGATGTCGCCCGGCCGGATTCTGTCGGAGAGGATGGCTTCCATCGCCGACGGCTCATCGTCGAAAACACGCGCCGGGCCGGAGATGACCGGGCTCTTCAGGCCGCTGATCTTCGCCACCGCGCCGCCGGTCGCAAGGTTCCCGCGCAGAATTGCAAGGTGCCCTTCCCGGTAAAGCGGTCTGTCGAGTGGACGGATCACCTCCTGATCGGCCGGCGGCGTGTCAGGCACGGCCGCAAGCTCCTCGCCGAGCGTCCGTCCGGTGACCGTCAGACAGTTGCCGTCGACAAGCTCGGCATTCAGCAGGAGCTTCAGCACCTGCGGCACGCCGCCGGCGCGATGCAGGTCGACAGCCATGTAGCGCCCGGAGGGCTTCAAGTCACAGACGACGGGGACCCGCCGCCTCACCCGCTCGAAATCGTCGAGCGTCCACACGACCTCGGCCGCGCGGGCGATCGCAAGATAGTGCAGCACCGCATTGGTCGAGCCGCCCGTCGCCATGATCAGCGCCACGGCATTCTCGATCGAGGCGCGGGTGACGATGTCGCGCGGCCTGATCCCGCGTTTCACCGCCTCTACCAGCACGCGGGCGGATTGCGCCGTGCTGTCACGCTTTTCGGGATCGGGATTGGTCATGTTCGAGGAATAGAGAAGCGACATGCCGAGCGCCTCGAAGGACGAACTCATCGTGTTGGCCGTGTACATGCCGCCACAGGAACCGGTGCTCGGACAGGCGTTCTTCTCTATGCCCTCGAAATCCTCCCTGCTCATCCTGCCCGCCATGAAGGCGCCGACGGCCTCGAAGGCCGAGACCACGGAGAGGCTTTCGCCCTTCCAGCGGCCGGGCCTGATCGTACCGCCATAGACGTAGATCGCCGGCACGTTCGCCCGCAGGATGCCGATCATGCCGCCCGGCATGTTCTTGTCGCAGCCGCCGAGCACGAGCACGCCGTCCATCCACTGCCCCTGCACGACCGTTTCCACGCAATCGGCGATCACCTCGCGCGAGACGAGGGAATACTTCATGCCCTCGGTGCCCATGGACATGCCATCGGAAATGGTGGGCGTTCCGAAAAGCTGCGGGTTTGCGCCAGCCTCCCTGATCGCCGCTGCGGCCGCCTCCGCCAGCGGCTGGAGCCCCGCATTGCAGGGCGTGATGGTGGAATGCCCGTTGGCGATGCCGATCATCGGCTTGTCGAAATCCGCCTTCTCGTAGCCGAGCGCGTAATACATCGCCCGGTTCGGCGAACGGGCAACGCCCTGCGTGATGTTCCTGGATCGGTCGTTGTAAGCCATTGCCGCCTCCTTGTGTGCAGCAGGAAGGTAGTGGCGGCGGAAATGATTGTGAAATATACTTTTCAGGCATTATTAGGTCGCAGAAAATATCAGAGACGCGATTGAACCTGAGACAGATACGTCAGTTCGTGGCGGTGGCAGAAGAATTGCATTTCGGCCGGGCAGCCGAACGGTTGCACATGACGCAACCTCCGCTCAGCCAGTCGATCCAGGCGCTGGAGCGCGACCTCGGCATCCGGCTCTTCGAGCGCACCAGGCGTTCCGTGCGGCTGACGGCCGTGGGCGCGGAATGGCTCGCCCATGCCCGGCGCGTGCTGGAGACGGCCGACGCCCTTCCGGCGGTGGCGCGGCAGCTCGCCGCCGGCCAGCTTGGACGGCTGCGCATTTCCTTCGTCAGCACGGCGGATTACAGCGTGCTGCCGGCCATCCTTGGCCGCTATCGTGCAGCCTATCCCGACGTCGAGATCAAGCTCACCGAGGCGACGAGCGACCGGCAGATCGAGGCACTCCTGGGGGAAGACGTCGATGTCGGCTTCGTCATCGCCCCGCCGCCGGCCTCGCTCCACCGCATGCTGACCTATCGTCCGATCCTGCAGGAAAGGCTGGTAGCGGCGGTCCCCAGACAATGGATTGAGGAAGGTCGCGAAGGCTTCGGTGGCAAAACGCTACAGCCGGACATCTTCTTCTCGGCCCCCCTCATCCTCTTTCCGCGGTCGTCGGCGCCCGTGTTCCATGATCTGGTCTCGGCCTATTTCTACGCCCACGGCGCACCGTTCTCCGTCTTCCAGGAGGCAATTCAGATGCAGACGATCATCGGTCTGGTCGCATCCGGGCTCGGCGTAGCATTGGTTCCTGAATCGATGACACGTCTTCAGCGGGTAGGCGCCGCCTATCTGCCGCTTGCCGGAAACGTTCCCGAAATCGAGACCGGGCTCATCTGGCGGGAGAAAGGCAAGAGTGCCGCCCTGGAAAACTTCCTGTCGGTCACAGGGGAAATGTCTGTCCGTCTTCAGACGGAGCGGCCGTTTCATCGGTAGAAGCCGCAAGCGTTGCACCAACACATACCCCACGGCTTCATCACCCGCCATCTACGCTTCGCGAATGACGTTGTTACCATCCAGGCGCGCGGTGCGATCGCCGGTGAAGCTCGTACATCTGCAATGATTACGCTGCCCACCCCCCGAAAATATCCCGAGACATGGCGCGCTATCTCTGGGACCGCTTTAAGTTCCACACCTGCGTCGCCTTCCTCGTCCTGCCGGCTCTCTTCTTCCCCGACTACCTGTCCCGCAAGGATCCCCCTGGACTACGCGCAGAAGCTCCGCGGCGACCGCCTTGTCTATTCACGGGGCGCCGAAGCCAAGCATCGAATAGCCCTAACATCAAACTTGCATGCCACACTGGTCGGGCTTTCCAAAGCGCAATCGTCATAGTGCGACTACGCGAGGAGGGGAGCGCGCTGTGATCGTCAGTGCACGGCCTTGCTCACCATCCGGTAGGGATGGACGGCATTGAACTGCGAGATCATGGCCGTGGCCTGCAGCAACACGCGCTCGGCGTTTTGGACATCGTCGCGTGCCAGTTCATCGGCATTGATGCGGATTGCCTGAGCCATATTGGCCGAAAGTGCGGCAAAATGCCGGTTGCCTTCGACATAGGCCTCGTGTGCGGTCCTCTCCAGGACGCGCGCGATATCGGCAAAGACCTCTTCCCGCTCCTCGATGCTGAGGTCTTTGATAATTTTGATCTTCTCTTCCATTTCGGTCTCACTCTAAACAGACGTGGGATGCTGACCGAGCTCAATAAGCCTCGGCCCCGAAACAGCTAGGAAGGGAAAATTTCTGTTTCTATCATGTCGTTTACGTGCAGGATGAGTGTGCGCTACCGTGCGGCCGGCTATGAGGACCATCTGCTGAAAACGCCGCCGAAAGGCTATGACGCCAGCCTGTATTCATGGGCGCCCAGGACCTTACCGGAACAGGGCGGCGCCTTCGGAACCGAGCTGCAACCGAGCATGCTCGGGAAGATGTTGACCAACCAGCGTTATTTCGGCGACGACCGTCTCAAGGGAAATCGGGACTACATCCTATCGCATCCGCGCGAGCGCACCGAGATCCGAAAGGATTTCATGAACCACTCGCTCGGCTTCCTTTATTTCATTCAGACCGATGGCGGCATGCCTCAGCTGGGGTTGTCCGAAGACGAATTCGCAGACAACAACAACATGCCGCGCTCGCCATATGTGCGGGAAGGACGGCGTTTCCGGGGCCGCGTCCGGCTTACGGAAAATGATGTCAGCGCCTATCTGGCGGGGCCTGGCCCGCGCCCGCCGCTGCGCAAGGATTCCATCGCGATCGGCGACTGGGGCGTCGAAAGCCGCCGCTGCCGCGACGAACCGAACCCGATGACGAACACCTATGACGGTTCGATGTTCATCCGGACACTTCGGGCGCCCTATCAGGTTCCGTTCGGCTGCCTGCTGCCCGAGGGTCTCGACAACCTGCTGGTCACGACGACGATTTCCGCCACGCACGTCGCGTTTTGCGCGTTAAGGGTCGAGGCGGTCTGGGCGCAGACCGGTGCGGCAGCAGGCATTGCTGCCAGCCTGGCGATCAGGCAAGGCAGCGAAATCTCGGATATTGCTGTCGAGAGTATCCAGGACTCCATGCTACAACAAAACTACAAGCTGACATATTTCTCGGATGTCCACTCCGAGCATCCTCATTTCCGTGGCATCCAGTGGCTGGCGCTGAAGGGCTGCCTGCCTGAAGGTGATACCGGATATTGTTTCTTTCCGGAAAACTCGGCCACATGGGGAGAATTCCTGGAAGCCGTTGTGAAAGCGTTCGAATTGCCCGTCAGCGTGACAGGCATTCACTTCGACACGATAGAGTCGACAGACCATGTTTTCCGGTATGCGGAAACTCTTTACGATACGGCCAGCCGGAAAGGCGTGGCGTTGTTCGACAACATGTTCCACCCCTCAATCGACCATCCGGCGGATCATCTTCTTCCCGAACCGCGTCAGCGCTGGTTGACGTTGCGGACCGAAGCGGCGGTCTCCGGCGGGGCGGCCGTAAGGTTCCTAGCTCTCCTGTCTTCCATCGTGGGAAGGGATTTCGCGACAGACGATTTCGCTCCCTATTTGCAAAAGGCGCATATCACCCGGGCGGAGATGGCTGACCTGTTATTTTCGTGCGCCTCAAATCTGAACACCGCGCAATCATGAACCCGGACCACAGGGGCAAAACGGCAACTCGTGTGACGAGTCGGTCTCGGCACGGGTAATTCCAGGCTATTGGCCAGGAATCGCCCGTGATCGTCCTTCATCCTTGGCCCTTGCCTGTCCCCTGTTGCAAGAGCAAGCTGAAAAACGCGCCTGCCGCGATGAGAGCCACGAACACTGCAAAACCGACACCCGCGACCGCCAATCCCAAGGGCGCCGCAGCTACGCCAACGCCCATGACGGGCAGCGCCTGCGCGACATAAAGCACAAGGAAAAAGGTGGACGTGATTTCACCGCGGCTTTGCACCGGACTTCGCTCCGCCAATGCTGCGAGTGAGGCGCGGAAACTCATGCCTTGCCCGATCCCGGCCACGGCCGCTCCCGCCAGAAGGACCGGCAACGATGACGCCAAGATGCTTATCCCCGTCAACAAAATCCCTGCTGACAGCGCGGCCGTGCCGTTCAACATCGCCAGACGATCCTGAATTCTCGTGCTGGCGACCTGTCCGATGGCCGAAAAGCCGAGTTGGGCAAAAACGATAAGCCCGCACACGAGATGGTTGGTAACACCGAGGACCTGTATGAGTAGCGCCGGCGCGACCGAAGCAAAAAGCCCGAGGACGGAGAAGCCTGCGAAGCCCGCCGTTGCGGCGCGTATGAAGGTGCCGCGGACCTGAAGGGGCAGGCTTAAGCGTTGGAATTCCCACTTGAAAGGTTTTGCAGTCCGATCAAGCGGTTCGGCGATCATGACAATGCCGATTGTCGCAAGAAGAACGAGCGCGATGTGCGATAGGTACGGTAGCGTCAGCGGCGCGGATGTGAACTCGGCAAGAGCTCCTGCCATGACGGGGCCGAGGCCAAGGCCCAGCATGTTTACCAGGGCTGCGATGAGGCTGTACCGCCGTTGCGCGCCCGACGGGGCCAGGTCGGTCAACGCCGCGGTGGCGGTTCCGGTGAATATACCGACCGAGAGCCCCGAAAGAACCCGCCCGAGAAACAGAGTTGCGATGCTGTCCGGTATAAGAAAGACAACGCTGCTCAGCAGTGCCAGCGCAAGACCAGGCAGCAGCAAGGCTCGCCGTCCCAATTGGTCAGACAGTCGCCCGAAAAGTACGAGGGCGATGGCAACGCCTACGGCGTAGGTGGTGAAGATCGATGTGACCATCAGCCCGCCGAAGCCCAGATTCTCTTCGTATAGGGGGTATAGCGGCGTTGGGATGGTCGGGCCAAGCATGGTGACGAAGAAAGCGGCAGCAATCACCGCCACCGCTCGGGGGCCGCGCAGTCCACGCGGCCCCCTGGGTTTCCCCTCAGGTAACTTGTGTTGTCGCGACATCTTAGTTGCCGGCATTTCGGGAGGAAATCATTCGCCGGTGCTCGATGCCCGGCATGGCAAGACCCGCCCGATTGTAGATGCGATCTCGCGACTTCGACGCCAGCTCCTCGATGCCGAAAGTATTTCGCAGAACACCGTCCGACTTTACGACCTCGCCTGCGACCATGACATAGGTGACGTTTCCGGAATGTGCCCCGGTGACGATGGTCGCGGCGACGTCGGTGGCCGGGAGCAGGTTGAGATCGCTCAGCCGTATCATGATCAGATCGGCCTCCTTGCCGGGCGTGATGCTGCCGGTACGATCGTCGATGCCGCAGGCGCGTGCGCCGTTGATCGTGGCAAACGCAAGCAGGTCGCGGGAGTCGAACGTCGTCAAAACGTCCAGGTTTCGTTCCATCAGACCGGTCGCCCCCGCACGCGCCAGTTGCTGGTAGACCAGCGCGGCGCGCATCGCGCCGAACAAGTCGCCGGCGGCGGAGGTTTCGACATCGAGACTCAGGCTCGGACGCAATCCCGCGGCGATCATGCGGTTGGTGGCGGGCTGACCCAGGCCCGGCATGAAGGCTTCGATCGAAGAGGCCACGGACACCTGTGCTCCGTGGTCGGCAATCATCCGCAATTCTTCGTCGGTGGACGTGCAAGCATGGATGAAGAGCATGTCGGAATCGAGCAGACCGGCATCGTGGAGTTTCCGGACGGCGGCCTGCTTGACGCCCCACTCACCCAGGCCGACGTGCATGCTGATCTGCAATCCGAGGTCACGGGCGAGGGCGATATCCTGAGTGGCGATGTCCAGAGTCGACAGCTCGGGGCCGCGCAGCATGGCAGCGAGAGTGACGCGCGCAGAATCGCTCGACAGGACGCTTTCGCGGACCCGGCGAATATCGGCGGGATGCGCCCTTACGCTGCCGAATTGCCAGGACTCGGCCTCTGTGGATGGCCACCCGTAGGCGAACACGGAGCGGATTCCGGATTCCCAATGCGCCGCAATCGCAGCATCGGCATGCGCTGGGCTGTTCATGATGTGCGATTCATCGCGAACCGTGGTCACGCCCGCGTCCAGCGACATCAGATCAGCTGCGAGATTGCCTATGCGCACGTCTTCGGGTTCCAGATGCGGGCCGAGCCCGATCTGGACATGGTTGCGGTACTCGGCGTAGGTCCAGGACGGGTCCAGCCCTCTCAACGCACCCTGCCATGCATGCCGGTGCGTATCGATGAATCCGGGCAGGAGCGCGTGGCCCGCTCCGTTGACGATAGTGGCGCCGTCGTCCTGTAGACCGAAGCCGACGTCCGCAATCTTCCCATCAGCGACCAGAACGTCGCCTACGAATTCGCCAAAGTTCTCGTCCTGTGAAAGGACATACGCACCCTTGATGAGAATACGTTCATGTGAGGGATTGTTCATTGCACTTCTTCTCCTATATGCGCGCCTGGCGGGTTCAGGCAGCGTGGCTGGTCTTGCTCGCAAGATGCTCGATTATTGTGGGGCGGTTTGGATTCCAGCCGAGTTGTTGGGTTCCGGTGCTGACGACCTGTTGGTCGAGTAAGAGAGCCTCGCCAAGCACGCCAAGTCGCTCGACGGTCGCTGCGACACCTTCCGGCGCCACGCGGCCTCTCAAACCAATGGCTTCACTGGCGGCGATGGTGATTTCCCTCGCCGTCGGGTTCGTTCCGTTCGCGCCGATCAGATATGTGCCCGCAGGGGCTTTATCGAGCGCGAGTACGTAGAGTTCCGCAAGGTCGTCGACATGCACGTTTGTCCAGTGTTGCTCACCTCCGCCGATAATCGCCAGCGCCTGGTGATCCGCGCCAATTCGCGGGCCATTCGTGATGACATGCAACAAGGCGTCTCCGCGTCCATAGGCGGTAGCGGGCGAGATTACCGAGCTACGAACGCCGGGAGCGCCAAGAACTCGCTCTGTGATCCGGGGGCGCCACGCCGTGATCTGTGGGGCACGAAAGGGCGTCGTTTCAGAAATCGCGCCACCGCTTCCGTGATCCCATATTCCCGCCGTGGAGACGAATGGCTTTCCCGTCTGCCCGAGACCATCCAGGATCGCAGCGACTGCTGCGTCCTCAGCACCAGGGCTGGTCTGATCGCCGGGCGAGGCTAGGTGGATTGCTCCCTCGACCGTGGCGGCGACGTTTCGCAGAAATACGTGATCGGTTATATCGCCGAGGGCCGCGACTGCACCTCGCGCGCGAATATTGTCTGCCTTGGACTCGTTTCGCACGGCCCCGATGACGTCATGTCCAGCTGCAAGCAAGGCGTCGAGTGTCGCCGATCCGATGTAACCGCTGGCGCCAGTAAGTAAGACCTTCATGTGTTAGTTCCTTCATCGTGGACGGGTCACCAATGCCGCATTGCCATCAATCGCGTCCAACGATAAAATTGGATATTATTATCGTAGAATACGATTAATTGGTGGAATGTGATGGATGAACGGCGGCTGGAGGCGTTCCTGGTGCTTGCGCAGGAACTAAATTTTACACGGGCCGCTCACCAACTGAACATGACGCAATCAACGCTGTCAGCGGCGATGAAGGCGCTGGAGTCAGAGTTGGATGTCGTGCTGTTCGATCGCTCAACTGTGAGCGCGACGGACACACCACATTGCCTGTAGGCTGGGTTAATGCTGCTGGGCGCGTTTTTACCGGGCCTGTCTTGTGATGGCGTGCAATTGCA
>NZ_SLVX01000048.1 GCF_004341885.1 Shinella granuli | reverse complement strand
GCCGAAAAAGCAACGACATCCACGGTTAAACCAACCTGAATTCCGGATACGTTCTTAAAAGTCGGACAGATTCTCCACTTTCGTGTCGTGACGCCTAGACGGCGCCGAAGCGGCCGGAGCGCAGGATGTTCGCCGCGATCTTGTTGCCGGCGGAGTATCGCTTCATGAAGCCGACGAGCAGCGGCTTGCCGGATTTTTCCGAGGCGGCGAGCAGTTCGCGCGCGCCGGCCGCGCTGCCGGACGGCGGCTTTTCCATGAAGACAGGCAGGCCCCGCTCCAGCGCCATCTTGCCGAACACCAGATGCTGGCCCGGCCCGACGGCCATGCCGACCGCGTCGATGTCGGAGCGGCGGATAAGCTCCTCGGCATCGCTCGTCAGGCTCGAAACGCCGAACTGCCGCCCGGCGGAAGCCAGCCGGTCGCCGTCGATGTCGCAGAGCGCGGCTATCTCAACGTCGTGGCGAACGAGTTGCGGAAGCAGCATCTGGGTGGCATGCACGCCGCAGCCGATCCAACCGATCTTGAGTGTCATCGACGATATTCCGTGAGCAGGATGTGGGACTTGATGAATTCGGCGCTGGCGGCGAGGCGTTCGCTCTCGTCCTCGTGCGGTGGGCGCCACTGGGCGAAGGGTACGCCGAAGCGGTCGTCGTCGCGGCGGAAGGGTTCGAGCGAGACAGGCCCAGCGTAGCCGATCTCATGGAGCGCGCGAAAAACCTCCACCCAGTCGGTGGCGCCAGTTCCCGGGAAGCCGCGATGGTTCTCGTTGGCCTGGAAATGCACGACGCGTTTGCCGCCGAGCCGGATCGCCTCGGCGATCGAGGCTTCTTCCATATGCATGTGGAAGGTGTCGAGCATCAGCTGCACGGCGGGATGATCGACCGCGTCGAGCAGTTCGATCGCCTGCTGCGTGGTGCAGAGCACATCGCTCTCGAAGCGGTTGAGCGGCTCGACCGCGAGCACGACGCCGAGCCCGGCCGCATGCTCGCCCGCCTGCTTCAGGCCGGCGATGCAGCGGGCCTTGCGGGCAAGGCGCTCCTCCTCGCTCACCGGCTGCGGCGGCCGGCCGGCAAAGACCAGCGGATTGCCGGTGAGCGGGCCGCCGACGATGGCGGCGCCGAGCGCGGCGGCACAATCGGCCGCATATTTCAGATAGTCGATGCCGGCGCGATGCGCTGCCGGATCGTCCGACGACAGGTTGCGCTGGAGGTTGACGCGGGCGGCGAGCACGACGGCGAGCCCGGCGTCCTCCAGGGCGCGGCGCGTTTGCATGAGGTCGAGTTCGCCCGGTTCCGGCACCAGAAGCTCGACGAAATCGTAGCCGAGCCTGCGCATCTCGGAAAACAGCGGGAAGTGCCCGGCCGTGAAGGGCCGCGCATATTGCATGGAGATCAACCCGACGGGGTTCATGGCCTGTCCTCTTTCATTCGCATTCAGCCCTTCACCGCGCCCTGGGTCAGCCCGCCGATGAGGCGGCGCTGCACGAGAAGGAAAAGCAGGGTGGCGGGCATGGCGCCGACGACGGCGCCGGCGGCAAGCAGGCCCCATTCGATCTGGTATTCGCCGATCAGCGTCTGGATCGCGACGGTGACGGGCCGCACGTTCTTGCCGCCGAGCGTCAGCGCGTAGAGATATTCGTTCCAGGCGGTGATGAAGATGTAGATGCCGGTGGAGATGATGCCCGGCATGGTGAGCGGCAGCACGACGCGGCGCAGCGCCGTCAGCCGCGAGCAGCCGTCGATCATCGCCGCCTCGTCGAGGCTTTTCGGGATCGCGCCGACATAGCTCGTCAGCATCCAGACGGCGAAGGGGATGGCGACCGTCGCATTGGCGAGGATGAGCCCGAAATGCGTATCGAGGATGCCGGCTTTACGCATCAGCACGAAGAGCGGCAGGATGAGCAGCACGATCGGAAACATGTTGATGAGCAGGAATTGCAGCATCAGCAGCTTGCGGCCGGCAAAGCGGAAGCGCGAGAAGGCGTAGGCCGCCGTCACCGCCACGGCAAGGCCGAGCACCACCGTGCCGCAGGCGATGATGAGGCTGTCGAGCATGTTGCCGAGGAACGAGGTCTGCCGCAGCAGGCGCACGTAGTTGTCGAGGCTCCAGCCGGCCGGCGAGACGGAGACGCCGGTGGCGTTCAGCGCCGCCGTCGGCGTCAGCGAGGTCAGCACCATCCAGGCGAAGGGCGCCATGGCGAAGAGCACGATCAACAGGACCGGCAGGTCGGTGGTGAGGATGCGGCGGAGCGTGGACGGCTTGTTCATCGTTCGACCTCCCGCATGGTCCGGGCGAGATAGACGGCGACGATCGCGCCGAGGAGGATGGTGAAGGTGACGGCGATCGTCGTGCCGTAGCCGAAATCGAGGTTCTGGCGGGCACGGACGAAGGCGTAGAGCGGCAGGGTATGCGTGGCGTAACCCGGCCCGCCGCCGGTCATGACGAAGATCACGTCCATGGAATTGGCGACCCAGATGACGCGGAGCAGCCCGGCCGTCGCCAGCACCGGGGCGATGCCGGGCAGCGTGATGTGCACGAACTGCCGCCAGGCCGAGGCGCCGTCGATGGAGGCGGCCTCGTAATGGCTCTTCGGAATGCCCTGGAGACCGGCGAGGATCATGACGGCGAAGAAGGGGAAGCCCTGCCAGGTCAGCGTCGCGATGATCGCGTAGAGCGCAAGCCTGGGATCGGCGAGCCAGGGCACGGCCGACTGCACGACGGAGAGGTAGAGGAGGATATCGTTCAGCACGCCGGTATTGGGATCGTAGATCCAGCGCCACATCAGCGCGATCACGACGCTCGGCAGCGCCCAGGGAATGATGATGAGCGCGCGCGCCAGCCCCCGCCAGGGAAATTCGCGATTGAGCAGCAGCGCCGTGAGGAGGCCGAGGCCCATCTGGAGCGGCACCGTCAGGCCGATCCAGATCGCGGTATTGCCGAGCGCCATCCAGAACACGGGGTCGGCGAACAGTTTCGCATAGTTGCCGAAGCCGACGAAGCGGCTGGCATTCGGCTTCCAGAGAACGAGGTCGTAAAGGCTGGTGAACACCGCCTGCATCATGGGAAAGAAGACAATGAACAGCGTGACGAGCACCGCCGGCGCCAGCAGCATGTAGGGCATCAGCCGCACGCTCCAGGGCGTCGGGATGGTCACGGCGGTCGATAGGGGGGCGGTCGTCGCGGTCATTCGGTCGTTCCCGGCCGTTGGCAATCGAAAGGCCCCATCCGCCCTGGTGTTCGGGCGGGGCGGATGGGAGGTCGGAGCGGCCGCAGGTGCGCCCGCTCCCGGGGAGATCATTGCTGCGCGAAGAGCGCTTCGAGCTGCTTCATCATCTCTTCGGAGGTGATCTGGCCGGTCAGCGCCTGCTGCATGGCCGTCTGCCAGGCCGTGTTGACGAATTCCGAGGTCGCGGTGTTCGACGGCAGCACATGGGCGAAGGGCAGCGACTGCACGGTGGCGTCGACGAAGCGGCGCTCATGCAGCGTCCAGTTTTCCGAGCCGCTCTTGGTCACCGTCATCTGGCCGGTCGCCTTGTTGAAGGCGACGTTGTTCTCGCCCTCGGCGAGGAACGAGATCCACTTCCAGGCGGCATCCTTCACCTCGGAGGAGGAGAAGATCGCCAGCGACTCGTCGCCATAGGACGTCCAGCGTCCACCGTCGCATTCAGGCACCGGCGTGGCCGAGACCTTGTCGCCGAGCGCCTTCACCATATCGTTCGACGAGCCGATATGATGGATGGTCATCGCCGTGGTGCCGTTCTTGAAGGCGGCGGTGATTTCCTGGAAGCCGTCGTTCGGCGCCGAAGCCGGGATGACCTTGTCCTTCTGGAAGAGGTCGATCAGCCACTGGTTGGCGGCGATCGCCTGCGGCGTCGTCAGGCCGCCCGGCTCCAGCCTGGCGCCCTGCGAGAGCACGAAGGCGCCCCACTGGTCCCAGCCGCCCTTGCCGCCGCGCAGGCCGAAGCCGTAGGTCGCCGGCGCCTTGGTGAGCTTGATCGCTGCGTCGCGGAACTCCCCGCAGGTCGCCGGCGGCTTCAGGCCGGCGGCCTCGAACAGGTCCGTGCGGTAGTAGAGATAGAGCACGACATACTGGATCGGCAGGTAATACTGCTGGCCGTCCGGCCCCTTGTTGAGGTCGAGAAGGTTGTCGAGCAGGTCCGCCTTGCCGGCCCAGGCGTCGATGCGCTCGCCAAGCGGCTCCAGCACGCCCATCTCGATGAGGCGCGGCTGGGCGAAGAGCTTGACCATCGCGGCATCCGGCGCATTGCCGCCGACGAGCGCGGTGTAGAGGTTGTCGTAATAGCTGTTCCACGGAACGTTTTCCGCTTCGATCTCGATACCCGGATTGGCCGCCTCGAATTTTGCGACCAGATCGGCCATCGGGTTTTCCGGATTGTCGAAGTGATACCAGAAGCGCACGGTTTCCGCCGATGCGGTGCTTGCCAGAAGCGACGTCGCGAGCGCGGCGCCGATTGCCAGTTTCCTCCAGATTTTCATTGTCTCCTCCTTTGAAAATCGAAATCAGGCCGAGCCGGCCATCCGCCGGGCATCGGCCCCTGCCGCCGCCAGCGCCTCCCGCGCGGCGACGAGATCGAGCGTGTTCTGCAAGAAGCCATGCGTGACGCCCGGCACCACCGTCAACGCCTCGCTGCGCCCGAGGCGCCCCAGGCGCTCATGCAGCGCGACGCTGTCGGACAGCAGCGGATCGACGCCCGCCGCCATCAGATGAAGCGGCGGCAGGGCGGCAAGCGCGTCATCCGGGGCAAGAAGCGGACAAACGAGCGGATCGGCCGAGACATCGCGCTCGCCGACATACCAGCGCCAGTAGCGCTGCATCTTCGCCGTCGTCAGGCCCGGCCCGTTCTCGAAATCCCTATAGGACTCCGTGCGGAAATCGCCGGCATAGGTTCCGTAGAAAAGCAGCGCACCGGCCACCGGCGCACGCCCTTCGGCCGCTTCGTGCAGCATCGCGGCAAGCGCGAGATTGGCACCCGCCGAATCGCCGGAAAGCAGGAGCGGACCGGCCGTCACGCCGAACCGCGCCGAGACCGCAAAAGCGTCGCGGATCGTCGCGACGACGTCCATCAGGCCCGCGGGATAGGGATGTTCCGGCGCCAGCCGATAATCCGGCAGCAGCACCGGCAGGCCGCATTCCAGCGCGAGGACACGGGCACAGCGCTCATGGCTCTCCGGGCTGCAAAAGGCGAAACCGCCGCCATGCACGAAGACGACCGCGCCGGCCTCCGCGTCCGGCGGCACCAGGATCTTCAGGCGCACCCGCGCCGAACCGAGATCCGCATCCGCCGCGACGAAGGCCTCGCCGACCGCGGCCATGGCCGGCAGGTCGATGTTCCAGCGGCGGTTGCCCTCTTCCGAAAGCGCGCGGCCTTCGGCCGGCGGCAGCGTGGTCGGATCGACCTGCGGCCCGGTTTCGGCGGCCACGCGGGCGAGCAGCGCCGCCATTTCCGGCGAAAGCCGCGACAGGTCCGGCACCGCGCTCATTGGGTCGCATCCGGAAAGACGTCGGGGCCGAGGTCGACGATCGTGGCGATGTGATGGCGCAGCGCCGCGCTGGCCTTCGCGACGTCCCCGCTTTCGACGGCCTCGATGATCGAGCCGTGGCGCTGGGCGGTCGCCATGAGATCGCGCGGCGTGATGCTGCGCGAGATCTTGAAGCGGTGATTGTGCACCAGGCAGCGGTGCAGGATCGGATCGAGCGCCGGAAGCCGGGCATCCTGGAAGATGCGGCGATGGAAATCCCGGTCGAAGGCGGCAAGCTCCAGTTCGTCGCCCGCCTTCGCGGCATCGAGCATTTCCGCAAAGAGCGCCTTGAGATCGGGAACCAGGGTTCGGCTCGGCGCCTGCAAGGCGCGCACGATGCCGTTGCATTCGACCTGCTGGCGCACGCGGAACATCTCCACGGCTTCCGCTTCGGTGCATTCGGAAACCTGCGTGCCGCGATGGCCCTGCCGGCGCACCAGCCCCTCCTCCTGCAATTGCAGCAGCGCCTCACGCACCGTGCCCTGGCTGCACGAAAAATGCGCCGCCAGGTCCAGTTCCGTCAGCGCCGCCCCCGCCGGAAGCACGCCCAGCATGATGTCGCGCTTCAGCACGTTGAAGGCGGCGGCCGATTTGGCAGGCCTTGCCGCGCTGCGGGCATTCGGGGGTGCAGAAAAATACGTCATCGGCGCGGCTCTCGGAGTTGCCAATCGTCAGCAGTATCATTATTGATATTGATATCGATAATGAAGGTCAAGGGATGAGTTGACCTTTCGGAGGAGAAAACCGTGACGGCAATCGCATTGAGGCAGATCCGGAAAACCTATGGCTCGCTGCAGGTCATCCACGACGTCGACATCGATATTGCGAGCGGCGAGTTCCTGGTCCTCGTCGGCCCCTCCGGCTGCGGCAAGTCGACCCTCCTGCGCATGATCGCCGGTCTTGAGGAGATTTCCGGCGGCATCCTCGATATCGGCGGCAAGGTGGTGAATGCCCTCCCCCCTTCCGACCGCGACATCGCCATGGTGTTCCAGGACTATGCGCTCTACCCGCATATGAGCGTGCGCGAGAACATGGCCTTCGGCCTGAAGATGCGCGGCACGGCGGAAGAGACGATCGACCGCCGGGTGTCGCACGCCGCCGATATCCTCAAGATCCAGCCCTTCCTCGACCGGCGGCCCGCCCAGCTTTCCGGCGGCCAGCGCCAGCGCGTCGCCATGGGCCGCGCCATCGTGCGCGAACCCTCGGCCTTTCTCTTCGACGAACCGCTCTCCAACCTCGACGCGGCGCTCCGCGTCGAGATGCGCCTGGAGATCGCCAAGCTGCACAACCGCATGAAGGCGACGACCGTCTACGTCACCCACGACCAGGTGGAGGCGATGACGCTGGCCGACCGAATCGTCGTGCTGAATGCCGGCAGGATCGAGCAGATCGGCCCGCCGCTCGACCTCTACCATCGCCCGGCAAGCCTCTTCGTCGCCCGCTTCATCGGCAGCCCGACGATGAACACGATGCCGGCCACGGTGGTCTCCGATGGCGGCGGCAGCGCGATACGCCTGAAGGAGCGCACGCTGCCGCTGACTGCCGCGCCCGGACAGCCGATCCCGTCGGGCGAAGTCACCTTCGGCATTCGCCCGGAGGACCTCATCGCCTGTCGGAAGGAAGACGCCTGGTTCAGCGGCGAGCTTGCCGTCGCCGAGCGGCTGGGCAGCCAGACCTATGGCTACGTTGAGATCGGCGAAGCGCGCATGCTGACCGTCGAGTTTCCGCGCGACACGCCGATCAGCATCGGCCAGGCGATCCATGTGCGCCCGGACATGGCGGCAATCCACCTGTTCGATGCCGCAACCGGCCTGCGCATCAACCAATAATGCCCGTCCCCGGCCTCGAAAACGGGCGATGCTTCAAAGCCTGCCGCGGATCGCCCATTTTTTATGCAGATTGCTCCTTCCTTCAGCGGCATCGCCGCCGTGTTTGCGGGCAACCGCACGCCTGACGGCAGTTTTTTCGCGAATATCGCCGCTCGCTTCGATCTGGCACGTTTGATGCTTCCTGTTGGTTATTGGGCTGCCGGGCGCCCCAACGCCCGGCGGTCTCGCAAAACCAGCGTCATGTGAGAGAACGAAATGACCAAGTACAAGCTCGAATATATCTGGCTCGACGGATACAAGCCCACCCCGAACCTGCGCGGCAAGACCCTCATCAAGGAATTCGACGCTTTCCCGACGCTGGAACAGCTGCCGCTCTGGGGTTTCGACGGTTCATCGACGCTGCAGGCTGAAGGCTCGAGCTCCGATTGCGTCCTGAAGCCGGTCGCCTCCTACCCCGATCCGGAGCGCAAGAACGGTGTTCTCGTCCTCTGCGAAGTCATGATGCCCGATGCCAAGACGCCGCATCCGTCCAACACCCGCGCCTCCATCCTCGATGACGAAAGCGCCTGGTTCGGCTTCGAACAGGAATATTTCTTCTACCAGAACGGCCGTCCGCTCGGCTTCCCGGATGCCGGCTTCCCGGCTCCGCAGGGCCCGTACTACTGCGGCGTCGGCTACAGCAATGTCGGCACGATCGCCCGCAAGATCGTCGAAGAACATCTCGACATCTGCCTTGCCGCCGGCATCAACCATGAAGGCATCAACGCGGAAGTCGCCAAGGGCCAGTGGGAATTCCAGGTCTTCGGCAAGGGCTCGCGCAAGGCAGCCGACGAGATCTGGCTTGCCCGCTACCTGCTGCAGCGCCTGACCGAAAAATACGGCATCGACGTCGAATACCACTGCAAGCCGCTCGGCGACACCGACTGGAACGGCTCGGGCATGCATGCCAACTTCTCGACCGCCTACATGCGCGAAGTCGGCGGCCGGGACTATTTCGAGGCCTTGATGGGTGCCTTCGCGGAAGCCCGCGCCGACCACATCGCCGTCTACGGCCCGGACAACCACATGCGCCTGACCGGCAAGCACGAAACCGCCTCGATCCACCAGTTCAGCTATGGCGTGGCCGATCGCGGCGCCTCGATCCGCGTGCCGCACTCCTTCGTCAACAACGGCTACCGCGGCTACCTGGAAGATCGCCGTCCGAACTCGCAGGGCGACCCCTACCAGATCGCCTCGCAGATCCTGAAGACGATCTCCACGGTCCCGACCGACGTCGAGAACCGCGAAGCGGCCTGACCGGCCCTTCGAGACGAAAGACAAAACGCCCCGTTTTCACGGGGCGTTTTTGTTCACCGCACGTCTGTCAGCCGCCATCAATTCAGCTTTTCCAGCACGCGCGCATGCAGCGCGCCGTTCGCCGCGGCGACGCAGAGATTGCCGGACGACGTGAGGGTGAGCGGCCGGCCCTCCCAGTCGGTGATGCAGCCGCCGGCCCCCGTGATGACCGGCACGAGGGCACAGAAATCGAAGGGATCGAGCCCGCCGTCGACGCTGATGTCGATGCTGCCGTCGGCGACGCGGCCATAGGCCATGCAGCTGCCGCCATAGACGCACCAGCGCGCGGAGCTGCGCAGGCGTTCGAGCCTTGCCCGCTCCACCGGCGCGAAAGGCTCCGGATTTCCGTTCGCCATGAAGGCTTCCGCCAGGCGCGTGGTCGCGGCGGTGCGCACGGGCGCGCCGTTGAGCGTCGTCGGCCGGCCGGAAAGGCCGAGCCAGCGGTCGCCCGTCACGGGATTGTCGATGAGGCCGAGGATCGGCGTTCCGCCGCGGGTGAGCGCGATCAGCGTGCCGTAGACGGCAAGGCCGCCGACAAAGGCCTTGGTGCCGTCGATCGGGTCGATGACCCAGACGAACTCCTCGTCCAGCCCCTCGGCGCCGAACTCCTCGCCGAGCACGCCATGGGCGGGAAAGCGCGCGGCGATCCGTTCGCGCAGGCATCGTTCCACGGCCCGGTCCGTCTCGGTCACGGGGCTCGAATCCGACTTGGCGACGGGGCGGCGCCGGCCGCCGGCCGCCTGGCGCACGATGCCGCGGGCAAGGTCCGCCATTTCGCTGGCGAAACCGGAAAAGAGGTCGAGCGGCTGGTCAAGCATGGGCAGGGGCACTCCTGAATTTTTCCTTCGCCTCGACGGCCGGCCGCATGTGGCGGGACAGTCGGGCCTCGGCCGCTCGGGCGAACCGCGCCAGGCCGAAAGCGATGCAGAGATAGATGAGCGCCGCGGAGATGAAGACCTCGTAGGGCGCATAGGTGCGGGCGACGATGGTGTTGGCCGTGCCCGTCAGCTCCATGATGGTGATGGTGCTGGCGAGCGAGGTGGCCTTCATCATGCTGATCATCTCGTTGCCATAGGCGGGCAGGCCGATGCGCAGGGCCTGCGGCAGGATGACGAGGCGATAGATGAGATAGGGCCGCATGCCGGAGGCGAGCGCCGCCTCCCGCTGCCCGTCGGGGATGGCGAGGATCGCGCCGCGCAGGATGTTGGCGGTGTAGGCCGCGGTGTGCAGCGCCAGCGTCAGGAGGGCGCAGAACCAGGCCTCGCGCAGCACCGGCCAGAGGAAACTGGCGCGCACGGCGGGAAACTGCGACAGGCCGTAATAGACGAGGAACACCTGTACCAGCAGCGGCGTGCCGCGGAAGAAGGTGATGTAGCCCATGACGGGCAGGCGGATCGGCGCGCGGCCCCTGGCGGCGGCGATGCCGAGCGGCAGGGCGAGCATGGCGCCGAAGACCAGCGTCAGGGCGAGCAGATGCACCGTGACCAGCGCGCCATAGAGCAGCGCCGGAATGCTTTCGATCATCAGCGACCAGTTCATGCCGCGCTCCTCCGTTCGCCGCGCAGGAGCCGCCCCTCCATCCAGGCGATCAGGCGCGTATTGGTCAGGGTGAGCGCGAGGTAGATCAGCGCCGCCGTCATGTAGAAGGTGAAGGGCTGGCGCGTCACCGACGTCGCCATCTGGGAAAGGCCCATCAGCTCGTGCAGGCCGACCACCGAGATCAGCGACGTATCCTTGATGAGCGAGATCCAGTTGTTGCCGAGGCCGGGCAGCGCAAAGCGCATCAACAGCGGCAGGCGGATCTTGAAGAACAGCACGAGCGGGCCGAGGCCGAGCGACTGCCCCGCCTCGATCAGCCCCATAGGCACGGACTGCCAGGCACCGCGCAGCACCTCCGCGGCATAGCCGCCGAAGACGAGGCTGAGCGCGAAAACGCCGGCCTGCAGCGGCGGCACCTCGACGAAGCCGAAATCGGCGACGACGAGGTTGACCGCCTTGGTGAGCGCCACCGTGCCGCCGAAATAGACGATGAGGATGACCAGCAGCTCGGGCGTGCCGCGCATCACCAGGCTGAAGCCGCGCCCGAAGGCCGCCACCGCCCGATTGGGCGACATCTGCGCCAGCGCACCGAGCATGCCCCAGCACAGCCCCACCAGCAGCGACAGCACGGCGACCTGCATCGTCAGCAGCGTGCCACGGGCGATCTCCTCGCCCCATCCCTGTAAAAGGTCCATCTTCTCCTCCTTCCGCGAGCGGCGCCAGGCGGCCCCGCTCTCCCCTTCCGGCGATCAGTGCGCGACGGAAGCCGGCAGGACGCTGAAGGACCAGTACCTGTCGTTGATCGCCTTGAAGCTGCCGTCCTTGAACATGGTGGTCAGCGCACCGTCGACCTTCTTCAGGAGGTCCTCGTCGGTCTTGCGGATGCCGATGCCGATGCCGGGGCCGAAATAGGAGACGTCGTCGATCTCCGGGCCGACAAAGCCGAAATCCTGGCCTTCCGGCTTGCTGAGGAAGTCATTGTCGAGCTTGATCGGGCCGGCGAAGATCAGGTCGACGCGGCCGGCCTGCAGGTCGAGGATCATGTTGTCGACCTTGTCATATTCGGCGACGCTCGCTTCCGGATATTTTTCCGCGATGTACTTCGCATAGGTCGAGGAGCGCTGGAGGCCGATCGTCTTGCCGGCGACGCCCTCGGGGTTCGGCTCGCCGCCCTCCGTGACCGGCTTGGCATCGGATGCCTTGAGGCCGACGAAGCGGGCGGCGGAGGAACGGTAGGGCACCGAGAAATTGATGCTCTGCAGGCGTTCCTCGGTGATCGACATGGAGGCGGAGATCAGGTCGTACTTGCCGGCCAGAAGGCCGGGGATCATGCCGTCCCAGGCCTGGCAGATGATCTCGACCTCGCTGCCGACATGCTCGCCGATGGCGCGCGCCACGTCGACGTCGAAGCCCTTGATCTCGCCATTGGCATCCTGGAAGCCGAAGGGCGGATAGGTGCAGTCGGCGGCAACCTTGATCGGCGCCGCCTGGAGCGCGGTGGCGCCGAGCAGAAGACCGGCGAAGGTGAATGCGGCAATCTTGTTCATGGGACCGTCCTTTCTGGATGCTGCTGGTGATCGGCACGCGGCGAGGCCGTCCGTGACCGTTCGGGGCGAGGCTGCGGCGCCTCGTTTCGTGGGGCAATCTCAATTCCGGCTCCTCCCGGAACTGTCTTCCTCGGGGAAAAAATGGCGCGGAACGCGGGCTGGAGAAAGTACCAATCCGGGAAGATCGATGGTACCGGATCGGCGCTAGGCGGACCTGCCGGCCTTTTCCAGGAACCGCCGCGTCACCCGCTCCATCCGTTGCACGGCACTGCCGACCCGGTCGGCCGACAGGTTTCCGAAGCCCGCGACGAGGCCGACGAGATCCGTTCTTTCGATGCAATAGGACGAGAGCGGTGGCATATCGATCCAAACGCCACGCAGCAGCCGCGACAGCTCCACATCGTCGAAGGGCTGGCGCGCGACGAGCGTCAGGTGCAGGCCAGCCTCCAGTTCCGGCACGGCAAAGAGGTCGCCGACCCTGTCCTCCAGCGCCGCCATCATGGCGGCGGCGCGATCGCGGTAGAGGGCGCGCGTGCGGCGGATATGGGAAGCCAGCTCCCCGCTCGCCATGAAGTCGGCGACGAGATGCTGGTGGGTCAGCGGCGCGTAGCAGGAAAGGCTGTCCTGCACCGCCAGGAACGCGGGCACCAGCTCGCGCGGCACCACGAGATAGGCGAGCCGCAGCCCCGGCGCGAGCACGCGGTTGAACGAGCTGACATGGATGACGCGCTCCCCGCCCTTGCGCGCGGCGAGCGGCACAAGCGGCGCACCCCGCCAGCGGATCTCGCTGTTGAAGTCGTCCTCGAAGATCCAGCCGCGCGCGGCGCCCGCCCAGGCGAGCAGCCCCTCGATCGCCGGCTCGGACATGGTGGAGCCGGCGGGAAACTGGCCGACGGGCGAGACGAGGACGAGGCGTGCCTCCGGCGCATGGCGCGCAATGTCGTCCGCCCCAATCCCCTGCCCGGAAACCGGGATCGGCGCGAGCTTCAGCCCGGCCGAGCGCAGGGTGGAAAGCAGCATCGCATAGGCGGGGTCCTCGACGCCGACGGTATCGCCCACATCGAGCAGCACATGGGCGACGAGGTTGGCCGCCTGCAACGTGCTGCCGACGACGACGATCTGATCCGCCTCGCAGCGGATGCCGCGCGCCTCGCCGAGATAGATGGCCAGTTGCTGGCGCAGCGCCGCAAGACCGCCGCCTTCACCATAGCCGAGGTCGGAGGCGGCGAAGCGACGCCAGTATTTCGCGGCGATCCGGCCGAACTGCTTGTAGGGGAAGATATCGAGCGCCGGCATGCCGGGGCTGAGATCGAAGCGGTCCTGGCGCGACCAGCTCCAGTGACGCACCGAGGCCTCCCGGCCGCGCTGCGACAGCGCCAGCGGCACGGCGGCAGGGCTCTGGCCCTTGTCCGCGCCGGCGCGCACGGAATCCTCCGGCAGCCGCTCCTCCACGTAGAAGCCGGAACCGGGGCGGCGCTTGATGTAGCCTTCCGCGGCGAGCCGGTCGTAGACCATGTTGACGGTGTTGCGCGACACGCCGAGATCGGCGGCCATGGTGCGGCTTGCCGGCAGGCGGGCGCCGCGCGCCAGCTGGCCGTTGACGATCAGCCGGCGCAACTGGACGAACAGCTGTTCCTGCAGCGTCGGGCCGCCGCCCGCCTTTTCGCGGACCACCATGGTCCAGACCGGATAGTTGAACTGCTTGGCGGATGCCATCGGCCTGCGCCCCCTCAGGTAAGGACATTGCGCACGAAGCGGACGGTCCCGTTTGCCCCGTTGGCATAGGAATAGGGCTGCGCGGTGCTGTAGGTGACGAAACCGCCCGTCGCATAGTCACATGCCACGCCCGACAGCGTGAGGCGCAACGTGCCCTCGACGACGAACAGCATTTCATGCCAGCCGTCCGGGTCGGGCTCGGCCATATAGCTGTCGCCCGGTCCAAGCGTCCACAGCCACATCTGCGCCTCACGTGCGGCAGGGGCAGAGCAGAGCAGCCGCGCGGCGCTTTCCGGCTGCTCGCCGCGCCACGTTACCGCGTTGATCTCCGCCCTAGTCTCCCGCGTGGGATCGCGCACCAGCTCGACGAAGTCGGCGCTCATGGCGGCAGCGAGCCGGTCGAGGCTGGAAAGGCTGATATTCGCCTCGCCCGCCTCCAGCGCGACGATCATGCGCCGGCTGAGACCGGAGGCCTCGGCCAGCGCCGTCTGGCTGAGCCCGGCGGCAAGCCGCAGCCGGCGCAGATTGCCGGAAACATGGGCGAGAACGTCGGCACGCTCTTGACTGTGCAGTATATTGCTCATACGATCCTTGTAATATAGCAGCTTTCACAGCTCAACAGATTTCCACCACCCGACCTGTCGGCGCTGCACGCCTGCGGGAGGGGATCGTCATGCCATCAGGATGCCACCATGCAACAACCGCTCGTTCTCGACGAGGCCACCATCGCCGAAATCCTGCCGGATGCGAACATTCGCGCCGCCCTCGAACGCATGTTCCTCGCCCTTGCGGAAGACCGCGCGGTGCAGCCGGCGCAGACGCTGAGCCTGTTCCCGGGCAATGGCGGCGACTTCATCACCTATCCGGGCGTGCTGGCCAGCGACGGCGTGTTCGGCGCCAAGCTCTCGCCCTACATTCCCCGCGCGGAAGGGGCGCTGGTCACGGCCTGGACGCTGCTGATGTCGATGGAGACCGGCCTGCCGCTGCTGCTGTGCGACTCCAAGCGGCTGACCACGGAGCGGACCGCCGCGACGACCATCATCGCCGCCGACCGGCTCGCCCGCGCGGATGCCGGGGTCCTGACGATCGTCGGCGCCGGCGAGATCGGACTGGCGCATCTTCGCCATGCGGAGACGATCCGGCCCTGGCGGGAAGTTCGGCTGTGCTCGCCCTCCGTCGCAAGCCGGTCCGGCCTGCCGGAACGGCTCGCCTCCGGCTGCCCGGTGAAGACGATTGCCGACCCGGATGCGGCGACCGTGGGCGCGGACGTGGTGATGCTGTGCACCTCCTCGGGAAAACCCGTCATCGACGCGGGGCGCATCGGCCCCGGCGTGCTGGTGACCTCGATCAGCACCAATGCCGCCAATGCCCATGAGATCGCCCCCGAGACACTCGCCAGCTTCGACGTCTATTGCGACTACCGCGCCACCACGCCGGCCGTCGCCGGCGAGATGAAGCTTGCCGCCGCCGCGGGCCTGTGGAGCGTCGAGCGCCTTGCCGGCGACCTGCCCGAACTGCTCGCCGGCCGGGCAAAGGCGCCGGGCCACGACCGTCCCGTCTTCTTCCGCTCGGTCGGCCTCGGGCTCGAGGACATCGCCGTTGCCGCCGCTCTTCTTTCCGCCGCCCGTTCCTGACCGTTTGCGAGACATCAAAGGAGTTGCCCCATGAAAATTCGTGATTTCGGCGTTGAAATCTGGATGAACCGCTACGAGAACAATTGCGAACTGAACATCGCCGAGACCTGCGTCGAATCCCTCACCGTCGCCGAGCTCCTGGAGATGGCGGGCAAGACCGACACGATCCTCTCCGAGCTTCTGCCGATGAAGCTGACCTATGGCGCGATCGAGGGCAGCGAGCGCCTGCGCAAGCTGGTCGCCGGCCTCTACGAAAAGCAGGCGATGGAAAATGTCGTCATCACTCATGGCGCGATCGGCGCCAACGCGCTGGTGCACGGCACGCTCGTCGAGCGGGGCGACCGCGTCATCTCGGTGCTGCCGACCTACCAGCAGCACTATTCCATCCCGGAAAGCATCGGCGCCGACGTGCAGATCCTCCGGCTGACGGAGGCGACCGGCTTCCTGCCCGATCTTGAGGAACTGAAGCGGCTGGCAACGCCGGGCACGAAGCTCATCGCCATCAACAACCCCAACAACCCGACCGGTGCGCTGATGGACCGCGCCTATCTGGAGCAGATCGTCGAGATCGCCCGGGCCGCCGGTGCCTGGATCCTCTGTGACGAGGTTTACCGCGGCACGGACCAGGAAGGCGACGGCATGACCGCCTCGATCGCCGACCTCTACGAGAAGGGCATCAGCACCGCCAGCATGTCGAAGACCTTCGCGCTCGCGGGCCTTCGCCTCGGCTGGATCGCCGGCCCGGTGGACCTGCTGCACGCCGTCTCCATCCATCGCGACTACAACACGATCAGCGTCGGCATGCTGGACGACCACTTCGCCGCCATCGCGCTGGAAAACCGCGACAAGATCCTCGCCCGCAGCCGCGCCATCACCCGCACCAACCTAGCCACGCTCTCGGCCTGGGTCGATGGCGAGCCGCTGATCTCCTGGATCAAGCCGAAATCCGGCACCACCGCGCTCCTGAAATACCACCTGCCCCTCTCTTCCGTGGAGTTCTGCGAAAGGCTGCTGGCGCGCACCGGCGTGATGCTGACGCCCGGCAGCGCCATGGACATGGAAGGTTATGTGCGGATCGGCTTCACCAACAACGGCAACGTGCTGGAGGAGGGGCTTGCCCGCCTGTCGACCTTCCTTGCGGAACAGCAGGCGGAAGCCGCCTGACGGCGTGACGAGGGGAGAAACAGACATGCAGTCGAATATGGCCGTCAAGATCGCCGGCATGAACAAGTGGTACGGCGCCTTCCATGTGCTGCGGGACATCGATCTCGACGTGCTGCAGGGCGAGCGCATCGTCATCGCCGGCCCGTCGGGCTCCGGCAAGTCGACGATGATCCGCTGCATCAACCGCCTGGAAGAACACCAGAAGGGCCAG
>NZ_SLVX01000047.1 GCF_004341885.1 Shinella granuli | reverse complement strand
GGGCTTAAGCCCTCCCGGCGGTCTCAGGCCGGCGCCGCAGTGGCCGACTTTTGCTCCGCCCCGTGGCCGGTTTTTACTCCGCCGTTGACACTCGCCAGCGCTGGAGTGGGAGGGGCCCAAGGAAGCGAAATCCTACGTCGTCGTCGTCGATGATCCCGATGCGGACAAACCGAAACCGTTCACGCATTGGGTGGCTTATGACATTCCTGCTGACACCACGAAGCTTCGCGAAGGCCTGCCCGGAACACCTATCCTTCAGTACCCCAAAGGTCTGAAGCAGGGCGCAAACAGCATGGGATCGATCGGTTATACCGGCCCGAAGCCGCCGGTCGGCGATCCCGCGCACCACTACCATTTTCAGGTATTCGCTCTCGATGTCGACACCCTCGGCATCGACCCGGGCGCGACGCGCGAGGACGTCCTCAAGGCAATGAGTAGCCATGTTCTCTCGAAAGGAGAGATCGTCGGTACCTTCGAGCGCAAAGCAGCAGCGAACTAAGAAGGATAGAGCGATGAAAGCACTTACCTGGCACGGCAAAAGCGATATTCGCTGTGAAAGCGTTCCCGATCCGAAGATCGAGAACGGGCGTGACGCCATCATAAAGGTGACGGCATGCGCGATCTGCGGGTCTGATCTCCACATCTTCGATGGCGTCATCCCCGGCATGGAACATGGCGACATCGTCGGTCATGAAACGATGGGCGAGGTCGTCGAAGTCGGATCGGACAACAAGGCCCTGAAGGTCGGTGACCGTGTCGTCGTGCCCTTCACCATCGCCTGCGGCGAATGCTTCTTCTGCAAGCGCGGACATTTCTCCGGCTGTGAGCGCTCGAACCCAAGCCGCAAGAAGGCGGCGAAGCTCTGGGGCAACTCCCCAGCGGGGCTTTTTGGCTACTCTCACCTCCTTGGCGGGTTCAGCGGCGGACAGGCGGAGTATATGCGCGTGCCCTATGCGGACGTCGGCCCCATCAAGGTGCCGGACAGCCTGACCGACGAACAGGTTCTCTTCCTCTCCGACATCTTTCCCACCGGATACATGGCCGCTGAATTTTGCGATATCAAACCGGGCGATACGATTGCGGTCTGGGGCTGCGGCCCAGTCGGGCAGATGGCGATCAAGAGCGCCTTCCTTCTAGGCGCCGAGCGGGTAATCGCCATCGATACCGTGCCGGAACGCAAGACACTGGCCGAGACGAGTGGTGCGCTCGTGCTCGATTTCCGAGATGAGGACATCTACGACCGCATCATGGACCTGACCGCCGGCCGCGGAGCGGATGCCTGTATCGATGCGGTCGGCACGGAGCCAGACACCATGTCTGGATTCGACGCGATTATCGACCGGGTGAAAGTCGCCACGTTCATGGGAACGGACCGGCCGCATGTGCTGCGCCAGGCCATTCATTGCTGCCGCAACTTCGGTACCGTCTCGATCGTCGGCGTCTATGGCGGTTTCGTCGATAAGATCCCGATGGGCTCGGCGATCAATCGCGGCCTGACCTTCCGCATGGCGCAAACGCCCGTGCAACACTATCTGCCAATCCTGCTGGAGCGTATCGAACGGGGCGACATCGATCCGTCCTTCGTCATCACCCATCGGGCCGGACTGGAAGATGGCCCCGAGCTCTACAAGACATTTCGAGACAAGAAGGATGGCTGCATCAAGGTCGTGCTCAAGCCGTAGGGGCGAGGACGCGACGAGCAGCCGAAAACAAAGCGAGGAGAAGACGATGACAGCTATAGATCGACAGGAAGAAATTCGTCGGCGCGCCTACTGGATCTGGGAAGAGGAAGGAGCCCCCGCAGGTGAGGATTTGCGCCATTGGTCAATGGCGGAAGCGGAGTTCGAGGCTTCGAATGAGGGAGCTGGCGGAGCGAACGTCGCTGCGGAGACACCGGTCGTGGAGATTTCGACCGGAAATGAGCCAGCGCGCAAGAAAATCAAAAGCACTGAAGGACCGTGAGTCCGTGAACCACCTCGATCACGCGATCCTGGTTGCCCAGTCGGCACACGAAGGCCAGTCTGATAAGATTGGACGATCCTATTTTGAGCACTGCCGTCGCGTTGCTGCAGCCGTTGCAGACGAAACCGGAAAAGTCGTCGCCTATCTGCATGACGTGGTCGAGAAGGGCAAAGGATGGACGTTGGATCGGCTGCGGGAGGAGGGCTTTCCTCCCGACATCGTCGGCGCGGTGGACGCGATGACCCGGCGAGCGGACGAGGAGTGGGAGACATTTGTTCGCCGGGCCGCTTCAAATCCTGTCGCCAACCCTGTGAAACGGGCGGATCTGGAAGACAATCTCTCGCAGGTGCAGACGATCGGCGAGGATGGTGAGAAATACCTGAATGCCCTTCGTATTGTCGCGGAACTGTAAAAGCCTTGTTGTGCTGACCGCTACCCGGAAACCGACGACAAAAATGCCTCCGTCGACATGGCGTCCATCTGGGCAGTAAACCGGCTTTCGATCAGTTTCAATGATGCGTCGTGTGTTTCATCCGTGCCGCTGCAGACGGCATCTGTCAAGATCATGGCGCGGTAGCTCAGATCGATGGCACCGAGGGCCGTTGCAAGGACGCAGACATCGGTCTCGCCACCGGTAATGACCAGCGTTTCGACGTCCTGTCCCCTCAGAAACGCGTTTAGCCGTCCGTCGATCCAGGGAGAATAGGTCCGCTTGTCGAAGACGATCGCGGGCGGCGTGAATGCGGCAAGTTCGAGGAGTAGGCCATACATCTCGGCCGGTAGATGCTCGGCGGTCATCATCCACCACTTCTCATAATAGGCGCGCCACATGCCTGTGGCATTGATGGGACGCGCGGGTGGCAGGAAGCGGGAGAAGATCGTGCGGTCCGCATAGTTGCTGGCGACTTCCAGCACCTGCGACGAGACCCGCTCCATCCAGGTGACTTTCCAGGGCGTGTCTTCAGCGAACATGCGCTGCATATCTACGCAGATATGTCGCCACTCGCCGTACATTTCCACTCCCATGGCATCGGTCAGGGCGTCTTTCGCACTGTAAGGACGGGCGGAGAACTGTTCTCCGCCCGTTCCGGCTCATGCAGCCTTGGTCTTGCCTTCGCGGTTGACCTTCGCCTCCGCAAGCTGGGTCAGGGCCTGATCGGTCTTGGTTTCCTCGGCGAGCGTCTGGTCGAGAAGCTTGGCGACGTCGTTCTTGCCAAGCTGCATGGCCCAGGACTTCAAGGTGCCGTAGCGCGCGATTTCGTAGTGCTCGACGGCCTGAGCGGCGGCGAGAAGGCCTGCATCGAGCGCGGGCGAGCCCTTGAATTCCTCGAGGATCTCCTGCCCCTCTTCGAGAATGCCGTCGATGGCCGGGCAGGTCTTGCCGCGCGCCGGCTTGCCGAGAAGCTCGAACACCTGCACGAGCCGCTCGACCTGTCCCTCGGTTTCCTGCAGATGTTTGTCGAATGCCGCCTTCAGGTCCTGCGCCTCGGCGCCGCGGATCATCTTCTTGAGGCCGGCAATGATCTTGCGCTCGGCGTAGTAGATATCCTTGATACCGTCGAGGAAAAGGTCTTCCATTGTCTTGGTGGGCATCGATGTCTCCTGTCGTTGTGAACTTTAGCCGAAAATGGAGGGCGCGATCGCGCGGGGATTCAACCAGTCTTTCGGGCCTTTGTTCCCCGCACATGCGGTAAAACAAACCGTCCGCTAAGCGGGCGGAACGGATGCTTTGCCGAGCTTGACGGATGGCTCGCGTGCCCAAAGGCGCAGCTTGCCGAGCTCCGCGACGAATGCCGAGAGCCCGTCTTCACCAGGCAATTCCATCACGCCTTGATCGAGCTTGTCGGCGATCCCGGCCCTCTCCAGAAGCGGGAAGGCATCGGCGACATGGCCGATGAACTTGCAATGCTGGAAGGCATCGGCGACGAAGTCCCGCGCGGTCGCTTCTTGAAGAAGATCATCCATCGCCGCCTTGGCCGGCAGGAGCGCGACCGCGTCGAAAAGCACGGAAGGACCGCCGTCGATCATGAACTGCGCCGGCACCCATGAACCATCGGACGCCGTCACGCCACCGACCTTCGGAGCGATCAGGGCGACCTCTGCCTTCTCCGCCGCGATGGCGTCCTGCAGGCCGGTCAGAAGGTCGATATCGACGCCGTCCGTGATGAGGATGCCAAGCTTGCGTCCCTCGAAGCGTTTGGGTCCTCGTTCCACAATGCTGAGCGCAGGCGAAGCCTCCAGGTCCTGCCGTGTCGGCATTGCGGCATCGGCGGGTTTCGGCATGGACTGGAAGCCGAGTTTCTCGGCGACGGTGTTGGCGAGGGTCTCGTCGATATTCATCAGATGCGAGACGACGCGCTCACGGATCACGGGTGTTTCGACCTTGCTGAGCTCAAAGGTCAGCGCGGCCGCGATGTGCCGCTGCTCGGCCGGCGTCTGGCTGATGTAGAACTGGCGTGCCTGGCTGTAGTGGTCGGCAAAGCTTTCGGGGCGCAGCCTCACCTTCTGGCCCTGCTCTTCCGCAGGGAAATGCGGAAAACCGGCCGACGGCGATTCCCGCGGTCCCTCCCCCCAGGAGTTGGGCTGATAGTTGGCACGGCCGACGGGGTTGCGCATGGCCATATGCCCGTCCTGCTGGAAGTGATGGAAGGGGCATTTGGGTGCGTTGATCGGAATATGCGTGAAGTTCGGGCTGCCAAGGCGCTTGAGCTGCGTATCGAGGTAGGAGAAGTTCCGCCCCTGCAACAGCGGATCGTTGGAAAAATCGATACCGGGCGGTACGTTCTGGGTCATGAACGCGACCTGCTCCGTCTCGGCAAAGAAATTCTCCGGCATGCGATCGAGGACGAGGCGGCCGACCGGTTTCACCGGCAGGACCTCCTCGGGGATGATCTTGGTAGGGTCGAGGATGTCGAAGTCGAAACTGTCGGCAAAGTCCTGATCGAACAGCTGCAGACAGAGCTCCCATTCGGGGAAGTTGCCCGACTGAATCGCATTCCACAGGTCGCGGCGATGATAATCGGGATCGGCGCCGTTGATCTTCACGGCCTCATTCCAGGCGACGGATTGCAGGCCGAGCTTGGGTTTCCAGTGGAATTTGACGAAGGTGGATTCACCCTTCGCGTTGACCAGGCGGAAGGTGTGCACGCCGAATCCTTCCATGAAGCGGAAGGAGCGGGGAATGGCCCGGTCCGACATGACCCACATGATCATGTGCATGCTTTCCGGTGTCAGGCTGATGAAGTCCCAGAAATTGTCATGCGCGCTCTGGGCCTGCGGGAAGGCGCGATCGGGTTCTTGCTTCACCGCATGCACCATGTCGGGGAACTTGATGGCGTCCTGGATGAAGAAGACCGGGATGTTGTTGCCGACGAGATCCCAGTTGCCTTCCTGCGTATAGAGCTTGACGGCAAAGCCGCGGACGTCGCGGGCGAGATCGAAGGAGCCCTTGTTGCCGGCGACGGTGGAAAAGCGGACGAAAGCCGGCGTCTTCTCGCCGGCGCGCTGAAAAAGATCCGCCCTCGTATAGGCGGCAAGCGATTCATAGGTCTCGAAGAAGCCGTGCGCTCCGTACCCGCGCGCATGCACGACCCGCTCTGGAATTCGCTCGTGGTCGAAGTGGAAGATTTTCTCGCGGAAATGGAAGTCGTCGACCAGCAGCGGCCCTCGCGCGCCGACGCGGAGCGAGTTCTGGTCATCTGCGACAGGACCGCCCTGCGCGGTCGTCAGAACGGGCGTTTCGCCCTCGGCAACCTGGTGCAGCTCGCCGCCATTGCCACGCGCCATCTTCTGATCGTGGACCTGCGCCGTGGTCGCCGTGGATTTCGAGGATTTCGCTGATGCGGGTTTCGAGGATGTGTTCTTGGCCATGGTGCGCTCCCTGTTTGCGATGGCCAACAACAACCGCCGCGAAAGGTTCCGTACGCCGAAACATTCTTAGTCTTCGGCGATCTGCTCCGTCCGCAATCGTACGGGAACTTCGTGTCTCGGGCGCTGTTTTGACCATCCTGACAGGAGGTCATCATGCAACTCATCGAAACGAATGTTCACAGCGGAGAAGTCACGATGACGGTTGAGTTCGTCGGGGAGGGCGGCGAGAAGGTATCGGTCTGCATGGTTGCGCATGATGTGCCTGAAGATGCCGCAGTCACGCGCGCCAAGGAAATCATGGTCCAGCTCACCGCTTTCGATTCCGATCCACCACAGCAGGGCGATATCGAAGACGAGACCGTAAATGAGGAAGCCGCTGAGAACACTGGCTTCATGTCTGAGCCGCGGAGCTAACCTATGGGGGCTCCCGTTACGGTGATCACCGGGGCCGGTTCTGGAATAGGCCGGGCCACGGCGGAACTTCTTGCGGCAACAGGGCATCGGCTGGTGCTCTTCGACCGTGACGAAGATGGCCTCTCCGAAACGCGGGCGGCTCTGATGGCCGACGCCGAGGCAATCGCTATTGCCGGTGACGTTTCTGATGAATCTGACGTCGGCGGGATAGTCCAAAGGACACAAGACCATTTCGGCCGCCTGGACGCGGTCGTGGCGAACGCCGGTATCAATGGCGTCTGGGCACCGATCGAGGATCTAATGCCCTCCGAATGGGACGAGACGATCTGCATCAATCTTCGCGGCACCTACCTGACGCTTCACACGGCGGTTCCGCTGCTAAAGAGGGCCGGAGGCGGCACAATTGTCATCGTATCGTCGATCAACGGGGTCCGCACCTTCACCAATCCCGGTGCGACCGCCTACGGCGCGTCCAAGGCAGCGCAGGTGGCCATGGCGCAGCAGCTCGCCCTTGAGCTTGGAAAACATCGCATCCGCGTCAATGTCGTCTGCCCGGGAGCGATCGACACAAACATTGTCGCCGGCTCGGAAATCCGCAACCGCGCGGAAACGGAAGTGCCTGTCATTTGGCCGCAGGGCAGCATTCCCTTGACCGATGGCACGCCGGGCCAGGCAATCGACGCCGCCAAGGTCATCCGTTTTCTGCTCAGCGCCGAGGCATCGCATATGACAGGCTGTCCGGTCTTCGTCGACGGCGGTCAGGGGTTGCTGCGATGATGCCCGTCGGTGGTGGCTGGGGGCCGCATTTCTGCAAGGACAGCTCGACGGTGTTCCGGCTTTGGGCGCCGGCCGAATCCTCTTTGAAGCTGGACATCGACGGCCGCCAGGTGGCGATGAAGCGGCAGGATGAAGGTTGGTTCGCGGTCCGTCTCGACCATCAGCCTGTCGGCGCGCTCTACTGCTATGTGCTTTCCGATGGTAGGCGCGTGCCCGATCCAGCCTCCCGCTTTCAGCCGCTGGGTGTCGATGGCCCCTCGTTGCTGTGCGCACCCGACCGTTTTGCGTGGAAACAAACCGGTTGGCGCGGACGCCCGTGGGAAGAGGCCGTGTTCTATGAACTCCATGTCGGCACGTTCACGCGGGAGGGAACCTATACCGCGGCCATCGAGCACTTGCCCGGACTTGCGGAGATCGGCTTCACCGCGATCGAACTGATGCCGATCGCTCAGTTTCCCGGCCGCTGGGGTTGGGGTTACGACGGTGTCTTCCAATTTGCACCGCACAACGCCTATGGCACGCCGGAGGATCTGCGGTGCTTCGTTGACGCTGCCCATAAGAGCGGGCTGATGGTCTTCCTCGATGTGGTCTACAACCATTTCGGACCAGAAGGAAACTTCCTGCCGCACTATGCGCCCGGCTTCTTCCATAGCGAGAATCCCACACCGTGGGGATCCCGGATTGCATTCGACGAACCGGCGGTACGATCTTACTTCATCGGAAACGTTCTTCACTGGTTGCAGGAATATCGGTTCGACGGGCTTCGGCTTGATGCCGTGGACGAGATTGTCGATGTTGGTACGCCACACATTCTGCAGGAAATCTCCGACACGGTGCATGCGGCGTTTACCGATCGTCATGTGCATCTCGTTGTCGAAAACCCCAGCAATGGCGGCGATTTGCTCGCGGCAAATGAAAACGGTCATCGCCTGTTTGCGGCGGACTGGAACGACGAATTTCACCACGCCGTGCACGTTGCTGTGACCGGGGAAGCCGACGGCCACTATGCACCCTACAAGGAGCGGCCTTGGCGGCAGATCAAGCAAGCGCTGACGGAGGGCTATCTGAACCAAGGCAAAGCCACGGTCGGTTCAGTCTTGCCGCACCCTGCATCCCTGGCGCCAACAGCCTTCGTACACTTTCTTCAAAATCACGATCAGGTCGGCAACAGGGCGTTGGGAGACCGACTACACGCGTCACTCGATCCGAAGATCCATCGCCTCCTGACCGAAATACTTTTCCTGGCGCCGCAGATTCCCCTGGTATTCATGGGCGACGAACATCTCAGCGACCGTCCGTTTCGGTTCTTTGCCGACTATAGCGGAGATCTGGCCGCCGACATCCACCGGAACCGCTTCAAGGAGGCGGAGAATTTTGGAGGTTATCCCACCGGGGCAGGGCCGGAGGGTATCGTGGATCCGAACGATTGGACCACCTTCACAAGCTCGAAGCTCGACAGGTCAAATCTGGACGTGCCAGAGCGTGAGGACTGGCATGCATTCATGACCCTTCTTCTCGATATCCGCCGTCGGTTCGTTGTCCCATTGCTCGCAAATGCCCAAGGCTACGCGGGGACCATCTTATCGGAGACCGACACGGAACTCTTCGTCGACTGGCGGCTGAATGGAGGGCTGCTCCAGCTGCGGGCAAATGCCTCCGACGAGCCTCGCGACCTTGGTGGAGACCTCGGAGATCTCGTTTATGCGAGCTGCCCGGACGAGGAGCGGGATACTCTTCCCGCCTGGTCAACGCGCCTATTCATTCGATATCCGGCGAACATGAATAATGAAGCCGGACCATGACGGTGTTGCGATGGAACTTCGCAGCGGCAGCCCGGTTCGTGTGCCAGCGCTCCACTGAGGACGTGCGCCCTGCGGGAGTTTGCGATCGATGACGAACACAGCACCTAAATCGCCTGGCGATCCATCGGAGGAAGGAGATGCTCTGCGCGACGGCGGATCAGAACTCGCCATCCTGAAACAGCTCGGGCCGGGGCTGATCACCGGCGCAGCGGACGACGATCCCTCGGGGATCGCGACCTATTCGCAGGCCGGCGCGCAGTTCGGCTTCAATCTGCTCTGGCTGATGCTGCTGACCTATCCGCTGATGTCGGCTATCCAGATGATCAGCGGCCGGATCGGCCGGGTCACCGGCTGTGGGCTGGCCGCCAACCTGCGGACGATCTGGCCACGCTCAATGGTGCTTCTCCTTGTCGGCCTGCTGTTCGTCGCCAACGCGATCAATATCGGCGCCAACCTTTCCGCGATGGGCGCGTCGGCGGAACTCGCGACAGGGCTTCCGAGCATGCCGGTAACGATCCTCTTTGCGATCGTGTCGCTCGGTTTGCAGATGTTCGTGCCCTATCATCGCTACGCCTCCTACCTGAAGTGGCTGACTATGGTGGTGCTTTCCTATGTCGCCGTGCTCTTCGTCGTGGAGATAGACTGGCTGGAGGCAGCCAAGGGCTTCGTCTTGCCTTCGCTTGAGCTGAACGGCAAGACATTCACGGTTATCGTCGCGATCCTCGGCACGACAATCAGTCCCTACCTGTTTTTCTGGCAGACCAGCCAGGAGGTGGAGGAGATCGACGGCAAGGATGAGGCCTACCCGCTGCGGGAGGCGCCGCGCCAGGCAAAGCGGGAACTGAAACGAATCCGCATCGATACCTTCGCCGGCATGGCGATTTCCAACCTGGTCGCCATTGCCATCATTATGAGCACGGCCGCGACCCTACACGCGAGCGGAAAAACACATATCGGGACTGCTGCCGATGTGGCCGAGGCCCTGAAGCCCGTCGCCGGAAACTTCGCCTTCGCGCTGTTCAGCATCGGAATCATTGGAACCGGCATGCTTTCCATTCCGGTGCTCGCTGGCTCGGCCGCCTATGCCGCGTCGGAGTGCTTCGGCTGGGCCTGCAGCCTCGAAAGCCGGCCCAAGGAGGCAATCGGCTTCTACGGCGTGATCGCCATAGCCACGGTGGTCGGGCTAGCGATCGAGTTCCTTCCCATTGATCCCATCCGCGCGCTCTTCTGGAGTGCTGTCATCAATGGCTTCGTCGCGGTCCCGATCATGGTTGGCATGATGATGGTCGTCAGCCGCCACGCGCGCATGAGGCAGTTCATCGCCCGCCCGGTGCTTGTCTTTACGGGATGGATGGCGACGGCTGTGATGGGGGTCGCGGCGGCGGCGATGCTAATCTATCGGTAACGCCACAATGACCGGGATGGTCGGATGGGCTCCGGCTAATTGAAAGAACCGTCAGCGCTACGGCCTGTCTTCTTGATATTGCTCGGCGCCTTCGACAGGCCGAAGCCATGGTTCGCGGCGCTTGATCCACAGTTCGTAGGTGGGAGTGAGGAGCGTCGGCGCATCGGACAAGATGCCGAGCTTGACCTCTGCTTCGCGCGTGTCGAGAGAGAAGACACGCGCGCCGCAATGAGCGCAAAAGCACCGGCCGGAAAAGCTGGTGGTCTCGCCCATATGTTCGAATTGTCCAGCAGGCCACATCCCGAAAAACGTGAAGGCCGAGCCACTCTCCTGCCGGCAATCGGTGCAATGGCAGATACCGACCCGGTCGGGGGCGCCCCGCACTGTTATTCGTACCTGTCCGCAAAGACACGATCCGGTGAGGAGCGTCATTTCGGTTGCCTATCTGTGTGGCGGTCATCTGTGCCGCGCGGTAGCTTCGTCTCGGAGGCTTCGGGGTGGGTGCCGTCCGACACGCTGCCGGGATGTGGGTCTGAGACCTCCTCGCCGCCTGTTCGGCGTGGCCGCTCACGGCCTGGGTGTTCGACTTCCGGATTTTTACTCGTCTTGGTCATGGTTGTCTCCCTTCACGACCGGTCGGGTTGGCGTTCGTCGAAACCGACGTCCCAGTCCTTCTCGTGCTTCTTGCCAGGGGGATCGCGGTGCGCGGTGGCATCCTCGGAGCCGGTGACGACCGTCGGCTTCGCGCTTGCGACGCCATCTGCGGACCGGTCGGCCTGCGAAGGGGCGAACTGGCCGGCGGCGTCGCGCCTGGGGTCCGTCGACCCTTTTGCGGATCTGTGCAACTTCATTGGAATTTCCTCCATAAACCAGCGGGGAATGGCGCGGGCTAGTCGTCCAGATCTTCGGCCATCTTCAGGTGGTGTTCGAGGGCCGGAAGCGTCTTTGCCGCCCATGCCTTCAGATCGGCGTTTTCACCTTCCGAAGCATAACGCTTGAAGACATCGACGGCGTTCTCATGGGCATCTTCCTGATCGTCCTGATAAGCATCGTCGAACTCCTTGCCCGAGAGATCCTTGAGCTCGTCAAACGATTTCTTCTGCGCGTCGGACATGCCTGTGGCCGCAGGCGCAGTCACCTTGCCGCCGTCGATCAGGCCCTTCAGTTCTCTCGTCGTCTTCTCATGAGCGTCAATCATTTGCTGCGCGAAGGCCTTCGTCGCGGCGTTACCCTTCTGCAGTGCGAGCTTGCTCGACTCGATCTCGAAGATATCGCTCATCGAGACCTCCTTTACGAAATCCTCTGTTTTGGGAGGAATGCTCAAGGCGGAGTTGACGCCTGTCGTTTCGGCGGTCGATTGGGCGAAGGCGGCGGACGAGATCAGGAACAAGGCGAGAGTAGCGGGTATCGTTTTCATGGCGGGTCTCCTTTGGTGCTGAACCTCGCAGCAGGCCGGTTGTTCCGTGCGCCTCCCCAGAAGGAGCCTATAGTTCGATGCTCTGCGCCTCGTCTGCGGTTGCTCCAAGCGCCGGCGACGAAGGCACGCCGAACCAGCGCTGTGCCGGAGCCGAGCAAGGGATGGCCGATGGCGCTTCACCTCCATGGAGGTCCATCATACGTGGGCATGAAAAAATCAGGAGGCGCGCTTGCCTTTTCCACCGGCGGCCAGGCTCTTGCGCAACGCGTCCATGATGTCGATGACATTGCTCTCGGTGGCCGCGCCATCATCCTTGGCCTTGCCCTTTTTCGAGGGTTTCAGAGCCTTCTTCTTTTTCGCGATAATGTCCAGCAGAGCTTCCTGCACAGGGTCGGAGACCATATCCGCCGACCAGGTCTTGGTGTGCTGCTTGATGAATTTCTGGACGAGCGGGATGAGGTCGGGGTCCGATTTGTTGTCGATATCCTCGAAGTAGGATTCCTCCGGCCGCACCTCGTCGCCGAAGCGTAGCGTCCAGAGCACGATGCCCTCGCCGCGCGGTTCGAGCACGACAGCGCGCTCGCGCCGGCCGATGACGAGCCGTGAGACGCCGAATACCCCATCGGAAGCCATGGCGTCGCGAATGACGGCGAAGGCTTCATGACCGACGGGATCGTCCGGCACGAGATAATGCGGCTTTTCGAGGTAGATCCACTCTATGCTGTCGCGCGGGACGAACTTGTCGATATCGATGGTCTTGACGGTGTCGAGCGCGACGGCGTCCAGTTCGTCGTCGGTGAGCAGGACATAGTCGTTCTCGCCACGGGCATAGCCCTTGACCTCGTCCTCATCCTTCACCGGCTTGCGCGTGACGGCATCGACATATTGCGAGACGACCCGGTTCCCCGTCTCCCTGTTCAAGGTGTGGAAGCGGACCTTCTCGCTCTCCGAGGTCGCCGGTGACATGGAGACGGGGCAGGTGACGAGGGAGAGCTTCAGATAGCCTTTCCAGTATGGGCGCGGCGCCATGATCGTTCTCCTCAACCGGCTTTACGCTGTGTTGCTGTCGAGCCGCGCGCCTTCGATGCCGTTGCACGCGCCGCGGGCTTGCGCCCGGCGCCTTTGTTGGCATTGGCAGCGGCGCGCTTCGGCTTGTCGTCGCTGGCCTTCAGCATCTTTGCGCTTTCGCGCAGCGCGGCCAGCAGATCGTCCGGTCTGGAGACCTTGACCGCCTTGCGCTTCGGCGGGGCCTTGCCTTCGATTTTCGCCTTCACCAGCTCGGCGACCGCCGTCTCGTAGCGATCGTCGAACGCGGCGGGATCGAAGGTTCCTTTCTTGGTGGCGATGATGTGCTTGGCGAGATCCAGCATCTCACCCTTGATGCGAAGCTTCGGTATCTCGTCGAAGGCCTTCTCGGAGGAGCGGACCTCGTAGTCGTACTGCATCGTGGTAGCGATCAGGCCCTTGCCATGGGTGCGGATCAGCACGGTGCGCATGCGCCGAAACAGGACGGTGCGCGCGACCGCGGCGACCTTCGATTTTTCCATCGCATCACGCAGCGCGGTGAAGGCGTCTGACGAAACCCGGTCGGTTGGCACGAGATAGTAGGGCTTGTCGAAATAGACGTCGTCGACATCGGAGCAGGGAATGAATGCCTCGATGGTCAGCGTCTTGTCGCTGTCCGGAATGGTAGCGGCCACCTCCTCCGGATCGATCATGATGTACTGGCCGTTCTCGATCTCGAAGCCCTTGGTCTGGTCCTCGCGCTCGACCTCCTTGCCTGTATCGCTGTCGACAAAGACGCGGTTGACGCGATTGCCGGTCTTTTTGTTGATGGTGTGAAACGAGATGCGCTCTGACGTGCTCGCCGCCGTATAGAGGCCGACGCCACAACTGACCTCGCCGAACTTGATGAAACCCTTCCACTGGGCACGATGACCGGCCATCTCGATACTCCCGACTCGACGCAACCAAAGCGAGTCAAGCGAATCACTTGCGAATTTGTTCCGAGTCGAAAAGAATCGGAAATCAATGACTTAAGCGATCTTCGCCTCTCCTTTTGCGAGTCTCGATCATGCCTTTGATTCGCTGCATCTTTTCGAGTTGGCGTGCGTTTCTTAAGAATCGCAACTGAAAGACAATGGGATGGTCGACGGTGACGACATTGGCCACGACGCCATGGAGGACGACGAGCGCGCCGCCGTCTCGTTTCCGTTCGACCGGATGACGGTGCAGCGGTTTCGCGAAACCTTTCCACGCGCCCACTGGAGCGACCGGCGGAAGGCGTGGCTCGTCCCTGGAAAGACCGCGTGGCGGCGCATCGATCGCTGGATGGCAAGGGAAGAGTCCCGTGTCGATCCGTATGCCGATGCGAAGGGTAGGGATGCCTTCGAGTTCGAGCCGATCCTCAGCCCCTATCTTGGCGTCGACAGGCAAGGGTTTCGCATCAAGACGCCCTATTCGCGCAAGCTAGTCGAGGAAATCCGCCAGGTGCCCTTCGCCCGTTGGGACGGCGACAACAAGGTCTGGCGGGTGCCTTTCGCCTCCTATGAGAATCTCGTCGATCGCTGGCAGGTCATCGAGACGGAAGCGCAGCGGTGCGAGCCTGAAGAAAGGCGCAAGCGCGCCGAGGCGCGTAAAGGGACGGACCAGGAGAGGACCTCTCGCCTGCGGGCGGCCGAACGCAAGCGCCGGCGCATCCCGCTTCCAGCCGACGATCTGCCCCCGCCGGATCGACCGATTGCGACGACGGCCTACGGAATTATCGTCGTAGCCGACGTCACCGGCGAGCTGGTCGAGCGTGAAGAGATTGCCGACCTCTATCCCGGCATCGCCGACGATCATGTCTGGGGATCATGGCGAATGCCGTCGCTGGATGAATTGGTGCAGACCTGGCCCTCGCGAACTGAACCCGGCAATGACGAGCGCCGGCGCGGCTGGTGGCTGCCGACCCTCGACGAGTTGCGCGTGGCAAGGCGAACCGCGAGGGCGCGCGAGCGCCGGGCGACGCACCAAGCGCCGGCCTGACCTCAATCCGCAGGCGGTTCGATCTCGATCATAACCGGTGCGTGGTCGCTGGTGTGGTCCCAGCTTCGCGGCCCGCGGCGAACGCTGGCAGACGTCAACCAAGGCGCCACGGTGGGACTGAGCAGAAGATGGTCGATGCGCAGGCCCGCATCGCGCTCGAAGGAATTCCGCCAGTATTTCCAGAAGGTGTAGATGCGTTTGGTCGGATGCAGATGGCGGATGGCGTCGGTCCAGCCTTGGGCGACGAGATCGGCATAGGCTTTCCTGACCTCCGGACGAAACAGCGCATCGTCACGCCAACGCTCCGGCGCATAGACATCGAGGTCCGTGGGCATGACATTGTAGTCGCCGACCAGCAGGGCGGGTACGTCGAGCGCGATCAACTCGGCGGCATAGGCCTGGAGGCGCTGGAACCAGCGCAGTTTATAGTCGAACTTCGCGCCGGGGGCCGGGTTGCCGTTCGGAAGATAGAGGCAGCCGACCAGGATGCCGTCGACGGCGGCCTCGATATAGCGGCTGTGGCTGTCGTCGGGATCGCCGGGCAGGCCGCGGCGCGTCAGGATGGGGGTTGCGCCCCTGGCGAGGATCGCGACACCGTTCCAGCTTTTCTGCCCATGCCAGACGGCCTCGTAGCCTGCATGCTGGAGTTCGCGCCGGGGAAAGCGCTCGTCCGGCGATTTAAGTTCCTGCAGGCAGACGATGTCGGGCGCGTCTTCCTCCATCCATCGCAGGAGGACGGGAAGCCGGCCGTTGATGCCGTTGACGTTATAGGTGGCGAGTTTCACGAAGCTGCTCCGGATGTGCCGATGGTTCGAGAGAAAACCGTCCCGGAAATTCAAAGGTTCCCCGCGCCTTTGCCCTACCATTGCAAAGATTTTGAGCGCTCCTATCTGTGCTCAAGATCGTTGGAGACGACCGCGATGAAGACAATTCCCATCGATACCCTTTTTGACGCCGCGGCCGAGATCCTGCTGCCGCACAGGTGCGACCACGCTGCCCGCGCTGCGGCTGCCTGCATCTGTTGCGGGCAGGCAGGTCAGGCGATGGACGATGACGGCTGCGGTATCTGCGATGCGTGCCTCGATGCGCCGCTGCAGGCGACCGGCAATCCCGACGGCCTTGATTTCCCGGATGCCTTTCCCCATCTATCGCTCACTGCCCGTCATCGATGACCTGCCTGCAGCGACGATATCCGTCGCGCGTTCGCAGTCGTCCGGGTCAGAAGGGCGCTCCCCGAAAGGGTCGAGCGCCCTTCGTCATTTCGGGAAGGGGCCGCCGCAGGGTACGGTCACACGGATCGCCGCGAACGCCAGGATCCCGCCTTGTCCTTGACCAGCCGCCACCGGCGAGCCTCGACATCCGTGCTGCGGGCCGTGCGATAGGCCGGGACCGAAAGGTGGATGTCGTCGCCGTCCGGATGCCATTCTCCGATCATGGCGATCCCGTCGCCGAACTCGACCACGCACATCCCTTCCGCAGCCTCCGCATCTTCGACGCGGACCTCGCCGCCGGGAAAGGCGTGACTATGCGGGAAGGAGAAGCGCATCAGCCCACCTGCTCCGCGGACAGGGAGCCGGCCGGCAGCGGCTTGATCAGCGTCTTGGCGGAAACGGAGGGATCTAGCCAATCCGCCCATGCCTCGCGCTCGAGGATGACGATCTGGCGGTCGTGGTAGGGTGCGATATCGGGACCGGGTTCCATCGTGAGCATGGTGAAGGCCTCGCCGACCTCCTCCGTCTCGCGCCAAATGCCGGCAATGGCGAAGACCGGCTCCCCGACCTTCCGAAACAGCCATTTGTCCTTGCGCTTCTTCCCTTTCTCGGTCGGATCCGTGAATTCATAGAACCCATCACTGAGGATCAAAGCCCGGTTCGAGGCGAACTCGCGACCCTCCGACCGGAAATTGTAGACCGGCTTCTTGCTCGGTCC
>NZ_SLVX01000046.1 GCF_004341885.1 Shinella granuli | reverse complement strand
ACCTCAATCGGGGAAATGATTGTAGCGCATGACATAAGCCATGGACTTAACGACAATCAGCAAGTCAGGGCAGACGGCCTTCGGCGGAGGGATACATTTCGCCTGCGAAAACGCGTCTTTCACGACCAGCTCGGATGGGCCGTCACAATCGACGGTGATTGCGAGCGCGACGAATACGATGCTCTGCGGCCGGCTTACCTGATGTGGTGCAATGATCGCGCGGATCGCCTTTATGGAACCCTGCGGCTGATGCCAACCACCGGCCCGACGCTTCTCTACGACGTCTTCCGCAACACGTTTGCGGGTGCAAACCTGATTGCACCCGGTATCTATGAGGGAACGAGAATGTGCCTCGATGAGGAAACACTTTCCGTGGATTTCCCGAGCCTGGAAACGGGCAAGGCTTTCGGCATGCTGTTGCTGGCTTTGTGCGAATGCGGATTGTCGCACGGTATCGAGACGCTGGTGTCGAACTACGAGCCGCACCTAGCGCGCGTCTATCGTCGGGCGGGGCTCGCCGTTGAAGAGGTTGGCCGCGCAGACGGCTATGGTCGCTCTCCGGTTTGCTGCGGTATCTTCGAGGTTTCAGAAGAAGTTCGCACGCGCATGCAGCAGACGCTTGGTGTCGCGGCTCCCCTTTATGCAGGATATCGGCCGCGCAAAATTGCGAACAGCGAGACCGTGCGCATATCGGCCTGATCCAGGAATTGTCCAAAGGGCGGTTGCGGCAACGTGTGCCTCAACCGCCATAATTTCCGGGAAAGACAATATCCTGGTCGACGAGAACGTTGAACTTGTAGCCCGGTCGGATCTGGATGGTGGGCTGAACATTCAGGTTCTTGGAAATCGTCTGCTCCGCGACGCGGCCGAAGGTCTCCGCAAAGTTTCTACGCGCCGCGTCAGAAGCCGTATCCTGTGTGGCGAGGGTCGAACTCTCCGGAACTGCCATATCGATGCCGGTACCTATGAGTGCAACAAGCGCTGCCGATCCAAAGGTTCGGAAATAATGATTGTTGACCTTGTCGGAGAAGCCGCCATAGCCCTGCGAGTCTGTTCCAGCCATGCCGCCGATCTGCAGTGTAGAGCCATTCGGGAAGATGACATCCGTCCAGACGACCAGAACGCGGCTTTGGCCAAACGAGACCTTGCTGTCATAGCGTCCGAGTAGTTTGGTACCCTGCGGAATGAGAAGAAAATGCCCGGTGGCGCTGTCGTAGATGTGCTGGCTCACCTGCGCTGTGATCCGGCCCGGCAAATCGGAGATGATGCCGGTAATCATGGTGGCCGGGATGACGGAGCCGCGCTTCAATTCATAGCGTGACTGTTGGGGTACAACCTGGTTCGGCAGGTAGCCGAGATCCTTGATGTCGGCGTTGAAGAAATCTTCCTTCGAAGTCTGTCCGTTCGGATCGGCATTCTGACCCATCAAACCCGATTTCATGGCCGCCGCATAGAGATCGGAGGCACCGTTATTGGTGGCCGGCTGCCGGTCTGTTGTCCTGGTGTGGTTGGAGATATTTCCCAGCTCCGAGATTTTGACCTTCAGCGGCGAGTCAAACGCAGTGGCACGGGCCTGAAGGCTGGCCATCCGCTGTCGTTGCTGTTCACGCAGGACTTGTTCGCGCTGCTCGCGGCGAAGTCGGGCCAGCCATTCTTCTTCCGACTCCATTTGGGGTCTGCGCTCTTCCCGTGCCTGCTGCTTTATCTGCTCCTCTTCAATCGGCTTGGCCTCCACTTTTGTCTGGGTTGCGGGCGTGGGCTGGAATACGGACTGCTCTTCGCGATCCCCGATGATGCCGTCTTTCACCCCGCGCTTCATCTGATCAGCGAAGGTCGAGGCCGGGACGTTCGAGCCTGCTTCATCCGGAATTCTGTCGCCGAACCGCAGTCCCCTGGATGAGATGCCGTAGACAAGGACACAGGCGACGACGACTGCGATACCGATGCCACAGAACACCGGCAGGCGATTGAGCCGTTTCATGCCCTTTTCCTGCGAGGCGCTGCTCGGATTGCCGAGCTGGAGCGACTGGACCATATCTGTCTCTCCTCAGTTTCGCTTCATCAATGAAAGCGGGCTTGCCGGCGTGGCGCCACCTGATGACACCGAATAGGCTCGCCCAAGCTCGAGTGTCTCGCTGGAAAGTCTTGCCAGCACCTGTCCATCAACGTCGATCAACGAATATGCCAGCTCGATCGGTTTGGCGGTCTCTTTCAATGAGCGCGCCTTGTCATCCGTCACGACAGTGAAACCCCACCCCTTCAACGCGGCCTCGAGCGCGGTCGCGAAATCCGATGCGTCGTTGTGAAGCCTGATTGGCGTCGCGGTTGACCCTGCCTGCTCGGCATAACGCCCAGCCATGTCGCCGGCGATCGCGCTTGCGGCGGGGCCTGTTAGCGTCGAAGGCGCAGCACTCGTCGTGAGCGCGTCAGTTCCGGTCTGGCAACCAGAGAGAAGAACGGCAGCGACAAAAGGAAAAAGGCAAAGGCGCATCGATCAGCCTCCCTTCCTGATGGTAATTTTCTGCTGACGCCAGCCGACGCCCGAAACGAGGACAGCCTTGTCGATATTGTAATCGACGATCATCATGTCGTTCTTCATCCGGTAGTTTACGATCCGGTTTTGCCCGCCAGAAACCACGAAGAGGACCGGCGCATCCTGACCGGAGAGCGTTCGCGGAAACTGTATGTAGGTCTTCTGCCCATCCGAATAGACGCGCTTCGGCTTCCAGGGCGCGCTGCCGCTCAGCGAATAGGCGAAGGCAAGTTGCTCTGGCGGTACGCCGCCGTCGGAATTGGTCATCGTCTGAATTCGAGCGTTGATGTCGGACAATCTCGTCGCGGCCTCTTCCGGATACTCGAAGCCGACCCGGGCCATATACTGGTTTGGATGCGATTTGAGCTGAATATGATAGGTGCGCCTCGACGTCGTCACCACCATCGACGTCACCAGACCCGCTTCAGACGGTTTGACGATCAGGTGAATTGCCTGGCCCCCTGCAGCACCGGATGTGGCCGGCTCGACCTTCCAGCGCACCGTGTCCCCAACAAGCACGTCGCGGACAATCTCCCCACCCTGAAGCTCGATGTCGCAGACCTGTAAAGGTGAGCAAACGACAGAGGGCTGCGTCTCACCGAACAGAAAGATGACTTTTCCGTCGGCACCAGTTGTTACCAGTCCCCGCTGACCACGCCATTTGTTGGAGAGGGTGGTTCCTTTCGCCTCATTCGTCGTCAGGCTCTGGGCAAAGCCCGATGTCGTCGCCGTGATCAAAAGCGCAAGTGCGGTCATGCAGCAAAGCGCTGCCCGATTTAACCTTGTATTCATTGAAGTCCCCTGCCCTTACAGTTGCGCGGTCCAGTCGAAGTCCTTGACATAGAGGCCGATGGGATTGAGCCGGATGGTCGCCTCGTCCTGGGGCGGGGTGATCGCTACCGTGGCTATGCCGCGAAATCGGCGTGTCGCGATTTCCTTGCCTTTGCGGTCCCGTTCGTACTCAGTCCAGTCGATCTGATAGGTCTGGTTCGACAGCGCGACGATGTTGTTCACCTCGATGGCGACGGTCGCATTCACGGCCTTTTCGAATGGCGAGTTGCCACGGAACCAGGCATTAATCTTCTGGGTCGATGGATCGCTTGTCCTGAGAAGCGCATAGGTCCTGTCGATGTATTGTTTCTGGACGACGGCATCCGGCGTGATCGAGCGGAAACTGGTGATAAAGCCGCCGAGCGTTGCCCGGATGACCCGGGCGTCGGCATATTCGATCTGCTGCGGAAATCCTGCCGAGACGGTGTTTCCGAGCTTGTCGACCTCGACGATGTACGGCACGAGTTTGACCTGCGTGCTCAGATACAGCGAGTAACTGAGACCGATCACCGCCATGCCGAGGCTCAAGATGCCGACCGTCCGCCATGCCGAGGCCGCCCTCACGTAAGAGCCGTATCGTTCCGACCATTCCTGCCTTGCGGCAAGATACGGGTTCTCCGGGGCGCGTTGCGCTGCCATATTATTTTCCCTGTCTTGAATTTACGATTTATCCTGCCGCTCCGGCGGCTGACCTGGTGAGGCTCCCTTGCCGCGAGCCTGGTCGAGCTTCGCGTTCGCTAGGCCAAGGATGGAGCCAGCATAGGCACCGGGCGACCCGATCGCCTTCTCCTTGGCTGCGGATCCTGCGGCCTGCCCGGCCGAGCCAAGGCCTGCACCCACTCCGCGAATAGCCGCTCCTCCAAAGGATGATCCGGCGGCCCGCGCCGCTTGACCTGCTGCAAATCCTGCTCCGGCCGCACCTGCGGCCAGGAAGGCTCCGCCAGTCGCGAAAGACGCCGCCTGCCCACCGTGCTGAATGGCTTCCATCCCGCCGGAAACAGACGCCCCCTGAACGACGCCCTGCATGATGTTTGGAACATACATCGCGATGATAAACACAACGACCGAGATGCCGGCGATCGCAAGTGTCGTGATGAACTGGTCGGTCTCGGCGGTTGGGGCCTGAGCAAGTCCCAAGAGGACTCCGGAGCCGATTTTAGCGATCATGACCAACGCCATGAGCTTCATGCCAACGCCGAAAGCATAAACGAGATATCGGACAGCAAAGTCCTTGGTGAACGAGGATCCACCGAGGCCGAGCATAATCATTCCCGCGAGTAGGCCGACATACATCTCGACCATCACAGCCACGAAAATCGCTGCCACCAGCGAGAAGCAGATCACAACAATACCCATGGCGAGAACGGCTGCGATCGCAAGAGCATTATCCTCGAAGACACCGAACTTGGCCTGTTCCGACATCTGCGAAGCGACACGGATACCCGCATCGAACACCTCCGCAGGCGAAGCTGACCCGCTGCCGGCCCCGATCTGATAGAGACTATCGACAACAGCTTTGGCAAACGTCGGTCCCTGGGTCAAAACAAAGGCAAAAAAGCCGATGAACATGATCCTCCGCACAAGCTCAGCGAACCAGCTGTCGAGGGATGCCGACTGAATGGCGAGCCACACCGCGGCAATCCCTACCTCTATTCCGGCGAGGATCCAGAACAGAGACCTTGCCGCATCCATGATGGTTGTTTCCCAACCCTTGGCAGCGGAAGAAACCTGATTTTCAAGCTCTGTGAGGACTTGGCCCTGCTGTGCAAACGCAGGGCCGGCCAGCATAAGGCAGGCAAGTCCAGTTGCGAAAAAGATCAACTCGATCCGTGCCCTCACCATCTTGGACGCATTTCCTGGCCCTTTTCGATCGGGGGCAGGTCCTTTTTCACACCGAAAAATTTCTCGCTCTTTTTGGATGAGGATCTCTCGTCGGACTTCATGATGAATACCGTTGCTGCTGACACTGACGCCGCCGCGACCAAAAGCGCGATAGCAATGACGATCGCGCGGCTCACCAGCGGGGCTCCATCTTCTGACCTTCGGGGACGGCACTGGTATCCGCGTTGAAGAACTTTTCCCGTCGTGCCTGTGCCAGATCCTCGTCGGTTTGCTCGCTTTGCAGCCACGTCCCCATCATCGTCATCTGCTGGGATACGAGACCACGCAGCTTTTGCGTTTGTGCAACCTGCTGCGCTGCAATCTCGTGGCCGACCTGGAGAGCTTTCATTTGGCCATCGGCAGATTCTGACATGTTTCTGAGGGAGCCCATCGTATCCTCCTCGCTGTCGAACTGGTCAGCCGTCAGGCTCGCAGCCTTAAGTGTGCTGGCGATGGTGTCGCGGTTGGTGTCTGACCAACGGGCGTAGTTCGAGGATAGGTCCGTCCCGTTGCCGGCGGCAGTCTGAAGATCAGCATAGGATTGAAAGCGCTGCTTCAGCACATCATCTGCGCTCCCCATCGAGAAAGAGATGCTCTGTCCCTGATCGATGATCTCGCGGAGCTGATTGAGATCGCTCTCCACCTGCCCCCAGATATGATCGGGCAGCTGCGCCGTGTTTTGCAGCATGTTTTCGTAGATGTTCAGCTGGTTCTGGATCTGCTCGGCCAGCTGACTGATCTGTGTCAGCTGATTGTCGACTTGCAGGCCGGAGCTTTTAAGGAGGTCGACGAGCTGTGCATTGTTGGCAAGCTGTGTCCACTCGGTTGCAGCGCCCGTCGCTGAGCCGGCAAATGCTGGTGCCGAAGCGCAGACTGCAAAAGCTGCCACGACAGCGGTGGCGGATTTTCTTCTGAGCGATAGGATATGGTCAAGCATAGCGATTGATCCCTCTTTCATTGAGCCATTGGGTTGGCCAGTCTTTGCCGAAGGTTGAGAGAAGTTCCCGGATCCGAGCGAGGTCGGCTTTGCCGGAAGCACCGACGAAGGAGAGGGTGAGCGGCCCCAGCGCCATATCAAAAAGACGGCGTCCGTCCGGCGACGTCACGTAATATTCCCGCTTTGGAATAGCGGCTGCGACGATTTCGATCTGGCGAGGATTAAAGCCGATGCGCTCATAGAATTCTCGTGTCCCGGACTCGCGGGCAGCCCCATTCGGGAGGCAGATCTTGGTTGGGCAGGATTCCTTCAGGACATCGATGATGCCCGAGCGCTCTGCGTCCGAAATTGACTGTGTGGCGAGAACGACAGCGCAGTTTGCCTTTCGCAGCACCTTCAGCCACTCGCGGATCTTGTCGCGGAACACCGGGTGGCCGAGCATCAGCCAAGCCTCATCGAGAATGATGAGGCTTGGTGCCCCCGTGAGCCGTTTTTCGATCCGGCGAAACAGATAGGTCAGCACGGGGACGAGATTTCGCTCGCCCATATTCATCAGTTGCTCGATCTCGAAGCACTGGAACAGACCGAGGGTTAGCGAATCCCGTTCAGCGTCGAGAAGTTGGCCCATGGGGCCATCAACAGTGTAGTGGTGCAACGCGTCCTTGATCTCTCGCATCTGCACGCCGCTCACAAAATCCGACAGCGACCGGCCTGGAGCCCCCGCCATCAAACCGATCTGCCGAGATATGGCGTTTCGGTAGTCCGGGTTGACCGGGACACCCTGCAGGGAGACGAGTGTTTCGATCCACTCGGAAGCCCAGGCGCGGTCGGTCTCGGTCGAGAGGTCGGAGAGAGGGCAAAAGGCAAGCCTAGCCCCCTCCCCTGCCTCGCCGCCGATTTCGTAATGATTACCATCAACGGCCAGCGTCAGCGGCAGAATAGAGTTGCCTTTGTCGAAGGCGAAAACCTGCGCACCCTTATACCGGCGAAATTGCGCTGCGATGAGCGCGAGAAGCGTTGACTTGCCCGAACCGGTTGGTCCGAAAATAAGCGTATGCCCGACATCATCCACATGAAGGTTCAGTCGGAAGGGTGACGATCCGGAAGCCACCTGCGTCAGTGGCGGCGCGTCGGGTGGATAGAACGGGCAGGGCGCAAGTGGACTGCCCGACCAGACGGAATTGAGGGGGATGAGGTCCGCGAGGTTGCGGGTGTTTATTAGCGGTTCCCGGATGTTGCAGTACCAGTTGCCTGGCAGGCTCCCGAGGAATGCGTCCGTCGCATTCAACGTCTCGATCCGCGCGCCAAATCCCTCAGCCTGGATCAACCTTCGAACCGACTCAGCTTTATCGGCGAGCTTTTCTCTGCTCTCGTCGAATAGAATGATGACCGGCGTGTAGTAGCCATAAGCGACCAGCTGCGAAGAAGCCTCGGCGATCGCGTCTTCAGTCTCAGCGACCATGGCCATTGCGTCCTGGTCAACCGATCGGCTTTGCGTCTGGAAGAGTTGGTCGAAGAACGGCCGCACCTTCTGTTGCCATTTCTTGCGCGTGCGCTCCAACCGCTGTTTGGCTTCCTCGGCATCCAGAAAGATAAAGCGTGACGACCAGCGATAGGTGAGCGGCAAGAGATCGAGGCTATTCAAGATGCCTGGCCAGCTCTCGGCCGGCAAACCGTCGATCGCAATCGCGCTGAGGAACCGGTTTTCGACTTTCGGGGTAAGGCCGTGCTCTAGCTCCGCGGTCGCCAGCCAATCCAAATACATGGGAATTTCAGGCAGACGGACTGGGTGGTTTTCACCAGTGATGCAGAACCGGATGAACTGGAACAGCTCATCGTAGCGGGCAATGCGGGTGCCACCGCGTTCCGGCACCTCACGCGTCCGCATACGCTCAATGGAGATGACGTTGCCGAGGTATTGCTCAATCTCTCGGGTGGAGCGCCTGAAACTGTCGAGCACCGTGTCGGCATAGGTCGCCGTCCGGCTCTCAGTGTCCGAGTAGATATAACGCGTGACGCCAGATCGCCGGCGCTCGGGAGGGCGATATGTCAGGACGAGCGCATGCCGGCTCTCGAAATGCCCGCGCTCTTGTTCGAAGTGCTTGCGCCGCTCATCATCGATCATTCGAGTGACAGCATCGGGGAAATGACTGCGTTCCGCAGAAGGATAGTCAGTTGTTGGGATGCGCACGGCCTCGACCTGGATCATCCAGCCGGAACCTAGCCGTGAAAGGATCGTATTGATCTGACGGGACAGATCGTTGCGCTCGAAATCCGTGGCGCTCTCGGAGTCAGGGCCGGCAAAATACCACCCCGCCATGAGACTTCCGTCCTTGAGAAGAATGGTCCCATTGTCGACCAGTCCGGCATAGGGCACGAGATCGGCGAACGACGGTGCAGACGGGCGAAGGGAACACAAAGCGACCATCATGGCACCTCTAAAAACGCCGCCACGGCGAAGACGTGGGCAGGTAGTGATGCCGGTAGCGCAAATGCCGCACGTAGACATGACGCATGAGGGGATCGGATTTTGCCATCATGCGCAGTGCGCCGACGATCACGAACCAGATGGCGATGCCGAACAGCGCTGAATACAGGGTGAGCACGACGAAGATCAGGATGATCGCCACCAGCCCTGTGACAAGCAGGAGCTCTCGGTCTGCCCCCATCAGCAGATTCGGTCGTGAAAGAGCGCGGTGAATGCGATTGCGTTGGAGAGCGGAATGCGGCTCACCCATTGGCCCCCTCCCCTCTTGCAACGGACATCGGCTGGGAAACGGTCCCTGGCAAACTTGTGGCAGTGATGCCGATCGACGCGCCGGTCGCACCGAACAGTCCGACAATCGTCGTCGCCCCCAGCAGGATACCGGCGACCAGTACGATGTAGACGAGGCGTCGCGCGAAATCGTTGAGCTCGCCGCCGAAGATCAGCATTCCGCCGGCGATCGCCATGGCGGCGAGGGCAATTGCTCCTGCGACTGGCCCAGTGATGGATTCCTGAATCTGTTCAAGCGGCCCCTCCCAGGGAAGACTCCCACCGGAACTGGCAAGGGCTGGCGCGGCAAGCGCCGCGCAGAACATCGCAGCGAGCAGTCCGAGGCGAAAAGAGCGATTATGCAGCATGAATGTCCTCATCAATTTGAGCGTAATGTTCGGTCTGGTACCGGCTACCGCTGAAGCCCTCGACATTGATGACCTCTCGTACCCGTCTCCCCCTCCCCGCGCGCTCGATCGAGATGACAAGATCAACGGCCTCGCCGATCACAGCCTGCATCGGTTGCTGGCTGACCTCGGCGGTCAGTTGCTCCAGACGACGCAAGGCGGACATGGCGGTATTGGAGTGGACGGTGGTGACGCCACCGGGATGGCCAGTATTCCAGGCTTTCAGCAGCGTTAGTGCGGCGCCGTCGCGGACTTCGCCAACGATGATGCGGTCGGGACGGAGGCGCATGGTGCTCTTGAGCAGTCGCGCCATATCGATCGTGTCACTGGTATGCAGGCACACCGCATTCTCTGCCGCACACCGGATTTCCGCAGTATCTTCAAGAATGACCATGCGGTCGTCCGGCGCTGAGGCTATGATTTCAGCGATCACGGCATTGGCGAGAGTCGTTTTGCCCGAACCCGTTCCACCCGCGATCACGATATTGAGCCGATTCGCGATTGCGCTCCTGATCACTGTGGCTTGCGCCTCCGTCATCACCTTGTCAGCGATATAGTCGTCGAGTGGGATCAGCCTGGAGGCTCTGCGCCTGATCGTGAACGTTGGGGACGCGACAACCGGGGGCAGCAACCCTTCAAAGCGGTGTCCGCCAATGGGAAGTTCGCCCGAAATGATCGGCCGCTCATCGTCCGCCTCAGATTGTAGAGCGTGTGCGACGGAGCCGATGATTGTTTCCGCTGCTGTCGCAGCCATCTCACCCGCGGGCGCAATGCCCTGCCCTAACCGCTCGATGAAAACTTTACCGTCCGGGTTGAGCATGATCTCGACGACGCCAGGGTCGTCGAGGGCGATACATAAACGATCGCCCAGTGCTTCTTGAAGCTTGCGCACAAGGCGGGAATGCGACTGAAGCATTGCAGCTTTCTCCTCGCTGATTGGTTTGTGAGGGAAAAGAGCCGCGCCACGCTTTGATGTCCACGTACAAATTTGTGGGTCGCCTGCGTGAGGTGATTCCGTCAGGTTCCCATCGATTCTCTCAATGGGCTTCTGGGTCGCCTCAGATAAGGGCGGAAAAATCTGAGGAAAGAAAGGACATGGACGATGGCGATGAAATGCTCAACACACTGAAATATAACACCTAATCACGCGTTTTTGCGATGGTCTTGGATCATCTTAAGACATTGTTAACTTTAAATTCCTTGTCGCGCAGGGGGAATCGGACGATAGTTGCGCAAATTATGGCTTTATGGCCATTTTTTCGAAAGTGACGCCATCTAGGAAATAGTTTGCAAAATGAGCCAGCTGCCCAACAGATTTGACGTCGAGATCGCCCAGCAAGGGGCAAAGATCTCAAGCGCGTTGCATATGCTGCGCAGCCAACAGTATCCGCCGGACGCTCGTAAGGGATTACGCAAGTTTCAGCTCGGCGAGGTCGCCGATTTCATGGGTGTGACCCAAAGCCATCTCCGACAAATCCATTCCGAAGGGAAAGGCCCGGAGATCGAATCGGTCAGCGGTCGCCGATATTATACGGCCGATCAAATGCGGGAGCTTCGCGAATATCTCGAAGCCAACAAAAAATCCGACAAGCGCTATTATGTTCCTCAACGTCGCGAAGGCGAGCCGATGCAAGTCGTTTCGGTCGTGAACTTCAAAGGTGGAAGCGGGAAGACAACGACCGCCGCACACTTAGCACAGTATCTCGCCCTCACCGGTCACCGTGTGCTTGCCATTGATCTAGATCCCCAGGCGTCGCTAACGTCACTGTTCGGCATTCAGCCCGAACTCGATGATACAGCGTCCCTATACGAAGCGCTTCGTTTCGATGAGGAGCGAAAGCCAATATCAGCGGTAATTCAGTCGACCAATATTCCAGGACTAGACGTTGTACCGGCGAATCTTGTGCTGCAGGAATTTGAATACGATGTGCCACTGTCAATTTCTTCTCGAAAAGGTGACGAGGGTCGGTTGTTCCACATGCGCATCGTCAATGCGCTTAAAGAGGTGGACGACAAGTATGACGTGGTTGTCATCGACTGCCCGCCGCAGCTCGGCTACCTTACTATCACCGCGTTGATGGCTTCCACAGGCATCCTGATTACAATCCATCCCCAGATGTTGGACATCATGTCGATGAGCCAGTTCCTACAGATGCTGGGAGGGATTATGACCCCTGTTGCAGAGGCTGGTGCCGAAATCAGGGTGGAATGGTTCCGCTACCTCGTGACACGCTTTGAGCCGACCGACATTCCGCAAGCGCAGATGGTCGGTTTCATGCAGTCGATGTTTGCTCAGCAGATGCTGCGAAACCACGTTCTTAAATCTACCGCTATTTCTGACGCTTCAATCAAAAAGCAGACTTTGTACGAGGTCGAGCGGGGAGAGTTCGTTCGGTCTACTTACGATCGAGCAATGGAAAGCCTGAATGCCGCAAATGGTGAAATTGTCGACCTGATACACAATGTTTGGGGGCGGAAATGACAAACTTGTCAGCCGTTTTTTTTCCTATTTTTGCAAGGCGAAATAATGCCTTAGCGGAGTTGAAGTCAAAGCTGGAGTTCGGTCATGGCGCGTGACAATCCATTTGCGAAGCTTGATATAGCGTCGATATCGACCGACAAATCTCCCGTAAAGCCTGGATACGCGATGACGGGCGCCGCGAAGACGGTTGTGCGATCGATTGAAGATCTCGCCGAAAACACCAAGAAGCTCATGGAGGGCGAGGTCGTCGTGGAGCTGGATCCGCGGCTGCTGGATGTATCATTCGTGGCCGATCGGCTGTCGGATGAGGGCGAAGAATACCAGGAGCTCAAACAGGCGATCAAAGAATCCGGTCAGACGACACCAATCCTGGTTCGGCCTAGCTCGTATGACAGCCAACGCTTCATGGTCGTTTTCGGGCACCGTCGACTCAAGGTCGCCAAAGAGCTCGGGATTTCGGTCAAGGCGGTTGTCAAAAAACTTGACGACATCACGTCCGCAATCGCCCAAGGGCAGGAAAACTCTGCCCGCTCAAACTTATCCTTCATCGAACGTGCGTACTTCGCACAGAACCTGCTTGCGTCCAACATGACGAAGGACGTGGTGCGGTCGTCTCTCGCGATCGACGAGGCGATGTTGTCCAAGATGCTCGGTGTCGTGGAAGTGGTCCCTGCTGCGATCATCAAAGCTCTCGGTGCGTCCAAAAAAATCGGGCGCGACAAGTGGCTTAGCCTGCGTCAACTACTTCTCGTTCCTGCCCTCTTGAAGGTTGCCACTGAATTTACGGAGACCGCAGGGTTTGTTGAACTGGCAGAAGAGAAGCGGTTCGACGAACTTCATGATTACCTGAAGCGCTACAAGGTCAAATCGGCTGCTAAGAAGCCCAAGGGCAACGCATCCGGGAGGGATTGGACGTCGAGCGACAGTTCACTGAATTTCGTAATGAACACCAAATCGAAGAAGGTTGCGATTGAGCTTTCGAATGTCGAAGCGAAGCCCTTCAGCGACTGGCTTTCGGGCCGGATGGACCGTTTGTATGACGAGTACAAACGGTCAAAAACCGAACGCAACGGAGATTAAACCGCAAAAGAAAAAGGCCCCCAAACGGTAAACCGTGGAAGCCTCTCTCGTCATCTCTAGCAGGATCGAGAATCGCATTTCCCGGAATCGCAGTCAAGAGTGTTGGCACCGATTTGGTGAGCGAATTTCTTTTGCCTAGAGAAAGGTGAGAGAAAAAATGCAAACGGGACATGTAACGACGCCTTTTGGGCGGCGACCGGCTACTCTTGCCCTAGTTAAGGGGCAACTGGCCATCACAGCACCGAGCCCAGGCGCACGCGTAGAAAAGTGGAAAGTGTTTCGTGACGTGTGTGAGGCGAGGGAGCGCTTCGGTCTGCAAGACAGAGCGCTCGCTGTTCTCGATGCTCTCTTGACGTTCTACCCTGAGCCACAGCTCGACCAGGATCATGGACTTGTCGTGTTTCCATCTAATGCGCAGCTATCTGTCCGCGCTCATGGGATCACAGAAAGCACACTCCGCCGGCAACTCGGAGCACTGGTCGATGCCGGACTTATCCAGCGCCGGGATAGTCCAAACGGCAAGCGTTACGCGCATCGCAGTCGAGATGGCATAATTGAGCAGGCATACGGCTTCGATCTCAGCCCGCTGCTCACGCGCGCGGCGGAGCTTGCCCTACTTGCGCAGGAAGTCGCAGCAGAACGTGTACGCTTCCGCAGGGCAAAAGAAGCACTGACGATCTGCCGTCGCGATGTCCGTAAGCTGATTACGGCTGCGATCGAAGAAGGAGCGTCAGGAAACTGGCTGGACGTCGAGATGATGTATGTTGGAATTCTTGGTCGACTACCTCGTTATCCCGACAGAACCCAGGTCGAAGCAACACTCGACGAGATGGAGCTTTTGAGGAATGAAGTCATCAACCTCCTGGAGATGCAGTTAAATACCGACTATATGCACGGCAATGCCATTCAAAATGAATGCCACATACAGAATTCAAATACCGAATCTATCTATGAACTTGAACCTAGCTCTGGAAAAGAGCAGGGCGAAAGCTTGCCGGAAGAGCCGCCAGCCAAGAGGATAGGCGTTGAACAAAAAAGGGCGAATGCAGAACAGATCAAGTCGTTTCCGCTCGGTATGGTCCTTCGAGCTTGCCCCCAGATCGTAGACTATGGGCCGGGCGGTAGCATATCGAATTGGCGCGAGTTGATGACGGCGGCCGTAGTGGTCCGCTCAATGCTCGGAGTAAGTCCCTCAGCCTACGAAGAGGCCTGCAATGCGATGGGGCCGCAGAATGCTGCCGCGGCAATGGCGTGCATCCTAGAGCGCTCGAACTACATCAACTCGGCCGGTGGTTATCTACGTGATCTGACTAAACGCTCGGAACGAGGAGAGTTTTCAATTGGGCCTATGCTGATGGCGCTGCTCAAGGCAAACGGCGATGGCAACCGGCTTGCGGGTTAGCGATGTCAATAAGCGCAATGTGTTGAACCTAGATGACGAGGTAGGGCTCTCATACAACCGCTACAATCTTGTCAGCCGTTTTTTTCGGAATTTTCCTCATAAATTACTGATGCTTATACGAGATGAGTGCGCGTAATTTCTCGTTGAATTGATGGCTGGGCCTGGTCTATGCCAATCGACGCGAGAGCGGCTTTCACGCTACCGGACGACGAAAGCTTTATCGTGGGTAGACGCCTGCCTTCACAGCAAACGTGCAGCACGACCGCTTCGACGGGTAGCGCTATTGTAATAGCTCGACGCCTGCTGCACTGAACGATGCCTCGACTGCTCCATGGCTTCGGGGAGGGGTATACCGCGGTTAGCCGCTTCGGTCAGATATCCTGATCGTAGCCCATGTGCCGAAAACTCCGCAGGCTCCAGCCCTGCAAAGCTACGCCGCAGCAAAGGCGGCGCTTGTCAGCTTCACCCGAAGCTGGGCCCTTGAACTGGCTGCGGGCGGAATAACGGTGAACGCCGTTTCGCCGGGGCCAACGGAGACGGCGTTGTTTTCGGGCGAACAATCCTGTCGGCAGCGAGAGCGAAGCGCGTTACCTCTTCGGCGTTCCAATGGGCCGCTTCGGAAGACCGGAGGAAGTCGCTGGGGCAGACGCTTCATGTCGATGGCGGGGCCTCAATCGGCAAGTCTTCGTTGTAGATTCACCGCGGTCTATCTCGAGGCGGTGCCGGCCGATCCGCGTCATCAAAGCATACGCGCAGCGCGCCCGCTTCGGCGGGTCGCGTTGTTGTAATAGCTGGAGGCCTGTTGCACCGAACGGTGTCGCGACTGCTCCATTGCTTCGGGGAGGGGGATCCCGCGGTTGGCGGCTTCCGTAAGATATCCCGACCGCAACCCATGCGCCGAGAATTCCGCAGGGTCGAGTCCAGCCATCTCGGCCCGCTGCTTGACGATCGCATTGACCGCGCCCGGCTCCAGCGCCCGCCTCGAGACATTGCCCCAACGATCGATCTTCCGAAAAATACTCCCGCCTTCGATTTTCGCCGCCGCAAGCCAGGCGTTCAGCGCATCCACGGGCCGGCCCGTCAGATAAACGACCTCATCGTGTTCAGCGCCTGACGTTTTGGTGCGACCCAGATGGATGGCGAGAGAGGGGAGGGGAGGGCCGCCTTCGACGGGGATGGGGGGCTCGGCGGTGAGCTGGTCTCTGCGCAAACCGGCAATCTCGCTGCGACGGCGACCGCCCGATGCAAAGGCCACCATCAAGATCGCTTGATCACGGATATCACGATGGCTGTCTGTGCCGCAGGTGGCGAGCATTTTGGTCAGAACGTCGCCGGTGACCGCCTTGGCGCTCTTGCGTTTTCTTGGACGCGGCGTTGCACGGACGGCGAGGCGTATCGCGGATTTGAGCGACGGGGACGAGAAGACGCCGGTGAGGCCACGCCATTTCGTCAGCGTCGACCAGCTGGCAAGTCGCCGCCGCACGGTGTCGGGCGCATGCGGCCCGGACGCGCGAAGGAAGCCTTGCTCGCGCAGGCTCCGCTCGACATCAGCTGGCATGCCGTGGTGAGGATCGATGCCGCGCTGTTCCGGCTGCCAGAGATGGTGGGCGACAAATTTTAGCAGTAGCGCCTCGGGCGCAGGCCACGGGAGGCAAGCGCCGGTCGCGGCGCGCGACCAGGCCTGCAGATAGGCGAGGTCGGAGGTCAGCGCGCGCAGGGTGTTTTCGCCCATGCCTTCATTGACCAGATGGCGCAGCGTTTCGATGTCCTGGTCGGTGAGCAGTTCGGCCAGTTCGTCGCGCCGGTCGATCGGCAGCACGCTGGCAATGGTGTCGAGTTCATCGGCGCGGCGATCGACGGCGGTCTTTGAACGGGACGGTATGGCCATAGAAAACCTCCGGATCGACGGTTTTGACGGCCGAGCGACCGTGGATTGACCGGATTCTTCCTGATTTGCGGCGCGAAATCAATCACCTCCGATAACAGATACTTATCGGGGGTCAGGGACCCTGGGTTCATTTATATGAGGTACGGAACTGTAATCGATAGATAGCTTTCGCTTAACGAATCATTTACCATAAATTCAATGTCTTATGATGTCGCCAGATTACCCATCCAGAGCCTGCTACGGCCGATCTCCGAGGCGGCTGTCGCTTTTACTTCCCGATTTCAATTGAAACGCTAAGCTAAAAATCTGCTACCGAATAATGCCTCTTTCGCCCCGCCTTGGAGTAGGGGAGGGGATACGCACGATGTTCTTCTGCCGCCGCAATGAGTTGGCCGAACGGGCGCATGGCGGTAAATCGGTCCAAGCAGGAGGGATCGGATTCGGGATGAGCTGGAAACTGAAGCGCGTCAGGCAATGTGCGAAATGTCCCTGGAAGGTTTCCACGAACCCCCACGATATTCCGGACGGCTACAGCGAGGCGCTGCATCGCTCGCTCGCCAGCACCATCGCGGAGCCCGGATCGCTTGAAGGCACCGGTCGCGCCATGGCCTGCCATGAGCATCGTTTGGGAGAAGAAGCTCACTGGCGTCACGACACGAAAGTGGAGAATCTGTCCGACTTTTAAGAACGTATCCGGAATTCAGGTTGGTTTAACCGTGGATGTCGTTGCTTTTTCG
>NZ_SLVX01000045.1 GCF_004341885.1 Shinella granuli | reverse complement strand
TCTGTCAGGTCGCCGCGAGCCAAAACTGCCTCCTAAAAAGCAGTCTTGAATCACGCTTCTGCTGATTTGGGAATCCACTTTGTCAACAGGACCTAAATGGCGACACCACCCAGCCCCGACCTTGTCATGCCGGACTCCTTCCTTGAAGCCGTGCGCCAGGGCTACACGGAACGCATCGCCGAGTGGTTGGAGAGCGGGTACAGCAAGGTCAATTATCAGGAAGCCAGCACCGGCATGACTGCGCTGCATTACGCCGCCGCCCGCAATGCCGTGCCGATCATCCGTTTGCTGGTGCGCACGGGCAAATGTGACGCGCGGATTCGTGACAAGAAAGGGCGCACCGCCGCAACGCTGGCGATGGAAGTCGCCGATAATCCCGCGCTCGGTCGCTATCTCTATGATCTGCAGTACCAGCAGATAGTCGCGCGGCAGCCCGACCAGGATGCCGGACGGCGCGCGCGCTAGCCCGCGTCAAACTTGCCCGCAAAGACGGCGTGTAACGGACTGCTGGTATCGAAATACTCCACACGCTGCAGCATCATCGGGTGGTGGCCCGCCCAGATGATCAGCTGCCGCTTCAGCCGGTCGCTGCGGGCGAACTGACGGCTCACCTCTTCGGGGGTGAGTAGCGGGTGCAGCTCGATACTGTTCGAGCGACCCGCCAGGCCCATAGCGCCCTGTTCCGGACTGACCTCGCCGTCGCGTGTGACGCTGACGGTGGTCTTGCCGAGCCTGCCGGACACATACTCCATCGTCATCATGTCGTTGTTGCCAAAAAACTGCATGACGCCGGCATTGCCCGCAAAGGTCTCCCAGCGGTCGCCATACAGCGCCTTGCCCTGACCCCAGTCCTGCAGGAATACCCAAAGCTTCACATCGAACGAAGCGATCTGCCCGGCAGCATCCTCCAGCTGCCGCATATGACCCAGTACCGGAAACTCATCGAGACAGACCAACACGGGAGCCGCCGGTTTCACACGCGTGCGCTCCATCGCATCAATCAGCTGATTGACGAACAGGCGCAGCCAACGATTGCACAGCCCCATCCGTGTGGCGGGCAGGCACAGATATAGGGTGGCGCTGGCAGTGGCTGATTTGAGATCAGAGAGATCGAAATCATGCCCTGACAGCACGCTGCGCATCGCGCGGTAATCCAGAAACTTGGTATGGCGGCGCGTGGTCGATAGAACGCTTGCACGTTCATTGACCGGCTTCTCGTAAAACTCACGCGCCGCGCTCTCGATCGCGTTGGCAATGTCAGCTTTATCGGCGTCGTCCTGCAGGCGCTCCGCATTAGCGAACATCGCCAGTTCCAGCGCGAACCCGTCTTCTTCACCGTCATTGCCTAATAGCGCGTCGCGCAGCAGGCTGCGCACAGCGATCAGCGTGCGCTCGCCTTCGAATTGCGGCGCCGTGGCCACATGCAGGATAAGACCTTCGAGGAAATTGCGGGCGCTTTCGTCCCAGTGCGGGTCTTTGCCCGCCGGTACGATTAGCGCATCAGCGATCATGCCCGCATCCTCGATGATGGTGGCGCTGTCGGGCTTAAGAACCGCCAGCGGATTATAGCGCTTCCGAAACGCCGCCGCATGCGGCGCGCAGGTGTTGAAGGGGTCGAGCACGTGGATGGTCTGGCCCAGGACGGCCCGACGGCGCGCGGTCAGATTGGCTAGCTCGCCCTTAGGATCAAGCGCCAGCACGGAGCCGGGATAGAACATCAGGTTGGCGACCAGCGTGACGGACTTACCGGTCCGTGATCCTGCCACCGTCATCATATGCCGGTTATCTTCGATCCCGATCAGCTTCGAGCCCAACGCGCCGACCATGATCTTGCGACCGGGGTTCGCCGGATCGTAGGCAGTGGCCGAATTGGTCGCCACCTCGGCAGGTTTGAGCCAGCGCGCCTGCGGCACCGTCTGCTGATGAAGGAACCGCGTGGACACGCCGCGTGCGACGTCGCGCGTGAAGTCGGTATAAAAGCTGTCCATCGGTGCTCATCCTCGATTGGTGATGCATCGAGTATCGCAGGGCTTCCCGCTTGGATTCCGCGCACAAACCGCGTGCGGCGCGTGCGTGAACATAGCAGTCCCTGTTTCCTTTCGTCTGCTGACCCTTCCGGAATGATCCGCGTTCTGCCGGGCGTCGCCTTGCCGTCAATGGTCTGCCCGCGCCAGCCCCCGCCTGCGGGCCGAAGCCCTTGGGCGTAGGCCCGTGTTGCCCATGACGGCTGCGGCTGCCGCCGCCCGGCCTTTCGTCCGCGTCCTTCGGGACAGCAACAACAACGAAAGGAAAAAACAATGGGACTTGATATGTACGCTCACACCACCACCGCACAGCCTGCCGCGCCGGTGGACTTTAAAATCGATGAGGCCAGCGAAATCCACTACTGGCGTAAGCATCCGAACCTGCATGGCTGGATGGAACAGCTTTACCGCAGCAAGGGCGGCAGCGACGCGAACTTCAACTGCGTCAACCTGCAGCTCATAGAAGCAGACCTTGACCAGCTGGAGGCCGCCATTCGCGAGCACCGCCTGCCTTCAACCACCGGCTTCTTCTTTGGTAGCTCCGACGGCAGCGAGATCACCGACGATATGGCGTTCGTCACGAAAGCGCGCGAAGCACTCGCTGCGGGTCTGACCGTCTTCTACTCATCCTGGTGGTGAGGCACTTAGCCGGGACGGCATTTTGTCGTCCCGGTTCAATCTTCCGCTGGCAGATCGTCTTCATCGATGCTCATTTCCATGCGGAAGTTCTGAATGCGCGCGTTGCCGTAGCGCATTTTCTCACCACTCATCACCACGTAGCGCAGTTTGTCGGCGGTCAGCATGGTCAGCAACAGCGGCAGCACATCCGATGGCATCGGGAATATACCCTGCAGGTGGCCCCGATGCAGATTGAGCGAGCCGATACCGATGGGCCGGTCCCGCTCGCGTTCGCCTTCGTTCAGCCGCCGGTCAGGTAGGAAGACCAGCTCAACTGTTTCGGCCTTGACCTTTGCTGGGCGCAGCATTGTCCCGCGCAGCTGCAGATGACGGTAATCGGAATAGGGGCCATCCCGATCGATCGCCACGTTCGCCCCAAACATAAAGCTCCACTCCCAGTCCACGATCTCAACAACGTAGTAGATTGTCTCGACCCGTGGCCGTCCGGGCTTGCGCTTCTTCCTGACGGGCTTTTTCGGTTCCTCTTTGGTCATGCCTGAATTGTACCAAAGCTTCGGTCGCGGGCGAAAGCGCGCACGCATCTGATCGGTGTCGCTGGCACATGGATGTCTTGACGCCAAACCGACCAAGCCGAGAGAGGGTGATCGCCATCCCGATCCCAGCGGTTGTCGCGGCCATAGAGCGGCTGCCATTTCTTTGCATGATAGGCGATGTCAGGAGCGGTGAGCGGGGCCGGTCTGCTTCGGGATGAGCGTGGCTGAAACGCTTCGACCTTTCGCTAAGGGATTTCCCTCGACTGAACACGCCACAACCTGATCGGGCGCGCACCGGGTTCAAGGCCCTCCGGCCCCTGCGGGGTGATACGCGGGTGTCCCCGCCTTTCGGAAGACCTGCAAGGCGGGCGATCCCCCTCCCGCATATCAGCCGTGAACCCGTCGCTTCTCCGCGCGCTCCTAGGTGAGGCGTGTCGAGGAAAACCCAAGCGAAAGGAGCTTACATCATGGCACGCAACAACACCCCGAACCGCAAACCGGCCCGCGAGTCCCGCACCCCGGCGTTTATCGCCTGGCACGTCGACGAGAAAGGCGAGAAGTCCTTCTGGACCCGCATCGGTGCCGCCTGGGATCACAAGGACGGCGAAGGTTACACCCTTCAACTCGATCTGGTCCCCGTCAATGGCGGCCGCGTCATCCTCCGGGTTCCCGCCGAGGACAACACCGATCAGGAGGCGGGCGCGTAAGCGCCCCCTCACTGCCCGAAGGGGGGAAACATCATGACCATATCACTTCACATCGAAACCGCCCGCGCCGCTTTGGCGCGGGCAGCCTGGGCCAGAGGCGAGAAGCCGGCCTACGACGAAGAAGCCATCACCGATCTGCTGGCGGACATGCGGCACTGGTGCCGTAATGCCGGGATCGACTATGACAGCTGCGACCAATGCGCAGCGTCCCATTACCGGAACGAAATCGGGAGCGCGTCATGACGCGCTCCCTTGAAACCCACACCATCCTTTGGCGGGGTCTATCGCTTGAAGTCCGGTATGAGCAGAACTGGCTGGGAACCGAAGGGGTCTTCAGTACGGCGCATCTACAGGTGAATACCGTAGCGCCAGAGAGTGCACCCCTGCCGATAACTGAGACAGGATACCGATCTCGGTTTATCGACGCGGAGACGATCACCGAGGCTGGTGGACCGGTCGCGTTTGTGCAGGCTTGGCTCGACCAAGCCGCCGAGACAAAGTCATGGAAGGAGCAGCAGGAGAAAGCGCGGCAGATGACACTGTTCTAGCCGCGTGCTGCGGACAAGAAAAAAGGGCGCGGACCGGAGGTTCGCGCCCGATTTTCAGGCTGGGCTGGGCTCAAGCGCTGACCGCCATCGGCACCATGTGATCACCGCAGACAAGCCGGGCATCATGCTTCGCCCAGGCTTTGAGGTCGCAGCCCGGGCAGGCAGAGCGCAATCGCTTGCCGCTCTTTGGCTTCACAGCCACTTCGTCGCCGCCATTGGAATTTGGAAGCGGCGCAGCCGGCGCTTCCTTCCAGCTGATCGCAAAATCCTTAGCTATCAGCTTCTGGGCGGCGTGCTCGAATGCGCCGCCGGAAACGATCATATGAGTGACCGTCTCGCCGGTCTCTTTGCCGCCTTCTTCGCCGGTGTCGGTGGGATGCAGGCCGACGCTCTTCATTTTGTCAGCCCACTCGCGGTTATGATAGCGCCCGCGTCCTGGGGTCCCCTGATGATGCTGCCAAAGATGCACCATCTCGTGGACCAGCGTGCCGAGGATATCGATCAGGGGACGATCACCAAAACGGGCAGGATTGAGCGCGATCTCATCGGCAGCCCGGCCCTCGTTGTTATTGAATCTATCGCCGGAGAAATAACCGAATGTTCCCTTGCGACGTTGCAGGGTGATCAGCGCGTTCGGCAACTCATTGCCAAACAGCGTCTTGTTAAAATGCTCGTATGCCTGCTGGAATCGATCATAGGTGTCGCGGGTGGGTTTGATCGACAGGAGCGCCGGAGCAGACTGCATGTTCATCGCGAACCATCCTTCTGCACCGGACCTCGTCGGATTGTGATGTACATTCCAGAGAGGGTCAGGGTGCCACTAAGTGATGGCGATGAATGTCGTGCAGTTTCGGGGACCTTTTCCTCGTCAAAACCGCGCGCCGTTGAGATCAATAATATTGTGATGTACACTCCAGCCACATTACAGATTGAGTGGATGTACATTTCCATTCAGCACCGCTGCTCTGCTATAATTATAGTATGAGGGGCAATCCCAGAGATGAGTACAAGGTGTGCGTGGTACTACCACGCGCACCTTGCTGGGGGGACTCTCCAGTCCCCCGCAGACCCCCCTCAGGGCATCCGTAAGGCTGCGAATCCGCTTGTGGCGTATTCGGTCCAACGGATGCTTTCAGCCGGGCGCTGGCGCTTTTGGGTGTCGAACCCATCCCGGCTGAGCGCAACGTTTTCGGCGTTGCATCACGACCATGGAGACTGCCGCTCTCCCTGGACCCATCGCGCAAAGGGCTATCCGCGCCCCTTGCAACCACGGCCAGGACTTTCGTGTCCTGAACCACGACCGGTGTTTCGGCACCGGCTTCGAGCAAAGGCGAGATGTCTGCTCTCCCTTTGCGATCCCATCGACCAGGGGCATGGCTGCGCCCCTGGACCCGGCGGCGGCTGCGACAGGTGTGTCGCCAGTCGAAGACGGATCGGCAAGCGCGGTTTGCGCGCGGTCTGGTGCCGATCAATGCGGCTACGTGTTGATGCATGACGGAGAAAGAGACACGCGCTGCACCGATATCCTATCGCCCGCCCACCGCGTTGCGGGAGGCGTTTCGCGCGCGTGTCGAGGCCTCCGGCCTGTCCGTCAATGCCTTCATCACCCAAGCCGTCTTCGACCAGGATGCGCCGCGCCAGACCCGGCGGGCTCCCGTCGAGCAGCAGACAGTCGCGCGCCTTCTTGCCGAAACCGCGCGCCTGCATGACCGCCTGGGGGCGGTCGGCGTCGATGCTGATCTCGACGCCGCGCTGCTTGATGAGGCCCTTCGCGACCTTCGCGAAATCCGTGCCGCCTGCCTCGCTGCCTTGGGGCGAAAACCATGATCCCCAAGGCGAGCCAGCGTGCCGGCGGGCAGGATCTCGCCACCCATCTGCTCAACGCGCACGACAATGAATATGTCGAGCTGGCCGAGTTACGCGGCGCGGTCGCGGATGACCTGCACGGCGCGTTCGCCGAATGGGAGGCGATCGCGCATTCCCTAACCAAGTGCCGGAATTACCTCTACAGCTTGTCGGTCAATCCCGATCTCGGTCAGGGGCAGCTCAGCCGCGATCAGTATCGCGATTATGCCGCGCGCGTCGAAGAAGCGCTCGGTTTGACGGCTCAGCCCCGCGCCCTGGTGTTCCACATCAAGGAGGGGCGCGAGCATTGTCACATTGTCTGGTCGCGCATCGATGCGCAGGCTGGCAAGGCCATCCACCAGCCCTTCGATCATGACAAGCTGATGATGGTCACGCGGGAGTTCGCTCGCGATCATGGGCTGACCCTTCCTGCCGGCTACGAGCGCAGCGGCGACGACCGGAAGAAAAATTCGCTCTACGAGGCGCAGCAGGAGCGCAATTCCGGCCTCACCAAAGAAGAGCGCATGGCCGCGATCACTGCCGCCTGGAAGCGCAGCGACACCCCGCGCGCCTTCGTGCGGGCGCTGGAAGAGATGGGCTATGTGCTCGCCACCGGCAACCGGCCCTATGTGCTGGTCGATCTGTACGGCAACATGAATGCGCTGCCGAAACTGATCGATGATCGCAGCATCCGAACGAAAGACATCCGCGCTTTCCTGGAGAGGGACTTCCCGCCGGAGACGTTGCCTTCCGTCGAAGAGGCGAAGGCCTTGGTGGCATCGCACCGCCAGGCGCGGGAGGATTTTGTCAAATCCGGGCGGGACGCCAAGAAGCTCGACCTTCTGAAAGCTGCGCAGGCAGCGCGAAGGGAGAAGGTCGAGGCGGCCCAGGGCACCATGAAGGCGCGGCATCGGCACGAGGTCGACGCGCTGTCGCAAGAGCAGCTGGCAGCGCGGCGACAGTTGCGCACGCGCTATCTGGAGGAAGCTCGACGCCTGAAGGAGGCTCGCGCCGCTGCGAAACCCACCGGCCTGGCGGCATTTCTTGGGCGGGTCACGGGCGTTAGTTTTGTCATCCACAAGCTTCATAAACATCGTGATGCACAGCGTTACACGGCCTTCCAGATGGAGAAGACCGCGCTCGCAGAGAAGCAGGCGGAAGCACGTCGCGTACTCGAACATCGGCATACCTTGCAGGCGATTGATGCCGCACGCGCGGTCCGAGCGCTGGCGCAGATTGAGGCGCGCGAGCTCAAAAGCTATGAGGTGGCGCAGCGCAAACAGGAGCGTATTCAGCAGCGTCAGGGGCACGGCCACATGCCCGCGCTTAATCTGACCCTAAAGCCGAAGGGTCGATCGGCCATGCCGCACAAGGCAAAGGATCGTTACCGGGCGCGCGATCGGCAGCGCGATCATGATCAGCATGATGATCGTCGTCAGGATCAGGAGAACAGTGCTGGCGATCATCAGCAAGCTGCCGATGATCGGCGCGCTCTACGGAAGGTGTTCGGAGAGGCCGTGGATAAGCGGGCCGAGCAGGTTGAGGCTGGTAAGTCTGGCAAGGGTGAGAGCGCGCGCGGCGGGCGTGGTGGGGACAGTGGTGAAGGTGCGGCTCGTCGCCGGAACCGGACAGGTCGGCGAGCACCCGATATTGAAGTGGAGGCCAAGCAGGCACCAGAACCGCACTGGACCGAATTGCCGTTGGCGGACAAGTTCCAGAATGCGGCCCGTGATAGCAACCACGCTGCGAGTGCGAGCGGATCGGATACACGACGATTGAGGCCCTCGCGTGCCACACGCGACCGTGGCAATGACCGTGACGGGGATAAGGATTTTGAGAGGGAGCGGTAGGCAGTCATTTATACGCGTTGTTCGTGGATGCCCCGGCTCATCCGTTCATGCTCGGCCATGAGGAAGGTGACGTAGCTGCGGATCAGGTTGCAGTAGAGACGGCCTTCGTCGGCGTCGATCGTGATGCCACTTTTCAAGTCGACGCCATGGCGGACGCCGCCGCCGGTGGGTGATGAGAGATAGCCGTGCAGGGTGGTGAGCCAAGCAAGAACCTGCTCGATCGTCTGCCCCTTCTTCTTCGCCTGCAACTCCTTTGCGATCTTGTTGAAATACTTTTCTGCAATCGTAGACTCACCGGTGCTGAGGCCTTTGAAGGCCGTTACAACGGATTCCATCAGCCACAGGATTTCCTGTACGGCCTGCCGGGGATGGCCTTCGGCCAGCAGTTTCTCGGATTGGAGTAGAGATTTCTGGACGATCTCCTGTGCCTGCTCGTCGAGTGATTGGTAGCGTTCGGGCACAGCGATCGGTTGATGCAGGCCGACGGCGATCAGCTCCGGCGGCCGAATTTCGTATCCGACGCTATGCTCCCGCAGAATGCGGTTCATGCGGCCGACATCAGGCACTGCAACGCTGCCCTCGCCGCGCAGCGCTTCGCATGCCTCGTAGAAGGCTTCGATGAATAGCGGCGCATTCTCTGCGGTCTGCCTTATGAGCATATTCAGGTCGGATTCGGCCCAGCTTTCGGAAGAACTGCCGCCCGATCCACCGAAGTGGCCTTTGAAATGTTCGAGCATGCTCCAGCGGTTGCCCTGCGCCACCACTTTGTCGATCAGTGTGTCGAACGCGCGCACGGCTTCGATTGGCAGGGGGCCGGGTGTATCGAAGCGCCAGGACGGCTCCATTTGCATTTATTCGTTCTCCTTCAGATGAAGAGCGTTTCGAGCTCTTCCCTGTGCGCCTTGTGCTTGGCAGGGTTGTCGGCAGCGAGCTTTTTCAGGTTCAGCAGTTTCCAGCGCACGGCGGGAAGGTCCGCTGCCTGCGTCAGTCCGATCGCTTCAAAATCCGGCGCGCCGTCGTGCAACGTGGTCAGGAATCTCTGGGCACCTGCGTCAAGGCGCGCGCCGATATCGGCGATGAGCCGTTCCCTTGTTGCTACAAGGTCGTCGAGAGTGACGGGGATAGTGGTCATGCCGATGAACTCGCGGGTATAGGGCTCATCAAGGCTGCTGAGGCTGGGCCGGAGCAGTTCGTGTGCCGGGCGGGGAGAGCTTGCGACGTAAACAAGGAAGGTCCGGAACAGCGCGTCAGTGAGCCCTTCGTTCTCATAGAGCAGCTTCACGTCGAACAGATCGCGCGGGTGCTGGCGGTCCATGGCGGCATGGAGCTTGCCGCCGAACAGGTCTTCGAAAGAGACGACCTGCAACGCCGCGTATCCGAATTCTTCTTCCACCGTGGCGGACACTTCGCGCCGTTCGGGATCGTGGACCACGCCGCGCGTGACGGGCGAGGTTTCGATCTTGATTTCGGCGGCGCCGAGCCGGGCGCGGATGCGGGTTGCGCCGCCGCCGCCGCCTTCGATCCGGCGGGCATCAAGACCTGTAATGCCGTTGCTTGCGGCGGCCATGATCCGGTCGAGCGTTTCATTGATGTCGGCGAGGCTATCGGCGCGGTCGCGCACTTGCAGGTAGGTCAGGTCGATGTCAACCGACAGGCGCGGCATATCGCGGTAGAAGAGGTTGATGGCCGTGCCGCCTTTGAGGGCAAAGACCTTCTCGGGTTCGATGAACGGCAGCAGGCGTACCAGCAGGGAAACCTGTGCGGCATAGAGTTCACGGGCCATCGGTCTCTCCTGTCGCGGGCATGAATTCCGCAGGCACCATGATCCTGTAGCGGGGATGGATCTTGCCGCCCTTCACCAGCGCGCGGTCGCCGGTGCCGAGGTCGAACTCGTCCGGGTTGAGGCGTTCGCGCCAGGTATGTTTGTGGCGATCCGCGTAGACGAAGAACAGGCGGCGCACTTTGATCTTGCGGCAGCTGTGCAGCAGCGCCGACAAGCGGCGAGGGCTCAGCGTCGCGAGCCCTTGGAACACCATATCGAGATTGTGGAAGCTCTCGTGGTCCGGCAGTTCGTCGAGGGCTTCAAGGATGGCGCGCTCCGGCGTGGAGATGCGCAGCGCCCAGCCCCAGGGCAATGTGTTGGCGCTGCCGGGCTTGCTTTCGGTAAGGCCGAGCGCCGGGTCGTTGAACAGATTGAGGCTGCGCGGCACCAGCTTCGCGTCGAGCTTGATGCGCGCGAGCCATGACGGGATGGCGCTGCCGTAGAGCCACACGGGCGGGGACGTGCCGAGCGGCAGATAGTGGCTGTATCCCTGCAGGCCGAGGGCGGTGCTGCCGCCGGCATGGACCGGGTAGTTCATGATATGCTGGATGGAGAGCAGGCAGGTCTGCCAATCGAGCGGGACCGGCTGCGGGGCCGGACGGCGAAAGACCCCGCGCTCAAGGCGCTCCAGCCAGCCGCTGTCTATATATTTGCGGGTCAGGAACCGGCTGACGCCGTGAGCCTCCAGCCATAGGGCGTCGACGACGAAGCCCGCCGGGACGGCTTCGAGGACGCTCTTTAGCTTGTCTTCTTTTAGTGCACTCATGGTACACATAATACCATTTTTTTAAAGAGACAGCAAGGCGCTCTTTGCTATTTACGAGATTAGGGTAGTGTGAGTACACATATTCTCATAATTTCAAAGAAATAATTAGAAAGGCGGCATGGGCCGATAGTGATGCATGTTTAATCTGCTTGTCTCCGGCCACGGCGAGTGGTGGGAAACGCCGCCTTATACAATGACCATAGACCGGTTCAAGGAATACAGCGGCGTAGAGGCCGAGGAAATCGACCTCGCCCGCCCTGAAACATTGCGCCGCCTGGAAGATTTACCGGCCCTGTTGATGTACGAAGTCGGCGCAGGCGGCCCGCATGCCCGCGTGGTCAGGCATGGCCGCATCCGCAATATCGTCCGGCGCGCGCGCGAACTGGCCTTCACATTTGAGCCCGACGTCGAGCATGCCTATCTCGATCGGGCGGAGGTTTTAAGAGTTGCCGAACAGCTAGGCATTGAGCAGTTCGAACAGCACCGTACGCACTGGGCGATCAAAGATGGCGACATTCCAGCGGAACTGATTGCCACCGGCACAGCTGAACGCGCGCAGCGCACCGTGACCGTCGTTGCTGCGGAGTATGTCGAGGCGCGTCGGGAGGGACGACGGAGAGAAGCTGACGAGCTGGCGGAAGAGTTACAGAATTTTCCGCCGACCCTCGACAAAGCCCTGTCGCTGGTACCGGTCCGCATCCTCCAACAGCCGACCCCTGAATTATACCCGATCCTGGGAATTGAACCCCGTACGCCCGAAGGGCGCAATGCCGTCGTTGCCGTCGTCGCGAGGGACAATGATGGGCAAAACCTGCCTGCCGACTGGTCCTACTCGCTGGCATGGTTCCTCGACCTCTACGGGAGCGCGACGGAAGCCGTACGACTTCACGGCGCGCTGGCAGAATGCGCAGCGCATATGATCGCGCTCGGCGCTGGTGATGGACAAGCCGCCGCTCCTGTCGAAGACATCGGCTACACACTCTGGCGTTGTTCGCGAAGCCCGAAACTCGTCGGCGACCTGCGCCGGGAAATAGCTGTACTGACCGACCGCCTTGTGCGCCGCCAGGATGCGCAAGGCTTTTGGAACGAAGCCAGAGACGGGGCTACCCGCCCCGCCGTGCGCGCTACAGCTCTTGCCACCGTCGCGCTGCAGCGGCTTGGCGATGACCGCTATCACGATGCTATCAGGCAAGCGGTTTCGTGGCTGATCACGCAGGTCGTTCCTGATGTGGGCGCACTTCCGCGCGATGTGGGAGAGGCTGCTTCCGATGTCATTGCCACAACCCTCGCGATGGAAGCCATTCGCCGGTCCGATCTTGTCGATGACGTGCCTCATGTGCTGGCGGCTGGTGATGCTTGGCTAGTTTCAGGCCAGACTGTGCTGGGAGGCTGGCAGGCGGAGCCATGGACGGAGGATTTCGTCGCCGCCATGGTGCTCGAGTATCTCGCGCGTCAGAACGAGATGTTGCCGCAGGTGGATGGTTTTCTCCTGATGGCGCGGGATTTCTTCCGCAAGGCGGAAGAGCTGCGGCTGGAAGGCGGCGCTAACAACCGGCGGCTTGCCGCCATCGCGACAGTGCATGCGGTGGAAATGTTTTTGTATGGACTGTTCGAGCGGCGCGAGGACTTGGCGCTGTCGGCCTTTCGCGAGAATGGTACTGAAACGCTCGGGCCGCGAGAAGCGCTCGGCGCTCTGCAGGCTGCGTTGCAACGGATCGGCGTGCTGCAGGCTCCGCAGCGTCTTTCCTACCGTGACCCCCTGAGCGCCCTGGTCGGGCGGCGGGACGGGATCATCCATCGCGCCCATGAGATCAGCGAAGCCGAGCTCGGCGACGGGATGAAGCATGCGCGGCGCTTTATTGAGAAGTATGCCCGGTCGCTGCTGGACCTGAATCTCTTGCAGTGAATGCAGATCATGAAGAGGGAAATCATGAAAAGCGGCAACCTAAGTCAGAAGGGAGCCGTAGAGGAGATTGTGGGCGATGGAGATGTATGAAGAAGACCGTCTCGAGGCACTGGAGGAACGGCGAAGGGACGAAGCGAAGGACAGGCCGGATAGGCCCTCTCTGGAAGAGCGGTTCGGGCCGGGGTCGTTCGGCTGTCATGAAGCCATGCATGTGACGCAGCTGGTGGTGGATTTGATTGAGCGCCAGCTGGTGCAGCACAGTGCGGTACTTTTGAATCCGGTCTGGTATGCGCAGGTCAGGGAAGCGCAGGCGCTTTTATACCGCGCCTACAGCGCGGCGGCGGATGAGCATCTCGGTGCGCCGAGTCCCGAGGGTGGTCCGTCGGGCGGCTCGTCAGGGATGAAGGGGTAGATTTCAGGCGCGTCCCGGCGGGACCAGGCTGTAGGCGGTCCGCCTGCGCAAGGGCTAGGGCGTGACATGCCCCGAGCCGCCCGGCGTCTCGGCCCATGCGGGTGACCATCCTTCGCGCGTATGAGTCCCAGGAAGCCGCAGGAGTACCCTCAATAATTACATAATCAAACCAATGTGGCGCTCCAGTGCGAACACCGGCTGTCCGATCGTTGCCACTGCCGAGAAAGAACAGCTACAGTGAATCATCCGCCAAGGGGGGCGCATGACACTATTTCCGGATTGGCAGGGCGATCTCGTGCTGCCGCCATTACCTGAACGTAAGATCAGAGTCGGTGGCAATGTGATTTGTCAACGTCCGTTTCGTGGCGCCCGTTGTCGCGCGCAGATTGCCCCTTCGCAGTATAAGGGACACGATCTGATTAAAACCGACCTGGCCCCACCTTACGATCAGTTACTTCTGCGTCAGAAAGGTGCCCGCCGGATTGCTTCGGCACTGCCGGTGCTAAACACCGGGCAGTTATCAGGCTTGGGCGATCTGACCGACAGCACGGCGCTTTTCTGGGATAGTGCGCGTGCTCTTGAAGACTACGCCGCGACCCCTGAGCAGGTTCTCGCGCTATGGCGTAATAAATTCACGTTCCGCGTCGAGAACGAGGAAGAACGGGAAACGGGATTGCGGATGCCGCAGATTGGCGCGCTGCATGCAATTTCAGCACATTTCGCGGTGGGCGAGGAGTTCGAGCCGGCCACGGTCGTCCTGCCGACAGGGACCGGCAAAACCGAAACCATGCTCGCGACGCAGGTCTACAGGCAATTGCGCCGGACCCTTGTTCTTGTGCCCTCGGACGCGCTCAGAACCCAAATATCAGAGAAGTTCGTGACGCTCGGCGTGCTGCCCGACGCGGGCGTCGTCCCCCGGCAACTTTCCGGCCCGCATGTTGCAAAGATCACGACGGGCTTGCGATCGATCGACGACTGTCGCGCACTTGTCGGAAAGGCCAACGTGATCGTGGCGCTGCCGGACAGCCTCAACAGCTTTGCGCCCGAAGCGCTCACCTATCTGCTCGATCAGTGCAGCGACATCTTCGTTGACGAGGCTCATCATGTCACCGCCTCTACCTGGGCGGCGGTGCGGAACAGGTTCCTCGACAAGCGGATTCTGCAATTCACGGCAACGCCATTTCGCCGGGACGGCAAGCGCGTCGACGGTAAAATTATCTTCAATTACAAGCTCGGCGATGCCCAGAAAGCGGGATATTACCGGCCTATCAATCTACGGACCGTTGAAGAATACGGCGATGATGTCGCCCGGGATCGCGCCATCGCCGAAAAGGCCGTCGCCGTCCTTCGTGAGGACCGCGACGAGCTGGGATTCGACCACCTGCTTATGGCCCGTACCCGGAACAGGGACCGGGCCGATATCGTTTTGGCGCTGTACCGGGAACTTGCTCCGGAGTTTCATCCGGTCATCGTCTATTCCGGCCCCGGACGGCGGCTGATCAACGCGGTCGCGCTGGATAAAGTCCTAGACCGCAGCGCGGCCGGTGCACGTATCGTGGTTTGCGTCGACATGCTCGGCGAAGGGTTCGACCTTCCCAATCTTAAAATCGCCGCCCTGCATGACACGCATAAATCGCTGGCGGTCACGCTTCAGTTCATCGGGAGGTTCACGCGCAAGGGCGCCACCGGCACGATCGGGGAAGCGACCGTCGTCGCGAACATCGCGGACCCGGAAGCGGAAGCCAAGCTGGCCGCTCTTTATGCCGAGGGGGCTGACTGGGACGTGCTAATCAAGCGGCTCAGCGAAGAGCGCATCCACGAGGAACTGCGGCTTCAGGATGTCGTGATGAGCCTGAAGGAACGGGGCGATCTTCATGCCCAGTTGTCGCTCTGGAATCTTCGCCCGGCCCTGTCGACCCAGATATTCCGCACGAAATGTGAGGATTGGTCGCCGCTCAACTATGCCGAAGTTCTGCCGGGCGACGCCGAGAGCTGGTACGCCCTTGATGAGGAGAACAACCTGCTCGTCGCGGTGGTGCACCGCACCTCGACCGTGGACTGGGGAAACTACCAGAACCTGGAGAATTCGGTCTACGATCTTCTTCTCGCCCGATGGGATAAGACCGCCGGCGCATTGTTCATCTATGCCAGCGATTACCAGGGGCTGCGCACGGAGCGGATGGCCCGGGCGATCACCTCCGATGAAACGGAGCTTCTCAGCGGCCCGGCGGTCTTTCGCATTCTCAACAATGTCGAGATGCCTCTCGTCAAAAGTATGGGATCATCGCGCATCGGCGCGATCAGCTTCACGTCATATTTCGGGCCGAACGTGACGGAAGGTCTGGCGAGTATCGAGAAGGCGGAATCGCAGCTCAACAACATCGCCTGTCTGGGCTACGAGGACGGCGAACGGGTCCTTTGGGGCGGCACGCAGCGCAAAGGGAAAATCTGGCAGCAGAAATCAGGCACCATCTCCACATGGATGGAATGGTGCAATCGCACCTGGACCAAGGTGTCTTCGGACGTCGAACTGGACTCCAACATTACGCGTGACTTCCTGCGACCCCAGAAGCTGACAGCGCCATACGGCGCATATCCGATCGCAGTGCAATGGGGCGAACAGGCGCAGATGCGCTTTAGCGACAGGCAGTTCATGCTGTTTGACAGCACCGAGGTGCCGGTCTTCCTGATCGACCTTGGCATCGGAGCCGTGGGCGACGACGGCGCGATCGATATCGACATCGCAACCGAGGGCTCGCGCTCCACCTACCGGCTACGCATCGCGGCGGACCTGCCCGGCGGATACAGCCACGAATGGGTCTCCGGTCCCCGCCTGAAATTCAAGAAGGCGCATGCGGCGGAGGCCGTGCCGCTTGAGGAATATCTCCTCACCGATCCCTTCATCGTCCGTTATGCCGACGGCACGCACTCCTACAACTGCTACCACATACCCACCCCGCTCGAACCCGCGACCTATCCGAAGGAGTCACTGGAGGCCTGGGACTGGGCGGGCATTCCGCTCAACCGGGAATCGATGAACAGGGCCGGAGACCGGGACACGATTCAGTATCGGGCCTTTCAGCATATCGAGGACGAGTTCGACCTGATCTTCAACGATGACGGGCACGGGGAGGCCGCCGACCTTGTCGCCCTGAAGGATACCGGCGACGACATCAGGCTCTGTCTCATCCACTGCAAGAATGCGCATGGCGGGCGCATCTCGGCTGACATCCGCAATTTCTATACGCTCTGCGGCCAGGCTCAGAAGAGCATGGCGGTCAAGCATGGAGGGCTGCCCCGCCTCTATGTCGATCTCAAGCGGCGGCATGAGACATGGTCGAAGCAGGGCGCGTCGCGCTTCCTGAAGGGCGATATGAAGCTGCTTTCCTATTTCAAGGAAAAGGCCCGGCGCGCGAAGGTCGATTTTGAGGTTGTGCTGGTGCAGCCGGGGGCGACGGCCGAGACCGTAACACCGGATATATTGCGGTTGCTGGCCACGACGGAGCTGTTCCTGACCAAGACAACGCAGGCGCGATTCCGGGTGGTAGTTTCAAGCGTCTGAGCCACAAATTTTAATAAGACGAAAGGGCGGTTTGGGCGATAATGAAGGTTGGATATACGGAATTTTCTTTTGGCTACGCTTTCACAGAGAACCTGATCCGCGGTTCGGCCTCGGCCCCCACCGGGGCGCCGGTCTTTCCCAACCTCGTGCAGGAGGCGACGCTGGGCTATGACGTGCAGATTGGATTCCCTGCGGTTCCCCTGTTCTTTCAGTATAAGCTCCCGGAGCTGATGATCCGCACCAGCGCCTTTGAGATCGCGGGCGGCCTGTGTCCCGGTCTGACGCTTGAGTTCTTCAGGATTGCGCTCATGCGCCGGGATATGTCGGATCAGCATCAGCTGCTGATTGACTGGGAGGGGCGCTATCCGGGTCAGGTGTTCTATGCTGCGCCATCCATGCGCGACTGTGCGGCCTTCAATACCGCCTACAACGCAGCAAGCGTCGTCAGCAATTCTGTGTTGTTCTCCCCTGTCGATATAGGGCCGCTACCGGACGACAAGGTCCATACGATCGCGTACAAGCCCAGCCTATCCTACGGGTATTTCTGCTCGGAACCACGGCGGATCGAGGCCGAAACCTTTGAGAACCTGAACACACGCCTGTCCCGAAAGTTTAAGGAAAAGGGCTTACGGGATTTCAGGGCAACGGCGCAGGAGGTTCGCCGAACCGTGCTCGAAGCCGCCTCGCCGGTCTGGCGGCAGGCAGAAGATGCCGTTGCCGGCAGGGTACGGCAGTCGCTGCCGCCGGTCGCTGCGGATGGCTCGGCTTTGGAGAGCTGGCTCGGGAAATCTGCACAGCGGGGATAAGTGGAGTTTCTGCCTGACTTCGGCTTAGATGCCGGGAACAGGAGAGACTATGACGAGACG
>NZ_SLVX01000044.1 GCF_004341885.1 Shinella granuli | reverse complement strand
GGTGTCCCTCAGGTTGGTCATAAGCAACCCGACCCTACCGGAAATCACCGATGGCTATGAAATCCAGCTACACCACTCCATGGGACACGATCAACTGACGTTATCGAGGTCATCGTGAGCAGGCGCGCCGAAACCCATCGAAACCTAGCCAAGAACGACGTTCACGGGACCGCTCTTGTCATCGAAGAAGCGCCAGCGGCCGCCTACAGCAGCCGGTTGATTTCAATCCTAGCCGTTTCTTCCTTGCGTAGTGACAATGTCCATCCCCCGGCAAGAATTCGGCAGTGAATCAAAGCACAACTTTTAATCGATGTGGCAAACTGAAAATTTAGCCATCATTGCGCCTTTGGAACAAACCCCACAGCAAATCCGAACAATCGGCCAATTTTCACTAAAGTTTCGAGCGTTGGGTTCGCGCTCCCGGCTTCGATCTCAGCAACTTGGCGCCTGGTGAGCGATAGGATCTTGGCGAATTCATTCTGCGTCAAACCAAGCCCCCTACGGATTTCAACAACCGCTTCAGGCAGCCTCAAGTCGCCGGTTCGAGCACGCTCCGCCAGCATTCGCCGGTTTTCTAGAATCTCTTCTTTCGTGGGTTTCTTCCATCGAGCCATTTAGCTGTCCTTCGGCATCAGTGGCATGACGCCAGGACGCTGTCTGTTATCGCCATGCAGCGTCCCATCGCACGCTCAAGAATGTCCGGAGACGCCCCCAAATCTCTCGCCATGGCCGGAGCCTGGCGCAGCTGTTTGGCAAACTCGGAAAGCGTAGCCGTGAGCGCCTTCTGCTCTGCAGGATCAGGCGCTAACTCGGTGCAAATCTGCTTCCAATCGGGAAGATAATCGCGACCTCCGTCACGCATTATCGCCCATCGGGTGGAGCGAACGATTCCCTCTTTTGCGAGCCGCATTGGTGCGAAATCAAAGAGAGGAGACAGCCGGATCGTGCCGTCCTGATGCTTGCTGAGCGCGGAATTACGGCCATGATTGTCGGGATTACCGAGCGCCAGGTTGGCGATGTCGCGCTTCAGATATTCGACGGTGTCGGCGAAGGGATCGGTCGAATATTGGCGCAGAATGTCGATATAGACCTCATGCGTGCTGACATGACCGAAATCGGCAACGCCGATCGCGGACACGAGGCTTTCCTGGCCCAGCCGGACGGTTCCGCCGCCCTCTCTCTTCTTCCGGTCGAAACGGGGAATGATCAGGACACCTTCGGCATAGGTCGAAGGTTCGCTGACATTCAGACCGATCTCTTGAGCGATCCTCGAATAGAGGGCTTCGCCTTCGAGTATGAGGCGATCCACCGGCTCACTGCTGCGTACCAGCTTGACGATAACGTGGCGCACGGCCTCATAATCGGTCACGAAGCTGTCAGGATAATAGAGCCCGTCATTCGCCTGGGTCATCGAGACCTTCGGCCATTCGCCTTGCAGACCGCTTGAGCCGGAGGCGAGCATTCCAAAGCGATCGGCGACTTCCATGAAGCGATCCGACCGCTCAAGTATTTCCGCTTCTGTAACCCCGTGGCGCTCGACACCTCGCAGCCGATCCGCTTCGGCGTCGGCCGCTTCCGTGATCCGGATATTGCCAATGCCCCCCGTCGCCGATCGCAGAAGCAGTGGGAGATCAGAAGCACGCGAGCCTTCAGCAAGGCCAAGGTGTTCGGCAAGCTTTCGCCTTGCATGTCCCTGGGGCATGAGATCCAAGAGGAACGGCGGCCAGCTGCAGCTATATCGATTTTCGAGATCAACAGGAAAACGGACGGACAAGGCTCTATGGTCGCGGACCGTCTTTCCGGCCGCAAACTCCGCCGATGCCACAGTGACGAAATAGTCGAGATCGTAATCGATGATGGATGCGCCCTGGAAACCGGCCGCATCGTCCTTGAGTTCCAGCGTCGCTGCGTGGTGCCACTCACCATCAAAATGGGTTTGGAGCGTTAGGCGCATCATTTAACCCTTAAAATGGATCAATTAACACCTACTACCATAATTTTCAATCCATTAAAATGGGACAATTAACTCAACATGGTGCCTAGTTCGAGCATGCACTTAGCTCACGCATGGGCTTGGCCGGTTTCCGAAGTCGACTATCCACGATGCCTCACACATTATGTTTGGACGAAGATTGGGCTTTGTTTTCCGGCTCCCCCGTTTCGAACAAGTCGAACTGCTGCTTCAGCGGCCTTGGCACGCCGCGACAGAATCCTCTTGAGGGCGACGAGAACGGGCGCGGCGAAGAGGAAGAGCAGCGCGACGGCGTTGAAGGCCGTGTCGAAGGCGATGACGGCCGACTGGCCCGACACCGCCCGGGCCATCAGCGCCACCGCGGCCCGGCCGGCGGCGGCCGCCTCCATTCCCTTCGCCTCGAGCACGGCGGTCACGGTCGCTAGGCGCTCGATCACCGCCGGCGCACCCCGCGCTACTTCGGAGACCAGCACCACGGCATTGCCGACGATATCGCGGTCGATCATCGTCTGGAGCGCGGCGACGCCCATCAGGCCGCCAAGCTGGCGACCGGCGTTGAATAGGCCAATGCCGGCGGCAAGGTTGCAGGCGCCAAACCCGCCGAACGCGATCAGCGTGATCGACAGGAACAGGAAGCCGAGGCCGAGGCCGCGCAAGAGCACCGCCGGCATCATGTCCGCGGCGCCGCTTTCGCCGCTCGAGCCGGACAGCATCCACATGGCCGCCATGATCATCAGGATGCCGAGGGGCACGGTCGCGAAGGAGGCCACGCCTCGGGCCTGCATGAGGTAGGCGACGGCGAACAGCGCGGCGGCGAACAGAGCGCCACTCGGCAGGAGAAGAAGTCCGGCATCGATGGGCGTGAAGGCGAGCGCCGACACGGCGAAGGCCGGGATGAGGAAGGCACTGCCAAACAGGGCCGCCCCGGCGACGAAGCTGACAATGAAGGCGAAGGAGAAATCGCTCGACCGGAACAGCGCGAAATCGAGCAGGCCGCCCTTCCGCTCCGCCACCTGATGGCCGAGAAAGGCGAGCAGGGCGGCAAGGCCGATCGTCGTCAGCCACAGGATGCGCGGTGCCTCGAACCAGTCCCACCGGCTGCCCTGGCTGAGGACATAGGCGAGGCAGAAGAACGCGATCGAAACCAGCGGAAAGCCGACCCAGTCGAACCGGCGCATCGCGCCGCGGGCGGGCGCCGGGCAATCGCCTATGAGGAGAAGGCCGCAGGCCGAAAGCGCCAGCGGGATGACGCTATAGAAGATCCATGTCCAGGACTGGCTGTCGAGCAGCCATCCCTGGAGCGCCGGCGCGATCGTCGTGGGGGCGACGACGGCCCCCAGCGCGAACAGGGCCTGCAGCACCGGTTGTCGGGAGCGGGGAAAGGCGAGGAAGACGATGGCCTGCCCGGCGACGAGCAGGACGCCGCCCGAAAGCCCCTGCACCACCCGCAGCGCCACCAGGAGGTCGAGCCGGGTCGTCAGGGCGGCCACAGCGCAGGCAAGGCCCATAGCGAAGGTCGAGCCGACGAGCACGCCGCGCGCATCGATCCGGCTCGTCATCCAGGGCGCGAGCAGGAACCCCGCGAGCTTGGCGCCGGTATAGCCGACATCCAGCAGGGCGAACTCGTCCGGCGTCGCATGGATATCGCCGATGATGTCGCTGCGGCCGAGCAACAGAACCGTGCCGGCTATCGCCTCGGCGAGGGCGGCGAGCACGATGCCCGCTAGGACGAGGAAACCGAGGGTGGCCGCCGGGCGGGCGGGCGGTGCGAGGCTGTCGAGCGTCGTCATGACCCGCTCTCCGCGTCGATCTCCACCCGCGCCGACAGGCCAGGCACTAGGCGGCCGGGCAAGGGATTGCCGGCCAGTCGGATCTTCACCGGAACGCGCTGGACGACGCGCACAAAATTGCCCGTCGCGTTGTCGGCCGGCAGCAGGCTGAAGGAGGAACCGCTGCCCGGCGCGAAACTGTCCACGACGCCCTCGAACGCCATGTCCGGATAGCTGTCGACGGTGATTCGGACGGCCTGGCCGAGCTTGATGCGCGCAAGCTGCGTCTCCTTAAAATTCGCGACGATCCAGACGCCGTCGAGCGGGACGATATCCAAGAGCGGCGTGCCCGGCGCGACGAGCCGGCCGACGCGCGCCTGGCGGTTGCCGACGACGCCGCGGACGGGGGCGCGCACCAGCGTTCCGGCGAGATCGATCTCGGCGAGGTCGCAGGCGGCCTCGGCCTGCGCCAGGGCGGCGGCCGCCGCGTCGCGCTGGGCGGCGAGCACCGCGATGCGCTGCACCTGCGCCTCCAGCGTGGCGGACGCGGCGGATACGCCCGCCTCGGCCCGGGAGCGCGCCGCCTCGCTCTCGTCGAGCTTCGCCTGGCTGACGGCGTTGCTACGGCTGAGGGTGCGGTGACGGTCGACGGCCTTGCCGGCTAGGATCACCTCCGCCTCGGCGGCCCGCTTCTGGGCCTCGGCTTGGCGGATGAGCGCGTGCTGCAGGTCCACCTCGGCATCGACATTGGCAAGGCGCGCCTTTGCCGCCTCGACATTGGCTAGCGCCTGCGCCAGCCGGGCGCGATAGTCCCGATCATCGATGCGGAACAGGATATCGCCGGCCTCGACGGCCTGGTTGTCCTGCACGTCCACCGCCGTGATGTAGCCCCCGATCTTCGGGGCGAGAGAGGTGACGTCGCCGCGGACATAGGCGTTGTCGGTCGCCGCCCCCTCGCCGAAATGCGCCCGGGCCCAGCCCGCGCCCACGACGACGACCGCACCGAGGCACAGCGCCAGACCGATCATCTTTCTCCTGTTCACATGTGACATGATGGCCTCCGGGGCGCGTTGCCTGCCGATGCCACCCCCCAAGGCCGGCATCGCCAGAGAGATTGGATCTCGGTGGAAGGGTCGCCCTAGGAGGCGGCCAGCCGGGCGCGCTCGCGCGCGAGCCAAGCATCGAAGCCGACCGTGCCGAGGCGTGCGCCGTCCCCTGGCGTGAGCGAGCGATCGGAAAGCAGGCCGCCGAAATAGCGGGCGCGGATGTCGGCCACCACCGTCCGCGGGTCCCCGGCCTCCTGCAGGAAGCGCCGGACGAGCTCGTCGAGCGGCAGGGCCTCGGGGCCGGCGATCTCGATGGTGCCGTTGACGGGCGGGGCCAGCGCCACGTCAGCAAGGGCCGCGGCGACGTCGTCGGAAGCCATCGGCTGGATCAGCGCCGGCGACAGGCGGATCTCGTTTCCGATGGTCGCCGACCGGGCGATGCCGTCGACGAACTCGAAGAACTGCGTAGCGCGCACGATCGTATAGGCGATGTCCGACGCCTTGATAAGGTTCTCCTGCGCGACCTTCGCTCGGAAATAGCCGTTGTGCGGCAACCTTTCGCTGCCGACGATCGACAGGGCGACATGGTGGCGCACGCCCGCGGCCGATTCGGCGGCCAGGAGATTGCGGCCGGAGGTCTCGAAGAAGTTGAGGACCGCCTGGTCCTCCCAGACGGGGGCGTTGGCGACGTCGATGACGACCTCGGCCTCATCCAGCGCCGCCGACAGGCCCTCGCCGGTGATGGTGTTGACGCCGGTGGTCGGCGAGGCCGCGAGCACTGCATGGCCGCGCCGTTTCAGGTTGGTCACGAGCTTCGTGCCGATGAGGCCGGTGCTTCCTATCACGACGATCTTCATGGCTTCTCTCCACTTTCCCGACCGCAACCATTGCCGTCGACGCGAAGCCAGAGTGCCGCGCCACCGCCGGGAAGTCCTTGGCACCACCTTGAATTACCCTTGCCTAAAGCTTGGCTTTCCGTCCAAGCCTGTTGCGGGTATCAAGGCGCGGAAGGTTTTGCGGGCGGCCAGGTGATGGGGCGCGCGCCCGGCTGGAGGACGGCGACGTGCGGTTCATCTTTGGAGACTATGTGCTCGATCCCGGGCGCCGGGAACTGACCGCCCGCGGACAGGCTGTGGCGATCGGCCCGAAGGTCTTCGATCTCCTGCACCATCTCGTTGCGAACCGCGACCGGGTGACCGGTAAGGACGAATTGCTGCAGGCGGTGTGGGCCGGCCGGATTGTCTCGGAATCGACGATCACCAGCCATATCAACGCCGTCCGCAAGGCGATCGGCGACAATGGCGAGGCGCAGCGCCTAGTGCGCACCGTGGCGCGCAAAGGGTTCCGCTTCGTCGGCGAGGTCAGCCTCGACGAGGCGGAAGGAGCGTCCGAGGCACCGAGCGGCAAGGCGCTCGCCCTTCCCGACAGGCCCTCCATCACCGTCCTACCCTTCCAGAACCTCAGCGGTGACCCGGAGCAGCAATATTTCACAGACGGGGTGGTGGAGGACATCATCCTCGCCCTGTCGCGTGTGCGCTGGCTGTTCGTCATCGCCCGCAATTCCAGCTTCACCTACAGGGACCGCGCGGTGACGGTGCAGGATGTGGGCAGGGAACTCGGCGTGCGCTATGTGCTGGAGGGCAGCGTGCGTCGGGCGGCGGACAAGGTGCGCATCACCGGGCAGCTCATCGACGCGATCACCGGCACGCATCTGTGGGCGGAGCGTTTCGAGGGCACGTTTGGCGACCTCTTCTTGCTGCAGGACCGGGTCGCCGAAAGCGTCGTGGGGGCCATCGCGCCGCAGCTGGAGCGGGCCGAGATGGAGCGCGCCAAGCGAAAGCCGACCGAAAGCCTCGACGCCTACGACTATTATCTGCGCGGCATGGCCAACTTGCATAAGGGAACGCTTGGCGCCATCGATGCGGCCCTACCGCTGTTCTACAGGGCGATCGAACTCGACCCGGACTTCGCCGCGGCCCACGGCGGGGCGGCTTGGTGCTACTTCTGGCGCAAGCTTAACGGTTGGATGGACGAGCCGCAACGGGAGATCGCCGAGGGGACGCGCCTCGCGCGGCTCGCCGTGGAGCGCGGCCGGCACGATGCTGTGGCGCTGACCCGGGGAGGCCATGCGCTCGGGCACCTTGCCGGCGACCTCGACGGCGGCATCGCCCTCATCGAGCGGGCGCGGCTGCTCAACCCCAACTTCGCCCTCGCCTGGTTCCTGGGCGGCGTCCTGCGGATCTTCCGCGGCGAACTCGTCAGTGGCACCGAAGACATCGCCCACGCCCTCCGCCTGAGTCCGCTGGATCCGGAAATGTTCCGGATGCAGGCTGGAATGGCACTCGCGAGCTTCTTCGCCGGCCGCTACGATCGCGCCCTCGCGTGGACCGATAAGGCCCTCGTCGACCTGCCCAGCCTACTCGTCGCGGTCGCCCTGCAGGCGGGGAGCCATGCGCTCGCCGGCCATGCGCAGGAGGCCGCAAAGGCGATGGAACGCCTGCGGGCGCTCGATCCGACGCTGACTCTCTCTAACCTCAGGGACTGGATGCCCCTTCACCGGCCAGAGGATTTCAAGCGGTTTTCCGACGCCCTACGCCTCGCCGGACTGCCGGAGCGATAGAGCACTTCTGGATCAGGCGGCGGCGAGGGCGCTCTTGACCGCGGCAGGGCCACGGCGCACGAACGGGTCGCAATGGACATCGAAGTACTGCGCGCCCGAGCCGCGGTAATGGGGAATATCGTCGAGCGTGGTGAGCGCTCCGACCGGCGGCCTGGATTTTCTCCACCGCTTGGGCGACATTGTCCATAACAAGGGCCGGGCCGCGGACGCGGCACATTTCAGGGCTTGGCGCGCGCGCCAGCAGCCGGCCAGGCGGGCGAGGGTCGGACGAGATCATCCAGCGATTTCAATGCGATGCCGGCGGCAAGCTCGTCCGGCGCGCGGCTGCGGGAGGGTCCATCCGCAAGGCAGCCGAGAGCACCGGCGAGGCGACGAGCGAATCCATGACCGCATCACTCGTTTGGAACTGTGCGGTTAATTCATTCATTCAGGCCTTAACCGCACGATTCATCGCATTCCCATAGTGATGGATAAAATTGCATTATCGTTCGGGACAATCTGCATTCGATCAGCGGAGTTGCGCTTTTCTTCGTCGCCGAAGAAGATTATATAGCTAGACAGCCTAGCTAGCTTGGAGCGAAACAATGGAATGGCAGCTACAGGACGCCAAGAACCAGTTCTCGAAGGTGGTACAGAAAGCGCGCCACGAGGGACCGCAAATCGTTACCCTTCGCGGCGAGCGCACGGCCGTGGTACTATCAGCCCACGATTACGACACTCTGCGCGCGGGCCGGCCAACGCTGGTCGACGACCTGCTCGGCGGCCCTGCCTGGGACGACACGCTCGCCGATACGGTTGAAGTGCGCGCCAAGATCCCCAGCCGCGACATAGCTTTCTGATGTATCTCGTTGACACCAACATCGTTTCGGAAGCACGTCGCGGCGCGCCGCAGGCCGTGTCCTGGCTGCGCTCCATCGATCCGCTTAGCGTACATTTGAGTGCGCTGACCCTCGGCGAGATCATGCGCGGCATTACGCTGAAACAGAAGTCGGATCCGAAGGCTGCGGCACACCTCGCCGAGTGGCTGCGCAAGCTGCGCCGCGACCATGGCGATCGCATCCTACCGGTGACCGACCAGATTTCGGTTGAATGGGGCCGCATCGCGGCAATCCGGCCGCGTGGCGATGTCGATGGCCTGATCGCCGCGACTGCAATCGTTCACGACCTGATCCTCGTAACGCGCAACGTCAAGGATTTCGAGGACACGGGCGCCGCCGTGATCAATCCTTGGGAGACGCCTGCATGAGCCGCTCCAGGAATCCAAATGTGCGAGACGTTATGGCTGGATCTCACAATAAGGCAAACTGACAACAGTCGCGCTGTATCAATCGAAAGCAAACGTCATGGATGAGATCGCCGAGGCGATGACGATATCGAACCGCAGCGATTTCGCGCAATGGGCCATCGAACGCGCCAAGGCGATCGTCGCCGATCAGGGCGGCAACCTTGCGCTTGCCGCCCGCGGCCAAGGCGATGAGCAGATCGCGGAAACGGCGAATGCGTTGGGACAGGCCATCGTCGATGCGCTGCTCGACGTCTTCGATGGCCTGGTGCCACAAGATTAAGCCCCGATCAACGCTCCGCCCCATCACAGTCGTTGCCGCGCTGACGCTCCTGCGCCGCCTGCCGGAGGATCTGCTGGCGCTGCTCGTCCTGGGTGCCCTTAGCCGCGCCCGCCTGCTCCCGTGCAGCCCGTGCGGCGCGACCGGCAGGCGATCGCCTGCTGCTGGGCGTCGATCGCGGGATCGACGGTGCCGGCGCTGGCCGGTCCTCGATGCGCGCCTCGTCGGCCCGAGCGGCCGGCGGCGCTCCCCCTGCCCCCGAAGCGCTCCGCGAGCGAGCGCATCTGCTGCATCTAGATGTCAAGGCGCTGCTCGGCGAAGAGCGCGGAGATCTCCTTGATCTCCTTGCGCACCTCCTCCTCGACGGCCTCTCAAGGCCTTTTAGAGGACGGAACGCAATGGCCGTCGTTTACCCGAGAAATCAGCACGATTGTTCCGACAAGGGCTGACAGTACTCCATCCTTGGCTGAGAACCAAGGTAGGATAAAACCCTCGCCGCGAACCGTCTATTCACGCCGCTCCTATTCCCGAAGCTTGTCGCGAATCCTATCGACTGATGCCTTGATTGCACTGATCGTTTCAGCGTCGAGTCCGAGCGCATCCTCGACACAACGCATGATGTTGGCGGCTTGGCTTTTCAGTACACGCCCCGCCTCGGTGAGATGTAACAGCACCTCGCGCTCGTCTTTCGGATTGCGCGTCCGGGTGATCAACCCTGCCGTCTCCAGCCGCTTCAACAAAGGCGTCAGTGTACTGGAATCGAGGAAGAGCGTTCGACCCAGTTCCTTTACATTCTGCCCGTCACGATTCCACAGCGTCACCATGACCAGATATTGCGGATAGGTGAGGTCAAGCTTGTCGAGCAATGGCCGGTAGAGCTGCGTGAATGCATGGCCGGCGGAATAAAGGGAAAAACAAAGCATCCCGGTGACGTCAGGCAGGGCGGTATCGGAATTGAATGATGTGTCGGACATAGCGATCTCCTTTGCTTCAAAATAATTTGCGCGCCATCTATTTGCAAGCGATTGACGGGGGATGGAATCGATGACATATAGATCGTGCACAAAGTAATCTTACACAAATCAAAGACCCATCATCAACCTCAGGAGATTAGCATGTCGACCTTCACCACCACCGACGGTACCCGCCTCTTCTATAAGGACTGGGGTGCCGGCCAGCCGATCCTGTTTGCCCATGGCTGGCCGTTGTCGTCCGATGCCTGGGACCAGCAGATGCTGTTCTTCAGCCAGAACGGCTTTCGGGTCATCGCCCATGACCGCCGCAGCCACGGTCGCTCGGACCAGACCTTCGACGGAAACAACATGGATCAATATGCCGACGATTTGGCAGAACTGATCGAGGCGCTCGATCTGCGCGACCTAATCCTGGTCGGCCATTCCACCGGCGGCGGCGAAGTTTCGCACTATATCGGCCGCCATGGCACGGCGCGCGTTGCCAAGGTGGTTCTGGTCGGGGCCGTTCCGCCCCTAATGCTGAAGACGGATGCCAATCCCAACGGCACGCCGATGGAGGTGTTCGACGGCATCCGTGAAGGCACCGCCAAGAACCGGTCGCAGTTCTTCTTCGACCTGACCGTTCCCTTCTATGGCTTCAACCGAGACGGTGTCGCAAGCAATGAGGGCTTGCGGGAAAACTTCCGCCGGATCGGCCTGCAGGGCGGCATCAAGGGACAGTATGACTGCATCCGCGAATTTTCGGAGGTCGACTATACGCAGGACCTCCAGCGGATCGACCGCCCGACCCTGATCATCCATGGCGATGACGACCAGATCGTACCGATCGCGGCATCGGCCCATCGCGCCGCCGAGATCGTTCCGGATGCCACTTTGACGATCTATGCCGGCGGTTCACACGGGCTGGCCGAGACCGAGGCCGACCGCTTCAACGCCGATGTGTTTGCCTTCATCCGAGGCTGAAAGGCCATCACTTCCACCAAGCGGCGCCTCAGTTCAATCAATCCATTGCCCCCATCATGCGAACTTGCGAAAGGAATTCATCATGTCCAAACTTGCAGCCGCCGTTGCCATTGCCGGTGCCCTCCTCTCGGGGGCCGCGCTTGCCCAACCCGCCAAACCCACCGTCGTCCTGGTTCACGGCGCATTTGCTGACTCCTCGAGCTGGAACGGCGTCACCCGGATACTGCAGAAGGATGGCTATACGGTCGTTGCCGCCTCCAATCCGCTGCGCACTGTGTCAGGTGATGCCGCCTATGTATCCGCCATCGTCGGAAGCATCGAGGGGCCAGTGGTGCTGGTCGGGCACTCCTATGGGGGCCAGGTCATCACGAACGCCGCCAAAGGCCGCGACAACGTGAAGTCTCTGGTCTATGTCGCGGCCTTTGCCCCCGACGCCGGTGAAGCGGCAGCAGAGCTCGCAGGCAAGTTTCCCGGCGGCACCCTCGGTCAAGCTCTCGCCGCTCCGGTCAAGCTTGCCGATGGCGGGGTCGATCTCTCCATCGACCAGGCAAAGTTCCGCGCTCAGTTTGCCCATGATGTCCCCGAGGAGGAAACGACCCTTATGGCCGCAGGCCAGCGGCCGATCACCGAAGCTGCATTGACGGAGAAGTCGGGCGAGCCGGCCTGGAAGGCGCTGCCCTCCTACTTCATCTATGGCGATGGCGACAAGAATATCCCGGCACAGGCGCTCGGCTTCATGGCTGAACGCGCCGGCTCCAGGCACACCATCGTCGTCAAGGGAGCATCCCACGTCGTGATGGTCTCGCAGCCGCAGGCCGTGGCCAATCTGATCGAGGAGGCCGCGCAGTAATCATACCGACTATCAGACCATTCCTCGAAAGAGGGATGGTCTGCTTGCAGGACGCACTCGCTAAACCAACCGTTGACCCTCCAATCGCCTGCCGTTACCGGCGCCCGTTTAGTGTTCAGACCGTCGCTTCACCGCTCCACTTTTTGTCCAGGTGAATAGCCCCAAGTTTCGTGGACGCCCTCGGGTTACATGCGGATTCCGGGGATTGACCGGACGGTGTTCCGATCAAAAACCGGACGCCATTGGCTTCGCGTCGGAATACCCGTCCGGCTTCATCGGAATACGCTGTCGTCAACGCCAAACGGGTTCATCGCATCATGGGCAACCACGCCATGCTGCTGGAGAAGCACACTGCCGTTCGCAAGGGCCGCATCCATGACGGCAAGGTCATGGTCATGCGCTCCAATCTGCGTTGGTGCTCCAACGGTCTGGAATTTACCTGCTGGAATGGCGAGTTCGTTCGTCTCGCCTTCATTATCGACGCTTTCGACCGCGAGATCATCGCATGGACGGCAGTCGCCAATGCAGGCATCTCCGGATCAGACGTGCGCGACATGATGCTGGAGGCTGTCGAAAAGCGGTTTGGAACAACGCGGGCTCCGCATGCTATCGAGCATCTCTCCGACAATGGCTCAGCCTATACCGCGCGGGAGACGAGGCTGTTTGCCCAGGCGCTCAATCTGACGCCCTGCTTCACGCCGGTCGCCAGTCCGCAGTCCAACAGCATGTCCGAGGCATTCGTCAAAACCCTGAAACGGGATTACATCCGCATATCAGCTCTGCCAGACGCCGAAACGGCGCTCCGGCTCATCGACGGATGGATCGAGGACTACAACGAAATCCATCCCCATTCAGCGCTTAAGATGGCTTCCCCTCGGCAGTTCATCAGAGCTAAATCAAACTAGCCGACCTGTCCGGTGAAACGGGGAGCACTCCACCCTCATGCAGACCCAGCACAACAGGCTCCGCGCCTGCTTGCCAGCAAGCTCAGCCTGAAATCGGGAATGTCGGGACTCGATATCGGCTGCGGCTTACCGAGCGCCGGCGTCATCCGCCCATCTTCAGCAAGATGGGATTGCCTTGCAAATCTGGAGTTAAACTCCACAAATGCAAGGATAATCGCACGCCGGATCACCACGGACGTCATTGAACTGCTCGACCTGTCACCCGCAGTGTCGTTAAGGACGCCGCACGGCAAGAAACGTGGATACCTGGACGCTGATTTCGGTCTCCTGACGATAGAGAGTATCGCAATCACGAGCAGAAAGAGTAAAACTGCGTACTGTGTGCCCCCGTTGGCTTCCATGAGCTCGGTTCTAGCTGATTATCACCTCCTGTGCCCGGTCAGCGATGGCAACATAGCCATAGGCTCCGGCGTAACGTGGTTGTGCAGCACGCGAAGGCCTCAGCGGATCCGACACGAGAAAACATCTCGAAGAAAAGGACGATCGTCTCTCGTGACTTGTATGTCTGGATCAAGCGTCACTAAGGTGACGGCTTTTTCAGCAGAACGCCTACACCGCCCCCAGCCTCCACGAGGAACTCGATGCCGGTCGTCTCAAGCGCGATCTTAATCGCTTTCAGATTTGCTGCCGTGATTGTCGGTCGCCCGTCCTCGACTTCAGCCCGACTTACCGTCGCAACGCCGATCCTGGCCGCTAGGGCAAGATCCTTGGCGCTCCAACGGATAAACGCGCGCGCGGCCCGAATTTGCGCCCCCGTGATCTCATCGGCATCATTTGATTTCAAATTGATCATCGCGGCATTGTTTGATAGGATCCTTAAGCCTGAACATGAGTTCGGACGGCTGTACCCAGTGCTCGTAACACTGAATACAGCCTCACCACAACCAAGCTGATGAGAGCTTTGGATCATGGCAGATTCCGAGAATAGCAGAATTTCGCCTTTTAAAACCCGCCGAAACATACTTTCGGCCGGAGCAGCGTTCGTCATGGCCGCTGCAACGAAACAGGCTGATGACACACCCCTTACCGCTCCGGAGGACGACGCCGACCTTCTCGCCCTCTGGCGGAAATGGAATAACACACACCCATCGGCGGCGGTGTGAGTTGACCGTACTTCAACGGCAGCTCGAAACAAAGCTCATGGAAGCCGCGGACGATCCCATCGTGACGTTGCATGTTCCTGGTGAGGAAAAGCCGTTCCGCGCAATGACTGTCGAGGAAATCGAACAAGCATTTCCGGGAACGGAAGCCCGTGAAGCCAGAAACGAGGCCGCTGCGAGGCTACAGTCTCTCCAGCACAAATGGGTCCTGACAGGTTGGGAGCTCGGATACACTCAAGCTTGCAAAGAGGAGGTGATAGCAGACAAACTGGAATGGGAATTGGCGGAAGCTCTATGGCGGAGTTCCGCCAATTCCCTTGATGGCGTGGTGGCCAAACTGCATTCCATGGTCGAAATGCAAGACCCAGATGCCTTCATAAGCGATAATCCCGTGCCAATGTTGCGCTCGATTCTCGCCGATCTGGTGCGAATAAACACCTAAGTTCCAGGGAGCCCCGGCGCAAGCGTCCGGGCTCCCGTCGGTTCGGCCGATGACCTCCATCTGTCCGCATCAGCCTGTCATCGGCTATCTGCTCAATCCAAGGCCCTTTGATTGGGAAAGCTGCTGTTTCAGGGTGTGGTCACGGCTCAGCTCGGCCATGCGTGTGCGTTCGACCGCCTGGGCGACGGTTTTGATCTGCTCAGCCCGTTTCGCCAGCTCCGGACGCTGATCGAGCTGCTTGGCGAAGTCCCGAGGATCGGAATGACCAAATCGGCGCACGAGCGCCCTGGCAACCTGTTTGGCTTCCTCGAGCGCAGCCTTGCCCTCCGGAGTCGAGCGCAGCTCGTCAATCAGCTGATCACGCTTGCCGATCGACACCTTGTCCACCTGATCGAGAATTTCCGCGCTGCGGGGCGTGAGGCCGGGAACCTCGATCACATCGCGCTTTTCGCGCTGCCACTGCTCGGATGCGCGTTCCTCACCAAGGCGGCGCTCCCATGCCTCGGAGACATATCCGATATGGGCGGCAACCGCCTTCGCATAATGCAGAGCAGCTTTCCGCTCCTTGTTATCCCCCAACAGACCAGATTTGCCGTGCAACTCCCCGAACCGTTCCGGCTGCTCGGCCATGGTCTTCGCCATCACGTTGCCGTTGCCCTCCTTCTCGGTGATGGCGGCGCGCAATCGCCCTGCGACCTCGGCCGGATTGCGAAACACATCACGCGCGATCGACTCCACGACCTGGAATCTTTGCTCGATGACGGACAAGGCCTTTTCGCGAGCGACGTCCTCGATGCTGCGATCATGGCGCGTAATCGCCGGCACCAGGGGCTCGGGCTTGCCGGCCACGACCGGCCCAGGCCCCTGCGCCTGGTGCTCGCTGTCCTGCTGCACGCCGCCGGCGCCAGCCGGCGACATGATTTCCGCCCAGCTTATCCGCCGATACCCCTCCCCTTCTCCCTCCCGGCCGGCCTGACGGTCGACGCCGAGATCCTCGCGAGGATCTGCACCAAGATCCTGCGCGAGCTCCACGCCGGCTTTTTGCGAGGATCTCGGCGCGCGGTCCTCAATGCGATCCCGTTCGGCAGGGTGCCCCTCGGCCGTCGGCTCCCTGTCCGCACGTAGTCCGGCACGTTCGGCCGGAACCTCGATCTCGCTGCGGACGCCCATTTGCTCCGCGATTCCGCGCCGTTCGGCAAAGGCGCGGGTATAGTCGAGCGTGGTTTCCTTCGCGCCCGACCGGGACAGGCGCTTTTCGAGCTGGTCATAGGCCAGTTCGCCGGCATCCTGAACCTTCCACGCGTTCCGGTGCGTTTGCGTGCCATCCGGCAAGGTGACAGGGGTGGAGCCTAGATGCTGAAGGCCGATCTTCTCCCCGATCTCCGGCCCGGCCTCCTTCATGGCGCGCTCAAGATCGACGCCCCATAGCGTGCGCTGCTCGCCCTTATCGTTTTCCAGCGTCACGAAATAGCTGTCGGACTTCTGCGGGTCGTGCTCATAGGGCGCGGCCCCATGCTCGACCAGGCGGCCGGCATTGGTGAACTCGTCCTGGGCGGCATAGAGCTGCACGCCGTCACGATGCCGGGTCATGGCGACATAGGTTAGATGCCGGTCCATCGTGCCAGATGCCAGCACATAGGCCCGATCAACGGTAGCGCCCTGGTTCTTGTGAATCGTGGTCGCATAGCCGTGGTCGATCGCCTGATAGTCACTCATGGGAACGCTGACGCTCTCGCCGTCTCGGCCGTCGACCTGCGCGACGATCCGCCCCGGCTCGACATGCTCGACGGTGCCAAGCATCCCGTTTTTCACGCCCAGGTCGCGATTGTTCTCAAGGAACACGATGCGGTCGCCCGGCGCGAATTCCCTCTGGCCGTCATTGGTCTGGAAGGCAAGCGCGCCGGCAGCTTCTCCTTGCGCCAGCTCGCCGCGCTCCTGAAGCTCGGAGCGGATACCCTCATTGAGGGCCCGAACATCGGCGCGGCGATGCGCCATGGCAACCCGAGTGCCGCCCGGGTGCTGCTCGCGATCGGCAAGGTAATCGCGCACGATCTCCGCCCGCGCATCCTCGCCGGTCTCCGCAAGGTTGATGTTGCCGTTGTCCCGATAGGCCGCCAGCCCATCGGCCGTCCGGTGCGTGGCAAAGGCAACGGAGGCCTCCCGCTGCCAGCCCACACGCTGCCGGCGTATCTCCGAAAGCTCGGCATGGCCGATTTCTTCCGTGATGGCCCGGAACGGTGCGCCGGCCCCGATCGCCTGCAACTGCTCATGGTCGCCAACAAGAACAACCTTCGCCCCGCGCGCCTCGGCCTCGCAAATGAAACGGGCGAGCTGGCGGCTCCCGACCATGCCCGCCTCGTCGATGACAAACACGTCGCCGCGCCCGAGCTGCTGACGCTCGTTTTCCCAACCGCGGGACCATGACGCGAGCGTTCGGCTCCGGATGCCGGACGATTCCTCCAGGCCCTCGGCCGCCTTCCCCGACAGCGCCGCGCCGTGGACCTGATACCCCTCGGCCTCCCATGCCTCGCGCGCTGCGGCGAGCATGGTGGACTTGCCAGCGCCGGCGAAACCGACGACGGCCGCAATCCGCTCCGGCCCGGTGATATGGTCGATCGCGCCGCGCTGCTCGCCGGAAAGTCCCGCTGAAGGATCGCCGGCGCTTGCCTGGATCGCGGCATCCTGTTTTTCTATTGCCCGATCGACATGGTGACGATCAACGCCATGGCTGCAGGCATGAGCCATTCGCACCGCCCGCTCGGCCATCGCGCTTTCGATCTCGACCATTTCGCCGGTCGAATAGCGCGCAAGCTCGATCTCGCCCGTTGCCGGGTCCGCGCGCTCGGCCTGAAGCTCGACAAGCGCCGGCGAAGCCATCACCTTCGCAAATGCCGACTGGAACTCCTCGATGTCGTCATTGATGTAGCGATGCAGTGCCCGCGCCACGTCGCGCCGGTCGAACACGCTCTTTTCGCCGGTGATGAGGGTCAGAACCTGTTCCGGCTTCTCGCGGATAAGATCGGCGTTGCGCTGCGCCGCTTCCTCGTCCAGCCGCGTGCGCGCCACGTCGAGGCCGCTCCGCTCCATCTGCGCAGCATGGACGCCCATGTGCTCGGTCGGCGTGATCTCTAGCCCGCGCTCCATGTGCGAACGATGGTCGATGTCGGGAACCAGCAAGGCTGGCGCAGCACCAAAGAACTCCAGCGCCTGAATATGGCATTCGATCCAGTCGGGTAGTGTCTCTGTCCAGCGCGCC
>NZ_SLVX01000043.1 GCF_004341885.1 Shinella granuli | reverse complement strand
GTCGCTTTGCGATGCGAAAAGACCGCACGGAATTTCCGCTCGATCGTCAGCTTCGCCGCCGGCCTATGCTTGCTCAAATTCGTCCACACGCCCTAGTCTCAAGCTGAACAACCTTCGGCTTATCGCTCATTTCAAGCCCTCACTGCGAAACCGACGAGCGTCGATGATTTTGATGTGACGAAACCGGACAAAAGGCCGTCGATGATAGAGAACGTCGTTTCGGCCGGCGCTCCATCGGCGAACTCGACCCGAGCCGAACCGGCGCCGACGGCCTTGATCTTTCCGCCTCGCTTCAGGTCCGGCGACATGCTGCCCGGCTTGACCAGTTCGCGCCGCGCGGCTTCGATGATGGCGAACTGCACCTGCTCCGGCGCGTCCTCGTCGTCGAACTCCACGATCCACCGGCTGTTGTACATGCTGGCGATAGCGTCCTGCCCTCTTCGAAGCGCGGCAGTCTTTGCGTCATTCGTGCCGGTCCAGTTCGCCCATGCGCGCGCAGTGGCGTAGGCGTTGGCCTCTTCCAAGGTGACGGCGAGGGTCGTGAAGGAGAGCATCAGTGTGTCCTCACCGTTTCATATTCCTCGAAAACCACAGTGAACCATTCGTCATCGCCGACGCGCACAATCCCGACCACTGCAGCGCTGAAGTCGTCGGTTTCGTCGCCATCGGCGTCAAACATGTTGGTGATCTCGCAGACGAGGCCGTCGTCAGTGACCGCAATCATGTGGCTTCCGTTCACGGCGGCGATGTCTCGCGGCATCAGGCGCCACGTTCTTCTCGCGCCAGCTCGCGAAGAGCAGCGAGGTCTTCCAGCGGGTCGCGCGGGTCGAAATCTACATGCATGGCCGTCAGGTCGGCCTCGATCTCGCGACGGGTGGAGCCATTCGATGCCTCTTCGCCCTCATCGACCGGCTTGTTGAGCGCGTTGAATGCCTCGATCAGCTTCTCGCGCCCGAGCTTGTGATGCGGGGCTTTGCCGGTGGCTTCCTTGATCGCGGCGCGGAGTTGATCATCGGAAAGCTGATTGCCGCTGTCCGTGCCGATTTCGGCCTTCGGCGCGCCACCGCGTTTCACGATCTCGGCCTCGATCACCTCATGCGCCTGCAAACTGTTGATGACGGGCGCAGAAGAGAAGGCCAGCGCGAGAAGCCGCTTTTCGGGCCACGGCAGATCGCGCCAATCGTCGGGGATGGCGGTGTCTGCGGCCGGTGCGCCGGGAGACGAAGTCGGACCTTGGCCATATCTTTCGACGGCAATCCCGATCGCCTCATATGCCTTGACCACTTTCGGCCAATCTCCCACCACGATCACCTTCGACACGCCGGAGGCAAGTGCCTTCTGAAAGAAGCGAGGATTGCGATAGGTCATGCCGGGCTCGAACCCCGAGCGCTGGGTGGAATAGATCACGGTTCCGGACATGAGGTTCTCCTTGTCGGGAGTGCGGGAGTGGTCGATGGGCGGGGCGACCTTGGGCCGCCCCGCAACGTCATCAGGTGGACGCCGGGGTGACGTCGATCAGAACGCCTGCCGTCGCCTTGTCGCTGTCTGCGTAACGCCGCCAGTTGGCGGGCGTGCCGAGCTGCGCAAGGTTCGGGTTCGACGGGGCCGGCGTCGACGCATCGTAGGCCCACGAGTAGCCCAAAAGATTGACGTTGAACGTGCCTTCCGAGCGGTAGCCGATCGCGAGGTTCTCCTGGTCATCGATGTTGTAGAGGCGGAAGCCGGGCGGCTGGCTCTCCACGATTTCGACGGCGCCAGATTGCAGACCGAAGATTGAATCCTCGGGGATACGGTCCGAAACGAGAACTGGCTTGCCCATCGTGCCCGGCGTCCCGCCGTAGATCACCAGCCCAGCCTCTTCGTAGACCTTCTGGTCGATCGCGTCGTCGACGAGGTCGAAATAGACCGAAGAGTCCATGGCGAAGAGGGCGATGCGGCTGAACCGGTCGCCGAACTTCCGCATGCCCTTGGTCAGCACCTTCTTGTGGTCGGTGGCGAAGCTGCCACTTGCGACCATATTGGCATTGCCCCCGATAGCGGCTTCGAGCGAGGCAAATGCGGCCTGGACCATGTAGGCCATCGTCGCATCAGCGGCGTCCTGCCCGACCAGCATGGCGAATTCCGACACGGAACGTGCGCGGCGCTTGAAGGCTTCTTCCGTGGTCTTGTACGGACCGTACTTCCACGGGGCCTTGACGCCGACGATCTCATCGGAGCCAATGGCCTTTCCTTCGACGCCAGCGGAGGAGTTCACATTACGGTGCTCGACTTCGCCGCCGATCTTGTAGAAGGCCTGCTTGTCGAGATCGCCCTCGATCGCCTCAGAGCGCATGACGACCGCGCCCTGAGAGTTCTGGTTGAAGACGGCGAGCACGTCCTGGATGCGCTCCAGGTAAGCGGTCTGGGCCTGGCGATTGTAGATCACCATGTCCGAGTTGAGGGTGGTTTCGTCTGCCATGGGGGTTCTCCTACTTCGGCAGTTTCAGGAATGCCTCCTGACCGTGCTCGGCGATGTAATTCGCCTTGTCGGCATTGGTCATTTGGCTGCGCTTCAACTGGCCGCGATCCCCGCCGCCATTGCCCGGAAGCTTCCCGCTTCCACTCTGGCCGGAAGCCTCGAAGGCCCGGCCGAAAACTTCAGAGGCCTTCATCTCAGCGATGAGGCCCTTGATATCCATGTTGTTGCCCTTGCCGTCGATGCGGACATTGCCGTCCTTGTCGACAACCTCGACTTCGAACCGGCCGTCCTTCTCCACGGTGCGCGTGGCGTTGAGGACGTGCGGCAGCAGGAGATCGACGGAGCCCTTCGCCTCGGCAATCGCCGTGGTGGCGCGCTGCTCGCGCAGCAGGCCGTCGATGGTGCCGGTCAGGCCCTTGATCCGCTCGTCGCGGCTCGACAGTTCGCCGGTATGCTTTTCGAGGAGCTGCGCCTTCGCGGCTTCGAATTTCGTGTTTGCGATCTTGTCGGCTTCCTTGGCCGGGTCGATGGCCGTGAGCTCTTCCAGCTTCGCGAGCGCCTCGCGGGCCTTGTCCGGATCGAGGTCTTTGAACCTCACCACCTGGCGCTCCAGCCCCTCGCGCGTCGTGCGCTCCTTGCCGAGTGCTGTCTTGAGGCCCGACACGTCCTCCAGGGCGAACCCATCGACGCTTTCCACATCGAGGCGGAACTTGCCCGACGTTTCGTCCTTCACATAAAATTCACGCGCCGACTCCGGCAGGGAGTCGACCGCATCAACGATCGCTTTCAGTGCCATTTGTAATCCATCCCGGATTTGATGATTGCGCGTCCCGCGCGAGGTTCGGCCCGTATGGGCCAGTGAGTGCCGGCTTCGACCGCTGCTATCCGAGCAGCCAGTCCGGCGTAGGTTTGCCCAGCAGCTGTGCTGTCCAGCCGGACATCGACCGAACGCTGTCTTTGATCACCGGATAGGCTTCCTGCCACCCGGCTTGCATCGTCGCCGCGCCGCCCCAGCGCCGTTGCCGCACGATGTGCATGGCATCCGGCGACATAGGCACCCCGCAACACAGCGCTCTTTCGTGGCCACGGTTGACAAGCGCTACCTTGGTGCAGAAGAGCCCAGAAGAGCCGCTGTGCGTTTGCCCCGGAAACCGATAATCGGTTTCGATGATGTCGAGCGCCTCAATTTCGCGAACAACGTTCGGCGGTTGCTTCTCCCGCCACTCCGATTTGACGTAGAGAGCAGCCGGCTTGGGGAAGTTGCGCCGGTCTCTTGCCTCCAGCCACGCTATGAGCTTCTCCGGGTGGAATGTGACGACGACGCACTCGCCGGGCCAGTTCGGGATGGTGTCGTTGCACGTTACGACCTCGGCGAACTCTCCCATGGCAAGTGCGCCCTCGACGTCCTTCCAGACGCTGAGCGCGCTCCCGACGATTAAAGCTGGGCGAACCATGTGAAATTCTCACCTGTCTCGATGGCCCTGCCGCCAGCCCATTCGTCCACGGCTCGGTCCACACCGGACATGTCAGCCGTCTGCAGCGGGTTGCGATAATCGTGCCCGCAAAGCCAACCGCCCTTCCGGACCTTGCTCTCCCACGCATGAATGTCGGCCTTGCACCCCTCGTAGCTGTGGTCGGCGTCGATGAAGACGAAATCCAGCGACCGATCATCGAACTGTGCGGCCGCGGCCACGGACGGCATATGGATGACAGTTCCACGTCGACCGAACGAGGAGACCGCCATGATGGCTGCAGCCTTATTCGCCGAACATGTCTCCGCGTCCTGCATGGCGAGGAAGTCGCGCGTCTCACGGTAATGGTCGGGCTGCTCGTGCTCGGGCAACCAGCTATCGACCATAATCAGTTGAAGATCATTCCGGTTTCGCAGCAGGAATGCGGACAACTGCCCCTGATAGACGCCAACCTCAACGCCGATGACGTTGCCTGCCGGAAGACGCGAAAGGATTGCCATGCCGCGCTGGTGCACGGCGCCGTGTTTTACCGCCATATTTCGGGAACCCATCCTGTTTTGATTTCGTGCGGCTTCGGCTTCCCGTGGAAGGCCACGACGGCCGCGCCGATGCACGGTGCCCCCTGGCATCGGTCAACTTTGTATGAGGCGATCGAACGCTCGCCAGCGACCTGATCGAAAAGCATGATCTCCTCGCCGGCCGAGAGAAGCTGATCCTCGATAAACGCCTGATCACCTATCCGCTTTTCGCTCGCCAGCAGGCGATCGTATCGGCGCGCAATCCCCTTTGGGTCTGCTCTGAACGCGTCCGTGATGAAGGAAAAATCTCCGCTCCATGCCATGGCCGTCGAACACGCATGTCCGACGCTGAAATCGTGCGCCATCGTGAACCTATGGGGCAATGATGCGATCCGGTCCAACGATCCGACGACAATGCTGTCGAGGTCGAAATAAAGGACCAGCCCATCGTTGAGCCGAAACAGTTCAATCTTCGACCACCACCCCGGCCATGCCTCGGTCAGCGGGACACGCTCACATGGCACCTCGACATCCGAGAGGCAGACGAAGCGATGAGGCAACGAAAGATTGGCAGCAACTCCGTCGCGCAGCTTCCGCACCCAGTCAGCAGTGTAGACGCCGCCGGACTTTAGGACGCAAGCAACAGTGATCATTCCGCCGCAATCCGGGCCGGGGGTGTCATCGCCGCGGAGAGATCGTCGTCACCGGGGTCGCCGGGCAACTCCTCTTCAAGGCGCTTGATCTCTCTGTCGGCTTCAAACTCCTGGCTGAGAACGCCGCGTTCCCGCATCTCCTCCCAGTAAGTTTGCTGGCTGAGGTCACCGTCCTGTCGCATCCCGCGCAGGATTTCCGGCGTCTTATTGGAGCCGAGGTCGACAGCGATATTCGTGTTGACGAAGACCGTAGGCTCTACATTAACGTTCAGCCACATTGCCGTGAACTTGAACGCTTTTTCCAGCGCATCCTTTAGCAGCCAAGCCCATGCCTGCACGGCGCTTGATACCTTCTGCGACTGAAGCATAGCCGTGATCTGCGTCATGCCGGCCGTGCCGGCGGTAAGCGGGATGCGGCCGATTTCGCGCATCTGGTGCTCCAGCTTGTCGACCTCATCCGACAGGAATTTCAACGAAGTCGCCGACGGCTCGATGTACTGCCACTCACCATGATGGCCTTGGTCGTTCATCGGGGCGTACAGGACGGAGGCAGGACCGATCGGGACAGTGATTGGCTTGCCGCTCCCATCAAGCGGGGGCGTAATGCCATTGCCGGCCAGCATCGGAAAGGCGGTCTGCTCCTTCGCCATCTTCAAATTGGTTTCCGCCTGATAATGCTCGATCTGCAGTTCAGCCACGTCGTTGAGCGGAGGCAGGATGCGCCATGTCGATCCATCGCGGCGCCCCGTGACGAACGGAACGAGCGCTATGACACCGATGGTAATCGGGCCCTCTTCGATCAGCATCCACTGATCGCCTGCATCGCTGCCCTTTTCCCAAACCTCGAACCGGGCCGGCGCGTAATCGAGGACGTTCCCCGCATCATCGGTGATCGGATCGCGCGCTAGGATCCGCGCCCGGCTGATCGTCTCCTCATCAATCCCGTTGTCAGCGCGCCGCACGTAGGTCTCATTCATCCGGGCGTAGACGAACTGCTCCTTCCCCGCGATCACCGCAGAGTAGACCGCCAGCATGTCCGTAGCGGCGATCCTGACCCAGAACGGGCGCGCGCCTATCCGGCGCTCATCCTCCAGCGTAGCGCCTTCTGGCAGCCTCGTATGATCCACCAGAAGCCAGTCGATAGCGCTGTTCACGCCGTTGAAGAAGTACTGCGTCGCAAAGGCGTGGAGGTGGTTGCCCTGCCCGTCCACATCTTCGACGACGGCCTTGAGTTGTGCGGGGACGCTCTCGCTGGCTAGCCGCACCTCTTTCGTGAACGGCTTCGATGCGAGGTTCTCAACGATGTCGCGATAGATGTTCGTGAATTTCGCGTTCTCACGACGGTACTTGTAATTCTCGTCACCCTCGCTCGGGAACTGAGGGAGGAATTTCGGCACCTTCCGCATTGCAGCCGCGCCGCGCATGATCGTCCCGACCATCGTCCAGTACGGCACCATTGCCTGATAATCCCCGCTGGTGGACAGCAGATCGGTATTGTCAGCCATCAGCGTGATTGCCTTCCATATGTGCCGAAAAGGGGAGCGGCTGGCTCAAAGCTCGTGATGAGAGCGTTGAATGCGCGGCTCGTGCTGTCAGCATCATCATCGTGCTTGGCTTCCGGAAACCCTTCCAGGCTCGTGAACCAAGATTCATTCCATGGTCCTCGCAGAACGAGCACGTTTCCGGCCTCAGCCTGCGCGGAAAACGGGGAGAACCGCGTGACCTTATCCCCGGATTCAGGCGTCGCCCGCGCTGTGTAGCCCGAGAGCATCTTGACGAGGCTCGCCACCTGCGACTTGCCGGCCTGCCCCGGATCCTGCGGGAGCGAGATGTGGACTTCCTTGCCGTCTGCAGCAGCCGTATTCTTGATCAGCGTTTCCACGCCATTCGGGGAAAGCCAATCGCTTGTGCTGTGCGCTACGATGTACCTGCCATCGGCAAGCTTCCCGATCTTTGTCCCGGACGTCGCATCAGGGTCCGTTCCCTCAACCTTCGGCGTCGACGCCAAGTCCCAGCCCCGCATCCAGCGAACGACGTTTGCGGGAACGGCGTCCACAACCTGGCACCAACCACGCCGGAACAGGAGCCCCGCGGCGGGCCGGATTTTCCAGTTGCCGCCGAGAAGACGTTCCCGCTCGACCGTAGGCAGCGCCATGAGGTTCGCTAGGTAGCCGGGATCGGCCGCCATCAGCGCCTTGTTGTCGGTCAGCTTGGCCGGGACGAATGTCACCGACTTCGGCTCGATCGGCTTTTGCTCGCCGTTTTCGTCTGGCGCGGTGTAGTCGGCGAGGTCCGCCGGCGTATCGCCCCAGATGATCTTGTCGCCGATCCGCACGAACCAGCGGAGTTTGCCGGCACGCTCCGGGATAGGAAGCCCCGTTTCCTGATTGATCCACCAGGATATGAACTCCGCCACCCAGCTATCCGCATCGGGGTTGCACGTTGCCCTGACGTAGGGCCGAACACCGCACATAGAGCGGTTGCGCGACAACAGATACCAGAATTGCTTCTGGGTGAAGTGCGTCAACTCATCGAAGCAGATGAGCGGGATTTGCGAGCCCTGCCAGTTTGATACCGTCTTGTCGTGCTCGAGGTGCGCAAAGCTGACCGACGAGCCGGACGGAAATGTCCACGACAGATCTGGCGCCACCCGCGGCTTGGCGTTGAGGCAGGGGTAGAGCTTTTCGCTCTCGTCCCAAAGGCCGCCCTCATTTCTGACCTGCACCAGCGTGCGGCGGAAGAACACTGCGCCGAACTGCGGGTTGGCAATATGGCGCAGCGGCTCCATCAGGAGTGCCCACGTCTTGCCGCCACCTGCCGAGCCGCCGTAGATCGCGATATCGGCCGAAGACCCGAGGAACTGCGTCTGCGGCCCTTCCTGCGGCCTGATTACCGTCTGGGCTGCTGCCGCGCCCTTCTCATCCCCTGCCATTATCGGGCAACTGGAAGATCGTCACCGGTGATACGGGCACCGGCAAATCCTTTCCATCCTTCCCTGTCAGCTCGCGCCGGTTCGTATAACTGCCGCCTACTTCCTCCGCCGCCTGCTTGAGCAGTGACGACGCCAACACCATGTTGCCCTGCGTCTCAGCCTTGTCGACCATGCGCTGCAGAGCGCGAAGGCGAACCGCGCGGTGGCTGATACCAATGGATGCCGTATCCTCAAGAAACGTCTTGCGCGTCTCCTCGAACAGCGCACGCCATTTGGGCGCGAGGCCCGACGCCGCCTTCTTGTTCGGGTCGTGGCTCTCGACAAGCTGCCGGCTGATTTCGACGCCGAATTCCTTCTTGACTGAAGCAGCAACGATCGACGGGCTATCGAAACATGCCAGGGCTTGGACGATGTAGGTTTTCACCTCATCGGAGAGTTTCGCTTTTGCCATCTTCGTGTCAAAGTCCAGTCAAGGGAGATAAGCGATGACTATCCGGCCCGTGAAATACAGAGTGAAGCAGCCTGTCGTGGTCGATGGGCACAGGGTCAGCGATGGGGTCTACGTCGGTCAGAAAATCTCGGACACCGAGATCGAGAGACAACGGAACCGGCTGTTTTCCTACTTCCTGCACTTGGCAACCCAGAAGGCGGGCAAAGGGGCAACCGGAGTGCAACGCTTCGACCTCGATGTCACCGACCTCGTGATAAGTGGTCAGATCGACCTGGGTTAAGCCACACGCAGATTGCATGTGCCGCATGCATGCTCGATGTGGGCTCGGGCAACCTCAGGCGGTCGGCTGGCGGCGTCTACAAGCTCGCGCACCCCGGCAGCATCTGCCCCGTAACGACGAACGACACCGATGAACTGCTCTACGTCATGCCCGCGAATGGTGAAGACCGGGCGGCCGGTCTGGCTGTTGAATTTCGGGGCACCGAATGAATCGACGTCCTGGGCGGCGTGGTAAAGCTCGTGTTCGACCAGCGCCATGAACTCGGCATCGCCACAGGCGGCGCAGTAGTTGGCATCGAGCGTGATGATGAAGTCAGGCACGAAGCCGAACCATTCCGTGATCTGTTGCTCGACGCGGGCCTTTGCCCACTTGCCCATCGCACCTTGAGGCGTTCCGGTCTCGCACTGCCCTATCACGCGCTTGCCCTTGCGGGTGTTTTCGACGGCAGCCCAGAGATAACCGATGTGAGCCTCTGCCAGGTGAGCGTGCTCCGGATTGGCGACCGGCGAGGCCTCATCCAGGAACGTGACCTGCACCCACTCCGGCATGTCGAGCGCGGGCGTGAAGGACGATCCCTCTACCCCGAACATGGTTTCCGGTGGTTGTGGACGCTCAATCATGACTTGCCTTTAGCGCGAGCCTGCGCGAACTTGCCCAACTGGGAATTATGACAATCTGGCATGGGTTGCTTTGGAGGGCGGAATGACAAAAGAAGAGCAGTTCCTTTGGATAGTGCAAACCGCAATATTGGCCAATGGGATAAACTTGGCCTCCGATCCGGATCGGAGAGTGGCATATAAGGACACCTACTCAAGCACTGGGGTCAGAATCGTTATGAGAGAGGCGGTTCGAGCCGCGACTTTAATCCCCAAGGACATGGACGTGGGTGATGCTGCGGACGATTTCTGCTTGTGGATGTTTCGTAACCATCAGGAAGCGCTGCTTGCAGAAGACCATACCACAAGAGTCCCCTACTGGTTTGCCCGTTGAAGCCCGTACCTCTACCCTCCACCGAGGATACAGAGAGAAGCATCTGAAAAGCCGGACCTAAGCCCGGCTCTCGTTTCAGGCATGCGGGAGCGTTAGCCCGCTCGACCGTCGGAGAGACTGAGGCCGTGGGTGGCGTAGCTCTCGCGATAGACCGGCTTGAGAGCGGAGATCTTGCGGTAGGCGGCGATGCCGGCAGCGCGCAGTGAGTGCCAGCCAGTCTCGATACCGTATCGGAACGCCTCGCGGGCGAGATCGACCAGAAGGATGGCGACGGCGATGAACGCATCATAGATGCCGAAGAAGAAGCGGTGGTATCGCATGCTGGTTCCTTTCTGCTTTGGTGAAGGGGTTAGGCGGCGAGAGCCCATACAAGCCACGCGGCAAGCGAGGCGACCGACGCCATCAGGTAGAAGCCGAACATGATCACAGCGCCGGCACCAAAACGGTCATCGCCCATATCTCTGCTCATGAAGGCGGCAATTCCGAACGACAGGAGCGTGATCACTGCGGGCACGAGCCACCAGCCGAAATCAACGGTAAACGTCATCACTGCCGCCTTTCGGGTAGATCAACCATATGATGAGGAGATTTGCGGCGGTTGCGGCTATGAGAAACGCAAGCGGCGTCATCGCTCTCTCCTTAGGCGCCGAGAGACGGCCGCTTGCCGAAATACTCGCATTCGAACCGGAGCGACCGGAGCTTGCCGATCTCTTACGCGGTGAGCTTGCGACCCTCCCGGGCATGGATACCCGAGGCGATGGTCTGTGCCTGGCTGGCGCGGAGAGCGTCACGCTTGCTCTGGCATTCTGCGAGGTCATAAGGCAGAGGGCCAATTGCTCCGCCGATCTGGGAACCGGCGTAGATGATGAGGAAGAGTTTCACATCAGCACCCCATGGCTCGGAACGAGCGGTACATCCCCGCTGCTCGTGACGGGCACGTACCCGCCGGAGAAGGATGGCGTCGGCGGCGGCTTCATCGGATCAGGCATCCAGCGCATCGGAACCATCTTCCCGCCGTGTGTCATGAACTTCTTCGTGACACGGCCGATCCGGCAATGACGGTGCAGGCGGTTGACCACGTTCTCCGTCTCGCGCTGCATATCTTCAGCCATCCTGAATATCGAGACGACTTCCGTCATCGCTCTCTCCTGCTATTTGCGGGACAGACGAATCTGCCACGCCGCGGCGGTGAACATTACGGCGGAGACGACGATAAGCGCCCTGTCTCCCTCAATCGCGTAGATGACGGCAGCAATGATACCCATGCCGGCTAGGGCAAGAGCGGCTGGAGCACTGTTCACTTCTCTCTCCTGAAACGAAAGCCCACCGCCGGCGAAACCCAAAATAATTTGCGATATCGCCGATATTTCACTTGCCAAATCCAAAATAATTTGGCATATTCCAATCATCGAAACGGACAGCAACCAGGGGCACGACAATGACCGCAATCACCGCAGAGCATCTTTCGGTCTCCACCAGCAACCACCTGATGATCGACGGGCAATGGACCGGATACCGCGTTCTCCAGAGGAAGAACCGCACCATCGTTTACAAGGGCGACGTGTCCCATGGTGTCGAGCCGATCGGTCTTGATCTGCCTTGCGCTCAATACAGCATGTCGTTCGACGGGATGACGAAGGCGGGAACGCCGGGCCGTATCCAGTTCTACACGGATGTAAAAGCCGCCATTGAAAAGGAAAAAGCCAGCGCCTGAGCGCTGGCCTTATCTGTTGGCTTTCGCCTTGTTAACCGCCCGATCCGGTGTTTGTTCAGAAACCGCAGAACACCATAAAGGCGCATCTGGCGGAGCGGACCGCAACTACATGCTTCCGGCAAATCCAGAGAGCACCGGAAGCCTAGTCCAAATCGGAGCGAACGGCAACTACCTACTCTTGCTTGCTGCTTGAGCGCAAAAATCATCCACCTAACGACAGGACAAGTCAATGACCCCTGATCAATTCGCATCCGCCACGCTCGAACTTCAGGAGCGCGGCATTATCATCTCCGGCCATGGCTGGCGTTCCGACCTGGCAGGGAAGATGGGTTGGTCTCTCCAGACCGTAAAGAACTTCGAGAAGGGTGGGACAAGTAGGGTCGAAACCGACTACGCCATCGCGGCCCTGCTTTCCGGCGTCCCGCCTTACCCTCATCAATGATAAAGCCCACCGCCGGGTGACAGACCGGGGCGGGTTCGCTGGCGCTGCTATCGGTTAGTGCCTGAGAGTACCTTGGCCCGTTTTGGGCTCTTTGTTACGGCTATGCCGTATGGGGTCGGGAATTGGGCTGGAGGAGAAAGGTCCCCCTGCTTAGTTACCCGGCGAGGCCGAACCTCATCGGGCTCCCGATCTCGTTTGCCTTTCGGCGAATTCTTTGGGCCGAGATTCCACGCCAGTAGCGAACTGGCCGAGTACTGATCGGTTTCGCGCCCCTACGGCATCTAGGCGTCTCTACTGGATTGCTCCAGCACTACCACTCTGCCGCCACGCTCCGAGAATCTACGACCGTGCGCTATCGGAAGCGCGCCACACGGAAGTTTTCGCCCTATCGAGCGAAATGGTCGGAAAGAAACGGTCGGGCACAATCCCCAACCTTCACGAATGACTATCCGCCTTCCCGATGGGCTTTGGAATGGGCCGACAAGCGGGCAGCCTATACATAGGCGAGAGCCGGATGGCCTATGATCTCAACTGCGTGAGAAGTCCCCATTCCAAACTGTCACCCCGACGAGAGGAGCAAGGACGCATAAGCCATGTAGTCCTTGCGGCATTCGGGGTTGATTTTGGCACTGTTCTTCCAACGCAGGGCGGTGATCATCCCTGCATTGGCCCGGCGAGTGTTACCCTCATTAATCGAGGTCCGCGATCAGAACAGCCAAATCACCAAACTATTTCAGTGCACATTAAGCGACAGCGTCGATTTCTGCAAGAGTCTCTGCGGCCTCCAATGCGTCGAGTTGGGCGGTTATCGACAGAACTCGCGCACGGACTACATCATTCAGCCGATCAAGCGCATGGTCGGCATACTCTCGAAGCGATGACCTTGGGTTCCTACCTTTTGGCAGGACCTTTTTCAGTTGGCCGCGCAGATGGTTTTGCTTCTTGAAGCGGCGGCGCTCCATGTCCGTCCATTCCTGGAGCCTGTGCCGCTGGGCTGCATCGAATTCGTCTATCATGAATTGCGAAATCATGGCCTCGGGGAAGCGGACTGGTCCCGCGTTGCGTGTTGGGGCAAGCATGCACATGACGGCATCCACGCCCCTCACCCGCTCAAATTCAAACTCCGGCAGATGAACGAAGGCATACCCAACGAGGAAAGGGTGGCGCCGCTCAATCAGTTTGTTCGTCCGATGGTGCTTGGTGCGGATCCAAAACGACGGCATGTACACGTCGATACCTTCCTGACGAAGTTGGCGCTCAAGGATGCTTTCGCCCTTCCGGCGCTCCCATTCCACCTTGTCCTGCTCGGTAGCGTTCGCTGCGAGCAGGAGAGGTCTCGCCATCCTCTGGGTGCCCGGCTTCGCCCTTACCGCGTACCAATTGCTTGCCATTGTGCTATTCCTCGTGTTGCCGATGGTCAAATGTGGTACTGCCACCAAAAATCTGCGCCGCCGTGCAGATATTGGTGCTTCTGAATGCATCGGCGCCGAACCATTCGGAGCCAAGCAAAGCGTTGGTCAAATGTCCTGATGGGAAACCATGCGAACCAGTCGTGCCAATCCCCGACAGGGTCTCCGAACATCATTTTCGGGTCCGGGTCGCTCATCCTCACCCCTCCTTGCCGTTGAGGTTCATCATTCGATCCATCCTTTCCGAAGCGCGGTAGCGACAAGCGCCGTCGAGCGATGAACGCCCGTTATCGCCATAGCCGTGGCGATGTAGTTGTTTATCGTCGTCGGAGAGATGCCGAGGCGCTTGGCGATCTCCTTTGCCGAAAGGCCATCTGCTATCAGCGATACAATCTCGATCAGCCGAGCCGGCAGCGGGCATTGTGTGGTGGAGGTCATGCTGCGCTCCTGTTTTCGATTTCTTTCCATCCCTCGCCGTCGCCATCGAGCAGTAGCGATGCGGGGACCCGGCAACCGGGTTGGCCGGGTCGCGGGCCGAGTTCGGAGGTCGACCAGATCCGCTTGTCCCGAGCGAAGCGCAGGCGGCGAGCCCACGCGATTTCGCTCTCGTCCATGGCTTTGGGCTTGGGAAGGTCACGCGTTGCGCCGATCCGCTTCTCGTAGGCTTCCCGGATTGCCGGCAGGAAGTACGACCACGACGCCGCCGGCCGGGTCCGGCGAGCGGCCACCGACTTGATCGTCGGGAGAATGTCGAGTTCGAGGCTGACGCCAGCGGAAATCAGTTCAGCGATCGGACCGACGATAAGGGCGCTGTGAGGCTGAATTCCATCGTCGCCCGCCGCGGCGATCAGCTTGCTCTGGAGAATGTCAAAATCACCGAGCGCAGGCGCCTTTGCTACGCTGCTAAGCGTAGCTTCTGTGTCTGCTTCTGTGTGGTTGAACGGTCGTTGAACGTCCGTTGCATTGATTGATTGTTTTTGTTGCCTTTTTTTGGCGCTTTCTTTTCCGGCTCTGGAGTTGCTTTTCAGCTTGTTCGAACGGCTCTCAATTTCGGTCTCGGCGCGACGGTTGGAAAGCATGCCTTCGGACAGTGAAAACTTGCCCAGAACGACCAGTCGTTCCATCGTCTTTTCGAAGGCTGAGACACGCATGCCGCAATAGGTGGCAAGGCGCTCGGCATGGTATTCGACCGGCCCGCTCTCCTCGTAGATTCGGCACAGGATCATGGTGTAGACGCCCACCTCTTGCGGGGTCAGGCCACGAACGCCGTTCATGAAGTCGGCCGGATAGAAGTCGAAGTACGGGATGTGAGGTTTGCTCATGTGCGGGCTCCATTCCTGACCGCGGAGAAAGCCATGTCGGCGAAGAGGTCGACTGTCCCAAGCGAGCCGTTGCGCTGCTTGGCGATGATGAATTCGAGCTTGTTCTGGCATTCGACCAGTTTGTCGGCCCTGGCCTCCTGCTGCTCAAACGATCCACCCGAAGCGCGTTCGAGGTAGTAGGATTCGCGGAACAGGAAGGCGATCATGTCCGCGTCCTGCTCGATCGCTCCCGAATCCCTCAGGTCGGAAAGCATCGGCCGTTTCTCCTCGCGGCTTTCAAGCGCCCGGCTGAGCTGGGACAGGAGCACAACGGCGATGTCGAGCTCTCTGGCGAGCGATTTCATCCCGGAGGTGATCTCGGCGATTTCGTTCACCCGATTGCCGCTGTAGCGCGAGGACGGCCGAATGAGGCCAAGATGGTCAATGAACAGCACCTCCAGCGGCGTCCCGCGCTTGGCGGTATCCTCGGCAAGTCTTTCGGCACGCACTCGAATGTCGGTGGATGTCTGGCCCGCCTGCTCGTCAATCAGCAACGGAAGCCGGTCGAGTTCCATCTGAGCTTCCATGATGGCGTCGATATCCTCGTCGGACACCTCGCCGCGGATAATGTTCGTGTAAGGCACCCTGCGGCGCCAATCGAACATGATGTCAGCCATGGCGCGCGTCGCGAGCTTGTCGGCATCCATCTCCAACGAGACGATGCCACAGCAATGGCCCGCCCTCGCCGCCTTGATGGCGCATGACAGCGCAACGGTGGTCTTGCCCATCGACGGCCGCGCGCCGATAAGGGTCAGGTCGCGGCGCTGGATTCCACCGGTCATGCGGTTGAGGTCGGTGAGCCCCCAAGTGACGCCGGTCAGGCCCGATCCTGTTTCGCGCGCCGCTTGAGCGGCCTCGACGGCACGCATAGCAGCGCCACCAACCGAAACCCGTGTCTTCTTGACGCCGCCGTTCCGAAGCTCGGAAATGATATCGTCGAGGTTCTTCGCCGCTTCCGACGCAACAGCGCGCGCATCGGCCGAGGGGTCGTTCGCCGCGGCATAGACACGACCGGCCTCGCCGGCGATCGATATGCGCGCCCACTGATCGATGACCTTCCGGGCATTGTCGACCGCACGGGTTCCAGAGGCGGTAGCCGATGAGACGAGACGCGCGAGATACGCAGACACCTGCAACCCCGTCGATTTTTCGAACTCCGTAGCGGCGGTCTCGTCGATCAATCTTTTGACGACGCCCGGGTTGCTCGATCCATAGCGCTCCTGCCCTGCCACCGCAGCGCGGAACACGGCCCGATGGAAAGCCTCAACGAAGTGATGCTCCTGCAGGGTCGCCAGGATCTCGTGAATGTCTCCGCCGAGAAGAAGCGCACCAAGGACGTTCTGCTCGATTTCCGGCACGAAAGCGTTTTGTTCGAAAGCCAGCGCGGTCATGCTGACACCTTTGCCGGGATAGCTTCCCGTTGCTCCGGCGTCATGAAGAGGTCGAGCCAGCGGCGCCAGGCGCGGCCGGCGGCGATACCATCTTCCATGCGTCCGCTTTCCTGCGCGCGCTTAGCTGCAGTGACGTAGGCCATCCAGACGGCTTGCTGATGTTCGGCTAAGCTGATGACGTTGCTCATTTTACCACCTCGACCTCTATGCCGAAGCACGCCTTCATGAGCTTGGCCTTGAGACGGAAGTCTCTGGTGGCAACGCCCTTCACGTCGACGACGCGGCGCGCGCGGAGAACGCGATCGAAGAACACGAAATCGGCACGGTAGCGTGCGATCAGCACGCCGTTGACCATCAGATCATATTCGCGCTGGGGATAGATGTCCGTCACCTCGCCGGCCTTCTCCCGCTGCTTCAGGGCGGCATAGAACGCGGCCTCGGCTTTGCTGTCGAAGAGGATGCCGTCGACCAAGGTTTTCTGGGCGCCGTACTTGCTGCGCTTCGTTTTGGCGGGGAGGAACGCAGCGCCTTCTTTTGCGGAGAGATGGACCGTCATGCCGCCACCTCGCCAATTTTTCCAGCGGCGGTCGACTGCCCGATCTTGAACCGGAGATGCCTCGAAAATAGATTCCCGATCGGCGTTTGATTCCAACGCCACCCTTGTTGATCACCAACGTTTTCAGTGAGGTAGAGATGAACTCGAAGGTATTTGATAGGCCCGTTTATCTGAAGAAGGGTAGAGACCTGATCGAAGAGATAACGTGCCTGGAAGACGCCATCGATTTCCTTGAAGAATGGCCTGAACGAGATCGTGACATTGTGCACGATGCGACCTTGAAGACCTGCTACATGGCCTTTGACGGGCACAAGCCCTTGAAGGTCGGGCGCGATGCCATCCGCTCCTTTGGGGAGAAGAAAGGCATCTTGGTGAAGTCTCCCGGCATCATGCCGTGGATGATCCGCTCTCGCTCCGGCGGCGGGCGGGTTTCCGCGTAAAGGATGTAGCGATCTGGAGAGGCTGCCTATGCGGCCTCTCTTTCTGTTGAAAGTCATAGGCTAAGCTCCCCTTGCCGAGCGTCCTTACGGTCGAGCATGCGGAGAACTGTTTCGCCGCCCCAGAGCTTGTCCCAGACGAACCAGCCATTGAGCATCGGCGGCGCGCCCTGCCCGGTGAAATCGATCTTCCAGCGCATGAGGTAGACGCGGGCTGGAGGGAAACTCGCCCAGAAGGGCGCAAGGCCACCTGCTCCCGGAAAGCTCCAGTTCATCAGCAGCGCCATGTATTCGACGCCGAGCGTGTCGAGCGCATGATAGAGCCATCTGGCTTTACCGTTGCCCCATCCGCATTCTTGGAACGGCGGATTGGTAACAATGGCGGCGGCCGGCGCGACGGGGAAATCGTAGAACGATCGAATGTCAGCCCCGCAACCTCGGTCGACAAGATCGGAGGCGCGGACGGTCAGCCCGACCGATTCCATCTCGCGCACCATCGCGCCGTCGCCGGCCGCAGGCTCCCAGATGGTGCCGAAGTCGCGAAGGCGATCTATTTCGGCATGAAGGAAGGCGCGCGTCGGTTCCGGCGGCGTCGGGTAGAAATCGTCCTTCTCACGCTCAAGCGCATCAGCCTTGACGATTTCACCATCAAGCAGGGTGAGGACAGGTTTCGAGGCTTTGCCGGTGGCGCGGAACAAACCGCGTGCGGATGCGGTCATGCGCTCGCCCTCCTGTTCTCAGACAGGGAGGCGACAAGCGCGCGGATATCCTTGAGCATGACGAGCTTCGCTTCCTGCGCAGCGTTGCCGTAGGACGACGTGCGAGCCTGGAGGCCGGAGATTTCGCCGTCGAGGAAGCGGAGCATCTTCTGGAGGTTCGTCATGCTGCTATGCACTCCCCATCGTCTTTCTGGCAAAGCACTCCGTCGGTTTCGAGAGCCCAGTCGCCCTGACGCTCCATGAACTCGCGCAGCTCGCGCTTGGAGAAGCGCCTGGAGAACTGGCTATTGTCCTTGGGGCGGCCCTTCGATGTTTCGAGACGACCGATGCGAGCCTCGGCTTCCTCCCACCACGAGTGGCGATCTGGG
>NZ_SLVX01000042.1 GCF_004341885.1 Shinella granuli | reverse complement strand
GTTGCAGAAAGGAAATAGGTGGCCGGATTTTACTCCGCCCGCAGCAGCATTATGCCGCCGCTACCGTGGCCGACTTTTGCACCGCCGCTCTCACCCGCCCCCGCGGAGGCGGGCCGAATGCCCGTGGCTTAGAAGTCCATGCCGGCGCCAGCGGGCAGCGCCGGAGCGGCTTCCTTCTTCGGCTTCTCGGCGATCATCGCTTCGGTCGTCACCAGCAGGCCGGCGACGGAGGCGGCGTCCTGCAGCGCGGTGCGAACGACCTTGACCGGGTCGATCACGCCCTGGGCATAGAGATCGCCATATTCGCCCGTCTGCGCGTTCCAGCCATAGGAGAAGTCGGGCTTCTCGCGCAGCTTGCCGACGATGATCGAGCCCTCGGCACCCGCGTTCTCGGCGATCTGGCGCACCGGCGCCTCGATGGCGCGGCGCACGATGTCGATGCCGACGCGCTGGTCGTCGTTTTCGGTCTTCAGGCCGTCGAGCGCCTTGACCGCGCGGAGCAGGGCAACGCCGCCGCCCGGAAGGATGCCTTCCTCGACGGCCGCGCGGGTCGCATGCAGCGCGTCGTCGACGCGGTCCTTCTTCTCCTTCACCTCGACTTCCGTCGAGCCGCCGACGCGGATGACGGCAACGCCGCCGGCGAGCTTGGCAAGCCGTTCCTGCAGCTTCTCGCGGTCGTAGTCGGAGGTGGTTTCCTCGATCTGCGCCTTGATCTGGGCGACGCGGCCTTCGATCTCGGCCTTCTGGCCGGCACCGTCGACGATCGTCGTGTTTTCCTTGGAGATCGAGACNTTCTTGGCACGGCCGAGCATGTTGAGGGTGACGTTCTCGAGCTTGATGCCGAGGTCTTCGGAGATGACCGTGCCGCCCGTCAGGATGGCGATGTCTTCGAGCATGGCCTTGCGGCGGTCGCCGAAGCCGGGAGCCTTGACGGCAGCGATCTTCAGGCCGCCGCGCAGCTTGTTGACGACGAGCGTCGCAAGCGCTTCGCCTTCGACGTCCTCGGCGATGATGAGAAGCGGCTTGCCGGACTGGACGACGGCTTCGAGGACCGGAAGCATCGCCTGCAGGTTCGAGAGCTTCTTCTCGTGAATGAGAATATAGGGATCTTCCAGTTCGACCCGCATCTTGTCCTGGTTGGTGACGAAATAGGGGCTGAGGTAACCGCGGTCGAACTGCATGCCTTCGACGACTTCGAGTTCGGTCTCGGCGGTCTTGGCCTCCTCGACCGTGATGACGCCCTCGTTGCCGACCTTCTCCATCGCTTCGGCAAGATAGCGGCCGATCTCGGCATCGCCATTGGCCGAGATGGTGCCGACCTGGGCGATCTCGGCGTTCTTGGAAATCTTGCGGGCATTGGCCTTCAGTTCCTTGACGACGGCGTCGACGGCGAGGTCGATCCCGCGCTTCAGGTCCATCGGGTTCATGCCGGAGGCAACGGCCTTGGCGCCTTCCTTGACGATGGCTTGGGCAAGCACGGTCGCGGTCGTGGTGCCGTCGCCGGCGAGATCGTTGGTCTTCGATGCCACTTCGCGAAGCATCTGCGCGCCCATGTTCTCGAACTTGTCTTCCAGTTCGACTTCCTTGGCGACGGAAACACCGTCCTTGGTGATGCGCGGAGCGCCGAAGGACTTGTCGATGACGACGTTGCGGCCTTTGGGGCCGAGCGTGACCTTCACCGCGTTGGCAAGCACATCGACCCCACGCAGCATGCGTTCACGGGCATCGGTGTGAAACCTGACTTCTTTCGCAGCCATTTCTTCAACTCCTCAATAGGCAGCTATCTGACTGATGGTTTGGATTTCCGAGGTCGTCTCAGGCAGCGTGTTTCTGTTGTGCCTGTGCCTCGGTGACGCCCATCACATCGCTTTCCTTCATGATCAGCAGGTCCTCGCCGTTGATCTTGATCTCCGTGCCGGACCACCTGCCGAACAGGATGCGATCACCGGGCTTGACGTCGAGCGCCTGGATCTGGCCGGCATCGTTCCGCGCGCCTGGACCGACGGCGATGACCTCGCCTTCCTGCGGCTTTTCCTTGGCGGTATCGGGAATGATGATGCCCCCCTTGGTCTTCTCTTCGGATTCGACCCGGCGAACGAGGATGCGATCATGAAGCGGTCGGAACGACATGTTTTCCTCCAATGGACAAACAATGATGACGTTGTTCCCCCTGGCCGGACCGGATGACCAGTCCGGGCGGGTGCAAAACCTCGGTCGAGCGTTTTGCGCGAATGATCTGGTTTGGCTGTTTTTCGATTTCAAGAGGAGCAGAAGAAAAAATCAGCACTCGCTCTACGGATCTGCTAAAGCTCTGGAAAAAAATAACAAATTTAGTTCGCGCGTTCGGAAATTCGTTGATGGTGGCAATTTTTTTGCATCACAACACTTTCCGCAATTCCTTCGCCAGAAAATCCACCAGCCGTCTCAATCGCTGCACCGTCCGCCTGGTCTCGGGATAGACAAGCGAAACAGGCAATGGCTCGGGCTCGAAATCGACCAGCACCCGCACCAGCTTGCCTTCGGCCACATCCTCGGCTGCCTGGTACGACAGTGCCGATGTGATGCCGAGGTCTACGCGCGCCGCTTCCAGTGCCGAGGTCGCATCGTTGACGATGAGACGCATGTCCAGAACCCGCGGTGACGAACCGTGCAGAGACAATGGACCGGGAGAGCGAAGGCTTGAATGCTGGATCCAGTGATGACGCGAGAGATCTTTCGGTTCCTGCGGCACCCCGTGCCGGGACAGGTATGACGGGCTCGCAAGAGCCCACCAATGGACATAACCGATGCGCTTGGCGATCAGCGAAGGCGCATCGACCGGGCCGATGCGGACGCCGAGATCGAAATCCTCCGCCTGGAGATCGATAATGCCGTCGGATAATTCCAGCCCGACGTCGATCAGCGGATGCTCCTTCAGGAAGTGGCAGACCGCCGGCAGCACATGCATCCGGCCGAATGTCAGCGGCGCCGTCATGCGGATCTGGCCTTGCGGCTCGTTCCACCGACCGCCGACGACCTGCAGGATCTCGTCGTAGTCAGCCAGGAGATGTCGCGCGCGGTGCACCAGCACGCGGCCGGCCTCAGTTGCGCGGCATCGGCGCGCGCTGCGCTCGAACAGGATAACGCCGAGCGATTGCTCAAGCTCTCCAAGGATACGCGAGATCGACGGAAGCGAGAGGTTGAGTTTGCGCCCGGCAGCGACAAGCGACCCCTCCTCCTCCACCGCGACAACGACTTTGAGCTGCCGCAACCTGTCCATGAATCCTTCCAGATTTCAAAACCATTGCTTTTTCCAATACTGAATTGTTCAGCATTACGGAACCATATAAAACGCGTCCATCACAATGGCTGCCGCATGAGCGGCCAAAAGGCGGTGGAAAAATGCAGTTCCCTCAATCGATCACGGATGTGGCCACGTTGACCGAATACGGACGACAGCGTCTCTCCGAACATTTCTTCATGCGCGAGATGCTCTATTCGGAGGTCGGCAACCTTCACGGCGTTCCCAACATTCCCGAGAATCCCGAACTTGCATTGCAGGTCGGATGTGAGGTCGCCTCCCGGCTGCTGGAGCCCTTGAAGCGCGCGTTCGGCCATGTGTCGATACGCAGCGCCTATCGTTCCCCGGTGCTCAATGCCTTCTGCAACGAACGATTTCGAGCCGGGGATACCGCGTGCTGGTGCACTGACAACGACATCAACGCTGCACGCCACATCTGGGACCGGCGCGACAGTGACGGGCATCTGGGAGGAACCGTCACCGTCTTCATCCCGGCCTATCTTGAGCACTACCGGAAAACCGAGGACTACCGGCCTCTCGCGTGGTGGATTCGCGACCACATAGACGATTACGCAGAGCTGTTCTTCTTCAGGAATCTCTGCGCCTTCAATATCCGCTGGTATCAAGGGCCTTCGGAGAAGGCGATCTGGTATCTCGATCCACCAACGCGCAGCATGCTGACCAAAATGGGCACGGACGGTTTCGACGGTGACCACGGCCAATTCTACCGCGGCATCATCAAGCCGCTGGGATAGTGCGCTTGGCGTCGGAGGCGCCTTCTCGACGGCACGGACGAGCGATTGTTACGATGTGCGTAATAATGAAGTGCGGAACACGGGCGTTCTGCCTGGACGTCGTCTGTAGCACCTTGCAAGCGCGGATCGGGAATGGACCCGGCCGATACTCGCAGGAGCGCAAAATGAAGCTTTATCACCATCCGTTGTCGGGCCATTGTCACCGGGCGCGCCTCTTCCTCTCGCTGCTCGGCCTGTCTCATGACCTGGTCGAAGTCGATCTCAAGTCGGGCGCACACAAGAAGCCGGACTTCCTTGAAATGAACCCGTTCGGCCAGGTCCCCGTCCTCGACGACGGTGGTGTCTTCATTTCCGATTCCAACGCGATCCTGGTCTACCTCGCGAAGAAGGCCGCCCGCACCGATTGGCTGCCGGAAGATGCGAAGGGTGCCGCCGCCGTCCAGCGCTGGCTGTCGGTTGCCGCCGGCGAAATCGCCTATGGCCCGGCCGCCGCGCGACTGATCACGGTCTTCGGCGCCAAGTTCAATCCGGAAGAAGTCATCAATCGCGCGCACACGGTACTGGGCAGAATGGAAAGCCAGCTCACCGGTCGCGACTGGCTGGTTGGCGACCGCCCGACGATCGCAGACGTCGCCATCTACAGCTATGTGGCACGCGCGCCCGAAGGAAACGTCGATCTTTCGGACTACCCGGCCGTCGGCGCCTTCCTCCGCCGTGTGGAAGCGCTGCCGGGTTTTGTGGATTTCGTCCGCACGCCGGTCGGCCTCGCAGCAGCCTGAATGCGATCGGAGCGCGCCTGCCCGCGCGCTCTGCCACTCCTGGAGGGCGGGACATGCACGACAAGACACTGCCGACATGGCACGAAGGCGAAAGGCTTCTTCAGGAGAAGGTGGGCGTCGTCGAACGCATGGCCGTCGTCAGCCAGCGCGTCGTCCGCGACTACATGCCCGACCAGCATCGCGACTTCTACGCCCAGCTCCCCTTCATCGTGCTCGGCAGTGTCGATTCCAGGGATGACGTGTGGGCGACCTTCGTCGAGGGCCGTCTCGGCTTCATGTCCTCTCCTTCGCCGACCGTGCTCGACATTGCGGCGCCAAAGGACGCAACCGACCCGGCCAGCGAGGGCATTGCGGACGGCAAGCCCGTCGGTCTGCTCGGCATCGAGATGCACACCCGTCGCCGCAACCGCATGAACGGATTCGTTTCCGCGATGGAGAACGGCTTTCGCGTCAACGTCGACCAGAGCTTCGGAAACTGCCCGCGCTATATCCAGTTGCGTGATTTCGCGTTCACCCGCGAACCCGGGCAGGCATTCTCTGGCACCATGGAGGACCTTCCCGAATTCGACGATCCAGCCCGTGCCATGATAAGAAGTGCCGACGCCTTCTTCGTCGCATCCTATGTCGACCGCGAAGACAGGCGGCAGGTGGATGTCTCCCATCGTGGCGGGAATGCCGGTTTCGTCCGTGTCGGGGATGACGGGACGCTGACGATCCCGGACTTCGACGGCAACCTGTTCTTCGCGACGCTCGGCAACATCCTGCTGAACGGCAAGGCGGGGCTGCTTTTCGTGGACTTCACGACAGGCGATATGCTGCAGATGACCGGTGACGCCGAGGTCATTCTGGACTCCCCCGAGATCGCGGCCTTCCAGGGGGCCGAACGGCTCTGGACGTTCAAGCCCCGGCGGATCGTCCGCCGCGCCAATGCCCTGGCTCTGCGCTGGGGTTTCCAGAAGGACGGTTGGTCCCCGAGCTCCCTGATGACGGGTAACTGGGCACAAGCTGCCGACCGGCTCCGCGCGGCTGAACTTGCCAAGCAGTGGCGCCCGCTGACCGTTACCAGGATCGTCGAGGAAAGCGAAACGATCCGCTCGTTCCACCTGCAGCCAGGCGATGGCGCGGGACTTCTGCCGCATGCCGCCGGGCAACACCTGCCGATCCGGGTGACGCCGCCAGGCCGCGAAAAGCCCGTGATCCGGACCTATTCGCTTTCCGTCGCGCCCTCGGACGGCGCCTACCGCATCAGTGTCAAGCGGGACGGACTGATCTCGCAATTCCTGCACGACAGCGTTGCCGTCGGCGACGTCATCGAGGCGCGCGCACCGGCCGGCGGCTTCACCATCGACGCCGGGGCGACACGCCCGGCCGTGCTCGTTGCCGGCGGCATCGGGATCACGCCGCTGCTCGCGATGCTCCGCCACCTTGTCTACGAAGGGCTTCGCACACGGCGCATTCGTCCCGTCACGCTGTTCCATGCCGCCCGTTCGAAGGCCGAGCGCCCCTTCGAAAAGGAAATAGCCGGACTCGCCGATGCGACGAAAGGCGTGATGCGCGTTGTTCGGGTCCTGAGCGACACCGACGGCGCCGCATTGGGTATCGACTATGATGCCGCCGGCAGGATCGACATGGCGCTGCTGACCCGCCACTTGCCATTCAACGACTACGACTTCTATCTCTGCGGCCCGCCGCAGTTCACCCAGGCGCTTTACGACGGGCTTCGGGGCTACAATATCGCCGACGACCGCATTCATGCCGAGGCGTTCGGCCCCTCGTCCCTGAAGCGAAACCCTGACGCGGCCGCGGCTGCGCCGGTTCCGGCCCGCGCACCGCCATCCACCCGACCCGTGCCTGTCGTGTTCACGAACTCGCTGAAGGAGGCGCGCTGGACGCCTGGTTCCGGCACGCTGCTGGAACTGGCGGAAGCGCGCGGCCTCGAACCCGAGTTCAGTTGCCGCGCGGGAACCTGCGGCACATGCCGCACCAAGCTGATCAAGGGTACGGTGACCTATGTGAAGGAGCCGACCGCGACGATCGACGAAGACGAGATCCTGCTCTGCTGCGCCGTCCCTGCAGACGAGGTCCGCGGCGGTATCCAGTTGGCGGTCTGAGGGCGGGCATTACTGCGTCACGCGCAATAGTGCCTTCCTCGTTTTCGACGTCCAGCCTCAGGCGCTGCGGCATCATTCTGCACATACGGGAGCCGCGTCTCTCACAACCGCCAAGAAGTTACAGATGTCACGCATGACGGTGACGTCATCGCGCTACCCCTTCCCTTTTCTTTACAGCAACCCGAGGAGTTGAATGATGTCTCGTCCCCCGCTTCCCCCGTTCACCGAACGGAGTGCCATCGAAAAGATCCGTCTCGCGGAAGATGGCTGGAACAGTCGCGATCCGGCAAAGGTCGCTCTCGCCTATACCCTGGACACGCGGTGGCGCAACCGCGCCGAATTCGTGACCAACCGTGCAGAAGCGCAAGCTTTCCTGACCCGCAAATGGAACAAGGAACTGGAATACCGCCTGATCAAGGAGCTCTGGGCCTTCACAGGAAACCGGATCGCAGTGCGCTATGCCTACGAGTACCGCGATGACAGCGGCCAATGGTTCCGCGCCTATGGCAACGAGAACTGGGAATTCGCCGAGGACGGCCTGATGCGGACCCGCCATGCCAGCATCAACGAACATCCGATCACCGAGGCCGATCGCAAGTTTCGCTGGCCGCTTGGCCGCCGGCCGGACGATCACCCCGGCCTGAGCGACTTCGGCTTTTAAAGCAATTCCAGCAAAAGTGCGAAACGGTCTCGCCTACGGAATTTCACTAAAACAAAGAGTTAGAGTGTTTTCGCGATTCAAGGAAAAGCGGAAATTCTCTGGATCACGGTCCACGTTTGGGAGATAGACCATGACCGGGTTCAAGCTCGACGAGCGCATCCGACTGCCGGTGGAACTCGCGCTCACTGCGACGAGCAACGATCCTCTCCTGCTGCGAAAACAGGAAGAATCCGCGCGCGCCATAGGCATGACGGGTGCAGAGATCGACGTCGCACGAAGGGGGTTCAGCTTCGATGTCAAGACTTCGATGGCGATAGCCCTGGCGCTGGCGGTTTGTGAAGAAAACCGTCAGCGCGCCCTTCGCACAGGCCTGTGTGCGCGAAGCTGCGCGGAAATCGAGAAGATGGCCGCGGCATTCCGGCAGTCGGGCTCCCGACCCACGGCCGGTTTCACATGAAGACTTGCTGCCTTGCCTACGACATCCCTACTATCGTCTCGAGCGCCGGGAAGAAGGGGAAGCGGATGGATCGTTGGCAGGCAATGCGGATTTTCGTGAAGGTCGCCGAAACCGAGAGTTTTGCAGAGACTGCCCGCCACCTGCATATGAGCGCGCCTGCGGTGACACGCGCCGTCGCTTCGCTCGAGGATCTCATCGGAGCCCGGCTGTTCGTGCGAACGACGCGCTCGGTGAAGATGACCGAGGCCGGATCGCGCTATTTCGAGGATTGCCGCCGGATCCTTGCGGACATCGCCGAAGCGGAGGCCGCAGCGGGAGGCTCCTATGCCACGCCGACGGGAACGCTTTCCCTGACCGCTTCAGTGTTGTTTGGTCAAATGCATGTGCTTCCGATCGTGATGGACTATCTCGACACGTATCCCGCCATGAAGGCCAAGACCCTTTTCGTTGATCGCCCCGTCAACATTGTCGATGAAGGGATCGATGTGGCCGTCCGTATCGGTCGTCTCCCGGACTCGGGTCTTTCGGCCATCAAGGTCGGCACTGTCCGGCGTGTCATCTGCGGATCGCCGGACTATTTCGAGCGTCATGGCACTCCGAACACGCCAGCGGACCTCAAGGATCACCGCATCGCCGCCTCGACAGGCGCCTGGGCCTCGCCTGAATGGCGGTTCGCCAACGAACAGCGCGTGACGATCGACGCCACCCTCCAATGCAACACCAACGAAGCGGCGATCACGTCCGCACGGCAAGGCTGGGGCCTGACGAGAGTTCTCCACTACCAGATCGGTCCGGCACTCATGGCAGGAGATCTGCAGATTGTGCTCAGCGAGTATGAAGAGCCGCCGATACCCATCCATATCCTGCATCCGGAGGGCCGCCATGCCTCCGCAAAGGTTCGGGCGTTCGTGGATATCGCTGCGATGCGCCTTCGCGAGAACCGTCTCCTCAACTGAGATCGTCGACGCCCCGGCCTTCCCGGAAATCCCGCTGAAACAGCCGACCTCTATATTGTGGATGCCGTCCGTCTGGCGGTCACGCTGACCTTCGTTCTCGCCCACAACATTCTCCATACCTCTATCGCCCTTTCCTCGTCCCGTCGGGGTTGGGCGATCGCATCGATCTCATGCTTCTTGCCTTTGGCGCCGCTGCTCCGGTTCTTGGTCTTCGGGTTCCAGCACCGGGGCGTCGTCGTTGCGGTTGGTGTGTGAAGCCTCGCTCACGCAATCGAAGGCCGGCGACGGATTGGTCGAACCGGCTGCAACCGCGCCACGCCGGTCCAAGCCCATGGGTATCCCTTCATCTCCGGCAGCCGGGTACCCCAGTGCATGATGCTCGATCAGAGCAAGCCGGCGCCTGCCACATCGTCAAGGATCAATCTCGTCGCGGCCGCGTCCCCGTTTCGTGAACAGAAGGACGAAACCGACAGCAAAGGCGGCGAGCGGCGCGAACGCCAGGAGGAGAAAGGCGTCCGAGAATGCCGCGACGCCGAAAGCATGGAATGGATTGTATGCTTCGCCGGCGCTTGCGCGAGCCGTGAGTATCCCGCCAACCAACACCGGCCCTGCCGCGCCGCCGAGAAAAAAGGCTCCGGAGAACACGCCCATTCCGGCACCGAGCTCGGCAGGACGCAAGGTGTTGGCGGCGGCATTGGTAAGCGGGGTCTGAACAAAGGCAAAGCCGGCAGAAACGCCGATCATGCCGAGCGCCAGCAGAAGGACGGAATTGCCTGTTCCAAAGGTGGAGATCGCCAGCAGCGCGAGCGCCATGACGGCAAGCCCCGCGAGAGTCGGCGTCCTCGTACCGTATTGATCGGAAAGCCTTCCAGCCGCAGGCGACAGCAACGCCGAAGCGACGGCACCGGGTGTCAATGCCAATCCAGCCATGCCCGGTGAAAGGCCGATTTCCCGCACCGCCAGCAGCGAGGCAAAGATGAGCGCCGACAGATTGGCCCCCATCGCCAGAAAAGCCATCGCCGCAATGGCCAGATAGTCGCGGTTTGCAAACAGCGACGGCGGGACGAAAGGATGTTCCGCGCGGCATATCCACCATGCAAAGGCAATGGCCGCGACGATCGAAACGGCAAGGTAGCCCATGCCCTCCGGGCTGAAGAGACCTTGCGCAGACCCCTCCGCCATTGCCAGCAGCAGGGCGCCGGCTGCCGTTCCGAGCAGGACACCGCCCGCAAGATCGGCTCTGCGTTCCCCGGTCCCCTCATCCCTGGGCAAGGCGTGCAGAAAAAACGGCAGCAGGAGCAATGCAAGAACAGCCGAACCGAAGAATAACGTCCGCCACCCCATCGTATCCGTCAATATTCCGCCGATCGCGGGACCAGCGGCTGCGCCGATGCCCACGCTCGAGGCGAGCAGGCCGAATGCGCCGCCACGGTTACCCGCAGGCAATGCCTTCGCGATCACCACGCTGGCGAGAGCCGGCACGGCGGCACCGCCCACGGCCTGAACGGCGCGCCCGATGATGAGGGTCACCAGGTCTTGCGAAAGCGCGCAGAGCAATCCGCCCAGCGCGAAGACGAGAAGACCAGACAGCAAGAACCGCCGTGCCCCGAAAGCATCCGACATACCGCCATAGAGCGGCACGGCAATGCCATAGGCGAGCGAGAAGCCCGTGAAGACCCAGGCGATTTCCGCGGACGACGCAGCGAATTCTTCCGCCATGTCGGCGCCGGCCACATAGATCATCGAGTTCGACAGCACGGAGAGGAAGACTGCCGCCGCGATCACCGGCAGGAAGAACCGGGACGTGGCGCCCACTTCTTTCCACGGTGCGCCTGTCACCGGCTCAGTCATGTTCCGCTCCCCGTCCATCGGCCAGCCTGGCCGCGAAAAGCCGTGCAAGATCTTCGAGGGACTGGATTCCGGGCAAAGGCTGACCGCCGTCGATGATCAGGGTGGGAACGCCGGTTACACCCAGCGCGCTGGCACCCTGCTCGTCCCGCCGTGTCTCTACTGTGAATTCGTCGGCCTCCAGCGTCGCACGCACCTTGTCGCCGGCGAGACCGACCTGTGTTCCGAGTCTGATGAGAACGGCAAGGTCCGCCACACTCAATCCTTCGGTATGGTAAGCGTGAAGCAGCCGCTCCATCATCGCATCGGCAAGGCCGTTCGCCGCAGCAAGGTGCACCAGCCTGTGAGCATCGAACGTGTTGACCGGGCGTGCCAGATGCAGGTTGAGTTCCAGCCCTTCGGCAGCGCCGAGCGTCCGGATGCGCTCGATGCGCGCGGCGCCCTCCTGCTTGCCACGCCATTCAAGGATTTCCTCGGCCGCCGACGGGCCGGGCGTGCGGGACTGGTCCGGCGAAAGCTCGAAGCTGCGCCATGTGACACACACTTCGTCCCTTCGATCCAACAAGGCCAGCGCGGCAGAGAGCCGACGCTTTCCGATGTAGCACCAGGGGCAAAGTATATCGGCGTAGATGTCGATGTTCATGATGTCGCCCGCCCATTGCCACGAGGAAGGCCACATGCCTCATCCGGCTGGTATGCGCCGGGTCCTGTCTGCGGATCGACCACGCGGACCAATTTGAAAGACCGCCGTTCGGCGGTGCAGGACAGGCCCCGCAGCGCCTGCTGAATCGCCTCCGAGCGCCCCTTCGTGTCGGAAACGTCCTCGAAGTGCGCGAAGTCGGCTTCGCTTGCCCAACGGACGATGCATTTTACCCGCGTGCCATCCGCGCTGGCGAGAAACTGGGCCGAAAGGTAACCGGGATAGGGCGCGACCCATTGGCGTTGGATATCGGCGAAGGCCGAAATGACAGCTTCCTGCGTCTGCGGGCCGTCGACGATGTAGTCGATGATAGAAAAGAACTCTTCGATAGCCATGGCGGTTCTCCATCGCATGCCGGATATGGTTTCCAGTAGACTTACTATTGGAAAGCTCATAACGTTTGGCAAGAACGTACCTTGAGGTAAGCCCATCGTGAAAATAAGCGACCCGGTTCCGGGCGAGAGCCCGTTGAAGGCAGACTGCCCGTGTCGAATGGTCTTCGACCACCTGACCAGCCGCTGGGCGCTGCTCGTGCTGATCGCTCTCAGCGACGGCCCGCTGCGCTTCCATGCGCTTCGTGATTGCGTCGAAGGCGTCAGCGAGAAGATGCTGTCTCAAAGTCTGAAGACACTGGTCCGGGACGGCATGGTTTCACGGCATGTAGAGCCGACCGTGCCACCGAGGGTGTCCTACGAACTGACCCATATCGGACAGGAAGTGTCCGAACCTCTTCGTGCGGTTTTCGAATGGATCGGTCACAGGGTGGAAGACATCAAGGCCGCCCAGCATCGCTATGATGCCACAGGAGCCTAGCGCTCCTTTGGCAGATCGATGGCAGGGTGTGCCCCGGGCCTGCTCTACCGTGCCAGCCTGATCGGTGCGGAAGATCGCAAGAGCGTTGCGCCGATAGCGGCGCGCTTGGCTCCGGGCCGATACGACCGTCTGCACCATTTCATTTTCGATGGCATCTGGGATGACGGGCCGCTCAGGCATGAACTGGTGCGGCAGGCGGATAGGATGGTCGGCGGAGACGATGCCGTTGACCCGTGAGATAACTACGATATCGCCGACATGGCCGAGAAGGGGGTGACGGTTCGCACGGATTTAAACCTTCCTTAGCTGCTGGAAACCGTTTATTTGTGCAACTCGAACCAATGCCGCTCGGCTTGGCCAGAGGTGTCATTCGTGATGTCGAAGTAATAAGGTTCTGACCTGAGCGGTCGGGAAACGGAGACAGTGCGTATTGCCCTGGCAAACGTTGACTATCTTGACGCACAGATCGCCGCTTCTGGCGAAGCCATTGCAGATATCGGCAACTTTCTCATCAAGCAGACCAATTCGTAAATTATAGTTTATTCGACAATGGCGAGCAAGCGCAAGAAGCCCGACACTGACCTTGGCACGATGATCCTGCGAAACATGGCGATGGTCATGGAGCGCGAGCGGGAGAAGCGCGAGCTGACGAAAAAAGAAATGGCCCGCCTCTGTGAGATCACCAGTCCGTTTTATTTCGCGATCCTCAACGCGACAGCGAACCCGTCCCTGCAGGTCATTACGCGGATCAGCACGAATTTGAAGGTTCCAATGCAAGAGCTGATGATGGGCATAAAATCCAGCGACGGTTGAACGTGATCGTGCAGGGCCTCGTCCGCTGATTTGCAGGCCGATGAGATAAACGCATTGGCTTTTAACGACCATGCCAGCCGACATCGCCGGAAGTCATCGCCTCCTTGCAATCCAGGTCGGATATGCACTGCTCGACAAGATGGCGTGCCTTTTCCAGCATTTCGGGCATGGCAGGCCTGTCCCTGCCCGCGGCCTCAGCAAGCCGGCGCGTAAGCGACAAGTCGCTTCCATCCGCCCGGACCGCGTCAGTCTGCCCTCTTTCCGGCGCCTCGCATGAACAGCTCCCACGCCTGCTCGAAATAGGCATCGCGGGCTTCGGTGGAGGCAAAGGCGGCGCTTCCGAGCATGGCGTAGGTGATCGGCTTCACCGTCAGCGAATAGATGAGTTGATCGGCGATGAAGGCTGCCTCTCCTTTTGCAAGGTCACCGCTTGTCTGTGCGGCCTCGATCAGCTCGATCAGACAGCGGACGGTCGGATCGCCGCCCGCCCCGTCGGCAAGGCTCTGCCTGAACATCGCGGCTTCACTCAGGGTGATGCGTTTCATGGCGATTTGCTGCGGCTCGAGATGGGCGGTCAGGAACCAGTGGCCGGCCACCTTGAGCCGCTCCAGCGGCGCGCCCACGGGTGGAACGGTCATTTCGAGGCTACGCAGTGCCCTTGCGCGGATGCGCTCTATAACGCCGCGGAACAGCGCTTCCTTCGATGGGAAGCGCCTGTAGACCGTGTCCTTGCCGGCACCGCAGGCAGCCGCAATCTTCTCCATCGAGGTGCCCGCATAACCCTGTGCCGCGAACATGCCGGTCGCGACATCGAGGATCCTGGCCGTCAGCTCTTCGGATTTCTGCCGCGACGGCCGGCCGGTTTTCGAAGCACGGGCCTGTTCGTCGGGGCCTGATGCACCTTCGACACCGATTTCCGCGGCCGATCGCCGAACGCCATCCGCCATGCTCCGCTCCGACATCGCTGAATTTCCCATCATGCTCGTTTGCGCCCTTCCTTAGCAGACTCCACCGCCCCCACCCAACCCTTGGCTGACCGCGGGCGTCGGGCAAGGCGGCGTCAAAAATATGAGTTGAAAACTCATATAATTAACTGGACACTACCGTCCCGTTTGATTAATAGACGACTCCGACCGGCCAGGCAAATGCCTGCCGCCGTGATGGTGTCCGAGGGTCGGACAAGGGGCTGGGGATACACAATGGGACGCAAGCTGACCTACCTTCTCGCAACTGCCAGCCTCCTGCCCTTGCAGGTTGCCGGCGCGCACGCTCAGGACGCCGCCACCCGGCTCGAGACGATCGTCGTCGAGGGTGAAAGCGAAGCCCCGCGGAAGGGCGACCGTTATGTCGTCAATCGGACGACCACCGCGACCAAGGGCGCGACGCCAGTCGAGAGCACGCCCCAATCGACGACGACCGTCAGCCGCAAGCAGATCGATGACCAGAACGCCCAGACGGTGCAGAGCGCGCTGAACTATACGGCAGGCGTTCTTTCCAGCGTCGATGAGAACAGCCGCTTCGACAGCCTCTCCATTCGCGGCTTCGGCGGCTTCTTCAGCGCCATGCGGACCGTCGACTATCTCGATGGCTTGAAGCTTCCGCGCGGCCAGGCATGGGGCATACCGCAGATCGACCCCTTCCTGCTTGACCGGATCGACGTGCTCAAGGGCCCATCGGCGGTTCTCTATGGCCAGGGAAGCCCCGGCGGGCTCGTCAACCAGATCAGCACCATGCCGAGTGCCGACCCGTCCCACGAGCTGCGCCTTGAGACCGGCAGCCATGGCCGGGTCCAGGCCGGCGTCAGGAGCCGCGGCGCACTGAGCGAGGACGGCGTCCTGCAATATTCGTTCAGCGCGATCGGCCGCCAATCCGGCACGCGCCATGACGACGTGGACGAACAGCGCCTTGCGGTCGCGCCGGCGCTGACATGGCAGCCGGACGAGGACACGAGCCTGACGCTGCTCGGCTTCTACCAGAAGGACCCCGAAGGCGGCTACTTCAACCACAGCTATCCGCGCTTTCTGGCGCCGGCCGCATACCGCCCCTACCTGACCGGCGGCCTCAATGTCGGCGACCCCTCGTATGACAGCTACGACCGTGACCAGTTCGGCATCGGTTACATCTTCGAACACCGCTTCAACGACGCGGTGAAAGTGGGCTCGCGCCTGCGCTATGGCGGCCTTGATTCGACATTCCGGACCCTTCAGATCTCAGGGCCGCTCACTCCCGACGGCCTGCTGCCGCGCTGGGCGGCGCACTCGGCGGAAAGCGTGCGTGGCGTGAGCGCCGACAACAACGTGGAACTGAGCTTCGCGACGGCGGCCCTGGAGCACAAGGTCCTCGTCGGCGTCGACGTCCAGCGCTCGACGAGCGATTTCCTGTTCCTGCTCGGCGGCGCCCAGCCGCTCGACGTGACAAATCCGCAGTACGACCTTCCCGTCGGGCCGTTCGCCACCTTCACGGATGCAAAGCAGGATTTGCGGCAGACCGGGATATATCTCCAGGATCAGATGACCCTCGGCAATCTGCATATTCTGCTGGGCGGCCGCTACGACTGGTCCCGGGAAGAGTCGCTCAACCGTCTCACGGGCGTCCGGCGCAACCAGACGGAACGCGCGGCCAGCTACCGGGCGGGCCTGCTCTACGAGTTCGACAACGGCATCGCACCCTATCTCAGCTATTCGACTTCCTTCGAGCCCATCGTCGGCGTCGGATCGAACGGCCAGCCTTTCGTGCCCACGGAAGCCGAGCAGTTCGAGATAGGCGTCAAATATTCGCCCGACAGCCTTGATGCCATCTTCACCCTCGCCGCCTTCGACATCAAGCAGGAGAATGTCCTGACGCCCGGCCCCGTGCCTGGCTTCAGCATCCAGCAGGGCGAAGTCCGGTCCCGCGGCATCGAGTTCGAGGCGCGTGGGAACGCGACCGACAATCTCGAACTGATCGCAGCCGTCACGCTGCTCGAAACCGAGATCTCCCGATCGAACGTCGTTCCGTCGATCGTCGGCAACCGGCCGCAGGGCGTGCCGCGGTATTTCGGCTCGCTCTGGGCGAACTACACCTTCGATGACGACGTGTTCGATGGCCTTTCGGTCGGGGCCGGGGTCCGGATCGTCGGCAGCAGCTACGCGGACGATGCAAACGCCGTCCGCACGCCGGGTTACGCACTGGTGGACGCGGCCCTGCGCTATGATCTCGGCGCGGCCAACCCGGCCTTCAAGGGGGCGGAGGCGACCCTCAACGTCACGAACCTTTTCGACAGGGACTATTATTCGGGTTGCAGCAACGGTTTCTACTGCCAGGTCGGCAAGGGCCGCGAAGTCGTGGCCGGCCTTCGCTATCGCTGGTGACGGGCATGCGGATGAACCGAAGACGCTTCCTGACCCTTGCCGCAGCAGCCCTCTCCGGCCCGGCTCTCGGCGCCGGTCCGCGGGCGATCACGGTAACGGACATGGCGGGACGCACGGTGGAGCTTGCAGCGCCACCGCAACGCATCGTGCTTCTGGAGGCGCGCGACATCCTCACCATGTCCATGCTGCATCCCGACCCGGCACGGCTCGTCGTCGGCTGGGCCGCGGTCGAGCGCATAGACAGTGACGATCTCCATTCCGCCTACAGCACGGGTTTCGACATCGCCCTGGTCGGCCGGCAGACGCCGGAAACCGTCTCGCTGGAGGGTCTGATATCCCTGCAACCCGATCTCGTCGTCGCCACCGCCTACATGGCGCCGGGAAACGGAGCCGGCGCTCTGTCCGAACGGCTTGCGGAACTTGGCATTCCCGTCCTGTTCAGCAGCAGCTTCAGCAATGACGCGGCAGGCAAGGCACCCTCGCCGCTCGAGGAACTGCCGCGCCTGATGCACATGTGGGGCGCGATCCTGGACCGCCGCCGGGAGGCCGAGGCCTTCCTGACCTTCCATCAGCAGAAAATCGAGCGGCTGCAAAAACGCCTGGCGGGCGCGGCGCCGCGCAAGACCTATTTCGAAGTCGGCTCGCTCTACGATGATTGCTGCTGGGCCGTTGGCCGGGACATCTGGGGCACGCTTCTTGAAGCGGCCGGCGGCCGCGGGCTTGATGCCGCATCCTCCCCGTGGGTCGCAAAGATCCAGCTCGAACAGCTTCTCGCGGAAGGCGCCGACGTCTATATCGCGACGGGCGGCGGCTATGCGAACACCACGAGGCCCGCGATCGGCCCCGGCCTTCCCGAAGCCAAAGCGCGCGCCGGGCTGGAGCGCCTCACCGGCCGGCCCGGCTTTCACCTCTTGAAGGCTGTGGAGCGGAAGCAGGTGCACGGCATCTGGACGGGGCTGATCACCGCCCAGCCGCTCAACCTCCTCTTCCTGGAAGTCGCCGCCAGATGGCTGCATCCCGATCGCTGCCACGACATCGATCCGAACGAAACGCTGGCGGAATTGAACCGGCGCTTCCTGGCAAGACCGATCGCCGGCCCGTGCTGGGTCAGCCTCTGACACCCCCGGAAATCCCAGGAGTTTGGCCATGTCGAGCCTAAAGGCGCACACCACGATCACATTTTCCGATCTGACGCGATATCTGGACAAGATCGTCACCTTGCTCGGCGATCACGACATGCAGGTTCGTTTCGCGGACGGCATCCACGTCGCGACGTCGCCCTATGGCACCGTTCGCGTGCGGCCCGCCGGCCAGATGCTTCACATTGCGGTGGAAGCCGAAAATGGCGCATCCCTCAACCGCCTGAAGAACGCCCTCACCGGCCTGGTCGATTTCGTCGCGCGGGCCGAGGATCCCGCCATCACCTGGACCGGCGACAAGGCCGGCGACACATGGCCACCGGACTTTCGGGTCCTGACGGTGCGCGCCGTGCGCGAGCTGACACCGCGGATGCGCCGCATCCGCTTCGCCGGGGAAAACCTCGCCCATTACGACGTGCCCGATCAGATTCATTGTCGCCTGCTGTTCCAGCCGCATGGCGAGCCGAATCCCGAATGGCCGAGGCTCGGCGACAATGGACGGCTGGTCTGGCCGAAGGGCGGGCAACAGCTCGCGTCGCGCATCTACACGATGCGGACCGTCGATGCGGCAACGGGCATGCTGGACGTCGACTTCTATCTGCACGATGCTGGCGGTGCCGGCGTCGAATGGGCCCGCAAAGCGGCACCGGGCGCGCTCGTCGGCCTGCTCGGCCCGGGCGCTCACGGGCCCAAGCCTGCAGGATGGAACGTCTATGTCGGCGACGAGACGGGCCTGCCGGGCATGGCCCGCATGATCGAGGCGTTGCCGCGGGATGCGAAGGGCATCGCTCTCATCGAGGTGGCCGAACAGGCCGAGGAACAACCGATCGCCGCACCAGGCGGCGTCGACATACGCTGGTTTCACAGGCACGGCCGGCCGCCGGGCACTCCGGATCCCCTGGTGCAGGCGGTTCGATCCCTCGACTGGCCCGCCGACAAGGAAGGCACTTTCTTCTGGTGTGGCTGCGAATATTCGACCTTCCGGGAAATCCGTCAGTTCCTGCGCGAGACGGTCAAGCTGCCGAACCACCGGCAGGTCGCCTTCTCCCATTGGCGCCGCGGCCTGAGCAATGACGAAATCATCGCGGCCGGCGGAGATGTCGTCGCCGGTTGATGTCCGCATGCCTTACAGGGAAAGGCGGTCCCACGCCTCCGGCAGAGGGACCGCCGCCTTTGCCTCTCCCGTCCGGCCTGGAGAAAACGCAGCATAGACGACGGTCCTGGTCCTCTGAATTACGCCAGTGCCGGCAACAACTGATCGATGCTCTTCTTTGCATCTCCATAGAACATGCGGGTGTTGTCCTTGTAGAAGAGCGGGTTCTCGATGCCG
>NZ_SLVX01000041.1 GCF_004341885.1 Shinella granuli | reverse complement strand
TTTGGTCGACATGGGGAACCTCATAGGAATTGCGTCCGCTCGGCGGACTATGTTCCTATTTTGTTCTCATTCGAGTGGGAGTCAAGGTGGAACCGAGCGACGCCACGTACCATTGTTGCTTCAGATCAACCCGACGGGGCGTCATTTGTTGTTCACTGAACCAAATTAAGGGAACCACCAGATGAACAGATCAACGGTAACGGTTACAGGCGTGCTGCTGCTGCTCGCCGCGCTATACATCGTCTTCTGGACGCCAGGCGCCCCTGAAAATCCGGCGACGTCCCATGCAATCAACCGGACGGAGTGAGACATGCGCTATCACGAGACCCCCGAGACCTTCGACGATCCCGTACCAGATCGGCAGCATGAGGAGCGCGCCAGCAGGAGGGTTGTCTTCGCCTTGCTGGTCGTGGGAGCCGCGATAGCGGGCCTGTACGGGCTGGGGGCAGTGATCGCGGGTGGCATATAAAACTGCGACGCGGCTTGGAGGGGACGGGGCAGTTCGCAAACGCCATCAGTAATCGAGTAGTTTCAACAGAGCCCATCCCTCCGTCGTCAGCGCGGTCCAGAACCGCCCCTCGGCATCCTCCCCCACGGTTGCCCAGCCGCGCAACCGCAGTCGGCGCACCGTGTCTTTCATGGTGGCGGGGATTTCGTTGTAAGATCGCGGCCTTTCAGCAAGGAGGCGCATTGCGAGGAATTGCGGTCCAGTAAGGCGAACGACCGGCTTGCTGGAGATGTACCTGGCGGCCCGCACCTGACGCCCTTGGTCGGTGATCGCAATCTTGATTTTCTTCCGGGGCTCGATGCACATTTCGGCGAAACCGAGCTTCTCCAATTCCTGATACGCCACCAAATCCGGGTAGGCGAGTTCGTCCATGACGATTCCATCGCTGGTCGCCAAGCGATCGACGAGGTCGATCTGGGCGGGCGTCAGGCGGTATATGAGGATGGGTTTGGCGGGCATGGTCTATCTGGGTTGGACGGGCAAGCGCATGCCACTACGGCAGCGTGATCGCTCTCACTTGCAACGAAGGCTTTTGATATCCTTGTCGCGGTCCTTGTAAAAATTATCTAAGCCTCCGGCCGTTCGGTACTCATCGGCGACGCTGTAGATTTCCATCGGAATGAAGCCATGGGAGGTCATCAGCTTCCGCGCGTTCTCTTCGTCGTCGCTTAATTCTCGAACCCGGTTTAGCCACTTGTTGTATGGAGCTTTGGCTGACCATCCGTACTCACTGAAATGCGCCGTCTCCCGGAAACTTTCGACCGCTTTCGCCACATCGTAGACCTCGCGTTCGTAAGTTGTGCAAGCGGCAGCGCTGGCGGTCATGCCGACCAGCAGAGTTGCAGCGGCCGCTCCGATGATCCTGGCGCCCATTATTTCCTCCCTCAAGGTGCGCCACCATCTCACCGCACGGCCGGGTTGTCGAGGGCTGGGCCCGGTTTTGGGCTGAGCACTCAATGCAATTTTGCATCGAAAGATTTCAGGGGGTTGCAGGGCACAGATCAGTGCCCAAGGATATCAATCGGTTAGCTGGCGCCCTATTTCGGAATGGCCCGCAAACATGCGGTTAGACGATCAAGATGTGGATTGTCTTCCACATCACGAAATACGAGGCACCAATATTGCTCATTGCGCTCTGGTTCAAATATGCGGTGCCGTTCGACGATCTGGATCGCGTAGTAGAAACCATCACTGTCAACTTGAGTAATATAGTCTCCGCACGAAGGGACTGTGCCCTCCACTGACTCATACTCGAAATCGGCTACATTGAGGACGCCATCATCGCGCAAGCGAACATAATGGATGGCGTGACGCTCGACGTATGTCATTCCTGTCGATCCCGCAGCCGAACGCCGGGGCCGTTTCCGTTCTGATCGATGAAGATCACGCCGGCTTCCGTGAGAGCGGTCTGAATCGCCCTCAAGGTTGATGCCTTGGGATCTGCGGTGCCCTTCTCGATATTGTTGAGGCCAGTGGTTGAGAGGCCGGCGAGCTTTGCCAAATCGGACTGTGTCAGTCCTAACATCGCTCTCGCACCGCGTATCTGCTCAGGTGTAATCATGGAGAAAAAATATCCCAAACTAGAAATTTTATCAAGCGCGCTTGACTTCGATAAAAGTTTAGGTAATTTCAACTCAACTTGAATTTTTCCAAAGAGGAGTTGATATTCATGAGCGCCCTCCGCAACGCCAACAACCCGAAGACAATCGCCGCCTTCCGGCGTCACTTGCGATGCCAGAACCCGCCGAAGTTCCAGCCCGGCGATCTGGTTGACTTCGAGAAAGAGCGCGGCCGCAAATGGCCCCTGATGATCCTCGGTATCCGCGGCAACGACGTCGACGTCATTTGCTACGACGGGAACCCGCACCTTCTCCGCCTCAAGGTCGCCACCCTGGGGGCGCTGCGGATCACGAAGGTCGAAGCCAGCACCGATGAAACGGTTGCGATGTACCGCGCGCTGGTCGGCCTCGACATCGAGGGGGAGCCGGCATGAACATCCAGCGCCACAAGATCGAGCGCGCCATCGACGTGCTGATCGCCCTCCTGGATGCCGCTGACGGCGATCCGGATCTGGAGCCCTCGCTGGGCTATAATCCTTACGGCAGCAACGACGCGGAAGGCGACGACGAGCGTGAGGACGATCCCGCAGAACGCGGCATCGCCGACTACGATGGCCTGATCGAACAGGGCTTCGGTAATCTGCGCGGAGAGGAGGCAGCCTGAGATGGCCAAATTCATGAGAATCCGCCGCCGCCTCCGCGAGGCGCAGGGGAACCTGTGCTGCTACTGCAGCCAGCGAATGGGGCCGCCTCACAAGGGCAACAGGCCGCATCCTTCGAGCGAGACGATCGAACACCTGCGGCGCAAGTGCGATGGCGGGACAAACGCTCCCGACAACCTCGCGCTGGCTTGCAGCGAATGCAACACCGGTCGCGGTGCGATGGACTGGCTGACCTACAAGACGGTTCGTAAGGGCGAAATCTATGGGGAGTGTGCGAGATGACTTGGCGCGATTGGTATCCAGAAGGCAGTACGGTCTTTATCGGCGGCGAGCAGTACATGCTGCGTCACAACGGGCATGACCTCGGCGTCGACCTCTACAGAGGCGACCAGCGTGTCATGACGATCGCCCCGGAATACGTTCCGGTGATTGCGAGTGGGGTGAGGTATCCCGCCTCCTAACCATTTCGCCCTTGTATCCGCGCGGGACTTCTACCCCGACAGCGGTAACGGATGATGCGAGTTCGAATCTCGCCAAGGGCTCCATTTCCTTCCCGACCGTCGTCATGTCCGATCAGGAAGGTGCCGCGCGCCGCAGCTCCTCAACATTGAGAGGGCGGCCAGACGGTATTGTTTTCAGCACAAAGGGGGAACAAAAATGAATGGGAGCAGACGCAAAGCACTCTGCGCACTAGGTGCGGGAGTTTTGGGTCCTTGGGCAGGCGCTGGGGCGCTCGCCCATCAAGGCGATCAGGTGGATGAGCCGACGCCGGAAGAACTCGCGGAGCAATTGGCGCGGGCCCTAGCGCGTCGCCATGGAGGGCGGTGGCATTGCGACATAGGCGCAGCCGGACGCCACGTTATGATTTTCAAACTACCGGATAGAAGTACTTAAGGGGCCTTATGTGCTTCGACATATGGGCGCAAGAAGTCCAGCGCGACCTTGCGGTCGGCGCGACTGATGCGCGCTGGCCGCCCATGCCACGATGTGGTATCATTGTTTCGTGCGCGGCCACCGTCGGGTCGAAAAACCATTGCCGCAGCGCCGCGCATAGAACCGCTCGCCCCTCCCACGAGGCGGGCGGTTTTTTCTCACCGCCTCTTCCCGAAGAGCAGGTCAGCGGCCGGCGCTAGATCAGCTGCCGGCTCTTGCGCCAGTTCTTTTTCGGCCCTCCAGCTTGCCATCGTGGGAGCCCCGCCTATCCTCTCCATTGTCGATCAAACGAATGGAGGAAACACCATGAGGCTGATGCCCATGATCGCCGTGATAGCCGCAGGGATTTTCATGACGGGTTGCGTCTCGGAAACGAGCTATAATCGCGCCCAGGAAATGGTGCGTGGAAGCCCTGCGCTCAAGCGCGATGGTATCAACAAGTGCTATGCCGGAGCCCGCCGCGCGTCGCCTGCCCGCAAAGCGGAAATGGCCAAGATCATGAATGTCAGTCCGCGACGCGACGTCGCGCGCATCTATTGCCAGCGTGCTTTCAACGGGATTGCCAATGGCCGCATCAGCTATAACGACTTCCGAACGAAGAGCCCGCGTTTCATTCGGGTTATTCAGGGCAGGTAAGATCAGAGAGGGCCGCTAGGCAGTTGTCGGGCGGCCCCTTTTTCATTTCTGCTTTTCGCCCGCGCTCTTTCCGTCAGAGCTCCTGGAGCGCTCGTCAAAGCGATCGGCGCCCTTCGCGAGGTCTGAGCCCTTCTCAGCCTCAACCTTGCGCTCCTCGGCCCGTGTAGCCTTGTGGAGGCCTCTTGCGCCATCTTTGCCCTTCTCGGTGGGTGCGTTCTCAATCGCCATTGCGTGATCTCCTGTGGGGCATGAGGAACGACTACGGTACGATGAGGTTCCGAGCTGGAACAAGAATGCAGGCGAAGCGTTTTGGCCTGGAATCCAAAAGGAGAGCTATTATGAACAACATTGTATACATCGTCGGCCTCGTCGTCATCGTCATCGCTGTTCTTTCGTTCTTCGGACTTCGGTAAGACCATGGACGACCAACGCGAGAGACGAATCAAGGAGCGAGCCTTCGAACTCTGGCAGCGCGAAGGGTCGCTCGATGGCCGAAGTCTCGGTCACTGGCTTCAGGCCGAGCGGGAGGTCCAGGAAGAGGATGAGGCAGAAGCGGCGAGTCGAGATGTAGTCGGCTTGGCCGCAGCGGCGAACCCGACACATTGAGTTCGATTCCTGTGTGGGCCCAACTGTGAGGGTAGGGCGGCCATACATGCGCCATTCATGCGCCACGGAATCCCCGCCACCTCTGGATAAACGCTGAAAAACCGGGAAAAACTGGTAAAAGCGGATGGCGCACGAAAGGTTTATGTAGCAGGCGCCCAATCGTGATTTCTTCAATGATTTCAAGCACTTCGGTGGTGAGCGCGCAGGGATTCGAACCCTGGACCTACTGATTAAAAGTCAGTTGCTCTACCGGCTGAGCTACGCGCTCCCTGGCGGTGCGAAGGCGCCCCGCGGAAGTGCGCGGAACATAGGCAGGAGGATTTGCCGGGTCAACCCGGAAAATGCGGCGAAAAACAGCTTTTGCTGCATTTCGCCGCGTTCTCCAAAAGGTGATTGGCAGGAGAGGGTTTCGGCGGATACTAGGAAGCGCCATTGGAGGGGCGGGTATGGCCGGTTTCGGGCCTGGCCGCCTTTGCCCGCCGCTGCGGAGTAGTTCTTTGTCGATCGCCGATATTTCCCTGTTGAGCGCGCTTCTTGCCGGGGCCCTCTCGTTCCTGTCGCCCTGCGTCCTGCCGCTCGTTCCGCCCTATCTCTGTTACATGGCCGGCATTTCCGTCGAGCAGTTCAAGGGCGGGGATGCGGTGGCGGTGCGGCGCGAGACGCGCGGGGCCGTTCTCGTTGCGGCCTTCTGCTTCACGCTCGGTTTCGCCACGGTCTTCGTGGCGCTCGGGGCCGGCGCCTCGACGATCGGCATGGTGCTGCGCCGGCATCTCGACATTCTCGCGCAGGTCGGCGGCGTCATCATCATCCTGATGGGCCTGCATTTCCTCGGCGTGCTGCGGATCGGGCTCTTTGCCCGCGAGGCGCGCTTCCAGGGCGGCGGCAAGCCGGCGACGGCGTCCGGCGCCTATATCATGGGCCTTGCCTTCGCCTTCGGCTGGACGCCCTGCATCGGGCCGGTGCTGGGGGCGATCCTCGGCGTCGCCGCGGCGCGCGAGACGGTCGGCGACGGGGCCGTCCTGCTTGCGATCTATTCTCTGGGGCTTGCGGTGCCGTTCTGGATCGCGGCCGGCTTTTCCGGCGCCTTCATGCGCTTCCTCATGCGTTTCCGCCGCCATCTCGGCACGGTGGAGAAGGTGATGGGCGTGCTGCTCGTCCTCACCGGCCTTGCCTTCATCTTCGGCTATATCAGCACTGTTGCCATCTGGTTCCAGCAAACGTTTCCCATTCTCTCGCAAATCGGCTAGTCGGGACGAAGCTTGAGGCACCGCGATCCCACGGGATTCGCGCCGTCACGCGTCAGGCCCTCGATTTTTCGCATGTCGCGCAGAGCCGCCGCACGCTCTTGCGCGACATGCCCCAGGCAAGCGGGAGCAGGCTTCGGCCCATGGCTGACATCATCGGACTGGTGCTGCCGTTCTTCGGCATGATTTTCCTCGGCTACGTGGTCGCCCGCATCACGCGGCAGCCGGTCGAGGCGCTCGGCTGGCTCAACACCTTCATCATCTACATCGCGCTGCCCGCGCTGTTCTTCAAGCTGGTGGCCAAGACGCCGATCGAGCAATTGACGCGCATCGACTTCATCCTCGCCAATATCAGCGCGACCTACCTGGTCTTCGGCCTGATCTTCGCGATCGGGCTCTGGCTGCGGCGGGCGTCGATAAGCGAGGCGACGATCCAGGGGCTGGCGGCCGCCTATGGCAATATCGGCTATATGGGGCCGGGACTGGCGCTGCTCGCCTTCGGCGAGCCGGCGGCGGTGCCGGTGGCGCTGGTCTTCTGCTTCGAGAACATGCTGCATTTCATGGTCGCGCCGGCGCTGATGGCGCTTGCCGGCGGGGAGAAGCAGCCGGCGCTCAAGATCGCCGGCGGGGTGCTGCGCAAGATCGTCACCCATCCCTTCATCATCGCGACGGCGGCCGGATTCGTCGCGGCCTTTGCCAGCTTCGAGCCGCCGGCGCCGCTGCAGCGATTGATCGACTACCTGGCGCAGGCGGCGGCGCCCTGCGCGCTCTTCGCCATGGGCGTCACGCTGGCGCTCCGGCCCTTGAGGCGGGTGCCGGTGGAGATCGGCTATATCGTGCCGGCAAAACTCCTGCTGCTGCCGGTCGCCATGTATCTGGTGCTCGGACTTGCCGGAAATTTCGATCCGGTCTGGGTCTTCACCGCGGTGCTGCTCGCGGCCCTGCCGACGGCGACCAATGTCTTCGTCATCGGCCAGCAATACGGCGTGTGGCAGGAGCGGGCGTCGGCGACCATCCTCATCACGACGGTGCTGTCCGTCGCGACGGTGACGATCCTGCTCTATCTCATCAAGTCAGGCGCGCTTCCGGGCGACCCGTTCCCGTAGGCCGTCGCGAAAGGCCTTCAGCGAGCCGAGCGGTTCTATGCCTTCGCGCATGACGATGCTGCGCAAGGGGCCGAGGGCGGAGAGCAGGTGCAGGCCGGCCGAGCGCAGGAACTGCACGGGCAGGAAATCGGAGAGCAGCGAGCGGTTGAGCAGGTCGACGCTGAGCGTGCGCGAGCGGATGTCCGCCTGCCGCTTGCGGTCGAAGCGCTCGCCGATCCCCGCGTCGTTCGCCGGTGTCGCTCCCTGGATGAGCGCCTTCAAGGCCATGATGTCGCGCAGGCTGAGATTGAGGCCCTGCGCGCCGATCGGCGGAAAGGCATGGGCGGCTTCGCCGAGGAGCACGATGCGGCCCTTGCCGAACCGCTCGGCCGTCATGCCGGAAAGCGGGAAACGCTGCGCCGCGCCCTCGACGGTGACCTTGCCGAGCATGGATTGCATGCGTGCCTCGACCGCGTGGCCAAGTTCGGCGGCGGACAGGTCGCCGAGGCGCGCCGCCTCCTTCGGCGGCAGCACCCAGACGAGGCTGGAGCGCCGGCCGGGCAGGGGAACCTGCGTGAAGGGGCCGCTCTCGGTGTGGAACTCCGTCGAGACATTGCCGTGCGGCCGTTCGTGCGAGAAATTGAGCACGAGGGCGGCCTGCGGATAGGACCAGGCCTTGACGCCGATGCCGGCGCTCTCGCGGATCTTCGACTTCCGGCCATCGGCACCGGCGACGAGGCCGGCCAGGACGCGCCCGCCGTCGTCAAGCGTCAGCTCGACACCCTCCTCGAAGGCATTGGCGGCCGTCACGCCGCTCTCGATCCGCACGATATTGCCGGTCGCCGCGATGCGGGCGTCCAGCACCGCGAGGAAGGGCGCGTTCGGGATATTGTAGCCGAAGGCCTCCAGCCCGACCTCGCTGGAGCGGAAGGCGACGGGCGGCGCGCGCAACAGGCGCGCCGTGCCGTCGAGGATCTGCATGGTTTCGAGCGCGGCGGCATGGCGGGCGATCTCCTCCCACAGGCCGAGCGTCTTGAGGAAGGCGATGGACTGGTCCATCAGCGCCGTGGTGCGGCCGTCATTTGCGCGGGCGGGCGGGGCGATCAGCGCGACGCTTGCGCCCGAATCGGCGAGCGCCAGCGCCGCGAGGCTGCCGGCAAGGCCGGCGCCGACGACCGCGATATCGAATTGTCTCATGACCGGCCTCCGAAGCGGCAAGCGTTACCCACAGGATCGGGGTCGCTTCTACCGGCAGAATCTAGGCCGGCAAAGAGGCAATTTCCATGGGATGAATCGGCGCAGGGCGCCAAGTCGCCGGACGGGTGGCCGATTTGCACTGGCGATGCCGGGCAATCAATGCATATTACGGACAGTGACCGCGTAAGAGGGCATGTCGGCGCGCCGCCGATGAAAACCCCAGGGATGGACTGCGAAGGGCTATGAAGTTTTTCAACTACAAACGCGTACCCTACGCGGAGATCCGTGCCTTTTCCGTCCATATCCTGACGGCGTCCGGCTCCTTCCTTGCCTTTCTCGGCGTGGTGGCTGCGGGCGAGCATCGTTTCGTCGACATGTTCTGGTGGCTTGGCCTGGCGCTGCTCGTCGACGGCATCGACGGGCCGATCGCGCGCAAGGTGCGGGTCAAGGAAGTGCTGCCGAACTGGTCCGGCGATACGCTGGACAATGTCATCGACTATGTGACCTACGTGCTTTTGCCCGCCTTTGCGCTCTACCAGAGCGGCATGATCGGTGAGCCCTGGTCCTTCGTGGCCGCGGGGGCCATCGTCGTGTCGAGCGCCATCTATTATGCCGACATGGGCATGAAGACGGACGAATATTTCTTCTCCGGTTTCCCGGTCGTCTGGAACATGGTGGTGTTCACGCTGTTCGTCATCCAGGCGAGCGAGCTGACGGCGTCGATCATCGTTTTCGTCTCCGTCTTCCTCACCTTCATGCCGATCAACTTCCTGCATCCGGTGCGCGTCGAGCGGCTGCGGACGCTGAACCTTGCCGTTTTCTTCCTCTGGGCGCTGCTCGGCGGCTATGCGCTGCTCCTGCATTTCGATACGCCGGCCTGGGTGGTCTGGGGCGTGGTGGCGACGGGGATCTATCTTTATGTCGTCGGAGCCGTTCTACAGGTCTTTCCCAATCTCGGCCGGTAGAAACAACAATCGGGAGAGTTTTTGATGACCAAGGCGATCGTCGTCCGCAGTCTCGGCGGACCGGAAGTATTGAAGATCGAGGACGTGCCGCTGGATGCGCCGGGCCCGGGCGAGGTGCAGATCAGGCAGGCCGCCGTCGGGCTCAATTTCATCGACGTCTATTTCCGCACGGGCCTCTACAAGGCCGATCCGCCGTTCATTCCCGGCAAGGAGGGGGCGGGCACGATCACCGCGCTCGGGGAGGGCGTGACGGATTTCGCCATCGGCGACCGCGTCGCCTATGCCTCGGCGGACGGCGCCTATGCCGCCGAGCGCAACGTCGCGACGAAACATCTGGTGAAGGTGCCTGACGGCATCTCGCTCGAAACGGCGGCGGCGATGATGCTCAAGGGCATGACGGCGCAATACCTTTTGCTCCAGACCTATCAGGTGAAGCCGGGCACCGTGCTGCTGTTCCATGCGGCGGCCGGCGGCGTCGGGCTCATTGCCGGGCAATGGGCGAAGGCGCTCGGCGCGACGGTGATCGGCACGGCGGGGTCGCAGGCGAAGGTCGAACTTGCGCTGGCGAATGGCTACGACCATGTCATCGACTACACGAAGGAAGACTTCGTCGCGCGCGTGCGCGAACTGACGGGCGGCGCGGGCGTCGACGTCGTCTACGATTCCGTCGGTAAGGACACGTTCCCGCAATCGCTGGACTGCCTGAAGCCGCGCGGCCTCTTCGTCAGCTTCGGCAATTCCTCCGGCCCGGTCGAGGCCTTCAACATGGGCCTGCTCTCGCAGAAGGGCTCGCTCTACGCCACGCGCCCGACGCTCTTTGCCTATATCGCCACGCGCGAGGCGCTGGATGCATGTGCAAACTCGCTCTTTGATGTTGTGCAAAGCAACAAAGTGCGTATCAATATTCATCAGACTTATCCGTTGGCCGAGGCGGGACGCGCGCACACGGATCTGGAAGCAAGAAAAACGAGTGGAACGACGCTGCTCATTCCCTGACACGACCCGAACGGGCGGCAGGATGGGTTTGCAGGAAAGAGGGGAAGAGTGTCAGCCGTTGGAGCGTCCGGGGGCAGTCCGTTGCTGGCTGTCCGCAGCCTGACAAAGCTATTTGGTTCGTTTGCCGCGTGTAACGCCATCGATCTCGATATCCAGCCGGGCGAAATCCACGCCCTGCTGGGCGAGAACGGCGCCGGTAAATCCACCCTCGTCAAGATGCTCTTCGGCGTGCTGGCGCCGACCAGCGGACAGATCCTGTGGAAGGGCGAGCCCGTGCGCATCCCGAGCCCGGGCGCTGCCCGCCGGCTTGGCATCGGCATGGTTTTCCAGCACTTTTCGCTGTTCGAGGCGCTGACGGTCGCCGAGAACATCGCTTTGTCGCTGAGCCCCGGCATCTCGCTCTCCAAGGTGGCGGAGGAGGCTTCGCGCCTCTCCCATCTCTACGGCCTGCCGCTCGATCCGAAGGCGCATGTCGCGGACCTTTCGGTCGGCGAGCGCCAGCGCATCGAGATCGTGCGCGCGCTGCTGCAGAACCCGGAACTGATCATCCTCGACGAGCCGACCTCGGTTCTGACGCCGCAGGAGGCCGACCGGCTGTTCGAGACGCTGGCCAAGCTGAAGGCCGAGGGGCGCTCGGTGCTCTATATCAGCCACCGCCTCGAAGAGGTGCAGCGCATCTGCGACCGCGCCACTGTGCTGCGCCACGGCAAGGTGACGGGCGCCTGCGATCCGCGCCAGGAAACGCCGGCCTCGCTGGCGCGCATGATGGTCGGCAGCGACGTCGCCTCGGTGAGCGCGGCCGGCACCAACACGAAGGGCGACGTGCTGCTCGAAGCCCGGCACCTCAGCGTTCCCGCGCGCACGCCTTTTGCCGTCGCGCTGAAGAATGTCTGTCTGAAGGTGCGTGGCGGCGAGGTTCTGGCGATCGCGGGCGTTGCCGGCAACGGCCAGGGCGAGCTGTTCGACGCGCTCTCGGGCGAATATCCGGTGCCGGATGCCGGCGCCGTTTCCATCCGCGGCAAGGCGGCCGGCAATCTCGGCATCACGGCGCGCCGCCTGATGGGCGCCGGCTTCGTGCCGGAGGAGCGCCACGGCCATGCCGCCGTGCCGGCGCTGCCGCTCTCCGACAATCTCGTCCTGGCGCGCAACCAGTCGGACCGCAAGACGTTCCTTGCCGGCGGCGTGCTCGGCGTCATCCGCCATGCGGTCGTGCGCATCGCCTCGAAGCGCATCTCCGAGACGATGGACGTGCGCAAGAGCGGCGAGAACCCGGCGGCCGGCTCGCTCTCCGGCGGCAACCTGCAGAAATACATCGTCGGGCGCGAACTCGACCGCCAGCCGGCCGTGCTGATCGTCAACCAGCCGACCTGGGGCGTCGATGCGGGCGCGGCAAGCCGCATCCGCCAGGCGCTCGTCGATCTCGCCAAGGCCGGCTCGGCCGTGCTTGTCATCAGCCAGGACCTCGACGAGATCTTCGAGGTCGCGACCGAGATCGCGGTGATCAGCGAGGGGCGGCTGTCCGATGCCTATCCGGCGCACGAACTGACCCGCGAGAAGATCGGCCTCCTGATGGGCGGCATGTACGGCAAGACGGAAGGCGAGGTGGCCCATGCGCATTGAACTGGAAAAGCGCGCCAATCCCTCGACGCTCTACTCCATCCTCTCGCCCTTCCTCGCGCTCGGCCTGACGGTGATCGCCGGCGGCATCATGTTCGCGCTGATCGGCAAGGATCCGGTTTCGGCGCTCTACAGCTTCTTCATCGAGCCGCTGCTCGATATCTGGTCGCTGCACGAGATCGCCATCAAGGCCGCGCCCTTGATCCTCATCGGCGCCGGCCTTTCGATCTGCTACCGCTCGAACAACTGGAACATCGGCGCCGAGGGCCAGTTCATCATGGGCGCCATTGCCGGCGCCATCGTGCCCGTCGTCTTCCATGACTGGCATTCGCCGCTCGTCCTGCCGCTGATGCTGGTCTTCGGCATGATCGGCGGCGCGCTCTACGCCGCCATCCCCGCCTTCCTCAAGGCGCACATGAACACCAACGAGATCCTGACGAGCCTGATGCTGGTCTACATCGCCCAGCTCTTCCTCGACTGGCTGGTGCGCGGCCCCTGGCGCAGCCCGGATGCCTACAATTTCCCTGTCACCCGCGATTTCGCGCCGGAAGCGATCCTTCCCGAGCTCATCGCGTCGGGAAGGGCCAATCTCGGCTTCGCCTTCGCGGTTCTCGCGGCCGTCGGCTTGTGGCTCATGATGCGCTACACGCTGAAGGGGTTCGAGATCACCGTGCTCGGCCAGTCGGAGCGGGCAGGGCGCTTCGCCGGCTTCTCGTCGAAGCGCATGATCTGGTTCTCGATGCTGCTGTCCGGCGCGCTCGCCGGTCTTGCCGGCATTTCCGAGGTCAGTGGCACGATCGGCAAGCTGCAGCCGATCATCTCGCCCGGCTACGGCTTCACCGCGATCATCGTCGCCTTCCTCGGCCGCCTCAATCCGCTCGGCATCATCGCCGCCGGCCTCTTCCTGGCGCTCACCTATGTGGGCGGCGAGGCGGTGCAGTTGACGCTCAGCGTCTCCGACAAGGTGACGCGCGTCTTCCAGGGGCTGCTTCTGTTCTTCGTGCTCTCCTGCGACACGCTCATCCAGTACAAGATCCGGCTGGTCTTCTCCCGGATCGGTCAGTCCAGCGAAGGGGGAGCGCACTGATGGGTATCATCGAAGCGATCCTTCTCACCGTCATCACCGCGGCAACGCCGCTGGTGCTGGCCTCCCTCGGAGAGCTCGTCAGCGAGCGGGCGGGCGTGCTCAATCTCGGCGTCGAGGGCATGATGGTCATGGGCGCCGTGCTCGCCTTCGCGGTGACGCAGGCGACCGGGTCGCCCTATATCGGCGTTCTCGCCGGCATTGCCTGCGGCGCGCTGTTCTCGCTGCTCTTCGGCTTCCTGACCCTGACGCTCGTCGCCAACCAGGTGGCGACCGGCCTTGCACTCACCATTCTCGGCCTCGGCATTTCCGGCCAGATCGGCGAGCCCTATGTCGGCATGTCGGGCATCAAGCTCCAGCCGATCGCGGTCCCGCTGCTGTCGGACATTCCCTTCCTCGGTCCGCTGCTCTTCAGGCAGGACATCATCTTCTACCTGTCGATCGCGCTCGTCTTCGGCCTCAACTGGTTCCTGTTCCGCAGCCGCGCTGGCCTGAAGGTGCGGGCGATCGGCGACAGCCATGCCTCCGCCCATGCCCTCGGCATCCATGTCATCCGCACGCGCTATCTCGCGGTGATGTTCGGCGGCGCCTGCGCGGGCCTTGCCGGCGCGCAGCTCTCGCTGGTCTATACGCCGCAATGGGTGGAGAACATGTCCGCCGGGCGCGGCTGGATCGCGCTGGCGCTCGTCGTCTTCGCCTCCTGGCGGCCCTGGCGGCTGCTGGCGGGCGGCTATCTCTTCGGCGCGGTCTCGATCAGCCAGCTGCACGCCCAGGCGCTCGGCATCGGCATCCCCTCGCAGTTCCTGTCGGCGCTTCCCTACATCGCCACGGTTGTCGTCCTCATCCTGATATCGCACAATCGGCGGATGACGCTGATCAACACGCCTGCCTCGCTCGGAAAACCGTTCGTGCCCGACCGGTGACCAAGAACAAGAAGACGGGAAAACCACTCCTGATAACCTACAGAGGATAAAATGAAGAAAATCATTCTCGCTCTCGCAACCTCGGCAGCCGTCCTCGGCTTTGCCGCCGCCGCCAGCGCCCAGGACAAGACGAAGATCTGCTTCATCTATGTCGGCTCCAAGACCGACGGCGGCTGGACCCAGGCGCATGATATCGGCCGCCAGGAACTGCAGACGCATTTCGGCGACAAGATCGAAACGCCCTTCCTCGAAAACGTGCCGGAAGGCCCGGATGCCGAGCGCGCGATCGAGCGCATGGCCCGTTCCGGCTGCGCACTGGTCTTCACCACCTCGTTCGGCTTCATGGACGCCACGATCAAGGTCGCGGAAAAGTTCCCCGACGTGAAGTTCGAGCATGCCACGGGCTTCAAGTCGGGCCCGAACGTCGCGACCTACAATTCGCGCTTCTATGAAGGCCGCTATATCCAGGGCCTGATCGCCGCGAAGATGTCCGAAAAGGGCGTCGCCGGCTACATCGCCTCCTTCCCGATCCCGGAAGTGGTGATGGGCATCAACGCCTTCGTGCACGGCGCGCAGTCGATCAATCCGGACTTCAAGGTCAAGGTCATCTGGGCCAACACCTGGTTCGATCCGGGCAAGGAAGCCGATGCCGCCAAGGCGCTGATCGACCAGGGCGTCGACATCCTGACGCAGCACACGGACACGACCGCGCCGATGCAGGTCGCCTCCGAGCGCGGCATCAAGGCCTTCGGCCAGGCCTCCGACATGATCGCCGCCGGCCCGAACACCCAGCTCACCGCCATCGTCGACACCTGGGGCGCCTACTACATCAAGCGCACCCAGGCGGTTCTCGACGGCACCTGGAAGTCGGAGCAGGTCTGGGACGGACTCAAGGACGGCATCCTCACCATGGCGCCCTACACCAACATGCCCGACGACGTGAAGACGCTGGCGGAAGAGGCGGAAGCCAAGATCCGCTCCGGCGAGCTGCACCCCTTCACCGGCCCGATCAAGAAGCAGGACGGTTCGGACTGGCTGGCGGAGGGCGCCGTTTCCGACGACGGCACGCTGCTCGGCATGAACTTCTACATCGCCGGCGTCGACGACCAGCTGCCGAAGTAAGCCGCAACTGATCCACGACGGCACAGGAGGCGCCCCGCGAGGGGCGCCTTTTTCGTTTGTAAAGGATCGATGACGCGAACGGCCTTTGCGGAATCGGCGGCGCGCTCTATACCTGCCGGGTGGCTTTGGATCAAAATGGGTGGTCCTTGGCGGAGGAGGGGACGTCATTGCGCAGGGGTTTGCTTGAAACCGTCATCAGCGGGATGAACACGCGTACCAGTCACGCGCAGGTCGTCAACGAGCTGGGCAGGGCGATCATCGCGGGAGACTATCCGGTGGGCGCGACCTTGCCGGGCGATGCCGAGCTTGCCGCCCGCTTCAAGGTCTCCCGCACGGTGCTGCGCGAGGCGATGAAGACGCTCGCCGCCAAGGGGCTCGTCGTGCCGCGCGCGCGCATCGGCACGCGCGTGACGCCGAACACCCAGTGGAACCTCTTCGACAGCGATATCCTCACCTGGTACTTCGCCGTCGGCGTCAACGAGGAATTCCTGCTTCACCTGTCCGAAGTGCGCCTTGCCTTCGAGCCGCAGGCGGCGGCGCTGGCGGCGCGCCATGCGACGGAGGCCGATATAAGCCAGATGATGCGCCTTGCCGTCGCGATGGGCGATCCGGAGCATACGGCCGAGACGCTGGCCATGGCCGACCTGAAATTCCATCTCTCCGTGCTCGAGGCCTCGCGCAACCCCTTCCTGCGCACGCTGGGCAGCCTCATCGAGGCGGGCCTCGTCGGCGCCTTCAAGCTTTCCTCCCCCGCTGCCGACCGCGGCAAGATCGGCGACGTCTCGACCAGCCATATCCGCATCGTCGAGGAGATCGACAAGCGGGACGAGGACGGCGCGCGCCGGGCGATGGAAAATGTCATCAAGGTCGGGCGCGAGCGCGTCGTGCAGACGCTGCGCGAGGGGAAATAGCGCGTCCCGGCGGCCTTGCGCTGCGTTTGGGGCGACAGGCGCGCCCGTCAGACCGGGGACGGCGCGGGCAGGTCGAGTTCTCCTTGCGCGCTGTCGCTGCTCGGTACGGGACGCGCCTCGCCGGAAAGGAGCCGGTCGGCCATGGCCGCGGCGACCTCCTCCTTGGCGATCACGATATGGTTGGCGCCGAACTGGCGCAGGTGGTCGGCTTCGGCCTGCGATGTCGCCCGTGCCACGATGCGGATCGCGCCATTGGCCGAGCGCGCCTGCTCGATCAGCGTGCCGGCCGCAAAGGCATCCGGTATGGCCGTCACGAACCAGCGCGCGCCGGCAATGTTCGCCTGCGCCAGCACGCCGCGGCCGCCTGCCGGCTCGCCGATCGCCTCGATGCCGCTTTCCCGCAGGGCTTCCGCAACGCCGGCCCGTTCCTCGATCACCAGGACGGGCAGGCCGGCGGCGTGCAGCCGCTCGACGACGCGCCTGCCGACCCGGCCGTAGCCGACGACGATCGCATGGTCGGTGAGCGCCGTCGGTTCCGGCATGTCCTCGGCGGGCTCTTCCGGCTGGGGGGCTGCGTCCGCGCTGCCGTCCGGCTCCTGCGCCGCTGCGGCATCGAGCTTGGCGCCGTAGTGATCGACCGCCATGAAGAGCAGGGGATTGACCAGGATCGAAAACAGCGCGCCCGCCACGATGAGATCCTGCGCCACGGCCGGCAGCAGATCGAGGCCGACCCCGAGCACGACGAGGATGAAGGAGAATTCGCCGATCTGCGCCAGGCTTGCGGCAATGGCCAGCGCGATGGTGCGCGGATAGCCGAAGGCCTTGACGATGAGATAGGCGGCGGCCGACTTGATGAAGACGATGGTGACGAAGGTCGCGAGGATCGCCAGCGGCCGCTCGATCAGGTTGACCGGGTTGAACAGCATGCCGACGGAGACGAAGAAGAGCACCGCGAAGGCATCGCGCAGCGGCAGCGTCTCGCGCGCCGCCTGCTGGCTGAGCTGCGATTCCGCCAGCACCATGCCGGCAAAGAAGGCGCCGAGCGCGAAGGAGACGCCGAACAGCTTCGCCGAGCCGTAGGCGACGCCGAGCGCGATGGCGAGGACGGACAGGCGGAACAGTTCGCGCGAGCCCGTATGCGCCACGTAATGCAGGATCATCGGGATGACCTTGCGGCCGACGACGAGCATCAGCGCGATGAAGGCCGAGACCTTGAGCGCCGTCACGCCCACCGCCGTCCAGACCGCGCCGATGCCGAGCGCCCGCGTCAGGTCCGGGTCGACATCGGCCGTCTGCGCCGTGCCGCCCAGCACGCCGGCGAGCGGCGGCAGCAGCACGAGGGTCAGAACCATGACGAGGTCCTCGACGATCAGCCAGCCGACCGCGATGCGGCCCCGTTCCGTTTCCACCAGGCGGCGCTCCTGCAGGGCGCGCAGCAGCACCACGGTGCTGGCGACGGAAAGCGACAGGCCGAAGACGAAGCCGCTGCCGGCGGACCAGCCCATGGCCAGCGCAAGCAGCAGGCCGAAGACGGTCGCGACGGCGATCTGGCCGATCGCGCCGGGAATGGCGATCGCCCGCACGGAGAGGAGGTCCTTCAGCGAGAAATGCAGGCCCACGCCGAACATCAGCAGGATCACGCCGATCTCTGCGAGCTCGTTCGCCAGATTCTGGTTGGCGACGAAACCCGGCGTGAACGGGCCGATGACGACGCCGGCGAGAAGATAGCCGGCGATCGGCGGCAGGCGGAAACGATGCGCCACCAAACCCGCCAGGAAGGCAAGGCAGATACCGGCAACGAGGGTTGCGATCAGCGGTGTCGCATGGGGCAAGCGCGTCTATCCTTAATCCGTGAGAATTCAAGAGGATAGGGTAGGGCCGCCGGCCCCGTCGCGCAAGGCGGGAAAAGTGTCAGTCGTCGTTGCTGGCATTCAGCTCTTCCGGCCGCTTGCCCTCGTCCGCCGCGCGGGTGGCAAGCTGGGCTGCGCCCATCGACTGGTAGAGGTTGAACAGGGCTTCGCTCGCCCGGGCGGCCAGGCGGAACCATTCGTCGTTGCCGGCGATGGCGGGGTGATGGAGAAGCTGGTCGTCGACGAGGTCGAGCACGATGGAGGCGGTATGCACCGCCTCGTGGAAGCCGAAGGAGCCGGACGCATAATGCGACAGCAGCTCCGACGGCGTCATGGCGCGCTCCCGCGCCAGAATGTCGAGCTGCCTCAGCCGTTCGTCTTCCAGTTCGATGTCGGTGCTTTCCAGCATTGTCGTCTCCATGGCCTGCGTCACCTCAGAAATACTCGATTCGCGTGTAGCGGTGGATCAGGAGGAGCGAACGGTCCGGCTGGATGCGGTAGGTTTCCACCACGGGGCGGCCATAGCGGTCGTTGAACGTGTGTTCGAACGTGCTGCCGATCGGCGCCTTGGTGAGCTTCGTGCGCGGCTGGCCGCCATAGGTGATGCTGCCGGGAATGGGTTCGACGGCGCGGGATCCGTCCGCCGTGCAGGCGGCAAGGAAAAGCGCGGCGAAAAGGGCGAGGGCGATGCGGGTCATGTGTAAACTCCTCCCGTGCAACTCTAGCAGAACGCCGGCGCGCGGCAAAAGAAAAGGGCGGCCGAGGCCGCCCGTCTCCCTGTCTCAGCCCTGCGGCGTGAGGGTCACCGATGTGCCGGTGGCCGCAAGGTTCAGGCCGATCTGGCCGCTGACGCTGATCGTCTGCAGGTGGATCGATCCGGACGTGCCGCCGACGAGCACATTGGTGCCGACGCCGAAGCCAAGCGTCGCCTCGGCCGTCGCGCCCTGATAGAGGCCGCCGAGCGAGCCCTGATGGTAGCCGGCCGTCGGCGCGAAGACCGCCCAGACGATGCGGCCCTGCGTGGTGAAGCCGAGGTCGACGCCCATCTTGCGGATGACGCCGCTATAGGCGTCCTGCTCGCCGCGGGTGGACGAGAAGACGCAATCGACGTTCTTGGCCGAGCCGATGACATAGCCGACGCCGCCGCCGACATCGCAGGTCAGCATGCCGATCTTCACGCCATCGCGATCGCCGCCGCGCTCGGCATAGGTCGGGGCTTCCTCGCGGATGACCATGTCTGCCGCGCCAGCGGTCGTAGCGAAAGCCTGCGCAAGGCCTAGCGCAAGGACAGTTCCAAGCTTCGTGTTCATCTGTGCACTCCTTCTAACTGGCACGATAATGGCGAATCCGGTGCATTGGTTCCCGGCCGCAGGTCATCTCATGGGGAAGATCGTGGCAGAGTGTGGGCGGGTAACGGTTTGATAACACATTGCGCCGGCGGCCCCGCACGGCGCGTGCCGGGCGCGGCTTTTCGATCACATGCCGGGCGCGCCGACGGCTTATACGCGATTGATCGTCGGCAGATGGGTGATCACCTCGTCGCGGCGCCTGTCGTCCAGCGGGGCGATATGCTCGTTCCAGAACGCTTCGGCTGCCGGTGTATCGTGCGACCATTGGCGGGTGCCGACGAGGTTGTCGTCGATCTTGGCGCGCCGGCCGCCGCCGAGGCGCAGATATTCGGCTGCCAGCCTTGCGGTGTGTGTCTGTTCCATGACCAGTCTCCTCTGGTGTCGGAACGAAACCTCTCGCGCCGGCGATTGTTCCGGCAACAAAAAAGGCCGGGGCGAAAACGCACCGACCTTCCTCATCATCACCCTTTTCACCAGTGCCAGTACATCCGTGGTCAAAGGCATCAGGTGATGCGGCGATTGCGAGCGGCAGAACCTTTCCAGCGCTCATCAGCAATGCCGATGACGGCTATATAGGAGGCCATTGTGTTCAAAACAAGGTCTCGGCGACGAAGTCTGCTGCAAGCCCCTTCCTCGCACGTTGACGATGCAGCCAAAGCTGCTACAAAGCCGGCATCGCCTGAAGGGGGAACCGCTCGAAACGAGGTTCCGCCGCTTTCCCAAAACCGGAAAGCGGCGCTTCACAGGGGAAGAGTGTCCGAGTGGTTTAAGGAACCGGTCTTGAAAACCGGCGTGCGGGAAACCGTACCGTGGGTTCGAATCCCACCTCTTCCGCCATTGGCGGCCAATTGTCTTCCATGGAATACGATATCGCGGAACCGCCAGGAAACGGGATGGTGGTCGCCGGTCCTCAAGGCTCCGGCGCGAATTGCCGCCGATACACCACGGGGTCGGCATGCGATGCAAAAGGCCGGAGCATCATAGGATGCTCCAGCCGTGTGTCGTGCCGCGGGGCTTGGCAGCCTGTTAGTGCAGGATCTGGCTGAGGAAGAGCCTGGTGCGCTCGTGCTGCGGGTTGTCGAAGAACTCGGCCGGCGAGTTCTGCTCGACGATCTGGCCCTGGTC
>NZ_SLVX01000040.1 GCF_004341885.1 Shinella granuli | reverse complement strand
ACGCCTCCCTGGTCCAGGGCGACAAGGGCGAGCACAAGCTCATCTGGTCGCGATGAACCAGCAAGGGCGCTCCGCTCACCAGCGGGGCGCCCGGCCCGAAACCCCGGGTGTTATGTGGAGTAAAATCCGCACGAACGCCCGGAATCTAGGCACCTCACGCCGCTAACTCCGCATAACGACGTGCTACGCATAATCAACAGCTCCGCTGTAGAGGCGGAAGTGTGGACCCTTGTCGGAGGGATTGTCGACCCGCTCGATGCGCGCCTTGACGTTGAGGTTGAGAGTCTTGATCGTACCGGTGAAGCCGTTGGCGGTCGAGGTGAAGGTTCCGATGGTGGCCATGGTGACGTTCCTTATCCTGTGTTTCGGGCCGCGCCCTTCGCGGCCTCGATGGCAGTCGAAAGACCGGGGACGATCGGACCGCACCCCGCAGGGGCTGGAACGCAGTGGAGGGCGGCCGGGAGCGACTTTCTTGCCCCGCGGGGAATGGCGGCGCAGCCGGCAGGGGAAGAAAGTTGCGGATGGCCGTTGCGGGAGAACGATCGAGGCGAAGCCGGTTTACGGTCAGACATGCCAAATCGAGCCGCCGAAGGGCTGGCCTGTAAAAGGGCGTCGAAAGGAACGTTCTGGCCACAGATCAGATCGCCTCATTGGCAGCCCTTCCGCTCCCGAGATCATGACGTCGCGTCCGGTGCCTGGACCAAGCCCAGGGTTCGACCATCACCCCGACCCAGCCGCACCCGAATCTCGCCATCACGAGTGACCATAAACATGGCGGACAGATGCGGCAGACCTCCGGGAAAACCGTCGCGCGATACGCTGTCTAGGATACGAACTGATTTCCTGCACGGATAGCCCTGCCGCTCAAGTAAGGCGGTCGGGATTTGCGGCCAGCTTTCCAGTCATAGGCATGCCGATGACCAGGTCCGGATCGAACTGCCGACGCAGCGAAGGGGTCACTTCCGAAGGGAGACGTACCGCCATGGCGCGGTTCCAGCGATGGATCATGCTCATGTGCGACGCCGTTCCACCTTCGCCGCGCGTTCGGCCAAGAGTTGCGCATATCTCCCATGGACCGCATCCCGGTCGAGAGAGCGGGACTGGAAGCCGAACAGCCCCGTGACCTCCCGGCGCACGGAGGCCAAAATGTCGGCTTCCACATCGGTGAGCATCCGGGTTGGCCAGCCGCGCACATAGAGCATGGCCGGAGTGATCCGTGCTTCCGCCGCTATCCGGACTGCGGCTTTGGCCTTTGCGCGGATCAACCCGTGTCTCATGCCGTCATCAAGGTGCTGAGGCGCAACATCGCCCAACCATCTGCCACCCTGGAACGCGAAGGTGCTGGCGATCTCCAGCGCCACCATGCGGCGATAGAGATCATGCGACTCGGACTGCGCGGCGGCGGCAACAAGATCGGCACGGCTCGACATGATGCAGAAGCGGCAGGACACCCGGCTCATGCCAAAATCCGAATAGGCAGGATGCGGCCGCAATCCATGCCGGAAGATGCAGGCAAAGACGTCGTCAGCGCTCCAGTCGAGGATGGGCCGCCAGTTCCACAGGCGTCCGTCACGATCGACATCAGCGATGGCGGAGCTTGCGCGTCGGCGGCTTTCGTCACGGCGAATGCCGGTGAGATTAATCACGGCCTCGCCGGGGAACCGGCGTCGGAGCATAGCGGTGATCGGATAGGTTTTCATCTCGGACGTGCAAAAACGCATCGCGGGCGTGCTCCAGCAGGGAACCAGGGTCACCGTCGCGAGATCCTGGTAGCGCGCTACGCTCGATTGCCAACGGCTTTCCACCGTTCCATGAGGCCGCCCTTATCTCTACGAAGGACGACCAGCTCGAGACCGAGGTGGTCGGCGAGGTCTTGGCAGACGGGATGGGAGTTGCGCCATTCCACCGAGCCGAGATCGCTGTGGACCAAAAGTCGCGGACCGGCATGACCGACGCGGTCGAGATGCTCGCATACCGCAAGCGCCGAAGCCTGACTGTCCTTGCCGCCGGACACGCCGATCGCAACGGGAGAACCTGTCGCGATCAGAGCAGATATTTCTGGCATAATCGAGAGGCGCATCATGCGGCCTCACGTTCTTCGGCGGCCGCTGGCTGCAGACCATGCAGATAGTTGACCGCCCGTTGGGCGTGGGCGGCAGCCTGAAAGATGGCACGCTTGTCATCGGCCAGGACGGTCAGCCAGCTTTGGAGGTACGCTGCATGATCCGGCCGCGGCTCGAGTTCGGGAACGATCCCCAGATCGGCGCAAAGGAGCGCAGACCCGATCTCGGCACATAATTCTTCCCGCGCGCGCTCCGTCCGATCCTTGCTGTATCGGCTGAGATCACGGCCGACACGATCTGCCTTCGCCGTCCAGTGGATATGCTCATGACTGAGGATTGCGGCGTAGGAGGCAGCATCCCGGAACGTCTCGAAAGGCGGCATCTGGATGTGGTCGCTGGACGGCGCATAAAATGCCCGTGAACCGCCATGACGAAGGTCTGCCCCGGCATTGGCGAAGAACCGGTCGGCGCTTTCAATCCGCTCAACCGGATCTGTAACCGGATCAGGCCTGTGGTAATAGTGCTCTGGCAACCCCTCGATCTGCTCGACGTTGAACACGCCGTATGTGCGCAGGAAGGGAATATCCCGCTCAATCTCATCCCCGCGCGCATCGGTTTCGGTTTTGGTGAAGCGGCTGGCATAGATGACGGTGCTGCTGGTCTCACCCTTCCTGACATGGGCGCCGAGTTCGATGGCCTGCCTGAATGTCATCCAGATCGGCACGGCGTAGCCCCTTGCCGTGGCCTCCGACCACAGCAGCAGCACATTCATGCCGGAATAGGGCTCGCCATTGTGGCGCAATGGTCTGGTGATGCGGCCCGCCGCATTCCCCGCGCGCCACGGCTGCACCCAGGGTCGAACCCCCTCTCCCAACTGCGCCAGGATCTTTTCCGTGATCTTCGCATAGATATCGACCCGGGCGTTGTTCTTTTCTTTCCTGCTCATCTTCTTGAACCTTCAATTGGGAGGCCGCGCCGATCGCGGCCCCGTCACGGGGTCCGAAAGGGCGGAGCAGGAAGGCTGGCAGCGCACCCACCGGGTTCCCATTGCACTTGTGCGATGGGGTGGGTCTCAGGGCCGCAGCGAAGCGGAGGACGGCAAAGCCGTTGCGCGGACTGCCCGGCTCCGCCAGGACCTTGCACCGGACGGGGCCGAGAGCGGCGACGAACAGGAAAAAGGCGGCGCTGGGCGCCGCCTGGACCGTAGTTGGAAGCCTGCCCGGTTCAATGAACCGAGCGGGCTCCAAGGTGGGGATCATATTCGTAGAGTGCTTCAACTTCGGCGTCTTCGACCTCGTCGGCGGGCAGCACGCCATATTCGTCGTCGGAGCGAAAGAGGATGACCGGGGTCATCAGGGTGCGGGCGAGGTTCCAGGCGTGCTTCTGGGCGAGTTCGAGATTGTGCGACATCTGAGGCTCCATCCTTGGAGCGGGCCATTCCCGCTCGATGGCTCCGTCAGTGTCCGGCTCCGGGCGCGATCACCGCAAAGGCGAAGCCGGCGCGGCCGCAGCTTGCTAGCGGACCCTTGATGAGGTGGAACGGCCCGCTCCGACAGCATCAAAGTGCTAACGTGGTCGTTGTTGTAAACGCCACAAGGAGGGACCGTTCCGTGAAAGATGTTACCACTATTGGACTGGACTTGGCGAAGCACGTTTTCCAAGCCTTTGGCGCGGATGCTGACGGGACGCCGCTTTTCAACCGAAAGCTACGTCGCGCCGAGGTTCTGCGCTTCTTCGAGAAATTGCCGCCGTGCATGGTCGGGATGGAAGCATGCGCGAGTGCCCACTACTGGGCGCGCGAGATTGCAGCTTTCGGCCATGACGTCAGACTGCTTCCACCTCAATACGTGAAGCCGTTCGTCAAGCGTGGCAAGACCGATGCTGCCGATGCAGAGGCCATCAGTGAAGCGGTGACGCGAAAGACCATGCGGTTCGTCCCGGTCAAGACGGCTGAGCAACAGGCAGCCGTTATGGTGCTCAAGACGCGTGCATTGCTCGTCCGCCAGAGAACCCAGGCGATCAACGCGCTGCGCGCACATATGGGCGAGTTGGGCATCATCGCTCCAATTGGGATCGCCAACGTCAAGGGGCTGGCCGTGATCATCCGGGATGAGGCTGATAGTCGCTTGCCAGCGGCCGCGCGTTTTGCTCTCACGGAGATGGTCGAACAGATTGAGCTCCTAGCCACGCGGATTGAAAGACTTGAGCGTGAGATCGTTGTCCAGGCCAGGCAAGACACCGACATGCGTCGCCTCGCGACGATACCTGGCGTCGGGGCCATTATTGCGATGGCCGTCAAAGCGCTCGTTCCTGATCCCGGCGGCTTCAAATCGGCTCGGCACTTTGCTGCCTGGATAGGTCTGACACCAAAGGCCCATTCGAGCGGCGGCAAGGAGCGCCTGGGGCGCATCTCCAAGATGGGCAATCCGGAGTTGCGATCGCTGCTTGTGACTGGGGCCGCATCCGTCCTTCGCCATGTGCGAGCTGACGACAAGGCGCGGCCATGGCTGAAAGACTTGCTTGGCAGACGCCCCTTCAAGGTCGTGGCGGTTGCGCTGGCCAACAAGACGGCACGGATGATCTGGGCTTTGTTGACCAGAGGTGGAGTATACCGCAACCCAATGGTAACAAGGGCGAACGAGGTCCCGGCTTAAGGATCCCGACCGTCCGTACGAGCTGACCGGCGAGGGCCGGCAGAAGCGAGGTGCATAAGCAGACGATGAATCCACGGGACGAAATCCCGAAACAGGACAGGCCGAAACCCGTGACGCGCACAAAGCGCGCCCCCTTGATCCAGCCACCTGCTTCGCGAATTTCATCGAGGCCAGCGGTCATGTGCCGCGCAGAAAGGCCGGACATATGACCGCACCGTCCTCATGTGGTGAAATCGACTGAAAAAGCATCCTTGCACCGCGGGCCGTTCCACATATTATGGGTTGATCGTGGAAGATCCGGAGCCGGACCAGGAAAGCCATCACGAGAGAGCGGGATTGGGTTGCTTCCGGTGCCCGACCCGTGATGTTTCAATCGGTCTCCGCAGACGCAAGATATTGGACCCCGGCCTCCTGCCCCATTCAGGCTCGTCGGCGTTCAGCCGATGCGTTTGCGTTCCCGCCCGGTCAGCCGTGACGTCCAGTCCTCTACGGATCCGGTCTCCAGCCGCCGCCGCGCATGACGCCTCCAGCCCTCGGCAAGTTGGGGCAGTTCCGCCAATGCCTCGAGTTCGCAGCGATTGAGGGTATCGACGTAGAATACCCGCCATATCCGGCTGATCGCCCAGTCCGGCGCGGAACGATGGATGCGTTCAAGCCGGCTGTCTGGCGACACGTGGCCCGGTTGCAGCACCCGATAATACCAGCCGGTGCGCCCCGTTGCCTGGACACGGCGCGCCATGTCCGGCTGTGCGAAGCGTTCATTGAGCTTCCAGCAGGGCTGGCGTCCCTGGCTGACTTCGATCACGGCACTGCCGAGTGTGAACACGTCCCCCACGGCGACATCGTCTTCCAGGAGACCGAGTGTCGCGAGGTTTTCGCCAAAGGCGCCGGGCGCGCCGAACACATCGCGGGGGCCGATTTCTGCGACCCATGCAGGATAGTGATCGAGCGCATAGTGATGAAGGGCCTTTTCGGGCCCGCCATGATGTCTAGTGTCGCCCTGGGCATCTCCGGCAAGCCCGAGCAGGCCCAAAGAAATCGGCCGATCAACCTGTGTCTTGGCGATGCCACTTGGCACGTCGCGCGGGCCGAGAGGCCGCACATCACCGACGAGTAAGCCCTGAAGCGGAAAGCCGGTCATTGCGAAACCTGTGATGTTGCCAACGCCATTGCAATCCTGGCGCCCATGACGAGATCCTCCTCGACACCGAAGCTTTGATGCAAAACTACGCCATCGCGCCCGATCAGCACCGAGGATGGCGTGCCCTGAAACGCATAACGCCGCATCGTGACGGGAATGGGAGATTGATCATCGGCGAGGTCAACGGCGACCGGGGAAGCGAGGCGATATTCATGCAGGAAGGCGCGAAGTGTCACCGGCGACATCGCATCATGATGCTCGAAGACGGTATGGATGCCGATGATCTGCAGATCGGTTTGCGCAAAGGCGCGTTCGATGCGCTGCACCTGCGGAATGGCGTGTGCGACGCAGCCGGGGCAGAGTAGCTGGAAAGCATGGAGCAGCACGACCCGACCGCGAAGGGCTTCGAGGGTCAGCGGCTCTGGCGTATTGAACCACTCGCTGACGGCAAGTTCGGGGGCGATGGGCAGATCGGGCAGCGCCATGGTTGGCCTTTCAAAGATGGGACCGGCTCGCCAAGGCGAACTGCTCCTGTTGTCAGGCCGCGCAGGTCAGCTTCACGGCTGTTGCGTCACTTGTATCGATCAGGGTAATTCTAGCCATGTTTCTTCTCTTCATGCTTGGAGGGGTGAAACCGCCGGTTCGTCGATGGCAGTCGGCGAACCGGCACTTGCTGATAGCGTCGCAGCGACGCCGATCAATTCGCCGGCGCGACCTTGCCCGGCAGGCTCAAATCGCCCGAAGCGACCTTGAACACATTGTCGACGCACAGAAGCGGAGCATGCAGGTTCGCATTGACCTTGAGGCCGGCGGTGACGCCGTCAAACGAGGCATTGGCGATGCCGCCGATCAGCGCGACGGGAATGCTCACCGCCACGGTGTCGCCGGTAAAATCCGTCGGATATTCGGGGCTGTCGATGAGCAGCGGCACGTTTGGCCAGGTCGGCGGAACTCTGGGCGTAGTACCCTCCGGAATGTCGTGGACCTTGAGGCCACCCGGACATGCGGCATCCTCACCAAGCACCACCCAATGCGGATGCCAGACATGGCGGTTCTTCCCGCCATAGGCGGCATCGTCGAAATCAGGATGGAAGGTAACGGCCAGCGCCACAATCCCCTGATCGCTGTCGAACCCGATATCGCCACTGTTGAGCGTGGTCGGCCAAACATAGGCATAGACGCTCGATCCCTCGAATTTGCCGGTGGCATCCGGCTTGTCGATGCCGGCCTCGCCGCGCACGCGCGTGGTGAAGATCGCATTGTCACCTTGGGTGACAATGCTGGTTTCGATGATGTCGAACGAGGCCATGATGGCGTCGGACGGTTCGGCCTTGATGGCATTGTCGTGAGCATAGCCCGGCACGGCTGACAGCGCCGCGCTCAGCCCTGCTGCCACGAGAGATATTCGGTACATCTGGTTTCTCCTTCTTCAATCGCCTGGAGGCTGGGGGGACCGATCCTTTTCAAACACCATCCAGGTGGCAGCCCGGATGGAAGGATCAGCGGTTTCGTGGTCGCGACAATCGATCCGCAGATCCTGCTGGCCGAAGGCCGCGTCGACGAAATTGCAGTGATGCGGGCGCGCCGCATCCGTGTGGGCATAGGGCCGGAAATGCCGGCAGCTGACGCACATGCGCTGAATGGGAATGGAACCCTGCTCCTGAAGCTGGCGGATCACGGAGATGAGTTGCACCAGCAACTGCTCCTGATCCTCGTCTTCGAGCGCTGCTGTCGCTCTTGCCACTGCACCGGGGGCCGCGTCACCGCTCCTGACTGCATCTCTGCCCGCACCAGTGATGACAACGCGCACGGCACGGCCATCGGCTGGGTCGCCGCGCTTTTCGACCAGCGTCTTGCGTTCGAGCGCGAGGATGGAATCGGTGGTGGTCGGCTGCGAGACGCCGAGCAGCAGCGCCAGTTCCTTGACCCCCATGCCACCATCGCGGGTATCGAGAGCGCGGAGAATGGCAAGTTGTGTCGGGTTCAGGCCGACGGTCTGGGCGCGTACCCAATCGTCGGATTTCAACGCCGTGGCGATGCGCTCAAGACCTTCAACAATACGGGCATGTACCGGCGGTACGACATGAGGTGTGTCCATGCGACAGCTTAGATAGGATTCCTATTTATCGTCAAGAGTGTTGGTGATGAGTGATTATGGGCGGAGCCGAAGCTCCGCCCGACCCGGCTCAGCCGAGTGCCGACATTTGCAACTCGGCCGCCTTGCGATCGACGGTCTGGCCGTCTGGCTGGAAGACAAGAGCGATCAGTGCCGCTGGTTGCCGAGATGCAAACTTGGCTCACCCATCACCGCGCCCGCGTCGCCACTAAATCGCCGCTTGGCGAGGCCCTGAACTACATCGCCAAGCCGATCGAAATCCGCAAGAGTAAATACCTGAACAACCGGATCGAGCAGGATCATCGGCGCATCAAGCGCCGCGTCCGGCCAATGCTTGGCTTCAAATCACTGACTTCAGCCGCGATCATCCTGTCCGGCATCGAGATGGTCCACATGATGCGCAAGCGACAGGCGAGATACGCCTACAATCCGAATCCTTCCCTGGCCGAACAGTTCGCAATTCTTGCCGCATAATTGGCCGGGCATCGGGCCTCTTTGCGCTTCCAGTTAGTCGTTGCAACAGAACCGTTCGAAAACCGAGCCGCTAGAGCATGTCGCGTCTGACTTGATTCAGGATTCCCATTTGATGTTCGGGGTGATTCATTGTGGTTCGAAGGAGAACTACGATGGGCAAGCCTTTACCGATGGCGTTGCGTGAACGTGTTTGTGCGTTTGTGGAAGAGGGTCACGGGCACCGGGAAGCGGCTCGGCATTTCCGTGTGTCTGCGCGTTTCGTGAACGAGTTGATGAAGCGACGCCGTGAAACTGGTTCACTGGTGCCGCGCCGTCAGGGTCATGCTCCGGGCACCGGCAAGCTTGCGCCGCACGTTGCCTTCGTGCGGGCGCTGATGGCGGCGTCAGGAGAACTGACGCTGGACGAATTACGTGCCGCACTTGAGGCGCGCGGGGTGTTGGTTCACCGCTCCAGTGTCGGTCGCCTTCTGCACCGCCTCGGGCTCAGCCATAAAAAAATGTATGACCCGCCCTGTCCGTGCAAGGTCGTTTTGTGTTGACGGTGCCAGTCTGCACAAATGTATCCGGCCTCTCGCGAGTGGGCCGCTGTTGCGGCCAGGCCATGATGAGATCCGCGCGTATCGTTCCCAATTAAATGCTTCGGGCTTGCAGCCCGTTTTTTTGACAGGGCTTACGACACGCTGATCAACTGTCTCGTCATCACGTTCACGAACCTCGCAGTTCAAACCGGCATGGATCAGCCGAAGGCTGGATCCCGCCGCTCGTAGCTCGCTCCGGCCTTGGTCATCACCACCCACACGATGCGGGCAATCTTTGCGGCCAGAGCGACGGTGACCTTATTCCTGTGCATTCGGGCTTCGAGGGCATTCAGCCAAGGGCCGAGGCGATCCCGGCTTCGATCGAGATGCACCACACAGGATCGCGCGCCGTGGATCATCATACGTCGCAGATACTTGTTCCCGCGCTTGGAGATGCCGAGCAACGTCGTTTTGCCACCCGTGGAGTACTCCCGCGGAACCAGCCCCAGCCAGGCCGCGAGATCACGGGCTTTCCTGAACTGCCGACCAGACCCGGCGGCCGCGAGCAAGGCGGTTGCCGTCAGAGGTCCGATGCCGGGAATGCTCATCAGCCGGCGGGCCGTGTCGCTTCGTGCGGCGACTGCCTCGATCTCCCGATTGACGCGGGCGATACGGCGCTCAATGTCGGCCAGTTCATCAAGCACCTCGCTGAGAATGTCTCGCATGCCGGGTGTCAGGTCATTGCTCTCGTCGGCAAGGATCCGAGGCATGTCGGCCTTGAATTTCCCCGCACCTTGATGGATGGCGATGCCGTACTCGAGGCAGAAGGCACGCATCTGACTGATCAATCGCGTCCGCTGGGCGATCATACGATCACGCACCCGATGCAGTGCCTGCAGATCGACCTGTTCCGGAGTCCTGATCGCAACGAAGCGCATGGTCGGCCTGGTTACTGCTTCGGCGATCGCTTCCGCGTCGATGATGTCATTCTTGTTCGACTTTACATACGGCTTCACGAACTGGGCCGGGACGATCCTGACCGTGTGGCCCAGCGTTACAAGCTTGCGGGCTAGCCACTGCGAGCCGGGACAGGCCTCCATGCCGACCAGAACTGGTGCTGCACGCGCGAAGAACTGTAGCAGGGTCTCGCGCCGGAACGTTACCTTCTGGATTGGAGCACCAACTGCATCGAGCCCGACCACGTGGAATACGTTCTTGCCAATGTCGATACCGAACACGGCCGCGTCTTTGGGACTGTTGTACGCCTTCATTGCACTCCTCCTGTTCGAACCCCGAATATTGTGCAGAAGACAGGGCGGGTCATCCCATTAACGCTGCAGGCCAGCGAGCAAGAGCGGCCCGACATTCGTGAGGCGCGCGAGATGTGGATCAGGCGGCGAAAGCGTTTCTTCGCCAACGCCTTGCCGCGCCTGATCTTCATCGATGAGACGTCGACCAATACAAAGCTGACCAAGCGCACCGGATGGTCGCCGAAAGGCGAGCGCTACAGGACGCATGCCCCGTTCGGTCAATGGCGCACGCAGACCTTTATCGCCGGCCTGCGTTGCCACGGCATGGTCGCGCCGTGGATCATCGATGCACCGATGAATGCCCGGCGCTTCGAGACCTGGATCAAGACCCAACTGGCTCCCGAGCTTCAGCCTGGCGACGTCGTCATCCTCGACAATGTTGCCTTCCACAAGAGCGAGCGCGCCGCCGCGCTGGTGCGCGAGCGGGGTGCCTGGCTGCTCTTCCTGCCGCCATACTCGCCCGACCTGAACCCGATCGAGATGGCCTTCTCCAAACTGAAAGCGCTGCTTCGGAAGAAAGCAGCAAGAAGCTTCGACGCCTTATGCGAGGCCCTTGGCGAGATCTGTGACCTCTTCGATCCCAACCAGTGCCGCAATTTCTTCAAGGCCGCCGGATACGAGGCCAATTAAACGCGACATGCTTTAAATAAGCAAATGCCTCTCCACTAAAGCGGGGCAAGTCCAAACAGTGCCATGACGCCTCAGTGCTAGGCGACACTCCCGCGAAGCGGGTTCGTGCACGATCCGTTAAACTGCCTCCGGCTCCAGTGTGAGGCGCGTGCCGCCGAGCATGCCGCGCTCTTTCAGCACGGGATAGGCTAGTGACGCCAGCAGGGAGTTGATCTGCTTGAGGTCGCGGATGGTATCGAGATGAAGCGAGCTTGTCTCGATGCTTTTCTTGGTATTGTCGCGCAGCCGGTCAAAGTGGCGATGGCGTGTATGACGCTCGATCTCGCGCAGGCGGTCTTTCTCCTGGACCAGTTGCAGGGCAATGTCCGCATCGCGGCTGATCAAGACGTTGAACGCGAGTCTGGCGCTGGAAAGAACCGAGGCATGGAGCGAGCTGAGTTCCTGCCAGCCTTCCGGCGTGAATGTCAGGCCCCGTTCCAGCTTCTTGTGGATATGCACCACCATGTTGCGGGTGATGATGTCGCCCACCTGCTCCAGCGCCACGCAGGCCTCAAGCAATTCATGCGTGCGTCGCGTTTCCGTTTCGCTCATTTGCTCGGGCGGTATTTTAGCGAGATAAAGCTTGATGGAGGCATGTTTGCGGTCAACCTTGTCGTCCAGTTCCGCCAGCGCATCAATGCCGGGCCGGTCAGGCTGGTCGTACAGTTCCATGACATTCTTGAGCATCACCTCAAGCGTTTCGCACATGCCGACGACCGCGCGGGTGACATTGGCAAGCGCCCGCGACGGTACATCCAGAGCAGCAGGATCAAGGGCACTGGCTTCCCGCTCGGCCAGAAGTTCTCCAACCTGCGGGTTGTTTCCGGAAAGCCATTTGGCAATCTGTCGGTGCACCAGGGGTGCAAGTGGCAGACCGACGATGATCAGGCCAAGGTTGAACGCGATGTGGGCGTGAACGACCTGAAGGGCCGGCGTAGAGCCCAGCATCTCAACAGGCAGTCTGAACAGGGAGATGCCAGCCAGCACGATGACGGCAAAGATGCCACGCATGACAAGGTTGCTCAGCGGAACACTTCGGCTGGGCGCAGGCATGGTTCTGGACAGAAGCGCTGCGATGAGACCGCCGCCGAGGTTTGCGCCCAGGATCATGACCACGCCGAGTTCCACCGGCATCAGCTCCCGTGACGCCAGCGCGGCGACAAGCAGAATGAAGGCCACGCTGGAATGGAAAAGCCAGGTTGCAATGGCCGCAATCAGGAACGCGGTGACAACATCACTCGACAGATAGTTGATAATGACCGGCAGGATGTGGCTTTCGCGCAAGGGTTCGGACGCAAGGCCGATCAACTGAAGCGAAAGAAGCAGGAGGCCAACGCCCACCAGAATGCGCCCGAACTGTTTCCATATCCGGTTTTCCGTCACCAGAAATATTGTCGTGCCGGCAAAGGTCGCAATGGGAACGAGAAGCGAGAGATCGAAGCTCAAAAGCCGCACGACCAGAGCCGAGCCCAGATCAGCTCCGAGCACCGCAATCAGGCCGGACGAACCGCCCACTATCCCCGACCCCACGAAAGAACCCACCAGAATAGATACGGCAGTGGCGCTTTGGAAGCAGATGGCAAGAAGGGCGCCAGCCAGGGTGGCGATGATCGGGTTTGACAGCGTGTTTCGAAGCTTGCGTCGAAGCACGTCTCCATAGGCTCTTTCGACGCCCGTTCTCACCATACGGGTCGCCCAAAGCAACAGCGCGATTGCACCGGCAAGATGAATGAGGACGACCGAGCCTGACATTGAAACACCTCTTTTCAAATCTTCCTTACTGGAGGTTTTTGACCGCAGACGGAAGTTCTTCGAATTTTTCTATTACCTGGTCAGCTGTAACGGAATCATCATCACGGTTGAAAGCGATGGTATGAAGACCAAGTTTTTTCGCCCCGACCAATTCCGATTTCGCATGTCCCACAAATGCCGCTTCCTCCGGGTATAAGTCAAAGGGAGCAAGCGCTGTCAGGTATATTCCCGGATTGGGTTTAATCAGCTTCAATTCGCAGGATGTCGCAAAACTGTCCCATAAGTTTTCGATACCTTCCTTTGAAAACCAGCCATGTTTTACCAGTGTACTGTCAAAAGTATTCGTTACGATACCCAGCTTGAAGCCCTGCTCCTTCAAAAGGTGAAGGGTTTCCACAACGCCGGGGAAATATTCTACCTTTGCCTGAGCCTCTTCCAGAATACGTAGCCCTTCTTCCCGATATTCTTCCGGCAGACCACTACGGACCATGATTTCGGTAAAAAATTCCTCTCGCGTAATATCTCCGCGATAACCGGCGAGGCGAATATCCTTCATTTCCTGCGAATGAAGATCAATCTGGGTAAGACCCAGATTTGCGAGAAAGGCAGGAAGACCGCTCAAATCGCGACGACGGCGATAGATGATGTCTCCTGCGTCGAATAGGACAGCTTTGATCACGTTAACAAACCTCGATTTTAGAATAAGTGATGTCCTCCGGCGGTGATGCGCCAGTCAGACTTCCTCGTCATTTTTCAGTATTAGAAGTGCTTCAGGTGTCTTCAGGTGATGGCAACGGCATGACCCTCCATCTCGAACGGTGCCGGGCAGGCAGATCGCAACTGTTGGAGCCGATCCGGCGGTGCAAAGGCGGGAATGATGCGATCGGGGCGAACCGCATCAATCAGCGCCCGTGTTTCGGCGAGGCCGGGATGCACATTCCAGCGGATCACCTCGGCGCGCCCGCTGCCCACCAACTTTTCAGCCGGACTACCATTGGGTAAATGTCCGGTGAAAATGAAGCCGACGTCCTCGCCATCCTGCCAGCGCTCCAGAAGCGCCTTGACAAGTGGCAGGCTGCCGGATGCACCGGCAACAATCATGGCCTGAGCGGGGACGCTATCGGCATGGACGGTGCAAAATGCGGCCAGCAGTTGTTCAAGCTGTTCCTTCACGCCGAGCCTTAGAGAGTCCGGAAAAGCAATGAGACGCCGGATGGATTGCGCGGTCGCCTCGTCCAACCCGATTTCAAAGCCGCTCTCATAAAGATGGAGCGCAATTTCAGGGCCTCTTCCATCCGGTGGCGAGGGAATAAGGCATGGGCGCTTGCCGACCGCCGCCAGCAGCTCGGATTGTGCCGCCCCAACCGTTCTCTCGTCGGCACCATAGGAAGCGTCGATGATGGCGACCTTTGCATGACCCGGCATGTCATAGGCATAAAGCGGCGAAGTCTGGCAGTAATCACCTGTATAGAGAAAACCGCCGCCCAGCCTGAAATTGAGCCATACGCCGCCCGGCGCGTGGCCGGTGCGGCCTGTTTCAACCTTGATACCCAGAATGTCGCTTTCGCCCCGAAGCGGAAGCGGGGCCATGAGATCCAGACCGGCAAGGCTCTCATGGATCGCCTGCGTGGCATAAACCTTGGGATTGCCAATCCGCCCGATATGCCCAATGGCCCCTAGGTGATCGCGGTGCCCATGAGAAAGCACCAGCGCATCCACGCTACCGATCCGGTCAAAGTCAGGCAGCGCGTCATGATCCGGTCCCTGACCGAAATCGAGTAGTATCCGTCTGCCTTCAGCCTCCAGCAGGAAGCAGGCAGGCCCTTTGGCGCCGAAGCCGGAAATCGGGGTGATGGAGGCCTTCATTTGACCCCACCTTTGGACAATAGCCAGCCATCCCGCACAAGGAGCCTGACCGGCGAACCGACTGCTGGCGGAGGACCGGCGTGATCCACCCTGAAGCTCGTCTGCGCATCACCTTGCGGGGTTACGGCCAAAGTGGTGACCGGACCGCGGTAGCTATGGGTTTCCACGATGCACGGCAGTCCCTCATCGCCGGTTGAAAGCGCGAGATCGGGCGCTCTCAGGCAGGCGAGACGGCGTTCGCCGGTCACAGCCGAACCTCTGAGCAAGATCGGGCTGCCGTTGAGACTTGCCTTGACCTGCCCTGCCCCGCCCTCCAGCACCTCTACAGGGCAAACCATCCCGGAGCCCACAAACTTTGCGACCATTTCGGTTTCCGGCTCGCTGTAGAGATGGCGCGGTGCCGCAAGCTGCTCTATGCGCCCGTCACTCATCACAGCAACGCGATCCGCCAATGCCATGGCTTCTGTCTGATCGTGCGTGACATACACAAATGTCGCGCCGGTTTCGCGATGCAGGCGCGTGAATTCCTCCTGCATGGTTTCCCGCAGATGCGCATCCAGATTGGCAAGCGGCTCATCCAGAAGGATGACGCTAGGGCGCATGGCAAGGCAGCGTGCCAGCGCCACGCGCTGCCGCTGACCGCCGGAAAGCTGATGCGGCTTGCGTTCAGCCATGGCTCCAAGGCTAACCAGTTGCAGCGCGTCATTGACCCGCTTTTCTCGCTCCTGTTTGGGCAGGCGGCGAAGACGAAGCGCAAAGCCTACATTATCCGCCACAGTCATATGTGGCCAGAGCGCGTAGGACTGGAAGACCATGCCAATGCCGCGCTTTTCCGGCTGGATAATGCCGGTTTCGTCGGCAACGATGGTATCGCCAATGCGGATGCGGCCTGTCGTGGGGCTTTCAAAACCGGCAATCAGACGCAAAAGCGTGGTCTTGCCGCAGCCGGATGGGCCGAGCAGCGCCAGAAACTCCCCCTTGGCCACGCTGAAATCGATATTCTTCAGGGCTGTATGCGCACCGAAGGTTTTGGACAGTGACTTGAATTCTAGGCTCGCCACGGAATTGCTCCTTCCGGCAGGTACCGGCCAAACAGGCTGATGATGAGGGCAAGGCCGATGGTGACGGCCAGTGCGAGGCATGCGAGCGCGTTGGCGGCGGGCGAATTTCCTTCATAGTGGAACATGAAGATCGACACGCCGATCGTCTCGTTTCCCGACGACCAGAGAAGCGCCGAGACCGTCAGCTCGTTGAACGCCGCCATGAAGATAAGCAAAGCGCCAGCCGCCGCCGCCGGTGCCAGGACCGGCAGAATGATGGAACGGATGCGGCGGAAGACGTGCGCACCGGCCATCTGGCCCGCTTCATCTATGGCCTTGTCGAGAAGTTCGGCTCCGGCAATGACGGGCCTGAGCCCGAGCGACAGGAAGCGTGCGAGATAGGCAAAGACGAGAATGCCCATTGTGCCGTAGAGGCTGACCTGAATGAGCGGCAACGGGCGCAGGAGTACGAGTATGACGCCGATCGCTACCACCGTTCCCGGCACCGCATAGGGCAGGTCTGCAATCATCTCCAGCGCACGGGCAAAGGGCCTCTGGCGCACCGCCGCAAAATAGGCAATTGGCAGCGCGATGGAGATGCTGGCGACCGACGTTATGATGGCGAGCATGAAGCTGTTGGAAAACGCCCGGACGACAGCTTCACTGGAAAGAACCAGCCGGTAATGATCAAGCGTTGCGGTTACGAAGTCCAGCGGCACGCCGATGGCCTTGGAAATGGATGCACTGAACAGTGCGACCAGCGGCAGAATGGAAATGACCATCAGCAAGCTCCAGAGGATGGTGGAGACCGGCATCCGCCAGACACCCAGCGAAAATCCCTGGAACCTTGCAGAGGACATATCGGTCTTGGAGGCCATGCGCCCAGCCAACCACGCACGGATCGCCAGACCGATGATGGCCAGCACCGCAAGAATAAGGGAAAGCGCTGCAGTTTCACCCAGCGCACTGGCACCAAAGCCCTGAAGTCTTTGATAGATTAAGGTCGTCAGAACCGGATAGCGACCCGGAATGCCCAAGACAGCGGGCGTGCCGAAATTGGCAATCGACGAAATAAACGAGAGCGTTATCCCCGCCAGAATGGCAGGCACCATGAGAGGCAAGATGATGGACCACAGCACCCGGCCGGGTGCTGCACCGGCAAGTCTTGCGCTTTCCACAAGATCGCTCGGCACCGAATTCAGACCCGCGCGAATGGCGAGGTAAACCAGCGGCGCATGTTCAATACCCATGACCAGAATGATGCCTTCGCGCGAATAGAGCGGGTTTGTCGTGCCCGGTTCGGCGGCAAGACCGAAAAGCGACATCAGGGCGCTGGAAGGCGCCATGAGCTCCACCCAGGCCAGCGCGGTGATCTGCGGAGGAATGAGCATGGGCAGCATCAGGGTAAACGTCGCCAGCGCCTTGGCGCGAACATCGGTCAGCACGATAGCCAGCGCTATCCCCGTGCCGAGGATGACCGACACAATGACGGACAGAACGCTAACCTCAATCGTGTGCCAGAGGGCACGCTGCGTCGACGGGCTTTTCCATTGATCCAACAGCAGTCCGAGCGGCTCGCCCGATTTTCCGGCGGAAAAAGCTTCCCAAAGGAGACGCGTCAGCGGAAAGAGGGCAAAAACGCCAATATAAAGCGCCGCGAGGATCAGCACGGCGCCTTCAAGAGACACCGTGCCTTGCGAACGGCGTAGCGGAACGTAGCCGCCAGCAGTCATGTCAGCCACCGAAATGCTCCGAGAATTGGCGCTTGTTGGCTTCGTCCTTCTCCAGCAGAATATTCAGGTCCACCTGCATCAGCTTGACCGAACCGAGCGGCGGATAGCCCTTGGGTTGTTCTATGCTGCTGACGGCGGGGTAATAGCCCTGTGATACGGCCATTTTCTGCGCAGGCTCGGAAAGCTGCCAATCCACAAAGGCTTTTGCAGCCTCCTGATTCTGCGAGGATTTCAGAATAGCGACCGGCTGGGACATGACGGTTACACCTTCCTTCGGAAAGACGAAATCGACTGGCGACCCCTTGGCCTTGGCGCTGAACGCCATGTAATCGATAATGATGCCATAGGCCTTTTCGCCGCGGGCTACGGCTTCCATCACAGCGCCATTGCCATTGGCCGCAACCGCCTTGTTATCGGCCAGGGCTTCGTAATATTTCCAGCCGAATTCGGGCTGCTGAACCAGCGTGCCGACATTCATGGCCGCAGCACCGGAGTAAAGCGGGCTTGGCAGAATGGTCTTGGCGGCAATCTCGGGCTTCGACATCTCCGCCCAGGATGAAGGCGGCGTCTTGACGAGATTGGTGTTGTAAATCAGCCCCGTCGTGATCAGGCGTGTGCCGAAAAACGTCTTGTCCGCGTCGATCAGCGCCTTGGGAAGGCCGTCGACCTTGGCTTCGGCGTAAGGCAGAAGCATTCCGGCCTTCTTGAGCTGGCTCATCGATACTTCGTCGGCCAGAAGCACGACATCAGCCTTGGCATTGCCGGCCGTCGTTTCGGCCTGCAATTTGGTCATGATTTCCGTCGTACCGGAGCGGAAAATCTCCACCTTGACCTTGGGATGCACCTTGGCAAACCCGTCCAGCGCAGCTGTGACCTGTGCGTTAGGCTGGGATGTATAAAGGGTAATCGTTCCACCTGGCTCAGCCTGGGCGGCAACGCTCGCCAACATCCAGGATGTGAGCGAGAGAGCAAGAGTCTTCTTCCACATGACATTTCCTCCACAAGATCGGGTGACCTCTCCACAGGCCATCCTCCCGGATCTTCAGGAAGCCATACACCCCCATCGCGGCAGTGTCTACTGCGTTTTTTGCATTTATGCAGCATACACTGCATTTTTGACGCAAATCATGGCAGAGGCTGCCTAGGTCACATACCCACAAACAGGATTTCCTTGGGTGGAGTCTTCTGATTCACTGACCTCCGATATGGAGGTTGGTGATGGCACGTTTTGATCTGACGGATTTCGAGTGGTCGGTGATCCAGCCGCTATTGCCGACGAAGGTGCGCGGCGTGCCGCGCGTCGATGACCGGCGAGTTCTGAACGGCATCTTCTGGCGGTTGCGTACCGGAGCGCCGTGGGCTGACATTCCCGCGCGTTACGGTCCTCACACGACCTGCGTCAACCGCTTCAACCGATGGCGCAGGGCAGGTCACTGGGCGCGTATTCTGCAAGCCGTTTCAGCCGCTTACGATGGTGATGTGCAGATGATCGACTCGTCGTCGATCCGCGTCCACCAGCATGCCGCCAACGGTCAAAAAAAGATCAGCGATCCCGTTGCATGGGTCGCTCGCGCGGCGGCCTGACCACCAAGATCCATGCACTTGTCGATGCCGAAGGCCGCCCGATCCGGCTCAAGCTGAGCGAGGGGCAGGCTCATGACGGGCGCTCGGCCATCGACATGTTCGAAACGCTCGAGGCCGGGCACATCCTGCTCGCCGACCGCGCCTATGACAGCGACGCTTTACGCAACACGATGGCTGAACGCGGCGCCTGGGCCAACATCCGCGCCATGCCCAAACGGGTCAAAACATTCCCGTTCAGCCCATGGGTCTACCGGCAGCGAAACGCCGTCGAGCGCTTCTTCAATAAACTCAAACACTTCAGAGCCGTCGCCACTCGATACGACAAGCGCGACGACAATTTCCTCGCATCCGTCCAACTCGCGTCAATCCGCATATGGCTGCGAACTTATGAGTCATCGGGTAATTTGTGGCCGCTTCTCTCGGAGCTGAAAGATGGCTCACACTTCCGGCTGTCGAAAACTGAAGGAAGGAAGCAGCCATGAAACATTATGCCGGACTGGACCTGTCGATGGAAACCACGCAGGTCTGCATTGTCGATGAAAGCGGTAGGAAGATCGCCTCGATGAAGGTCGAGAGCGCTCCCGACATGATCGCACATGCATTGCGTGAAGCTGGCGGCGTCGAACGTGCGGTGATCGAAACCGGTCGCATGTCGCCGGCAATCTGCCATGGGTTACGGGATCTGGGCATTCCCGTCATCTGCATCGATGCACGGCAGGCGCATCAGAGTCTGAAGGCATTGAAGGCGAACAAGACCGATCCTCATGACGCAGCCGGTCTGGCGCAATTGGCCAGAACCGGCTTCTACAAGGAGGTGTACGTCAAATCCCCCGCCGCCCATGGCGTGCGGAGCGTCATCACGACCCGCAACCACCTGGTCGAATCCCGGGTGCGGCTCGACAACATGATCCGCGGCCTGTGCGCGACCTTCGGCTTCAAGCCCGGTCCCGGTCAGGGCAAGGCTTTTATCGACCGCGTGATGGAGGCCGCCAACATACCCGGCCTCGGCCAGAGCATCACCGCGCTGCTTGCAGTGAGAACTGGGTTGATGAAGCAGATCAAGGAAATGGATCTGGTGCTGCGTGAGTTCGCTCACCGATCCCAATCCTGCAGGCAACTCATGAGCATCCCCGGTGTCGGCGTTCAAACCTCTGCTGCTTTTGCTGCGGCAATCGATGAAGTTGGCCGCTTCCGGCAATCGCGCACTGTCGGAGCCTACTTCGGGCTCGCCCCCAGACGTCATCAATCCGGGGAGATCGATTGGACGGGGCGCATCACCAAACAAGGCGACAGCATGTTGCGCAAACTGCTCTACGAAGCTGCCAACTCGATTCTCACGCGCAGTCGTGGCAGCTTCGCCCTCAAGGGGTGGGCCATGAAGATCGCGAAGCGGCGCGGCTTGAGAAAGGCACGCGTGGCGCTTGCTCGTCGTCTTGCCGTCATCATGCACGCCATGCTGCGCGATGGCACTTTGTTCGAAGCATGAGGTGAGATAGAATCTGATTGCCAGCGGTGAAGCCGGAAAGCTGATCCGAGGGCGGTGTCCCGTGAGGGAACGCAGGGACGAGCGATCTGCGAAGGTTACCGGATGGGCCAGAAAGCCCGCTTCGAGTCAATGCAACGTTCGGCCTTGTGAAACCCGATACAGCACGATCGCTGCTTGCAGCCATCAGTGCGGACAGATCCTTGAAACCCTCAAGGGAAACACCGCCAAGCTCTGCAAATTACAGATCGGTCACCTAGAGCGTTTCCTGTTAAAACGGAATCGCCGGACACCCTAATTCTTTGATTCTACGCATTTTCCAGACGTGAAACCGGTTCCCACTTTCACAGGAAATGCTCTGGCGTGCGAGAAACATGCTTTCGAATTGCTCGTGGCCACGTTCGTGGCCATCAGTTGCCGGATACGACGCCTTGCTCAGTCCTTGCGCAACGCCCCGCGACTTAACTTCTCCAACTCCACACGCCCATCATCCAAACCTTCAAGCGCGTCCCTTGCCTGTTGCGGCACCGCTTGCACCAGATCCAGGAGTAGCAGGTTTGCAATTGCCATTGGCACAGACAGGGTTTGCGACTGAGTTTCAGTGCCTCGTGGCGCAGCCAGCAAAATGTCGGCGGAAGGCCGTATCGATGGACCAATCATATCGGAAATCATCAGCGTTCTGACCCTGCGCCGACGACAGAATGATAGAAGTAACGGAAGCTGGGCTGGAACGCGGCGTAGCGCGAAGGAAATAACGACATCTCCCTCCTTCAGACCAGCGATCCTGTTTGGGGTATCCAGATCGATATGGTCGATCGCGCCGGCATCAAATCCCAATCGTTCCAGCCGCAGCGCCAGAAACTTCCCCAGCACCTGCGCTTGTCCACGAGCGAATATCATGATGCGATCAGCTTTTGCCAGCATGGTTGCGGCACTTTCCAAATCCGCAGCGCGCACATGGTTCGGCAATTGATGGAGCGCTTCTATCTCCGAGTGTAAAAATGCCTCGATCGACGACAGCTCACCGGCAGTCCTGATCCGGCTGAACACGCGCGAGGCGGAACTCGCCTTCTGTACATGGCCCTTGCGAAGACTCTCTCGCATTTCCAGAAAGCCATCATAGCCAAGCTTTCTGGCAAATCGGATGACCGTCGTCTGATGAACCCCGGCCCGTTCGGCGACTTCACTTGCTGTCTCGTAGGATGAGCCTAGCGGGTCGACCAGCAGCGCCTCGATAACCTGACGGTCGAGCTTGCTCAGCTTGCCGGAAAAATCTTCAACCCGCCCCCTCAGCTCCGACGAAAATTCTTCCATCCGCATATCCCGCATCGTTTATGATCAACGCACGTTCACTGCGTGATTTTAGGAGAGTAAAGCAAGTTTGAAAGGAGCGAAATGATGCTGTTCTCATCGTTATCTGAATGGCCCCGCGTTACGCCCGCAATGGCTTATCCCTCTAGGTGTTTGATCCCGGGCTTTGATGGTGCAATCTTATCCATTGAATGGAAGGAGGCACTATGGGCCAGGTTCATCATGGGAGCGCCACGACGACTGCGGCGGTCCGTCGAGCGATACAACATAGTCAAGAGAGCCTGAGGGCGCTGGCCAAGCGCTACGGCATCAACCAGAAGACCGTGGCGAAGTGGAAAAAGCGGACCTCGGTCGCCGATCTGCCGACCGGTCCACGCGAGCCGAAGTCGACGGTGCTGTCGATCGAGGACGAGGCCGTTATCGTCGCCTTCCGCCGGTACACGCTGCTGCCGCTCGACGATTGTCTCTACGCGCTCCAACCGAACCAGCTTTTCCACTGGCGCAAGCTGGCGGCACAGGGCGCGCTGACGGCGACGCGCGCCGAGGGGGAGGTTGTGGCGGCGTCGGAGTATCGCGCGCTACAGAACCAGGTGCGCGAACTGCAGCGACTGCTCGGCAAGAAGACCATGGAGGCCGAGATCCTGAAGGACGCGCTCGAAGCGGCGGCGGGCTCAAAAAAACAGATGTTGCGGTCGCTGTCATGGCCGAACGGCGGTTCCCGATGAAGGCTGTATGCGAGACACTTGGCGTCGCCCGCTCCAATGTCGCAAAGCGTTCCAGGGGACCCCGCCGAAGAAGGCGAACGCATGGATGTGGCCATCGACCCAGGCCTCCGACACTGCCGCCGGATAGGCCCGAACATAGCAGCCGTCGCTGTGCGGCAAATCGAGCACGAAGAAGTGCGCCTTCCGCTCCACACCGCCAATGACGACCATCGCCTCGCCGAAATCGGCCTGCGCATGCCCTGGCGGATGCACCAGCGGCACGAACACCTCCTGGCGACGCTGATCCCGCTCGCGCATGTAATCCTTGATGATCGTGTAGCCGCCCGTGAACCCGCACTCGCCCCGAAGACGGTCGAACACCCGCTTGGCCGTATGGCGCTGCTTGCGCGGCACCTTCATGTCCTCATCAAGCCAGTGATTGATCGTCGAAGCAAACGCATCCAGCTTAGGCCGCCGGATCGGTGACTGACGCTGATAGCCCGGCGGCGTCGAATACGACATCATCTTGGCCACGCTATCGCGCGATATGTTGAAATGCTTTGCAGCCTGACGCCGGCTCATTCCTTCAGAACAGGCCAGACGAACCTTCAGATATAGTTCCACGGTATAGATCCCCAACCCTCCTGCATTCGTCGCAGAAGGAAAATAGGTGGCCGGATTTTACACCGCCCGAAGCGGGACTATCCCGCCGCTACCGTGGTAGGTGTCGATTTACGTTTGAAACGGTTCTTCCTCACTTTGTGTGGTTAACAGACCCTTAGCATCGCACTTGCTATCTGCTGTGATGCGCACGAAATCAAAATGGTCACCCGGTCCAGG
>NZ_SLVX01000039.1 GCF_004341885.1 Shinella granuli | reverse complement strand
CGTTGCAGAAAGGAAATAGGTGGCCGGATTTTACTCCGCCCGCAGCAGCATTATGCCGCCGCTACCGTGGCCGACTTTTGCACCGCCGCTCTCAGGCATTCCACTGATCACCGCCATGTCCCGTTCCGGCTCGAAGCAGACACCGCGGCATGCTGCTAAAACCAAAGATCACACACACCGCCCTTTGGAGAAAAAGTCTTCAAACGAACGATACGCTCTGATGATTTCGCCGGTCCTGCCGCCTTCGATGCATCCGACATAGGCTGCGATCAAACTTTCCATGGACACTGGTGGCATCCCTGGAAAGAGGTGCCCGTAGGCGGTCACCGAGTCCTCTACCATGGTAGGGCTGACTACGTTGATCCGCTGTTTGCGATCGAGTTCGATCGCCGCAGAAAGCACGAAACTGTGGAGGCCCCCACTGATGACCGCCCCGCCAGTCACGCCGCGCCACGGCTCGTCGGCGAATATGCCGCTGGTAAGGGTAAACGAGCCTCTCTCCGAGACGAATGGGCGTCCCAGAAGCACAAGGTTGATTTGACCGATCAGCTTGCCTTGCATGTTTTCAATCAGTTGTGCGTCGGTAAGGGTATCGAAGTCGTCCATCGCGCCTGACGCAGCAACGCAGACACATGCGTCTATTTCGCCAACGGCTTCGTACATGCGCGCGATCGCATCGCGCGAGCGGATATCGACAAGGACGTCGCCGGAGGTGCGGCCGGCCCGAATGATGTCATGCCGACGCTCCAATTCGAAACACAGTGCGCGGCCGATCGTGCCCGAAGCACCAACAACAAGAATGCGCATGCGAATTTCCTCAGTTACGGCCGGCAGCGTGACATGGATGGCTCCTCTTCCGTTCTGACCGGGGTCAGGCCGCGTCGAAGATCGTATCGCGGGCAAGCGCCTCCCAGGTTGCGAGATCCTTGAGGAGCGTGGTGGAATGGTCTCGAACGGCGTCGACCGCGTCGGCACCCAGTTGCAGCCGCAGGGGCGTCTCGGAGGCCTGGAGCGCTCTCTCGATAGCGGCTGCGGCCTTCAGCGGATCACCCGGCTGGGTGCCGTGCATGTCGTGTACGAACTGGCGCGTGCCGCCGACGACATCGCGATAGACATCCATCCGAGGCATATGGCGCATGCTCGGCCCGGCCAGATTGGTCCGGAACTGGCCGGGCTCGACGATCAGTACCTTCACGCCGAAGGGCTTCAGCTCCTGCGCCAGGGCTTCGCTTGCGCCCTCCAGGGCAAACTTCGCCGCCGAATAGGCGCTGAAGCCCGCGAAGGAGAGTTGTCCGCCAAGGCTGGAGATGTTGACGATGGCGCCGCTGCGCTGGGCACGCAATATCGGCAGCGCCGCGCGGGTGACGTTCATCGCGCCGAAGAAGTTCGTTTCCATCAGCATCCGCAATTCGTCGTCCGGAGTCTCCTCGAATGCACCGACCACGCCGTATCCGGCATTGTTGATCAGCACGTCGATGCGACCGAAACGGGTGACGGCCGCATCGACGGCGGCTTGCGCGTCGTTCGTGCTGGCCACGTCGAGCGCAAGGGCCAATGCCCGTTCGGGTGCCTTGGCGACGATGTCCTCCAGCGAGGACATGCGCCGGGCGGTGGCGACGACATTGTGGCCCTGCTTCAGGGCATGGTCGGCGAAAGCGCGGCCGAAGCCCGAGGACGCGCCGGTAATGAACCAGGTCTGGGTCATGGAGATATCGATCCGATCAGTTGAAGACTGGCCGCATTTTGGCTTTCGGATGATCAGGCGGCTAGATGGTTCAAATCGACAGCGTTGTTCGATATCATGCATGAATGGATCGCGACTTGCTGGCCCATTTTCCCGTTGTCCTGACCGTCGCCCGGCGCGGCGGCTTTGCCGCGGCTGCCGCTGCGCTCAACATGAGCCCGTCCGCCGTGAGCCATGCGGTAAGGTCCGTCGAGGAACGCCTTGGCCAGCCGCTTTTTGCGCGCACGACCCGCAGCGTGGCTTTGACCGAGGCCGGTGCCGATTTCGTCGCTTCCGTCGGCCCGGCACTGGCCACGGTCGAGGAAAGCGTTGAACGGGTTCGATCCGCCAAGGGTCAGGTGGCAGGTGTGCTTCGCATCAACGTTCCACGCCTCGCCCTGCCGCTCGCAATCACGCCGGCGATCATCGAGATGAGCCGGCTCTATCCGGACCTGACGATCGAGGTGACCTGCGACGAAGGGCTGGTCGACATTGTCGCCGCCGGCTTCGATGCCGGCGTGCGGCTGGGCGAGATGATCGCGCAGGATATGGTGGCGGTCCGCCTGACGAAACCGTTCATGGCGATCATGGTCGCGTCGCCTGCCTATCTCGAGGAGCGAGGCGTACCGCACTCCATCGCCGATCTCTCCCGCCACAACTGCATCGGCTACCGGCTGATATCGTCTGCTGCCGCCTATGCCTGGGACCTGCAGGAGAAAGGACAGGATGTCTCGGTCGAGGTCAGTGGCACCGTGCGTGTCACCGATTCCCTTCACGCGCGCGACCTGGCTCTGGAAAATATCGGCATCACCTATCTCTTCGAGCCCCTTGTCCGGGAGGATCTTCGGACGGGTCGACTCAGGCAGGTGCTTCCGGCGGCCAGCATCGAGGAGCCCGGTCTTTTCCTCTATTTTCCCCGATATGCCTCGCAGGCGCCCAAGCTCAGAGCCTTCATCGATGTGCTTCGAAGATCGTCGAGGTGAGAAGCGTCAAACCATCCCCCTCCCGTTGTCAAAAGCTCCATCCAGGGCGGCGCACCGCTTCATTGATGACGTCCGCTACTGCAAGTAGGCGCCCTCGTTGGGCGCCGATGCCTCTTCCCGCGATGACTGTCGCCGGCCTGACGCTTCGGCAAACCGCAGCGTTCCAGATTGGCAATCAGCCAAGGCCCTGTCGGCTGCCATCCCCGCTTCTTTCGGGACCAGACCGAGCAAGCAGGATGAGCGGATTCTTGCCCGTGTTTGAGAGCTGGACGTAGATGTTCTACGAATACCGCCATCGAGTTCCAAGGCGATACCATTTGCCGCCCGATTGTTCATCAAAAACAGCACAGCATGAACAATGTCTTCGACGCTGGCCAGACGTCGGGAAGGAGTGCGCGCTTTCATTGCGCCGATGGCCGGCTGACCTCCCTCGGCGGTGCGCCGAAGGATGCCGGCGAGCGAGGGATGCACCTCACACATGCTTGCGCCCCTCCGCGTCGAAGAACCAGTCGTCCGGATAGGGATACCACCAGCCCTGGATCACCGGTTTATGGTCGATGATGACCATTTTCGAGCGGCGGAAGGCATCGAGGCCGAGCTTTGAAAGCTCCCGTCCGAGGCCGGATTTCTTCCAGCCCCCGAAGGGCAACGCGTCGTTGTCGATCAGCGGGTTGTTGACCCAGACCATGCCGGCCTCAAGCCGGTCCGCCGCCTCCATCGCTTCTTCGAGTGAGGTGGTAAAGACAGAGGCGCCGAGGCCGAATTCGCTGTCATTGGCCCGTTCGATCGCTTCGTCGAAATCCTTGACGCGCATGATAGCGGCGACAGGACCGAAGCACTCTTCGTTCATGATCGCCATGTCGGGTGTGCAATTGACAAGGATGGTCGGCTCGTAGAACCAGCCGGTCGGCTCAGTGTCCGGGATCTTCCCGCCCAGCACCACCGTCGCTCCCATCGCCTTGGCATCCTCGACCAACCGGATGACCTTTGTACGCGCCGCCTCGCTGACAAGCGGACCTATCTCAGCGCGCGTGAGACCGTTGCCGATGCGCAGACGCTTCGTCTCGGTAGCGAACTTTGCGACGAACGCGTCATGCACCGCATCGACGACGAAAAACCGCTCGGCCGAGGTGCAGACCTGGCCGGACATGTGAAAGGCGGCGGTGACGGCACCGGCCGCGGCCACATCGAGCGGCGCGTGGGCCGTGACGATCATCGGGTCCGAACCGCCCGCCTCGATGACAGCCGGCTTCATCTGCGCCGCGGCGGCCATCGCCACGGCCTTGCCGGCGGCAACTGAGCCAGTGAACGCAACGGCGTGAGTCTTCGGCGAGGCGATGAGCGCGCTGCTCAGCTCGACACCGCCCGGCAGGCAGGCGATCAGGCCATCCGGCAAGGCCTCGAAGACCCGCATGAATTCCAGCGTGGAGAGCGTCGTCGCGGGCGCCGGCTTGATGATGCACGCATTGCCCGAAGCGAGCGACGCAGCGACCGTCCAGCACATCAGGAGGATCGGGAAATTGAACGGCATGATATGCACGCTCACGCCGAGCGCCTCGTAGCGCGCATGTTGGAAGGAGCCGGCCTGCGTGGTGCCCGCCACCTTGCCGCCCTCGTCGCGCGCCATTTCCGCGAAATAGCGGAAGGCGCCCGCGCAGTTGGCCACCTCACCGATCGCCTCCGGATAGGGCTTGCCCATCTCGCGCGACATCAGTTCAGCGCAGCGGCGCATGTCTGTTGCCTCGATGCGGTTGGCGATGCGGTGAAGGATGGTCGCGCGTGTCTTCGCGTCCAGCCGTTTCCAGTCCCGCTGCGCCACGGTGGCGGCATCGAGCACGGCCTCCATGTCGTCGAGCGCGGTGTCGGCGATGGTGCCGACGGTGGCGAGCGTTGCGGGATCGATCACGGCATGGCGGGCGCCCTTGCTCGGGACGTAGGCCGGGTGCCGGTAGAACACGGGTTCGGCGGGGTTGAACATGGCAATACTTCCTTGGTGTTCTGGAGAACCGGGCGACGGCCTCTCATCCGCCTGCCGGCACCTTCTCCCCGCAGGCGGGGAGAAGGGACAAGCCGCAGCGTTTCGTCTCGCTCTCCCCGCTTTCGGGGTGAGGGAAAAATATGCCTTCAGCGGATCATGTAGACCTTCTTCACGGTCTCATGGACCGTGCATTCACCCTTCCAGTCCTTCGGGAAGAAGGCGGCGGTATCCGGCGTGATCTCGATCACCTCGCCGCTTTCATGGACATAGGTGCAGCGGCCTTCGAGGAAGTGGCAGAACTCGTCGCTGGTGACGTGGCAGAACCACTTTCCCGGCGTGCAGATCCATAGGCCGCTTTCGGATTCGCCGTTCGGGCCCTTGTAGATGACCTTGCCGGAGGTGCGGCTCTCGCCCTCGATCATGGTGGGAATCACGCCCCAGTCCTTGAGGTCGGTCTCTTCCAGCGGCTTGCGCATCAGGGGTGTCGCGGTCATGGGATATTTCCTTTCATTTTCTCTTTACGTCAGACCAGCATGTAGATGTTGCGCATGGTCTCGATGACGGTGCATTCGCCGGTCCAGCCGCCGGGGAACATAACGACCGTGCCCGGTTCGACCTCGATCACCTCGCCTTCGTCCGAGCGATAAACCGCCCGGCCGGCCACGAAATGGCAGAATTCGTCCCGTGGGATGGACAGCCGCCAGCGGCCGGGCGTGCAGACCCAGATGCCGGATTCCGGCTGGTTGTTCGGCCCCTTGAAGACGAGACGGCCCGAGGAGTGAGACTGGCCCTCCAGGCTGTCCGGCTGGTCGCCCCAGTCGACGAGGTCGGAAAAGGTCGTCGCGTTATGGATGTGCGGGGCGGATGCTTTCGTCGTCTCAACCATTGTAGGCGCCCGTCTTCACGAGGTCGTCGAGAATGCCTGCGGCCTTCTTCGGGCCGTTGCGGGCCTGCATATGGGCGCTGGTGGCGGCAAGGCGCGTCTTCATGGTCGAATTGTTGATGCAGGCGTCGAGTTTTGCCGCAAGGTCGGCATCCGTCCAGTCGTAACGCGGCATCTTGAAGCCGTGGCCGGTCTCGTCGACGCGCGTCGCATTGTCGTGACCATCCCAGACGTAGGGCATGATGATCGCCGGCTTGCCGAAATAGAGGCACTCCGTGAACGAATTGTTGCCGCCGTGGTGGATGGCCGCATCGACCTGCGGGATGACCGAAGGCTGCGGGAACCAACTGTCGACGATGACGTTGCCGGGCAGGTTCTCGTACTGATTCTTGTAGTCGCCGACATTGACGAGCGCGCGATAGGGCAGCTTGCCGATGGTCGTGATAAGGCGCTTCAGGAGGTCCGTATCCCCTGCCCCCAGCGAGCCGAAGGAAATGTAGATCAGCGGCTTGTCGTTGTTCTCGGCAAAGGTCGGCACCTCGTAGGGCTTCTCCTTGCGAACGCAGCCCTCGAGATACTGGAACTGTTTCGGATCGAGCGGATGCTCGCGCTCGAACTTCACCGGCTCCGGATAAAGCAGCAGGTTCATGAAGGGCGAGGCTTCGAAAAACTGGCCGATCGGATAGGGCGCCTCGTTATTCTCGGCAAGGAAACCGTTGAAATCGTCATGGATCGGCTTGATGACGTCATTGAAATGGTCGCGATAGGCGGCGTGGCAGGCGAAATCCTTCTCACCGCAGCCGGAAAGATGCGGCGGGATTTTCGGATCCTCGATCTCGTTTTCCGAGCAGGAGATGATGCGCACCCAGGGCGTGCCGTATTGCTTGATCGCAGGGAAGAGGATGACGTTGTCGACGCAGATGAGGTCCGGCTTGATCTTCGCCAGCACGCCCGGCAGGTCTTTCTGCGCCCATTTTGCGCTGTCGACGATCGCCGTCCAGCAATCCTTCACGTAGTTGTCGACCTGGTCGTAGGGAGATTTACGAAAATTCGGGATGTGGCCGTTGATGAAATCCTCCCAGAACTTCGCCATCTGCTCCGGCGGCATGGGTTCGGAAAGGTTCACGGCATGTGCCTCGAAACCGTAGCCCTCATAGACCGAAACGAAGCCGGGGTCGGAGAGGAAGACGGCCTTGTGGCCGAGCGCTTCGACGGCCTGCGCGATGCCGACCGAGTTCAGCGCCGGGCCAAAGGCCGCTTCCGGGAAGAATGCGATGGTCTTGGACATGGTGTTCCCCTCTTTATTCATTGGAAGAGCCGGCATCTCGCCGGATCGATCTTGAGGCTCAGCGCATCGCCGATCTTCCAGTTGCCCGCCCCGCTCGCTGGAATGCGGACCTGAAGCGGCGTTGCACTTGCGGTCGTCTTGACGTGCAGCACGCGGTCGAGGCCGTGATAGGCGATATCGACGATGGCGCCGGACACCGGCAGGTCGCCGGGCGGGCCGATGACGATGTTTTCCGGTCGCACGGCGAGCGTCGCGGAGCCGGCATTGCCCGATGCCTTCACCTGCAGACCTTCCGCGGCGAAGAGACCATCGACCCCGACCTTGCCGTCGATGAAATTCATGACGCCGATGAAGTTGGCGACGAAGCGGTCGGCGGGGCGCTCATAGACGTCCTCCGGCGCACCGACCTGCAAGAGGCGGCCGTCCTTGAGGATCGCCATGCGGTCGGCCATGACGAGCGCTTCCTCCTGGTCGTGCGTGACGATGATGAAGGTGATGCCTACTTCGTTCTGCATGCGCTTGAGTTCAAGCTGCATCTTCTCGCGCAGCTTCTTGTCGAGCGCGCCGAGCGGTTCGTCGAGCAACAGCACTTTCGGGCGCTTCACCAGGGCGCGGGCGAGCGCAACACGCTGCTTCTGGCCGCCGGAAAGCTGTTCGGGCTTGCGGTCGGCAAATTGCGTGAGGTCCGTCGTCGCCATGGTCTCGTCGACGCGGCGGTGGATTTCCGTCCTGGCGAGCCGCTCCATTTCGAGGCCGTAGGAGAGGTTCTGCCTGACCGTCATATGCGGAAAGAGCGCATAGGACTGGAACATCAGGTTGAGCGGCCGCTTTTCCGGCGGCAACGGGGAAATATCCTTGCCCTCAAGCAGGATGCGGCCAGCATTCGGGCTCTCGAAGCCGGCGAGCATGCGCAGCAGCGTGGTCTTGCCGCAGCCGGAGGGGCCGAGCAGCGCGAAGAATTCGTTCTCGCGGATATCGAGCGTCACATCGTCGACGGCCGTCACCGGCCCGAACGCCTTGCCGACACCCTCGATGCGCAGGATCGGATTGCTGGATGCGTTCATGGGACCTGCTGTTGTCTGTTGAGCCATTGCGAGATCAGGAGCGCCGTCGCGCTGACGCCCATGACGATGGTGGCGAGCGCGTTGACCTCGGGCGTGATGCCGAAGCGGATCATCGAATAGATCTGCATGGGGAGGGTGATGGACGAGCGCCCGGCGCCGGCCGTGAAGAAGGCGATGATGAACTCGTCGACAGAAAGCGTGAAGGCGAGCAGCGCACCGGCGACGATGGACGGCAGCAGCACCGGGAAGGTGACGCGCCAGAAGGTCGTCCAGCCCGACGCCCCGAGATCGCGCGAGGCCTCGACGATGGAAAAATCGAAATGCTTCAGCCGGGCGCGCACGACCGAGCAGACGAAGGCGAGGTCGAAGATGACATGGCTGATGACGATGGTGTGCAAGCCCATCGTCAGGCCGAGACGCGAGAAGAAGGTGAGCAGCGCCACGGCGAGCACGATGTCGGGGATGACCATCGGCGCGAAGGCGAGCGCTTCGAGACCGTTGCTCTTGCGGCGCCGCGTCTCCATGCCGAGCGCCAAAAGCGTGCCGAGTACGGTGGAGATGACGGTCGCGAAGACGGCGACGATGAACGTGTTGCCGGCGGCGCGCAGGATGTCCGTGTTGGAAAGCAGCGCGCCGTACCAGCGGGTGGAGAAGCCGGACCACGAGGTCGGCAGGCCGCTGGCGTTGAAGGAAAGCAGCACCAGCACGGCGATCGGCAGATAGAGGAAGCCGAAGACCAAGAGCAGCACGATGCGCCCCGGCAACTTGCTGGAAAGCGTCGCGTTCATTGCGCCGCCTCCCCTTTGCGCTCGCCGCTGGCATGGGCCGTGGCGCGGGCCTGCAACAGGAGCAGCACGATCATGGTGAGGATCAGCGCCGCGCCGAGGGCTGCGCCGAAGGGCCAGTCGTTCGCCGTCAGGAACTGGTCGTAGACGAGGTTACCGACCATCTGGAACCGCCCGCCGCCGAGCAGCGCGGGCGTCACGAAATTGCCGATGGAGAGCACGAAGACGAAGACGCCGCCCGCCGCCACGCCGGGCAGGGTCAGCGGCAGCGTGACGCGCAGGAAGGTGCGGACGGGGCCGGCGCCGAGATCGCGCGACGCCTCCATCAGTTCCGGGTTCAGCCGCGACAGCGTGGAATAGATCGCGAGGATGACGAAGGGCAGGTAATTGTAGACGAGACCGGTGATGACGGCGCTCTCGGTATAGAGCATCGACAGCGGCTCGCCTGTGTAGCCAAGCGAGCGCAGCAGGTTGTTGATCAGGCCCTCGCGGTTCAGCAGCACGATCCACGCATAGGTGCGGATCAGGTAATTGCTCCAGAAGGGCAGCACGGCGAAGAACAGCAGGATCGGCTGCGACATCCTTGGCGCCCGCGAAATCGCGTAAGCCGCCGGATAGGCGATGAGGATCGCCACCACCGTCGCCGTCAGGGCGATGCGCGCGGAATTGAGAAAGATCTTCGCATAGAGCGGATCGGCGACGCGGGCGAAATTTTCCAGTGTGAACGTGTATTCGACGCCGCCCCAGACGCCGCGCTCGAAGAAGGCATAGCTCAGCACCAGCAGACACGGCACCACCATTAAGGCGACGAGCCAGGCGACGCCGGGCGCGGCGAGCAGGGTCGGTCTGGTGGCATTGAAGGACAAGGCTTTACTCCCGCGGGGGGCCGTCACAGCGTTCGCGCATAAAGGATTTCAGGAAGAAAATTGCCCGTGGCGGCGGGCCGCCTCCCAGTCGCCACGGGAAGGAGCCGCGTTCAGTTCGCGGCCTTGATCTCGCTCACGATGCGCGAATAGTCCTTCTGCGCCGTCCCGAGGTCGCGCAGCAGCTCGTATTTGACGAGGTCCGCAGGCGCCATGGCCATGTTCGGGTATTGCTCGGACAGCGCCTTGTCGAGGCTTTCCATCGCGGCCTTGTTCGGCACCTTATAGAGGATGTTCTGCGCGGCCCAGGCGTGGTTCTTGGCATCGAGGATGAAGTTGATGAACTTCATCGCCGCATCCTTCTTCTCCGAGCTTTTCAGGACGACGATCGTGTCGATCCAGAGGTCGGAGCCTTCCTTCGGCACGACGAACTTGATGTCCTTGTTCTCGCCGATGCCGTAGTTGCACCAGCCGTCCCAGGCATGCACCAGCGAGGCCTCGCCGGAAACGAGCTTGGAATAGAAGGTCGTGTCGTCATAGGCGAGCAGCGTCTTCTTCGCCTCGATGAGCAGGGTCTTCACCTCTTCGAGCCTGGCCGGATCCTTCTCGTTGACGGAAAACCCCTTGGCGAGCTCGCCCGCCGCCATCAGCCAGCGGTCGGTGGCGAGCATCGTCGTCTTGCCCTTCAGCGCATCCACCGGCTGGAGCAGGTTCAGCCAGCTGTCTGGCGTACCTTCCACGAGGTCGGAGCGGTAGCAGAGGCCCGTCGAGCCCCAGGTATAGGGCACGGAAAACGTGTTGCCCGGATCATAGGCGAGCGTCGTGGCTTCCGGATAGAGATTGTCGAGGTTCGGCACGGCCGCCTTGTCGATCGGCTCGGCGAGCCCTTGCCCGTTGAGGATTTCGGCGAAGGGTGAGGAGACGAAAACGACGTCGTAGCCCTTGCCGCCGCTCGCCATCAACTTGCCCATCACCTCTTCGTTGGTGGCGTGGTTGACCACCTCGATCTCCAGCCCGGTCGCGGCCTTGAATTGCTCGGCGATGTCAGGGGCCATGTAGCCATCCCAGTTCGAGATGACGAGATCGGCGGCGGAAGCCGCGCCCGTCGCAAGACATGCGGCGACAAGCGCCGCGGCCGCGCAGGTCGCAGTCAGTCGGTTCTTCACGGTCACGGAAGACTCCCTTGTTTTACGTTGTTCCAACCTCTTCGACGGGCGCGCCGGTTCTCCGGTCTCATTCCCTGTCGCATGGAAGTATTATTTATAAAAAAAATACGTCAATAGGGTGGATGCATTTTTGCGGTCCGCGCATTTCCGGACTTGCGCGACGAATGCTCAAAGGGCAGCATGCACGGCGATGGAGGGCAGAGGCGAGCCATGACCCCGGAGCCGAAACGCACCAATTTCCGCCATGTCGAACTGGCGCAAAAAATACTGGATGTCGCCGGCGAGCGCGGCATGGCGCCCGGCGAGCGGCTGGCCGAACAGGCGCTCGCCTCGCTCTGCAACGTCTCGAGAACCCCGATCCGCAAGGCTTTGCAGATTCTTGCCGAGCGAGAGCTCGTGACGGCGGATGCCGAGGGCGGCTATCTGCTCGCCGTCGATCCCGCCGCCATTGCGCGCCTTGAAGACACGGCGGAAGGCGATGGCGAGAGTGAAATCTATGCCGCGATCCTGCGTGATCTCGCCGCCGGACGCATTGCCGAAAGCCAGACCGTCGCCGCGCTTCAGCGCCGCTATGACGTCTCACGCCAGACGGTACAAAATGCGTTTGTGAAACTGGCGGAGGAAAATCTGGCCGAACGCGGTGCCGGCCAGCAATGGCTGCTGAAGCACTTCGCCATCAGTGGCGATGCGGCGGCGAAAAGCTACGAGTTCCGCCTTGCGACCGAGCCGCTCGCGCTGACCCTGCCGGAGTTCAAGCGCGATATTCCGGCGATGACGGCGCTGCGCCAGTCAATGCTGATCCTGCGCGGGATGAACGAGACAAATTTCGACCGCAAACTTTTCGACCGCACGGACTACGATTTCCACCTGTTGATCGCGCGTTCCTGCGGCAATCCCTTCATGGCAGAGACGCTTACCAACCATCACCGCCGCCGCCGCGCCAGCCCGCCGGCCGGCCATGTCAACGCCTTCCGGCTGATGCAGTCCAACCTCGAGCATATCCAGATTCTCGAGCAGATCGAGCGCGGCCAGATGGAGCTTGCGGCCGATCTCATGCGTGTGCATATACAGCTCTCCCAATCGCAGCGCCCACGGCTGGCCGGCCGTGGCGTTCCTCCCGCCTTCAAGCTCGTCGTGCGTTGATCCTCCATGGCGCCAGCAAAGACCATCGCCCTCTTTCCGGAAGCAAGCTACGGCGCAGCGCTGAACTGTGTGGGTATCGCCCAGGAACTGAGGCGCATGGGCCACCGCCCCGTTTTCATTTGTCATCCCGGTTTCAGCGGCGTCTTTACCGAATACGGCTTTGGCGAATACCAGCTCGGCGACGATACGTCCGCACCCGCGACCGACTGGAACGATTTCATCGAGCGCCATCAGGACGCCTTCCGCCAGAGTCCGTTCGATCAATTGCAAAGCTATGTCGGCCCGACCTGGGATGCGATTGTCGATACGGCGATCCGGGTGGAAGAGCCGCTCAGGCAACTTGTGGCCCGGCTGAAGCCGGATGTGATCGTGCTCGATAATGTCGTGATGTTTCCGGCGATCGCCAATGCCGGCGTACCTTGGGTCCGCGTCGTCTCCTGCGCCGAAACCGAAATTCCCGATCCGCGCGTGCCGCCCTATCTCTCCGGCTGCAGCGAAACACCGGGCGAGGAATGGGAGCGGTTTTCCGCGCGATACCGCGAGGTGACGGCTTCCGCCCACCGGCGGTTTTCCGCTTTTCTCGGCCAGTCGGGCTTGCGTCCACCGCCACCGTCAGTTTTTCTCGAGCCGTCGCCCTATCTCAACCTGCTGCTGGCGCCGAAAATCATTCGCCGCAAGCGCCGCAACGCGCTGGATGAGGAGCTTTTCGTCTTCCTCGATGGCTGCGTGCGGCATGAGGCGCCCTATGCCTCGCCCCGCTTCGCCAGCCACAATGAAGCGCCGCTGGCGCTCATCAGCTTCGGCTCGCTCGGCGCCATGGACGTGACAATGATCAAGCGGATGATCGAGACCTTCTCGAAACTGCCCTACCGTTTTCTCATCAACGCCGGCCACTGGCGCGACGATTATCGCGATGTGCCGGACAATGTCTTCATCGACGACTGGTTTCCGCAGCCTTCCGTGGTCGAGCAGGCAAGCCTGTTCATCCACCACGGCGGCAACAACTCCTTCTGCGAGGCGCTTTATTTCGGCACGCCATCGATCATCATGCCCTATTGCTGGGATGGTCACGACAATGCCCGCCGCGCCGAAGAAACCGGCGTCGGCCTGCACCTCGACCGCTATGGCTGGAGCGAGAACGAGCTGGCAAGCGCCATCACCAGCCTGATGGATGATGCGGCGATGCGGGCGAGGCTAAAGGACAATGCGATCAGCATGCAGAAGGCCGCCGGCGTGAAGCGCGCGGCCGAAGCGATCCTGAAGGTGGCGACCACGATGCCAAGCACGGGACTATCGGTAAAAACATAACCCGGTCGTCGTGCTTCACAACGGGCTCGGCTACCTGCTCGGCTTCTTCGCGGCGAAGGCCATCGGCCTGACGCTTGCCAAGCGCAAGGCGATCGCCATCGAGGTCGGCATGCAGAATTCGGGCCTGGGCGCGGCGCTGGTCACCACCCATTTCTCGCGCTCGCCACCGTTCCCAGCGCCATCTTCAGTGTCTGGCACGACATCTCCGGCGCGCTGCTGGCCAACTGGTTCGCCAGGCGAAAAGACGAGGCCGCACGAGAGGCCCGAGCGGAAAGCTCAACAAGGATATTTCGAACAGAAGAAGACATGGGAGCCGCGCTTCGAGGGAGGGGCTCTTGCATTGCATCCCCGTCAGCGAAAATGTGCGGCAGCGGCTCGGAATGCGTACGGTCGGCATCACCATGCGCGAGAACTGGTTGCCGGGCGGACTACAGTCGATGTTTCTGGAGCAATTGCGCCGTGTCGCGGTGGAGATGGGTTCCACGTAGAGCTCCACCGCTCACGCCACCTGCTGAAGTCGTGTCAGTAGCCGAGTTCCCGCATTGCGATGTCGACCTGTTCGGTCGTCGAAAGCGCCACGTCGACGACCACGCCGTCTTCATCCGGACCAAGCGGTTCGAGCGTCGCGAGCTGCGAGTCGAGCAAGGAGGCGGGGAAGAAATGCCCGGCGCGGTGCGAAAGCCGATCGGCCAGCACGGCGCGATCGCCGTGGACATGCACGAAGCGCACGCGTGGCGCGCCGCTGCGCAGGATATCGCGATAGGCGCGCTTCAGCGCGGAGCATCCGAGCACGGAGGGCCGGCCGGCCGCCTCATCCCTGGCGATCTCCGCCGCCAGCGCCTTCAGCCATGGAATACGATCGTTGTCGTCGAGCGGAATGCCGGCCGACATCTTGGCCACGTTCTCCGGGGGATGGAAGCTGTCGCCCTCGATGAAACGCCAGCCGAGCCTTTCGGCAAGCGCTTCCCCGACAGTGGTCTTGCCGCTGCCGGAAACGCCCATCACCACGATATGATGCAGCTCTCCGCTCATAGTATCCACCATCCCACAAGGGCGAAGGCAAAGCCGATGACGCCGAGCAGGGTTTCCATCACGGTCCAGGTCTGGAGCGTGGTCCGTTCGTCCATCTGGAGGAAGCGGCCGACCAGCCAGAAGCCGGAATCGTTCACGTGGCTCAGCACCGTCGCGCCGCAGGCAATGGCTATGACGAGGAAGCACAGGTCGAAGGAGCTCAGCCCCGTCGTCGCGGCGACGGTGGGGGCGAGAAGGCCCGCCGTCGTGGTCAACGCCACGGTGGCCGAGCCTTGCGCCACGCGCAGCGCGGTGGAGATGAGGAAGGCGGCGACGATCAGCGGCATGCCGACAGCCTCCAGGCTGCCGGCGAGCGCCTGGCCGATGCCGCTTGCGCGCAGCACGCCGCCGAACATGCCACCGGCCCCGGTCACGAGGATGATGCCGCAGACCGGGCCGAGAGCCCCGTCCATCAGCTTTTCCATGTCCTTGAGCGTGCGCTGGCCGCTGAGCGTCCACATGCCGACGAGGACGGTGATGAGCAATGCGACCGGCGTTTGCCCAGCCATGCGCAGAATGTTCACCCACAGAGCATCGCCGTCGATCGCCTTGGCGGTCACCAGCGTGCCAAGGCCGGTGTTGAGGAAGATCAGCACGAGCGGCAGCAACAGCACAAGCATCACCGTGCCGAAGGACGGCGGCTCGCGGCGGTCATGCGCCGCCTCGCTGAGCGATCCGAGAAGTTCCGGGACCGGCAGTTCGAAGCGCTTGCCGGCCCAAAGGCCGAAGAGGTAGCTGCCCAGATACCAGGTCGGCAGGGCGACGGCGAGGCCGACCAGCACCAGAAGGCCGATATCAGCCCCCAGCAGTTCGCCCGCGGCGACCGGGCCTGGATGGGGTGGCAGGAAAGCATGCATGACCGCGAAGGCACCCGCCGACGGCAGTGCATAAAGCAGCACTGAGCCGCCGAAACGATGGGCGACGCTGAAGATGATCGGCAGCATCACCACGAGCCCGGCGTCGAAGAAGATCGGAAAGCCGAACAGCAGCGAGGCGATGCCGAGGGCGAAGGGCGCGCGATCGTGGCCGAACTGCCCGATCAGCCGGTCGGCAAGCACCTGCGCGCCGCCCGAGACCTCCAGCATCCGCCCGATCATCGCGCCGAAGCCGACCAGGAGCGCGACCGAGGCGAGCGTCGAGCCGAAGCCCTGCAAGAGCGTCGGAACCACGTCCTGGAAGGAGATGCCCGTGACCAGCGCGGTAAGCAGGCTGACCAGCACCAGCGCCACGAAAGCATGCAGGCGGAACCGCAGGATGAGCAGAAGAAGCAACGCGACGGCGGCAACGGCGATCAGCAGCAGCGTCACCGTCCCGTAGACGGGCTCAGTCGAGGTCATGTGTCCTCCCGGGTCGAATCGCACCAAAGTCCATGTCTTCCATGGCCTTTCCCCGGCAAGCTAGGCTGAAAGGGAGGAGGCGCAAAGCGATTATGTCGATGGTTCACAGAAAGACGGCGCAGGCGCCATGCTGAACGGAATCGAGTTCGGCCTGCCCGCAGTTAAGGGGCAAGACCGAGCCGCCGGCCAGGCACGGAAGCAGCAGCCGGCTACCAGTGCAGCAGACGGCTGCCAAGAAGCGCGCCGCCAACGGTCACGCCGGCAATGGCGATCATGTACCAGGTGGCAAGGAAAAGCGGGCTGTCGTCCGGGCAGTGTCAAGCATAGATAGCCGCGGCAATCGCGCCGGCGGCAAGGCCCGCCGCCGTGGGGCTTTGCGTCCGTGTCATTTTTTCTCTTCTGGTCGTTCAGCCACAGGGTGTCCGGTCTGGATGCATTACTCTTGCGGACTTTTCCATGTTCGATCTGACAGCCTACAAGCGCGAGTGGTTCTCGACTAGCGAGATCACGGTTTCGCTTTTGTGAGTCACGAACTAAGCCGACCCTGAAACCGCGAAGTTCCGATCACATAGCCGATGCCGTTCAGTCCTCCGACACCCCATCGGGCACCTCCTAAAGCAGGAGATCGACCTGCGGTCCCCAGGTGTCGGACAGCGCGAAACCGGCCGTGAACGGATCGTCGGAGGCGCGGCGCAGTTCCGAGCGGCCATAAACATAGCCGCGGCCGGTGATGCGCGGCAGCACGGCCCGGCGTCCGCCGACCTGCGTTTCGCCGATCGCCTCGGCCAGGAATTCTCCGCCGATGATGGAACGCGAGATACGGCCATTGCCCACCGAGATCTCGTTGCGTGCGAACAGCGTTGCGAGGTTTGCGGAACTGCCCGTGCCGCAGGGCGAGCGATCGACCCGGCCCGGCTGGAGCGTGGTGCAGGTGCGCACCGCGCCGTCCGGCTCATGGTCGCGGAACATGACATAGGCGATCTCGTCCACGCCGGGCAGTGTCGGGTGCCGCACCTTCACCTGATCGCCGAGACGCTGCTTGAGCGCGATGCCGGCTTCGGCAAGCTGCCGGGCGCTTTCCGGGGCGATGGTCAGGCCGATCTGCCCGACATCGACCAGCGCATAATAGACGCCGCCGAAGGCGATATCGACCTTGATGCGGCCCCATGCCGGCGTGTCGATTTCGTGGTCGAGCAGTTCGGCGAAGCTCGGCACGTTGTCGAGGCTGACGGAAAGGCAGCGCCCGCCCTCGCACCGCGCTCGCGCCACGACGAGGCCGGCGGGCGTATCGAGGCGGAGGACCGTTTCCGGCTCCCGCATCGCCACCCGGCCGCTTTCGAGAAGCGCGGTGACGACGCAGATACAATTGCTGCCGGACATCGGATGGGCGCGGTCGGCCTGGAGCACGATGAAGCCGGCATCCGCATTCTTCCGCACCGGCGCAAGAAGCAGGTTCACCGACTGGGCGACATGGGCGCGCGGCTCGAAGGTGACGAAACGGCGCAGGCTGTCGTCCACCGTGTTGATGTGGTTCATCTTGTCGAGCATGGTGGCACCTGGAATCTCCGGCGCGCCGTTCATCAGCACATGGCCAAGCTCGCCCTGGCAATGGACGAGCATGAGGTCGAGCGCGTTTTCGAAACGCATCGCGGCGGCTCCTACTTGATGTACCAGCCCCAGGGATCTTCGCTCACATATTTCGTGATCTGCTTGATCTCCAGATAGTTGTCGAGACCCCAGCGGCCGAGTTCGCGGCCGATGCCGGATTCCTTGTAGCCGCCCCAGGGCGCCTCGGTGAAGGTGGGCTGCGAGCAGTTGATCCAGACGATGCCGGCGCGGAAGGCCTTGGCCACGCGCTCGGCGCGCGCATCGTCCGCCGACATGACGGCGGCAGCGAGGCCGAAGCGGGAATCGTTGGCAAGGGCGACGGCCTCCTCTTCCGTCCGGAAGGGGCGCACGCAGACGACCGGTCCGAAAATCTCCTCCGTCCAGGCGGCGCTATCGAGAGGCACATCGGCAAGAACCGTCGGGCGCAGGTAGTAGCCCCTGTCGAAACCCTCCGGCCGGGTGCCGCCGCACGCGACCGTGGCACCTGCCGCCTTCGCCGCCTCGATCGCGGCGACGACCTGCTCGTGCTGCTTCTTCGAGACCAGCGGGCCGAGCAGCACGCCGTCGTCGAGGCCGTTGCCGATGCGGATGCGGTTCGTCTCCTCGATGAGGCGCGCCATCAGCGGCTCGTAGATCCCCTCCTGCACCAGCACACGCGAGGTGGCCGAGCAGACCTGGCCCTGGTTCCAGAAGATGCCGAACAGGATCCATTCGACGGCCTTCTCGATGTCGCTGTCGTCGAAGACGACGAAGGGCGACTTGCCGCCGAGTTCGAGGCTGACGCGCTTGATGTCGCGGGCGGCGGCGGCCATGATCTTCGAGCCCACCGGGCCGGAGCCGGTGAAGGCCAGCTTGTCGACGCCTTTGTGGTCGATGATCGCCTGCCCCGCGACGGGGCCTGCGCCGGTTAAGATGTTGAGCACGCCCGGCGGCAGGCCGGCCTCCTCGGCGACGGCGGCGAGTTCCAGCGCGGTGAGCGAGGTCACTTCGGCGGGCTTCAGGACGACGGTGCAGCCGGCGGCAAGGGCCGGCGCGACCTTCCAGGAGGCCATCAGCAGCGGGTAGTTCCAGGGAATGATGGCGCCGGCAACGCCGACCGGCTCGCGCACCGCCCTGGAGGTGAAGCGGTCGTCGGAGAGCGCGATCGGCTCTTCCGGATCGTTGTCGAGCTGCTCGGCAAGGCCGGCATAGAAATCGAAGCAGCCGGCGGCATCGGCGATGTCCCAGTCGGCTTCCGGAAAAGGCTTGCCGTTGTCGATGACTTCGAGCCGCGCGATCTCGGCCTGCCGGGCGCGGATGCCGGCGGCGATGGCGCGCAGGTATCTTGCGCGTTGGGTACCGGTCGTCTTCGGCCAGCCGCCTTCATCGAAGGCGCGGCGGGCAGCCTTCACGGCGAGATCGACGTCCTCGGCCGTGGCGGCGGCGATATGATGGATCACCTCCTCCGTTGCCGGGTTGATGACCTCGAAGGTCTTGCCGTCGCTAGAGGGTTTCCAAGTTCCGTCGATATAGAGTTCGCTTCGCATGGGCTTTCCTTTCAGAAACGGTCGACGCGATAGGGTTTGAGATCGATGGGCGGCCTTGCGCCCGTCACGAGGTCGGCGACCAACCGGCCGGTCGTCGCGGCATAGGTCAGGCCGAGATGGCCGTGGCCGGTGGCGTAGAAGACGTTCCTGCGCTTTGCCGATGGGCCGATGACCGGCACCGTATCGGGCAAGGCCGGGCGGTGGCCCATCCATTCGCTGGTTGCTTCGGCCTTGAGGTCCGGCAGCGCCTCCTTCGCCCGTTTCACCAGCACCCTGGCGCGGCGATAGTCCGGTGGGGCATCGAGCCCCGCCATCTCCACCGTGCCGCCGACACGGATGCCGCCGGCCGTCGGCGTCACCATGAAGGCGCGGGCGGGCCAGATGATGGAATGGCGCATGGAAATGCCCGGCGCCATGATCTGCGTGTGGTAGCCGCGCTCGGTTTCGAGCGGGATCGGCTCGCCGAGCAGCTTCGACAGCCGGCCGGTGAAGGCGCCCGCCGCCAGCACCACGCGATCGGCGGCAAGCCGGCGGCCATCGGCCAGCCGCAGGGCCGAAACATCGCCCCCGCCGTCTTCGAAGCCGACGACCTCGCCGGTCTCGACGGTGCCGCCGAGCGCCTGGAATTGCCCGGCAAGCGCCGTCACCAGCCGATAGGGATCGGCCACGGAGCGATTGTCCGGGAAAAGCACGGCCCTGGCGATCTTCGTCGTCAAGGCCGGTTCGAGATCGCGGATGGCGTTGCCGCCGAGAATGTCGTGGCGGAAGCCGAAGCGGTCGAGGATGTCGATATGGTCGCGGTCGGCGCGGAATTCCGCCTCGTCGGCATAAAGGCTCAGGCAGCCTTCGGCGCCCAGCATGTGGGCAAGGCCGGTCTCCTTCAGCAGCGCATCGAGATCTTCATGGGCGCGGCCGCAAAGGGCCGCGCCGGCGGCCTCCAGTTCGCGCAGCCTGGACGGGCGGCTGGCGGCGAGGAAGCGCAGGAACCACGGAACGAGCTTCGGCACATAGCCGGGGCGGATACGCACCGGGCCTTCCGGATCGAGCAGCCATTTGGGCATCTGCGCCCAGACGCCGGGCCGCGAGGCGGGCATGAATTCCGTGACCGCGATGCTGGCCATATTGCCGTAGGAGGCGCCCCGGCCTGGCCCGTCGCGGTCGACCAGCGTCACGGAAAGACCGCGGCGCTGGAGGGCGTAGGCGACGGTGACACCGATGACGCCGGCACCGACGACGGCGATGGATGGCATGGGGCGCTCCTCCGAAAGTTTCTTCAGTTGAGGATGGGCGCGATGGCCGCGCGAAAATCCGTCTTTTCCTGCTCGGTGAGTTCGCCGAGCGGCGCGCGGCAGGTGCCGACGGGCGTCCCCTGGAGTTCGCAACCATATTTGATCTTCTGCACGAACTTGCCGCTTTCGAGGATGTTCATGGCGCGGTAGAGCACCGTCATCTTTTCACGCGCGGCGGCAAGATCGCCGGAACGGAAGGTGCGGTCGAGATCGACGCAGGCCTTCGCCATGCAGTTGGCCGGGCCACAGATCCAGCAATCGGCGCCCCAGAACATGAAGTCGAGGGCGATGTCGTCCGAGCCGGAGACGAGGTCGATGCGGCCCTTGTAGCGGGCGTGGATATCGACGGCGCGCTGGAGCACGCCCGAGCTTTCCTTGATGCCGATGACGCGCGGATCGTCGGCAAGCGCATCCATCAGCTCGAAGCCGATCTCGACGCCGTCCTTCGGCGGGTAGTTGTAGAGCACAAGGTTGATGTCGGTGGCGTCGAGCACGGCGCGGTAATGGGCGAGCAGTTCCTCCTGCGTCGGGCGCGTGTAGAAGGGCGTGGCGAGCAGCACGGTGTCGTAACCGATCTCCCTGGCGCGCAGCGTGTTCTCGATCACCTCACGGGTGGCCGGCGCGTTGGTGCCGGCGATCAGCGCCTCGCCTTCCTTCGCGAAATCCTTGACGAATGTCAGCACGTCCTCGCGCTCCTCGTTCGAGAGCGAAAAGTATTCGCCCGTCGAGCCCATCGGCACCCAGCCGGTGACGCCGGCGTCGCGCAGGGCGGTGAGGTGCTTTTCGAAGGCCTTGAAGTCGACGCGGTTGTTGGCATCGAAGGGGGTGACGAGGGCGGGCATGACGCCGGAAAGTTTCATGAGATGTCTCCTGTATTGTGGTCGCAGCAGCGCGGATTGATTTTGTCGTCTCCCTGTCGACTTGATTTACGATCATGTCGTCTTCGTGTCGACTGGTCAAGGTGTTCGTGGCGAAGGCTGCCGCAGAGGGGGACGCGGCAACCCGGAGTGTCGGGCGGGCGGGATCAATAGTCGGCGTATGGAAGATAGGAACGCCGCTCCACATCGGGGAAACGCTCGCCGGTGCGCACGAACCGCGTGTGTTCCTCGATCGGGTTGGGATAGTGTTCCCAGCTACGCTGCTTGCCTTTTTGCATCGCCCTGTTGACGAACTGGCGCACGCGCTGGCTCTGCATGACCTCCGCACGGAGCTTCGGCAGATCCCAGATCGCCTCGACCGCCTCCAGCAGCCGTTCGAGTTCCGGCTGGAAGGCAGGATCGTCCGCCAGGTTGCGCGTTTCGCCAGGATCGGCGGCAAGGTCGTACAATTGCGTGGGATAGGCTTCCGACACCACGACCTTTCTGGCGCCGCGGCGCAGCATGACGCGGGGAGCCTTCGTTCCTCCGTCTATGTGTTCGGCCATGGTGACGCGCTGCGGATCGTCCTTGGCGAGCAGAGGAAGGAGGCTCCTGCCCTCGTGCGGCGTGACGAAAGACCCCGCGTCACCACCCCCGAGATCGACGAGGGTCGGCAGCAGGTCGAGAAGCGAGACGGGCGCGACGATCCTCGAGAGCCCCTTCCCATTCGGACGATAGACGACCAGCGGAACGCGGATGGCGGGATCGAAGAGGTTCTTCTTGAACCACAGGCCCCGTTCCCCGATCATGTCGCCATGGTCGGATGTGAAGATGATCACCGTCTCATCGGCGATGCCCGCATCCTCCAGCGTCTTGCGCAACTCGCCGAGCTTGCGGTCGACATAGCTGATCATGCCGTAATATCCGCGGCGCGCGCGCCGGTAGATCTCATCCGTCACCTCGAACTTGTCGAGGCTGTAGTGGAAATAGAGGGAGCGGCTATGCGGGTCCAACGCGTCGAGCGGAATCTTCGCAGTGCGCGGCAGGTCGATGCCCTCGTCCGTATAGAGGTCCCAGTATTCCCGCGTGATGACGTATGGATCATGCGGCTGCGTGAAGGAGACCGTCATGAACATCGGCCGGCCATCGCCGTAGCGCCGCCAGTCGAAAATGTGCTGCGCCGCCCGCCGTGCGACTTCGTCGTCATAGTCGATCTGCTGGGAGCGGGCGAGCGGGCCCGCGTCGGCGATCGTCTCGACGCTGGAGACCCCGAACGGCACCTTGCCCTTCGCGACGATCTCCTCGTCCTCCAGCTCGTCATAGGTTTTCGGCGGCACCCAGCTGAAGTCGGCCGGGTAGATCTCGGTCGTCAGCCTGTCCTCATAGCCATGATGCTGGTCGGGGCCGACGAAGTGCATCTTGCCGGAGATGCAGGTGTAGTAGCCCGCATCGCGCAGATAGTGCGCGATGGTCGGAACGGCCGCGGGGAATTCCGCGGCGTTGTCGAAGGCGCCGATCCGCGACGGCAGGCGCCCGCTCATCAGCGCGAAGCGCGACGGCGCGCAAAGCGGGTAATTGCAATAGGCATTTTCGAAGACCGAGCCCTGCTCCGCCAGGCGGTCGATGTTCGGTGTCCTGCAGACCCTGTTGCCGTAGGCGGAAAGCGCGATGGCCGTCAGCTGATCGCACATGACAAGCAGGATGTTCGGTTGCTTGCGACGCATGGTTTTCCCCTCAATGACCGAGAATCTGGCTCAGGAACAGTTTGGATCGTTCGTGCCGTGGATTGTCGAAGAAATCGGACGGAGCCGCCTCCTCGACGATCCGCCCCTTGTCCATGAACACGACCCGATCGGCGACCTTGCGGGCAAAGCCCATTTCGTGGGTCACGCAGAGCATCGTCATGCCGTCCTGCGCCAGTTCGATCATGACGTCGAGCACCTCCGAAATCATTTCCGGGTCGAGCGCCGAGGTCGGCTCGTCGAAGAGCATGATCTCCGGCCGCATGCACAAGGCCCGCGCAATGGCGACGCGCTGCTGCTGGCCGCCCGAGAGTTCGCCCGGATAGCTTCCGGCCTTCTGCGGGATCCTCACGCGCTCGAGATAAAGCATCGCCTGCTCCTCGGCGGTTCTCCGATCCTGCCTGCGCACCAGCATCGGTGCGAGGACGCAATTCTCCAGCACCGTCAGGTGCGGGAAAAGGTTGAAGTGCTGGAACACCATGCCGACGTCCCGGCGGATCTCGTTGATGTTGGCGAGGTCCTCGTTGAGTTCCGTGCCGAGCATCCTGATGGTGCCGGCCTGATGATCCTCGAGCTTGTTGAGGCACCGGATCAAGGTGGATTTCCCGGAACCGGAAGGACCGCAGATCACGATCTTCTCGCCGGCCGCCACGCTCAGGCTGACGTCGAACAGAACCTGATGGGCTCCATAGAACTTCGCGAGGCTTTTGACGTCGACGGCAATCTCACCGCTTTGTGTGTTCATCTCCGTGCCTTTCATCGGATCAATGACGCGCCACGTTCAACCGTCTCTCCAGATAGGCGCCGTATCGGGAAAGCGTGAAGGTGAACGCGAAGTAGATTGCGGCCACGAAGACGTAGACCTCGACATAGGTGGCGGACCACTCGGCCGTCGAAAACGCGGCGTTGCCGGAGGCCATGACCTCGAAGAAGCCGATGATGACGATCAGCGAGGTCTCCATGAACGTTATGACGACCTGGTTGATGGTCGGCGGCAGCGCATGGCGGAAGGCTTGCGGCAGGACGATGCGGGACATGGTCTGCCAGTAGTTAAGGCCGAGTGCATGGGCGGCCTCTTCCTGCCCCGCGGGAAGCGCCTGCATCCCGCCACGGATGATCTCCGCCTGATAGACCGCGAAGAACAGCGAGAAACCGGCGATGACGCGGTAAAGCTTGTCGCCGACCAGGAAGTGCGGCAGCGCGTAGGGAATGATGATCGCCGCCGTGAACAGGATCGCAACGAGGGGAAGAGAGCGGATGCCGTCGATCAGGACAGCGACCGTCCGGGCGATGACGGGCAGGCGCGAACGCCTCAGCAGCGCAAGGCATACCGCGAGCGGCATTCCTGTGACGACCACCGTGGAGAACACGAAGAGCGTCAGCGACAAGCCACCCCACTGGGTCTCGAGCACGGTCGGAAGGCCGAGGAAGCCGCCGCGCATCAATCCGTAAAACACCCCGTAACCGGCGATCCAGACCAGCGGCAACCGCGTCGCGGACCAGGAGAAGGGAAAGCAGGACACCGCCACGGTCGCCAGGATGGCTGCGCAGGCGAGCGCCGAGCGCCACTGCTCGTCATAGGGATAGAGCCCGAAGAAGATCAGCCGCCAGCGCGCGGCGATGACCGCCCAGCAGGCGCCTGTCGCTTGCTGGCACACGTTGGGTCCGCCGGAGGACCAGACGGCGTCGAGGACGGCCCATCGGAACACGGTCCAGACGGCCAGCGCGATCAGCGCGAGGCAGACGCTCGTCACGGCAGCGGCGCCGGGCGTGGCAAAATATCCCTTCCTCACGGCGGCGAGAAACGTGTCATGGCGCGGTGGCGGGATTTCGCCGGAAACGATCGCAACGTTCGACATGTCGGCGCCTTCCCTCCTAACGGACATTCTGGCCCCGCAGGGCGATCGAGCGATTGACGGCGTTCAGGACCGCGGCGAGGGAGAAATTGATCGCCCAGAAACCGGCAATGAGGACGAAAATCAGCGAGAGCGTCTGACCGGAATGGTTGATCGAATTGGCGACGATCATGAAGAAGTCGCTGAAACCGATCGCAATCCCGATCGAGGTCGCCTTGACCAGCCAGACATACTGGTTGGTCAGGGTCGGAAGCATGATGCGGATGGCGAGCGGCAGCCTGATCTTCCAGAAGATCTGCGCGCCGGTGAGGCCGAGCGCGAGGCCCGCTTCGACCTTGCCGCGGGACACCGCAAGCAGGCCGGCGCGGACGATCTCCGCAATGTAGGACGCGCCGAACAGGGATATCGCGATGACGGCGGCGCAGAATTCCGGCGCAAGCTCAAGTCCGCCGGCGATCCTCAGGCCACGCTGGACGGGCAGGTCGAACAGCGGCGTCTCAGCGATCCGGCCCGACGACAGGACGCCGGCGACGGCCGCCAGGACGATGACGAACCCGGCCAGTTTCACAAAGCCGTCGTTGCGCCGGAGGAGGGAAAATCGCCGTGCCACATATCCGACGATCAAAAGCGCCAGGGCCGTCAGGACGGCAAGGCCGATCGCTCCGCGCTCGATATTGAGGCCGGGCAGGTAGAAACCGCGGTTCGAAAAGTAGGCCAATTCGCCGAGGTGATAGGCATTGCGCGCATTCGGGAGATGCGTGAAGACCGAATACCAGAAGAAGGCCTGCAAGATGAGAGGGATGTTCCGAAAGAACTGGACATAGACGAGCGCGATCTTGCTCAGCAGCCTGTGCGCAGAAAGCCGGGCGGTGCCGATGGCGCCCCCCAGGATCGTCGCCAGGAAAACCGGAGGCTCGGCATATTAACATCGCCCCCGCACAGCAAACTAGCGGAGGCATCCATGACTACCACTCAACTGAAGCCGGTTACCCTTAGATGGCCGATCGAAGACTGGTCGCATCGAGCGTGCGTCGCGTCCCTGATCGAGGTGATGAAGACCGAGGGATATGCTGCCAGAAGCATATGCTCGGCGCTAGGCCGTGTGGACGAATTGACTCAGGTATAGGTTTTGGGGTTCCGGGGACGAATCCGGTCTGATTCATAGGTTGCCGACTGATTTGGAGGTCGG
>NZ_SLVX01000038.1 GCF_004341885.1 Shinella granuli | reverse complement strand
GAAAGCGGTGGCGTTTGTATCGGGCGGACGCATCGTCAGTCATGCCGATAGACTATTGCCTCGATCCGCACCAGCCGGTTAAGGCGACGCCTCCCCTCGACCTTCAACAGCACATGGCAATGCGGATGCGCGTGTCGCACCAGGGGCCGATCCATATCCAGCAGCGCCACTCTCCCGAAGCGACCACGTGCGATGCGTAGGGCATTCGACATTGCTTAAATATTAGGTTGTTCCGCAGAAACTACAAGTTTGAAAGAGCTTGCCCGCTCAAGACGGGTGTTGATCGGAAGCCTTCAGGCCGACGAGCCTGAGCCTTCGGAGAACTTCCTGGGGTGCCGGCGCCCGCCACACGGTCTGGAAGCACTCCACTACATTGCTTGCGGTGACTGCAAGGCCGGGAAGCGCGACCCAGTCGGGGGCCGGCCTGCCGAGAAGCGCGGTTACGGTAATGGAGGCTGCGCTCTCACCCTGGCGGAACGGCTGCTGGGCGGCAATCGCGACGAGGGGATCGCTGGCAGCAAGCCCGATCGCCGCCGCATGGCCGAGATCTACGGTCGTCATTGGAATCTTGCGCCCGAGCGTTTTGAGAACGCCGGCGGCCATTATTGCCGGCGTGTCCCAGACGACAAAGAAGCCGGCGAGATCCGGATGGGCTTCGGCAAGCGTGCGCGTGGTTGCGGCAACTGCCGACAGGGCCGGAAACCGCTGGACTCGCAGCGTGACGTCCGGACGGTGGATCTGCATCCATTTCACGAAGGCGATTTCCCGCTCGTTGGTCGCGAAGAAATCAGCGTCGTAGCCGAGCACGCCGACCTCCGCGCCATCAGGCAGATGCGGCGACAGACCTTCAGCCGCGATCTTGCCGAGGCCGAAATTGTCTGCCGAGACGAGGGAGATGTAGTCCTTTCCTGGAAGAAGCCCGGTCGGTGCGTTGTCGAGCAGGATGAGCTTGATGCCCGTTGCAGACACGCGCGCATGCGCCGCTGCCACTTTCGAATTGGCGACGGGCAGGGATATGATGGCATCCGGTGCTTCTTCGATCAGCCGCCCGAGCGCCTCGATCTGAACCTCCGGCGTGAAGGCGCAGTCAATCACGTCAATGACAGCGACCCCGCAATTGCCGAGCATGCCGATGATGCCGGAAAGCTGCTGTTTGGCCCAGTCGCTCTCAAGCGTGTGCAGCACGACCGCGACCCGCAAGCCGCTGGCTCGCGCCCGCTCCATGTCCTCTGGCAGCAGCAAAACCCGCTCGGGCGCCGATGCCCGCTCCCCATGAGGGCCGAGACCCGCGATCGTCATTCAATCCTCCTCACATATCCGGCGGCCGGACCATATCCCCCTTGATGACCTTTCGCCGGGCAATTTCTTTTTTCATCTCCTGGAAAAGCGGATGCGCCTGAGGCTGCCCGGCCATGATCCAGTCTTTCAGCATCGGTGGTGCGAACAGCCCCTCGGACGCAACGATTGCGGCCCCGACAAGACCTGAAGAGCTGCCCATCTGGGAGCGGATGATCTGCATGTCGCGGCTGACGAGAGGGTGGCAGGCACCGTAGATGGCCTCCCGCGCGGAGGCGAGAAGAATGTCATTGGTCTGCGCGATCGAGCCGGACAGCACGATAAGCGCGGGGTTCAGCATGTTGGCGAGCGTCGCGACCACCTGACCGATCAGCCGGCCGCTCTGGGCCAGGATATCGATGGCGGCGGCATCGCCCATCTGTGCGGCCTGGGCGACTTCCAGCGCCGTGATCTCGGTGCCGCGTCGAACGAGCTCGGCAAGTATCGGGCTGGTTCCGTTTTCTGCTGCCAGCCTGCCATCCTGGGCAATGTGGTCCGACCCCGCCATCGCCTCCAGCGTGCCCGTCCTGTCGCCGACAGTGACCGGAACAGAACCGATGAGGCCAACAGCCCCCTGTGCGCCACGAAAGAGAATTCCGTCGCTTGCCAGCCCGGCCCCGATGCGTTTGCCGACCTTGACGAACATCATGGTGCGCTGATTGCGCCCGGCTCCGGCATGCAGTTCGCCCATCGTCATGGTCTCGACGCTTGAACGGAGCCAGACGGGTGCATCAAAGGCCCCAACGAGTGTTTCGACAAGCGGAAAACTCTCCCAGCCGGGCAGAACGCCAGGCGTGGCGCGTTGGAAAAGCGTCTCGGCACCGTCGGAGACGGCGCCTGGAACGGAAATGGAGATGCCGTAGAGCTGGATGTCCGAATGCCGTTCGAGGATCCAGCGAAAAAGCGTGACCAGACGATCGGCGAGGGCCGACACTGGTTGGCTCAGCTCGGTCGCCTCGTGATGCTCCATGAGCAGGGAGCCGCCGAGATCGGCAATCCCGACGCCGAGCGCGGTTTGGTCGAGCGTGGCAACGAGGATACGGCCACGATCTGCAGCAAAACGCACAAGGCGCGGCGCGCGCCCACCGGATGCGGCGCCGAGTTCGCTTTCGTCGATCAGACCGAGTTCGCCGAGCGTACCCAAGCGGTCTGCGACTACCGCGCGGCCGAGTTCACTCTGGCGCTCGATTTCCTGGCGTGTGGTGGCCTGTTCTGTCCGCACCAGATTGAGAATTTCGACAAGGCTCGGCGCCGCGGTCTCGGTGACGCGCGGCCGACCTTTGCGGCGGGGAGCGGCGTCATTCGCCGCAGATGCCGTCGTCGCCATAACCTTTTCCTTCCGGCGGATTCGCCCTCTCCATCCTTCTTAAATCGGAGACTTTCGACTGGCAACATTCATCTTTTGCATTAAAAAAGCAAAAGAATGGCTAGTTATGCAGTTAAATAATTGACATGCACTTTTTATGGACGTAAGACAGCTCGCACATCAACACGGTCACTGGGAGGAGGCGCCGATGTCGAACTTCAAGCTCGCCTATCATGCGAACTGCTGGGGCAGCCTTGGCGGAGATGCGGTCGGCGTCACGTCAATCACCAATCTCGCCTACCGCACCTTTGGCGACATGCGCCGGGCCTTCGCGGACATCGCGTCGGCGGGTTATGAGGGCGTCGAGCTCTTCGACGGGAACCTTCTTGATTTTGGCGTGGAAGACATGCAGGCCCTGCTCGGCGACAACGGGCTGACGCTCGTGGCGACCTATGCCGGCGGCAACTTCATCTTCGACGACATTCTGCCGGAGGAACTGGCCCGGGTGACCCGCGCGGCCGATCGCGCCGCCGAGCTCGGCGCCCCGCATCTGGTCGTCGGCGGTGGCGCCAAGCGCTTCGACGGTATTCGCGAGGCTGACTATCACAAGCTTGCGGCCGCGCTCGACCGCGTGAAGGAAATCGCCGAGGCGCGCGGCCTCACCGCCCATTACCACCCGCATCTTTCAACCATCGTCGAGGGGCCGGCCGAGGTGCGCAAGATCTTCGCGCTCACTGGCATTCATTTCTGCCCGGACACGGCCCATCTCGCCGCTGCCGGAGGGGATCCCGCCGCACTCGTCCGCGAGCACGCAGCGCGCATCTCCTATGTCCATCTCAAGGGTTTCCAGAAGGAGCCCTTCGCCTTCACACCGATCGATCGCGGCGACGTGCCGACGAACGACATCATCGCGGCCCTTCGGGAGGTTGGCTTCGATGGCTGGGTCTGCACCGAGCTCGATTCATGGTCTGACCCACTCGAAGGTGCGAAGGCGAGCATGACCTATCTCAAATCGGCCTGACGGCCGCGACCGGGGCCCATGCCCCACTTTCGGGAGGAGAAAGTGATGATGAAGAGAAGAACCCTGTTGGGCACTGCCGCCGTATTGGCGCTTGCCTGCACCTATTCAGCGCCGGCCTTGGCCGATCCTGACAGCGCCCTGGCCGCGCTCCAGCAAACAGTCCTGTCCAAGGGACCGTCGGGCGAAGATCCCTCGCCAGCCGCCGATGTTACCCTGACCGACGAGGAACTGGCGAAGATCAAGGGCATGAATGCGACGGCCGCGATCGTCATGCACTACGGTGGCAACGACTGGTCCCGCGCCCAGATCAACGGCCTTCAGACCCAGTTCGCCGCGATGGGCATCAAGGTGCTTGCAGTGACCGATGCCGGCTTCAAGCCGGAAAAACAGGTCTCCGACCTTGAGACCATCATGGCGCAGAAGCCTGATATCATCGTCTCGATCCCGACGGACCCGACAGCGACGGCCGCGGCCTACAAGGCAGCCGCAGAGGCTGGCACCAAGCTCGTCTTCATGGACAATGTGCCGACAGGCTTTGAAGCCGGCAAGGACTATGTGTCGGTTGTATCTGCCGACAACTACGGCAATGGCGTGGCCTCGGGGCATCTGATGGCGAAGGCGCTGAACGGGGAAGGTGATATCGGTCTCGTGTTCCATGCCGCCGATTTCTTCGTCACCAAGCAACGCTACGATGCCTTCAAGGCGACCATCGCCTCCGACTATCCCAATATCAAGATCGTGGCCGAGCAGGGCATCGGTGGACCTGATTTCTCGGGCGATGCGGAAAAAGCGGCATCTGCAATCCTCACCTCCAATCCGACCATCAAGGGTATCTGGGCGGTCTGGGACGTGCCGGCCGAAGGCGTGATTTCGGCAGCACGCGTCGCGGGCCGTGACGATCTCGTCATCACCACCATCGACCTCGGGGAAAACGTGGCGATCTCGATGGCCCAGGGCGGCTTCGTCAAGGGGCTCGGTGCGCAGCGGCCTTATGATGCCGGTGTCGTCGAAGCCAAGCTGGCCGGCTATGCGCTGCTCGGCAAGGACGCGCCGGCCTTTGTTGCATTGCCCGCCCTTCCGGTGACGCGCGACACGCTACTCGACGGATGGAAGGCGGTCTATTCCACCGAGGCGACCGACAACATCAAGACGAGCCTCGGACAGTGATCCGCTGGATACGGGGCGCCTCTCGCGCCCCGTATCCGACACGATCCGGCTTTTGCCGGTAATCGAACTTGGCGCCCAAGGGGCGAGCGTTTTTCAGGAGAAAACCGATGACCAAAGTGATGAACGTCGCCATGATCGGTGGCGGCTTCATGGGCAAGGCGCATGCCATGGCCTATGCCTCCATGCCAATGTTCTTTTGGCCCGCACCGGCCATTCCCCACCGCAAGGTTGTCGTCGACGTGACCGACGGCATGGCCGAGGAGGCGCGCATTCGCTACGGTTTCGACGAAGCGTCGTCTGACTGGCGCGCCGTCGTCAACCGGCCGGATATTGACGTCGTCGATATCTGCACGCCGAACAACGTGCATGCGGAGATCGCCATTGCAGCCGCCAAGGCCGGCAAGCACATCATCTGCGAAAAGCCGCTTGCCCGCACCGTCGAAGAGGCGAGGGCGATGCATGACGCGGTGAAAGCCGCCGGCGTCATTCACATGGTGGCCTTCAATTATCGCCGCACGCCGGCCGTGGCGCTTGCCAAGAAGTACATCGACGAGGGGCGCATCGGCCGGATCTTGAATTTCCGCGGCACCTATCTGCAAGACTGGTCCGCCGATCCGGATTCACCTTTGTCCTGGCGCTTTCAGAAGAAGATCGCCGGCTCCGGCACGGTCGGTGACATCGCCACCCATGTCGTCGATCTGGCCCATTATCTCGTGGGCCCGATCGCCGAGGTGAACGCGATCACGACGACCTACAACAAGACCCGACCCCTGCAGCAGGGCGGCGTCGACAAGCTCGGTGCGGCGGAAAAGGCCACAGATGCCGAACGCGGCGAGGTGGATGTCGATGACGAGGTCATCTCGATGCTGAGATTCGAGGGCGGTGCAATCGGCAGCCTGGAAGCCACCCGCAACGCCTATGGCCGCAACAATTTCATCACCCTGGAAATCCATGGCACCAAGGGCTCGATCCACTTCAACTACGAGCGCCGCGACGAGCTTCAAGTCATGTTCGCCGACGACCCGGCGGATGCCCGCGGCTTCCGCACCGTCTATACCGGCCCCGCGCATCCTTATGGCAACGGTCTCTGGCCGATCCCCGGTCTCGGCATCGGCTATTCGGAAACCAAGATCGTCGAATGCTACGACTTCTTCTCGGCCATCGCGAAGAACCGGCAGCCGAGCCCGAACTTCGAGGACGGCCTGCTGACGGAACTCGTCGCCGACGCCCTCATCCGATCCGGCGAAACCGGACTGTGGGAGAAGGTGGGATGAGCGCGAGCGCCGCTGCGGTCCGCATGACCGGCATATCCAAGACCTTCGGCGGCGTGCGTGCGCTGGACGACGTGTCCTTCGAGGTCATGCCCGGCGAGGTCCATGCGCTGCTGGGCGGCAACGGCGCCGGCAAGTCGACGATCCTCAAGGTGTTGAACGGGGTGCATCGCCCGGACAAGGGCGCAATCGAGGTCGGTGGCGCGCCTCTGTCTACCCATTCACCTGAGGCGTCCCGGGCTGCCGGCATCGCCATGAACTACCAGGAAATGAGCCTCGTCCCGACGCTGTCGGTGGCGCAGAACATCTTCCTGACGCGAGAATACCGCGCCGGCACGGGGCTCATTGACGACCAAGAGGCGGAGAAGCGTGCGGCGGACATTTTCGCAATGCTCGACGTCTTTGTTGATCCGAAGGCTCTGGTCGGCGATCTCGGTGCCGGTCAGAAGCAACTGACGGAGATCGCCAAGGCCATATCGCAGGATGCGACCGTGCTGGTGTTGGACGAACCTTCGACGGCGCTCGCCGTTTCCGATGTCGAGCGCCTCTTCGTCTTCCTGCGCAAGCTGAAGGCAAAGGGCGTGGCCATCATCTATGTCAGCCACCGCATGGACGAGATCGCCCGCATTGCTGACCGCGCTACGATCCTGCGCGACGGACGGCATGTCATCACCGCACCGCTCAGCGAGTTGCCGATCGACACGATGATCGAACACATCGTCGGGCGGCGTTCGAAGGGGCTGTCGGACGTCGAGCGCGGCGTGGCCGTGAAAGGTGACGTGCTGCTGGAACTTGACAATGTCAGTGGCCGCCAAAAGCCGGAGAACGTCTCCCTGACGCTGCATCGCGGCGAAGTGCTGGGGCTCGCGGGCCTGCTCGGCTCGGGCCGTTCGTCGCTGGCGCGGGTCATGGCCGGCATCGACCCGGTGGCCAAGGGTGAAATCCGGATCCAGGGCCGCGCCATCTCGATCCGCAAGCCAGGCGATGCGATTGCCGCCGGTGTCGCGCTGGTGCCGGAAGCGCGCGCCACGCAGGGCATCATCCCCGCCCATTCCGTCGCCTCCAACATGATCCTCGCCGTCATCGACAGGCTGTCCAAGGGTGGCCTCGTCGATAAGAAGGCGGCAAACGACCTGACGGACGCGCAAATCGAGCGCCTACGCGTGAAGACGGCGAGCCGTGACCATGCGGTTTCGACGCTTTCGGGCGGCAACCAGCAGAAGGTCGTCATCGGCAAGTGGCTTGCCGCCGACCCCGACATCCTCATCCTCGACGAGCCGACCGCAGGCATCGACATCGGATCCAAGTCCGAGATCATCCGCCTGGTGCGGGAACTCGCAGCCGCCGGCAAAGGCATCATCATGATCTCGTCCGAGCTGTCAGAACTTTTGACCGCCTGCGATCGCATTCTCGTCATGGCTGATGGGCGCGTGCACCAGGATCTGCCGCGCGAGGCGCTGGAAGATCCATCCGTGCCCGCCGATGACCTTGCCCACCGTCTCCAGGCCGCCGAACAGCGGCTCCAGATCGAAATTCAGAAGGCCCTAGCGGTCCAGGAGGTTTCCCATGGCTAACGCCTTCTTCGCCAACTGGCGCCAGAACATCATCTATATCGGCTTCGTCGTCATCTTCCTCGTCTTTGCCGTGACCCTCGCAGACAAGGGGTTCCTCAATCCCAACAACCTGCTCAACATCGTGCGGCAGACCGCGATGATCGCCGTCATGGCGATCGCCATGACCTTCGTTCTCTCGGCGGGCGAGATCGACCTTTCGGTCGGCGCGGTCGCAGGCCTTGCGACGGTCACGGTCGCGATGGGCATCGCCACAGGCGGTCCGATCGTCGGCGTCGGTGCTGGCATCGCCACGGGGCTTGCCGTCGGCATGTTCAACGGCTGGCTCACCACCCGCATAGGCATTCCGTCCTTCCTGACCACACTTGCCATGATGGGCATAGCCAAGGGCGTCGCCATGTGGATATCGGCGACGGCCGCTGTGCCGATCCTGTCGCCCGGCTATTCCTGGCTCTTTGGCGGTGGCAATATCGGGCCGTTCCCGGTGCTGCTTCTGTGGATGGCAGTCCTCGGTGGTATTGGACATATCGTGTTGCGACGCTCGGGCTTTGGCCGACGCGTGCTGGCAACCGGCGGAGGCGAGACGGCCGCACGCTATTCCGGCATCGACACGAAGGCGATCAAGTTCAAGGTACTGGTCATTTCTTCACTCGCAGCAGCGCTCGCCGGGATGCTCTATGCGGGGCGCCTGCAATCCGGCCGCTTCCAGCTCGGGGAGGGGGACGAACTCTCGGTCATCGCTGCAGCGGTGCTTGGCGGCACCAGCCTCTTCGGCGGAAAGGGGACCGTGATCGGTACCATCGTCGGCGCCCTGATGATCGGCCTTATCAACAACGGCCTCATCCTAATGGGGCTCGAATTCAGCCAACAACTGATCGCCCGCGGTGGCATCATCATCCTGGCCGTCGCCCTTAGCCAGAAGCGGAGCTGAGACCATGGTCGTCTCTCTCATCGCAACGCTGACGGCCCGCCCGGAAATGCGAGAGGAGCTTTTACGCCTTCTCACCGATCAGGTCGGGCCCACGCGCGCCGAACATGGCTGCATGGACTACAACCTGCATATCGATGCCAGCGATCCCTGCATCTTCGTTTTCTACGAGAACTGGATAGATGAGGATGCTTTTCAAGCACATCTGCAAATGCCGCATTTGCAGCCGTTGTTAAGTCAATCGGACACGTTGTTATCTAGGCCCATCGAGATACAGCGACTTCTCAGGTTGAGCGATCGACGCTGAACCTCGCGCATCTCGAAGTGCGAGATAGACTTGAACACATGGTATGGAGACCAGTGGCATGAAGACGATCAAGGGTCCAGCCCTGTTTCTCGCGCAGTTCGCCGGCGACGCGGTGCCGTTCAATTCCTGGAAGTCCATCACCAAATGGGCAGCCGACATTGGCTACCAGGGCGTGCAGGTTCCCTCCTGGGATGCTCGGCTGATCGACCTCAAGAAGGCAGCGACCTCGAAGGACTACTGCGACGAATTCGCAGGCATCGCCCGGGAAAACGGCGTCGAGATCACCGAACTCTCCACGCATCTCCAGGGTCAGTTGGTGGCGGTCCATCCCGCTTATGACGAACCCTTCGACGGCTTCGCCGCACCGGAGGTGCGTGGCAATCCCAAGGCGCGCCAGGAATGGGCCGTCGAGCAGGTCAAGCTCTGCCTAACCGCTTCGAAAAATCTCGGCCTCGACGCGATGGCGACCTTCTCGGGCGCTCTCGCGTGGCCCTTCCTCTATCCCTGGCCGCAGCGCCCGGCCGGCTTGGTTGAAGCCGCCTTCGACGAACTGGCCCGCCGCTGGACGCCGATCCTGGATTTTGCCGATGAGCAGGGCGTCGATGTCTGCTACGAGATCCATCCCGGCGAAGACCTGCATGACGGCATCACTTTCGAGATGTTCCTGGAGCGCGTGAAGAACCATGCGCGCGCGAACATGCTCTACGATCCCTCGCATTACGTGCTGCAATGCCTGGACTATCTGGATAACATCGACATCTACAAAGAGCGCATTCGGATGTTCCACGTCAAGGACGCGGAGTTCAATCCGACCGGTCGCCAGGGCGTCTATGGCGGCTATCAGGGCTGGGTGAACCGCGCCGGCCGCTTCCGGTCGCTGGGCGATGGCCAGGTCGATTTCGGCGCTGTCTTCTCCAAGATGGCCGCCAATGATTTCGCTGGCTGGGCGGTGGTCGAATGGGAATGCGCGCTGACGCATCCCGAAGACGGCGCCCGCGAAGGCGCGAAATTCGTCAAAGCCCATATCATCCGCGTCACCGAGAAGGCGTTCGATGATTTCGCCGGCGCCGGCACGGATGACGCCGCTAACCGCCGCATGCTGGGCATCTGAGGGGATCAGACATGGCTATCGAAGGAAGCACGGAAAAGCGCGAAGCCCGCATTCGCTTGGGCATGGTCGGCGGCGGGTCGGGCGCCTTTATCGGCGCGGTGCATCGCATCGCCGCCCGCATCGACGATCATTACGAACTGGTGGCCGGGGCCCTGTCCTCTACGCCGGAAAAATCCCGCCAGTCGGGCGCCGAACTCGGCCTCGCATCGGACCGCATCTATGACGACTTCCGGTCGATGGCGATCCGCGAGGCCAAGATCAAGAACGGCATCGAGGCCGTCTCGATCGTCACGCCCAATCACATGCACTACCCGGCGGCCAAGGAATTCCTGCGCCGCGGCATTCATGTGATATGCGACAAGCCGCTCACCTCCAACCTCGCCGACGCCAAGAAGCTCCTGAAGGTCGCCCAGGAATCGGACGCGCTGTTCATCCTCACCCACAATTATACCGGCTACCCAATGATCCGGCATGCGCGGGAAATGGTGAAGTCGGGCGAACTGGGCGAGATCCGGCTGGTGCAGATGGAATATCCGCAGGACTGGCTGGCCGAGCCGATCGAAGAGTCCGGCCAGAAGCAGTCGGCCTGGCGCACGGATCCCAAGCAGTCCGGCGCGGGCGGCTCCACCGGCGATATCGGCACCCACGCCTATAATCTCGGCTGCTTCGTCTCGGGCCTCGAACTCGAAGAACTCGCCGCCGACGTCCACACTTTCGTGCCCGGCCGCGCGCTCGACGACAACGCCCATGTGATGATGCGCTTCAAGGGCGGCGCCAAGGGTATACTCTGGTGCAGCCAGGTGGCGACTGGCAATGAAAATGCGCTAAAGGTCCGCGTCTACGGCACCAAGGCCGGCATCGAATGGTCGCAGCAGGACCCCAACTATCTCTGGGTCGCCGAACTCGGCAAGGCGAAGCAACTGATCACCCGCAACGGCGCCGGCGCCAATGCCGCCGCAGGCCGCGTCAGCCGCATTCCGGGCGGCCACCCGGAAGGCTATCTCGAAGGCTTCGCCACCATCTACACCGAAGCCGCCCGCGCCATTATCGCCAAGCGAAAGGGCGAAAAAGTGGAACCCGACGTGCTCTATCCAAGCGTCCAGGACGGCGTGAAGGGGGTGGCTTTCGTCGAGGCCTGCATCGCCTCGTCCAAGCGCAATGGCGCTTGGGTCAAGGCTTGATTCGAGTAGACCCCAAAGTGGGAGACGTTTAGGGAGCTCGGCCTAGACTCATATCGTCTTGATCCATATGCGAGAGCGATGTCATGCAAGTCGACGACGAGGGATTCCTACGCTTGTGTCGCATCAAAGCCGCGGCTACGGAAGGGGCGCATTCTCATTCAGGGCTCAAATTGAGTCTTTGCTACTGAGAGTTTAAAGTTCCATAATTATGCCTTACCCCGCAAATGGTTGTAGGGGCTATTTCGTAATGCGACAGTTGGGCCAGTTACAGATGCGACAGTCTCGCCTCTTGATGCACTGGTCAACGCCAACGTCGGGAGCAAGGATGACGACTTCGAGCTTGGTCGAGACCATGAGCTGTCGGAGTCGTCATGTCCTTGTTGATCACCATGTCGCAGAAAGAATTGCATCGCCTCGAAGTCATTCAAAAGATCCGTGACAATCGGCTTGGCGTTGTCCAGGGAGCCGAGTTGCTCGACCTCAGTCGAAGTCAGGTGCATCGGCTGCTGCAGGCCTATGAACCGCCCCGGCTTTGCCGGAGACCCCAACTCGTGAGAAGTAGGGTCTATGACAAGCAAAACGACGAACAAATTTTCTCCTGAAGTCCGTGCCCGCGCCGTTCGAATGGTGGCAGAACACGAGGCCGAGCATCCGTCCCGCTGGGCTGCGGTTTCTTCGATAGCAGCCAAGATCGGTTGCTCGGCGCATACCCTTCATGAATGGGTGAAGAAGGCCGAGGTCGACAGCGGCAAGCGTGCCGGTTTGCCGAGTGACGTCGCCGAGAAGATGAAGGCTCTGGAACGGGAGAACCGGGAGCTTCGTCAGGCGAATGAGATTCTACGCAAAGCCTCGGCGTATTTTGCCCAGGCGGAGCTCGACCGCCCACTGAAGCGATGATTTCCTTCATCGACGAACACCGCTCGGTGCTCGGGGTCGAGCCGATCTGCAGATTGCTGCCGATTGCCCCGTCCACCTATTATGAAGTTATTGCCAAGCGCACGGATGTGGGTCGCCTGTCGGCCCGCGCCCGGCGCGACATGGCCATGAAGGTCGAGATACGCCGGGTGTTCAACGAGAACTTCCAGGTCTACGGCGTGCGGAAAGTTTGGCGTCAGTTGCAGCGAGAAGGCTTCGACGTCGCACGCTGCACCGTCGCAAGGCTCATGAGAAAGATGGGTCTTCAAGGCATCATTCGCGGCAAGCCAGTCAAAACCACCTTGTCGGACAAGTCTGCCCCGTGTCCGCTCGACCGTGTCAACCGACACTTCAAGGCTCCAGCGCCGAATATGCTGTGGTTATCCGATTTCACCTATGTCGCGACCTGGCAGGGCTTCGTCTACGTGGCCTTCGTCATTGACGCCTTCGCCCGCCGCATCGTCGGTTGGCGGGCAAGCCGGACTGCTCATGCGGGCTTTGTGCTCGATGCCCTCGACCAGGCACTTCATGATCGGCGGCCCGTCAAACGTGGCGGACTGGTTCATCATTCCGACCGCGGATCGCAAGGTGGATTCAATCGGTCGTCGCAACACTCCAATCATGGAGGTGTTCATGGGACGACCTGCGGGATGGATGCAGGAGTTGACGGGGCGAGGAGTAATGCGCTCGCCAGGTGCACCGTCGCTTCGTCGTGAGATCGAACGACAGTTCTGGGAAAAGATCGCGACCGGGATCACCAGTGAGAAGGCCGCGGAGGCGGTCGGGGTGTCGCAAGTTGTCGGCACCCGCTGGTTCCGTCATCGTGGCGGGATGCCATTGTTCATGTCGAGACCCATATCCGGGAGATACTTGTCGTTCACCGAGCGAGAGGAGATCGGACTTCTGTGGGCCCAACGCGTCGGGGTGCGAGAGATCGCCCGCCGTATCGGGCGTAGCCCGTCCTCGGTCTCGCGAGAGCTGAGACGAAACGCTGCAACGCGTGGCGGGAAGCTCGAATATCGAGCTTCGGTCGCACAATGGAAGGCGGAACTGGTGGCCAGAAGACCAAAGCCGGCGAAGCTGGTGACGAACCCACGTTTGCAACACTACGTCCAAGACCGTTTGGCTGGTAAGATCCAAGCCCCTGACGGCCGTGAGATTGCAGGCCCTCAGCAGGCACCGTTCAAGGGGCGCAACAAGCCACATCGCGGTGACAGGCAATGGGTTAATGGGTGGTCGCCCGAACAGATTGCCAATCGGCTGCAGATCGACTTCCCGGAGGACAAATCGATGCGCATCTCACACGAAGCCATCTATCAGGCCCTCTACATCCAACATCGCGGTGCTCTCGAACGCAAGTTCGTCGGCTGCCTGCGCCGCGGCCGGGCGTTGCGTATCCCGCGGGCCAGAGCTCAGGCCAAGGCATGGGCACACGTCAGCGACGCAGTGATGATCACCAAACGCCCCGCAGAAGTAGAAGACCGTGGGGTGCCCGGACATTGGGAGGGTGACCTGATCATCGGTTTGAACCGGTCCGCAATCGGAACCCTGGTCGAGCGTTCGACTCGCTTTACCAGCTTGGTCCATCTGCCTCGTCAGAAGGGTTACGGTCTGGTTCAACGCACGAAGAACGGCCCGGCGCTGGCTGGCTATGGGGCCATCGCCATGGCCAATGCGCTCAAGGACACCATGAAGCCTCTGCCTGCCCGACTGCGGCGGTCATTGACCTGGGACCGTGGGAAGGAGCTATCCGACCATGCTCGGTTCACGAGCGAGACCGGGGTGAAGGTCTTCTTCGCAGCTCCCCGCAGTCCGTGGCAACGCGGTACGAACGAGAACACCAACGGCCTTTTGCGGCAATACTTCCCGAAGGGCACCGACCTGTCGCGCTGGACTGCCCAAGAGATTCAAGCCGTAGCACACACTCTGAACAACAGGCCCCGAAAAACCCTTGCCTGGAAGACACCAACTGAAGCCTTGAACGAATATCTGAAATCTGGACAATAACCCAGTGTTGCGACGACCGGTTGAATCCGCCCAATACGTGTCTATTCGCTATTCCGAACGGCTGGCAGAAGCGGGCATCGAGCCGTCGGTCGGAAGTGTTGGCGATTCCTACGACAACGCTCTCGCTGAAACGATCAACGGTCTTTACAAGGCCGAGGTCATCCATCGGCGAGGACCGTGGCGAAACTTCGAAGCCGTGGAGTTCGCCACGCTCGAATGGGTCGACTGGTTCAACAACCGCCGCCTGCTTGAGCCCATCGGGAATATCCCGCCCGCAGAGGCAGAAGAACGATACTATGCCATGCTGGACGCGCCAGCCATGGCCGCATAACTTAAACCAAACGGTCTCCGGCAAAGCCGGGGCGGTTCAGACGTTTTTGCCTGACGAGATCAAGGAACAATTCAACCGCGTCTTTCTCTTGCTCGAAGTGATGAAGCTTTAGCTGGCCTCTGGTGCCGATGCGTCCCCAACGCCGCATAAGACAGGCCTCTCCGAAGAGGGTCGGCTCGATCGATATGGCATAGAAGCGTGCCATATTCTTCTCAGCATCCGTGCGTTCGATATAGAGGTGATAGGGCTGGGCGATCATGGTGAGAGGATCGCGCAATCGGGCCCATGCGTCCAACGACAGTTGTGAATCGATGGTCGCGGAACGATTCAGTTTTGTGAAGTATGGACAGAAGGAGCATTGGGCGGTCCGCCTTTGGCGTACGGCTCTATTCGCTGAAGCGAACGAAGCCCAACTGTGGTCTTCGCCGATCCCGGTAACGATCCTCCCGCGATAGCCGACTGCCATTGATCAGTATCCCAGGTAACCGAGAATATCGGCGCCACAATAGTCGGCTTGCTCGTCTGGATGAACGATGAGATCACCGGTCGTGACATCCACCAAAGCGCTATCGCTTTCGCGAACGATGGCCTCAATTTGATGGACGCGGCATTCTTCGATGGCCTCTTCTACCGTGACCTGTGCCTCGCAGGCTTACCAATATCTCATCGCCCGGCCTCCGGATTTGGGTTCTCCCTCAGACCTTGATTTCCAATGGTCCACGGTTTCCATGGAAGCGGTTATCGCCAACGCAGGACTTCATGTCGGCTCGCCGGAACCACATCGCGCGACCGCATCGAAGCGGCGCATTTCCCCCGGTGAACACAATCTGCTCATCGGCACGCATTCGCAGGACTTCGTGCGGCTGGATCAATGGTCGGCTGGCAAGTTGCTTTGATCGGGTTCGTGACGAACCCCTCGCCTGAAAGCTGCGGCTGACCTGGTCGATCTCGACTGTCGTTGTTCCACAACGCCGGGAGATATAGTCCGCGGTCTCCGGATCGTTGATCGCTGAGAAACTGATCCAGCTCGCGCTTTCGAACCACTTGCTGGTGGCGTCGCGTCCGCCATAGGTTTCGCGCATCTGGCCGATCGACTGATAGATCATGAGAAGCGTGATCCCGTACTTTCGGCCGGCATCGCGTGCCGTCTCAAGGATCCTCATGAAACCCAGGCGAGCGACCTCGTCGAGAAGGAACAGAGCGCGTCCCGGCATCGCCCCGTCACGATTATAGATGGCGTTCAGGAATGAGCCGATGATCACCCGCGCCAGACCTCCGTGGGTTTCCAGCGTTTTGAGATCCAGTGCGACGAACACGTCGGTCGTTCCCGACGCGATGTCATCGGTCGAAAAGGTCGAACCGGACACGAGACCGGCATAGTTCGGATAGCTCAGCCAATGTGTTTCTTTGATCGCATTGGCATAGACACCGGAAAATGTCTCCGGCGTCATGTTCACGAACGCTGCCACGTTCTCCTTCACAAAATCGGACTCGGAGTTGTCGTAGATTTCCTGAAGCCGCGCGCGCAGCTTCGGCTCCGGTTCCGAGAGGTTCATGCGCACTGTCCGCAGCGTTTGATCCTTTTTTTCCGTATGACCGGAGAGGCAGACATCGGCGATGATCGCCGTCAGCAGCTGCAAGCCGGATGCACGAAAGAAATCGTCCCGTACGCCGCTGGCGCGGCCGCTTTCGCTCATGATCCACGAGGCGACCGCAGCGATATCCTCTTCCTTCGTCCCGCCATGCTGACCGATCCAGTCCAGGGCATTGAACCCGATATCGGGATCTTTCGGGTCGAGCACGATTACATCACGGCCGGCCTTAATCCGGTGCGCCTTGACCATCGGCGCCACCTCATTGGATGGATCAAGTACGATCAACGTGCCGCCCCATTTCAGCGCCGTGGGAATCGTGACCGACGTTGTCTTGAAACCCCCGGAGCCGGCGAACACGATGCCATGTGACGATCCGAACGAACCGTCGAAGCAGAGCAGCGGTGACTTGCCCCCGGCGCCCCATGTTTCAGGCAGATCGGCCCGGAACGAGAGTGCCGCTGTGCTATCGCGATCGACACGATATCGCTCGCCGATGACGATGCCGCCACCCTCTGCGAACAGCTTCCCTGCTTCCGGCAGTTTCATCCATTCTGCCTCGCCATGCAGCGCACGTTTACCCTGGATTCGTTTCGGCTCGGAACGCGAGAATGCCGCGTTGCCGATCACCGCTACCCGCAGCGCGAAGATGCCGGAGAAGAGAGCTGCCGCAGCACCTGTCATTGTTGCCGGATCGATATAAGACAGGATCGACCGGACCGCTGGCAACTCTCCGGCAAATTGCGAAAGCCGTATTCCTTCCCGAACGATGGCGAGTGCAATGACGGCCACCGATCCCGCCAGGCCGCCCCACCCTGCGGTCTTGATATTGACCGATCCCTGGGCACTGAGGAGAAAGATCAGCCCGATCGCAGCGCTCGCGATATAGGGCAGCGACAGTCCAATTCGGCCGAGGGTCAATTTCGCCTCTGCCGTTTTTCCGAACGTCGCAAGCCATTGTTCGATCCCCGGCAACGCGAGGGCGATGGCAATCATCATCAGCGGCGGGACAACGGCGAGCAGGATCCTAGTCGCTGTCATTGCCGAATGCCTCCGCGCCAATTGCGGTCAGACGGGATCGCTCCGCCTCATCGTCCTTGATCCTCGTCTTCGCTTCGATCAACAGACCGAGCAACAGCGTGCGTTTCTCATAGCGCAACCCGGCTTTGACGATCAGGCCGCCCAACTCGATCTTCTCGCGAGCGTCCTTCTTTCTGGCCTCTGCTGTGGTCAGTCGCTGCATCCGCTCAAGCCTCGCCAGCCTGGCCCGCAACCGCGCCAGCACTGAGCGACGTGGCCGGCAATGTTCCGGTCGCTCCAGCGGCACTCTTTTCTTTTCCGTTCGATCCGGCTTTGGTTCCGCGAAACCGCTTCGCCACGTCCTCGAACGCCGCCTGAAGGTCGGCGTCGTCGATTTCGATCTCTCCAAGTCCGGCCTTCAGCGCAATGCGGCCGATGCGTTCGGCGTCACGCGTTTCCGCCTGCTTCAGCTGTTCCTGCAAGCGGGCAAGTTCTTCGCGGATTTTGGACGTTGGCTTCTTCATCGGGATGCAATCTCCAGTGATATCCGTGGAATGATGGCGGAGAGTCCCCGATTTTTTCCCGGCAGGACAGGTACAAATTTGTACCTCGCCAAAGCGTCAGCATTTGGCGAATGATCCCGCCGCTCGACAAGAGCGGATCCAAGGGCGCAATTATACGTCGCTGACGCGACGTTCTGCTTTTGCCCCTAGCGGGGCCACCTCTTGCGATCAACCTGTTGATTTCGTTCGTAAGAAGGAACGTTCCACCCGTGGCCGTCCCGCATTTTTCAGTCAGCATCGTCGCCCGTGGCTCTGGCCGCAGCGCCGTGCTGTCTGCGGCCTACCGGCACTGCGCCAGGATGGACTACGAGCGGGAAGCACGCACAATCGACTACACAGGCAAGCAGGGTCTGCTGCACGAGGAGTTCGTGATCCCTGCCGATGCGCCAGACTGGCTACGCGTCATGATTGCCGATCGATCGGTCTCGGGAGCCTCGGAAGCGTTCTGGAACAAGGTGGAAGTGTTCGAGAAGCGGGTCGATGCCCAGCTTGCCAAGGATGTGACCATCGCGCTGCCGATCGAGCTATCCTCCGAGCAGAACATCGCGCTGATGCGAGACTTCGTTGCCGAGCATATCACGTCGAAGGGTATGGTCGCGGACTGGGTCTATCACGATGCACCCGGCAACCCGCATGTCCACCTGATGACGACATTGCGGCCTCTGAGCGGGGACGGGTTCGGTGCCAAGAAGGTCGCTGTTCTTGGACCAGACGGCCAGCCCATTCGCAATGACACTGGCAAAATCATCTATGAACTCTGGGCGGGTGGCACCGAGGACTTCAATTCCTTTCGTGATGGATGGTTTGCTTGTCTGAACCGGTGCCTGGTGCTTGCCGGGCTGGATATCCGCATCGATGGCCGATCCTTCGAAAAGCAGGGTATCGACCTGACCCCGACCATTCATATCGGGGTCGGCGCCACCGCCATCGAGCGAAAATCGGAAACGGAAAACGGGCTGGCGACAGCCGGGTCACGGAAGCTCGAGCGGATCGAATTGCAGGAAGAGCGGCGCGCGGAGAATGTCCGGCGCATCCAGCGCAATCCCGGCATCGTGCTTGATCTCATCACTCGGGAGAAGAGCGTTTTCGACAACCAGGACGTGGCGAAAGTCCTCCATCGCTATGTCGACGACGCGGCTCTCTTCCAGAGCCTGATGGCGCGGATCATGCAGCATCTGGACGTGCTGCGTCTCGACCGTGAGCGTATCGACTTTACCTCCGGTGTCAGGACGCCCGCGAGGTATACGACGCGCGAGATGATCCGCCTTGAGGCTGAGATGGCAAACCGGTCGATATGGCTGTCCCAGCGATCATCGCATGGCGTCCGCCAGAAGATCATCGGGGCGGTGTTCGAGCGCCATGAGCGCCTCACGGATGAGCAGAAAACGGCCATCGAGCATGTTGCAGGTCCTGAGCGGATTGCAGCCGTGATCGGCCGCGCCGGCGCCGGCAAGACCACGATGATGAAGGCGGCGCGCGAGGCCTGGGAAGCGGCCGGCTATCGTGTCGTTGGCGCCGCCCTGGCGGGGAAGGCGGCCGAAGGGCTGGAAAAGGAAGCGGGTATTCTTTCCCGTACATTATCCTCCTGGGAACTGCGCTGGGCCCAAGGTCGCGACCATCTCAATGACAAGACCGTTATGGTTTTGGACGAAGCCGGCATGGTCTCTTCGAAACAGATGGCGCAGCTTGTTGAAGAGGCAACGGTGCGCGGGACAAAGCTCGTTCTCATCGGTGATCCCGAACAGCTGCAGCCGATCGAGGCAGGTGCCGCCTTCCGCGCCATCGCTGATCGCATCGGCTACGCCGAACTCGAAACCATCTATCGCCAGCACGAGCAATGGATGCGCGACGCTTCTCTCGATCTCGCCCGCGGCAACATCGCCAAGGCTGTCGAGTCCTACAGCGCAAACGGTCGGATGATGGGATCGACCTTGAAGTCACAAGCCGTCGAAAACCTTATCTCCGATTGGAACCGCGAGTACGATCCGACCCGGTCCTCGCTGATCCTCGCACACCTTCGCCGCGACGTCAGGATGCTCAACGAGCTGGCGCGCGCCAAGCTGGTGGAGCGCGGCCTTGTCGATGGCGGTCACGCCTTCAAGACGGAAGACGGTATTCGTCATTTTGCCGCCGGCGATCGGATCGTCTTCCTCAAAAATGAAAGCTCACTTGGCGTCAAGAACGGCATGCTGGCCAAGGTCGTGGAGGCCGCCCCGGGGCGTATCGTTGCCGAAATTGGTGAAGGCGAACATCGCAAAGCTATCAGCGTAGAGCAGCGGTTCTACAACAATGTTGATCATGGATATGCGACCACGATCCATAAGAGCCAGGGCGCGACCGTCGACAGGGTCAAGGTTCTGGCCTCGCTATCCCTCGACCGTCACCTGACTTATGTGGCGATGACCCGTCATCGCGAGGATCTCGGCGTCTATTATGGCTCGCGGTCCTTCGCCAAGGGGGGTGGCCTTGCCGAGCTTCTATCGCGCAAGAACTCCAAGGAAACGACGCTCGATTACGAGAAGGGCGCCTTCTATCGCGCGGCCCTTCGCTTCGCCGACGCGCGCGGCCTGCATCTGGTCAATGTCGCACGCACCCTCGTTCGCGACCGCCTCGACTGGACCGTTCGCCAGAAACAGAAGCTCGTCAATCTCACCGCCCGGCTGGCGACGATCGGCGCACAGCTCGGTCTCAAGCGCTCGAATACCCAAGTGACCCCGAAACCCGTCATGGAGGCAAGGCCGATGGTATCAGGCATCACAACGTTCCCGAAATCGATCGACCAGGCCGTTGAGGATCGCTTGGCCGCCGATCCGGGGTTGAAGAAGCAATGGCAGGAGGTCACGACACGCTTTACCCAGGTCTTCGCTGAGCCGGAGACCGCGTTCAAGGCTGTCAATGTCGACGCCATGCTGAAGGATCCGGCAAGAGCGCAGACAACGCTTGCGAAGATCGCAGCAGAGCCGGAAAGGTTTGGAGCGCTCAAAGGCAAGACCGGCATCTTCACCGGAGCGAATGAGAAGGCAGCGCGCGACACGGCGCTTGTCAACGCGCCTGCCTTGGCGCGAAACCTCGAGCGGTATGTAACGGCGCGCGTCGAGGCGGAGCGCAAGCATGAAGCGCAAGAGCGGGCAATCCGTCTCAAGGTCTCCATCGACATCCCTGCCCTCTCGCCATCGGCCAAGCAAACGCTTGAGCGGATCCGCGATGCGATCGATCGCAACGATCTTCCCGCCGGTCTCGAATATGCGCTGGCCGACAGAAACGTGAAGGCTGAGCTTGAAGGCTTTGCCAAGGCTGTGTCCGAGCGTTTCGGAGAACGCAGCCTGCTGCCGATCTCGGCAAAAGTTGCAAACGGCGAGACCTTTCACAAATTGACGGCCGGGATGAACCCTTCGCAGAAAAGCGAAGTGCAGTCGGCCTGGAACAGCATGCGCACTGTGCAGCAACTCGCCGCGCACGAGCGCACCACGCTGGCATTGAAGCAGGCTGAAACAACGCGGCAAACCCAGACCAAGGGGCTCTCCCTCAAATGATTATGATGATGCGTGAAGGTTGGACGATGCCTCGTCAACGACGCCGCGCCTGCGTCACGATATCCGTGGCCGCTGGCATGATTGGCGTCCTCTTTGCTGCCGGTTGGAGTGGTGGTCTGCGCATCAACACGACGCGGAGTGAGCCGCTCGGCCTCTGGCGCATCGTTACGCTCACCCGCCCGGTCCTGCCCGGCGAAACAGTTTTCGTCTGCCCGCCTGACAATGCCGCCATGCGCGAGGCGAGGCAGCGTGGCTATCTCCGCCCGGGACTTTGCCCCGGCGGGTTTGGGCCGCTGATAAAGACTGTCATCGCGGTGGCGGGACAGCGCGTGGACGTCACCGATCACATCGCAGTTGACCGCGTACCGATCCCCGGCTCCCGCATCATGGAGAAGGACGGACAGGGGCGATCTCTTCGGCACGGTCAAAGCGGAATGGTGCGAGCCGGAGAGGTGTATCTGCACTCCGACTTCATCGGCTCATGGGATTCCCGATATTTCGGGCCGGTGCCTGTGTCAGGCGTGCTCGGTCTGGCGCAAGAGGTGTTGACCTATGCGCCGTGAGATCGTGATCACGGCCGTTCTCGTCCCCCTTGCCGTCGTCGTCGGGGCGATCGGCTGGAGCGGCCAGGCGCCGCTGCTGCCAGCGGCAACCTTCTTCCCGCTTCTGTGGGCCCGATCACCGACGCGGATCGCAGCGGCCCTCGTCGCGGCCGGCTATTTCCTGGCGGCGTCGCGAGGATTGCCGTCGGGCGCCGCACAGTTCTTTTCCGCCGACCTCTGGGTTGGCCTCCTCTTCTGGGTCGCGGCGGCATCGTCCTTCGTTGCCGTCCATGCGGTATTCTGGACAGTACGGTCGGGCTGGATAAAAGCGGTGCGATATCTCCTCATCTTCGCTCTTACCGGTCTGCCTCCGCTCGGCATCACGGGTTGGGCCCATCCGCTGACGGCGGCGGGAATTCTGTTTCCGGGATGGGGATGGTGGGGGCTTCTCGTGTTGATAGCCGGTCTGATCTGTCTCGTAACCCGGATCGGGCCGGCTATCGCCATTGCCCTGTCAGGTCTATGGCTTTGGTCCGCCGCATCGGAGACACATCAGATTCTACCGGAGGGGTGGCGTGGTGTCGACCTTGAAATGGGCGCAAGTCTCGGCCGCGATCAATCCCTTCAACGTCAACGTGACGTGGTGACGACTGTTCGGAAGGCTGCCGGAACACGAGAGACCGTCGTCGTGCTTCCCGAGAGCACACTGGGCTTTTGGACGCCAACGCTTGAACGTTTCTGGCGGAATGAGCTGCAAGGAACCCACGTGACTGTGGTCGCCGGCGCGGCGGTCGTCGATGCGGTTGGCTACGACAACGTCATGGTGGCCATCGATGCGCATGGGGGGCGTGTCCTCTATCGCGAGCGCATGCCTGTGCCGGTTTCGATGTGGCGTCCATGGGAGCGATGGACAGGAGAGACTGGCGGCGCCCGCGCCAACCTCTTGGCCAATCCTGTCGTCGAGGTCGCGGGCCGAAAGATCGCGCCTCTTATCTGCTACGAGCAGCTCGTCCTGTGGCCCATTCTCCAGTCGATGCTACACCGACCTGACGCGATCGTTTTAATCGGCAATGGCTGGTGGACGACGGGTGGCAACATCGTCGCCATCCAGCGCGCTAGCGCCAAAGCCTGGTCCGCTCTGTTCGGCGTTCCCCTTGTGATTTCCTTCAATACCTAAACTTTGGAGCCTTCGTCATGGATGCTGCCTTTATCGCGGAATGCGCCGATCTCTCCCTGAAACCCGCCATCGTCGAGCAGTTCGTAGCCGCTGTCGGTCCTGGCGATCCCCTGGCTGTCACGGTCAAATCCGGAGGGCGGCTCATCCTTGTACCAAAACCGAAGACCCCAGACGAGGCAATGGAGGTCATACGCCAGTATGTCGGACAGGCCGTCGTGCGTGTGGGCCTGACACAGTTCCCGGCGGGTGTCGGCGTGAAGGACGCGTCCGCGCTGAAACCAGATCTGGTTGACCCATGCGAAAATCTTCGCATGGGGACGAGGATGTTTTCAAAGATCATGCGCATCGTTTCAAAGTGGTATGGCAACCCAACGAGCAGTGAGGTGCTTCCGCAGATCTTCGAAGATGCCGTTTACGCCTGGAACACCGGCCAGTTCGAAGGTGAAAGCGTGTTTCAGGCGGAGGATCCAGGTGGTACAATCGTCGATCGGAAGGAAGTTTCTTCGGATGCCGCAGACAAACCTGCTGATGCCACCGCCTCCCAGAGCGAAGGGGAGCCCTCAGACGAAAAGGAGGTTGGAACCGCGGGAATTCGGGTCGATCTGTCCCGGATCGGCGGGCAGTAACGCCCAAACACTGCAATCCGGCGGTGTATTCGTGACACTGAGCTCGTCAAGGCCATCCACCGAACTTGGAGTTCGGGCGTCAAGATAGCCCGGCGCGGACACTTATGCCTACCGTGCCGCGACTTCGATATCGGTGTGTATGAAGTCATCTCCCTTGAACAGCAAAGGCGCCGAAAGGCTTTTGGCGAGCGCGTATGCGGCACAGTCGGCAAGGTTAAGCCTAGCCTTCGCATCGATGCCCTTGCCGTACTTTCCGAAGGCCTCTGAAGCTCTTCGAGCCTGCTCCTCATCAAAGGGCAGGATCTGGACGCCGTTGTCTGTCAGAAAGAGCCAGAGGATTCGCTCACCCTCCGGCCCTCTACGGCGACGTAGAACGACCGCACATTCATGGGCGTTGACGGCCGACATCGTGAGATCGTCGGCATCCTGAATTACGCGAGCATAAAGAGCACTGTCGTCTTCCCGTTCGAGGATGGCGACTACTGCGGAGGAATCGACGACGATCATTGTTCGTTCAGGTCGTCGAGAATCTCTTTCGGCGACGATGGGTCAAACAGCGGCAGGGCCGAGACCTTTTCGCCGACGGCCATCATCTGCTCGACGGTCATGCGGTTGCGAACAGGCAAATCAGTGGAAACGCCAAGCGCCGCAGCCTCACGTTCGAGCGCCGCGCGAATAAGATCATCCGGTCTACGGCCCACACGGGCCGCAACCTTTCGGGCAAGCTGTTCGGTATCGTGTGTAAGCTGCAACATGGTCTCTCTCTAATGACAGTCCAGATATAGGACATTTTTAAAGACAATAACAGGTGGATGGACCGCACTGTCTGAAAAGTGAGGTCGGTCGGTCGACACCCCGACACGTTTTCCGCGAATAAACAAATTCCGAGGTTTTCAATCTCGCGGAAACGATTTAGAAAACCATTCCGTGATGGTCAACTTATGCGATTGAATATGCTTCATTCTTTACCAGGTCACTGTTCGCGCGCGTCGCGGTCCCTCTGACTGCCGACGCATTTCGCCACCGCGCAACGGGTGCGATTTACAGGGAGAGTATGGATGTCAAACTGGGTCGAGAAACTGCTGGATATCACCGTGATCGGAAACGATCAGTCCATGGTGAAGGGCGCCCTGGCCAATCTGGCTGATCGGTTCGATTTTGTGGGCTATGCCTTCGTAAACATTCGTCCCGGGCAGACCTATGCGGTCTCCAACTACGATATCGACTGGCAGAAAATCTATGACACGCTGGACTACCGGTTCATCGATCCGGTCATGCGGCAGGCCCAGCTTATAAGGCGCGCTTTCGCCTGGTCTGGCGAAGCCGACAAGAGCTCGCTGTCAAAAGAGCAGAAAAACTTCTTTTCGAAAGCCGCTGATTTTAACATTCGCTCGGGCGTTTCCATCCCGGTCGCCACCGCCAACGGTGCGATGTCCATGCTGACCTTTGCATCGGCGAAGCCTTCGCTTGCCAGTGATATGGAGATCGATGCGATTATGGCTGCCTCAGCGGTCGCCCAGCTTCATACGCGTCTTGAGCACATGCGGGTCACGCCCTCCATCGAGGAAAAGATCGTCTTGACGCCGAAGCAGGTGAACTACATTCGCTGGCTGTCGCTTGGCAAAACGGTCGAGGTGATCGCTGAACTGGAGCAGGCAAAGTATGCTGGCGTCCGCTCTGCGATTGACGATGTCAGAACGCGCTACAATCTGGCCAATCATGCGCAGGTGGTGGCTTTGGCTATACGACGCGGCCTGATTTAGGCTGATCTGGCGGGTCAGGCCTTGGGCGTATAGCCCAGAATGTGCAGGAGGGTGGTCAGCGCCGACATTTGCGCGTGCATCCTGATGGTTGCTTCGAGATAGGCAATATGGGTATCGCTAACAAGCTCCTTGCCGGCTTTAACGTCAGCCGGCAGTTCATTGAACAGATTTTCTGCCCGCTCCAATAGATCCCGATGTTCGCGGATTGCATCGATCGTGAGACGCTCAACGAGCGGTGACGGAAGCCCATGCAAGAGCCCTATCAGCGGCTTCAGATCGACTGCCTCGCCATTCAATCGGTCGTCGGCGTCCATGTTCAACTCCCAAAACAGGAATGCGCGGTGCGCCCCCGCATAGTTCCTGACCCCTGGCGATCGGGGAGTTAGTAACCGAGCATGCGCCGGCCCATAGACCTTTAGTTCCGAGGAACCTGGACATACGTCCATGGCTCCCCGACCATAGGTCGAGGAATTCGGCGCCCTAACGGCGGACGCCAAACCGGCATGCGTCGGGTTACTAAGCCCGGAGGCAGCGCGTACTGCCTCACCAGCGCTTATAGCGACCTAACCTCATCCGCGCCACCGCAGATTTGTTGGCGTCCGAGGTCGGCTCGCGGCCAGCGATTGAAGAAGGAGCCTAGAGTCGCTGTCGTTTTGGTGTCCAAACTGAAACGAAGGATCGTCCAATCGTCGAACTAAATTAACCTCCGCATAGCAATGCCTATCCTCGCCGGGAAGTTGCGTTTGAACCGAGAAAGCAATCAGGTTACGGCACAATCCCATGAAGTTCTGCATCGCTGCCGAACTCCTTTGGCTGATCATTCGATCTCTAAGGCCGATTGTCAGCCCGCAGTGCTTAGGAAGCGTATATTGACAGGACTTCTCGCCGATTTTTCTGACGTCAAGGAGCGCCTTGCAAAGGCGGGCGCGGTGACCGAAGCACTCCATTTGATACAGTCGGTTTATCGCGTCGATTTCATAACCTACCACCTTGCTTCGACGGTGATCGGTGATTTTGATGCTCCGTTCGTACGCACGACCTACCCGGATGCGTGGGTATCCACCTATCTGTTGAAGGGCTATGTCACCATCGATCCTGTCGCGCGGGAGGGCTTTTTGCGCCAGCTGCCATTCGATTGGCGAGAACTCGACGTCACGCCCGAGATGCTGATGTTTCTGGAAGACGCAATACGCCATGGGATCGGCCGTTTTGGTTTTTCCATCCCGATATCGGATAAAGCCGGCCGTCGCGCCATCCTCTCTTTGAATTCGAACGCCTCCGCCGAAGACTGGGAGGATCTGGTCAGTGCTCATCGGAGTGAATGGGGCGATCTCGCGTATCTCGTCCACCAGATGGCAGTGTTCGAGCTACATGGAGCGAGCGATCCGATCCCGGTCTTGAGTCCGCGGGAACGTGAGTGCCTCTACTGGAGCGCGCTCGGCAAGGATTACAAGGATATCGCGCTTATTCTCGGCCTTTCGCATCACACGACCCGCAGCTACATCAAGTCGGCGAGGACAAAACTCGGTTGCGCCACGATCTCGGCGGCGGCCACTCTTGCCCTGAAGCTACGCGTGATCACGATATGAGCCGACCGCCCGCCAGTCTTTGACAATACCCGCATATGGGTCTGACCATATGCGGGAATATCTGGCTCCTCTGCCAAGCGGCATCTTCCAGCCAAGATCAACAGCTGGAGATAAACCTTGTTCATTCTGGTTCAAGCGCATCAATACACCCGTTATCAGGCTCTCATGGATCAGGCATTTCGCCGTATCCATCCGGCGAAGGCCGCGGGGTTTATGATTTCGGCTCGTCTGCCATGATGGTTTGATGACTTCCGGGTCACATTGCTCGTCGACGAGGAA
>NZ_SLVX01000037.1 GCF_004341885.1 Shinella granuli | reverse complement strand
TCTGTCAGGTCGCCGCGAGCCAAAACTGCCTCCTAAAAAGCAGTCTTGAATCACGCTTCTGCTGATTTGGGAATCCACTTTGTCAACAGGACCTAGGCGAGGGCCGTTGACTATTGCAGAATTCTGCACAGCCAACCGGCGACGCCACCAATCCCTTCAGAGTGCCGTGAAACCATCCGCCATCGATTTGCACCCAGCCGCCGGTTGCCGCACAATTTCCGTAGCCGCAGGACATGAGCGGCCGGAGTAATAGAGGACACCGATGGAATCTGTCATTCTTCACATTCTGCGCGACGCCGTCGATGCGCATCTGCCGGCCATCGTCGACGACGACCGGCGGCAGACGGCCCTGACATATCTCCGCGGCCTAGACATCGCAATCGCGGCCCGCTCATCCGAAAGCAAGACGTCGAGTGTCGCCGTGTTGAGAAATCAGAAGACGAAAGGCAGGCTGAATCGGGTGATTTCCGACTATCATCAATCGGCCATCGCCGATGCCAGGCGGTTACACCATCAAGGATTTCATGAACTCGGTTGGGATGTCCGGAACGAGATCGGCTGAGGAAATCCACGCATGCGATCAGAGGCGAAGTCTTGCACGAACTGCGGTCGTCGTGGAGAGCCGTTGCCGCGACCTATCCGAGATCACTAAATAAGAAACGCGATATCCTTTGTAGGTGTAACCGCGCCTAGTTTGCTTCCGTCGGGTATTTTCACCGTCGTGCACGTCCCTGTCGGATAGGGCGAAGGTTAACCAGTGATTAAATTTTCACTTGATGTTTTGGCCTCCATGCCGATGCTGACGACCATACTCAAAAGCTATCGGGGTGGATGGGGATGTTTATGGGGAAGATATTTAGATTTACCGTCGTGATGGTGCTGTCCATCGTTGCCGTGTTGGGAGCAACTAGCACAGGCAATGCACAAGAAGGAGCAAATTCCTCTGCACTTTCCGGAAATGTGTCGCTTCCCTCCATCGACGAAAAGACCGCAGCAACACTTCGCAGGATCGGCTTCGAGGTTTCCGAGGGGATTGCGTTCTTCCCGGAACGACGCGGCATAGATATACGTGGACGGTTGCGGCTTCTTTTGGCGTTGATGGCTGACCCCAATGTCATCGAAGATCGCGATCTCACGATGAATTTTGCGCGCTACTTTCTTCCGGAATCAGCGCTCGAACCCTATGTCACCATGCGCATGCGTGTTCCGTACTGGCGTGGCGACAATGAGTTTCAGCAGGACGACAGCCGCCGCGCGTTCCTCGACGCTCATCGTTCGGCTTTGCTTGCGCTGGCACCGGAACTGCCCTTGGTCTTCGCCAGTTCATTCCCGATCGAGTTCCGGCCTTATGATCACGCGAAGGCATCGCTGACCATCGTAAGGAATGGAGAGAGGCCCCTCGACGAAATCCAGCAGGCACTCCCTCTGTTCGATGCAATGTTTCTGGAATTGCCCATGAGCGAGGACGAGGCACGCCGGTATATCGAAGGCAGCTTCCCGAGTGTGCTGCAGGCCGGGATCGACTATCGCCCCACGCTCGGAATCCGCTATGTCGTTAAGGACGCCCGTCTGGATCGTGTTGGTGATCAATGGGATCTGGGGCTTGACGTGGAACTGGTGGATCAGGCGATCTACGCCGACGATGGGCTGACGGTCCCGTTGCTCGCACTTCCGCATCCCAACAATGTTCGCATATACGGTGGCGAGGACCCCGCAGCACAGGGATCGCTCCCCGTCATCGACAACTTCGCCAAACGGATCATGATTGCCCGGATGGTTCCTGAAATCGGCCAGTCGGAGCCGGTGATCGCCCGCCTTTTTACGGTGCGCCGGCAAGACGAGCGCGCGGCTCTTCGATCCGGCCGAGAGATCAGTTTCCCGCCGGTCATTCCCCGCACGCTTCTCGACAGGGATGTAAAGCCAACAGCGGCGGACCTTGACGCCTTCGTCCAATGGATAGATCGCAATGCGCCGAAGCAGGGCGACCATGTGCTGATGGATCGCGTCCTGCACCACGGCACCGCGAAACGGACACTGCGTAACTTCTGGGCTCATGGCGGCGAAGCCGTTTATTCCGGCGGCGGAGAATTGATCGAGCTGGCCCGCGATGCGTCGCCCGGCAGCTTCGCCTTCATCAACACGGATCACGGAGTCGATGAGGCATCGTACATGGTGTTTGCTCTGTCGGCGGGTGGTGCCCACCTTTGGCGGGACGAGGCCCTTTTGACCGGGTACGCCGAACCCGACCAAGTCCGGCTCGAAGTGCAGATTTTGCATACGGCTATAAGGAGCAGCAGCAATGGAAAGGCCGTCATGGTCGTGGAAGTGCATCCGGTCGCGCTTCACGTCAGGCACGGGGACGGCACCGAAACCCGCAGGGAACTGCCGCAGATCGACCAGACCGCGCCTCAGGATAGAACCGATCCCGGCTCGCGTTTCGACATTCTCGGCATCAGGCTTGGAATGCCGATCGATGAGGCGCGCAAGCTGCTGACGGAAGCATACGGCGGGGAGACTCGCACCGCGCCGCCGGCATCGGGTGCCGATAGCGAGCGTTGCTCGCAGACCCTTGCCGAGGTGTCACGTTTGCTTGACGCGCGGTTGGGGAGCCTTGATATCCGCCTTCATAACATCCAGCTCGGATATGAGGGGCTAAAAAAGGAGGAAGAAGCTTTCGGTCCTGATGAGCCGACCGTCGCTCAAAGCCGCGCACGTCTGGAAGCTCAACAAAAAGAAGCCGACGCCGAGATTGCCCAAACCCGGATCGATATCGTCCGGGACAGATATGATGCCCTGTTGGCTGCGGACTGCATCACGGCCGATATGCCCTTTGACGCATCCGGCGGCATGGACGCTCTGGAGAAGCTGGTGGAAATTCGCTTGTCTGGTGCACAGTTCGGCGTGTCGTCCGAACTGCCGGGAACTTTCAGGCTGGAGCCGGTCGTCTCACCGGGGCTGACCTTCGCCTTTGCATCGCGCACCTACCCTGATGAGGATCATCTTCTGGTCTTCCAAGCCAATGGCAATGACGGTCGACCCGCCGTTGCGGCCATTTACCGGACGATGCGTTCAGGCGACCTGAAGAAAGGCTCCAGCGCATTTGCCGACGGCATGTCAGGGAAATTCGGTCACCCGTCATTCACGTCCGGAAGCATGAATGTCTGGCTCGAAGCGCCCGACGATCCGATGATCCGACGCCTTTTCGAGTTCGGTGACCACGCCTGTGCGGTACCGTCTCAATGGTATGAAACGACCGTGTTCCCGAAGAACTATCTGGGAAATGATTGCGGCGTGGTGCTGTTGGGCGATCACTACAGGGCCGCCTTGCTGGACACACGTTTCATTAGCCAGACGGCCGAAGAAATCTACGCCGCCGAGGACGCATCTGCTGCAACCGAAAAGCAGGTTCCAGCCGTCCGGTTCTGACGCTGAAAATACCGGCCGGCGACTTCCATCGAGAGCGCCGGTCGGTATATGGAGGGATTTCAATTGAAAATATTCAAAAGTCTTGCGATGGCCTTCGCCATCTCCGTTGCTGCATCGCATGCGGTTGCGCAAACGCCTGTATCCGCCAGCGTCGACAGCGGAGTTAGTGATGTCGCCGGCCAGTGGCAGGGATCAATCTCATGCCGGGGTGATGAGGTCAATTTCGACCTCGAACTGGAGGCCGATGGTGCGTTGTTGCGGGGGAGCCTTCGCTTCCAGTCGGGTGATGTATCCGGTTCCCATGCCGTCACAGGCAGATATACCCCGCGCACGCGTAGCCTGACGATCATCCCCGGTTCATGGCAGGAGAGGCCGGCCGGTTGGCGCGCCGCGACCATTTCAGCGATTCTGCACGAGAATGGCCTCAGCCTTAAAGGCTCGGCGAATGCCTGCGGGCCTGATTCAGGCACGCACGACCTGATCGCAAAAAGACCGGGCGCCGAAGAGGAAACGCCTGCCGCCGCTGCTCGGTTCGTGCCCTCCCTTGGCGGCCCGTTTGAAGGACACTGGACGGGCCGGTGCATCGGCGAGCGTCGCGAATTTATCATTTCAATGGACGTGCTTCAGGAAGAAGACACCGTGATCGCGTTCATGAAACCAAAAGATTTCCGTCCGCAGCAACTTCGCGGCCGGATTGTCGATGGCAAGGCGAACCTGGTCAATCTTGCCTTGGCACAAACCTATCAGGCTCTCGAACTTTCCCTCGGCGCCGACGAGCGCATGACAGGCAGGAAGACGGACGGCGGCGCAAATTGCAACAAGATTGAGCTACAAAGACAGGGACCGGCACAAACACCGTCACTCGCGGGCAAGGAATGGCTTACCGGCGACTGGGCCGGGTATTATGCGGGGGACGGCCCGAACAATCAGAGACGTTTCTTCGAAGAATGGTCGTACAGGCCGACCTTTGCCGGAAACGCGGCGCTCCTTACGATCGGTGAGGCCGACGGTCAGGCCTATGGATACTTCAGGCTGGCTTCCCCTCCCGAGATGTCGGCAGAGCGCCAGGACAATTACTGGATCACGTTGCGTCCGCTTTTCACCGATGGTGATGGCCGGATCGTCTTTTCCATGTCCAAACTGCATCGCAGTGAAGGTCGATCTTACGCCAAAACGGGTCCGATAAACATCGTCGCTTCGCCGTTTGGGAGCGACGAAGGCCTCCTCGTGGAACGCTATCGTTTCCCGGGCAAGCCCGTGCTGTTTCACATGCAGGCGGTTGCACCGGAGAGCAGGCTCCTTTCCCATCCCACAGAAGGGCCGCCCCTGAGGCTCTCCGATGCAATGACCGGGACTCTTGTGGAAGCCCAGACACTCGACCAGCAGTGCGAACTGCTCGGCAACTGGATGAGTGACATAGCCGACCGTGAGAACCTCGGGCGGATGCAGGTAAGGGATGCGCGCCAGAGGATACTTCCCATCCTATACGACGAACAGTTCGTTCCCCTTGCCGGCCTGCCCTTCAGTCTCCTGGAATCGTACGAGCGATGGACGTTTCTCACCTGGCTGAGAACTGCCTGCCCATCGCGGATGGGCTGGCCGCGTTATCCGAGCGCCTCCGTCGAGGATGTTTTCAGAGGCGACGACTACCACAAGACAGTCGGTATGCTGGTCGATCACCAGGAAAGCGGCGGGTGGGCTGAAGAGGTTGTGGCCGAGCTTTCCGCTCTTCCGGATGAACCGGATGCTCTCGCTCGCATCGATGCAATTGAAAAGGGAGTAGAGGCGAGGAAGGCAGAACTCGAGATATCGCGCCTTGACGAAGTCCGCGCGGCGATCTCGACCAAACGCAACGCCGTTGCCTACGCCGCCTTTCTGGTGCGGTTCGAGGATATGGACGCATTGCCGGACGAAACGGATTCCCTGGTTCACCTGGCGAAACTCGCCAAGGAGGCTCGTGGTCTCATCCTCCCGCCAGATGCGAATATTACCACCCGTCTGCGTGAGAAGGTCATGAAGATCATCTCGCCGCAGCTCGACAGCGCGCTTCACGAGATGACGGCTTTGCCGACCTCTCTTGAGAGCCTGACCAGGGCAAATGCCATCTTCCGTGACGTCGGCGCGATGATGGGGCAGGCTGAGGAAGCGGTTTCGCCCCTCAACGAACGTGAACGCCTCGGCCAGCTTCGCGAACGTCGTGACGCTTTGCAGGCGGACCCTCAAATACGCGCCCTTCTGGTCGCGGAGCTTGATAGGGCGCGAACCAGCAACGATCCGGTCGTTGCCACGGAGAATGCGATTTTCGGCATTTTCGGCAAGTATGAGCCCGCAGGACTCGCGCCTCTGCTGGCGCAGGCCAGGGAGCAGGCAGCGATTGCCTCAATCGTCGTGGTCGACCGAGCCGGCGCGTTCGAGGATGCATCGGGCCCGTCGGCTGCCGAGATCGCCAGCTTCGTCTATCGAAGGGTCAAAGCTGCCGCTGAAGCCCAGAAAGCCAAAGAGGCCGCCTGCAGAAATGGCAACGCCAACAATCCGCTTGAGGCCCTTCACTGCCTCCCGATCGTTGTCGGTGACGAGTTCATGGGAGGCTTGAGGCCTCGCCTCGTAAGGGTCGAGAAGATCGGCTGCGAAACGCTGCGGACTGGAGTGAAGTACATCTGTCGTTTCCTTCAGCACGTTGAAATCTATTCGGGCAATGCAGGCCCGGCATCACCTGACATCGTCAGGGATTATCTGGGAACTATCCTGCCCGGCGGCTACAATGGCGAGGTAAGAACTGCGGAATTCGAGCGCATGAACGCGACGGGCGACGCACAGTGGAGAGTCGTGTGGTAGGCAGACGGAACCGCGCACCCGTCGGCGACAAAATCCGGCGGGAACTGGTTCAGCAAACAAACCAGGAGGCTTTTGGGGGGATCATGACAAGGACTTCGCTCGGCATCGCGGCCATCGCATTCATGGTCTCCATATCGGTTGCAAGCGCTTCGGAAACGACGATACCGGCAGCATTTCACGGTGTCTGGCAACCCGCGGAACCCGGAATGGCTCCGACCTGCCTTCCCAAGGACGCCGACATGCGCCAGACCATATCTGCCGAACGGGTAGATTTCCACGAAGGTATCTGCTGGCCCACGGCGATATCCGTCACTGGCGCGCAGAGCCTTCGTATCGACGCGCGCTGCGAACAGGAGGATTCGTCGTGGGAGTCGCGGCAAGAATGGCATGTAGAAGATAGCAACGGCCGGCGGCGTCTTTCGATTAACAACCTTGATCCTGCGCGGCCCTATCAGGTCAGAATGGGTCTTTGTTCGGGTGAAGTGTCAAACGGCGACACCGATTCAACCTCCAGATCGAATGTTTTTCCGTTTCCAGACGGGCGGTACGTCACCGACAAGGCCCTGTGCGGCCTGAGCGAACAGGAGATGCTCGAACGCCACGGCGACATGCTCGGCACCATGGTGAGGGTGATTGATGGCCCAAGCCTGACCAACGCCTACGAAATGCAATGCACAGTGGGTGATGTCAGGGTTGAGGGCGACGACGTTCGCTTCCGTGCCCAATGCGGCAGAGAGGGGCAAGCCGACACCGTGAACGGCAGATATGTGCGCCTGTCCCCGACGTCCTTCCGCCTGGGGCAAAGAACGTTCAGCCTTTGTGGTACAGATGCAGCCCCGCCACAGACCGCGTCAACCTGCTATCGCAACGGCATGTCCGAACTGGCAATCCGGCCCAATGTCGACGGCACGGCCAATATCGACATCGAGTCGGTACAAGGAAATGCTCATATCTGCTCTCTTGTGGGAACCGCATCACGCACAGATATTGGATATCAATACAGCGCCCGCCTCGATGACGACCGCCAGTGCGAGCTTACGATCGTGCTTGATGAAAATGGAAGCGTAACCTTCAAGGACCCGGACTGGACGTGCAAACAGTATCATTGCGGCGCGCGCGCTGCGTTCGAGCATATCGAATTCAGCCCCGCAACTCGCGTGTCCTGCAACTAGGTTCAGGACTCATTGTTCATAGCCAGAAGATGACGGTTGCGGCGAGAGCGATGGCTGAGAAGAAGGCCATTGGGCACCTGTCATAGCGTGTCGCGACACTCCAGTCCTTGAGGCGCCCGAACATGATCTCAATTCGGTTACGGCGTTTGTAGCGGCGCTTGTCGTACTTGACGGCCTTGTTCCGGGATTTCCGACCGGGGATGCAGGGAGTGATGCCCTTGGCCTGTAAAGCGTCACGAAACCAGTCGGCATCATAGCCACGATCGGCCAGCAGCCATTTGGCCTTGGGAAGTTCATCAAGCAGGGCGGCAGCGCCGGTGTAATCGCTGACCTGGCCTGCCGTTATAAAGAAACTGATCGGGCGGCCATTCGCATCCGTTACGGCATGAAGCTTGGTGTTCATGCCACCTTTTGTGCGGCCTATCAGGCGACCCGCACCCCCTTTTTTACCCGCAGGCTGGAAGCCGTGCGGTGTGCCTTGAGATAGGTCGCGTCGATCATGATCGTTTTGCGCTCTGGAGCCTCAGGCACAGCCAGGCCTTCCATCATTTGGATGAAGATGCCTTTGTCACCCCAGCGTTTCCAGCGGTTATAAAGCGTCTTGGAGGGGCCATATTCCTTTGGCGCATCGCGCCACCTGAGGCCATTACGGTTGACGAAGATTATGCCGCTCAGAACGCGTCGATCATCAACGCGCTGGCGACCATGGCTCTTGGGGAAGTAGGGCTGAAGACGAGCCATTTGCTCGTCCGTAAGCCAAAACAAATTGCTCATCAGTCAGGCTCCTGCGCGTCCACCTGAATCACAGCCGTCACTTCAAATCAATGGGTCCTGACCCTAGGGTAGTCCCGCGGTGGTGTCGATTCATCCCCATCGGTTCTATTTCGGTCCGTTGGCGCCATTAAACCTAAAATCATCCCGATCGGTTCTTTTGTCTTCCTTTTGCCCCATCTGATGATATAATCATCCCGATAGGGGTGATTATGGAAAAGATCAAAGATACGAAAAGCCTCGGTATGCTGATCCGTCAGGAGCGCAAACAGCAGGGTTTAACCCAGGAGCAATTGGCCGGGGTGATTGGTGTGGGCGTACGTTTTCTGCGTGAACTCGAAGCCGGCAAAGAGAGCTGCCAGATTGGCCGTGCGATGCAAGTCTTGGCCGGTCTTGGTCTTATTGTTTCGGTCGGGCGTCGCCAGGGCCCGCGATCATGACCCGCGTCTTGGACGTCTATTTTCGCGACACCAAGGCGGGCGTACTCGGCCGGCTTGACGACGGCCTGCTGACTTTTGCCTACGGTGGCGCGTATCTCCTGGACCAACGATCGCGTGCGATCTCGTTCTCAATGCCCCTGCAAGAAGAACCCTTTGGTGATCAGGTGGTGCGTCCTTTTTTCTCCGGTCTCTTGCCGGACGAGGGGGCGCGGCAACGCCTCGCTGGAGCGCTCGGCCTTTCGGCAGGCAACGCCTTCGGGCTACTCGAAATTATCGGGGGCGAATGCGCAGGTGCCTTGTCACTCTATCCCACCGGCACGGCGCCCGAACCTCCCGGCCAGTCCCAAGCCGAAATTCTTACTGCGGAACGTCTGGAAGAAATTCTCAGCAGGCTGCGGACCCGGCCTTTGCTTGGCGGAGACGAGGGCATTCGCCTATCGCTCGCCGGCGCGCAGGATAAACTGGCGGTCGTTGTCGATGGAGATTCCATTGCCTTGGCGAGAGATGGTCGACCAACGACCCATATCTTGAAACCAGTCATCCAGGCGTTGGAAGGCACGGTGGAGAACGAGTATTTTTGTATGCGGCTGGCTGCCCGCCTCAAGCTGCCGGTACCCCATGTCGAGATACGCCTAGACGGGGCGACTGCCTTTCTCCTGGTTGAGCGTTATGATCGGACGAAAGCTGCAGACGGCATCATTGAGCGCCTACACCAGGAAGACTTCTGCCAGGCCCTTAGCGTGCCGCCGGAGCTGAAGTATGAGGCCGAGGGCGGACCGGGGACAGAACATGCTCTCAGGCTGATCGACCAGGCCTGCGCTAGACCTGCCGCGGATCGGTTGCAATTCATCCGCATGCTGGTTTTCCATTATCTCGTCGGCAACGCTGATGCCCACGGAAAGAACTACGCCCTGCTTTATGGCTCCGATGAACCGGATCTGGCGCCGATCTACGATGTCGTTTGCACGGCCGTTTATCCCCGCTTGTCAAAGAGGCTCGCCATGAAAATTGGTGGCCGCGATGTGCCCGACACCATCCAACTGAAGCATTGGAAGACATTGGTGCCCGAAACCAAATCTTCTCAGCGCATCCTTGTTCGCGATCTTGCCCAAATGGCCGAAAGGATTGTGAGCGAGGCCGATGCCCTTGTTGCAGAACTGGCCGACGAGGGGATCAGGCACCCCATCTTGAACGCAATTCGCAAGGTCATCTCAAGCCGGGCTGGTTTGCTACAGAGAGCCGCGGAGCAGGTGTCTTAAGCAGTCGAATGGTCTCGATATCCACCGCTTTGTCCTAGGACAAACGGGTCGGTGGTTCGTATCCGTTCAAGAGCGGAGACGGCCGCCCGGCTGAGACCCTATCTGCGATTGTAGCCTAACAGCGGCCTCGCGCCCCCATGCCGGACTTATAGAACAGCAATGGGGCAACTTGGAAGCAGGCGTCGATAGCAGTAACCCGCAATTACACAACCTGCTTCTCGCCGAACGCTCCCGCCTCGACCAAGGCCGAGACGATGACGCCTGCAACGAGAGCCCAGAAAGGCGCGCTGATGCCGAGCAGCGAGACGTTCGACATGGCGACGGCGAGCGCCACGAAAGCGCCGGTCTGGTTGCCGAGCGACTTGCCGAAGGCGTTCTGGAAGGCCGACAGGAGCACGCCGATCATGGCGAGGCCGGCGACGGTACCGATGAGGGCGGACGGCAGGCTCAGCACGATCGGGACGGCGGCGCCGGCAAGCAGGCCGAAGGCAGAGAAGAGCACGCCGTTGACGACGGTCGCGGCATAGCGCCCGTCCTTGTTCTCGCCGGCCTGTTCGGACGAGCATATTGCCGTCATCGGGCCGGCAATATTGGCATTGTGGCCGCCGAGGAAACCGGCCGCGACGCCACCGATGCCGGAAAGGATCGTCATCGCGTTGACCGGCGGCTTGTAGCCTTCGGCCATCAGCACGCCGGTTGCCTGCGCGTTCTCGGCACCGATCACGAGAAGGGCGAGCGGGATGGCGATCGCGAAGAAGGCATCAACGGAGAAGACCGGCATGGTGAATTCCGGCGCGGCAAAGGCGATGTTGGCAGCACCGCCGCCGACCGCACCCGTCGCAAGCGCCGCGATGAGGCCGGCGACAAGCGCAGCCAGCACCGGCGGTATGGTCTTGGTCAGCCGCATCGAGATGAAGAAGGCGAGGATCGCGGCACCTGCAATCAGCGGTGCCGAGCCGAGCGCCGTCACGGTTCCGATCGCAAACCGGATCAATGCTCCGGCGATCATCGCCATGACGATCGGCATTGGCAGCCAGCGCATCACCTTGCCGATCAGCCCGGTGACCCCGAGCAAGAGAACCAGCAAGCCCGCCAGGATGAATGCGCCGACGGCTTCGTTAAATGGAATGGTCGCAATTGAGCCCGCGACGAGCGCCGCACCCGGGATCGAATAGGCGCCGTTGATCGGCTGTTTGTAGTAAAGTGCCAGCAGCATGCTGATAAACCCGCCGAGCACGTAGATCGCAAAGAGCCAGGCGACGGTCTGCCCGTTGCTGAGATGGCCAGCCTCGGCCGCGCCGATGACGATGAGAGCCGGGCCGGAGCAGCCGAAGATCGCGGCGACGAGACCGGCGCTCATCGTCTTGATGCCGAGATGCTTCGGCAGGTCCCTGAGGCCCGACGCAAGGCCGGGTCCCCGTTCCACAAGGCGCCTTTCCTGTGTCGTCTGCTGTGTCGTATCCATTTTCAATCCTCCCGAAGCGGATCCGAGGCCGCTCCCTCCTCGTGGAAAACGTGGCCGGGTCCCCGCCCGGCCAGTGGTTCAGCGCCCGACGAAGGCCGGCGCGCGCTTTTCGTGAAAGGCGAGCACGCCTTCGCGGAAATCCTCCGATGTGCGAAGCCGGCTGTAGCAATGGCCCTCGAGCTCGATGGCCGTCGACAAGAGCGCATCGTCCGTGTCGTTGAGCAGCTTCTTTGCCGTGCGCTGGGCGAGCGGCGAGAAGCCGATCAGTTCCTCGACGAGCGCATCAACGGCCTTTTCAAGATCGGCATCCGCAACGATCTCCGAGGCAATGCCCCAGTCGTAGGCCTCCTGGCCGGTGATCCGCTTCGAGCGCATGACGATGTTCTTGGTGCGGGTGACACCCACCATCTTCTGGAGGCGGGCCGAACCGCCGGAGCCGGGGATCTGGCCAAGCTTCTGCTCGGGCAGCGCGTAGCGCGTGGTCTCGGTCGCGATGCGGAAGTCGCAGGCGAGCGACAGTTCGAAGCCGACGCCGAAGCAATAGCCGCGGTTGGCGGCAATCACTGGCTTGGAGCAGCGGGCCGGCGCCGCGATGTTCCAGGCGAGGTGCGACACGTGTTCCGGGCTTGCCTCGAGGAAGCCCTTGATGTTGCCGCCGGACGAGAAGTGCTCGCCCTTGCCGGCAACGACGATGATGCGGATGCGGTCGTCCTTGTCGAGCGCCTCGAAGACGAGGCGCAACTGGTCGCGCGCGAGCATCGAGACGACGTTGTAGGGCGGCCGGTCGAGCGTGATGTCGGCGCGCTGGCGGGCCGCGTCGATCGTGACGGTGAAGCCGTCGAGTTCGGCAAGGCGGGGGTCCTGGAATGTGGCTTGTTCGGCCATGCGATGTCCTTTCGTGGGTCTGGCGGCGTCCGGCCGCTCACTGATGCTCGGGGATGCGTTCTTCGGTGTATTCGCCGGCAACCAGGAGGCGGCGCAGCAGCTTGCCGACGGGGGATTTCGGGATCGCCTCGACGAAGACGAAGCGGCGCGGGCGGCGGAAATTGGCAAGGCCGGATTCGCGACAATGGCGGTCGAGATCCTCGGCCGTGACATCACCGCGCCGCTTGACGAAGGCGACGACGATCTTGCCCCAGCGCTCGTCGGGCAGGCCGACGACGGCGACTTCCGCGACGCCCTCATGCAGCGACAGGCAGCTTTCCACCTCGACCGGTGACACGTTCTCGCCGCCGGTGATGATCATGTCGTCGGAGCGTCCGGTGACGAAGAGGTCGCCCTCCGCGTTGCTGAACCCGGTGTCGCCGGTGAAGTACCAGCCGCCGTGAAGCGCCTTGGCATCCGCGTCGGGCCGGTTCCAGTAACCCTCGAAGGCCTCGTCGCTCTTCATCAGGGCGACGATCTCGCCCTCCTCGCCGACGGCCGCCCGTTCGTCCGGGTTGCGGCTGCCGAGCTTGACGACCCGGATCGTCTGGTTGATGCCGGCGCGGCCGGCGGAGCCGGGCTTGCCCGCGGCCTTCTGTTCGATGGTGAAGGTGTAGATTTCTGATGAGCCGTAGTGATTGACGAAGAGCTCCGGCCGAAAGGTCTGGTCGAGCCGCTTCAGGAGCCCGTCGGTCATCGAGGCGCCGGCATAGCCGAGCTTGGTGACGGAGGCGACGCGTTCGGGCGAGAACGCCTCGTGATGCACGAGGTCGTGGTAGAGCGTCGGCACGAGGTACAGATTGGTGATCTTCTCCTCTTCGATGAGGTCGAGCGCCTTCGCCACGTCAAAGCGCGGCAGGCAGACGAAGGTGCCGCCGATCAACGATGAGGCGATCAGCGAGCGCACGCCCATCGTGTGGTAGAGCGGCATGACACCGAGCGTGCGCTCGCCATGCCGGTAAAGGTTCTGCGCCACGTGGGCGACGGCGCCTGCGCGTTCGGCCCGGTGGCGGCGCGGCACGCCCTTCGGCTTCGACGTCGTGCCTGACGTATAGAGCATCAGCGACCAGTCTGCGGCGTCTGCCATCGGCGTCGCATCAGGGGCGCTGCCGTCCATGATGCGGGCGAGCGTATCGGCGGAGAATTGCGGCAGGTCCTGAGCAAGGCGGGACTGGCGTACGGCCTCTTCGGTCGAAGCCTCGTAGAACACGGCCTTCGCATCGGCATCGGCAATGCCGAAGTCGATTTCGTCGGCCTTCGTCCGCCAGTTGAGCGGCGTGACGATCAGGCCGAGGAACTGGCAGGCCCAGTGCAGCGACGCGTTCTCCCAGCGGTTCTGCATGGCGGTAAGCACATGGTCGCCCCGCGTCAGGCCGGTCTCGCCGAGGGCCGCGGCAAGCGCCGAAACCTTGCCGTACCAGTCGCGATAGGTCAGTCGCATCTCGCCATCGACGATCGCGAGCGCGTCCGGGTCGCGCTCGACGCTCGCAAGAAAGCTCGTTCCAAGATCAAGCATTCGGTGTCTCCTCCTTGCGTTGTTCCTCCGCGGCGGCCAGCGCCGCCTCGACGATGGTCGCGTAGCCCGTGCACCGGCAGAGATGGCCGGAGAGGTGCTCGCGGATGTCTTCCCGGCCCGCGTCCGGCTGCTCGCGCAAGAGTGCGTCGAGCGACATCAGGATGCCGGGGGTGCAAAAGCCGCATTGCAGGCCGTGGTGGCGGCGAAAGGCCGCCTGAAGCGGCGAGAGCACCGCCGGGTCTGGCGCCAGCGCCTCGACGGTCCTGACATCGCTGCCGCGCACCTGCTGGGCGAGCGTCAGGCAGGCACGCGCCGGCTTACCGTCGATCTGCACGGTGCATGCGCCGCAGACGCCGTGTTCGCAGCCGACATGGGTGCCGGTGAGCCCGATCTCGTGGCGAAGCAAGTCGGAGAGCAGCATGCGGTTTTCGGCTTCCGCGCTGACCGCCTTGCCGTTCAGCGTGAAGTCGATCGTGTGTTTACGGGCAGCGTTCAGGCGCGGCATCGGCTTGCCTCCTTCAGCGTCTCGCGGCCGAGGCTGCGGACCAGTTCGCGCCGGTAGCGGGCGCTTGCGTGAATGTCGTCGCGGGCGTTCAGCGACCAGGCGATGTCGTTGATGGCATCGTCGAACTGGTCGTTATCAAGCGCCGGCAGCGGGAAGACGCGGGGCCGGTCGTCGACACCGGCAATGCCGAGCCGCAGGCCCTTCTCGTCGGCAATGGCGGCAGAGGCCACGATGGCGAAATCGCCATGCCGGCGGCCGACCTCGCGAAAGGCATAGCCGCAGCCGGGTCTCGCCTTCGGGAAATGCACGGCCTCGATCATTTCGCCCTCCGCAAGGTCGGTCGCCATCATTCCGATGAAGAAGTCGTCCGCCTCGACCCTGCGCTTCTGCTTGCGGCTGCGCAGGCTGACCGCGCCGCCGAGCGTGACCAGTGAAAGCGGCAGCTCGGCGCTCGGGTCGGCATGGGCGATCGAGCCGCAGACCGTGCCGCGCGCGCGTGTCTGCACATGGCCGAGCCAGGGGAAGGCGGCGGCCAGAAGCGGCAGGTCGCGCGAAAGGTCTGTCCAGGCTTCCAGTTCGGCCTGCCGCACGCCGGCGCCGACGATGATCTCGTCGCCCGATGTCTCGATCCGGCGCAACGCTTCAAGCCGCATGATGTCAACGAGCAGGGACGGTCGGGCGAGCCGCATGTTGAGCATCGGTACCAGAGACTGGCCGCCGGCGATCACCCGCGCGTCGCCGCCGCCGTCTGCGAGCGCGGCAAGCGCCTCCTCCAGCGTGTCCGGACAGAGGAAATCGAAGGATGCGGGTTTCATCGGCGTCTCCTGAACAGGGCGACAAGCCGCTGGATAAGGCCGGCGGCGGCGCTGGGAGGCCCTCCGCCGCCGGCGTGACGGGCAAGCGCCTGGAAGAACTGTCCGATCACCACGCGCGCCGCGCCGTCGAGAAGTCGGCCGCCCACAGAGGCGACCTTGCCGCCGATCGCGGCCTCATACCGATAGTCTATTCGGGTGCCGGTCGCCGTTTCAGTCAGCGTGACGCGGCCCGTGCCGCAGCCGGAGCCGAGCGCGCCTTCCGTGCCGCCGGAGAGCGTGACGGCTTCCGGCTCGACCATGTCGGAGAGGCGGATGTCGGCGCGGTAGCGGCCCTTGACCGGTCCGATGCCGAGCGTCACCTCCGCGCGGAAATGGGTGTCGGAGACCTTGCGGACCTCATGCGCGCCGGGAATGATCGCCTTCAGCGTGTTCGGGTCGAGCAGCATCGCCCAGACGGATTGGCGGGTGGCGGTAACTTCGGCCGAGCCCGAACCGGTTAGCATCCGCTCGCCGGAGGCGCCGGTCGCGACCGGTGCTGCATTCTGCGGCGCCGTCCGCGGGCGCTCCTCGCCATAGAGCCATTCGCTGACCCGGCTCGGCGACAGCGGCAGTCTTATGTCCTCGACGCCGAGCGCATCGGCGACGGCGTTGGCGATGCAGACCGGCGTCGACATGCAATTGCCCTCGCCGACACCCTTGGCGCCGAGTGGCGTGAAGGGCGAGGGCGTCTCGTGATGGAGGATCAGCGGCTCCGGCGTCTCCATGACGGTCGGGATCAGGTAGTCGGCGAGCGTGCCGGTCAGGAAGCTGCCGTCGCCGCCATAGGCATATTCCTCGTAGAGTGCCGCGCCGACGGCCTGGGCAAAGCCGCCGCGCACCTGGCCATCGACCATGCCGGGATGCAGGATACGGCCGCAATCGTGCATCGTCACATAGCGGTCGATGCTGATCTGGCCGGTCGCCCGGTCGATCTCCACGCCGCAGAAGTCGAAGATGAAGCCGTGGCAGAGCGACGAGTTGATACCGTCCGCCGCCGTCGGTGCCTGAAGTTGGTCCGGCGTCCAGAACACCGTTTCCCGGATCGTCTGGCCGGTGCCCTCGGGCAGCGTACTGGGCGCCCAGTGGCTTGCCGCCGCGACTCGGCCGAAGGAGACGGCATTGTCTGGATTGTCGCGATCGACGAGCTTTCCGGCCCTGAAGTCTATCCGATCCGCCGTGATGTTGAGTTGACCGGCGGCGATCGTTGCAAGCTTTGACCGGATACGGTCGGCTGCAAGGGCTGCGGCACCTGCAACGGCGGGCGCGAAGCGGCTGGCATAGTTGCCGGACGCGATCGACCAGGCGTCGCGCGCCGTGTCGAGTTCCGTGTTGACGCGCACGGCTTCCATCGCAAGTCCGAGCCGCTCGGCAACCACCTGCGCCAGAACGGTGCGGTGGCCCTGGCCCTGCGGCACCGATGCGACCTTGACGTTGACGGAGCCGAGCGGATCGATGGCGACGGTCGCCACCGCCTGCGCGCCGTTCTTCGGTCCGGCCTTCGCCCGCTCCTCCGGCGTCAGCAAGGTTGTGATGTAGCCCATGTTGGAGACGCTCGGCTCGACCACCGCGGCATAGCCAATACCATAGAGCCGCCCTTCGGCGCGTGCAGCGTCGCGTCGCTGCCGCAGAGCTTCAAGGCCGCCTTCAGCGCAGGCGCGGTCGAGCGCTGTCTGGTAGTCGCCGGAATCGAGCAGCCCGCCGGTCGCGGTGCGATAGGGGAAGGCGTTGGCCGGCACGAGATTGCGGCGGATGACGTCGAGACGGTCCAGGCCGAGTTCGTCGGCGATCTTGTGGATGAGGCGCTCGAGAGCGAAATAGATCTGCGGTCCGCCGAAGCCGCGGTTCAGCCCGGTCGGTGTCTTGTTGGTGAGCACGACGCGGTTGCGGATGGCCACGTTTTCAATCGCATAGGCGCCGGTCATGTTGCCATGCATGCGGTAGAGCGTCGCCGGTTCCGGTGCGCGCAGATGGGCGCCGCAGTCTTCCAGCTGATCCCAGCTAAGCGCCGTGATGCGGCCGTCCGCGGCAACGGCCGCCTCCAGCGTCGTGACGCGGTTGGTCGCAGAAACGGAAGCAGTCAGATGTTCGAGCCGGTCCTCGATCCATTTCACCGGCCGCCCGGAAACGCGGGCGGCGACGGCGGCGAGTATGACATAGGGAAAGACGCCCTGCTTGATGCCGAAGGAACCGCCGGAATCGGGCGGCGTGCGAAGCCGCATGCGGTTGCCCGGCACGTTCAGCGCGCGGGAGATCACCGCATGGATCGAGAACGGACCCTGGAAATTTGCCGTGACGTCATAGGCGTCTTCGCCGGGTTCGTATTCCGCGATAACGCCATAGGTCTCTATCGGCGTGCAGGAATTGCGCGGATAGGCGATGCGGATCGAAATGCGGTGGGCCGCCTCCGCGAGGGCTGCTTCCGGATTGCCATAGCGAAAGGTGCGTTCGTTGATGAGGTTGCTGCCGAGCGAGGGATGCAGCACCGGTGCATCGGCCGCCAGCGCCTTTTCGGGATCGACGACGGCATTGAACGTCTCGTAGTCGACGTCGATCAGGTCGAGTGCGTCTTCGGCGACATAGCGGTTTTCGGCGACGACAAGGGCAACGGGTTCGCCGACATAGCGCACCCGGTCACGGGCGATCGGCCAGCATTCGACATTGGCCTTGACCCCGACCGTCATGCTGCGCGTGAGCCGGGCCACGTCCTCGCCGGTCATGACGGCAAAGACGCCGGGCAGCGCGCGGGCGGCGGTCGTATCGATCGCCCGGATCCCGGCATGACCATGCGGCGAGCGCAGGATCGCCATATGCGCGGTGTCGCGCCGGACCGGCAGGTCGTCGATGTAGCGGCCGCGGCCGGTCAATAGCCCGGCATCCTCGACCCGTTCGACGGTTCGCCCGACAAGGGCCCCCGTCATCTCCAATCTCGTCATTCGCTCCTCCCGCACCCGTCCGTGAAGGGGTGCCGTGGAGCAAAGGGTGGCGAAGGGCGGCCGATCGGGCGATACCGAGAGGTATCAGACCTTACCGAGGAGTCTCAAAATCGCTTGCGGTGAGCCGGGTGACATTGCGGAAGATGCTCGGCGAGGAGCCGGCGTGATCGTGGAAGAAGCGCGAGAAATGCGCCGGCACGGAAAATCCGAGCTGGTCGCCTATCGCAGCAAAGCTTTCCGTGCCGTCGGCAACGGCCGTGACCGCCCGTTCGAGCCGCTGGACATTGAGAAAGACACGCGGCGTGACCCCCATCGACGTCTCGAACAGCCGGAAGAAATGCGCCCGAGAGAGACCGACGTCGGTCGCGAGCAGATCGAGATCGGCGATCTCACCCGGTGCCGCTTTCATGCGCTCGACAGCCTTTCGGATGCGGAAGTCGAGCAGGGGACGGGATGCGAGATCGCGGATCGAGTTCGGCACGGCGCGCCAGTCGGCGAAACGCTCGATGACGGCGACCATCAGCTCGCCGAGAAGCACCTCGTGCGCCTCGGCACTGTTCGGCTCCTTCACCATGGCCTCGGCAAGCGTGCGCGTGCGCGAACGAATATCGGGCGTAATGGCACCGACATTGGTGGCAAAGAAATCGGGCGCATGGCTTGCCGCCCAGTTCGGCCGGAAATGGCCGAGCCATTGTGGCTCGATGTAGAGCGCGAGGATCACCGTCTTCGGCCGTGACTGGTCGTGCGCATAGGCATGCGGCTCCCAGGCATTGATCAGAACGGCGCTTTCATCGGTGAGTGGCACGAGCCGGTCGCGCACCGAAAACTGCGTATCGGCGCCCTCGACCTTCAACAGGACATGGCAATGCGGGTGCGCGTGCCGCACAAGGGGCCGATCCATATCCAGCAGCGCCACTCTCCCGAAGCGGCCACGTGCGATGCGCAGAGCATTCGACATTGCTCAAATATTGGCCATTTCGCAGAAACTGCAAGTCCGGACGGGTTTCAGCCCTCAAAACCGGTTTTGATCGGAATCCTTCAGGCCGACGAGCCTGAGCCTTCTGAGAACTTCTCAAGGCGCGGGCGCGCCACATTTTGGCTGGGCGCTCATCGATTACCGCCCGACGCCTCGATCGCCTCCCGCAAGGCATCCGCCAACTGCCGTCGCGTGTAGGGCTTTGCCAGCGGCCGGAACCGCGAGGTGGCGCCGATGCGTTCGATGTCGGCGTAGCCGGTTGCCAGGACGACCGGGAGGTTCGGATGCTGGGTCCTGACCTCGTTCGCCAGGGCGCGACCATCGATCGGACCGGGCATGACCACGTCGGAGAAGACGAGATCGAAGGGGCCGTCCGTTTGGAGGATCCGCAACGCTTCCGTTGCATCGCCCGCGCTGGTGACGGAATAGCCGAGCGAAACGAGCGTTCCGGCGGCGAAGTCGCGGACCATCGGATCATCCTCGACGACGAGAATTCGCTCGTTGCCACCCCCCAGCACCCGGTTCGTGACGGGTTCGGCAGGCGTGTCCGTCGACGCCAGACGGGGAAAGGACAGCGAAACGGTCGTTCCCTTGCCGGGCTCCGATTCAATCTTGATCCGACCTCCGGATTGCCGCACGAAGCCGTAGACCATGCTGAGACCGAGCCCGCTGCCCTTGCCGAAGGGCTTCGTAGTGAAGAAGGGCTCGAAGGCTTTTGCGCGCGTTTCCGTGTCCATGCCAAAGCCATCGTCGGAGATCCGGACCATGGCATCGTCGCCGCTTCGCGCCGTCGAAATGCTCACCCTGCCGCCATTGGGCATTGCATCGCGGGCATTGATGCAAAGGTTCATGATCGACGCTTCCAGTTGTGCCGCATCCGCTCTCACGTGACCTGCCGCCGGATCGAGATCAAGGTGCAGGATGATCGTTTCGCCAAGTGCCGCCGACAGCAAACCCTCCATGGCCCGGATGGAAGTGTTGATGTCGAGGGACGCCGGTTCGAGAGGCTGCCGTCCCGCGAAGGTGAGGAGCTGGCGCGTGAGGGCGGCGCCCTGCCGCGAAGCCTTGTGGTTCAACTGCGCGATCGCGGACAGTCGCGGATCAGCAATTTCGTCGGCCAAGGTCTCCGCCGTGCCCATGATAACAGTCAACAGGTTGTTGAAGTCATGGGCGACGCCGCCCGTCAGCTGGCCGATGGCTTCCAGCCGCTGTGCCTGCAACCGTTTTGCCTCGTTCAGCCGAGTCTCGGTGATGTCGCGCACGCCGCCGACCATCCGGGTTGCCGCGCCTGCGGCATTGCGGATGATGTGGCCCTGGTCGAGAACCTCGGCATATGTCCCCGTTCCCCGGCGAAAGCGGTATTCTTCCAGCCACGTGTCGACCGCGCCGTCCACCGCGGCAAGCACGCTGGAGGCAACGCGTTCGCGGTCGTCCGGGTGGATCCTCGATTCCCATTCCCGAAACCCGTCCTCAACAGGCACGTCGTCATGCCCGAAGACGGATGCGATGTTGCTGTTCCATTGCACACGACCGGTCGCAATGTCCCAGTCCCAGATCGCGTCCGTCGTCATCATCGCGACGATCGAGAAGCGTTCCTCGCTTTCCGCCAGCCGTTCCGCTGCTCTCTTCTTCTCCGTTATGTCGCGACCGGTCGCAACGAAATGCGTGGCGCCTCCATCGGAACCGACAATGGGAGCGATGCTCATGTCCACCCAGTATTCACGGCCGTCCCTGGCGTAGTTCAGAATTTCGGCCCGGATCGGCCTCGGCAATGCGATGCCGCGATTGACCTTTTCGATGGTCTCGGCATCGGTCCGCGGCCCCTGCAGGAAACCGGGCGAGCGACCGAGCGCGTCCTGCGGCGAATAGCCGGTGATCCGGACGAAGGCGTCGTTGACATAGACGATCGCTTGCCGGTCCCCGGGCTGCGATGCGGCTTTCGTGATGATGACGAAGTCTTCAATCCTCGAGATCGCCATTTCCAGCAGGTGCAGATGTTGGTCGGCCGCATGCCGTTTCGTCACGTCCCGGAAATAGACGGTCAACCCTCCCGCACCCGGATAGGCAGTGACCGAGAACCAGGCGTTCAGCGACTCGTAGAAGACCTCGAAATCGGCCGTCCTGTTCTCACGGACGGCGCGCTCGTAGTGCTGCCGGATGATGCCGGATGAGGCTTCGGGAAATTCCTGCCAGATCGGGCGACCCAGAAGCGTCGACCGCGGGCGCTCAAGCAGGCGCTCGGCCTGATGGTTGAGATAGGTGAAGCGCCAGTCGGTATCGAGTTGAAAGAAGGCATCGCTGATGTTTTCCATCGACTCGGCGAAACGTCGCTCGAGATCCCTTGCCGTATCCTCCAGCCGCTTGCGTTCGTCGATATCCTGGAGGGCGCCCTGGATGCGGGAGATACGGCCCATGTCATCGCGGATGGCAACGCCGATGGCGCGAACCCATTTCCGCCGGCCCGCGCCATCGATGATCTCCACCTCGATATCGTAGGGCAGGCCGGTTGCGACGCAGGTTTCGAAGTGCCGCGTGATCGTATCTCTCCATTCCGGTGCGAAATAGCCGATCCCCTCTTCGAGCGTGACTGTCTTGCCCCTTGGTCGCTCGTGGATCGCCCAGATTTCATCCGACCATTCGATGCGCCGGTCGGGCAGGTGCACCACCCATCCGCCGAGCTTCGCGACCTTGCCGGCGATATCGAGAAGCGCCTGGTTCCCGTAGAGATCGCGCGGCCTCGGCTCGACCGCGCCGTGACGAAGCCGCAAGGCGATGAAGAGCGCGGCGCCGACGATCCAGAGCCAGAGATACTTCGACGGCCACGCGAGAACGAGAGCGGAGAGGCCGCCTGCAAGCAATCCTGCGGTGAACCGGTCCGCTGCGCATTGCCTGAAACCGGTCAGAGGGAAGCGAAAGATCGTGCCAGCGATTGCGTATGCCCGTCGCATGGTTTGCATCATCCTCAGTCGTCGTTGGGTCCAACCCGTCGATAATCGCCAATGGCGCCGCAATCCATCCAGGATCGCTGTAGTTTAACCTTTTTTAAATTTGGCGCGGCGGTCGCTTAAGGGAGGGCCGGTCTAATCGATGCCACCAAGAGCCGTATTTCTCGCCCTGACGGGAAAGAGATGCGGGCAAGCATCGAGGTGAGCCGGTGAAACCCACAAAGAGAACGACCTACCTTAGCCGCGTCGAATCCGACTATTTCGGCCGCAAATGGTACCGCCGCAGCGTCATGCTCTTTTGCAATCTGCTCTTCCCCGGCAGATGGATGCGAAAGACGCAGATCATCCGCTGCCTCATCATCGAATTGAGCGAGGGCGGCGCAACGGTGCGCATCGGCAAGTCGCAAATCCCGGATCATCTCTATCTCGTTATCGGCAGCTTTGACGTGGTGATTGGCAGTATCGTCGTTCAACGGGATCCGGGGGTCTTGCACCTTTGCTTCCTGAAGGAGTTGAGGCCGGCTTTCGTCAATCGGCTGGCACGTATGGAGTCCCCGTTCTCCACCTTGGAAAGCCTCAGCCCAACAACCATATCAGCAAGCAATAATGTGCAGCCAGCGCTGCGGCCAGTTCTACCCGCGCCCTATGACGCCCGGGACGGAAGCATGGGCCAAAACACCAGGTACCCGAAAAGACAATGAACATCATGATCATCGAAGATCAGCGCGACGTCGTTGATATGTTGCGGCTGAACTGGTCGGATTCGCGGGACCGGCTCGATTGCCTCACATCCGTAAGGCAGGCGAACCGCCTCATCCATTCGAACGAGCTGGCCGCCTATGACTGCATCCTCATCGATATCAACCTGACCGACGGGAGCGGGCTGGAACTGCTGCGCGAGGCGCGCGCGCGCTCCGATGTGCCGATCATCATGATCTCGGGCGCAGGCGATGCCGACAGCCGCGCAGACGCCATCAGCGTCGGTGCGGACGATTATGTGATGAAGCCGTTCAGCGTGAAAGAACTGCGCGCCCGCGTCCATCGCCTGCACGAGGCACGCCTGGGCCGTAGCGCCCTGCGGCAGAGCCTTGCATTCAGGATCGGCAATGTCGATTGCGACATCGGACGCCTGTCGATGGAGTTCGAGGGGGCCAGCCAGCCACTGACGGCGCTCGAAGGGCGGATATTGCAGGTTCTCCATGCCGGCGGCGGCGAGGATTGCCCAAAGTCGTGCATCGCCCGCCAGGCGCTCTTTCGCGAATACGACCCGCGCGACAAGACGATCGACGTCTATATCAACCGGTTGCGCGGCAAGCTGGCGGAACTCGATGCCGCAAGCGGCGATGCCATCAAGACGATCCGCGGCGTGGGCTATCGCCTGAGCGATATCCAGCAATAGCAGGGGGTGGAAGAGCCATATGCTTCAGTATCTTGATCGTCATGTGAATTCCGCCGAAGCGGTCGGACCCGACGGATCCCGGCCGGACGAAGCGGCTCGTCTCAAACGTCTGAGAGAACTCTCCACCGTGTCATCCGGCGCCGATCCGGTGCTCGATGCGCTCATCGATGCCGCCTGCCTGGCGGCCAACACGCCGATCGGCCTCATCACCCTGCTTGACGGTGAACGCCAGTGGTTCAAGTCGAAGCGGGGCATCGAAGGGGATGGCTCCCGCAGGGCGGACGCCTTCTGCGACCACACGATCCGCGCATCGATACCCTTCGTGGTGCCGGACGCCGCGCGCGATGTCCGTTTTGCAAACAACCCTTTCGTGACCGGAAGCGACAGGATCCGCTTTTATGCCGGCGTGCCGCTGGAGATCGAGCCGGGGCTTCGCCTCGGCTCGCTCTGCGTTCTCGACCGCGTGCCCAGGCGCCTTGGGGCCGACGTGCGCGGCTTGCTGGAGCGGCTTGCGCGTTGCGCCGTAGAAAGGCTCCTGCAAACCGAAGACCGGTATCTGCTATCCCGGATCGACCAAGGCAGGATCGATCGCGCGAAAGCTGACAAGGCGGCGCTGGCGCTTGCCGAAGCGGCGCTCGCTGAGGATCGCTTCGTGCTCCATTACCAGCCGAAGATCGCCCTCGATACGGGCCGGCGCGTCGGCTTCGAGGCCCTGTTGAGGCTCAGGAAAGCCGATGGTTCGGTACTCGGACCCGCGGCTTTTGCAGCGGCGCTCGACGAGCCGACCCTCTCCAGGCGCATCGGCAGCCAGGTGCTGCAAAGAGCCGTCGCGCAAGCCAAGGCGTGGGAGACAGCCGGCATCGATTTCGGCCATATCGCGATCAACGTCTCGTCGGCGCAGTTCATGGCCTTGCCGGGCAGCCCCGGCCTTGTCGAAGAAATCCTGGGCGCGACCCGGTCGGCAGGGCTGTCGCCGTATCGCATCCAGATCGAGGTTACGGAAGGGGTGATGCTGTCGGAGCAGGGCGGCGATATCGGCACGCAGCTGGAGGCGCTGCGGGTGGCGCGCTTTATCGTCGCCTTCGACGATTTCGGCACCGGCTTTGCGTCCCTCGTGCACCTGAAGGAGCTTGCCTATGACCAGATCAAGATCGACGGTTCCTTCGTGCGAGCAATGACAAGCTCCAACGCCGACCACGCCATCGTCAAGGCCATCGTCGACATGGCAAAGGCCATGGGAAAACACATCGTCGCCGAAGGTGTGGAAACCATGGCAGAACGCCAGGCCCTGCAGGAGCTGGGCTGCCACTACGGCCAGGGCTACCTTTTCGGCCGACCGGCCGGTGCATCCAAATGGCAGTTTTCTCCTGAATGAAAACCGGTCATTGCGAAGTGCGGGTAGGTGAATGGCCTGGAAAATTCTTGTAGTGTAATCTCTTAAAAACGTGGCTGGGGTTCAAATCCAATCAAGGCGATAGGCAGCCGTCAGTTGGAGTGCCACCTTAACATCTCAGTAGCTGAAGTTTACGCCACAAGGCGCCAGTTTAAGGTCCTCCCATGCGCCGAGGAACCACCAAGCCCTGCCGTAAAGCTCGGTGCAAGCCGGCCGAAGTCTGGCCCGATCATCCTGTCACGACACCGAGATACTGAAACGAAACTTCGTTTGGAAAGTGGCTCCCTCACGGACATAAAAGCGGACGGCGCCTTGATTCCACGTGGGTGTCTGCCATTCAATCCTGTCGATCCCCTCTACGCCCGCGTCCTCTCTTGCTCTTTCTAACAGAGCCTTGCCGACGCCACGCCCACGATGCCTTTGCGCAACGAACAGGCAGTCGAGATGCGCATACCGCCTTGCTCGCCAGACGGACCAGTCGAATGTCACAGCCGCATAGCCGAGGAGGTCTTTTCCCTCGGCCGCGACAAGGAAACGGACCGCCTGGCCCTCGGACTGCAGGCGCGCGAGATCGCTTTCGCTGAGAGTTGCGGCGCTCTTTTCGAACGCCGCGTGATCGCGGATCAAATGGAAGAGCTGTGAAGTGTCTGTGACAGAGGGCTTCCGAATTTTGTAACTCACTCGTCCAAGCCTTCTGCCAGTTCGAAGCCCTCGTCGATCCACCCTGTGATGCCACCGGCCATGATCTTCACCGGCCGCCCGAGTTCCGAAAGACGAAGCGCTCCACGCGCCGCTCCATTGCAGTGAGGTCCTGCGCAGTAGGTGACGAAGAGCGTGTCCTCGGGCCAGCGTTCCAGCTTTGAGCGCGTGATCTTGCCGTGGGGCAAATTGATCGCGCCCGGCACATGGCCCTTGGCAAACATGGCAGGACCACGAACGTCGAGCAGGACGAAACCCGGCTCGCGGGCGAGTGCGTCGTGAACATCCCAGCAATCTGTCTCAAAGGAGAACTCGGCTGCGAAATGTTCACGGGCGATGTCGCTTGGTGCGGCGGGTATGGAAATGACGGCGTTGGACATCGTAGGCTCCTTTGGAATGAGCTTTACTCTGGCCAAAACATGTTGACTCTTGCAACTGGCATAAATGACATAGTACAGGCATATCATGCCAAACAGCACCGGACCCCTTGTTGTCGCGCTTCTCTATGACGGGCTCTGCACTTTCGAGTTCGGTATCGTTGCGGAGATTTTCGGACTGACTCGTCCCGAGATGGGCAAGAACTGGTACAGGTTCGCAAGCTGCGCAGTCGACGACGGCCCGCTGCGCGCTCACGGTGGCTTCTTGCTCATGCCTGATCATGGTGCGGAGTTGATCGGTGACGCCGATATCATCGTGGTCCCAGGATGGCGGGGCGTTGATGCAGCGGTTCCTCAACGCTTGATCGACCTTCTTCGCGATGCCCATGCACGCGGCGCGCGATTGGCATCGATCTGTTCAGGAGCATTTGTCTTGGCGGCGACGGGTCTCCTCGACGGCGCCACCGTCGCCACGCACTGGCGCTACGCCGATGCCCTCAAAGCCCGCTATACGGATATCCTCGTGGATTCTGCCTCGCTCTATCGCTCTCATGGGCGCATCTCTACCTCGGCCGGAAGCGCAGCCGGGATTGACCTCTTGATCGAAATCGTCCGCCAGGACTTCGGGACCGATGCGGCCAACTCGGTTGCGCGACGTCTCGTGATGCCAGCCCATCGTACCGGCGGACAAGCGCAGTTTCTGGAGCGACCAGTCCCAGTGGCGCATCAGTCGGCGATTGCGCCTCTTCTCGATAAGATTCGGACAGAACTGCAATCAGCCTGGACGTTGCGACGCATGGCGAACGAATGCAATATGAGCCTTCGCACCTTCGTGCGACGATTTACCGAGGCGACAGGAGTACCTCCCGGGGAATGGATCGTCGGCGAACGGTGAGGTGGTCCCGCTTGGTGAGACAGTTCGGCGGCTTGGCTAAGGTGGATCGGGTTGGTTTCTACGCCGCCAGTCGCTCCGTCATTTGTGCCCTAGCATAGACTTCGTCGGGTGTCCTGCCGCCGAAGGTCGAGTGCGGGCGTCGCCGGTTGTAGTATTCGATCCATGAACCGATGCCGCTGCGGGCCTCGCTTCCCGTCTCGAACGCGCTGAGGAAGACGCATTCGTATTTGAGGCTGCGCCACAGCCGCTCGATAAAGACGTTGTCCATCCAGCGGCCGCGCCCGTCCATGGAGATGCGAATGCCCGCGTCCTTCAGCGTCGTCGTGAAGGCGAAGCTGGTGAACTGGCTTCCCTGATCGGTGTTGAAGATGTCGGGCCTGCCGTGGCGGGCGATCGCCTCTTCGAGGGCGGCGACGCAGAAGTCGGCGTCCATCGTGTTCGACAGACGCCAGGCCAGCACCTTGCGGCTGAACCAGTCCATGATGGCAACCAGGTAGAGGAAGCCGCGTCGCATCGGGAGTGGAGTAAGAAGCGCGGATGCGCTTCTCCTCCCCGAACCGTACGTGCACCTTTCAGCGCATACGGCTCTCTATTCAACCTTGGCCCATGGCC
>NZ_SLVX01000036.1 GCF_004341885.1 Shinella granuli | reverse complement strand
GCCGAAAAAGCAACGACATCCACGGTTAAACCAACCTGAATTCCGGATACGTTCTTAAAAGTCGGACAGATTCTCCACTTTCGTGTCGTGACGCCAGGTCGGCGGCCCCCCGAAAATCAGGGGCTTTTGCGTCGCATGTCTTTGTCGCAAGTAGTAAGAGACTTGCGACATAATTTGCGACAGGAATCCGCCCCCATGATGATCGGCTATGCTCGCGTCTCCACCCAGGGCCAGGACCTCGACCAGCAGCGCGCCGCCCTTGGCGCGACCGGGTGCGTCCGTATCTTTGAGGAAAAGGTTTCCGGGGCGAAGCGCAACCGGCCCGAGCTGGCCCGGATGCTCGACTATTTGCAGCCCGGCAATGTGGTTACGATCACCAGGCTAGACCGCCTCGCCCGATCGACGGCCGACCTTCTGGCGATAGCGGAGCGGATCAAGGAGGCTGGCGCTGGCCTGCGCTCCCTGGCCGAGCCGTGGGCCGACACGACGACGCCGGCCGGTCGCATGGTGTTGACCGTGTTCGCCGGCATGGCCGAGTTCGAGCGGTCCTTGATCGTGGAACGCACGAGCGCCGGCAGGATCGCGGCGAAGGCCCGAGGTGTGCGGTTTGGCCCCTCCCCTGCCCTGTCGGCCGAGCAGATCGCGCATGCGCGTCAGCTCATCGACCGGGAGGAAAAGTCAGTGCCTGAGGTCGCCCGGCTTCTGGGCGTGCATCGCTCTACCCTCTACCGGGCGCTTGGTGCGTCGGTTTCAAATCGACCCTGAAGGCCCCGCCGACTTACCCGCCAGAGTGTCCGATATGCGCGATATTTCCGCACCTTAGACATAAGGGGTTGCAGAATCGCGGGAATCGGCTGCTTACTTGTAAGCATGAAGCAGAACACGGAAAAGATTCGGAAGGACGTTGCCGCCCATCGGGCGCGGCAAGCGGCGGCCGGTCGCGTGGCGCTGAATACCTACGTTCCGGGTGATCTTGTCGAGGCAATCGACCGGATCAAGGAGCGCCGAGGCGTGCCGGGTCGTGCGCCAATCATCGAAGAAGCATTGAGGTTGCTGATCGAGAAAGAAACGACGAGGGCATGAAATGAAAAACCCCTAGCCGTTCGCAGCAGCAAGGGGTTTTCGGATTTCGGAACCGGCTTTGTTGGGCCAGCCTGAGCAGCCCCCAACATAGTCGAGAGTGAGCCACCCGGCAAGAGTGAGTGTTGCCGGGAACGGTGAAACTTTGTCCGCCGTCTACACCCGGCATGCCCTCCCGAACGGAGGACGAAGGATAGATGTTGAGGACGCAAATCGCGGCCGCGATCGGCTGCGCGCGCGGGCACGCGCTTGATGAAATCATGCGGGAAGTCTGGACCCGGCACGGAACCGGCCAGCTCTCCGACGACGAGGCCGGGGAGCTTTCCACCCTCGCCCATGATCGCAGGGCGGCCCTACGGGAATCGGGACAGGGCACGTTCAGTCTGGTCATGCCCCCTCCCCCCGAACGTTGCCCGACGCCGGTTCGCCGGCACAGCCATTTCAAGGGGCGCTCCGAGGGCCGGATATGGCGGCCGACCAACCGCCAGGAGACGCAGAAAATCCTTATAGCCGCCAAACGCTACGAGCTGGCCGAGCGCCAGAAGGGCGCGCGCAGCGGGCCGCTCGGATCGGTCGCGATCGAGGTGCTTGAGTTGTTCGTCAATCTGGTGGACTTCCGCACCGGCCGACTTGAACCGTCCCTGGATACGATCATGGGCAAGGTGCGCCGGTCGCGTGACGCCGTGGTGCGGGCGTTGAAGGCGTTGCGCGCGCATGGCTTCCTCGATTGGCTGCGGCGCTACGAGCCGACCGGCAACGAGAGTGGCCCTCAGGTGCAGCAGGCCAGCAACGCCTATCGCCTATCCCTGCCGGAAAAGGCCCTGCGGTTCCTTGGGCGGTTCGGCAAGGCCCCTCCCCCGCCCGACGATCATGTGCAGGTCGAGGCCGAGCGCAAAGCCGTCATCGAGGCGCACAGGGCCAGCCTCGATATTGGCGAGCTGGCGCTGTTCGACGTAGGAGACAATCCACTTGGGCAGGCGCTCGCCCGCCTTGGGAAGTCGTTGCAAGAGCGTGAGTCCGCCAAGCAGACAGAATCCCAATCTGATCTTTATCTAAGAGAGCAAACATAAGCGGACGCCGCTGTTCGGGCCGCTTACGCGACCCTGCGGCGGTTCCGATCCGCTTATAGGGCGGATCGGGAAGCGGAAACCTCACTGTAAAACCGCAACGCTTGCGCCTGCGGCAAGCGCCGCATGGGCTTTCGAGAGAAAGCAAGCGGAAATGACAGTGATAAATCTCTAGCCGCTAGAAAACTGATAGCTCTTTATAAGTAGCTTGAAAGCCGAATGTTAACAGCATATAAAAAGAAAGCTGCTAACATTCTCCTTGTTATCAAATTTTCGGAGGGCGCATGGCGGTCATATCGTTTGTTTCGAGCAAGGGCGGGGTCGGCAAGACGACCTCCGCCGTTGTGCTGGCCGGCGAACTTGCCGCTGCAGGCCGCAAGGTCGCGTTGATCGACGCGGACCCCAATAGGCCGCTTGAAGCTTGGTCGCGGTTGCGGGAGTTGCCCGGTGCGCTCCGGATCATAGTTGATGACTCGGCCGAAACCATCATCGACACGATCGAGGACGCGCGAGCGGAAGCGGATTTCGTCATTGTCGATCTTGAGGGCACCGCGACCGATCGGATCGGCTTTGCGGTCGCGCGCTCGGATTTGGTCCTGATTCCTCTGCAAAGCTCCGTCCTCGACGCGGCCGAGGCGGCAAAATCGGTCAAGCTGGTGCGCCAAATGTGGCGTGTGGCGAACCGCGAAATCCCATATCGCGTGTTCTTTACGCGCGTCCCTCCGGCCATCCGCGAGCGCACGGCGCGCGATATTGACCGGCAGTTCGCCGGCGCGTCGATCCCGGTCCTTTCGGCCACGCTGATAGATCGCGCAGCCTTCCGCACGCTGTTTTCCTTGGGCGGAACGCTTCACGAGCTGGAAACGTCCGATGTTTCGGGCCTCGACAGCGCCAAGGAAAACGCCCGCGAATACGCGCAAGCCGTCATCAATGCCGTTAGGGGAGGGGTCGCATGACTGGCGAGGAAAAGAAACGGGCCACGCTGGACTTTGGCGATGAACTAGAGACGCCAGCAGCGGCCCCGCCACTCGATCCGAACGCGATCAAGGCGGCCACGAGGGCGGCCGGGTTCCGAGAGACCCCGAAGGCACCGGATTTCGAGCTGACAGCCCCGACCAGGCCCACACGTCGCGCGCGGCGCAAGACAGGCCGCACGGAGCAGTTTGCGACCCGGCTGCGCGCCGATACCCTTGAAGCGATCTATGCCTATGCCGATCGTCACGAGATCACGCTTGCCGAGACGATCGAGCGAGCTATGGCGGCGCTCAACGATACGGACTAAATCTCTTGAAGTGTAACGCTAGGTGTCATATATTGGCGGGTGAGGAAATCGCGTGAGGGTCTTTAAAAGCAGCCGGTTTCACAAGTTTGCGCGGAAGGAGAAAATCTCCGACGCGATGCTTTGTGAGGCCGTAGAGCGCGCCGAACGCGGCCTGATAGACGCTGATCTAGGGGCCGGCCTTATCAAGCAGCGCGTTGCGCGGCCCGGAGCTGGTAGGTCTGGCGGGTTCCGAACGCTGATTTTCTTCCGGACGCAGACTAGAGCAGTTTTCGCGTTTGGGTTCGCCAAGAGTGACATGGCGAATCTCGATGATGCGGAAGAAGTTATCTTCAAGAAGGCCGCAAAGCTGGTCCTGGGATTTACAGATGTGCAAATGGACGCGGAAGTCGCTGCGGGGCGAATGCTAGAGGTGAATTGCGATGACCAAGGTTTACAAGAGTGAGGCTCTAGCAGCCGTCCATGAAATGATGGAAGGCTTCTACGAGTCCGGCGCTATCGATAAGCAGACGATGCGGGAATTTGATGAGGGTTGCCTTACGGCGGTTGAGCCGCTGACCCCTGAAGAAATTCGCTCGATTCGCGAACGCGAGCACATTTCGCAGCCGGTTTTTGCCCGCTATCTCAATGTGAGCAAGGGGCTGGTGTCGGATTGGGAGCGCGGGGTGAAGAAGCCCGGAGGACCGGCGCTGCGGTTGCTGACCGTTGTTCAGAAAAGAGGGCTTCAAGCAATCGCCTGAAGGACCGTCGAGGTTGGCGGCAAGAAATAGATAGCTGCTTACTAGCAGATATAGCGATCCGGAGGCGATCTAGATTCTCATGGCCCGTTCCAGGCGGAAAAATCCCGGAGGCGGTATCACTACGGCGACGAGTGATAAGCCCTATAAGCAGCGGGAGCACCGTCGCGAGCGCGCGGCCTTGCGGAGCGTGGACCTGACCAATGACGAACCGCCAGCAAGCCGGCGGTTCGGGAGTCCGTGGCTTAGCGAAAAGGATGGCAAGCAATGGTTCGATCCGAAGCGCCACCCCAAGGACGTTGGCGTAATCGCGTTTCTATGGCGGTGAGCATCCAGCCGGCCGCTTCAATGTCATCGGCGGCTCGATAAGTCTCGTAGTGCTCGAAACATGCTGTAACCCGGGGCCTGGCATCGCCATTGTCCAATGGCGATCGACGCGACCAGCGTTTGAGCTTCCTGATAAGCTAGGGCGATGCGATGCCGTTCCCTTTCGTCGCTCTTTAGGATCAGACCGATGGTGAAAGCCAACGTATCATAATGTCCGTGGTTTCATCGATCATCGCCATGCGCTCCCCTATAGCTCCCGCCAGAACGGGGCATCGTCCTTGATACGTGGCCCCCAGGTGGCGGCGACGGCCTTGGCGGCATCCGGATCGTCGGGCCGGATCGAGCGGAGCAGCGTCACCAACTCGCGGCGCTTGGTGCGGAGAATCCTAGCCTGGGCCGGATCGTCATCCTTGATCGTGCGCAGCAGTGCCGAGACCCATGCCGCGTGCCTGGCTCAGAATTTCGATGGCGGTTTCGGCCGCAACGATGTTGTCATAGGTCCAGCTCCCTGGCTTGCCTTCCGGTTGGAGGTGTTCGGCGCTGATGGTGGCGACGATCGAGAGCAGGATTTTCACGCGATCGACCAGCCAGGCCAATTCCTCGCCGGTAATTGACGTATTCGGGGGAATATCGAGCGCCGATATAGGCCCGATCGACCGTGGCGAAGCAGCGCCGGGCGAAACTGGTGTCGCGCGGCCATGCTTCGATAAGCCTGGGATCAGTGCGCTCCGCATGGGAGCGCAGGAAGGTCAGCCGGTGCGATTTCGGGCTGTAGAGCGTCACCACGAGCAGGACGCAATGATAAAGGGGTCGGTTCCGGCTGGGGGCGGAATGACACTCTAAGCAGTTGCTTCCTTGGGCCAGAGATATTCGCCGGTCAGTAATATGTGTGCCCAACCCAGCGGAGAGATATGCGCCAGAAGTTCGGGCGGCACATCAAGTCCTTCATTCCGGCGCTCTGCGACCGCGTGGCCGAGATGGAGGGTGTTCCAGTAGATGATGATTGCGGTGAGCAGGTTCAGCCCGGCGATGCGGTAATGCTGGCCCTCGGTGGTGCGGTCACGGATTTCACCCTGGCGACCGATACGCAGCGCATTCTTGAGAGCGTGGTGGGCCTCGCCCTTGTTGAGGCCGATCTGAGCACGCCGCTGCATGTCCGTGTCGAGGATCCAATCAATAATAAAGAGTGTCCGCTCCACCCGGCCAACCTCACGCAGCGCAACCGCCAGATTGTTCTGGCGAGGATAGGAGGCAAGCTTGCGGAGCAACTGGCTCGGCTTGATCTTGCCAGCAGCCATGGTCGCGGCGCATCGAAACAGGTCGGGCCAGTTCGCGATGATCAATTCCTCGCGGATCTTGCCGCCGACCAGTTTGCGCAGATCCTTAGGTGTCCCTGCTGGATTGAACACGTAAAGGCGCTTCGAGGGTAAATCGCGGATGCGCAGGACAAGGCGGTATCCGAGCATGCCACTGGTCCCGAACAGGTGATCGGTAAACCCTGCCGTATCCGCATATTGCTCTCCAACCTGCCGACCTGTCTCATTCATCAGCAGGCCATCCAGGATGTATGGGGCCTCGCTGACTGTCGCAGGAATAGTTTGTGATGCGAACGGCGCGAACTGGTCGTTGACGTGAGTGTAAGCCTTGAGGCCGGGTTCATTTCCATATTTGGCGTTGACCATGTTCATGGCCTCGCCCTGCCGGGCTGAAGGGAAGAACTGGCCATCGCTCGATGCGGTCGTCCCCATGCCCCAGAACCGGGACATCGGCAGCTTTGCCTGCGCAGCCACCACGATCGCCAGCGCCTGGTCCATTGCCTCGCTTTCGACATGCCAGCGGGCCAGCCGCGATAACTGCCAGTAGTCATGGGTGTTCGTGGCCTCCGCCATCTTGCGCAGTCCCAGATTCAGCCCCTCTGCGAGCAGCACGTTGAGCAGGCCGATCTGGTCACCGCATGCGACCCCGGTTCTCAGATGAGTGAAGGCTTCGGTGAATCCGAGCGCTGCATCGACCTCCAGCAAGATGTCGGTGATCCGAACTGGTGGCATCCGGCGATAGAGATCAAGTATCAGTTCCTCGGCACTGTCCGGAACATCAGCCGTCAGCCGGTCGATCCGCAACGTGCCATCCTCGATGCTGCCGCGAGGGATGGTCCCGTCGCGCGCGGCCCGTGCCAGCCGCTTCAGACCATCGGCGAGCCGAGCCTTGCGATCTGTCAGCCAAAGCTGCGGATCGAGGGGAACGGCGAGTCTGGTGTTGGTCTTTGCTGTAGTCAATGGCACCAGGACCTGCTTGAGATCGCCATATCGGCGCGAATGATCGAGCCAGATGTCACCGGATCGGAAAGCATCCCGGAGATGGAACAGGACTGCCACCTCACGGAGGCGATTGTCGCCCTGGTCTTGTGCTCTCAAATGGCGGTGCCATTTCGAATTCGGTCGCAAGAAGCTGTCTGTCGCCGATGGTGACGCTTGCATTTCGCCGATGGCTTTTGCCGCCGCGATCAAGGGCTGGGCTATCGATGCTGCCTTGAGCTTCAGGCACCGCAACATGCGCGGCGCGTAGCGCCGGAAGCGGTGGTATCCTTGTCCGACATGAGCCAATGGGTCGTCCGCCAGCGTATTGCTGAGCTGGGCGCCGGTCGCGACCAGTAGTTCGAGCCGGCCCCATTCCGGCGATTTGGCGACCGCCATTTCCAGCGGCAAACCATCGTTTTGGGCTTCGAGGAGTGCGGCTCCCAGAGCGGTGAAGGCGCGTAGCGTATCGGTGACCGCTGCCTTGGAGTCGGTTATACGCTCGTCATGCAGCCGTTTGGCCTCGCGCCAGGTCTTTCCCACGATCCGGTCATGGGTTTCGACCACGGTATCGGCGATCATCGCCTCCCATTCCACGGCGCAGACGGCAAGGATCGCCCAACGCCGGTCCGAGCTGTTGTCTCGCAAGCCGTCGGTAAAGTATCGCTCGCCCTGCCTACGCAGGCGAGCGATACGATGCGGCGGGATACTGGCGAGAAGCTGAGGATCGAGGGCAAGACCACGCAGGAACTCCAGCCTGTCGAGCAACCGGTTCGCTGCTGCGGAGTTGTTTCCGACCTCGAACTGGCGAAGCCAGATGAAACGGCTGACATTTGCATCGAGCAATTCGGTCAGCAGTCCATCAAGCCGTTCGCGTGCGTCATCATCGAGCCTTTCCGCAATTCGCGTTTCGATCCGCCGTTCCGCAGCGACCAGCGCGTCCGCACATAGTCGCTCGATTGTCGATACTGCTGGCAGGATCGTCTGAGTTTCACGACAACGTGCGACCAGGCGCTGGGCAAGATCCTCGTTCGAGCGGGCATCTTCCGCCTGATCGGAAAGCCAGTCCCGCAGATCACGAGCACCACGACCAGAGAAGGTCTTGTAACCGTAGATCTCACGCAACGCTTCCATATGCTCCTGGCGGGTCTGGCGCCGGGCGGCATAGGTGAGAAGCGCATCGGCCGGGACGCCGAGCTGAGCCCCGATGAACGACAGGACCTCATGCGGGATCACCTCGCCCGGAGCGAGCGCGCGCCCTGGATATCTCAACGCGCAAAGCTGCAGGGCGAACCCCAGCCTGTTCTCCGGCCTGCGGCGTTCCTGGATATGTCCAAGATCGTCGTCCCCCAGTGTGTAATGCCGAAGCAATGACAATTCATCAATAGGCAGATCAAGCAGTGCCGAGCGCTGTCGCTCGGTGAGAATATGTCGTCTCGGCATCCTGATTGTCCCTATTGAAGTATAGTCTGTTTTGGACAACAATCGGCCCATACAAATCAAGGCCTCCAGGCATCAAAATTCGTAAGGGTTCAATTGGGACAGCGCGCCGCAATCTATTGTCGTGTTTCGACCGCCGATCAGTCGTGCGAGCGGCAGGAAGATGATCTGACGGCATTTGCTTTGCGGGCCGGTTACGAAGTGGCGGCAATTTTCAAGGAAACTGGCTCCGGCGCTAAGCTCGATCGTGCCGAACGGCGCAAGGTAATGGCAATGGCCCAAGCTCGTAAAATCGATGTGGTGCTCGTTACTGAGCTGTCTCGCTGGGGTCGTTCAACGGTCGATCTTCTCCATACCCTTCGTGAGCTCGAAAGCTGGAAGGTCTCGGTCATCGCTATGAACGGGATGGCGTTCGACTTGTCTTCGCCACATGGCCGCATGCTCGCGACCTTTCTCTCGGGCATTGCTGAGTTCGAGCGAGATCTCATCAGTGAGCGGGTCAAGTCCGGTCTGGCCGCCGCGAAGGCGCGGGGCAAGAGGCTCGGCCGCCAGACCGGAGAGCGCCCCAAATCTGATAGACTAGCGCCGAAGGTCATGGCGCTGACTGCTCAAGGCCGGAGCTATCGCTGGATTGCACGCGATCTAGGCATCAGCAAAAACACGGTCGCTGACATCATTCATCGGCACAAATCAAATGATAGGATTCGCATATCGACGCCATCCGGAACCGAGCCTTGACGCAACCCCAGACATCATACAGCCCGCACCCCTCACGATACACCGAGCTTTCGGGTGGAGCCGATCCTGGTCGTGGGATCGAAGCGGTCTGGGTGTCCGTAGCTGACAAGGCCAGCGCCCATCGGGTTCTGCCGGACGGGCGTTGTGATATCATTTTACGGTTCTGCGCCAAGGTGAGTCCGATCAATAGCATCACCGTTGTGGTGACAGGCCCGACGACCCGGCACTATGATGTTGTGGTGAAACCGGGCATGGGCTTTGCTGGTATCCGCCTGCGTCCGGGCTTCTTTCATGCCATCCTGGGGCTGAGCCCTGTGGTTTTGCGGGACGGGAACCTTGTCGGTGAAGCCGCGATCGGGGCCTGCCCACCGCTTACCGATCTATGTACAGAAGCAACTTCACCGGACGAACTGCCGGGCCGGCTGGTTGCTTTCGTGCAACACCGCATTGCGCTTGGGAACGTCCTTCCGCCCAAACAGACCCTGCGCATTCTAAGCGCGCTCCATGCTTCCGGTGGCCGACTTCCGGTTCAGGATATCGCGCGCATGCAGGACATCAGCACCCGCACGGTTCAGCGGATCGTGCGAGATGCCACGGGGCTGTCGCCCAAATCCTATGCCCGGATATTGCAGTTTCACCGCGCGCTGCGCCTTCTTCGCGACCATCACATGCGCCCATCCGAAGCGGCGTCTGAGGCGGGATATGCTGATCAGGCCCATATGACCCACGCCTTACGCGATTTCGGCGGGCTTTCGCCTGCCCGGCTGGCGGATGTGACACTGGTCACGCTTGGAGACTGATGTCCGATTCTTACAAGACCGGCAGCGCCGCCACTGTCATGGTCGGGTTAGATGAACAAGGACATCCCTATGACAGTCAGATTCGGCTACACCATTCTCTATGTCCCGGATGTTCGGGCAACTATCGCCTTTTACGAGGCGGCCTTCGGCCTGACGCCTCGGTTTCTGCATGAAAGTAATCTCTATGCCGAGATGGAAACCGGCGACACCACCCTGGCTTTCGCGGGCGAAGAGATGGCCGAGATGAACGGACTGGCCATTCGGCCCCTGCGTGCCGGTGATCTGGCCCAGGCGGTGGAAATCGCATTGATCTGCGACGATCCGCAATCATCATGGGACAGAGCGGTCGCGGCCGGGGCAAGCCCGCTGTCGCCGCCAACGGCCAAACCGTGGGGCCAGATCGTCGGCTATGTCCGCGACCTGAACGGCGGCATGGTCGAGCTGTGCTCCGACATGACAGCAATCGCATGAGGGGGCCACAATGCAACCAACAACAGCCTCTCCCGCCATTACCACACCGCATGTCGCCGCCTCACGCGCGTTCTACATCAAACATTTCGGCGCCCGCCTCGTGTTCGATTGCGGCTGGTTCATCAGCCTCGAATTCGCCCCTGGACTGTCGCTGCAATTCATGGAACCACAGCCCGAGCAGCCAGCCTGTAACCCCACGGGCCTGACCTATAATTTCCGCGTCGCCGATGTGGATGAAACCTATAACGAACTTCTGGCAACCGGCCTCACCCCCGACACTCCGCCCGAGGATCACCCCTGGGGCGACCGCGGCTTTGCGTTGCGCGATCCGAACGGAGTCATGCTTTACATCTATTCCGACCGGGAACCCGCGCCGGAGTTTCGCACCGCCTTTCTCGGCGGGGCTGATGCATGAACAGGGTCGAGAACCTGCTTGAAGACCTGCGCCTGCATCGCGGCACGCTCTTTCCCATTGTCACGCGCCTGCGCGCAATGGCGCTGGCTTCTGGCCCGGCGATTACCGAAGAGGTCAAATATGGCGGCATCCTCTTCGCATCGAGGACGGGTTTTTGTGGCGTCTTTGTCTACACCAATCACGTGACGCTGGAATTCGGCGACGGCAGCACACTGCCCGACCCGCATGGCGTTCTGGCGGGCAAGGGGAAACTCCGTCGACATATCCGAATCGACAGTGAACACGACCTTGAGGCCAAAAAGGTAGGCGACTACATCAACGCGGCGCGCGCGAGAAGCGATGCTGTCTAGGCGACTGGTCCCAGAACGGTTTTTGTATAAAGGCTTGCAAACGGAGCGGCTTGTCCCCGCAAAACAAACGATCTCTTGCTCAGACCCACCGACGATGGTTAGCGGAAACGCTTAGAGTGTCATTTCGCCCCCAGCCGGAACCGACCCCATAAAGGCGCTCAATGGCCTAGTGCAGCATGAATGCGGCGTCCCGGCTCACATCGTCCTCAATGCTGTCCTGGGCGAGCTTGACGGCATGACGGGAGAGGGGGAACCAGTGCTCGAAATGTCGGCGCGCTTCAGCTTTCGCAACCTCTGGCTCTAGCGTTTTGGGTGAGGCAAGGGGATAGCCCGGAGCCTCGTAGATCACGATTCCGTCGCGGGCTATGTCCACAAAGAAGGGCCGGCCGTGGGAGAGCTGGTTATTCACGTCCATGAGTGAATGAACGATGAAGTTGACCGGCGTAGCCAGGTGCTTGGTGACGGTCAGCTCGCGCACGAAGTGTTCCGCCGCCTGGTCCCAATATTCGCCGGGGTCGGTAAAGGCGCGCGGCGGCGCGCAGCATGTTTTTGAAGGCGTGCCAGGCAAGACGCGGCTGGATCACGATGCGGCCTCCCCGGTGCTCCCTGCCGGTTCCCCGGTTGCCGGCGCTGCGGCGAGCAGATCGTCAAACAGGTCTTTGTCACCCGGCCGCGTCAGGAAGCCGGGCAGCTCGCGCTTGAGCCATTCGCGCAGGCGACGGGCAAATTCCTCATCCGTGCCGTTTTCCAGGCGGTGCAGGACGAGCGCGCCGAGCAGCACCTTGCGGCGGGTATCGTTGGCGCGTTCCTGTTTCCCGAGCCTTGCCTTGAGGCTGGCGCGCTGCGCGTCCAATTCGGCCAGCCGCTGTTCGATCGTCTTGCGTGCCATATGTCGTTTCCCTCCTATTTCGCGGGGCGGGCGCTCGCTTCACCCTTGAGTCGAACCATGATGATTTTGGGGTTGTCGCCAATGCGCTCGATCTCGACTATGCCGGACGCCTCGACCAGTTCGGAGAGGCGCGGAAAGCCATAGTTGCGGGCATCGAAATCCGGCGACTGTTTTGCCAGGTGCGCGCCGACGCGGGCGAGATTGGCGCGGCCGTCTTCATCGGCCGAGGCGGTGACAGCCTTCGCCAGCATGTCGAGGGCAGCGCGATCGAGAGCCGCTTTCGCCGGCGCAGGTTTGGCGGCGGCCGCCTTGGGCGCGGCGACGGCTTCCGCTTCCTTCTGTTCTCCGGTCGCATTGAGCACGTCGAAATAAACGAACTTGTCGCAAGCGGTGATGAAGGGGCGTGGCGTCTTGCGCTCCCCGAAGCCATAGACGGTGACGCCCTGTTCACGGATGCGCGCGGCGAGGCGAGCGAAATCACTATCGCTTGAGACGATGCAGAAGCCGGAGAACCGGCCGGTATAGAGCAGGTCCATTGCGTCGATAATCATAGCGCCATCAGTGGCGTTCTTGCCTGTCGTATAGGCGAATTGCTGGACCGGCTGAATCGAGTGTTCCAGCAGGCACTCTTTCCAGCCGTTGAGGTTGGGCTTGGTCCAGTCGCCATAGATGCGTTTGACGCTGGCGGTTCCATAGTTGGCGATTTCAGCGAGAAGGCCGGCGACGATCTTGGACGAAGCATTATCGCCGTCGATCAGCAGCGCCAACGTCTGGTTATTGTCGATTGCCATAATCTTCGCCCTCCGCAGGCCGTTAGACTATACGAACACACGCGCGGCTCAAGCGTTTATGGTCCTGTTGCCTTGCTCAACCTTGAAAATTCACTGCACTTGCTGCAGAATCCGGCTTCATCTTTATTGCATCGAGCTTGCCGCAAGAGCGAGGCGATTGAGTTGAGAAGGGCGCACTTACGAGTTACTGTGTAACTCAGCGCGCCGATGGCTGGTAGGCCATCGGAAAAGGTGAAACAGGATCGGGGCAACGGGTTGGCGATCTACCATTTCAGCATGAAGCCAGTTTCGCGGGCGAAGGGCCGTAGCGCCGTCGCCTCTATGGCTTATCGCGCTGGAGAGAAGCTGACCAACGAGCGCGACGGGATCACGCACGACTACACGGCAAAGCAAGGTGTCGAATATGCCGAGATCGTCTTGCCGGAAGGCGTCAACGCCGATTGGGCGCGGGATCGGTCGGATTTATGGAACGCCGCCGAGTTTGCCGAGAAGCGGAAGGACGCGCGCGTAGCCCGCGAATTTGAGGTTGCCTTGCCGCACGAGCTGTCGGCCGAGGAACGGCTAGAGGCAACGCGGGAGCTGGCGCAGGAATTGGCGAACCGCTACGGCGCGGCCGTGGACTTTGCCATTCATGTGCCGCACGGGGCGAGCGACGTTCGCAATCACCATGCGCATATTCTTATGACCACACGGCAGGTGACGGAGAGCGGGCTAGGCGACAAGACCTATCTTGAGCGCGAAAACAAATGGCTGCTTTCCAACGATCTGCCGACGACGCAAATGCAGCTCTGCGACATTCGCCAGTCGTGGGAGAGCCGCGCGAACGAGCATCTGGCGCGGGCCGGGCTGGATATTCGTATCGACCATCGTTCGCACCTTGAGCGCGGGCTTGAGCTTCAACCGACCGAGCATATGGGCGTCCATGCCACGCAGATGGAGCGGCGCGGCCTCGACGTGTCGCGCGGGCGGCTGGACGAGGACGCGGCCCGGCGCAATGCCGAGCTGATCCGCGAGAAGCCCGAGCAGGTTCTAACCCTCATCACCGGCGAAAAGAGCGTGTTCGACCGGCACGACGTTGCGCGGGCGTTGCATCGCTACATCAACGACGACCCGCAGGAGTTCCAGAGCGCCTTTGCGAAGGTGATGGCCTCGCCGGCGCTGGTTGAGTTGCAGGCCGAGCGCGCCCACGTAGTGGGGGACCCGGCAGCAACGGGCGAGATCGAGCTTGCCCGTTATTCGACGCGGGAAATGGTCGGGATCGAATCCGGCATGATCGAGAGCGCGCAGCGGATGCACCAGGCGCGCAATCATGGTGTCGATCGCCGACATATCGATCGCGCCATAGCCGCCCAGGACGCCGCCATTCAGCGCAGCGCCGGCGATGCTTCCGCCCGGCTTTCCGACGAGCAGCGGGCGGCGATCGAGCATATCACCGGCCGGGAGCGCATCGCGGCCGTTGTCGGTTTCGCCGGCGCTGGCAAGTCCACCATGCTTGCGGCCGCGCGCGAGGCATGGGAGGCCGAGGGCTATCAGGTTCACGGCGCGGCCTTGTCGAGCAAGGCGGCCGAGGGCCTGGAGGAATCTTCCGGCATCCAGAGCCGCACCCTCGCGTCATGGTCCCGCGGTTGGGACAACGACCGCGGCACGATCGGCCGCAGCGACGTGTTCGTGATCGACGAGGCGGGCATGGTTGGAAGCCGCCAGCTCGCCCGCTTCGTTGGCGAGGCCGAGGCGCGCGGGGCGAAGATCGTCCTTGTAGGCGACCATGAGCAGCTACAGGCGATCGGGGCCGGCGCACCCTTCCGGGCGATTACCGAGGAAATCGGCCATGCCGAGCTTTCCGAGATACGCCGGCAGCGCGTGGACTGGCAGCGGGAGGCTTCCGTTGACTTCGCCACGCACCGGACGGCCGAGGGGCTGGCGGCCTATCGGGATCGCGGCAATATCAGCTTTGCCGAAACCGGCGAGGACGCGCGGGGCCAGATCGTGCGCGATTACCTTGCCGACCGCGACGAGCGCCCGGACGGCACCCGCGTAGCGATGGCGCATCGCCGGGCCGATGTGCGCGCCATCAATGACGCGATCCGCACCGAGCTACAGGACCGGGGCGAGCTGGCGCAGGGCGAGGACGCCGGCGCGCTGACCTTCCAGACCAATGACGGCAAGCGCGAGTTCGCGCCGGGCGACCGCATCGTGTTCTTGGAGAACAACCGCGACCTTGGCGTGAAAAACGGGATGCTAGGCACGGTCGAGCATGTCGAGGCCGGCCGCATCGTCGCGCAGCTCGACGGCCGGGGCGGCGAGAGGCTCAGCGTGCCGATGGGCGATTATCAGGCGATCGACCACGGCTATGCGACGACGATTCACAAGAACCAGGGCGCGACGGTCGATCGCTCCTATGTGCTGGCGTCAGGGACGATGGACCGGCATCTGACCTATGTCGCCATGACCCGGCATCGCGACGGGGTGCAGCTCTACGCCGCCCAGGACGAGTTCACCAATGCCGGCCAAACGTTGGCTGCGGGCCGCCTGGTCGAGCATGGGACCGCGCCGTTCGAGCATGACCCGCAGAAGCACGACATCTATTTCGTGACGCTGGAAAACGACAAGGGCGAGCAGCGCACCCTATGGGGCGTCGATCTTGAGCGCGCCATGAAGGAGGCCGCGCCCGAGATCGGGGAGAAGATCGGCCTACAGCATGAGGGTTCTACCCCCGTCACCTTGCCGGATGGGACGCAGACGCACCGGAACGCATGGAAGGTTCAGGACGCCGGCGAGCTGGCATATAGCCAGCTAGAGCGCCGCCTGTCCCGGTCGGGTGTGAAGGAAACGACACTCGACTATACAAGCGACTTTGCCGAGCGGCGCGGGATTGCGGAGACGTTGGGCGTCCGCAGCGAGATCGAGATTCCGGCCGAGCGTCCCCCTGTCGAGCGGGAGCGCATCGAGGACCGCGCGCCCAGATCCTCGCAAAAAGTGGGTGTGGATCTCGCCGCCGATCGCCAGCAGCAGCGGCGGAGCGCGGCCGAGCGGCCCGAGCTGGACCGTGCCGGCAACAACGGCCCGCAGATCGACCAGAAACGGCCGCAGCAGGCCGAGAAGCAGCGGCGTGGCATGTTCGACGGGCTGAAGCTGAAGGCGTCCCGCACGCCTTCCTCGCCCGAACAGCGGCCGGAAAGGGAAGGGAGCTTGCGGCCGGCGCCGGCGCAAGACCGGCTGGCCGAGCGGGCGCGGCCGTTGTCGGCGCTGGAAACCGCCGTTGACCGCTATGCGCGGGCCTATAAATCGGCGCACCAGCATATGCGCGAGGGCCTGCCCATCCTCGACATGCAGCGCCAGGACATGCGCGAGGCCGGCCAGCAACTCGACCAGGCGCGGCCGGGCACACATGATTTGATGCGGTCGGCGCTGCAATATGACCCGCAGATAGAGCGCAGCATGACCGAGCTTTCCGGCCGGGAGCGTGTCGCCCAGGTCATGGATGGGCTGAAGCGGGAGCAGTCCGCACAGCAAGACCCCAATATTCGGGCCGAGCGGTTCGTTGAACGCTGGCAGGATTTGAAGGCGCAGCGCCACGAGTTGCACGGCTGGCAGCACGACCAGGCGCGCGGCAAAGTCGAAGGCCAGATGCAGGGCCTTGCCAAAAGCCTCGAACGCGATCCGCAGGTTGAATCCATCCTGCGCAATCGCCGGCATGAACTCGGGATCGGCCAGCAAATCCGCCAGAATGAGGGCATATCCCGCGAGCTGGAACAGAGCATCACGCGGGGCCGAACGCTTGGCCTTGGCCGATAACATGGAGAAGACATGACCGAGGACGACGAAAACCGCGACGACATGGAAAGGTTCGAGCAGGAGGCAGCGGCCGACGAGGACGGCGACCCGGTGCAGGCGTTCGAGGCGCTACGGCAGACCGTCGAAAGCCTAGCTGGCAATCTCACGCGGGAAATGATCAATATCCGCAAGGGCGTTGAACTGGCCTTGGATCGGTTCGAGGAAATCGGGCCAGCGGCCGACTATCGGCCGGAATTTGGCAAGGTGACGCAGCAGCTCGCCGCTGTCGCGGAGCACCTGCAGGGCGTCGAGCAATCGCCGGTCCTGCGCAATGGGCCGGAGCATTATGCCCGCGCGCTCGAGCGCAGCGGCGAGGGTCTGGTTAAGACGGCTGTGCAGCAGCTCGAGCGCCAAGCATCCGACCTCGAGCGCGCCGGCCGGAACCTCGCCAGCTATACGCAAAGCGCCTATGACCGAAAAAGCCAGGATTTCCGCATGTGGACGGCCGGCCTGGTCGGGCTGGTCTTTGGCATATTCCTGATTTTGTTATTGCCCCGCTTCCTGCCGTTTTCGGCCGATAGCCATGTTGCCAGCCTGGTCATGGGCTTTGATCGCGTCAGCGCCGGCTATGCGATGATCGGGGCGGATGATCCTCTTGAAGTCGAGAAAATGAAATGGGGCGGCCGGTTCTACAATGTGAGCGGCGGGGAGTTTTCCGCGTGCATGGAGACGGCCAAGCAGACCGGAAAAGATCAGAAATGCACCATCACCGTGCCAGCGCCTGCACAAGAATAGAGTATAGCCACGCGACGGTTTTCTTTGGGGCGCTGTTCATCATCGAACGCCCCTTCTGCCGCCTCAAGGATTGGAGGTGCGTCGGACCCGATACGGAAACCTGCCACATAGCCGCAATCCTCACATGGCGGCGCGATTGAGTCTCTACCCAAGCGCGATTTTCAACGGCGCTAGCCAAGGGTAAGCTGAGGGGACGGGAGGTCAGGCTGACGACGCGCGCTGCCGCCACGGGCCTTCTAGATAGATGAGGCTGAGTAGCGCCAAGACACCCCCCACGATTTGGAGCGTCGAGAGGTATTCGCTAAGCAGCACCCAGGCGATAGCAGCCGAAAACACCGGCTCGACCATGCTCACCACACTGGCCCGGGCTGGCCCGAGCAGCTTGATCCCTTGCAGGACCATTAGGCCCGAAATGACCGTGCAGGGGCCTGCAATGATGAGGATCAGCCAGAATGCAGCAACAGAGGGAATGCCGATCGTGTTTGCAATCCCCACCGGCTGCAGCAGCAGGTGCAGCGGGAACTGCCACGCCTGCGCGAGGAAGATCCAGACCAGCGTGCCCGCCACATAGCCGAGCAGCGACACGATAATGGCCGGCCGCTGCTTGAGGGCCCGCTCCGACAGCAGGTAGCCGCCGGCCAGCGCCATGGCGGCACCAAAGCCAAACAGCATGCCAATTCCATCGAGCATGACTCCGTCCGAGGGCATTGCCACGAGGGCGAGGCCGGCGATGCATGCCAGCATGCCACCCAGCACCGCCGGCTGGATTTTCACGCCACGTATTATGCGCAGCCAGATGATTATGAGTATCGGCGCTGTATATTCGATGATGAGCACGATGCCCACCGACACGCGCTCGATGGCGCTGTAGAACATCAGCGGCGATATTACCATTGCGGCAAGTCCGTAACCGAGCAGCGCCGGCAATTCCCGCCATGTGAGGTTGAGACTTCGCCGGAAATAGATAAGCGCAACGATCAGCAAGGTCAGGAGTGTGAGCGACGCACGCATCAGCGCCAGCTGCGGCACCGAAAAGGTGAGCAGCACCATCTTCGAAAAGACGCTGCCCAGCGAATGTAGCAGCGCGGCAATGACCATGAAGGACACACCAAACGCGGAAGCCCTGCTGTAGAGAGAATCCACGGCGCTGGGTAGGATCTGCTGCAAAGGGGTGGCTGATTCGGGTGTGGGCATTTGGTCTTCCAACGGCTCAGTGCGGTCTTTGTCGTGTCGGTAATAGCGTCGCTGGACTCGCATTCGGTGCTGGCTGAATGCGAGACCTATCCGGCTGCTCTGGCTTGTGATCATCTGTAACCGCGAGCCAGGTCGGAGCTATGCACCACCTTCGAGACCGCCCACACAGACATATTTCAACTCTGTGTATTCGAGGATGCCGTGCTGCGAGCCCTCACGCGAATTACCGCTTTCTTTGACACCGCCGAATGGCGCGAGCTCAGTGGAGATGGCGCCGGTATTGACCCCGACCATGCCGAATTCGAGCCGTTCCATTACTGAGAATATCCGCTTCACGTCGCGCGAATAGAAATAGGCGGCGAGCCCCGTCTCTGTATTGTTGGCAGCCGCAACGACTTCATCGTCCGTGTCGAAGCGGAAGACAGATGCCACCGGACCGAAGGTTTCCTCCTTAGCCACAGCCATGTCGGGAGTGACGCCGGTCATGACCGTGGGCTCAAAGAACGTTCCGCCCCTGGTATGGCGCTGGCCACCGGTCACAACTTTGGCACCGAGTGCCACTGCGTCGGCGATGTGCGACTGGACTTTGGTGACGGCCGCCTCATTGATGAGTGGCCCCTGCTCTACATCGGACGAGAAGCCGTCGTCCACCCGGAGGGTGCTAACCCGCTTGGCGAACTTCTCGACGAAGCTGTCATGCACGCTAGAATGGACATAGATGCGGTTGGTGCAGACGCACGTCTGGCCCATATTGCGGTATTTGGACATGATCGCGCCATCCACGGCGGCGTCGAGATCAGCATCGGCAAAGACGATGAATGGGGCGTTGCCGCCCAGCTCTAGAGCTACCTTCTTGACCGTGGTGGAGGCCTGCTGCATCAGGATTTTGCCGACTTCGGTGGAGCCCGTGAAGCTGATGAGGCGAACGGCGGGGTGGCTGGTCAGCACGCCGCCGATGGCGCGCGCCTTGCCGGTGAGGATGTTGATCGTTCCATCCGGCAGACCGGCGCGCCGCGCCAGCTCGATCAGGGCCAGAGCCGTGAGCGGCGTTTCGAGCGCCGGCTTGAGAACAACAGTACAACCGGCCGCCAGAGCGGGGGCAAGCTTGCGCGTGACCATCGCGGCCGGGAAGTTCCACGGCGTAATGGCGGCCACCACGCCCACCGGCTGGCGGAGCACCATGATGCGCGAATCGGCCCGGTGCGACGGCAGCAACTCACCTGCGATGCGCTTTGCTTCCTCGGCATAGAAGGCAATGTAGGAGGCGGCGTATTCGATTTCGCCCAGCGCCTCAGCGTAGGGCTTACCCTGCTCGCTTGTGAGGATGGTGGCGAGATCGGCCTTTGCCTCGAGCACCAGATCATACCAGCGGCGGAGAATGTCGGAACGCTGGCGGGCCGTTTGGGCCCGCCAGCCTTGCAATGCCGCAGAGGCTGCCTCGACGGCACTCGTCGCCGACTCGGCACCCAGATTTGCAACGCGTCCCACCACCGAACCCGTCGATGGATTCAGCACATCGATTTCGGGCTTGCCGGTGGGGAGCCCGGCGATGAGGGAGGGGGCCCCTAACAGAGTAGTATCGCGCAACTGCAGCATTGGTTAGCTCACTGATGACAGGAGAGAGGAGACCGAAAAGGGCTCAGTCGTACTGGACGACCCACATCTTGCGGACGTGCTTGATGACGTTCCATTGGCCGGTCCAGCCACGCGGCAGGACCAGGGCATCGCCCGGTCCGAGACGACACGCTTCGCCATCATTGCGCAGTAGTTCGACCTCGCCTTCGATGATGTGGCAGATCTCGGAATTATCCTTGTGCTGGGTATCGAAGCGGCCCGGCGTGCATTCCCACACACCCATCTGCACCTTGCTGTCGTGCGACTCCCAGAGCACGACGGCGGATTCCGATTGCCCATCCAGCGAAGTCGCCTTCGGCGCAAGCGGGGGAAGCTCAACGTTCCCCAAATTCTCATATGTCAGGAGGTCTGCAAGCGACATTCTTCATACTCATTGTGGTTAGGGGGAGGTGGGTCCGGCTACTGCCGGACCAGTTGGATCAGGCGCGGGCCATGTCGCTGACGATGCGCGCGGCACGCAGACCGGTAGTCACTGCGCCGTTGAGCGTCGAGTAGCCGGTATGCTCGCCCGCGAAGGTGAGACGGCCCACCGGGGCGTCCCAGATGCTATCGAACTCGGGACGCCACTGCAGCCCTGGAGCCGAATAGGCGCCCTCGGTGAACTTCTGCTCGGCCCAGTTAGTGACGATAAAATCGTCGGTGAGGTCGAGGTCGGTGCGATAGGCCTTGACCTTGTTCTTCCACGCCACGCCACCATCCTGAAGCTCCAGTTTCTCGACGGTGTCTCGACCACCGGCAAAGCCGGTCAGGGCCTGGCGCCCCTGGTCGGCGTCGGGAGCCGTGGAGTTCCACGTCCACCAATGCGCGTTGGGGTACTGCTGGCCGCGCGACGGTGCCTCGGAGCGGGCGACCACCGAGATCTTGGCGGCAACACCCATCTCTCGCGTTTCGATGGAGCCGCGCAGCAGTTCGGGCAGCTCCATGTCCTTGGCCAGCTTCCGCAGCTTGGGCAGCGGGACCGCCACGACGCCGGCGTCGCCGACAAACTCACGACCATCGGTTGAGGTCATGACCACGCCATGCGCCGTTTGTTCGATGGAAGCGACAGCTGTGTCGAAGCGGACGACATCGCCGAGCTGCTTGTGCATGGCTAGTGTAATGGCATTATTGCCGTTCATCACGCGCGCCCCATGCTCGAGGTAGCCAGCGGTCGGGCCGGCCCATTCGTGATGCCGCACAGCGCGGGCGCTGACCCGGGCGGGATCATTGGCCAGCGAGGTCACGACACGCAGATACATGCGGTTTTCGTAGTAGGCATTGCCGAAGGCCTGCGCTGCGGCGGTCTGCAGCGATGCCTCGATATCGCCATCGGCGACGATCTGGTCGATGGTCGAGTAGAGCTTGGCGATGTACCCCTTCATTTCCTCGATGCTCATGCGTGTGCCATCAGGCATCCAGCGGCGATCGAAGACGATACCGTGCGGGATCAGCGGAATCTCCAGCTCGGCCGCGACGCGGCGGAAATTGTGCTCGTTGGGGCGGATGAACTCACCGCCACGCTCCACCCATTCGCCGTTCGGAAGTTGCTCCGACCAGCTCCGGCCACCGACGCGGTTCGAGGCTTCGAGCACGGTGACCTCATGGCCGTGCTGTGCCAGGCGCCACGCCGCAGTCATACCGCCCAGGCCTGCGCCTGCAATAACGACCTTCATTACTTCCTCCTAGGTTATGAGAGCTTTGGAAAGGACTGGCTTGCGCCACGGACCTTCGAGATAGACGAGACCGATCAGCGCAATGGCGCCGCCCGTGATCTGTATGGGCGACAGTGCTTCGTGGAGGAGCATCCAGGCGATAGCCGCCGAGAACACCGGCTCAATCATGCTGAGCGAGCTAGCTCGCGCCGGGCCCAGATACTTGACACCACTTAGCCACAGGATGCCCGGCGTGACCGTGCACACGATAGCAATGGCGGGGATGAGGTAGAGGGAAGGAAACTCCGGCAAATGCAGCGGCACAGGCAGTGCCATCGGCTGCAGCAGCAGCTCAAACGGGAAGTTCCACACTGGCACCAGCAGCAGCCAGCACAGCGTGCCCACCAGATAGCCGAGGCCGGACACCACGATAGGCGGGCGCAGCTGTAACTGTCGCTCGGCGATGAGGAAAAAGGCGGCCATGGCCACCGCTCCGCCGCAGGCATAGGCGAGGCCTAGCCCGTCGATAGCAATGCCGCCGCTCGGGAACGCCACTAACCCCAACCCGACAAGGCTGACGGCCATGCCGGTCAGAACCGTGGGAACGATGCGCACCTTGCGCACGATGCGCATCCACAACACGATGAGGATAGGTGCCGAGTAGCTGATGATTAGGACGACGCCGACCGACACCATCTCGATGGCACTGAAGAACATGAAGGGCGACAGCACCATCGCCACGATGCCATAGGCAATGATAAGCGGCAGATCGCACGCCGTCAGCTTCAGATATCGCGCATAAAATATCGCCGTGAGCAGCATCAGAAATACGCAGGTTACAGCCGTTCGCGCCAGCGCCATTTCCGCGACCGAAAAATGCTGTAGCAGCGTCTTGGTGAGGACACTGCCCAGCGAGTAGAGCAGCGCCGCGCCTATGATGCAGGCGACGCCGAATACAGAGTTTCGATCGAGGGAGAGGATCGACCCGAAAAGGGCCGACGGTTCTGGCGGTGAGTTCGTCATTTATGCTGCACTGGCGCCGCTGCTGTCGTCGGCATCAAGTAGCACGCCATCGGCGGCAGACCACACGAGATCGACCTGGGCGCCCGGCTCAAACATGCGCTCCGCCGGACCCTGACGGACAATACCAGGCTTGCCGTCGCCAAGTGTCACATCGTAGCGCCAAGATGAGCCGAGATAGGTCCGCTGGCTGACAGTAGCGGGAATACGGTTGACCCCGCTCTCGGCAGCGCCAGTGGGAGCAGTAAGGCTGATCTTTTCCGGGCGGAGCAACAATATGTTCTGCGAGGCCCGCCTGGCTTTGGGCGCGGTCACTGATACACCGCCGAAATCGAGGATCGAGCTGTGGCTCGACTCGCCGCTGCGTATCCCGCGCAGGATCGTCGAGTCGCCGAGGAACTGACCGACGAACAGGGTTTCCGGTCGCTCGTAGAGATCCTGCCCGGTGCCGACCTGCTCGATACGTCCCCTGTTGAAGATGGCGATGCGGTCCGAGAGCGAGAGGGCCTCTTCCTGATCGTGGGTAACGAAGATGAACGTGCTGCCCAGGCTACTGTGGATGCGCTTTAGCTCACCCTGCAGCCATTCGCGCAGCTTCTTGTCGAGCGCGCCAAGCGGTTCGTCGAGCAGCAGTACATTCGGATTGAAAACCAACGCACGGGCCAGCGCAACGCGCTGCTGCTGGCCACCGGACAGCTCGCTCGGCATGCGGCTCTCGAAACCGTTGAGTTCCACCAGCTTGAGGACTTGCGAGATCAGCTCGCGTTGCTCGGTCTTGGAATGCTGACGCTGTTCGAGTGGGAATGCAATATTGTTCCACACCGACATGTGGGGGAACAAAGCATAGCTCTGGAACACTACGCCGAGGTTGCGCTTGTGCGCCGGCACGCTTTGCATCGGCTGACCACCGATGAGAATGGCGCCCGAGTTGAGGTCGGCAAAGCCGGCGATGAGATTGAGTGTCGTCGTCTTGCCCGAGCCACTCGGCCCGAGGAAGGTCATGAACTCGCCTGCCTCGATGATTAGGTTTACATCTTTGACAGCGTCGATGCTGGCGTATCGTTTGTTGATCGCCTGAAGTTCAACGCGCATGCCAGCGCCGGATTTGGCGTTATTCGTGGTCATTGCTTGCTCCCACTGCGCGGTTTGATGAGACGGGTAAGGGCTGCCAGTCCGACCGAAACCAGCATCATGAGGACGGCAACGGCCGCCACGGTGGGATCGGTGTCCTGCGTCACGCTCTGGAACATCCGGACCGGCAGCGTCTGCAGCCGCGGGCTCTGGATGAACAGCGAGATGATGATTTCGTCGAACGAAGTGATGAAGGCGAACACCGCGCCAGCCAGTACGCCGGGCATGATGAGTGGCATGGTGATGCGACGGAAGATCTCCCAACGCCCGGCGCCCAAGCTGCTCGCGGCCTGCTCCAGCCGCGAGTCGAAGGTGCTGAGCGCGGTCATCACATTGATTATGACGAGCGGCAGCGCCACCACGGTGTGGGCGATCACGAAGCCCGGGAGCGAGCCCAGCATATTGAGCTGGATAAATACCGAATAAAGGCCGATGGCTACGAGGATGCCGGGCACGATGAGCGGCGCCAGCATCAGGCCCGTCATCGCCGACTTACCGAAGAAACGGCCCTTGTGGAGGCCGATGGCTGCGAGCGTGCCGATGGTCGTGGCGGTGATGGTCACCAGCGCAGCGACCAGCGTCGTGTTGATGAAAGAGGCCCTCCACGCCTGGTTGGCGAAGAAGTTCTCATACCAGCGCAGCGAATAGCCGCTCGGCGGGAAGTTGAAGCTCGGTGTATCAGTGAAGGAAGTTACGATGACGACCAGCATTGGCGCGATCATCCACAGCGCAATGGCCACGACAGTGGCATAGAGAATGGGCTTGGTCATCGCACACCACCAAGACCGACGAGGCGCATGCCACGGGCGAAGCGGGCAAAGATCATCAGCGACAGCAGCGTGGCGAGCAGGAGGATAACGCCGATAGCCGAGCCCCTGCCCCATTGCAGCATGCTACCGACCTGCTGCTGGATCAGCGCTGAGATCATAGTGTTACGAGGCGAACCGAGCAGCGCCGGGATGATGTAGAAGCCGAGGCCAAGCACGAACACCGTCAGCATGCCGGCGAAGACGCCGCTTTTGGTGAGCGGCACATAGATGCGCCAGAAGGCGGTGCTCGGTCGCGCGCCCAGACTAATGGCCGCGGTGGTCAGGCGGGGATCAACCTTGACCATTACCGAATAGATAGGAAGCACCATAAAGGGTACCAGCAGTTGCGTCATACCGATGACCACGCCGACGTCGGTCCGAATGAGTGGGATGCGGCCCACGCCAATGATTTCTAGGAAGTCGTTTATGATGCCGGTGTCCTGCAGCAGGACGATCCAGGCGAGAGTGCGAACCATGAGACTGGTCCACAGCGGGGTGAGCACGACGACGAGCAGGACCAGTCTGATCCGCGGCGACGCCGTGCTCATGACATAGGCGTAGGGATAGGAAACGAGCAGACAGATAACGGTGACCAGTGCCGCAGTCCAGAACGTACGGATCGACACCGAGATGTTGGCACTGCGGGAGAAGAACCACTCGTAGTTGCCCCATCCAAACACCGGGTCGGTGAAACTGAGACGAACGATCTCGATGAGCGGGTAGATGAAGAACCCGACCATCAGCAGAACTGCCGGCAACAGCGCCAGAAGTTCGAGCCTTGCCCTTGAGGCAGGCCGAGCGGCCTGTCTCTTCAATGTCATCGCATCTGCCATATTATTTTTCCTTGGGCTCGCCTGAGGCGCCTAGTTACCGGTAACCCAGTCGTTCCACTTTTCAGTGAATTCGTCCCAGTTGGCGGACCACCAGGCGATGTCCGGGTAGACGGCAGTGTTGAAGCGCTCATTGGTCGGCACCCATTCCTGCACCAGCGAGTCGAGGTTGGGCTTGGCGTTCGCATTGACCGGACCATAGGAGGTCAGCTCAGCTAGACGCGCGGTTTGGGTGGCGCCGAGATAATAGTTGAGGCCAGCTTGGGCCCCGGCGACGTTCGGTGCGCCCTTGGGGATGCCGACAGAGTCCACAGCAACCAGCCAGTCGTGCCAGATTGGCTTGATGTTGTTGCCGGCCTTTGCCGCACCATAGCCGCGGCCGCTCCAGACGATGGCTAGGGCCGTTTCGCCAGATTCGAGCTGCTGCTGCGATTGCGCACCGGTCGACCACGGCACGATGTACTCGTCGAGGTTGCGCAGCTTGTTGAACGCCCGATCGAAATCGATCGGATAAAGATCGGCCGGAGCAACACCGTCTGCCATCAAGGCAGCCAGTACCACGGCGGGGGAGGGGTCGGCTGACATGTTCAGACCGCGCTTGCCGGGGAACTTCTCGACGTCGAAGAAGTCAGCCCAGCTCGTGGGGCCTTCCGGGAAGAGATCGGCATTGTAGACGCCTATGTCTGAATAGACGATGGCGGGAATCATGCACTCGTCGGTCACTAGGCCCGGAGGCACTTCCGACAGGTCGACGATGGATGTGTCGATCTTCTCCCATAGGGTGCCGCAGAACTGGTAGGTCAAGTAATTGCTTGAGACGCTCATGTCCCAGGCAACGGTACCGGTTTCGACGCCGGCACGAAGCTTGGCGAACGAGCTAGCATCTTGGAGGACGGTGACGCCGGATTCAGCTTCAAATGGGTCCCAGATAGCGGCCTTCTGGCCGTCCTGAAAAATACCGCCTGATGATGCGAATACAACCGTCTGTCCTGCAAGACTTCCCGGTGCGACAGTACCAGCCTTAGGTTCATCCTGCGCAAATGTGGCCGATGACGCTGAGAGCGCCAACACAGCCGCAGTTACTCCGAGGATTTTATAATTACTCATTCCAACCTCCCAATTGTGCCCTAATTGTCTAAGATGGATCGTCAGGGCCGACGACGAACATTACCTCTGCTATAGTAGTTCCTATATTTGTCGCAAGATGAGGCATGCTTGATCTGTACTCAACAGAATCTCCAACGCCCATTTTGATGACTTGTGATCGAATTTTAACTTCGACAAGACCCGAGAGAATTACGACGCACTCTTGTGCGTTTCCGTGGGTGTAGGGCGCGTCTGCAGTAGAGCGCCCCGGGGCTATGGAATGCACGAATATTTCAAAAGATCCGTAGCCCTTCTTGGTAATCAATGATTTCCGGTGGTGTTCATCATCATCGATTAATGGTCTATTTTGTGCCGATGTGAAATGTACATCCTCCGCATGTACATCGGACATTAGCTCACTTATTGAGATATGCAGCGACGACGCTATTTTCATAAGCGTTGCCATATGAGCGCCGCTCGTTCCTCTCTCGAGCTGACTCAGAAAGCTTGCACTTGCATCGCACTTGGCGCCTAGAGCTCGTAGAGAGAGCCGCTGACGCGTCCGATGTGTTTTTATGTTCTTTCCAATGATTTCCCATTGATCTTCAACCGGGCGCTGCACGTTTGTAATACCTCACTGTACTAATGTTAAGTGAGAAATCCAACATGTCAAGCCAGATCTCACATCCGCCTTTTAGGTCGGATCGATATCAACTTGAAGGTTGATTCATAGATTCCTTGCTGAGACGCAGATGGGAATATGGGATCATACGATACGAGTTGAGCGCTTCTACGGATTGCGTTTTTACTGCGCTGCAAGGCCATCGATCGTGGCCCGACGGGATCTGATAAGGTAGTATTTAGCTGCGTATCTGAGCTGGACTCCAATCGGGCGAACTAGTCCATCCATCTGCAATCTACCCACTTGCGATCAGACGTTGGCTTGATACCTCGATAGGTGCCTGTGAAATTCTGGGGTGCATAGGCGAACTGGACGAGGGAGGCAGCATTTGGCGAAGTATGAAGCTGCCGGGAAACCGCCTGTTGGGGATGGTGGCGCGGTCGCTAGACTCCTAAAACCTGCGACAGGTCGGCGTCACGACACGAAAGTGTTGAATCTGTCCGACTTTTGAGAACGTATGGTGATCACGCTGCGAGGATGGATGTTTCGCGCCGTAGCGGCCT
>NZ_SLVX01000035.1 GCF_004341885.1 Shinella granuli | reverse complement strand
CCAGATCAAATCACTCATGGCAATGCCTCCCTGCATCGCCATTGAATCAACCAATCGTAGCCTATGCAATCAATTTAATAGGTCCTGACCATAGGGAATACGGCTATGAGTGGCATCCACGATTTCATTGAAAACGAAGTGAAGACGAACGACGTCGTCCTGTTCATGAAGGGCACGCCGGAATTCCCGCAGTGTGGGTTCTCCGGTCAGGTCGTGCAGATCCTCGACTACGTGGGCGTGGGCTACAAGGGCATCAACGTGCTGGCCGACGCCGACATCCGTCAGGGCATCAAGGACTATTCCAACTGGCCGACCATCCCGCAGCTTTACGTGAAGGGTGAGTTCATCGGCGGTTGCGACATCGTGCGCGAGATGTTCCAGTCGGGCGAATTGCAGTCGCATCTGCAGGAACAGGGTATTTCGATCAAGGGCGCTGCCTGACGCTTAACGGTCTTCCCGAAGACCCCAAGCTTTTCAAAGGCGCCGCATCCAGCGGCGCCTTATCTCTTTCATGGAATATAGTGATTATGTCTGGACTTTCCCCTGAATCGGCCCAGCGCCTCAAAGGCATGGGCAAGATGGAATTCATTGCGCTCATGGCGCTCCTGATGGCGCTCAATGCACTTGCCATCGACATCATGCTGCCCGGCCTGCAGGAAATCGGCGCCAGCCTCGGCGTCGAGAACGAGAACCACCGGCAATATGTCATTTCCGCCTATCTGATCGGCTTCGCCTTCGCACAGTTGCTCTACGGACCGATCTCCGACCGGTTCGGCCGGCGCATCCCCATGTTCGTCGGCCTTGGCATCTATGTCGTCTCGTCGCTCGCCGCGATCCTCGTGCCGAGCTTTGCCGCGCTTCTTGCGCTGCGCTTCATCCAGGGCATCGGTTCGGCCGCCATGCGCGTCATCACCATCTCGATCGTCCGCGACATTTTCGGCGGCCGCGCGATGGCGGAAGTCATGTCGCTGATCATGATGGTCTTCATGGTCGTTCCGGTTCTGGCGCCGGGCACGGGCCAGGTCGTCATGCTGTTCGGCGACTGGCACCTCATCTTCGTCTTCATGGCGGTCATGGCCGCCATAATCTGGGCCTGGATGTATTTCCGCCTGCCGGAAACCCTGCATCCCGAAGACGTGCGGCCCTTCACGGTCCGCTCGATCCTCGGCGGCTTCCGCATCGTCCTGACGGACCGCGTGGCGCTTTGCTACACGCTCGCCAGCACCTTCATCTTCGGCGCGCTGTTCGGCTTCATCAACTCGGCGCAGCAGATCTATGTCGGCATCTACGGCCTCGGCGTCTGGTTCCCGGTCGCCTTTGCCGGCGTCGCCGCCTTCATGGCGCTGTCGTCCTTCGTCAACGCCCGGCTCGTCGGCAAGTTCGGCATGCGGCGCCTGTCGCATGGCGCGCTGCTGGGCTTCCTCGGCGTCAACGCGCTGTGGCTGCTCTTGACGCTCGTCTGGATGCCGCACCTGCCCTTCCCGACCTTCATCGTGCTCTTCGCGCTGTCGATGTTCCAGTTCGGCTGGATCGGCTCGAACTTCAACTCGCTCGCCATGGAGCCGCTCGGCCACGTCGCCGGCACGGCCTCCTCGGTGCTCGGCTTCATGGGCACGGCCGGCGGCACGATCCTCGGCGCCCTCATCGGCCAGGCCTTCAACGGCACGGCCCTGCCGCTGGTCATGGGCTTCTTCGTGCTGTCGATCATCGGCCTGATCTTCGTCTTGATCGCCGAGCGCGGAAAGCTGTTCCAGCCGCATAACAAGCCGGTTTGAGGAGGGCCATACCCCTCCCTCCGGCAAGGCGCGCGAGAGAAAGCCACCTTTCGGGCGCCTCAAGCCAAAGGGAAAGCCGGCAAAACTCGCTATCGTCGCCATGCGAGAACACGGAGCGGCGGTGCTTGACGTCTAACCGCCTTGCTTTTTCGTTGCGAGCAGATCGAGGATGACTGCCGCGCCGGTCTCGCCGGGCAGGCGGGTGGTCTGCATGCGCGCATGCACGAGGTCGTAGCCTTCCAGCATGGCGCTGCGCTGCGCGGTGTCGGTCGAAAGCCGCTCGAACCAGCGGGTCAGGCTGCCGGGGCGCACCATGTCGTTCAGGTATTCCGGCACGACGGCATAGTCGGCGATGATGTTGGGGATCGCCGCCGTCCAGATCTTCACCTTGCCGAGGAAGAGGTTGGCGAGCCAGTCGAAACGATAGGTCGAGACGACGGGCACGCGGGCAAGCGCCAGTTCGAGGATGACGGTGCCGGATGCCGCGATCGCCGCATCGGCATCGATGAAGGCCTGCCATTTCTGCGCGGTGGACACGGTGATCTGCGGCTTCACCGGCCAGTCGGCCATGAGTTTGCGCACCAGCGCCTCCTGCCGCGGCACGGTGGGCAGGAGGAAGCGCGTGCCGGGGTTTCGTGCGGTGATCTCCTGCACGGCCGCGCCGAAGACCGGCAGCAGGCGGGTGATTTCGGTGCCGCGTGAACCGGGAAGCAGCAGGCAGACGCGCTCGCCGGGCGCTTGCCCGGCGCGGGCAAGGCGCGCGGCGCGGATGTGCTGGATGTCGGGATCGCCGATCAGCCTGTGGCCGACATAGGTCGTCGCCGGGCCGCCGAGCCGCTCCATCACGGCGGGCTCGAAGGGCAGCAGGGCGAGCACATGGTCGACATAGGCCCGCATGCGCGGTGCGCGCTCTTCCTTCCAGGCCCAGACGCTCGGGCAGACATAGTTGACGACCGGCAGGCCTGGCAGCGCCTTGCGCACGCGGCGCGCCACGCGGTGGGTGAAGTCCGGACTGTCGATGATGAGGAGCACGTCCGGCCGTGCGGCGATCAGCGCATCGGCCGTCTGGCGGATGCGGCGGATAAGCGACGGCAGGCGTTTCAGCACCTGCGAGATGCCCATGATGGAGAGTTCGGAGAAATCGAACAGGGATGTGAGCCCCTGCCGCTCCAACGCCTCGCCGCCGACGCCGACCAATGCCACCGGCCCGGCATGGGCGGCCCGCAGCGCCGCGATCAGGTCACCGCCGAGCAGATCGCCGGAAACCTCGCCGGCAACGACGCCGATCGTCAGGGGCCTTTCCGTCATCGTTGCATCTCCGTCCTGTCCGGCACGATGCCCGTCACGAACAGGCCATGGGCATCCGCTTCTGCAACGAGCGCCGCGCGCTCCAGCACCAGCGAGCGCCCCGCTTCCACCGCAATGCCGGCAAGGCCGGCAGCGCGGGCGCGGTGCAGCGTTTCCATGCCGATCGACGGCAGGTCGGCGCGCAGGTCCTGCTCCGGCTTGCAGAGCTTGACGAGAACGCCCTTGCGCCGCGCGGAGATGCGCCCGGCCGCACGCAGGCCCGCCACCCGCTCCAGCATCGCATCCGTGCCCTCCGCCCCCTCCAGCGCCACCACGCGCCCGCCGAGCGCGACGGCGCCCTGCCCCACGTCGAGTCGGCCGAGCGCCAGCGCGGCGGCGGCGGCGGCGGCGATATCGGCCTCAGCCGCCGCATCCGGCGCGACGGCGCCGAGCGGGCCTTCGCTGCCGAGCAGGTCCGGCACGATCTCATGTGCGCCGACGACACGCACCCCTTCGGCCTCGATCAGCCGGATGACCATTTTCAGCACCGCGTCGTCGCCGCCCTTCAGAAGCGTGCGGATAATGGAGGGAACGGCGGCAAGGGCCTTCAGCGGCGCATGGATGTCCCGCCATTCCGGCCGGCGCCGGACGGAACCCGACAGCACGGCGCGGCCGATGCCCTTCGCGCGGAAGGCGGCGCCGATGCCGGCATAGTCGCCGATGGAGGTGACCTGATGGTCGAAGCCGGACCAGTCCGGACCGGATTCGTCGCGCAGCGCCAGGATGTAGGGATCCTCGCCATGCGCGCGGGCCGCATCCGCGACGTAGCGCGGCAGGAGGCCGCCGCCGGCGATGATGGCCAGCCGGTCGCGCACGAGGGGCCGGCCGTCCGCCATGCCGCTCAGCCCTTGCCGCGGTTCGGGGACGAGAGCGCGCGGTCGCTTTCGGCCGCGATGAAATCGAGGATGTGCATGACGGGCACGCTGTCCGCATAATCCGCACGGATCGCGGCCGCATTGGCGCGGATAGAGCCCTCGCCGTCGAAGATCTGCTTGAAGGCGCGACGCACCGCGTGGATCGTCGCTTTCTCCATGCCGGCGCGGCTCATGCCCACGACATTGAGGCCGCCGAGGATGCCCGGATTGCCGTTCAGCATGCCATAGGGGATGACATCGTAGGAAACCGCCGAAAGCCCGCCGATGAAGGCCTGCCGGCCGATGCGGGTGAACTGGTGCACCGCCGAACCGCCGCCGAGGATCACCCGGTCCTCGACGGTCACATGGCCGGCGAGCATCACATTGTTCGACAGGATGATGTGGTTGCCGAGCTGGCAATCGTGCGCGACATGCGAATTGGCGAGGAACAGGTTGTTGCTGCCGACGACGGTCCTGCCGCCGCCTTCGGTCGTGCCGGTGTTCATCGTCACGCCTTCGCGGATGACGCACATCTCGCCGACGGAAAGCGTCGTCTCGGCGCCGTCGTGATGCACGCTCTGCGGATCGCCGCCAATGACGGCATTGGCGAAGATGCGCGTGCCGCGGCCGATATCGGTACGGCCGGTGACCACCACATGCGTCAGAAGCTCCACGCCCTCGCCGAGAACGACCTTGGGCCCGACATGGCAGAAGGGTCCCACGACGACGTTCTCACCGATGACCGCCCCGTCCTCGATGACGGAGAGCGGGTGGATCTTCGCGCTGGCGGCAATCATGATCAGGCGTCTTCCTTCTTGACGATCATCGCGCCGATATCAGCTTCCGCGACGAGTTGCCCATCAACTTTTGCATCGCAGTGAAACTTCCAGATATTGCCGCGCTGCTTCTGCTTGACGACATGGAACTCGACGCGGTCACCGGGCACGACCGGCTTGCGGAAGCGGGCATTGTCGATCGTCATGAAATAGACGAGGTTGGAGCCGCTGCGCGTCTTGCGGGCGCAGATCGCGCCGGCCGTCTGCGCCATGCCCTCGATGAGCAGCACGCCCGGCATGATCGGGTGGTCGGGGAAATGGCCCATGAACTGCGGCTCGTTGACCGTGACGTTCTTGATGCCGACGGCCGAATCGTCGCCGTCGATGTCGATGATCTTGTCGACGAGCAGGAATGGATAGCGATGAGGAAGCAGCGTCAGGATTTCACGCAGATCAGCCACGCCGAGCGTCGCCTTGGTCTCTTCACTCATCGTTGCCCCCCTTTTTCTGGACTCGAGTGCTGGAACGCATGGCGATCTCCGCCATGTCGCGCAGGAAATCGCGCATCGGGCGGGCGGGGATGCCGCCGTATTTCTCGCCCGGTGGAATATCGGCGACGACACCGCTCATGGCAGCAATCTGCACGCCGTCGCCAATGGTGATATGACCGTTGATGCCGGCCGCGCCGCCGATCATCACGCCGTCGCCGATGCGCGTGCTGCCGGCGATGCCGACGCCGCTGACGATGCCGCAATGGCGGCCGATGCGCACATTGTGGCCGACCTGCACCTGGTTGTCGATCTTGGTCCCCTCGCCGATGACGGTGTCGTCCATCGTGCCCCGGTCGACCGTCGTGTTCGCGCCGATCTCCACATGGTCCTGGATGATGACGCGGCCGATCTGGACGATCTTGATCATGCCGGGCTTGAGGCCGGGCGCATAGCCGAACCCGTCCTGGCCGATGCGTGCACCGGGATGGATGATGACATTGTTGCCGATCAGCGCGCACTGGATCGTGACGCCCGCGGCGATCGTGCAGTCACGGCCGATGCGCACGCCCGCGCCGATGATCGCGCCCGGGCCGATGCGGCTGCCCTCGCCGATCTCCGCACCCCTGCCGATCACCGCCATGGGTTCGACGGAGACATTGTCTTCGAGACGCGCCTGCGGATCGACATAGGCACCCTGTGCGATTCCGGCCGGCGCCGAGGTCATCGCCTCCGGCCGCATGGCCGAGGGGTGCAGCATTTCCCCGGCACGGGCAAAGGCGGTGTGCGGGCGGGCCGAAATCAGAACGGCGATCTTCGGCGGAACGAGCGAAGCCAGAGCCCGGTCGCACAGGATCGCCGTCGCTTCGCTCGTCTCGAGCTCGGCGCGGAATTTTCGGGAGAGGATGTAACAGAGATCGCCGTCCTTCGCCCGGTTCACGGGCGAGACGCTGCGCACGACACGGTCGGCCTGCGCAGGATCGGCGAGTTCCGCCCCAAGCCGTGCGGCAAGGTCACCCAGGCGAATGCCGTCATGGGGCGGAAAAAACCAGTTATGCTCCATAGGCATGACTCCAGAACGTCCGTCTTCTCGCAGTTCTGGACTGCCTACCTCAGAACTGGGTCGCGATGCCGAACTTGAAGCGCTGCACCTCGTCGAAGGATTCCTTCTTGATCGGAACCGCATAGTCGACACGCAGCGGACCGAACGGCGACGCCCAGATGATCGAGGCACCGACCGAAGCGCGCAGGCTCATGTCGTCACCGCGAACCCTGTCGGCCGCCACGGTCTTGACGTCATTGCCGTAAAGCGTGCCGGCATCGACGAAGACAGCACCGCGGAAGCCCGAGTCACGGGCGATGAACGGCAGCGGGAAGGAGGCTTCCGCGGACGCCGTGAAGTAGGTCGTGCCGCCGAGCGAGTCGCGTGTCGAGGTCGCCCGCGGGCCGATACCGGCCGATTCGAAGCCACGCAGGTCGTTCGCCGACAGCGTGAACTGGTCGAAGACCTTCACGTCGTTGCGGCCCCACATGTGACCGCCGCTGACCGCGATCGAGCCGATGACGTCGGCGTCTTCCAGCAGCGTATGGAAGTAACGGGCCTTGCCCGAAATCTTGTAGAAATCCGAATCGCCGCCGAGGCCGGCAAATTCCTGCGTGATCTGGGCGAAGATACCTTCGCGCGGCAGCGTACGGTCGTCGATCGTGTCGTAGGTCAGGCTGTGCGAGATCGAGGAACGAACCCAGGGACCATTGACCACGGCGTGCTGGTACGGCGAGGACAACTCGTCCAGGTCGCCCGAATTGTAGTCGAGCTTGGTGTAGTTGTAGCGCAGCGATGTCGACAGGTCTTCCGTGATCGGAGCCGTCACGCGCAGGGTGAAGCCCTGCGTATCGACGCTGTAGTAATCCTCGCTGTCGTCCTCGTTCTTGAAGACGTCGAAGCCGGCCGCCAGGCGGTAGCCGAGGAAATAAGGCTCGGTGAACGACAGGTTGTAGTCGCGCGAGTTCTCGCCGCCACCGGCAGCAACGCGGATATACTGGCCGCGGCCGAGGAAGTTCTTCTCCTCGATCGAGGCCTCCAGCTTGAAGCCGCCCTTGTTGCCCGTCTCGTAACCGGCGCCGATACCGAACGACCCGGTCGACTGGTCCTGGACGTCGACGACCAGAACCACGCGGTCCGGCGAGCTGCCCGGCGCCGTGGAGATGTTGACGGTCGAGAAGTAGCCGAGCGCCTCGAGGCGGCGCTTGGCGCGCGTGATGACTTCCTGGTTGAAGGCATCGCCTTCACCGATATCGAACTCGCGGCGGATGACGTAGTCGCGCGTGCGGGTGTTGCCGCGGATCTCGATGCGCTCGACATAGGCGCGCTCGCCCTGGTCGACGAGGTAGTCGACGGCGATCGTGCCGTTGCCGAGGTCGCGGTTGCCGCGCGGCGTCACGCGGGCGAACGGATAGCCGTTGGCCGCGACGCGCCTGGAAATCTCGGACATCGTGTCCTGCACGTCGCGGGCGCGGTAGATCTTGCCCGGGCGCGATTCAACGAGGCCCTTCAGTTCGTCCCCGTCGATGCCCTCGACCGTCGATTCGACGTTGATCTCACCGAAATCGTAACGCTGACCTTCCTCGACCGTGAAGGTCACGACATATTCGTTGGACGCTTCGTTGAGGACGGCTTCCGACGAGACGACGCGGAAGTCGGCATAGCCGTTATTGAAGTAGAACTGGCGCAGCGCCTCTTCGTCGGCGCGCAGCTTGTCTTCGCTGTAGACGTCCTTGCGGGTCAGGAACGACAGGAAGTTCGACTTCTTGGTGACGATGACGGCCTGCAGGCGGCTGTTGCTGTAGGCCTGATTGCCGACGAAATTGATCTGCGAGATCTTCGTGCGGTCACCTTCGTCGACGACGAACGCGACGTTCACGCGGCCGTTGCCGAGCGGATAGACCTGCGTCGTGACGGTGGCGTCGGAACGGCCGATCGAGGCATAGGCGTCGCGGATGGCCTGCTTGTCGGCCTCGATGGCGGTTTCGCTGTACGGGCCGAGCGACTGCGAGCGCAGAACGGGCGTGAGCTTCTCGTCCTTGATCTTGCGGTTGCCGTTGATGACGACCTGGTTGATCAACTGGTTTTCATCGACCGTGACGACGAGCGTGCTGCCGGAAACGGAGATCTTCACATCCGAGAAGTAGCCGGTCGCGAAGAGACGGCGCACGGACGCGTCGATATCGGTATTGGAGAAGTTCTTGCCGGGCGTGATGGTGATGTTCGCCTTGACCGTATCGGCGCTCACACGGCTGGCACCACGCACCTGGATGCTACGGATAACGGCCGCTTCCGCGACGGTGGCGGAGACAAGCGTGGCAAAAGAGCCGCCCGTGACAACCATACTGGCCGACAATGCAACGGCCGACACGGCGTTCAAAAAGTTTGAACCAGCTTTCATCTTCACTACTTACCTTCGTTTCAACGTCCCGGCAGGCGCGCGCCCGACTCCGGTCACGTTTGCCGTTTTAACCGCTTTTGCCATACAAGCAAGCGCACGCGTTAATTTCTGTTTACTTCAATTCCAACCGTGGCCCGAAGGCCACTACATCCGTTTCATTACGGTAAACAGAGCGTTAGCGCGACTACCCCAGCGTAAGCGGCCCCCTTTTTTTGATTCCCTGCCGGCAATGCGGCAAACCTCAGCCGAGGAGCATGGAAATGTCGTTCCAGGTCGCGAAAACCATCAGCATGAGCACCAGCGCCATGCCGATGCGGAATGCGATCTCCTGCGCCCCGGGCCCGACAGGCCTGCCCCGGATAGCCTCCACCGCATAGAACATCAGATGGCCGCCATCAAGTACCGGAACCGGCATCAGGTTCAAAAGTCCAATGGAAACAGACAGAACGGCGGCAAGCTGCAGCAGGGCGGCAACACCGAGCGTCGCCATCTGGCCGGAAGCCTGCGCCACGCGGATGGGCCCGCCGAGCTGATCGGCCTTCATGCGCCCCATGACGAGGTTGGACAGATAGTCGAACGTCCCCGTCACGATGTGCCAGCTCTGCAGCGCGCCCTGCCCCACGGCCTCGACCGGACCGTATTCCACGACGCGGAAATTGCCGCTTTCCTGGTTGGTCACGATGCCGATCAGGCCGAGTTCGATCTTGTTGCCGAACTGGTCGGTGATCTCGGTGCGCTTGGGCACCATGGGCAGGTCGAGGTCCTGGCCGTCGCGGCGCACCGTCACCGTGATCGTCAGCTCCGGGCGCACGCTGACATAGCGGCGCACGTCGTCGAAGGTCGCGACCGGGTTGCCATCGAGCGCGACCAGCAGGTCGCCCGGCCGCACGCCCGCCTCCTGCGCGGCGCTGTCCGGCCGCACCTCCGCGACGATCGGATCGGCGATCTGGCGGCCGTAGATGGAGAACATCACGGCGAAGATGGCGATGGCGAGGATGAAATTGGCGATGGGACCGGCGGCGACCGTGACCGCCCGTTTCCAGAGCGCGGCGCCGAGGAAGGTGCGCTTGCGCACATCCTCCGGCAGCGCGGCGACGGCATTGTAGTCCGGAATCGAGGCCGGGTCGTCGTCGCCGAGGAACTTCACATAGCCGCCGAGCGGAATGGCGGAGAGCTTCCAGCGCGTGCCGTGGCGGTCGGTAAAGCCGAGAAGCTCCGGGCCGAACCCGACGGAGAAGGCGGTGATGCCGATGCCGGACCAGCGGCCGGCAAGGTAGTGGCCCATCTCGTGCACGAAGACGATGAGCGTCAGCACGACCAGGAAGGGAAGGATGTAGCCCGTCACGAATCCAACGGAGCCAGCCAGCATGTCCATGAACCCAATCCCCAATGTGTCGCCGCTACGGGCCGAAAAGGAACACGCCGGCCGGCGTGTTGACGGTGCCCGAAACGATCGCATCGCCAAACGCAATGAGGAACGCGGCGAAGCAGGCAAAAACAAGGCCGTCGACCCGGTCCATGACGCCGCCATGTCCCGGAATGAGGCGGCTGGAATCCTTCACGCCGAAACGGCGCTTGATGAAGGATTCGAAAAGGTCGCCGACCTGGCTGAAGACCGACAGAACGAGCGCGATCGCCGGCACCCACAGGCCGTTCAGCGGGAAGAAGATCATGTGTACGAGCGTGCCGGCGATAACCGCCGAAATCGCCCCGCCGATCGCCCCCGACCAAGTCTTTCCCGGCGAGATGGGCGGGGCGAGCTTCGGCCCGCCGATCGCCCGGCCGACGAAATAGGCAAGGATGTCCGTCGCCCAGACGACGGCGAAGATGAACAGCATGGCGGCAAAGCCATGGCCGGTGTCGCCGCGGATGGCGGCGAGCGAGATCGCCGTCAGGCCGGAATAGACGATGCCGCCGGCAAGCCAGCCGCTGCCCTTCAGGGCAAAGGCATAGGCGATGCCGATCAGGGTGGCGCCGATCAGCGCGGGCAGCGCGAGCTCGTCGAAGCCGAAGAGCACCAGCGCCGCCACGAGCACGACCGACAGCCAGCCGAAGGCGTTGGCGCGAAAATCCGTTTCCGGCAGGCGGATGATCGTCGACCACTCGTAGTAGACGAGCAGCGCGATGGCCGAGGCGAGCAGCCGGAAGGCAAGGCCGCCAAGCCAGGTCGCGGCCAGAACGACGGCGGCAAGCACGATGCCGGAGAGGATGCGCAGGCGCAGTTCGCTATGCATCACGACCCCACCGCAAGCGTCTTTGCCGCCTGCAGGCCGCCGAAGCGGCGCTCGCGCATGGCATAGCGCGACAGCGCGGCGACAAAGGTGTCGCGCGAAAAATCGGGCCAGAATTCGGGAATGAACATCAGTTCCGCATAGGCCGCCTGCCAGAGCAGGAAGTTGGACAGCCGTTCCTCGCCGCTGGTGCGGATGATGAGGTCGGGGTCGGGAATGCCCGATGTGTCGAGCGAGGCGCCGATACGGTCCGGGGTGATCTCGGAAGGATCGAGGCGGCCGGCGGCGACATCGGCCGCAAGCCGGCGCATGGCACGGGCGATCTCGTCGCGCGCGCCGTAATTGAAGGCGATGACGAGGGTGATGCCGGTGTTTGCCCGGGTCGTATCCTCGGCCTCCAGCAGCAACGGCAGGATGTCGCTCGAAAGGTTCGACTTGTCGCCGATGACGCGGATGCGCACGTTCTCGCGGTGGAGGATCGCAAGATCGCGCCGGATGAAGGTCTTCAGCAACCCCATCAGGTCGGAGATCTCGCTCTCGGGCCGGCTCCAGTTTTCCGAGGAGAAGGCGAAGAGCGTGAGGTAGGAGACGCCGCATTCGGCGGCCGTGCGCACGGCCTCGCGCACCGCTTCGACACCCTTGCGGTGCCCCATGGCGCGCGGCAGGCCGCGTGCATTCGCCCAGCGTCCGTTGCCATCCATGATGATGGCGACGTGTGCCGGTGCGGTGCTGGGCGAGAGCTGGTTCATGAACGATCCGGAAAGGAGGAACGGAGGCAGGTGGCCGGAGCCCTAGACCTGCATGATTTCCTTTTCCTTCTCGGCAAGCAAGCGATCGACGTCCAAAATCGTCTCGTCCGTCATCTTCTGCACCTTTTCGGACTGGCTGCGGGAGAGGTCCTGCCCGATATCGCCATCCTTTTCGGCTTTCTTGAGGTCGTCCATGCCGTCGCGGCGCACATGGCGGATCGCGACCTTGGCCTTTTCGGCATAGTCATGGGCGACCTTGACGAGCGACTTGCGGCGCTCCTCGTTGAGCTCCGGCAGCGGAATGCGCAGATTCTGGCCGTCGATGATCGGGTTGAGGCCGAGATTGGATTCGCGGATGCCGCGCTCGACGGCGCCGACCATGCCCTTGTCCCAGACGGAGACCGACAGCATGCGGGGCTCGGGAACGGAGATGTTGGCGACCTGGTTCAGCGGCACGCGCGACCCATAGGCCTCGACCTGCACCGGATCGAGCACGTTGGCCGAGGCGCGGCCGGTGCGCAGCGACGCGATGTCGTTCTTGAATGCGGTGATCGCGCCGTCCATGCGACGCTTCAGTTCCTTCAGGTCAATACCTTCACTCATCGGATGCTCCCGTTTTCATAGAGCGGCTGCACGCGCTCCGCGTGCGCGCCTCAAGAATCAGTTGTCGGTTACGATGGTCCCGCGTCCGCCACCGGTCAATATTTCGGCAAAGCCGCCTTTTTCATGGATGGAGAAGACGATGATCGGAATATGGTTTTCACGCGCCAGCGCGACGGCAGCGACGTCCATGACGGCAAGGCCCTTTTCCAGGACTTCGCTGTGGCTCAGGTGGTCGAAACGGGTGGCGGTCGGGTCCTTCTTCGGATCGGCCGAATAGATGCCGTCGACCTGCGTGCCCTTGAAGATCGCCTCGGCGCCCATTTCGGCGGCGCGCAGCGCGGCGGCCGAATCGGTCGTGAAGAACGGGTTGCCCGTGCCGCCGGCGAAGATCACCACACGGCCGAGCGAGAGGTGATGAAGCGTCGCGCGCTGGGAGAAGCTCTCGCAGATCTCCGGCATGGCGATCGCCGAGAGGACGACGGTGTCGATGTCGAGCTTGCGCAGCGAGGTGGCCAGCGCCAGGGCGTTGATGACGGTCGCCAGCATGCCCATGTGGTCGCCGGTGACGCGATCGCCCCCCTTGGAGGCGACAGCGACGCCGCGGAAGATGTTGCCGCCGCCGACGACGACGCCGACCTCCACGCCGAGCGCGCGGGCCTCGGCGATGTCGGAGGCGATGCGGTCGGCGACCGCCACGTCGATGCCGAAGCCCTGCGAGCCCATCAGCGCTTCGCCGGAGGCTTTCAACAGAACACGTTTGTAGATTGGCTTGGCCGTCATGATCGCTCCTGAACTCGTGCGCCTGCTCTCCCGAACCGGCAGCCGGGCGGAACCGGGGGCGGTCCCGCTTGAGGGCAGCCATCGCCGCTTGAGAATTTCGGGGCAGGCATTTCGGCAAGCCGGATACACGAAGGGCGCCGCGTTGTCACGCGGCGCCCCGTTCTTTTCCCTAACGGGATTAAGAAATCAGCCCTTGGCGACGGCTGCGACTTCGGCAGCGAAGTCGGTTTCTTCCTTCTCAACGCCTTCGCCGAGCAGCAGGCGGGCCATGCCGACGACTTCGATCGGCGCGCCGACGGTCTTTTCCGCTTCCTTGACGGCGGCGCCGACCGTGAGGTCGGGGTTCATGACGAAGGCCTGCGACAGCAGGGCGACTTCCTCGAAGAACTTGCGCATGCGGCCTTCGACCATCTTCTCGATGATGGCGTCCGGCTTGCCGGAGGCGCGCGACTGCTCGATGAAGACGTTGCGTTCACGCTCGGCGACGGCAGCGTCGACTTCTTCGGCGCGGATGGCGAGCGGCGCGGTGGCGGCGACGTGCATGGCGACCTGGCGGCCGATGGCGTTCAGGGCTTCCTTGTCGCCGGTCGACTTCAGCGCGACGAGAACGCCGAGCTTGCCGAGACGGTCGGCGGCGGCATTGTGGATGTAGGTCGCGACGACGCCATCCTCGACCGACAGCAGGACCGAGCGGCGCAGGTTCATGTTCTCGCCGATGGTGGCGACGGCGTCCTTGATCGTATCGGTGACCGACTTGCCGGTTGCCGGGTAGGTGGCGGCGCCAACGGCTTCGACGGTGCCATCGGTGGTCAGCGCCACGTCGGCAACGCCGCGAACCATGGACTGGAAGGCATCGTTGCGGGCAACGAAGTCGGTTTCGGAGTTGATCTCGACGACGACGGCCTTGGTGCCGGCGCTGGCGATGCCGATCAGGCCTTCGGCTGCGGTGCGGCCCGACTTCTTGTCGGCCTTGGCGATGCCCTTGGCGCGCAGCCAGTCGATTGCCGCTTCGATGTCGCCGTTGTTTTCCGCCAGCGCCTTCTTGCAGTCCATCATGCCTGCGCCGGACTTTTCGCGCAGTTCCTTCACCAGTGCAGCGGTGATTTCAGCCATTGTGAGCCTCTTGTCGGTTCTTGTTGCGTGTCGCCGGAAAACCTCGGCGAACTCAAGGTTTTGGGAACGAATGTACCCGGAAGTGTGACAGGGTGATGAAGATCACCTCGGACCTGTCGCCGCAAAAGCGATCCTTGGGGATCGTGGCAGACAGGGTCTTCAAACAAGCCGAGGCCAGGGATCGTCTCTCTGGCCTCGGTTGGATAGGAAAGCAGGAACGAAACCTCGCTCCGACCTCGGCCTTACGCTTCGGCTTCGAGAGCCGGCTCGACCGGAACCTCGGCGGACGCGCCGAGGTCACGGCCCGATGCGCCCTGCTGGCGGGCGATGCCGTCGATGGCGGCGCGCGCGATCAGGTCGCAGTAGAGGGCGATGGCGCGCGAGGCGTCGTCGTTGCCGGGGATCGGGAAGTCGATCGGGTCCGGGTCGCAGTTCGAATCGATGATGGCGACGACCGGGATGCCGAGACGCTTGGCTTCCTGGATCGCGATCGATTCCTTGTTGGTGTCGATGATGAACATCAGGTCCGGCGTGCCGCCCATGTCGCGGATACCGCCGAGGGCCTTTTCAAGCTTCTCGCGTTCGCGCTCGAGGTTGAGGCGTTCCTTCTTGGAATAGCCGGAGCCTTCCGAGGACAGGATCTCGTCGAGCTTGCGCAGGCGCTGGATCGAGTTGGAGATGGTCTTCCAGTTCGTCAGCATGCCGCCGAGCCAGCGGGCGTTGACGTAGTACTGGGCCGAACGCTTGGCGGCATCGGCGATGATGTCGGACGCCTGGCGCTTGGTGCCGACGAAGAGCACGCGGCCGCCGCCGGCAACGGTGTCGGACACGACCTGAAGGGCGCGCGACAAGAGCGGAACGGTCTGTGCCAGGTCGATGATGTGAACGTTGTTGCGGTCGCCGAAGATATACGGCTTCATCTTCGGGTTCCAGCGGTGGGTCTGGTGGCCGAAGTGAACGCCGGCTTCCAGGAGCTGGCGCATAGAGAAATCGGGCAATGCCATGCCTTGTCATCCTTTTCCGGTTGAACCTCCGCAAGGCGATCAGCGCTTCCTTCGGAAACGCCACCGGCGGAACCGCCCGGATTTCTCCCGGACAATCCCATGCCTCACGTGTGGAATGGCTGCCCCTTAACCGCAGTTTCCCGGCAAATCAAGGGCAGCGGGGTAAAAAAGTGGGTATGCAGGACATTGCCCTTGGCATTTGCCCGGTAGTCGGCGCCCCTTTTGCGTCTTCAAAGAGGCCACATCGACAACGAACGCCGCCCATCCACTGTCGTCATCCTCGGGCTCGACCCGAGGATCCGTACCTGGCGCCCGCGGCGTGGATGGTCGGGTCAAGCCCGACCATGACGGAGGAGAGGTTGAGCGGACGTCCTTCGCCCACCGCCCTATTTGCATTCCTGCGGCTTGAACATCTCAAGCTTGGCAAGCTTCCCGCTCAGCACGAACTCACCGTAGTCCATGGTGAGGTCACGGGTGATTCCATTCTCGTAGAGCTTGAAGGACATGCGGTAGACCGGCAGCGCGTCGCCTTCGCTCGTATCGTTGTAATAGGCGATCGACACCGGCCAGAACGCTTCCTTGGAGAAGCTGCCGGCCTTGTCGGCATCCGGGTCGCCCGCCTTGGGCATTTCCTTCTTGCCGACGACGGCGGTCGTCATCAGCGTCTTGTCGCCGGCGTCCGAGCCGTCGAAGAGGCGCGCCTCGAAGAAGCGCTCGCCCTTCCTGGCGTGTTCGATGACGTCGAGCATGTGCTCGGTCGGGAAACGGCTTGCGGCAAGCTCCACCTGCTTCGTGTCCGGCGCGGTGAGATCGACGCTGACGCCTTCCTTGTCCTCGCGCGCCGTGCCGCGCACCTCCTTGTCCAGCTTCTCGTCGGTGAAGGAGCGGGTGAGGAAGCGGAAGCTGCCGTTCTTCAGGTCCTCGTAGGTGGTCGTCTGCTGGTCGGTGAGGCGCGTTTCCTCGCCGGTATTGACCTGCGTGACGAAGCGGAAGCTCACCGTGTAGCCGTCGCACGGGCTGCCGTTGAACTCGTAGACCATGCGGCCGTACATGCCGGCGATGCCGGAGCGCTCGGTCGCGTCCTTCAGCTTGAGGTCATAGACGGCGCGGTGCGGCGCAAGCCCGGTCGCCGGCGTGGCAAAGGCGCTCGGAACGCCGCTGCCGGCGAAGCATGCCCCGGCCGTCAGGGCCGCGACAAAGGCTGAACGAAACATCCGTTTCCTCCTGTTGAAGTCGGTCGTGATGTTATATGAACTCTTCCGGCAAAAGCGAGGCAATATCCACGTCTTGCCAACTTCATTTCCACCATTGCGACGATCCGCGCCGCAATGCCCCTCACAGCCGCCCCTCGCCGCTCCTATCTATGGACCGGCGACAAGAAACGGAGACCGGAATGTCCGCTGAAATCGAAAACCGCGTCAAGGAACTGGGCTACGACATTCCCGTGGCCGCAGCGCCGGCCGCCAACTACGTGCCCTTCGTCATCAGCGGCAACGTGCTCCACATTTCCGGCCAGTTGCCGATGCTGGACGGCAAGCTCGCCGTCACCGGCCATCTCGGCGGGAATGTCGACGTGCCCGGCGGCCAGAAGGCGGCGGAACTGTGCGCTCTCGGCCTTCTCGCCCAGGCCAAGGCCGCCCTCGGCGACCTCTCGCGCATCAAGCGCATCATCAAGATCAACGGCTTCGTCGCCTCCGCGCCGGATTTCGTCGAACAGCACCTCGTCATCAACGGCGCGTCGAACTTCCTCGTCGCGGCCCTCGGCGATGCCGGCAAGCATGCCCGCGCCGCCGTCGGCATGGCCGCGCTTCCCCTGAATGCGGCCGTCGAGATCGACGCCATCATGGAAATCGCCTGATGCAGAAATTCCACTGGCTGACCGAGCGGCCGATCGCCCATCGCGGCTATCACGATCTCAACCGCAAGGTCTGGGAAAACACGCTCTCCGCCTTCGCCCGCGCGGCCGATGCCGGCTTTGCCATCGAATGCGACCTGCACTATGCCGCCGATGCCATTCCCGTCGTGTTCCATGACGACGACCTGAAGCGGCTCTGCGGCATCGAGGGGGACGTGCGCCAGCGCACCGCCGCCGAACTCGGCCTCCTGAAGGTCGGCGGCACGCAGGACGGCGTGCCGACGCTCCGGCAGCTCCTCGACCTCGTGAAGGGCCGCGTGCCGCTCGTCCTGGAGCTGAAGGGGCGCGAGGGCGATGACGACGGCTTCGCCATGGCCGTGCTCGACACGATCGAAGACTATGACGGCCCCGTCGCGCTGATGAGCTTCGACCATTGGCTCTTGAAGGACCTCAAGGCGATCGGCACCAGCCGTCCCGTCGGCCTGACGGCGGAAGGCGCGCGGCCGGAAAACTTCGCCGTGCACGAGGAGGCGATGCAGCTCGGGCTCGATTTCATCTCCTATTATTACGGCCATCTGCCGAACGCCTTCGTCAGCCGGCAGCGCGACCTCGGCCGGCAGGTCATCACCTGGACCGTGCGCGACGACGAGGCGCGCACGATCACGGCGCTCAACGCGGACCAGATGACCTTCGAGGGCTTCGATCCGCGCGAGCCGCTGACGGCATAACATGGCCGGGACGGTGCGCATCCGCGTCGAAACCAGCTTCGCCGATATTCCGGCGGGCGACTGGGGGCGTCTTTCCGGCGCCTCCAGGGACGACGCGCAGGTGCCGTACAATCCCTTTGTCAGCCACGCCTTCCTCTCCGCGCTGGAAGAATCGGGCTGTGCCGTCGCCGAGACCGGCTGGCTCGGCCAGCACCTCCTCCTGGAGGGCGACGACGGCGCCCTTCTCGGCGCCCTGCCCGTCTATCTGAAGAACCACAGCCAGGGCGAATATGTCTTCGACCATGGCTGGGCCGACGCCTTCGAGCGTGCCGGCGGGCGCTATTATCCCAAGCTGCAGGCCTCCATTCCCTTCACCCCGGCCACCGGCCCGCGCCTCCTCCACCGGGCGGACCAGCCGGTCATCGCGACCCAGGCCGCGCTGGCCGAGGGACTGAAGGAACTGTCGAAACGCCATGGCGTCTCCTCGGCGCATGTCACCTTCGTGCCGGAAGCGGAAATGCCGGTCTTCGAGGCCGCGGGCTACCTGCACCGCACGGACCAGCAGTTCCATTTCCTCAATGCGGGCTACGGCTCGCATGCGGATTTCCTGGAAACGCTCGCCTCCCGCAAGCGCAAGGCGCTGAAGAAGGAGCGCCGCACGGCGCTCGAGCACGGCATCGAAATCGACTGGCTGACCGGCGGGGACCTGACCGAAAAAATCTGGGACCAGTTCTTCACCTTCTACATGGACACCGGCAGCCGCAAATGGGGCCGGCCCTATCTCAACCGACGCTTCTACAGCCTGATCGGCGAGCGCATGGCGGACGACATCCTGCTCGTGATGGCAAGGCGCAACGGCCGCTACATCGCCGGCGCGATCAACTTCATCGGCGGCGACACGCTCTTCGGCCGGCATTGGGGCTGCATCGAGGACCATGCCTTCCTGCATTTCGAGGTCTGCTACCACCAGGCCATCGATTTCGCGATCGAGAAGGGGCTGGCGCGGGTCGAGGCCGGCGCGCAGGGCGAGCACAAGCTGGCGCGCGGCTACCTGCCCGTCACCACCCATTCGGCCCACCACATCACCCATCCGGGCCTGCGGCGTGCCGTCGCCGATTATCTCGAGCGCGAGCGCCGTGACGTCGAGGCGACGGGCGAATATCTTGCCGAACACGGCCCCTTCCGCCGCATGAGCGGCCAGGACGACCACGACTGAGCACATCGGAGACGAGCATGACCGCCTACGACACGAACAACATCTTCGCGAAGATCCTGCGCGGCGAGATCCCCGCGCACCGCGTCTACGAGGACGACGACGCCGTTGCCTTCATGGACGTGATGCCGCAGGCGAACGGGCACACGCTCGTCATCCCCAAGACGCCGTCGCGCAACATCCTCGACGCCGCCCCGCAGACGCTGTCGCGCCTGCTGCCGGTGGTGCAGAAGGTGGCGGCCGCCGCCAAGGAGGCTTTCGAGGCTGACGGCGTCACCGTCATGCAGTTCAACGAACCGGCCGCCGGCCAGACCGTCTACCACCTGCATTTCCACGTCATCCCGCGCGTCGAGGGCCAGCCGCTGAAGCCGCATTCCGGCACGATGGAGGACCAGGGCGTGCTCGCGGCCAATGCGGAGAAGCTGCGCAAGGCGCTGAAGGGCTGACATATCGCGCGGCCCCTCATCCGGCCTGCCGGCCGCCTTCTCCCCGTGAACGGGGAGAAGGGGATATGCCGCGCCGGTTTCCTCAAACAAGTCCCGTTCGTGGGGCAGGTCCCCTCTCCCCGCTTGCGGGGAGAGGGTTAGGGTGAGGGGCAAACCCCACACGGAATCGCCCGTTTCAAACACCCAGCAAGACCAGCCCCGCGGCAAGGAACGCGATGGCCGCGGCAATGCCGGCGATCTGGCGGAAGCGGCCACCGATGAAGAAGCAGAGGCCGCCGAACATGACGGCCCCGAGCCGCAGCCAGAGAGGCGAGGCCTCCAGCGTGCCGGTCGGGAAGACGATCAGCTTGGCGATGACCGCCGCCACCAGCGCCGTCGCCACTGCCCTCACCCAGTTCAGGAGCTCGGACCGTTCGTCGATGCGGTTGCCGGCGATGACGCCCGCCCAGCGCCAGAGATCCGTCGCCAGCCAGCCGGCGATGGCGATGTAGATATAGGGCCAGAGACCGTCGAAGCTCATCGCGCCGCCTCCCGGCGGCGCAGCGCGCGCTCGCCCCACCAGGCCGCGGTGCCGCCGATGACGCCGGCCAGCAGGATGTCGTATTCGGGCGCGACCACCGCGAAGATGGTGCCGAGCGCGAGCCCGATGCCGAGCGCCCAGTAGATCACCCGGTGGCGCGCGGAAATCCAGATCGAGGTGAGAAAATAGACCGGCGTCAGGAAAAACAGGCAGCCGGAGACGATGGGCGGGAACTCCGAGACCGCGCCATAGACGAGGCCGACGAGCACGATATTGGTGAGCGTCAGCGTCACGCCGAAGCCGGCGAAGAAGGCGACGCGGCCGCCGCGCGGCACGTCCCGCACCTTCTCCATCGCGAAGACCCAGGCGGTGATGGCGACGAAATGCGAGACGATCAGCAGCAGCCAGGTCGGCGTGCGGCGGTCACGGATTTCCGGGATGAGCGCCGCCACCATCGGCATCATGCGCACCGAGGACAACGTCACCGCGAGGAACGCCGTCGCGATGTGTGCGCCCGACAGCATGGAGCCGACGAGAATCACCTTGGCCGGCAGCGCCCAGACCATGCCGGTCATGAACATCACCTGGTCGACCGGCACCTTCGCCTCCGCCGTGAAGGCGGCGAACCCCACGAAGGACAGCATCAGGATGATCGCCGGCAGGCTGAAGATGCCGCGCATGCCGAGGAGGAACCAGTGGCTCTGGGATTGGGGGTCTGGCGGGGCGGTCATTCAATTCTCTTGCAGAAAAACAAAGCCGGACGGCTACCCCTCCGTCATGGTCGGGCTTGACCCGACCATCCACGCCACGCCCGCGCTTGTGGATCCTCGGCTCGGGGCCGAGGATGACGACAGAGGGTGGGCGCGGTTTGCGATCGTATGGGACCGGCTTGGCAGGGTGGCTTGCGCCATTTCTTCAACAATATGGGCCGGGCAGTCGCCTGCCCGGCCCCTTCAATCTGCAAACCGTTATTTCTTGCGCGGCACCTTGGGAACGGCGCCGGACGCCTTGCGCGGCGGCTCGTCCTTCGGCTCCTCGGCCTTGGCCTCCACCGCCTTCTTCGAAGCGCGGGCCTTGGCGGGCGCGGCCTCGGCGGCGACGGTCTCCTTGGGCTTGCGGGGCTTGGCCTTCTTGGCGGCTGCCTCCTCGACCTCGGCCTTCGGCTTGATCGGCGCGGTTTCCGGCACGGCGTCGAGGATCAGGCCCTTCGAGCCGTCTTCCTTCAGGCCGACGGTGACGCGCACGACGCCGCCCTTCTTCAGCTTGCCGAAGAGGATCTCGTCGGCGAGCTTCTTCTTGATGTTCTCCTGGATGACGCGCGCCAGCGGGCGGGCACCCATCTTCTCGTCGTAGCCCTTCTCCGCCAGCCAGGAGATCGCCTCGGGCTGGAGATCGAAGGTGACGTTGCGCTCGGCAAGCTGGGTTTCCAGTTGCATGACGAACTTCTGCACGACCTGGTGGATGACCGGCGTCGGCAGCGAGCCGAACGGGATGATCGCATCGAGGCGGTTGCGGAATTCCGGCGTGAACAGGCGGTTGATCGCCTCCATGTCCTCGCCCTCGCGCTTGGACGAGCCGAAGCCGATGGCGGCTTTCGCCATGTCGGAAGCGCCCGCATTGGTCGTCATGATCAGGATGACGTTGCGGAAGTCGATCTTCTTGCCGTTATGGTCGGTCAGCGAGCCGTGATCCATGACCTGCAACAGGATGTTGTAGAGGTCCGGATGCGCCTTCTCGATCTCGTCGAGCAGCAGCACGCAATGCGGATGCTGGTCGACGCCGTCGGTCAGGAGGCCGCCCTGATCGAAGCCGACATAGCCGGGAGGTGCCCCGAGCAGGCGGGAAACCGTGTGCCGCTCCATGTATTCCGACATGTCGAAGCGCAGGAGCTCCACGCCGAGCGACGCTGCGAGTTGCTTGGCGACTTCCGTCTTGCCGACGCCGGTGGGGCCGGAGAACAGGTAGCAGCCGATCGGCTTGTTCGGTTCGCGAAGACCGGCCCGCGACAGCTTGATCGCCGACGACAGCGCCTCGATGGCGAGGTCCTGGCCGTAGACGACCGAGCGCAGCTCCTTGTCGAGGTTGGCGAGCACCTGCTCGTCGTCCTTCGACACGGTCTTCGGCGGAATGCGGGCCATGGTGGCGATAGTCGCCTCGATCTCCTTCTCGGTGATCAGCTTGCGGCGCTTGCCGGCGGGCAGCAGCATCTGGGCCGCGCCGGTCTCGTCGATCACGTCGATCGCCTTGTCCGGCAGCTTGCGGTCGTTGATGTAGCGCGCCGACAGTTCCACCGCGGTCTTGATCGCCTCGTTGGAATAGCGGAGCTTGTGATACTCCTCGAAATAGGGTTTTAGCCCCTTCATGATCTCGATCGTGTCGTCGATGGTCGGCTCGTTGACGTCGATCTTCTGGAAGCGGCGGACAAGCGCCCGGTCCTTCTCGAAGAACTGGCGGTATTCCTTGTAGGTCGTCGAGCCGATGCAGCGGATCGCGCCGGAGGAGAGCGCCGGCTTCAGGAGGTTCGAGGCGTCCATCGCGCCGCCCGAGGTGGCGCCCGCGCCGATGACCGTATGGATCTCGTCGATGAAGAGGACGGCGCCCGGATAGTCTTCCAGTTCCTTGACGACCTGCTTCAGGCGCTCCTCGAAGTCACCGCGATAGCGGGTGCCGGCGAGCAGCGTGCCCATGTCGAGCGAGAAGATCGTCGCGTCGGCCAGCGCTTCCGGCACCTTGCCTTCGACGATGCGCTTGGCGAGGCCCTCGGCGATGGCCGTCTTGCCGACGCCGGGATCGCCCACATAGAGCGGGTTGTTCTTGGAACGACGGCACAGGACCTGGATCGTGCGGTTGACCTCGGCGTGACGGCCGATCAGCGGATCGATCTTGCCGCCCTTCGCCTTCTCGTTGAGGTTGACGCAGTAGGCCGTCAGGGCGTCCTGCTTCTTGGCGGGCTCCTCCTGCTCGTTGGCGCCGCGGGTCTGCTTCTGTTCGTTCTCGGCGTCATCCGCGCCGCGCACCGGGCGCTGCTCGGAGGTGCCGGGGCGCTTGCCGATGCCGTGCGAGATGAAGTTGACGGCGTCGTAGCGCGTCATCTCCTGCTCCTGCAGGAAATAGGCGGCATGGCTCTCGCGCTCGGCGAAGATCGCGACGAGCACGTTGGCGCCGGTCACTTCCTCGCGGCCGGAGGACTGGACATGGATCACCGCGCGCTGGATGACGCGCTGGAAGCCGGAGGTCGGCTTGGAATCCTCCTCGTAACCCGTCACCAGGTTGGCGAGATCATGGTCGACATAATCGGTGACGGTCTTGCGCAGAACGTCGAGATTGACGTTGCAGGCGCCCATCACGGCGGCCGCATCTCCGTCGTCGATCAGGGCGAGCAGGAGATGTTCGAGCGTCGCATATTCGTGATGGCGCTCGTTCGCATAGGTCAGTGCCTGGTGGAGGGCCTTTTCAAGGCTGGCAGAAAATGTTGGCACGTTCGTTCCTCATTTCTTTTCCATGACACATTGCAGCGGATGCTGGTGCTGGCGGGAGAAATCCATCACCTGTGTCACTTTGGTTTCGGCAACCTCGTAGGTGAACACGCCACACTCGCCTACGCCATGATTGTGCACATGCAGCATGATCCGCGTGGCCGCTTCCCGGTCCTTCTGGAAGAAACGTTCCAGGATGTGGATCACAAACTCCATGGGCGTATAATCATCATTGAGAAGCAGGACGCGATACAGGCTCGGCTTCTTCGTCTTAGGTTTCGTGCGGGTAATGACGGAGGTGCTGCGACCGGGAGTGTCGCCGCCGCCTTCCCCATCCTGCATTCGAACCCGTCTCACATCCATTTTCGTCTTCATTCCCTTGACTGTGCGGGCCCTTGATCGCGGTCGCTTACCTGTGGCGTACCGCCTGTCCGAGGTTGTCTTCTGGACCTGTTATCTAATGTCTCGGCACACGATTGTAAGACCCCCGCTTCGCACTGCAATCATAATCGCGGGTCATCCGAAGGAAATAGCGAAATTTGCTGCCGCTGCGTCAGCCTCGCGCAATCCCCGGAACGCGCGAAGGCCGGCTGCGGTTGCCCACAGCCGGCCCATGAACGCTATACGCGTACGCAGTACTTTGAAAGATCAGGCGGCGACGGCGGCCTTGGCGGCAGCAGTGGCCTTGGCGACCGGCGCTTCGTAGGGCTTGTAGGCGCCCTTGGCGAGATCGGCATACATTTCGCCAAGCTTGGTGGCTTCGGCGACGAAACCTTCATAGGAGGACTTCACGAAGGCGGTCTGCAGTTCGAGAGCGGCTTCGACGCTCTTGACGCCCGAGAGCTTCTCGAAGTGGGCGAGGCCGTTTTCGAAGGACTTCTTGGAATAGTCTGCCGTTTCGGTGGCGATCGCCTGCCAGCCCTGTGCGGCCGTCGTGTAGCTCTTGACGAACGCGTCCACGGCTTCCTTGCTCTTCTTGTTTGCCTCGTCGAAATTGAACATCGAAGTCTCCTTTGGATCCCGGTGATATGGTCCAAAATCTATATGCGATGCACAAAAAAGTCAATGAATTGCTGCGATGCAATATTTCGCAGGCAAAGCAAGACCTTGCGTCATAGGCATGATTATTGGGGCTGACAAAAGCCTAGTTGTCGCAAAATTATAATGAAAAGGCCCGGCGCCAAGGGCTACCGGGCCTTTATTCCGTGCGATTGCCGGCAGATCACAGATCGATGTCGAGGATCGCCATGGAGAAGTTGTAGGAGAGTTCCCCGTCCTCGTCGTCACGGAAGATGACGCCCAGGAATTCGTCGCCGAGATAGACTTCCGCGGACTCGTCCTTGCGCGGACGGGCCTTCACGACAATCTCCTTGTTGAGATTGCGCTTGAAGTAGGCTTCGAGCTTCCTGATTTCTTCCGGCTTCACGATCTGTCTCCGTCATCGGTTGAGTTGCCGCGCTTCTCGCACCTGCTTCCGGTCCTGTAAACCCTCGAATTCCGGAAGAAAGCGACTTTTCCCGCGTTGGCGTGTTCGCGCAGCGCCGAGCGGCAAAACCGCCCGCCCGTGTTCCGCGGCCCGTCAGAGGTCGTAGTCGAAGGCGGCCAGAAGCTGGTCCATGGCGCGGGACGGCTCGTTGCAGCCCGCCTCGCCGATCACCTTGGCGGGCACGCCCGCAACGGTCGATTTCGGCGGAACAGGCTTGAGCACGACGGAACCTGCGGCGATGCGCGAGCAATGGCCGATATGGATGTTGCCGAGGATTTTTGCGCCCGCGCCGATCATCACGCCGTCGCCGATCTTCGGATGGCGGTCGCCGCCCTCCTTGCCGGTGCCGCCGAGCGTGACGTTGTGGAGGATCGAGACATTGTCGCCGATCACGGCCGTCTCGCCGACGACGAGGCCCGTCGCATGGTCGAGGAAGAAGCCCTTGCCGATGCGCGCGGCCGGATTGATGTCCGTCTGGAAGACGCTGGAGGAGCGGCTTTGCAGATAGAGCGCAAGGTCGCGCCGCCCCTTCGCATGGAGCCAGTTGGCCAGGCGATGGGTCTGGATGGCGTGGAAGCCCTTGAAATAGAGCACGGCATCGAGGAAGCGCAGGCAGGCGGGGTCGCGGTCGTAGACGGCCTGGATGTCGACGCGCAGGATGCCGCCCCATTCCGGCCACTCGTCCAGCATCTCGTCGAAGATCTGGTGCAGGAGGTTGGCCTGCAGGTCCGGATGGTCGAGCCGTTCGCAGACGCGGTGGATCACGCTTTCCTCGAGCGACCGCTGGTTCAGCACCGTCGAATAGAGGAAGGCCGCCAGCAGCGGCTCGGCCTGGGCGGCGACGCGGGCTTCCTCGCGCAGGCTGTCCCAGATCGGATCCATGGCCTTGAGCTTCTCGCCGGCCCGCAGTTCGTTCATCGCGACCATCGCCGCACTCCTTGTCGTCTGTCCCACTCTATATAGAGCAAATGGCGCCGGCGCGAAATGGCCGGCGACCATCGTCGTAAACGGCCGCTCAGCGGTCGCCGATCTGCGCATAGAATTCCAGCACGGCGCGCTTGAAGACCTTGTCGCCGACGGCCAGCATGTGGTCGCGGCCGGGAATGTCGAGCGCGCGTGCATCCGGCATGAGGTCGGCGAGCGGCTGCGGGCTGCCTGCAATGTCGTCCTTCGTGCCGACGCCGATCAGCGCGGGCATGTCGATGCGGGCCATGTCGGCTGCCGTCAGGAGATCGCGCGAGGTCATGATGCAGGCGGCAAGCGCCTGCCGGTCGGATTTCGTCTGGTCGGCGAAGGCGCGGAACATGCGGCCGCGATCATGCGTCACGGCGTCGAGCGAGGGCGCCAGCAGCGCGTCGGCGATCGGGTCCCAGTCGCCGACGCCTTCCACCATGCCGATGCCGAGGCCACCGAAGACGACGGAGCGCACGCGGTGCGGATGGGCGAGCGCCATGAAAGCGGTGATGCGCGCGCCCATGGAATAGCCGAAGACATGGGCTTCGGGGATCGCCAGGTGATCGAGCAGCGCGGCGGCGTCGCCCGCCATCAGCGGCGGCGTGTAGAGCGCGGGATCATGCGGCTTGGCGCTCCTGCCGTGGCCACGATTGTCGAGCGCGATGACGCGGTAGCCGGCATCCCCCAGCGTCTTCAGCCAGCCGGGAAACACCCAGTTGACATTGGCGCTGGAGGCAAAGCCGTGGATCAGCAGCACCGGAGGCCCCGACGGATCGCCCTCATCGAAGAAGGCGAGCTCCAGGCCGTCGTGGGTGAAACGGGAAAAGGGCGGGGGATCGAGGTTCATCGCGGGCCGTCTTTCGTTTGCATGTCCCCGCTCTTACTGCCCTTTGCCCGCGGAGAAAACGGCCGGCAGGCGGAAATCTCCCGGGGCGCGGCGGTTTTGCATCTACACATTTGCGGCGAAGGCGACTATGGTCCGCGCCAGAAAGACGGCATTCCAGGAGCATCGACATGGCTGGCCACAGCATTCCCCATTTCCAGAACGACGGCGGCCATCGCTCGATCGAGATCGGCGTGAAGGAATTCATGTGCGTCGGCGCTTCCGTGCCCTACGACCACCCGCATGTCTTCCTCGACATGGGGGACGACAACGAGAAGGTCTGCCCCTACTGCTCGACGCTCTACCGCTACAACCCGGCGCTCAAGGCCAGCCAGACCGACCCGGCCGGCTGCACCTTCACCAACCAGGTCGCGGCGTGACGGCCGGAAGGCCGCCGCAACCATGCCTTCCGTAAAATCCGCAAGCATCGTCGGCGCCGGCATTGCCGGCCTGACGGCGGCCCTTGCGCTCGCCCGCAAGGGCATTGCGGTGCATGTCCTGGAACAGGCCCCCGCCCTCGAAGAGGTCGGCGCCGGCCTGCAGCTCTCGCCCAATGCCTCGCGCATCCTCACCCAGCTCGGCCTGCTCGATGCCCTTGCCGCGCGCTGGAGCGAGCCGGACCATATCCTGCTGTCCTCGGGCCATGCGCTCGCCCCCCTCGCCTCCGTCCCGGCCGGCGCCGCCGCACGCGGACGCTGGGGGGCGCCCTACGGCGTGCTGCACCGCGCCTCGCTGCAGGCCGTGCTGCTCGACGCCGTCAGCCGGGAACCGCTCTGCACGCTGACGACCGGCCGGCGAATCGAAACGGCCGAGCATGCCCTGGAGCAAGTCCAGCAACGGCGCGCAGCGGCCTTGCATCCGGAATTGCGGGAAACCGAAGGGCCGGGGCGTTTTCACGGTTCGCAGAAAAACGAAAACGATCTGGTCGCCGCACCGGCCGATCTGGTGATCGCCGCCGACGGTGTCTGGTCGCAGCTGCGCCAGGGGGTGCCCGGTGCCCTGCCCGCGCGCTATTCCGGCACCATCGCCTGGCGTTTCCTCGTGCCCTATGGCGCCGCGCCGCCTTTCCTCAATCCACGCACCGTCACGGCCTTCCTCGGCCCGCAGGCCCATCTCGTCGCCTATCCGCTCGCCGAGGCGCAGGCGTTCAACATCGTCGCCCTCCACGCGCATCGGCAGGCGCCGGCGGCCGGCTGGTCCCGCAAGGGCGATGCCGCCGCCCGCGCCCGCCTGCTCGATGCCTTCTCCGGCTGGCATGCCGATATCCGCCAGTTGCTTGCCGAGGCGCGCGATCCGCTGATGTGGCCGCTCTTCGAATGCCCCGACGGGGCCTGGACCGATGGTGGGAAGACCGTGCTGATCGGCGATGCCGCGCATGCCATGACGCCCTTTGCCGCCCAGGGCGCGGCAATGGCGATCGAGGATGCGGCGCTGCTGGCAAACCGCCTCGCCCGGGCATCCGACACGGGACAGGCGCTGCGGCACTTCGAGGCGACCCGCCGCGAACGAATCGCCAGGGTGCGCAGCCGCGGCGCCTTCAACCGCTTCGCCTACCATGCCCGCGGCCCGATCGCGCTTACCCGCAATCTCGTCCTGTCGCTGCGCGGCCCCGAAAGCCTCGCCGCCGATCTCGACTGGCTCTACGGTTACCGCACGCCGGACTGATCAGGCCCCTCAGACGGCCCGCGCCGCCGCGAGCCCGCGCTCGATATCGGCCTTGATGTCCTTCACGTCCTCAAGGCCGATCTGGAGACGAAGGACCGGGCCTTCCTCCGGCCCCTTGGCGACGCGGCGGTCGTTGAGATTGACATGCACGGCAAGGCACTCGAAGCCGCCCCAGGAATAGCCGAGGCCGAAAATGCCGAGCGCGTCGAGGAAGGCATGGGCCTTCGCCTTGTAGCGCTCCGGCGAACCGCCCTTGAGGACGATGGAGAAGATGCCGCTCGCGCCCTTGAAGTCGCGCTTCCAGAGCGCGTGGCCGGGAAAGCTCGGCAGGGCCGGATGAAGCACGCGGGAGACGTCGTCGACGCCCTCCAGCCAGCGGGCCAGCTCCAGCGCGCTTTCCTGGTGCCGCTCCAGCCTGACACCCATGGTGCGCAGGCCGCGCAGCACCTGGTAGGCGTCGTCCGGCGAGGCGCAGGTGCCGAGCGTGATCTGCGCGTCGTGCAACTGGGCCCAATGGGCCGCATTGGCCGAGACGGTGCCGAAAAGGATGTCGGAATGGCCTGCCGGGTATTTCGTCGCCGCGTGGATGGAAATGTCGACGCCGAAATCCAGCGGACGGAAAAAGAGCGGCGTCGCCCAGGTATTGTCCATGCTGACCACGGCGCCATGCTTGTGCGCCATGGCGGCGATCGCCGGGATGTCCTGCATCTCGAAGGTGTTGGAGCCCGGCGCCTCGGTGTGCACCAGCCTGGTGTTCGGCCGGATCAGCGCCTCGATGCCGGCGCCGATCGCCGGATCGTAATATTCGACCGAAACGCCGAGGCGCTTCAGCATCGTGTCGCAGAAATGGCGGGTCGGGTGATAGACCGAATCGACGATGAGCGCATGGTCGCCGGCCGACAGGAAGGCGAGGAACGGCACCGTGACGGCGGCAAGGCCCGAGGGAACGAGGATGGTGCCGGCGGAACCCTCCAGTTCGTCGATGGCCGCGCAGAGCGCATCCGTCGTCGGCGTGCCGCGCGTGCCATAGGTGTATTTCTGCGCGCGGCTTTCCATCGTTGCCGCATCCGGGAAGAGCACGGTCGAGGCGTGCACGACGGGCGGATTGACGAAACCATGGTAGTCCGCCGGGTCGTTTCCGGCATGGGCAAGGCGGGTGTTCACGCCGGCGCCGGCGAGGATTTCGTCTCTGTTTTTCATGATCGATCCGAAGAAGATGCGAGGGGGTTTGTGGCGCCGACTTTTGGACAGGCGGGGCGACAGGTCAACCCCATGCGACGACGCAATCCCCGCTTCCAAAGCGCTTCAAGTGTTAAAGACGCGAATTTTTTGAGCGATTTACTGCACAAATCCCCGATCTTTCGCCCAAAATCCGGTCACAGGCCGACAAATTTAGGTTACCGACCGGAAAATGGCCGCCCTCACTTGACCCTGTGAAATTTTGAGCATGAGATAAGCAACCTCGCGCCGGGAGGGTGGCGAGTTCCATGGGCGCGCCCGACAAGGGCGCGGGACCTGCGGACAAAACAAAGACAACAGAAAAAGGTTGTGAAAAAATGGCAAAAAAAATCGTGACGGCGCTCGTCGGCGCTGCCGTACTGGGGCTTGGCGCAACGGCAGCACAGGCGGACACGCTCTCTGACGTGAAGGCCAAGGGCTTCGTGCAGTGCGGCGTGAACGGCTCGAACCTCGCCGGTTTCGGCGCGCAGGATTCGTCGGGCAACTGGGCGGGTCTCGACGTCGACCTCTGCAAGGCCGTGGCCGCGGCCGTCTTCGGCGATGCCACCAAGGTGAAATTCACCCCGCTTTCGGCCAAGGACCGCTTCCCGGCCCTTCAGTCGGGCGAAATCGATCTTCTGGCCCGCAACACCACCTGGAGCGTCAGTCGCGATTCGCAGCTCGGCTTCGATTTCCGCGCCGTGAACTACTATGACGGCCAGGGCTTCATGGTGAAGAAGGAACTCGGCGTGAAGTCCGCGCTGGAACTGTCCGGCGCCTCCGTCTGCGTGCAATCCGGCACCACGACCGAACTCAACCTCGCCGACTACTTCCGTTCCAACAACATGGACTTCAAGCCGGTCGTCTTCGAAGCGCAGGACGAAGCGGACGCCGCCTACAATGCCGGCCGCTGCGACGCCTACACGACCGACGCCTCGGGCCTCTACTCGATCCGCCTGAAGATGGCCAACCCGGACGACCATTTGGTTCTGCCGGAAATCATCTCCAAGGAGCCGCTCGGTCCGGCCGTCCGCCAGAACGATTCGCGGTGGCTCGATATCGTGAGCTGGTCGCACTATGCGATGGTCGCCGCCGAGGAATTCGGCATCACGACGGCCAATGTCGAGGAGATGAAGGCATCCGCCAACCCGGATATCAAGCGCTTCCTCGGCGAAGAGGCTGACTCGTCGATCGGCGCCGACCTCGGCCTGCCCAAGGACTGGGCCGTGCAGATCATCAAGGCTGTCGGCAACTATGGCGAATCCTTCGAGCGCAATGTCGGCGAAGGCTCCCCGCTCAAGATCGCCCGCGGCCTGAACGGGCTGTGGACGAAGGGCGGCCTGCAATACGCGCCGCCGGTTCGCTGAGCGGCCCGCGCCAATCCTTCCGGGAGGGCGGATAACCGCCCTCCCCTTTGAACAAACGCCCGGAAAACAGGGCGGAACCAACGTCAGGGGAAATGCATGGCTCTTGCGGATGCCCGAACAGGGTCCGGCGAACCGCCGAAGGTATCTCTTCTCTACAATCCGGCACTGAGAAGCATCGTCTATCAGGTCGTCACGCTCGTCGTGATCGTCGCGGTCGTCTGGTATGCGTGGAACAACGTCGTCCAGAACCTCGCGCGCGCCAACATGACGGCCGGTTTCGGCTTCCTGAACAGCCGCGCCGGCTTCGACCTCGCGCAAAGCCTGATCGACTATTCGAGCGACTCGACCTATTTCCGGGCGCTGCAGGTCGGTCTCATCAACACGCTCGTCGTCGCCGCCGCCGGCGTCATCACGGCGACGATCGTCGGCCTCCTGGTCGGCATCGGGCGCCTCTCGCACAACTGGCTGATCGCGCGGCTCTGCACGGTCTATGTGGAAATCTTCCGCAACATTCCGCCGCTGCTCGTCATCTTCTTCTGGTATCTCGGCGTTCTCGCCCTGCTGCCGTCGATCCGCTCCATCTTCCAGCACCTGGAGGAAAACCCGGACGCGGTCTTCTTCATCTCGAACCGCGGCATCTACATGCCGGCGCCGGTCTTCGGCGAAGGGTTCGGCGCGGTGGTCATCGCCTTCGCGATCGGCATCGTCGCGGCCATCGCCTTCACGGTCTGGGCCAATGCGCGCCAGCGCGCCACGGGCCTGCGCCCGCCGGTGCTCTGGGTCAATCTCGGCCTGATCGTGCTCCTCCCCTTCCTCGTCTTCCTCGTCATGGGCAGCCCGATGACGCTCGACTATGCGGTGCCGGGCTCCTTCAACATGCGGGGCGGCATGGTGATCGGGCCGGAGTTCCTGGCGCTCTACCTCGCGCTGTCGCTCTATACGGCCTCGTTCATCGCCGAGATCGTGCGCGCCGGCATCCGCGGCGTGTCCAAGGGCCAGACGGAAGCCTCCTATGCGCTGGGCCTTCGGCCCGGCCAGGCGACCCGCCTCGTCGTGCTGCCGCAGGCGCTCAGGATCATCATCCCGCCGCTCACCTCGCAGTATCTCAACCTCATCAAGAACTCCTCGCTCGCGGTCGCCGTCGGTTATGCCGACCTCGTCGCGGTCGGCGGCACCATCCTCAACCAGTCCGGCAAGTCGATCGAGATCATCTCGATCTGGATGCTGATCTATGTCTCGATCAGCCTCATCACCTCGCTGTTCATGAACTGGTTCAACGCCAAGATGGCCCTGGTGGAGCGCTGAGATGGCTGAAAGCATCACCTATGTCCGCGACCGCTTCATCGAAGCGGAAAAACCGCCGACCTCCGACAGTTCGGCCCTCGCCTGGATTCGTCACAACCTCTTCGCCTCGGCCACCGACGGCGCGATGACGATCATCGCCATCCTGGCGATCGTCTGGTACCTGCCGGCGGCCATCAACTGGCTGTTCATCTCCGCCGTGTGGACCGGCGCGGACCGTACCGTCTGCCTCACCACCGAACAGGGCGGGCAGCTTCCCGCCGGCTGGAGCGGCGCCTGCTGGGCCTATGTGAACGACCGCTTCGTGCAGTTCATGTTCGGCTCCTATCCGCGCGGCGAGCTGTGGCGGCCGCTGCTCGTCGTCGCCATGTTCGTCGGCCTGCTCATCCCGTTCCTGATCCCCAAGGTGCCGCGCAAGGGGCTGAACGCGCTCCTGCTGCTCGTCGTCTTCCCGATCGTCTCCTTCTTCCTGCTGCTCGGCGGCACGTTCGGCCTGCGCCATGTGGAGACCTCGCTGTGGGGCGGGCTGATGGTGACGCTCATCATCTCCTTCGTCGGCATCGTCGTCTCGCTGCCCGCCGGCATCCTCCTGGCGCTTGGCCGGCGCTCGCAGATGCCGATCCTGAAGACGGTCTGCATCGCCTTCATCGAGCTGATCCGCGGCGTGCCGCTGATCACCGTGCTCTTCATGGCGAGCGTGCTCCTGCCGCTGTTCCTCGAGCCCGGCAACAACATCGACAAGTTCCTGCGCGCGCTGATCGGCGTGTCGATCTTCGCGTCCGCCTATATGGCGGAGGTTATTCGCGGTGGTCTTCAAGCCATTCCGAAAGGGCAATATGAAGCGGCCGACGCTCTTGGTCTAAACTACTTCCACAAAATGACCTTCGTCGTGCTTCCGCAGGCCATCAAACTCGTGATCCCGGGCATCGTGAACACCTTCATCGGCATGTTCAAGGATACCTCCCTCGTCACGATCATTTCGATGTATGACCTGCTCGGCATCGTGAAGGCGAGTTTTGGGGATTCGGGCTGGATCACGCCGGTCACGCCGTTGACGGGTCTGATCTTCGCCGGCTTCGTGTTCTGGATTTTCTGCTTCGGCATGTCGCGCTATTCGGCCTTCGTGGAACGCCGGCTCGACACGGGCCACAAGAGATAACTGAGAGGAAACAACAACAATGGCAAACCAGGCCCAGGCGCAAAAGATGACGGTCTCCGCGACGGATGTCGCCGTCGAGATCGTCAACATGAACAAGTGGTACGGCGATTTCCACGTGCTGCGCGACATCAACCTCAAGGTCATGAAGGGCGAGCGCATCGTCATCGCCGGCCCGTCGGGCTCCGGCAAGTCGACGATGATCCGCTGCATCAACCGCCTGGAAGAACACCAGAAGGGCCAG
>NZ_SLVX01000034.1 GCF_004341885.1 Shinella granuli | reverse complement strand
CGCTCGGGCTTAAGCCCTCCCGGCGGTCTCAGGCCGGCGCCGCAGTGGCCGACTTTTGCTCCGCCCCGTGGCCGGTTTTTACTCCGCCGTTGACAAATGCCCGCTTTTCGTTGACCGCTTCCCTGAAAGCCGCCATCCCGCTTCCCACCAAGGCTGCCATTCCGAACACACCGCGCCGAGTCCAGAAGCGGACATTTGGTTGGCGTCGTGTGAAGCCAGGTACGCGCGGGGGCGACGTTCAGCGACACGCCTTCGAAATCATGGTCTGAAACTGCTCCATCACCTCGGGGTTGGCCGGGCTGTAAACCATCATGTTGAGGTCGGATCTTCCCTCGACCGCAAAGGTCGAGAATTCAAGTTCTATTGGCCCCAGGAAAGGATGGTGGAGGCGCTTGATGCCGTCGCGGAACCCCGCGATTTCATTGTCGTCCCAAAGCGCCTTGAATTCGGGGCTGCTGGCGGAAAGCTCATCGACCAACCGCTGAATTTCCGCGCCGGCACCTGCGCGCGTGGCATCGGCCCGGAAAGCGCCAACGACATAGCGGGCGACACTCAGCCAATCGTCCTGCGCCGCGCGCACCCGTTCGTCGGAGAACATCATGCGAAGGATGTTGCGCCGATCCTTGGGGAGCTTGGCATAGTCCGTCAGGATCACGGTCGCCGCCGCATTCCACGCCACCACATCCCATGTGGCCGTCCTGACAATGGCGGGACTGAGGGGCATGGCATCGAGGACGCGTTGCAGCCGCGGGGTAATGCCTTCGGGCTGACGGTATCGCGTCTCGGGCGGATGGCCGAAAGCGAGAATGTGAAGATGGTCGCGCTCGGGTTCGGTCAGCATGAGCCCGGTGGCAATCCGATCGAGCACATGTGCAGACGGCGCTCCGCCGCGCCCCTGCTCCAGCCAGGTGTACCAGGTCGGGCTTATGTTCGCGCGCTGGGCAACCTCTTCGCGACGCAAGCCTGGTGTGCGGCGGCGTCCAACCTGGAAGCCGAATGTCGCGGGGTCAAGCCGCATGCGCCGGTCGCGCAGGAACGTGCCCAGGACGTTCTCGGAATTGCTCACGCTCGTGATCCTGTTGGAAATTATACCATGATAAAGTCACTACTTTAACAGGACAATTTTTCATGGGATCAGGCGGCACGTCAATATCGGAGACTTTCCATGCGTGTTTTCCTGACGGGTGCCACGGGTTTCATCGGGTCCCGCATTCTTCCCGAATTGCTGGCCGCCGGCCATGAAGTAATCGGTCTCACCCGCTCCGAGGCCGGAGCGAACGCCTTGGCGGCGGCTGGGGCAACTGCGCATCTCGGAACGCTGGAGGATCCGGCCGGGCTCGCAGACGGAGCACGAAACGCTGATGCCGTTATCCATACGGCTTTTGATCATGATTTCACGAATTTCGTGGCCAATTGCGAAAAGGATCGCGGTGTCATTGCCGCGCTCGGGTCTGTTCTGAAGGGGTCGGATCGACCGCTGCTCATCACTTCGGGTGTCGGCATCGGGGACCCAGGCGATGGTCGACCTGCCAGGGAAGACGTTTTCGATGCCCATCATTTCAATCCGCGCATCGCGTCGGAACTGGCGGGGCAGGTCTTGCTCGAAGCAGGCGTGAACCTGTCTGTCGTACGGCTCCCGCAGGTGCACGATCCTTTCAAGCAGGGCTTGATCTCCCCCTATATCGAGATGGCGCGGGCGAAGGGCGTGGTTGCCTATGTCGGGCAAGGCGCCAACCGTTGGTCGGCCGGCCACGTACGCGATGTGGCGAAGCTCTATGTGCTTGCCCTTGACCGCGCCGAGGCAGGCGCCCGTTACCATGCTGTCGCTGAAGAAGGCGTGGCGGCGCGGGACATAGCCGAGGTTGTCGCTGCCGGTCTCGATCTTCCAGTCGTCTCTCTTTCACCGGACGAAGCGGCGTCGCATTTCGGCTGGTTCGCCATGTTCGCCGCGGCGGACATGGTGGCATCCAGTGCACAGACACGGGAGAAACTGGGTTGGGTGCCGACCGGTCCGGGCCTGCTCGATGATCTGCGGCAGATGGATTATTCCGCGGAGAAAGCCTGAGGCCGCTCATTAGGGGCCGCGCTGAACGGCGGCCTCTAAATCGGCACGCGGCGTCAAATTCTTGCACGCGCAACACGTTTGAACAGCTCGACCACGCTCCATGGCGCAGCATCGCCGAAAAACCGGGCAAGGTTCTGCGCGGACGCTTCGGCGATCTCGCCGCTACGAGAAAACAGGTTGCGTTCATAATCCGCTAGCGCAGAGTCGATGTCGTTCGGGTGGCTGAGGATCGCCTTGGCAAGCTCGGCGCCGTCGTACATGGCCAGATTCGCCCCTTCACCGGCGAAAGGGGACATGAGATGGGCCGCATCGCCGATCAGGGTGAGTCCCGGCACGGGATTCCAACGGTATCCAACCGGCAAAGCGTAGATCGGGCGAAGCGCCGGATCGGTCTCGCTGTCGGTGATGAAGGCGGTCAGGTGCGGCGCCCATCCCTCGAATTGTTTCGCGAGATGTGCCAGGCCGGCCCGCGCGTCGCCGAAGTCGATGGAGCTAACCCACTCCTCCGGCCTGTGCAGCGCCACATAGCCGCGGACGGTCCTGTCGGCATAGCGATGCACCATGATGCCCTTGCCCGGAGCGACCGCCATGAGTGTGCCGCTGCCGATCGCGTCGATGGATGCCTTGTGGTGTGCGCCGCCACCGAGAAGCGCGATCTCGATGAAGCAGGTGCCGGCATAGACGGGCTTGATATCCGAAAGCAGCGGCCGGACCTTCGACCAGGCGCCGTCCGCGCCGACAACCACATCGGCCGCGATCGTCGCGCCGTCGGCAAAGGTGACGGCGTGCCGTCCGCCTTCGGTCGCGATGGACGTGACCTTCCGGCCCCATCTGATCATCCCGGCCGGAAGCGACCCGATCAGCAAATCCCGAAGCTCGCCCCTGTCCACTTCCGGGCGAGCGGAGGCGTGATCGCCGGGGTTGTCGAACAGGATAGCACCATCCTTGTCGACGACGCGCTTGGCGTCCTCGCCGGGGCGAACGAGGCCCACGAATGCATCGAACAGGCCTGCGTTCCTTATCGCCCGCTGGCCGTTATTCTCGTGGATGTCGAGCAGACCTCCCTGCGCCCTCGCGCCGGCCGTCGCCTCGGCTTCATAGACCGTCGCAGGGATGCCGTTCACATGCAGGACGCGCGCCAGCATGAGGCCGCCAAGGCCAGCACCGATGATCGTAATCTCGTTTCGCATTTCAGCGCTCCAATTGAGGCGTCAGCGTCGATCGACGTTGACGGCTGCCATCGGCCCGACAGGTCGTCAGGCGGTTGCTTTCGGAGACGCTGGCCGAACCATGCCCGGCATGGCTGACGTGTATTCGACAACCCGGTGAGCATATCGTGCCCTGAGCCGGCGGTCGTTTTTCGCGACGGCGGCAGTTATAGATCAGTTCGCTGGCTCAGACAATTCCTCCCGCCGCGGTGCGCCCCGACGGAGCTTTTAACGAAACGCGGTCCGTTCCGAGAAGCCGCGCCGCCAACGGCAGCTTTGGCCATTTGCGCCCCCCGAAAGCAGCCTGTCAGTTTTCACCCCGTTTCAGTCGTGCCGGCTCTCTGGATTCACCGCCCAGTTTTTTCCGTCAATCGCCAAAGAGAAAAGATGACGGTTGCGGCGCGGGCGATTGCCGAGAGGAAGACGATCAGACACCTGCCAGAGATGGACGCGCCACCAGCCGGACAGGCGCTGTCACGCAGCGACCTCCGGTTCCTGCATGACGGGCCGGCTTTCGGCCGTGTTGCGCAGGCGGCTGGCGTGTCTGGCGGGAGGCATCCCGAAGATGCGGGCATAGTCGCGGCTGAACTGCGAAGGACTTCCGTATCCCACGATGAAGCCTGCGCTGGCCGCATCCATGGCGTCACTGACCATCAGCCGCTGGGCCTCCTGCATGCGCAGCTGCGTGCGGAACTCAAGCGGGCTCATCGCGGTGATCGCCTTGAAATGCGCATGGAAGGTGGAGCGGCTCATGCCCGCGATCTCTGCCGCCCGCTCGATCGGGCAGGCGTCCCGGAAATGTGTTCGGATCCAGACGATCGCGTTGGCGATCTGGTTCAGACGGCTGTCTGCCTGCGCCATTTGCCGGATGGTGGCCCCGCTCGCCCCGGTCAAAAGGCGATAGAGGATTTCGCGGATCGTCAGCGGCGCGAGCGCTTCGGCGTCTTGCGGCGTGTCCAGCAGGCCCGCCAGGCGGATCGCGGCATCGAGCAGCGCGGGCGTGGTCCGGTTCAGCGCAAGCCCGGCCGGAAGACCCTCGGTCTCGGAACGCCTTGCCGGATGGCGGATTGCGAGCTCGCCCAGCGCCGTCATGTCGAGGTCGAGCTGCAGGCAGAGATAGGGCCGGTCCTCGCTCGCCTCGATGACCGATCCCATGACAGGCAGGTCCACCGACGCAACCAGGTAGCTCGACGGGTCATAGATAAAAGCGGTCGTTCCCAGCACCGCCCGCTTGCGGCCCTGCGCGACAAGGCAAAGCGTCGGTGCGTAGATGACGGGCATCGGGATCGTCGGCGTCGAGGAACGGATCAGTTTCACGCCGGGCAGCCGGCACCGGTGCGTGCCGTCTTGCGGAGCGTGACGCCCTATGATTTCGGTTAGAACGGCCAGTTGATCCATGCCCCCTTATCCCACACGGGCGGAACGCCGGAAAGACGGAAACGACGGCCTTCGGACAATCGTGCAAGAATCTCGGACAAACCGTCTACCGCCGACGCGGTGGGTTCGGTCAGACAGGAAGGCGAGAAACAGCGATGCGTTCGCTTTCATGGAGAGAGCCCTTTCATGTCGAAGACCACTGCACTTGACCGATATCGCCTGCTTGGACGCTCCGGCCTGCGCGTCTCGCCGCTTTCGCTCGGCACCATGACCTTCGGTTCCGATTGGGGATGGGGAGCCGACGAGGCCGAGGCCGGGCGGATATTCGATGCCTATGTCGATCGCGGCGGCAACTTCATCGACACGGCGGTGAACTATACCAACGGCACGTCCGAGAGAATCCTGGGCGGCCTCATCAGGGACAAGCGCGATCGCATCGTGCTCGCCACCAAGTTCACCATGGCGCGCGAGCCCGGCAATCCCAATTCCGGCGGCAATCATCGCTTCAATCTCGTGCGCTCGGTCGAGGCCAGCCTGCGCCAGCTCGATACCGACCGTATCGACCTTCTCTACGTGCATGCATGGGATTTCACGACCACGCCCGAAGAGGTGATGCGCGCCCTCGACGATCTCGTCGGGGCCGGGAAGATTCTCTATGCCGGCATCTGCAACACGCCCGCCTGGCGCGTCGCCGAGATGCAGACCCTGGCAGATCTTCGCGGCTGGGCGCCCTTCGTCGCGCTGCAGATCGAATACAGCCTCGTCGAGCGGACGGTCGAACATGAGCTGATGCCCATGGCGCAGGCGATGGGGCTCGGGGTCCTGCCATGGTCGCCGCTGGGCGGCGGCATCCTCACGGGCAAGTACAGCCGTTCGGACCTGACGGACGAGAACGAGGCGAATGTCTCGTCGGAGCGCAAGGGCATCATCGCCTCGACCGGCCATTTGAACGGGCGCGCGCTGGATATCGCCGATGTGGTTGGCGACGTCGCCGGGGAAATGGGCGCTACGCGCTCCCAGGTCGCGCTTGCCTGGACACTGCGCAATCCCGCCGTGGTCTCGCCGATCATGGGCGCACGCACGCTTGCCCAGGCCGAGGACAATTTCGGCGCGCTGGGCATCGTCTTCACCGACGATCAGCTCGAACGGCTGGACCGGGCCAGCGCGCTCGCACCGATCTTCCCCGCGCGCTTCATGGCACGGCCGATGGCGCAACAGCTCATGTTCGGCGGCACGACGGTCACGGGCCGCAGGTAAGCCTTGGAGGGGCCTTCGGGATGAATACCATCATATCCGCACCACTACTCGGCCTGCTGGCCCTTCTCAGTACCACTGGCGCCTCCCTGTCGCTGGACGGCAGCCCCTCGGACAACCTCTCGCGCAGATCGCAGCAAGTTCCGATCCTCGCCAATCAAACGGAGACTGAAATGCAGCAGCATCCCTATGTCGGCATGTGGATTACCGCTGATGGGCACATTCGCCAGGAGCTTCTGCCCAATGGGCGCTATGACGAAGCCCGTGGCAACCGCCAAAGCGCCTATCAAGGCCGATATGAGGTCAGCGGCAATCGCATAGATTATTGGGATGATACCGGCTTTACCGCCGATGGCGAGTTCGTCGATGCGGACACGCTCCACCACGGTGGCATGGTGTTCTTCCGGCAAAAATGAGTGGTGATGCGCAAAGCCGGCGGGCCATCGGCTCTGCAAGGGGCGCCCTTTTCCATTCATTGCACTCGGCACGATCGTCGGCGTCTCAAATCATGGTCTGGCGCGGGTTCACATAAGGGAAGCGGGCTGACGACGAGGATCAGGGATTCAACGCGTGGCTGAGATCCTGCAGCCCGACCATCAGCATCATGGGGTCGGATGGCGAAGATAGGAAGCCGACCGCCTCGCAGAAGGCGCGCGCATCATCGGAAATCGCATGGACCAGCATGCCGCGGATGCCGAGGATTTCAGCGGCATTGAGCAGGCGCAGGCCCGCGTCGCGCACCAGTGCCCGGCCGAGACCGCGCCCCTGAAAGCTTCGATCGATGGCGAGGCGGCCGAGGACGGCAACCGGAAGCGGGTCGGGCATGTTGCGTCGAAAACGGCCGGGTGCTTCCGGCTGCTTTACTGCGCCGGAGGCGAGCGCGTAATAGGCAATCACGCGACTGCCCTCGCACGCGACGAATGTGCGCGATGCGCCGCTTGCCTGGTTGGCGCGGGCGCGGCGACGCAGCCAATCGTCCAGTTCAGGGATGCCGGAATTGAATTCGGCCAGCTCGTGGTGGTCGGCGTCGGAGCGCTGAGGATCACGTCTCGTCCCACAGCGCTGTGTAACGACATTATCTTTACAAGTTTCCGTAACGATGTTGTCGTTACAGAAACTGCGCGATGCGGGCGAAAGCGAACATTCGAGTCAGCGTAGATGATGGCAGCCTCGCGCCATTCGCGGTCATTACGCTGCGCGCATGCTCGCCAACGCCGCCTGTGTGTCTCGCGCGGGCGGCAGTCCGAACATGCGGGCGTATTCGCGGGTAAACTGCGGCACGCTCTCATATCCGACGTTGAAGGCCGCGATAGTGGGAGGACATTCCCCGGAGAGCATCTGTCGCCGCGCCTCGATCAGTCGCAACTGCTTCTGAAACTGGACAGGGGACAGGGACGTGATGGCCTTGAAATGCTGATGGAAGGTCGACGGGCTCATTCCCGCGGCCTCGGCGAGCGAAGCGACCCTCAAGGGCTTGGCAAAGTCGCGTCGGAGCAGGTTGATCGCCCGTCCGATCTTCTGCGACTGGCTGCTCGGCCAGCCCAGCCGCCGGATTGCCGGACCATGGCGACCGCACAGGAGCCAATAATGGAACTCGCGCACCATCTGCCCTCCAAGGATCGGCAGCGATGTCGGCCGCTCCACGAGTTTCATCATCCGATGCGCCGCGTCCTTGACCTCCTCATCGGTCGGCTCGACGCGTATCGGAGAATAATGGGCAAGCGGTGCTGCCTTGATATCGACGGCAAGCTCCGCGAGAACCGCCTTGTCGAGCTCCATCACGACGGAGCAATACGGATCGCCGACGCTGGCTTCCGTGATCTGGCTGACGGTCGGGACGTCGGCGCTGATGATCAGCGAGTCGCCGACGCCGAAATCGAAGACCTCATTGTCCATGCGCACACGCTTCCTACCCTGCAGCACGAGTGCGACGAGCGGCTGGGACACGGCATACTGAAGCTCGCTCGCATGGGTGGAGCGGATCACGCTCAGTCCGGCGATCGGGCAGGGCGCTATCCCCGCACGGTCGGCATGGTCTTCCGCATGGCGAAGCGCAATGTCGAGAAGCGTGTCGTTCATGGCCGCATCTAGCGGTGGTCGCCATCACCTGTAAATCCCATTCGTAGGAATAGGCAAGGAACTGCGAGTTTCCGGCAACCCCGAAAGCGCGGCGTGACGCAGAGTGCAGGCCTCGGACAAAAGCCCCCGATTGTCCGGCATCCCTGTTTCAAAGGAGTTTCAAATGTCCAAGATCGCCATCGTCACCGGCTCCAGTCGCGGGCTCGGCCGCAACACCGCCCTCAACATCGCCGGCAAGGGCGTGGACGTCATCGTCACCTACCAAAGCAATGTCGCCGATGCCGAGGCAGTCGTTCGCGACATCGAGGCCAGGGGCCGGAAAGCCACGGCCCTCCAGCTCGATGTCGGCACGCTGCGCAGCATCGCCGCATTTGCCGGGCAGGTGGAAGCCGTGCTGAGAGAAACGTTTCAACGGGATCGCTTCGACTATCTGGTCAACAATGCCGGGCATGGCGACATGGCGACGATCGCCGACACCACGGAAGAACAGTTCGATGCGCTGGTGAACGTGCATTTCAAGGGCGTGTTCTTCCTGACCAAGGCCCTGCTGCCCCTGATCGCCGAGGGCGGCCGTATCGTCAATCTGTCATCGGGCCTCACTCGTATCTCCTATCCCGGATTTTCGGCTTATTCCGCCGTCAAGGGCGCGGTGGAAATCCTGACGCTCTACATGGCCAAGGAATTCGCCAGCCGGGGCATTACCGCCAATACGGTCGCGCCCGGTGCGATCGAGACTGATTTCCTCGGGGGAGCCGTGCGCGACATGCCCGATCTCAACAAGACATTCGCCGGAATGACGGCCCTTGGACGTGTCGGCGTGCCGGATGACATCGGTCCGATGATCGCGAACCTCCTATCGGACGACAATCGCTGGATTACCGGTCAACGTATCGAGGTGTCGGGCGGACAGGTAATCTAGTTCATCAACAGGCGTCGCTGCAGGGACGGCGGCGATCTCCGATGAGCCAGAAGACAGCCACCGAAATCGCCATGACCTATCTGTCGCGTGTGCGGATTTCGGACCACGCGCACAAATATCCCTCGCAGATTTCCGGGAGGCAGCAGCAGCGCGCCGCGATTGCGCGCTCGCTCTGCAGGAACCCGAAGATCATGCTCTTTGACGAGCCGACGTCCGCGCTCGATCCGGAGATGCGGAAACCAGGGTCGATCGGATTACGCTCACGCTAGGGGACGGACGATCGCCTTTTCGAAGCCGCCGTGAAGTCGGGGGCGCGCGTAAAAGCCTGCAGGAGCTGCGATACAGGTCGCCGCGTCAGGATGGTACCGTCGAGGCTTCGGTGACGACATATCCAGTTCCACGCTCCGGCATCGGCAATCCGCACAGGGGTTCGTGTCTCTTATGCCCGCATTGGAACTTCTAATTTTCCAGCGGCCGCGAACGTTCCTACGCTGAGCCTCGTCAAACAGCGCGATGGGCGCGGAGAAGGAGGTTCATATGAACATGTTTGCGCGGGGGATGCCGAACCAGCTTCTGCGGCTGCAGGAAATGCACAATGGCGAGAAGGTGCAGCCGACCTTCTCGGCGAGCGAGATGGAGCGGCGGCAGAATGCCATGCGCCGCATCCTTGAAGAGCTGAAGCTCGATGCGGCGGTCCTGACCTCCTACCACAACATCTGCTACTTCTCCGACTTCCTCTATTGCTCCTTCGGCCGGCGCTACGCCTTCGTCATCACGCCGGAAAAGGCGACCTCCGTTTCCGCCGGCATCGATGCCGGCCAGCCCTGGCGCCGCACCTTCGGCGACAACATCACCTACACGGACTGGCAGCGCGACAACTTCTTCCATGCCCTGCAGCAGCTTCTGCCGAAGGTCTCGCGCATCGGCATCGAGTTCGACCAGGTCAATCTCGACCTGCTGCGCCTTCTGGAAGAGGCCTTCCCGAATGTCGAATTCGTCGACATCGGCTCGCCGACCATGTGGCTGCGCACGATCAAGTCGGCCAAGGAGATCGTCCTCATCAAGGAGGGCGCCGCGACCGCCGATATCGGCGGCGCCGCCGTGGCGAAGGCCGTGCGCGAAGGCGTGCCGGAATACGAGGTGGCGCTGGCCGGCACGCAGGCCATGGTCCGCCATATCGCGAGCCGTTTTCCCCATGCCGAGCTGATGGACACCTGGGTCTGGTTCCAGTCGGGCATCAACACGGACGGCGCGCACAATCCCGTGACCTCGCGGCGCGTGCAGAAGGGCGACATCCTCTCGCTGAACTGCTTCCCGATGATATCAGGCTACTATACGGCGCTGGAACGCACGCTTTTCCTCGACCATGCCAGCGACGAGCACCTGCGCATCTGGGAGATCAATTGCGCGGTGCACCGCCGCGGCCTCGAACTGCTCAAGCCCGGCGCGCGCTGCGGCGATGTCGCGACGGAGCTGAACGAGATCTATCGCGAGCACGGCCTGCTCGGCTATCGCTCCTTCGGCTACGGCCACTCCTTCGGCGTGCTCTCGCACTACTACGGCCGCGAGGCGGGCGTCGAGCTGCGCGAGGACATCAACACCGTGCTCCAGCCGGGCATGGTCGTTTCCATGGAGCCGATGCTGACCATTCCGGAGGGCATGCCGGGGGCGGGCGGTTACCGCGAGCACGACATCCTCGTGATGACCGAAACCGGCAGCGAGAACATCACGGGCTTCCCCTTCGGTCCGGAGCATAATATCCTTCCCGCCTGACCCGTCCGCGGGCAACTTGGAACGGGCCGCCCGATCGGCCCGTTTCCTTTTGGAAGCGGTGCCACCCTCGTGAGAAACATCCCGACAGACCTTCTTCGGACCTTCCTCGCGGTCATCGACCTGCGCAGCCATACGCGCGCCGCCGAGCAGCTCGGCCGCACCCAGCCGGCCATCAGCCTGCAGATGAAGAAGCTGCAGGAACTGCTCAACGTTTCCCTTTTCGCAAAGGATGCCAGCGCCCAGCCGACCGAGGCGGGCGAACTGGTGGCAAGCTATGCCCGGCAAATGCTGACGCTGAACGACGAGATGGTGCTGCGCCTGTCGCGGCGCGACCAGCAGGGCAAGATCCGCCTCGGCATCCCCAACGACTATGCCGACCATTTCCTGCCGAAGCTGATGCCGCGCCTTGCCCAAAGCGGCCACGATTTCCGCTTCGAGGTCGTCTGCGACCTCTCGCATGTCCTGCTCCAGGGCTTGCGCAATGGTCTCTACGACCTCGTCGTGGCGATGACGCCGGACGGGCCGGCGGAAGGCGCGTTCATGACCTGGAAGGAGCCGCTCGCCTGGGTGGGCGACAGTGCGGCCTCGCTGGTGACGGATGGAAACGCCAACCTGCGCATCGTCTGCTACCCGGAAGGCTGCCTCTATCGGCGGGCCATGCTGACGGCCCTGCAACGGGACGGACGGGGCTACGACCTCGTCTATACCAGCCCCAGCCTTGCGGGCCTGGAGGCTGCGGTCGGCTCCGGCTTCGGCAACACGGTGCTCGCCCGCCGCATCGTGCCGGCAAAGCTCGCCACGCTCGACGACGCCCTCGGCCTGCCCAGGCTCGCGGACGTCGTCGTCGGCATCTATCTCAGTTCCGACCGCAAGCGCTCTCCGGTGGCGGAGAGCTTCGCGGCGCATTTCGCCGATGCCTTTCTCGCCAGCGGCCGGGGCGAGTGATCAGGCCCGCTTCACGCGACGGATGAGGTTCAGTACCACGAACAGCGCGATGGAGACGGTGGTGAGCAGGCTCGCCGCCGCCATGATCGTCGGGTTGATCTGGTCGCGGATGCCCGAGAACATCTGCACCGGCAGGGTCCGCTGCTCGGCGCCGGTCAGGAAGAGGGCGACAATCACCTCGTCGAAGGAGACGGCGAAGGCGAGCAGCGCGCCGGAGACGATTCCGGGCAGGATGAGCGGCAGCGTGACGGCGAAGAACACGCCGACCGGGCCGGCGCCGAGGCTCGCGCCTGCCCGCGTCAGATTGGTGTCGTAGGTCGAGAGCGCCGAAAGAACCGTGACGACGACGAAGGGGATGGAAAGCGCCGCGTGGGCGAGCACCAGCCCGGTGCGCGTGTTGGTCAGCCCCAGCGCGCCGAAGAACATGTAGGCCCCGACGGCGACGATGACGACGGGCATGATCATCGGCGAGATCATCAGCGCCATGACGGCCTTGCGGGCGGGAAAGCCCGGCCGGCTGATGCCGAGGGCGGCGAGCGTGCCGAACAGGGTGGCGAGCGCCGTGCTGAAAAGGGCTGCGACGAGGCTGTTGACAAGGCTCTGTGTCCAGCGCGGGTTCTCGAAGAAATCCGCATACCAGCGCCAGGAATAGTCCTGGATGGGGAAGGTGAAGAACGGATCCTTCGAGACGGACAGCGGGAAGACGATGAAGAGCGGCCCGATCAGGAAGGCGAGCACGGCGAAGGCGAAGGTGACGACGGCAAGGCGGCAGAGCCTTTCGCCGCGGGTCGCGTAAGCGGGAAGCCACATGGTTCTCATCCGAGCTTGATGCGCTCCGCGCCGACAAGGCGCAGGAACGCGAGATAGATGGAAAGCGTCATGACGAGAAGCAGGCCGGCGAGCGCGGCGGCCATGCCCCAGTTCAGGTCGCGGTTGATGTAGGTGGCGATGAAGTTCGACATCATCTGGTCGCGCGGGCCGCCGACCAGCGCCGGCGTGATGTAGTAGCCGAGCGACAGGATGAAGGTCATCAGGCAGCCGGCGGCGACGCCCGGCAGGGTCTGCGGCGCGTAGACCCGCCAGAAGGCGAAGAAGGGCGGTGCGCCGAGCGAGCGTGCGGCCCGCATCTGGCCTTCTGGAATGGATTTCATGACGCTGAGGATCGGCAGGATCGTGAAGGGCAGCTGGATATGCGTCATCGCCGTCACGGTGCCGAAGCGGGTCAGCATGAGCTGGAGTTTTTCCGTGGTGAGGCCGAGCGCCAGGAGCGCCTGGTTGATCACCCCGTCCGTCTGCAAAAGCACGACCCAGGCGGTGGTGCGCACCAGAAGCGAGGTCCACAGCGGCAGCAGCACCAGGAGGAGCAGGAAGCCGGCGATGCGCGAAGGCGCCAGCGAGACGACATAGGCCGTGGGAAAGCCGAGGACCAGCGTCGCCACCGTGACGAGCCCGGCGATCCAGAGCGTCCGGCCGAGAATGTCGAGGAAGACCGCCTGGCTTTCCTCCACCCGCGCGATGCCGCCGGACGCGTCTTGCCCGAGATCGACGGATGTCAGCAGGTAATAGGGCGTCATAGGGCTGGCATTGCGCTTGATGACCGCCCAGAGGTCGGGACTGGCCCAGACGGGATCGAGCGCGGCGAATTGCGGGGCGAGGGCGCCATCCTTGAAATTGCCGAGGTGGCGGACCACGGACATGATACGGCTGCGCATGCCGGCGCTTTCGTAGTTCAGTCGCTTGCCGAGCGCGGCGGCCGTGTTGTCCTCCTTCGCGCGGGCAAGGTCGGCGGCAAGCGCGATGAAGGCCTCTTCGCCGGGCGTCGAGTGACCGTCCCAGCCGTCCAGCGCGGCGATGGTCTGCGGCAGGACGGCGCGCACCTCCGGATTGCGCACGGCGGTGGTGAGGAAGAGGCCGATCGGCGCGGCGAAGGTGACGACGAGGAAGAGGAGCGCCGGCAGCGCGAGGGCGAAGGCGCGGAGGCGGTTCGGCCGTTCGGCCCGGCGCAGCGCCGCGCCGAGGCCGGCGGGCGGGGCGGGGGCGGAAAGGGACAGGGTCTCAGTCATGGCTACCTCGTCAGCGTTCGGCAGTCGGCGGCAAAACAGGCCATCGCGATGCGGCTTCCCGGCAGGATCGCCGCGCCTTCGGCCGCGGGCACCGAGGCAACGAGCCGCTCGCTGCCGAAGGCCTCCAGCGTCAGCCGCACCCGGTCGCCGAGGAAGGTCCTGTCGAGCACGCGTGCCGCAATACGGTTTTCGGCGTTCTTGCGGTCCGGGCTGTCGAGCCCGATCCGCTCGGGCCGCAACGAGACCGTGAGGTCGGATCGCGCCTGGCCGGAAGGCCCGGTCGCAAGAAGCCGTGTTCCGTCCGGCATCCGCACGACGCTGCGGCCGTTCTCCGTGCCGGCCAATTCGCAGGAAAGCGTGTTGTTGTCGCCGATGAAGTCCGCGACGAAGCGGTTTTCCGGCCGGTCGTAGAGCGCCACCGGGTCGGAAAGCTGCTGGATGCGCCCTTCGTGGAACACCGCGATGCGGTCCGACATGGTGAGCGCTTCCGACTGGTCGTGCGTCACATAGACCATGGTGATGCCGAGGCGCTGCTGGATCTTCCGGATCTCGACCTGCATGTGCTCGCGCAACTGCTTGTCGAGCGCGCCGAGCGGCTCGTCCATCAGGATGAGCTTCGGGTTGAACACCATGGCGCGGGCAAGTGCGACGCGCTGCTGCTGTCCGCCGGAAAGCTGCGCCGGACGGCGCTCGCCAAGACCGGTGAGCTTGACCATGGCAAGCGCTTCCTCGACCCGTCGCCGCGCCGCCGCCCCCCTGACGCCGCGATAGCGCAGCGGGAAGCCGACATTCTCGGCGACCGTCATGTGGGGAAAGAGCGCATAGTTCTGGAAGACGAAGCCGATGTCGCGGCGCTCCGGCGGCAGGCGCTCCACGGCCTGCCCCCCAAGCAGGATGCGCCCGCTCGTCGGCTGCTCGAAGCCGCCGAGCATCATCAGCGTCGTCGTCTTGCCGGAACCGGAAGGGCCCAGCATGGTGAGGAACTCGCCGCGCCGCACGGCGAGGTTCAGGTCCTCGACGACGAGCGTGCGCCCGTCATAGGTCTTCTGCACGCGCTCGAAGGCGACCATGGTCTCGGCCGCGTCTGCGGTCGGCGGCGCCTCGTCGAGGCGCCCCCTTTCCAGCGTCATCGTGTTCATCCGACCGCTCCTCAGTTGGAAAGCCAGGTGGTGAAGCGCTTGCGGATCTCGTCGCCGTGGTCCGCCCAGAAGGCGTTGTCGAGGGTGAGCGAGGTCGTCAGATTGTCCGGGCTGGTCGGCAGGTTCTTCGCGTCTTCCGGCGCGACCTCCGCGGCGGCCGTCGTGCGGACGGGGCCGTAGGGAATGTATTTCGCGATGCCCGCCAGCACCTTCGGCTCGACCGCGAAGCGGATGAAGGCGAGCGAGCCTTCCATGTCCTTCGCGCCCTTGGGGATGACCCAGTAGTTGGAATCGAGGATCTGGTTGTCCCAGACGATGCCGAAATTGCGGCCCTCCTTGTTGGCGTTGAAGATGCGCCCGTTCCAGGCCGTCGTCATGGCCACCTCGCCGGAGGCGAGCAACTGCGGGGCCTGCGCGCCCGCCTCCCACCAGACGATCTCCTTCTTGATCGTGTCGAGCTTGGCAAAGGCGCGGTCGAGGCCCTCGGGCGTGGCGAGCGTCGCATAGACGTCCTGCGGGGCGACGCCGTCGGCCAGCAGCGCGAATTCGAGATTGGTCGCGGGGTTCTTCCAAAGGCCGCGCCTGCCGGGGAAATTCGCAAGGTCGAAGAGATCGGCAAGCTTCGTCGGCGGCGTCGCCAGCTTGTCCTCGTCGTAGGAAAGGATGGTGGCATAGACGATGGTGCCGACGCCGCACTCCGAGGTGGTGCCGGCGAGCCAGTCGGATTTCGGGCCGATCTTCTCCCAGTCGATCGTTTCGAAAATGCCCTCGTCGCAGCCCTGCAGCAGGGTCGGCGCATCGACGTCGACCACGTCGATGGTGGTGTTGCCACTGTCGATCATCGCCTTGATCTTGGCGATCTCGCCGCCGTATTCCTGCTCGGAGACCGGCCGGCCGGTTTCCTCGGCATAGGCGCCGAACACCGCCTTTCGCTGGGCCTCCTGATAGGCGCCGCCGAAACTCATGACGGAAATCGGCTCGGCGGCGACTGCCGCACCGAGCGCCAGGCCATAGGCAAGCGTCGTCGCTGCCAGAAACATGCGTGTCCTGAACATGGAAAATTCCTCTCTGGAGACAGATTTGATGGACCCGTCGCAGCGCCCGTCTTGTGTGCGGGCTATGGGGAAAGCCTATGTTGCGCCATGCTGCGGTGCAAATAAGTAGGTGTCATGCGGACATGAGCGCTGCTTATCGGCTCTCGCGATCGTCCATTTCTTTTGAAGCCGCAGCTCGCGGACCCGCGCGCTTTCGGGGTGATCTCTCGGCGTCGTCCACAAGCTCGACGCGGTCGTGTGCAATACCAAGATACGCGCGGCGCTGATGGAGGGCTGCACCATCTCTGCCTCCCCGGGCAGTTTATGGAGACCGGCAACGACGTCCTGGTCTTTATCCGACGGATATATAGCGGGCTTCCATGAGATCAGCTTCGCGTACGAGCTTTCGCACGAGTTCGTCGGACAATTTGCGGGCGCGCCCAAGGCGGTAGATTTCGTCTCGCTCTGCCCTCACACCGGCAAGGCGCAGCCGCCGCTCGATCTCTTCGAGATGTTTTACCTGCTCGGCCTCATCGCCGGTCTTGGAGCGGGTGTCGATCCTTTGGCGGTAGAGCTCCATCAGCCGGCTTCCGACATCGGCATAAAAGTCGACGTTACCTCGCCCTTCACCCAGTTCGTGCTGCAACCTTTCGATCATCCTGATCGCCGCTTCCGCCGCCGCGATGCGCGCGGCATCCTCCTCGCGCTGATGGTCGGGTTCCGGCGGCAATTCCAGATTACGCAGCAGGAACGGCAGCCCGATGCTGGCGGCCACGAGCGAAGCGATGATGACCCCCGCGGCCAGGAAAATGGCCAGATCGCGCGCCGGGAACGGCGTTCCGTCATCGAGGACGAGCGGCAGCGTCAGGATGCCGGCCAGCGTGATGGCGCCGCGCACTCCGGCTACCGACATTGCCACCACAAGCCGCCAGTCCGGTCTGGCGACCGTTCGACCCTGCCTTGCGGCGCGATAAAGGGTGAAGCGCAGCGATATCCAGACCCAGAGCAGGCGTAGCAGCGCCAGGGCGAGGTTGATCGCCACGACATAGACCGCCAGCCAGATCGGTTCATGGTGGCCGGTATCTATGACGACCTGCGCCGCTCCGGCGACGATGCTCGGCAACTGTTCGCCGAGCAGGACGAAGATGATGCCGTTCAGGGTGAACTGCACCGTATCCCAGACGGCGGTGCGGCGGACACGCGTCACGGCAAGGGTCTGGCCGGTCTGTTCTGCATAGCTCATCGTGATCCCGGCGGCCACGGCCGCCAGGATGCCGGAGCAATGAAACTCTTCCGCCAGCAGATAGGCGCCGAAGGGGATGAGCAGGCTGATGAGGATCTGCGAGCCCGGCTCCTCGCCGAGCTTTCGGGAGAGGGTATCCTTGGCTTTCATCACGATCCAGGTCATGCCGGCGCCGATGACGATGCCGCCGAGCGCAAGCCAAAGGAAGGTGCCGAACGCCGAAATGGGCGAAAAGACCCCGGTCAGGGCGGCAGCAACGGCAAAGCGCATGCACACGAGGCCCGAGGCATCGTTCAAAAGGGATTCCCCTTCCAGGATATGCATCAGGCGGTTCGGGATGGGCACGCGGGCGGTGATCGCCGAGACCGCGATCGGGTCCGTGGGCGAAACGATGGCCGCCAGCGCGAAGGCGACCGGCAGCGGCATCGACGGGATCATCCAGTTGATGAGGAAGCCGATGCCGATCACGGTGAAGACAACGAGGCCGAGCGAGAGTTCGAGGATCATGCCCTTGTCGCGGAACAATCCTTCCTTGGGGATGCGCCAGCCGTCGAGAAAAAGAAGGGGCGGAAGAAAAAGCAGGAAGAAGATGTGCGGTTCGAGCGCCACCCCGGATCCCGTGACGCCGGCAATCGCCGCGCCAAGCGCGATCTGCACCAGCGGCAGGGGAATGGCGATCGGGGAGAGCCGCGTGAGCGTTCCGCTCACGACCACCGCCAGCAGCAGGATCAGCGCGATACCGATATTCTCCATGCACTCTCCCAGCTTGCGGATCGGCGGCTATTTCACGGAATCTCGCGGGCCTCTGGTCTCGCCAAGTTTGAAAGCGGCGGTTTTGATGGTCAAGCCGTCCATACCGGTTATCTGTATGTTTGCACTTTCGACCTGAAGCTGGAGCCTTCCGCGCACCTCCTCCGCCATCGCAGCGGCCGTGCCGGCGGCACGAGGCTTATAGGGCCGGCCGTTGCCGCTGACGGCGGGCATATGCTTCGCAAATCGCTCTTCCAGGACGACTATCGATCGGTCGACAGACCTGTTGTCTCTTCCATCTGGCGCATGCAATCATCGTTTCCGACGAAACGATAGGCGCTATAGATGGCAAGCCCATACTCCTCGTCGCCGACCAGGGCGACGCTGGCGGACTGCAGGTCTTGAAACCGCCCGCGAAGATCGTTCCATTGATTGAATATCTGGCGTTCCTCGGCCATGACGGTGTGCTTGAACAAGAGGTCGCTACCTGCGGCGGGTGTGTGTGCGACGTCAACTTCTTCGTCCGGCTCCCCAAGCTCCTCCGTCATCTTCGCGGTGATCCCGGCAAATAGATTGCGTGTGAAAGTGCCCTGATCGTCGTCCTCGGTGTAGGGTGTGATGGCCACCAGATTGCAAACGCCGACGTTCCTGACGAAGGCAAGGATGTACTCCTCGTAATCAGGGGCGGGCCGGGGAAGTGCTGGACACACATATTGGCCCGTAGCATCTGGCGGCCCTTCCGCAAGCGGCTCGCACCTGAACTCCGAGGGCCGTGCATTCTGGGAGACGCCAAAGGGCATCAGGTGCGGAAGATCGACAGGCTGGATTGCCAGCGCAGTTGCAATGACCGTGAGAAAGTCGAGAGTTGCTGCCATGGGGCTGCTAAAAATCCTTTTCGACCACCCTGGTTTCGCATCGCACGAGGATGCATCATTAGGTTCACGCGAGTGCGTTTCGCCATGACCATGCTCGTGAACTGAGCGGCGTTGTGCCCCCAGGCGGAGCATATTCGCCACTCGAGAGGCTCGCAACCCGGCATCTGCACTTGGCGTTTCGTGACCTGTCGAGCCCTGGCCGTTGTTGCTGCACAGATTGACCCGCTCCAGCATCCGGACAAGCTGAAGATCGACGGGGGACCTCAGACCTCATGCGATCGAACCGATGGAGCGCTTATCGAAGCTTGCGCAGAAGAAAATCGTAAAATCGCGGATCGTTGGCGCGCGCCACATTGATCCGGATGCCTCTGGCAAGAGGTGCGTTCTTGTCGATGCAGAAGACGCTGCCGGGGGCGATGAAGATGCTTTCCTTGGCTCCTTCGCGTGCCAACTCGATGTCGTCGGTCCCCTCCGGCAGGAGGAGATAGAGATAATAGCCGCCGTTTGCGCTGGAGAAGACCCGATGGCCGCCATGGGACAGTCTGGTTTGAACGAGGTCGGAGGCGGCGGTGAGGCGCTGACCCAACCGCTTGAGATGCCGGTCGTAATGTCCGTCGCTGATCACACGGTGCAGCAGCCTTTCGATATGCCCCGAGCTGTTGACCGTGGTTAGCATCTTGAGCTCCGCCAGTGCGGCGATCCTGTCCGTTCTGGCGGCGATGAAACCTGATCGCAGGCTTGCCGAGAGCGTCTTGGAAAAGGTTCCGATCGAGATGACCAGGTTCAACTGGTCGAGCGTGGCCAGCCTGTTGTCGGATGTGGTCGGCAGGTCGGCGAAAGGATCCTCTTCAACGATGGGTAGGCCGTATTTGCCGGCTGCGGTAAGAACGGCGTGAGCAACCGGGACCGTCAGGGAGCTGCCTGTGGGATTGTGAGCGAGGGATTGCGTAAAGAAAAGCTTCGGTCGCTCGGTGGCAAGCTTTGCGGCGAAGTCGTCCACGTCCGGGCCGTCCGGCGTCCGGCGCACGCCGACGGCCCGGACCTGGGCGAGCTTCAGCTTGGCAAACAGCGGATAATAGCCGGGCTCGTCGACGAGCACGGTGTCTCCGGGAGATAGCATGCCCCGAATGACGAGGTCGAGGGCGTGGTTTGCCCCGAATGTCAGGAGGATGTTGTCTTCCGCGGCATGCACCTGCTGGGAGCCTAGCCGACGCGCCAGCTGTTGTCTCAGGGGCATGAAGCCCAGGGCGGACCCGTAGCTGTCGGCATCCGCCGACAGGGCCCTGCCATAGGAGCCAAGATAGCGCTTGATTTCGGATTGCTCGGCCCAGGACGGTGGCGGCCTGCCGTCGCCCACGCGAATCTGGAAATCCTGTTCGAGCTGGGCGTTCAGCAGCGAAGCGATGTCGACGGCTTCGGCGACATGCCTCGGCCGCGCAGCCGGATCGGCAGTGCCGGCGAAAGTCACGACGAAACCCGACCCCATCCGCGCGGTGATATGGCCCGATGCGACGAGCCTATCATAGACCTCGACGACCGTGTTCTTCGACACGCCGAATTCCGCCGCCGCCTTGCGGATCGACGGCAGCCGGCTGCCTGGCGCGCGTACGCCCGAGACGATCTCCTCACGCAGCTTTCCCGCGATGGACGTCACGCGCGTGGGAACGTGCGCTTCGGATACGCCTTTGATTGCCACGCTGCTCTCCGCTGGTACAGTTTGGGACAATATCGGACAACTGTACCTTTTATTTGAGGTGTCAAGAGGCTCATAAGTATTACATGGGATTCGGTGGCGCGGGAGGGAGCGACCTTGGTCGAAAGGAAACAAAGCAGGACACATCCGGGCGTCAACTCGCGCCTGGAGAACCTGCGAAACCTTTCCCCTGCCGAAAGGCTCGACCGCGTGGCGGACGTGGTACCGCTCGATGCGTGCGACAAGCAGGCGATCGGCGGGGGCGGCTTGCCGTCCGCTCTCGCCAACGGCATGATCGAGAACGTCATCGGCACGTTCACGCTGCCGCTCGGCATCGCCACCAATTTCACCATCAACGGCCGCGACTATCTGATCCCGATGAGCGTCGAAGAACCGTCGGTCGTGGCGGCGGCGTCCTACATGGCGCGCATCGTGCGCGCCTGCGGCGGCTTTCGCACGTCGAGCACGGCGCCGGTCATGCGGGCACAGGTCCAGGTGCTGGGGGTCGGTGATCCCCATGGAGCCCGCATGCGCATCCTGCGGGAGCGCGAAGCCATCATCGCCGCGGCCAATGCCAGGGACAAGGTCCTCGTTTCGCTCGGCGGCGGCTGCAAGGATGTCGAAGTCCATGTCTTCGAAGAGACGCCGGTAGGCCCGATGCTCGTCGTGCATCTCATCGTCGACGTGCGCGACGCCATGGGTGCCAATACGGTCAACACGATGGCCGAAAGCGTCGCGCCGATGATCGAGGACATTACCGGCGCCGTCGTGCGGCTGCGGATTCTCTCCAACTTCGCCGATCTGCGCCTGGCGCGCGCCATGGTGGCGGTGACGCCGGATGCGCTGAAAACGGAAGACCATGAGGGCGGGCAGGTGGCGCGGGGCATCGTCGAGGCCAGCGCTTTCGCGGCGGTTGATCCCTATCGCGCCGCGACCCACAACAAGGGCATCATGAACGGCGTCGATGCCGTGGTGGTCGCGACCGGCAACGACTGGCGGGCGGTCGAGGCCGGGGCCCATGCCTGGGCGTCGCGTTCCGGCCGGTATCGCTCGTTGACGAACTGGGAAATCGATGCGAAGGGCAACCTCGTCGGCACGCTTGAAATGCCGATGGCGCTGGGCCTCGTTGGCGGCGCGACCCGCACCCATCCGGGCGCCCGCGCGGCCCTGAAGATTCTCGGGGTCGAAAGCGCCCAGGAACTGGCCGAGGTGACGGTCGCCGTTGGCCTGGCGCAGAACATGGCGGCGCTTCGCGCGCTTGCGAGCGAGGGCATCCAGAAGGGGCATATGGCACTGCACGCCCGCAACATCGCCATCGTTGCCGGTGCGAGCGGGGACGAGATCGGCACGGTTGCAGCCGCGCTCGCGGCCGCTCACGATGTCCGCGTCGACCGTGCCCGGGAACTGCTCGAAACGATGCGAAACGGCGGGGCTTCGAACTGATGGCCAGGCCCGCGATCATCAGGAAGGACGACCGGCCGCCATTCCACGCAAGGCTGCTGCGCAGCCAGGAGGGCATCGTCTTCTCGCTGGCGGTCCTCGCCTTCGTGCTGTTTGCGATCCTGCTGCCGGGCTTTCTCAGCACCGGCAATCTCCTGGTGCTGGTTCGCAGCGTCTCCATCCTCGGCATCCTCGCGCTCGGCATGGCGCTCGTCGTGATCGCCCGCGGCATCGACGTCTCGATGATCGCGACCATGGTGGTCTCGGTGTCCTGGGCGTTCGTCATCACGCGGGCCGGATATTCCTTCGAACTCGCGCTTCTGATCGGCGCGGTTTTCGCGATCGCTGCGGGGGTGATCATCGGCGTTCTGATCGCGTTCGGCGATGTGCCGCCGATCTTCGCCACGCTCGCCGCCGGGTCGGTGATCTACGGCACCGGCCGGACGTTCTTCTTCACACTGGAGATGCAGAACGTGCCGCCGGACACCGACTGGTTCAGCGTCATCGGCCAGGGAAACGTCCTCGGCATTCCGACGACCGTCGTCTTTTTCGCCGTCCTGTGCGGCCTTTTCCACCTCGTGCTCAGCCGCACCCGCTTCGGCTGGATGCTCTATGCGATGGGCAGCAATCCCAATGCCGCGCGCGTGACGGGCGTGCCCTTCCGGCCGATGACGGTCGCGCAATATGCGATCAGCGCCTTCGTCGCCTATCTCGCCGGCCTGATCCTGGCGTCGTCGGCCGCGGCCATCAATGCGCGCCTTTTCAATTCGACGATGATCTACGACATCCTCCTGGTCGTGGTGCTCGGCGGCATCGGCCTCAACGGCGGCCACGGGTCGGTCCGCAACGTCGTTCTCGGCACAGTATTCGTCGGCATCCTGCTCAACGGCATGACCATCCTCAACATCGACTACACGGTCCAGAACCTCGTCAAGGGTATCGTCCTGCTGCTTGCGATCGTCGTCGATTCCATCGTCAATCCGCGCGACGAGCAGACGTCGCAGCAAGGAGATCTGTAGCACCACCAACCATGGAACGTTCAAACCGGGAGGAGATCATGCAACGCGCATTTGTGAAGAGAACGGCGCTCGCCGCAGCGGTACTCGCCGCCGGCCTCGGCTGGGCGGTGGCACAGGACAAGGGACTGGAGAATCCGCGCAGCACCGCGTTCCATACGTCGCTCAAGGACAAGAAGGTGGTGTTCGTGCCGCTCTCGATGGGCTTCGACCTGACGGAAGGCTGGGCGGCGCAGATGCGCAGGCAGGCCGAGCGGCTCGGCTACGGCTTCGAGATCCGCGATCCGGCCTGGAGCACGGATGCAGGTACGCGGGCGATCCAGTCGCTGATCACCGAGAAGCCGGACCTGATGGTGATCCACAATCCCGATATCCAGTCCTACGCGCGCCTCCTCAAGCAGGCGCAGGCCGAGGGCATCAAGATCGTCCAGATCAATCTCGAATCCAACACCACGACCGATTCCTATGTCGGTGCCGACTGGACGGAGATCGGCAGGAAGGCGGCCGAGGCGGTGGTCGCCAGATGCGACGCGGGCAAGGGCGTTTCCACCAAGGTGGCGATCGATACGGGCGTGCCGACGGCGGCCTCCGACGTCTTCCAACTCGACGGCATCTACGAGGTGCTGGACGCCCATCCCGATATCCAGGTCGTCTCGCAGCAGGCGACGGAATACAATCCGGAAAAGGCGCGCTCGATCATGGCGACCGTGCTGCAGCAGCATCCGGACCTGTGCGGCGCGATCGGCATCTGGGACAATCAGGATACCGGCACAGCATCAGCGATCAAGGAAGCCGGCAAGAGCGACCAGGTCTTTCTGGTCACCTCGGGCGGCGGCAACAGCGTCGGTTGCGAGAATGTCGAGAAGGGCCTCTTCAATCTCTACATCAGCTATAACGTGCCGCTGCAGGGCGATCTCCTGAACCAGGAAATCGTGCGGCTGCTGATGTCCGAGGGGGCGGCGGGGGAAAGCAAGGCCATCTATTTCAATCCGCTGACGCTTATCACCAAGGACAACGTCAACCAGCGCAATTGCTGGACGCTCGACGATCTGAAATAGGGTGAACGGGGCAATGGCAGGCAGGAACGCGTTGATCCGCTTCCGGTACAGATATCTCTCCGGCCGTCTGGTGGGAGAGGTCCTGTCCAAGAGCTGGATCGATGCCGCAATCCCCGTGGTCGCCCTTCTGGTGACGATCGGCATCATGTCCTTCCTGATCCCCGGCCTTCTGGGCGCGGGCCACATCGCCGACCTCGCGCGCCAGCTCGCCGAGTTCGGCCTGATCGCGCTGGCGCTGACGATCGTCATCATGTCCGGCGGCATCGACCTGTCCGTGGGCTCGATGTTCGCGCTGTGCGTTCTCGCCGCTCTGGTCGGCATGAACGTGCTCGGCCTGCCGTTTCCGACGGCACTTGCGATCACGCTGGCCGCCGGGAGTGCCTGCGGGCTGCTGAACGGCGTGCTGATCGGCTATCTGCGGCTGCGCGCCTTCATCACCACGCTCGTGACGCTCGTCATCTTCCGGGCCCTCTACGACATCGTCTTTCCAAGGCTGGCGAGCGCGATCGTCGGCAGCACGCCGGATTCGGCGGCCTGGGATTACCTCGGCTTCGGCAAGGTCCAGGGCCTTCCCGTCTCCTTCGTGATTTTCGCCGTGATCGCCGTCGCGATCCACGTCACGCTCTCGCGGCTGCGGCCGGGCTGGCGGCTGCGCGCCGTCGGAGGTGCCCGGCGATCGGCCTACAATGCCGGCATAAACGTCAAGCGCACGGTGTGCCTGGCCTATGTCACCTCCGGCCTGCTAACCGCCATCGCGGCCTTCCTGTTTTCCGCCCGCCTCGGCAGCACCGGCGCCGATACGGGCATCGGCCTGGAGATCGCCGTGCTGACGGCGGTCGTGCTGGGCGGCGTTTCGCTCGGCGGCGGGCGCGGCTCCGTCGGCGGTACGATCGTCGGGGCGACGCTCGTGCTGATCCTGACCAACGGCCTCATCCGGCTTTCGACGCCCGGGTCGGTCAACCAGCTCCTGCTCGGCGTGATCCTGATCCTGGCCGTGCTCTTCGATGCCAAATGGGTGAAGAACCGCGGCAAGATCCTCAGCAAGGTCTATGTCTCTCCCGCCTATCTCGACCTTCCCGAACAGGCGCGGACAAAGGACGACCCGTTTGCGCTCAACGATCGGCTTCGCGACGTCGAGCTGATCGGCCTCGGCGCGGTAGAAGGACCGGAGGACGTCGTCCTCGACGGGCAGGACAATCTTTACACCGGGACACGGCATGGCACGATCGTGCGTTTCCTTGCCCCCGACTATGTCAGAAGCGAGGTCTTTGCGCGGATAGGCGGACATCCGCTCGGCCTCGCCTTCGCCGAGAACGGCGATCTTCTGACATGCGTCGGGGGCATGGGCGTATACAGGGTCAGCCCGGAAGGCGCCGTCTCCTGCGTCACGGACGAGACCAACCGGAGCTGGTTCTCCGTCATCGACGATTCCCGGCTCAGGCTGCCTGACGATCTCGACATCGCGCCGGACGGACGCATCTTCTTCAGCGAGGCGACGATCCGCTACGAAATGGCGGACTGGATACTCGACGCGCTGGAAGGGCGTGGTAACGGCCGCCTGATCTGCCACGATCCGGCGACAGGCCGGACGCGGACCGTCCTCGGCGGCCTGATCTTCCCCAACGGCATCACCATCTGTCGCGACGGCCAGTCCCTGCTTTTTGCCGAGACCTGGGCCTGCCGGGTCTCGCGCTACTGGTTCGACGGGCCGCACAAGGGCCGGCGGGAGGTCGTCCTGGCCGATCTTCCCGGCTATCCGGACAACATCAACCGCGGCGCGAACGGCACCTACTGGATCGCGCTCCTCGGCCTGAGGACGCCGACATTCGACCTTGCCATGCGCAAGCCGGCCTTTCGCCGGCGCATGGCGCGGCGGATCGCCGCCGACGAATGGCTGTTTCCGAACGTCAACCGCGGCTGCGTGATGCGGATCGCGGAAAACGGCGCGGTTCTCGACGTGCTGTGGGACGCGGCCGGCGAGAACCACCCGTCGATCACCTCGACCTGCGAGCACAAGGGCTACCTCTATTTCGGAGGCGTTTCCAACAACCGCATCGGCCGCATCCGCCTTCCGGATACGGACCCCGCCTGGACGGCGCAGCGCGACTACTGGGGGAGGACGTGATGGGATTTCTCTCGCGCATCTTCGGCCGTAGCGGCGAGGACGGGCTGAGTGTGCCGCCGATGGACGGCGTGTTCAAGCCGAACAGCCGCCTCGATGATGCCACGCGCATCCTCGACCTGCCCGGCATCGACAACCTGGCCCTGGCGGCCGGTGCGCTCCATTGCAGCAGCGCCGACAGGTTGCTGCGCATCGACCTGCAGGCCGGGCGCGCCAACAACCTGCGCCGCTTCGGCCGCCCGATCACCGCGGTCGCGGGCTCGCCCCGCGGCAGGCTCGCCGTGGCCGTCGAGGGCATCGGCGTCGAGATCGGCGGCGAGGGGAACGGCTGGCGGCTGCTTCGGCTGGAGCAGCGTTATGCCGACTGCATCACCGCGGCCCTCTTCGTGGACGAGGAGACCGTCGCCCTTGCCGTCGGATCGCAGGCGCATGCAATGTCCGCCTGGAAACGCGACCTGATGAGCCATGGCGCGAGCGGCGCGGTGATCCGCCATCGCATCCCGACCGGGACGACGGATATCCTCTGCGACGGCCTGGCCTTCCCCTACGGCCTGGCCCTCGATGCGGGAGGCAATCTCCTCGTGTCGGAAAGCTGGCGCCACCGTATCGTCGAACCGCAATCGCGCGCGGTGCAGCTTGCCGATCTGCCTGCCTATCCCGCCCGTCTGTCGCCCGCCGGCGACGGCGGCTACTGGCTTGCACTCTTCGCGCCCCGCAGGCAACTGACCGAATTCGTCCTGCGGGAAAGCGACTATCGCCGCGAGATGATGGCGACCATTCCGCCCGAGGCCTGGATCGGGCCGGATTTCTCCAGCGGGAATGACGGGTCGCTGCCGCTGCAGGCCGGTTCCGTGCGGCAGATGGGCAGCATGAAGCCCTGGGCGCCGTCGCGTTCCCACGGCATGGTCGTGCGGCTCGACCGGACCATGGCGCCGCTTGAAAGCTACCACTCCCGCGCCGACGGCAGGATGCACGGCATCGCCTCCGTCGTGGAGGTCGATGACGTGCTCTACGCGGCCTCGCGCGGCGCCGGAACGCTTCTTCGCCTCGATCTTGCCGGGGAGGTGCCGGCATGAGCGATATCGTCGCGTTCAGGAATGCCACCAAGGCGTTTCGCGGCGTCGCGGCCTTCCGCAACGTGGATTTCACCCTGCGCCGCGGCGAGGTGCATGCCCTGCTCGGCGAGAACGGTGCCGGCAAGTCGACGCTGACCAAGGTGCTCGCCGGCCTCTATCCGCTGACCTCCGGGGAAATGCTGGTGGAGGGCGTGCCGCGGATGTTCGCTTCGCCGGCAGATGCGCTCGCGCACGGCATCGCCATGGTGTTCCAGGAGACCAATCTCATCCCGTCGATGACGGTGGCGCAGAACCTGTTCCTCGGGGAGGAGGCCTTCTTCAACCGGTTGCGCGGCGTCAATATCCGGGCGCAGCAGCAATTGCAGCGCCTGAGCTTCCATGTCGAGCCGACGGCGCTCGTCTCCTCCCTCGGCGCGGCCAAGAAGCAGATGGTGGAGATCGCCCGGGCGCTTCAGCGCCATGCCCGCGTCCTCATCTTCGACGAGCCGACTGCTGCGCTGACACCCGAGGAAAAGCAGCACTTCTTCGCGCTGATCGAGCGTCTCAAGACGGAAGGCTGCTCGATCGTCTTCATCTCGCATGCCCTGGAGGAGGCGCTGGCGATCGCCGACCGCATCAGCATCCTGCGCGACGGCGAATGCATCGTCACGGACGAGGCGGGGAACTTCACCCGCGGCCGCATCATACAGGCCATGGTCGGCCGAAAACTCAAGGACGAGCTCTACGGTTCCCCTTCCCGGCGCCGGGCGCGGCCGGCCGGCCGGAAGGTGCTGGCGCTCGAAAACGTCTCCATGGGCAAGGCGGTGCGCAGCGCCACCATGTCGGTGTTCGCCGGCCAGGTGACCGGCATGTTCGGCCTGGTCGGCGCGGGCCGGACGGAAATGATGAAGATCGCTGCCGGTATCCTCAAGCGCGACTTCTTCCACGGCGGAAGCGTCCGGTTGAACGGCCGGAGCGTTCGTTTCGGCGTGCCGCGGCATGCGATCAGCCGCGGTGTCGCCTACATAACCGAGGACCGCAAGCTCGACGGGCTGTTCGAGACGGCGGGGATCGCCCAGAACATCTTTTTCGGCAAGCTCTTCAAGGGTGCCAACCCGGCGACGGTCGTCACCCTGTCGCAGGCGCGCCGCGAGGCGGCGGAGTGGGTCGAGCGGCTGAACATTCGGACGATCCGGGAGGATGCGAAGGTCGTCGAGCTTTCGGGCGGCAACCAGCAGAAGGTCGTGATCGCGAAAAGCCTCATCCAGGCCCCCGAGCTGATCATCTTCGACGAGCCGACGCGGGGCGTCGATGTCGGTGCGATCGCAGAAATCCACTCCATGATCCAGCAACTCGCCGATGCCGGCGGCGCCGTCGTCGTCATCTCCTCTTACCTGCCGGAAATTTTTGCCATCTCCGATCGCATCCTCGTCGCCAAGCAGGGGCGCATCGTGGAGGAGATGTCGATCGAGGAGGCGACGGAAGAAAAGATCATGTATGCGGCGGTGCACTGAGGGAGACGATGGAAGGCCACTCGACATATAAGCAAACGAGGACAGCCATGCCGGCAAAACCGCCGAACTTTGTTTCGTCACGCCACTATATCGAGATGGTGGAACGGTTCACGAGCATCGGCTTCTGGAATGCCGATATGGCGACCGGCGCGATCCGGGCGACGCGGGGGTTCTTCAAGGCCATGGGCCTCGCGCCGGACGAAGGGTTCGGCCTGGGAACCTGGATTTCCCTTGTTCACCCTGATGACCAGGAGGACTTCCGATCGATTTTCCCGCTTGCCAGGACGGGCATGCCGGTCTCGCGGGAGGTCCGGCTGGTGCATGCGGACCGCGCCTCTCGCTGGATACGCGTCGATATCGATCAGGTGAAGCAGAACGACGGTCCGCAGGATCTCGTCGTCGGCGTCGTGGAGGATGTGACCAGGGAACGGAGGTCGCGGGCCGCGGTGGTGCGCGAACGCGCGCGGCTCGAGGCCCTGGTGAGGATGACCGGGGAAATCTTCTGGGTGGCGGATGCGAGCGGCTCAATCCTCGACCTCAAAGGATGGAAGGAGATTACCGGCCAAAGCGAGGCAGAAATATGCGGCGGCGGATGGGCCGAAGCCATTCACTCCGAGGACCGGCAGCGCGTCGTCGAGGAATGGTCGTCCGCCATTGGCGCGGCCTCGCCTTATACCGTTTCCTATCGCCTGCGCTACAGGGACGGGGAATACAGACAGGTGACCTTGCGCGGCATGCCCGTCCGCTTTGAAGGGGAAAAACCGATCGAGTGGCTGGGCACGATCCAGGAGACATGGCGCCTGGAGGATGCGGTTTCCTTCAACGACGGCGATGCCGTCCTGCAGCCGCAGCAGCTCCGCGCGGCGCGGGCGATGCTTGGCTGGTCGGCGGATGAGCTCGCGCAGGAGTCCGACGTTTCATGTGCCACCATTCGCCGCTATGAAACGGGCGAGGGACACCTGAAGGAAACGACGATCTCAGCCATCACCGCTGCGCTATTGCGACATGGCATCATCCTCACCTCGTCGTCGATGGGAATAGGCGTGAAATTGTCGAAGAACGCTCCATTGGCAAGCATGGGCGCCAAGCGACAAGCATTTGTGGATATCCATGCTTTTCCGAAGAGCTGAAACCATGCCACCGGGTTCACGGCCGTTCGGCCGCCAGACGGCCAGAAGCGCGATGCGGGCACGGGCCGGAATGGGAACGCGGTCGGTCATGACATGGGTGATGCCATCAGGCGCAGGTCGGCAAGGCAGCGGTTGTGGCATGGTGGAAGGGCAAGCTTCCCTATGATGTCAGATCCGCATTGACGATCAGGCTTCCATTGGCGTTCCTGTCGATCTCCAAACGTACGCCATAGACATTGCCAGTAAGGGGGTTTCGGAGAACCTCTTCGGGATTGCCGTCAACCGCCACACGGCCTTCGTGCAGCAGCACGAAACGATCGGCGAAGCGGCTTGCCAGTGCGAGATCATGCAGGGCCGCGAACGTAATGATCTGGCGCTCCCGCGTGACGTTTCGTATCAAGCGCAGGACTTCCAGTTGACGGCGGAGGTCGAGCGCACTCGTCGGCTCGTCGAGCAACAGGACTTGCGGGTTGCGCACCAGGGCCTGGCACAGGGCCACAAGCTGTTGCTGGCCGCCGCTCAATTCGGTGACAAGACGATCGGACAGGAATTCGATGCCGAGCAGATCCAGGGTCTCTTCAACGTGAGCGATGTCACTGCTGGTCGCCCTTCCACCTTGCCATCCTCTCTTGGCGAGGAGGACGACGTCAAAAACGGCGAGCGCGGCCTTCATCGCAGTATGCTGCGTCAGGAGAAAGATGCTCTCTGACCGACGTCTGTCGGGCAACAGCGACGTGTCGGTTCCATGCAGCAGGATTTTCCCTTCGGCAGGTTTGTGCAAGCCTGCCATCAATCGAAACAACGATGACTTGCCGACACCATTGGGGCCTATCAAGGCCGTCAGCTCGCCTTTCTGAAACGGAGCCGCATGTAGCGCGTCGAACACGACATTCGTGCCGTAGGCGAAACGGAGGCCGCTTATTTCGAGGGTCATCGCCAGGTCTCCCGCCGGATCGAAATCACCAGGCTCAGGAAGAACGGCACGCCGACGAGGGCGGTGATGATGCCGATCGGGTAGATAACGCCGGGGGTGATCGCCTTGGATGCGGTCGATGAAACCGAAAGGATGACGGCGCCCGCGGCAGCCGAGACCGGGATGAAATGCCGCTGGTCCTCGCCGACCAGCATGCGGGCGATATGGGGGCCGACGAGGCCGACGAAGCCGATGGTGCCGACGAAGGCGGTCGCCGTTGCCGCAAGCAGCGAAATGCAGGCCAGCATTTCCAGCCGCAGCCGTGCGACCGGCACGCCGAGGCTGGCCGCCCGGTCGTCGCCCATCGCCAGGGCGGTCATCATCGCGTTGCGCGCCCAGCAGAGCGGAACGACGAGTGCGAGCAGGACGAGGCAGACGGCGATCTTTGTCCAGGATGCCCGGGCCAGGCTCCCCATCATCCAGAATATGATCTGCTGAAGCTGCGCTTCGGAGGACTGATACTGGATGAATGCCAGCAGCGCGTTGAACGTGAAGAAGAGCGCGATGCCGACCAGGACGAAGGTTTCCACCGTCACACCGCGCATGCGCGTGAACATGAAGAGCACCAGCGACGTGCCGAGCGCGAACAGGAAGGCGTTGAGGGCGATGAAGACGTTGCCGCCCGCCGGCCACAGGCCGATGCCGAGCGCGATCGCCAGCGCCGCCCCGAAGCTCGCCGCCGAGGAGATGCCGAGCGTGAACGGATCGGCGAGTGGATTGTGCAGGATCGTCTGCATCTGGGCGCCGGCGATGCCGAGCATGGCGCCGATGAGGACGGCCATCACCGCCACCGGCAGCCGCACGTCCCAGACGATGATGGCGAGCTTCGGCGCCACGTCCTGCGGGAAAAGCAGGGCGGTCAGAACCTCGGCCGGCGTGTACCAGCCGGGACCCACCCCGACGTCGACCCCTATGGCCAGGACCAGCAGCAGGATTGCGCCGCCCACGAACAGGCTGTTGCGCATCATCCGTCGGCGGTATCGTTCACCGGCCCGCATCGTGATCGTCTGGTCCATCGTCTCTTCCAACGGCAGGAGAGGCGCCGAAGCGCCCTCCGTTACTTCAGGGTCGTCCAGAACACGCCGCTGACATCGATCGGCAGGAACTTTTCATGCAGTTCCTTGAAGGTCGCATGCGGGTCGAGATCCGCGAACCGTTCCGGGTGAAGCCACTTGGCGAGAGCCTGCACGGCCACGAAATGGTACGGGCTCTGGTAGAACTGGTGGTAGACGGCCAGGACATTGTTGTCCTTCACGGCCTTGATTTCCGGGAAGCCGGGGCGCTGCATCAGGCCACGGAGCTGTTCCTGGGCCTTGTCTTCGGCCGTCTCGTAACCGAGCCAGACGGCGGTGTTGCCGGGATTGGAGGTCGACCAGTTGGCGCCGGTGACGACGATGAACGGCGGGTTCTCGACGACCACGGCTTCCGGATTGAGCCTGCCGCTGACGCCCGTCAGATATTTCGTTCCGAGGTTGAAGCCGCCCGCTTCCGCGATGAACTCGCCGAAGTTGAAGTTTCCGAACGTGTCGCAGCAGACGGCGGGATCGAGCCCGGCGGCGCGCTCGGCAAAGACGACCGGCCGTTCATCCGGCTTCAGGCCGGAAATCCCCATATAGACCCGGCGCATCTGGGCCATGTAGTAGTCGGCGAAGGCCTGGGCCTGCGCTTCCTTGCCGAAAATGCGGCCGAGCAGGAGGATGGAGGGTACGGTGTTCTGGGTGGGCCGCTCGCGGAAATCGACGAACACGGTCGGCACGCCAGCTTTCTCCAGCGTCTCGATGATGCCGCTTTCCTTGATCTTGTCGTAGAAGCCGAGGGTGACGACGAGCACGTCGACATCGAGTTCGAGGGCCTTTTCGACGCTGAAGTCCGCCGAGGCGGCCGCGCCGATCATCGGCACGTCCTTGGCCTGCGGGAAGCGCGCGAGATACTTGTTCCAGGTGTCGGGATCGAACTTCGGCAGGTCGTCGCCGATGGCGGCAAGCTGCTCGAAGGGATTTTCCCTGTCGAAGACCACCGTCGCGTAGAACATCCGCCCCTCGCCGAGGATGACCTTCTTCGCGCCGTGCGGAACCTCGACCGTGCGGCCGGCGAGATCGGTGACGGTGATCTTTTCCTGAGCGCCGGCAAGTCCGGCCGCACCGGTGACGGCGAGAAGCAGGTAGAACACCATGGTGAGCGGGCGTATGAGCGCGAGCCTCGCCCTGTTCAGAAATACAAGCATCCTTTTCTCCCTTGCCTATGCTGCGTGCTGCCCGGAGCGGGCGTCGATTGCTGCCGGTATCGCTGCCGGCTTCGTGGCGAGGATCGCGTAGCGGTCCTGGCTCGCACGACCCAGCCGCTGGTGCAGCGGCATGTGGCGGCCCTGCGCCCGGCGGATCCGTCCGTGATCGCGGTCGATGACGACAGTCTCGAAGCCCGCGCCGGCGAGCAGCGCAGCGACGTCCTCCGCGCGGGCGCCGCCGGAAAAGTGCACCTGCGAGACGATCCGGTTGTGCACCTCGATATCCATTCCCGGCGTCGGGGAGGGCCGCGCGAACCGCTTGAGGACGGCGGCAAGCCTCTGCAGCAGCCTGGACGTCATGCTCCTTGCCGTCGTGTCGGCGTCGACGATGAGGACGCGCCCGCCGGGTTTCAGCACGCGGAACCAGTCCGCGAAGGCGGTTCCGGGGTCGGGCAGGGTCCAGACCAGGTGGCGCGTCATGATGACGTCGAAGGCGTCGTCGGGCAGGCGGGTCTCCTCTGCATCGCCGAGGACATAGGTCGCGTCGAGACTGTGCTTTGCGGCCTTGAGCCGGGCCTGCTCGATCATCGCCTCGGAGAAGTCGAGCCCCGTCACGGCAAAGCCGTTCTCGCACAAGAGGCGGGAAATGACGCCCGTGCCGCTTGCAAGGTCCAATGCCTTGCGCCCGCCCCCGGCACCGAGATGCCTTTCGATGAGGGCGTGCCAGGCGCGGCGCTCGTCGTCGCCGAAGATTTCGTGCCCTGGAGAGAGATCGAACGTCGCGGCGCGCGAGGTCCAATACTCGCGAATGTCATCCTTCAATGTCCAGTTGGCTTTCGGCATGTTCAGTCCCACGGGCGGCGCTTCGCTGAATGTCTAATTAACATGACGGAGAAAGTCTAGTTATTAGAAGCGGCGTCCATGTGCCATCGGAATCAATCCGTCACGCCGGAACCCTAGCGACCGGCCTGCGCTCGGTTGAGGAGGGTATGCATTGGCGGCGTGGGCCGCTGTTCGGCTGGAAGGTATCGTCGGAAGCCGTTGCATGGCTGATGGAAGGCAAACGATCGAACATGTGACGACGTTGCTGCGCAGTGGCTGGGAGGATCGCGAGGATCAAACGCCCACAGCCGAACATGATCCAATGGCCAACCACGGAGCCCAGATCGCTTGTCCGTCCCTCGATTGTGGGCGCAACACAGCAGGGCGCAATCGACCGAAGCCAGCCTTTCGGCCTACGACCTCATTTGCGGTCGATCAGTGCAAATGTGGTGTGCTTGAAAGCTGTCAACGGCGGAGTAAAAACCGGCCACGGGGCGGAGCAAAAGTCGGCCACTGCGGCGCCGGCCTGAGACCGCCGGGAGGGCTTAAGCCCGAG
>NZ_SLVX01000033.1 GCF_004341885.1 Shinella granuli | reverse complement strand
ACTTTTCGATGTTCGGGTCCGCGACCTCCTGCAGCGAGACCCATTGGTCCGCCGTCAGACCGTCGTCGTATCTGGTCAGCACTTGTGCTTTCATTTTCGTGTCCTCCATTCCCGGGACTTGTCCCGGCAGGAGACACACAGCAAGTGTCATGCCACATAAATATCGCAAGCATTATCAGTCACATGGCGGTGATAGACGCCCCGTTCACCGTACAGCGCCTGAACGGCCTGAACAGCGACACTGTCCAGTTTCAAAGCAGGGTGAGCGCGCTCCACAGCTGGCCGCGCCGCGACGGCGTGCCGCTCCAGGCTATCGCTTTTTCCAGTAGGCCACGCGCGCTTCCAGACGCTGGATGACCCCGTGTTCGATGACCAGCATGACGGCGACGAAAGCGAGGGAATAGACCAGCACATGCGCGGTCTCGAACTGCTGGAAATAGAGGTGGATACGAAAGCCGATGCCATTGGACCGGCCGAGAAATTCGACGACGAGCACGATCTTCCAGATCACGGCGATGCCGTTGCGCGCAGCGACGGCAAGCCAGGGGGCGAGCTGCGGCAGGACGAGGTGCCGGAACCGTTCGCGGCGGGAGAGACGGGCGACAGTCGCAAGGTCCTCCAGCGCCGGATCGAAGGCGCCGACGCCCTGGCGGATGGTGACCATCACCATCGCCGTCTTGTTGAGCGTCACGGCGACGATCGCCGCGATCTCGTTGAGGCCGATCCAGAGATAGCAGAGCACGATCAGCACCAGGGCCGGCAGGTTCAGGAAGATCGTCACCCAGGGACCCGCCCAGCGGTCGAACGCCCGGCAGCGGCCGAGGAGAAAGCCGAGCAGGCTGCCCACCGTCATCGCGAGCACAAAGGAAACGGTAACGCGCAGCAGCGTGGCGACCAGTTCGCGCGGCAGCCGCCCGGACATGGCCTCCGACCAGAAGACGCGTGCGACATCGATCGGGCCCGGCAGAACGGTCGGATCGGCCTTCAGGCCGGCGAGCGCCGCCCAGAACAGGCCGAAGAGGCCGAGTGACAAGAAGAAGACGGCACCCGATGGACGGTCTTCGGCGCGTGTTTCTGCCATGCGAAATCTCCCGACCCGACTATAGCCGACGGAACCCTTTGCCGATCCGCGACCTTGGTCGTATGGCGACCTTCCGGCAGGCGCATAGAAATCGGAGCGGGAGGATCTGGCGATGGGAAAGGGCCTGGCGCGGCGCATCGCGCTGCTGAGCATTTTCATCCTCGGCCTTGCCCTGTGCAGCCGAAGCGCGCTTGCCGACCCGCTCGACCGGGAGGCGCTGGCCGGCATGATCGTGCCGCCCTATGCGCTGGGCGAGCCGGTGAACGACAAGGGCGTCTGGACGCTGCTGAATTCCGGCGGTGCGGAGGCGGGCTATGTCTTCGAAACGGGGCCGCTCGCGCCGCTTCCCGGTTTCTCCGGCGCGCCGATCAACATGCTCGTGACGATCGACCGGGACGGCCGCTTCCTCGATGTCAGGCTCGTCTCGCACAACGAACCCATCTTCGTTTCCGGCCTCGGGGAAGCACCGCTGCGCGCCTTCCTCGAGCAGTATCGCGGCCATTCGATCCGCGAACCGCTGGTCGTCGGCACGCCCTATGGCGAGGCCGCCAGCGGCTCCGACCTCGTCCATCTCGACGGCGTGACCAAGGCGACGGCCTCGGTGCGTATCGCCCATGAATCAATCCTTGCCGCAACGCTCGCCGTGGCGCGCGAGAAGATGCAGGGCGTGGCCAGCGGCCCGCCGGTGCATCCCGACCCGTCGGTCGACGAACACCTCGACTGGGCGATGCTGGTCGAGCGCGGCCTTGCCCGGAACCTCAAGGTCACCAACGCGGTGCTCGACACGGCCTTCGGCAAGACGGTCTGGGCGCATGACGACCCGGAGGCGACGGCGGACCCGGATGGGCTTTTCCTCGATCTTTGGGCGGTCGATATCGGCCCTCCGGCCATCGCCCGCGCGGTGCTGGACGAAGAGAGCCTCGCCGATCTCCAGCGTCTTGCGCGCGTCGCGCCCGACGACGAGCCCATCCTCCTCATCGAGGCCGGGCGCCATGGCCTCGTCTCGCCGGATTTCGTGCGCAACACGGCGCCGGACCGGCTGGCGGCCACGCAGGACGGCCTGCCCGTCGCGCTGCGCGATGCCGACATGACGGTGGGAGTGCGGGAAGGCGTGCCGGAGGGCACGACGATGCTGCTGCGCATCGACCGCCGCCTCGGCTTCGATCCGACGCGGGACTGGACGCTCTCCGCACTGGCCGTGCGCCTGCATGGCATGCTGAAACCGGAGATCGGCTCGGCCCATTTTCCGCTCGCCCTCAAGGCCGATCCCACCTTCTTCACCCGCTCCGGGATCGCCACCGCCCTGCCGCCATGGCAGGCGGCGATGGTCAGCCGCAAATGGGACCTCGCGGCGCTCGGCATGCTGCTCGCCGGGCTGCTTGCCGCAGTCGGGCCGGGCATGCGCCGGCTTGCCGAGCCCACCGTGCTGCGCCCGGCGCGGCTTGCCTTCCTTGCCCTTGTCATCGGGTTCGTCGGCTGGTGGGGACAGGGGCAGCTCTCGATCGTCACGCCGCTTGCGGTGCTGCGGGCGGCGAGCGGCGGCGGCAATCTCGCCGTCCTGCTCTATGATCCCTTTTCGCTGCTGATCTGGGGCGCGGCCATTCTCGGCTTCGTGCTCTGGGGGCGCGGCCTCTTCTGCGGCTGGCTCTGCCCTTTCGGCGCCATGCAGGAATTCGCCCACCATGCCGGCCGGCTGCTGCGGCTGCCGCAATGGAATCCCTCCCCGGCCTGGGACGGCCGGCTGAAGGCGGGCGCCTGGCTTTCCCTCGCCGGCCTCCTCGCCGTCGCCATCCTCGCGCCGGAGAAGGCGGAAACCGCTGCTGAGATCGAACCGTTCAAGACGGCGGTCACCACGCTCTTCCAGCGTGAATGGTACTATGTCGCCTATGCCGCCTTCTGGCTGCTCCTCGCCATGGTTACGTTCAAGGGCTTCTGCCGCTATGTCTGTCCGCTCGGCGCGCTCATGGCCATCGGCGGGTTTCTGCGCCTGCGCCGATGGATACCCCGCCGCGCGCAATGCGGCTCGCCGTGCCAGCTCTGCCGCGTGCGCTGCCCCTATGGCGCCATCCGCAAGACCGGCGAAATCGCCTATTCCCAGTGCTTCCAGTGCTTCGATTGCGTCTCGATCCACGACGACGCTGCGCAATGCGTGCCCCTCGTGCTGGCGCGCCGGAAGCGTGTTTCGGCCCCGGCGGAGGCGCGCGCATGAACCGGCGGCGATTCCTCTTCATCGCCGCGGCGGCCGTCTTTTCCGGGGCGGCTCGCGCCGAAATCACGACCTGGCAGGCCGACATGCTTGGCGGCACGGTGCGTGTCGACCTGCGGGGGCCTCGCGGCCTTGCGCAGGACGTCGCCGGCCGGATCGGCGCGGCGATCACGGAGGTGGAGGCAGCGGCCAGCCTGTTCAGGAGCCACTCCGCCCTCAGCCGGCTGAATGCCGCAGGCCGCCTTGACGATCCGCCCCCTGCCCTTCTCGACCTGCTCCGGCTTTCCGGTCACATCCACGGGATGACGGATGGACGGTTCGACCCGACGGTGCAGCCCCTCTGGCGCGCCCTTGCCGAAGGGCGAGATCCCACCGCGGCACGGGCGTCGATCGGTTGGGCGCGGGTGCAGATCGGCCCGCCGGTCCGGCTTGGCGAAGGCCAGGCCCTGACCTTCAACGGCATCGCCCAGGGCTATGCCGCCGACCGGGTGCGCCACCTGCTGCGCGAAGCGGGTTATGGGCAGGCCCTCGTCGAGATGGGGGAGTTCGCCGCGCTCGGCGGGCCGTTCAGCGTCTCCATCGAGGACCCAGCCCTCGGCGAGATCGCCATCCGCCGCCTTGCCGGCAATGCCATCGCCACGTCAAGCCCCTCGGCGATGCGGATCGGGAGCGGCTTTCATATTCTCGGCCCGCATGGCGAAGCGCCGTGCTGGTCGACGATCTCGGTGGAAGCGAAAGACGCCGCGCTGGCGGACGGCCTTTCCACCGCCTTCTGCCTGATGCCGGCCGACGAGATCCGCGCCGCGCTGCGCCGGTCCCGCACCGTGATGCGGGTGACGGCGGTCGACCTTGCCGGCGACGTCTCCACCTTCTGAGCCTACCGCGCGGGCGGCGTGAAGGTCAGCCCGTAAGCCGCGAAGATGCGAGCGATCCCGCCATCGGCAAGCGCCGTCTCGATGGCCTCGTCGACCGCATAGGCGAGGTCCTTGTGCTGGAAATTGATGCCGATGCCGATCGTCCAGCTTCCCCGGGCAAAGCCGACGAGCGGCGGGGAATGCACCTTCAGCCCGCCGTCCGGATGGCGGGCGAGGCCCGCTTCCAGTTCGGCCCGCGGGCCCATCGCGGCCTTGGTGTCGCCCTCCGCCAGCCCGTCCACGGCCGCCGCCGTCGAGCGGTAGCGGTGGATCTTGTCGACCGGGCCGATCAGCGAGGTGAGGTAGAAATCGGCGATGGAATCGTTCTCGACGGCGACCGGATCGAAGCGGAAGAACGGCGGCGTCGGACCCTTCTCCCCGTAATCGGCCGCACGATAGGCGATCGCCACGCTTTCAGTGGCATATTGGCCTGTGAAGGTGACCTGCTCGATGCGGCAGACGAGCGCGCTGTCATAGGGCACATGCAGCATCACGTCGCTGACACGGCCGCCGACCGCTGCCCCCTTCCAGACATAGTTCAGGAGGTCCGCCTCCAGATTCTCCCCGGCAGCGACAAGGCGGAACTTCGCCTCGACGCCAAGGGCCCTGGCGATCAGCCGGCCGATCTCGATATCCACCCCGGCCGGCTTGCCCTTCTCCTCATAGGACCAGGGCGCATAGTCCGCATAGACGGCGAACTCGATCCAACCCTCTTCGATAATGCGGTCGAAATCGCGGCCGACATCCTGCGCGAAGGTGTTCTGGGGCCTGGGCTGGGGCTTGTGGTCCTCGCAGCGCGCAAAGGCGCCGCCCGGAAGGGCGACGCCGATGGCAAGGACGAGAAGAGCACGGCGCAGCATGGCGCTTCTACTGCGTGGCGGAAAGGCCGACGGTCAGCACCTCCGCCGCCTTCTTCCAGCTTTCCGGCGTCTCGGAAAGGATGCGCGCGGCCTCATAGGTCACGCTGTCGGCGACGGGTGCGCCGGAGGCCGTCTTCACCTCGGAGGCGATCGTCTCCAGTTCCTTCTTGAGCGCCGCCGTATCGGCCACCTTGCCGCTGCCGAGCTCGTCGCGGATCTCGTGCAGGCGCTGGGCATGGTCGTCGAGCGCCCCGTCTTCCGGCCGCGTCTCCACATAAGTGCGGATCGCCCAGGCTGCCTTCTGGCCGAGGATATCGCCGAACGCCGGCATCTTGGTCGTGCCGTCCTGGGTATAGCCGTGGCGGAAGCGCTCGATGAACCACTCGTCGCCGGCCTCCTCGGCCTCAAGGAAGCGCAGATCCGGCGCAAGCCCGCCGGAGACCGCGCCGAGGCCATGACAGCGCGCACAGTTCTGGTTGAAGCCGGAGGCGCCGATCTCCACCGCCTTCAGCCATGCTTCATGGCCGACCTTCGCCTCGCGATAGGGGTTTTCGGTCAGCCACTCCTCGCCCACCTCCGGCAGCACGTCCGTGTTGACCGGCTGCGGCGCCACGTCGCCATGGGCGACCACGATGCCCGTCGTCGCCATGAGGATGACAGCGGCGATCCCGCCGCGAATGATATTGGCCGACATGCGGTCCTCCCTCGCATTTCCAACTGCGCATTTTCTACGGCAGGCCGCAGGCACAGCGATATGCGACCTAGGTCGCGCCGCCCTATGGCACCAAGGTCGTATTTCGGCACACATCCTCTGCAGCCATGCTCGCTGCCGGGAGGATGAGACATGCCGGTACGCTTCACAGCGCGACGCAGGAGCCTTTGCCTTGCGGCCGCATTCGTCTGCTGCGCATCGTCGGCCGCAGCCGCGATCGCCATACCGATGGCCTATCTCCGGCAAGAGATGGAGGCGCCGCCCGTGCTCTCCAATCTCGACCCCATCCCCGAGGACCGGGGCATCGCGGGGGCGGAGGTGGCGTTGACGGACACGAAGACGACCGGCAGCTTCATGGGCCACGACTACAGCCTCGCCGTCGTCTCGGTCGAGCCCGGCGGCGATTTCCTCGATGCCGCCCGCAAGGCGCTCGCCGCCTCGAAGATCCTGTTCCTCGACGCCACCCCGGAGGGCATGCTCGCGGTCGCGGACCTGCCGGAAGCCGAGGGCGCCCTCCTCTTCAACGTCGCCTCCGGCGAGCGGCGGCTACGCGACGCCGATTGCCGCGCGAACCTGCTGCACACCATAGCGGAGGACGCCATGCGCAGCGACGCGCTGATGCAGGTGCTGAAGGCCCGGCGGTGGACGCGCACGGTGATGATCGTCGGCCCGAAGCCGCAGGACCGCGCCTTCGCCGGGACGCTGCGCGCTTCGGCGCAGAAATTCGGCGTCGAGATCCTCGCCTCGAAGGACTGGACCTTTGATACGGACCTGCGCCGCGCCGCCGGCCAGGAAATACCGCTCTTCACCCAGGATCTTCCCGATCACGATGTGCTGCTGATCGCCGACGAGGCCGACGATTTCGCCCGCTATGTCGCCGACAATACCTGGCTGCCGCGCCCCGTCGCGGGGTCGGACGGCCTGCGCGGCGAAGGCTGGGCGCCCGTGCTCGAGCAATGGGCCGCCGTGCAGCTTCAAAACCGGTTCGAGAAGGCGGCGGGCCGCGAGATGAGCTCACGCGACTATGCCGCCTGGACGGCGCTGCGCACGATCGGCGAAGCCGTGACGCGCACCAATTCCGCCGATCCTGCCATGCTGCGCAGCTTCATCCTCTCGGACAGGTTCGCCCTCGACGGCTTCAAGGGCCGCAGCCTCAGCTATCGCGCCTGGAACGGGCAGCTCCGCCAGCCCATGGCGGTCGTCAATGCCCGCGCGCTGGTCGAGCTTGCCCCGCTCGACGGCTATCTGCACCAGACCAACGAAATGGACACGCTGGGCCTCGACCGGCCCGAAAGCGCCTGCGCCGCCTTTGGAGGATGAGATGAGATTTCCGGCCCTTTTGATCACCCCCCTGCTCGCGGCCGCCCCGCTTCACGCCCTTGCCGGCGAGATCTGGGTGACGAACGAGAAGGACGACACGATCTCCGTGATCGACACGGGAACGCTCGAGGTCGTGCGCACCATCAAGACCGGCGAAAGGCCGCGCGGCATCACCTTCAACGCCGATCACAGCCGCGTCTATATCTGCGCCTCCGACAGCGACACGGTGCAGGTAATGGACCCGGCGACCGGCGAGATCCTGCACGACCTGCCCTCCGGCGAGGACCCGGAGCAATTCGTGCTCGCCCCCGACGACAGGCACCTGTGGATCGCCAACGAGGACGATGCGGTAACGACGGTCGTCGATGTCGAGACGCGGCAGGTTGTGGCCCAGATCAATGTCGGCATCGAGCCGGAGGGCATGGCCGTCTCGCCGGACGGCAAGATCGTCATCACTACGTCGGAAACGACGAACATGGCCCATTGGATCGACGCGGAGAAGAAGACGATCTTCGCCAATACGCTGGTCGATTCCCGCCCGCGCCACGCCGAATTCGCCAAGAACGGAACGGAGCTCTGGGTCTCCTCGGAGATCGGCGGCACGATCACCGTCTTCGACGTCGCGACCCAGGCGGAAAAGGCCAAGATCCGTTTCGAGATCACGGGTGTCAATGCCGACCTCATCCAGCCCGTCGGCTTCGAGTTCACGCCCGACGGCAAGACGGCCTTCGTCGCGCTTGGCCCGGCCAACCATGTGGCGGTGATCGATGCCGATACGTTCGAGGTCCGGAAATATGTGCTCGTCGGCCGCCGCGTCTGGCACCTCGCCTTCTCGCCCGACCATACGCAGCTTTTTACCACCAACGGCGTCTCCGGCGACGTCACCGTGGTCGATGTCGCCACGCTGGAGCCGGTGAAATCCATCAAGGTCGGCCGCTTCCCCTGGGGCGCGGCGACCCGACCATGATTTTTGAGAGGGAGGATAAGATGAAGAAAGCAATCCTGGCAGCCGTCATGCTCGCCGCCATACCCTTCGCGGCGCTGGCGGATGACGATGACGATGCAAAGCCCGAGGCCGGCCTGGGCCTTGCCGGCCTCCTGTCGAAATCCAACCGCGAGACGCTGCCGGAGCTGACATTGTCGGCCGGGCAGCCGGTCTCCAAGGCGCCGCTGACGCTGAAATCGGGGAAATACTATACGCTGAAGATCGAGGCTGACGGCAGCCAGGAACTGGCGCTGGAGGGCGCGGGCTTCTTCCGGGCCATCTGGATCAACGAGATCGTCATCGAAGGCATCGAGATCCGGCCGCTCGGCGTCGATTCCCTCGAATTCGACGAGGCGGGCGAGGCGGAAATCAGCTTCGTTGCGATCAAGCCCGGCAGCTACCACCTGAAGGTTCCCGGCAGCACCGGCGAGACCCAGCAGGTCGCCATCACCATAGAGTAGCAAGCCATGGGCGGGTTGACGGTAGAGGGCATCAGCCATGACTGGGGCGCGCGACGCGCGCTCGATGGCGTGTCCTTCTCCGTCGAGCCCGGCCGCTTCTGCGCCCTGCTCGGGCCGAACGGCGCCGGGAAATCGACGCTGTTCGGCATGCTCTCACGGCTCTTCACGCCGCGTACCGGCCGCATCGCCATTGCGGGGCACGACATGGCGCGGGAGCCCCGCGCCGCGCTGGCCCGCATGGGCGTCGTCTTCCAGGCTTCGACGCTCGATCCGGACCTCACCGTCAAGCGCAACCTGCTCTATTTCGCCGCCCTGCACGGCCTTTCCGGGCGTGAGGCGGAAACACGCGCCATGGCGGCGCTCGAACGGCTCGGCATGGCCGAACGCGCCGGAGAAAAGGCCGCGAAACTGAACGGCGGCCACCGCCGACGCATGGAGATCGCCCGCGCCCTCCTCCACCGGCCCGAGGTGCTGCTGCTGGACGAGCCAACGGTCGGGCTGGATGCCGCCTCGCGCGCGGCCATCACCGGGCATGTGCACGACCTCGCATCGCAGGGGCTCACCGTTCTCTGGGCGACCCATCTGGTGGACGAAGTGCGGGCGACGGACCGCCTCGTCGTCCTCCATCGCGGCCGGGTGCTGGCCGATGGCGAGGCCGGCGCGATCGGCGGCGACAACCTGACGGCTCGCTTCCTTGCCCTGACAGGAGAGCGGACATGACCGCGGAGGCTTTTCCGGCAATGGAGCAGCGATCGAGCGGCTTTTTCCGATCCCATCCCCTTATTGCGCTCAGGGCCATTCTCCACCGCGAGGCGCTGCGCTTCCTCGGCCAGCGCGGACGGCTCATCGCGGCGCTGGTGCGGCCTCTGGTCTGGCTTTTCGTCTTCGCGACAGGTTTTCGCGCGGCGCTCGGCCTCTCGATCACACCACCCTACCAGACCTACATCACCTACGAGATCTATATCGTGCCGGGGCTGGTCGGCATGATCCTGCTCTTCAGCGGCATGCAATCCTCCCTCAGCCTCGTCTACGACCGGGAAATGGGCTCCATGCGGCTGCTTCTGACGGCACCATTGCCGCGCTGGTGGCTGCTGTTCTGCCGGCTGCTGGCCGGCAGCCTTATCGCCGTGTTGCAGGCCTATGCCTTCCTCGCCATCGCGGCACTCTACGGCATCCGCTTCCCCTGGTCCGGTTATCTCGCCGCCGCTCCAGCCATGGTCGCCGCCGCGATGATGCTCGGCGCGCTCGGCCTGCTGCTCTCCTCCTTCATCCGCCAGCTCGAGAACTTCGCCGGCGTGATGAACTTCGTCATCTTCCCGATGTTCTTCCTCTCTTCCGCCCTCTACCCGCTGTGGAAGATGGCCGAGGCCTCGCCGCGCCTGCGCGACCTGTGCACCCTCAATCCCTTCACCCATGCCGTCGAGCTGATCCGCTTCGCCCTCTATGCCAAGGGCAATCCGACGGCGCTTGCCGTCACACTCGCCGCCTTCGCCGTCTTCGGCCTCGTCGCCATCTGGGGCTACGATCCCGCCCGCGGGCTCACCGCACGAAAGGCCTGAACAGGGAAACGCCATGCGTCTTGCCATCCTCGTCCTCGCCACCGCCCTGCTGCTTCCCGCCAACGCCGCCCTGTCGCAGGCGCAAGCCGATGCGGACGGCACGCTCAATCCGGAGGAGCTGACGCTGAGCCGCGTCATGAAGGATGTCGCGGAGGGCCGCACCAGCATGACGATCTGTGCGACCGGCTACTACATCACCAAGTCCGGCCGCCACGAGATGGCGCGCGCGCTCTTCGAACGCTGCGCCGCGGCCGGCTGGAGCGGGGCGATGACCTGGATGTCGCAGCTCGACGACAACGGCCTCGGCGGCCCGGAAAACCCGGATGCCGCTGCCGAATGGGACCGCCGCGCGGCCGAAGCCGGCGATCCGGTCGGCAAGCTCAACTACGGGCTCGACCTGATGCGCGGCCGCGGCGTCGTAGAGAACCGGGCGCTCGGCCGCCAATATATCGACGAGGCGGCCGAAAGCGGCCTTCCCACCGCACGGCGCCTCAAGGGTGCCGGCTACGACCTCGACGTCGTGACGCCCGACGCCGACAACGGGAAATATGCCCCGGCCTTCTGATCCTCCCCGGCAAGCCGCGCAGGCCGGCCTTCCAGACGAAGGATACGGCCGGCAAGCCGCTCGGCTTCCGCCCGGACATGGGTCACGAGCAGCGTCGCGCAGGGGCGGGCGGCAATCAGACGTTCGAACAGGCCCATCATCTCATCCGCCAGCGCCGGATCGAGGCTGACAAAGGGTTCGTCCATCAGCAACAGGTCGGGCGTGGACGCGAAGGCGCGCGCCAGGGAGAGGCGCCGCTGCTGGCCGAGGGAGAGCATGCCCGGGAAACGGTCGCCGAGCCCCGCCAGCCCCACATCCTCCAGCCAGCGCCGCGCCTCCGCCTCATCGATGCGCGCGACGATGGTGAGGTTCTGGAGCGCCGTGCGCCATGGCAGAAGGACAGGCTCCTGGAAGACCATCGCGATGCGCTCCGTCGCCATCCGCCGTCCGGCAAATCGCCCGTCGAGGCCGGCGACGATGCGCAGCAGCGAGGTCTTGCCGACGCCGGACGGGCCGGTCAGCGCCACCGTTTCGCCGGGAATCAGCGAAAGCGCGAGCGGGCCGAGCACATGGCCCGGCCCGCCCTTCTCCAGATCGAGCCGGAGAACCGGCTCAGCTGCCGGGATGATGGAAGACACCATCGGGCAGCTCCTTCAGGTCCCCGACAAGATCGGCACCGCCAAGCTCGGTCATGAGGGCGAGCATGCGGGCCGCCGCCTTCTCATCGACCGCCCCCGGCTTCGGCGTGCCGGCGAGGAAGCCCGCCTTCAGTGCCTCGAACTCGGCATCGTTCGCCGCCTTCATCATCGGGCGGATGCGCTCCCAGGCAGCCGGATCGGAAGCCAGCCTTTGCTTGGCCGCAAGCGAAGCCGCCGCGATCGCCTCGCCGAGGCCCGGATGGGCCTTCAGCACGTCCCCGCGCACCACATAGCCGACGAGCGGTGTTTCCGGGTCGAGCCCGAGGGCCTCGGCCGCCTTGTCGACCGTCAACAGCGTGCGCATGCCCGCCGCCTGCATGCGGGCGCCGAAATTCCAGAAGTTCAGGGCGCCCTGCACCTCGCCGTCGAGCGCCGCCTTGTAGACGAGCGGCGGGGCGCCAAAGATCTGCTCGGTGGTGGCCGAAAGGTCGAAGCCCTCCACCTTCTGCGCATAGGCGCGCAGGATCAGCCAGCTCTTGTCGATGGGGCTGCCGGCAACGCCGACCTTCTTGCCCTTGAGGTCCGCGAGGGTCTTGGCGGAGCTGTCGGCCGCCACCATCAGCCCGCCGACGGCGCGTGAATAGGGAATGAAGACGAGATCGCGGCCGGCGGCGCGCTCGCGTGCCACCCAGAGCCAGTCGGAGACGATCATGTCCACCTCGCCCGCGACGAGCGCGATCTGCGCCGCCGGCGCGCCGGCGACATCCCTCACCTCCATCGAAAAACCGTTCGCCGTATCGAAGCCGTAGTGGCGGATGGTATCGGCTTCCCAGTTCACCGTGCCGGAAAGCTGGAGCGCGGCGCGCACGACCGGCGTTTCGGCAAGCGCCGGCAGGAATGACAGGAGCGCGGCGGCGGCCGCGCCGGCAAGCGATTTCAGGATCGTCATGGGCTCTCCTCCCCTTGATCCCGTGATGCTAGCCCCCTTCCCGACGGCCCGATATACGACCTATTGACGGGGGTCGGGCATGCCCGAAACCCGCCGGAACGGGCCTTTTACGACCAAGGTCCAATTCAACCCTCCCGGAACTGCGCCGATGATCCCCTTCGTGGAGCCCGCGTCCTGCTGCGGGCATGGAGTGGGAGGATGCCATGAGGAAACTCGTACTGGCCGCGATCGCGGCCATCGCCTGTTCGAACGCCGCTTATGCCGGCGTGACGGAGGACGACCTTGCCAGGGACGCCGAAACCGTCGGCGACGTCTTGACCAACGGCATGGGACGCGGCCTGCAGCGCTTCTCGCCGATGGAGACGCTGAACACCGGGAACGTCAAGAATCTCGTGCCGGCCTGGGCCTTCTCGCTCGGCGGCGAAAAGCAGCGCGGCCAGGAAAGCCAGCCGATCATCTATGACGGCATCATGTACATCACCGGCTCCTACAGCCGCCTTTATGCCATCGACGTGAAGACCGGAAGGGAAATCTGGCAGTACGACGCCCGCCTGCCGGAGGGCATCCTTCCCTGCTGCGACGTGGTCAATCGCGGCGCGGCGATCTTCGGCGACAACATCTATTTCGGCACGCTCGATGCGCGCATCGTCGCGCTGAACCGCAAGACCGGCGATGTCGTGTGGAACAAGAAGATCGCCGACTACAAGGAAGGCTACAGCTACACCGCCGCTCCGCTGATCGTGAACGGCCTCGTCGTGACGGGCAATTCCGGCGGCGAGTTCGGCGTCGTCGGCGAGGTGCAGGCGCGCAACGCCGAGACCGGCGAGCTCGTCTGGACCCGCCCTGTCATCGAAGGCCACATGGGCACCTTCAAGGGCAAGGAAAGCACCATGACCGGCACGCTCAACGCGACCTGGCCGGGCGACATGTGGAAGACCGGCGGCGGGGCGACCTGGCTCGGCGGCTCCTATGACGAGGACACCAGGACGCTCGTCTTCGGCGCCGGCAACCCGGCCCCGTGGAACAGCCACCTGCGCAATGCCGGCACGCCGGTGGAAGGCAACAAGGGCGACAACCTCTACGCCGCCTCGCGCCTCGGCATCGACCCCGAGAACGGCGAGATCAAGTGGCACTTCCAGACGACGCCGCGCGAAGGCTGGGACTTCGACGGCGTGAACGAGGTCGTTCCCTTCGTCGACAAGGACGGCAACAAGCGCTTCGCCACCGCCGACCGCAACGGCTTCTTCTACGTGCTGAACCGCGAGGACGGCAAGTTCGTCTCCGCCCATCCCTTCGTGAAGAACATCACCTGGGCCAAGGGCATCGACGAGACCGGCCGGCCGATCTACAACGAGGACAACCGTCCGGGCGATGCGGCCGCGGCCGCCGACGGCGCGAAGGGCCAGCAGGTCTTCGCCGTGCCGTCGTTCCTCGGCGGCAAGAACTGGATGCCGATGGCCCACAGCCCGAAGACGGGCCTGTTCTACGTGCCCTCCAATGAATGGGGCATGGACATCTGGAACGAGCCGATCAGCTACAAGAAGGGTGCGGCCTATCTCGGTGCCGGCTTCACCATCAAGCCGCTCTTCGAGGACCATATCGGCAGCCTGAAGGCGATCGACCCGAACACCGGCGAGATCAGGTGGGAATACAAGAACGGCGCCCCGCTGTGGGGCGGGGCGATGGCGACCGCCGGCGGCCTCGTCTTCTTCGGCACTCCGGAAGGCGATTTCATCGCCCTCGACAACGAGACCGGCGAGGAACTGTGGAAATTCCAGACGGGCTCGGGCATCGTCGGCCAGCCGGTGACCTGGGAACAGGACGGCGAACAATATGTCTCGGTGATCTCCGGCTGGGGCGGCGCGGTTCCGCTCTGGGGCGGGGAAGTCGCCAAGAAGGTCAACTACCTCAACCAGGGCGGCACGGTCTGGACCTTCCGCCTGCCAAAACAACTGGCCTCGCTGGACTGAGATGACAAGCCGGGCGGCAACGCCCGGCTTTGTTGCTTTGGCGCTGGCCGAAAGGCCGATGAAGACGGATGAATTCGATGCTAAGCTATCGCCAGCCCTATCGGGAATTTCGCATGATGCCAGTTGTAGTGCCGGAGAAACCTGTTCGCACGCTGAGAAAGGCGCTGATCGTCGACGATCATCCGCTGTTCTGCGACGCACTGGCGATGACGCTGACGGGACCGGTCGGCATTCCGGATGTCGAGGCCGTCGGCACGCTGGAGGCGGCGCTGGCGCGGCTCGCCGCCGGCCCCCGGCCCGACGTCGTGGTGCTCGATCTCAACCTGCCCGATGTCAACGGGCTCGACGGCGTCGTGCGCCTGCGCCAGGCGGCGCCGGAAACGCCCATCGTCGTCGTCTCGTCGCTCGACGAGGTCCGTGTCGTGCGCGCGGCGCTGAAGGCCGGCATCAACGCCTTCGTGCCGAAACACGCCTCGCGCGAGGAGTTCCGCGAGGCTTTTTCCGTCATCGCGCGCGGCGAGATCCATGCGAGCCGTCTGGCGCTCGAAGGGTCCGTGCCCAGCCTGTCGGAGGAAGCGGTCAAGCGGCTTGCGCTGCTGACGCGCCAGCAGGCCCGCATCCTGCAGCTCGTCTGCGCCGGGCGCATGAACAAGCAGATCGCCTACGAGCTTTCCATCGCCGAGACGACCGTGAAGGCGCATGTCACCGCCATCATGCGCAAGCTCGGCGTCCAGACGCGCATGCAGGCCGTGCTGTTCGCCCAGGAGGCGAGCTTCGCCACCATGATCACCGACGCCTAAAACCATCGGCCAAGGGCCGCATTCCAGGCTGGCGCTGCACCGCGCAGGATGCTTTAAAATGGAGGACGGGGGAACGGCGGAGGAGGCCATCACCCGTGGATGAACACTATATCGCCCGTGCGCTCGTATCCGCGCACGAGAGCCGTCCGGTCGAGCGCCTGGCCGCGGGCCTTGGTCCCGGCCCGTTTGCGCTCGTCCTGCTTTTCGTCTCGCCGGAGGCCGACGTCGCCGCCATCGTCTCAGAAGGGGCGAAGGCCTGGCCGGGCGCGAGGATCGCCGGCTGCACCACAGCGGGCGAGATTTCCGGAGCGGGCTACGACGAGGAAAGCATCGTCGCAGTCGGGTTCCATGCCCGCCACTTCGCCGCCGAGACGCTGCTGGTTCCCGATCTCTCCAAACTCGTCGCCGCCGAGCTTTCCGATGCGCTGCTGCATATCCGCCAGACGCTCGCCCGCGACCATGGCCACCTGGCGGAGGAGTTCGCCCTGCTCCTCGTCGACGGGCTTTCGGCGCGCGAGGACGAGCTTGCCTCGGCGCTCGCCGCCGCCACCGGCGCGATGCCGCTGATCGGCGGCTCGGCCGGCGACGGCACGCATTTCCGTGAAACGCTCGTCTTCGACGGCAAACGGCTTCTCGCCAATGCCGCCGTCATCTCCGTCATCCGCGGCGACTGCCCGCTGCGCCCGTTCAAGATGGACCATATCAGGCCGACGGCGCGGCGGATGGTCGTGACGGAGGCGGATCCCGAGGCCCGCATCGTGCGGCGCATCAATGCGGAACCCGCCGTGCGCGAATATGCCCGCCTCATCGGCATGCAGCCGGAAAGCGTCGATACGCTGACCTTCGCCATCCACCCCCTCACCGTGCGCATGGGCGAATGCCACCATGTGCGCGCCATCCAGCGCGTGCTGCCATCCGGCGAACTGCTGTTCTTCTCCGCGATCGACGAGGGCATGGTGCTGACGATCGCCGAACCGCACAATCTCGTCGGGCACCTCTCGGCGGAATTGCAGGCGCTGAAGGAACCGGCCGATCCGGTCGCCGTGCTCGCCTTCGACTGCATTCTCCGAAGGATCGAAGCGCAGGAAAAGCAGATGACCGGCCGCGTTTCGGAGCTCCTGCGCCAGCACGGCGTCATCGGCTTTTCCACCTATGGCGAGCAGATCGGCCCCATGCATATCAATCACACGATGACCGGCTTTGCCTTCTACCCGCCCGGCACCATCGTTCCGGAAAACACCCCATGAACGGCCGCATCTCCGACGGCCTGTTCGATCCTGCCGATGGCGAGGCCCGGAACCTCGAAAAGATGCTCGTCATCACCGACGCCCTGATGCGCCACGTCGAGCAGAGTTCCGGCGACCGGGGCGCCGCGTTCGAACAGTTTCGCCGGGCGGCCATGCTGGAAGAACGCGTCCGCCAGCGCACACATGATCTCGAAGCCACGCTGAAGCTGCTCAACGAGGCCAACAGCGCGGCCGAAAGGGCCCGTCGCGACCTGTCGCAGGCCATCGAGGCGATCGAGGAAGGCTTTGCGCTGTTCGATCCCGCCGAGGTGCTCGTGCTCTGCAACTCGCGCTTCTGCCGGGACCTTGCCGATGTGCGCGAGAAGCTCTCGCCCGGCATAACCTTTGCCGGCTATGTGGAGACCGCCAGCCAGTCCGCCATGCTTGCCCTTCCGGCGGGCGTGACGCCGGCGGCCTGGGTGGCGGAGCGTATGCGGTTGCACCGGGCCCGGCAGGTGTTCAATGTCGAATTGACCGGCGACCGGTGGCTGCAGGTGAGCGAGCAGCGGACGGTCGACGGAGGCACCGTCATCCTCCAGACCGACATTACCGACATCATCCGCATGGAGCGTTCGGAGCGCGGCAAGCTGCTGGACGACCAGGCCCGCATGATCCGCGCCACGCTGGAGCACATCAACCAGGGCGTCGGCATCTTCGACGCCAACCGCCTGCTTGCCGGATGGAACAGCCGGGTCGCGCAGCTCCTCGACATCCCGCCGCGCCTGCTGCGGCGCGGAACGCCGTTTGAACTTCTGGCAAGGCACATCGCCCGCCATGTCCGTCTCGGCGACACGTTCTCCGCCGAACTGCTCCTCACATGGGTCGACGGCCGGCTTCCACGAAACCCGCTCTCCTTCGAGCTTCAGCATGTGTCGGGTATCGTGCTCGACGTCTTCGCGCAGGAAATGCCCGGACGGGGCTTCGTCATGTCGTTCGCGGATGTGACGCGCGAACGACAGGCCATCCACGCCATGATCCGGGCGAACAGCTCGCTCGAAGCGCGCGTGGCCGCCCGCACCGGCGACCTGGCGGCCGCACTCGCGGAGGCCGAGCGCGCCAACTCCGCCCGCGTCCGCTTCGTCGCCGCCGCCAGCCACGATCTCCTGCAGCCGCTTTCCGCCGCGAAGCTCTTCGTCGCCGCCGCCCGTGACGACGCGGAGGCAACGCCGATGCGCGGAACGCTGGAAAAGGCGCACAATGCCCTTGCCAGCGTGGAGGGTATCCTCGGGGCGCTGCTTGATATTTCACGGCTGGAAGCCGGCGGGGCAGCGGTCGATATCGGGCCGGTCCCGCTCTCCCTGCTGCTCGGGCAGCTCACCGACGAGTTCGCCCCCATCGCCGCGCGCAAGGGGCTGAAACTCGACATCCTCCCCTGCAGCCTGACGGTGTCGAGCGACCCGACCTATCTGCGCCGCATCCTGCAGAACCTCATCAGCAACGCGATCCGCTATACCGCCCGGGGCCGCGTTCTCGTCGGCCCCCGCCGGATGAACGGCCAGGTGCGCATCGAGGTCCACGACACCGGGCCGGGCATTGCGGCGGAAGAGCAGAAATCGATCTTCCGGGAGTTCCACCGCATCCAGGGCTCGGCATCGGCCTCCGAGGGAATGGGGCTTGGCCTTGCGATCGTGGAAAGGGCCTGCACCCTTCTCGGCCACCGGCTGGCGCTCCGGTCGAAGCCGGAGCACGGCACCTGCTTCTCGGTCGATCTCGCCCTCGTCAGCCCTCACCCGAAATCCGCCTATCTCGAGGCCACGCCGACGATTCCCGAAGAGCCGAGCGACAACAACGACCGCATCGCGCTGCTGGTGGAGAACGATGTGGAACTGCGTGAGGCCATCGCGCTGCTGCTGGAACGGCGCGGGGTCAGCGTCCTGGAGGCGGCGAGCGGGGAGGAGGCGCTCGTCCTTCTGGAGGAAATCGGCATCGTGCCCGATCTCTACCTCGTCGACCAGCAACTCGACGGCGCTCTCACCGGCATCGAGACGGTCCAGGCGCTGCGCGCCAAATATGGGGAACGCCCGACCCGCATCCTGACCGCCAACCGAACACCGCAGACACGCCTCGCCGCCGATGCCGCCGGCATCGAGGTCATGTACAAGCCGATCGCCGCCGATGCGCTGGAAGCCTTCGTACTGCACGTCAATTGACCGGCACCAAGGTCGAATTGCAGCCCGTGCCCCGCCATGGAACATCCCTTCCACCCGATGGAGGAGGAAGGACATGAAAAAGCTCTACGTGACCGTTGCCCTGACGATCCTGGCCGCCGGCGCGGCCCAGGCCGCCGAGCATACGATCAAGATGATGAACAAGGGTGAGAGCGGCAACATGGTCTTCGAACCTGCCGCCGTCGCCGCCCTCCCCGGCGATACGATCCGTTTCATCCCGACCGACAAGAGCCACAATGTCGAGGGGATCAAGGGCATGCTGCCCGAGGGCGTGAAGCCCTTCAAGAGCAAGGTGAACGAGGAATACGTTCTGACCGTCACCGAACCCGGCTATTACGGGCTCAAATGCTCCCCGCATTTCAGCATGGGCATGGTGGCCCTCATCCGCGTCGGCGACACGCCCTCCAATCTCGAAGCCGCCGAGGCCGTCAAGCTGCCGGCAAAGGCTGCGGAACGCATGAAGGCCGCTTTCGAGACCCTGGCGGCACAATAGGAATTCCGGTCGGTCTGATCCTTCGCGCCGGGAAGATCACAGTCGCCTCGCGCCGTCGCACGTCTTCGGCAGACGGATTTTCGCACGGCCGCCCCGATAAGCACATCAAGCCGCCTGCTGACGCTGCTGGCGCGAAAGCAGTGCCGAGAGCGGCTCGGTTTGGCTTTCGGGCATTGTCATACCGTCAGGTGCCGGCGCGCCTCCGGCGTGTCGAGCGTCTCGGCCGCCCCCTCGTGCACGATCTCGCCGCGATCCATGATGTAGACGTGGTCGGCAAGCTCGCGGCAGAAATCGAGGTACTGCTCGACCAGCAGGATGGCCATGCCGGTGGAATCGCGCAGGTATCTGATCGCCCGGCCGATATCCTTGATGATCGACGGCTGGATGCCCTCCGTCGGCTCGTCCAGCACGAGGATTTTCGGCCGCGTCACCAGCGCCCGGCCGATGGCCAGCTGTTGCTGCTGGCCGCCCGACAGATCGCCGCCGCGCCGGCCGAGCATGGATTGCAGCACCGGGAAGAGGCTGAAGATCTCGTTCGGGATGAAGCGTTCCGAGCGCTTCACCGGAGCGTAACCGGATTCGAGATTCTCCTTGACGGTGAGCAGCGGGAAGATTTCCCGGCCCTGCGGCACATAGCCGATGCCCTGCTTGGCGCGGTTGTAGGGCGCCATGCCGTCGAGCTTCACGTCGTTGAAGGCGACGGTGCCGGAGGAGAGCGGATGCTGGCCGGTGATGGCGCGCAGCAGGCTGGATTTGCCGACGCCGTTGCGGCCGAGGACGCAGGTGATCCTGCCCATCTCGGCCGTGAGCGAGATGCCGCGCAGCGCCTGCGCGGCGCCGTAGTGGAGGTTGGCGTTTTCGACGGTCAGCATGGAAAATCTCCGTTCGAACGGGTGGCCGCTCCCCCCTCTGGCCTGCCGGGCATCTCCCCCTCAAGGGGGGAGATCGGCAAGAGGTCAGTGCATTGCTCCAACGCAAGGCCCGTGATGGGCGAGGCAGCGCCCCATCCGATCTCCCCCCTTGAGGGGGAGATGCCCGGCAGGGCAGAGGGGGGCAGCGCCGCAGCGAATTCCAGCGACAGGAACACCGAATACATCCTCACCTCCCCAGATAGTTCTCGATGACCTTCTGGTCGGCGCTGACGAAATCGATCGAGCCTTCCGCCAGAACAGACCCTTCCGCAAGGCAGGTCACCTTAACGCCGAGATCGCGGATGAAGCCCATGTCGTGCTCGACCACCACCACCGAGCGGGTCTTGGCGATTTCCTTCAGGAGGATCGCCGTCTCCGCCGTCTCGGCATCCGTCATGCCGGCGACCGGTTCGTCCACCAGCAAAAGTTCCGGCTCCTGCGCCAGCAGCATGCCGATCTCCAGCCATTGCTTCTGGCCGTGGCTGAGGTTGGCCGCAAGGTCGTCCTTGCGGTTCATGAGGCGCACGGTGGAGAGGATTTCCTCGATGCGCGCCTTGTCCCCGGCGGTCAGGCGATAGAACAGCGTGGAGAAGACGCCGCGCTTGCGGTTGAGCGCCAGTTCCAGGTTGTCCCAGACGGTGTGGCTCTCGAAGACCGTCGGCTTCTGGAATTTTCGGCCGATGCCGAGCTGGGCGATCTCGGCCTCGTCCTTCTGGGTGAGGTCGATCGTGCCCTTGAAGAAGACCTCGCCCGAGTCCGGCCGCGTCTTGCCGGTGATGATGTCCATCATCGTCGTCTTGCCCGCGCCGTTCGGGCCGATGATGGCGCGCAGTTCGCCGGGCTCGATGACGAAGGAGAGCGCATTCAGCGCCTTGAAGCCGTCGAAGGAGACGGAGACGCCGTCGAGATAAAGGATGCTGCTGGGTTTCGCGTTGCTGACGAGCGTGTTCATGCCAATTACTCCGCCGCCTGGGGTTCTGCCGCTGCAAAGGCCCGTGCCTCCTCGACGGCCTTCGCCTTGCGATACTCCTTGCGCCGTTCGAAAAACTGCCGCGCGGTGCCGACGATGCCGCGCGGCAGGAAGAGCGTGACGAGCACGAAGAGGCCGCCGAGCGCGAAGAGCCAGAATTCCGGGAAGGCGGCGGTGAAGACGCTTTTGCCGCCATTGACGAGGATGGCGCCGACGATCGGGCCGATCAGCGTGCCGCGCCCGCCGACCGCCGTCCAGATGACGACCTCGATGGAGTTGGCCGGCTCGAATTCGCCGGGATTGATGATGCCGACCTGCGGCACGTAGAGCGCGCCGGCGACGCCCGCCATCATGGCCGAGACCACGAAGGCGAAGAGCTTCATGTGCTCGACGCGGTAGCCGAGGAAGCGGGTGCGGCTTTCCGCGTCGCGCACGCCGACGAGGATCTTTCCGTATTTCGAGCGCACGATGCCCGACGTGACGACCAGCGAGAGGGCGAGCGCGATGGCGGAGGCGGCGAAGAGCGCCGAGCGCGTGCCGTTCGACTGGATGTTGAAGCCCAGAATGTCCTTGAAGTCGGTGAGGCCGTTATTGCCGCCGAAACCCATGTCGTTGCGGAAGAAGGCGAGCAGCAGGGCGAAGGTCATCGCCTGGGTGATGATCGAGAGATAGACGCCGTTGACGCGCGAGCGGAAGGCGAACCAGCCGAAGACGAAGGCGAGCAGGCCCGGCACCAGCACCGCCATCAGCGCGGCGAACCAGAACATGTCGAAGCCTTGCCAGAACCAGGGCAGTTCCTTCCAGTTGAGGAAGACCATGAAATCCGGCAGCAGCGGATTGCCGTAGGAGCCGCGCGCGCCGATCTGGCGCATCAGGTACATGCCCATGGCATAGCCGCCGAGCGCGAAGAAGGCGGCGTGTCCCAGCGAGAGGATGCCGCAGAATCCCCAGACGAGATCGAGCGCCAGCGCCAGCAGCGCATAGGTGAGGTATTTGCCGAACAGCGAGACGATATAGGTCGGCACATGCAGCGGGTGGTCCGGCGCGGTCAGGAGGTTGAGGGCCGGGACGAGGGCGGCGAGCGCCAGCAGGATCGCGACCGTGATGACGATGTTGCGCCCGAGGGCTTTTGCGAGAAACGAGGTGATCATGCTTCCACCGCCCTGCCTTTGAGTGCGAAGAGCCCGCGCGGCCGCTTCTGGATGAAGAGGATGATGAGCACGAGCACGAGGATTTTTCCCAGCACCGCGCCGGCATAGGGCTCCAGCACCTTGTTGAGGATGCCGAGCGTGAAGGCGCCGACCAGCGTGCCCCAGAGATTGCCGACGCCGCCGAACACCACGACCATGAAGCTGTCGATGATGTAGCCCTGGCCGAGATTGGGCGAGACATTGTCGATCTGCGAGAGCGCCACGCCGGCAATGCCGGCAATGCCCGACCCCAGGGCAAAGGTCAGCGCATCGACCCAGGGCGTGCGGATGCCCATGGACGAGGCCATGCGGCGGTTCTGCGTGACGGCGCGCATCTGCAGGCCCATGGGCGTCTTCTTCAGGAGGAAGAGCAGGAAGGCGAAGACGGCAAGCGAGAAGACGATGATCCACATGCGGTTCCAGGTGACCGTCAGGCCGCCGAGTTCGAAGGCGCCGGACATCCACGAGGGGTTGGCGACCTCCTGGTTGGTCGGGCCGAAGATCGAGCGCACCGCCTGTTGCAGGATGAGCGAGACGCCCCAGGTGGCGAGCAGCGTTTCGAGCGGCCTTCCATAGAGGAAGCGGATGATGCCGCGCTCCATGACGAGCCCGACCGCGCCGGTGACGAGGAAGGCGAGCGGCAGGGCGATGGCCAGCGACCATTCGAAGAGGCCGGGCCAGGCGGCGCGGATATAGGCCTGCACGACGAAGGTGGTGTAGGCGCCGAGCATGACCATCTCGCCATGCGCCATGTTGATGATGCCCATCACGCCGAAGGTGATGGCAAGGCCGATCGCCGCAAGCAGCAGCACGGAGCCGAGCGACAGGCCGTACCAGATGTTCTGCGCGCCGGCCCAGAGCGAAAGCTGGTCCTCGATCTGCCTGATGCCGGCCTCGATATCGGGGCGCAGGCTTTCATCCGCGGAGGCGAGCGCCCCGGAGAGCAGCGAGAGCGAATCCCGCCCGCCGGTCTGGACGACGGTCGCGACGGCGGCCTTCTTCTCCTCCACCGGGCGGTCGGACACCAGGATGGCGGCGGCGCGGGCCTTTTCGAGCACGGCCTTGACCGCGCCGTCGGTTTCCGCGGCAAGCGCGATCTCCAGGCCGTCGAGCGCATCGGCGGTCGGCGTGCGCAGGATCGTGCCGGCGGCCTGAAGGCGCACGTTCACGTCCGGGCTCATCAGCGTCAGCCCGCCGAGCGCGCCGCGGATGGTGCGGCGCAGGCCGTTGTTGACCTTGACCTTTTCCAGCCCCGCCTTGGCCTCCTCGCCGAGGTCGTCGCCCGTCAGCGCGTCGATCAGCCTGAAATTCGCGCCGGCCGGCCTGACGATGAAGACGATGCCGTCGGCCTTGCGCAGGTAGAGATCGCCCTCGGCGAGGGCTTCGAGGGCCGGGACGATCTTCGGGTCGCCGGTTTTCGCCAGCGCTTCGATCTGTTTCTGGTTCTGCTGGAAACTGCCGCCGCCGAGCGCGTTGACCATGCTGCGCAGGTCGTCTGCCGCCCGGAGGTCGGTCGCCATCAGGCAGAGGGCGACGAGCAGGCATTGCAGGAAACGATGGATGAGCCGCGTGTGCATTTCTGGCCCCCAAGGGCGGTGAGTGATGAGGCCATCCCGAGCGTCGGGATGGCGGTTGGTCGATAAGCCCCTCATCCGCCTGCCGGCACCTTCTCCCCGCAAGCGGGGAGAAGGGGATATGCCGTACCGCTTCCCCAACCGGCACCCGCTCGTTGGGCAAGTCCCCTCTCCCCGCTTGCGGGGAGAGGGTTAGGGTGAGGGGCAAACCAGCTCTCGTCGATCACGACCCCTTGCCGCCGCACTTGCCGGTGGCGACGTTGAAGTTGCCGCAGGACATCGGGGCGCGCCAATCGGCGATCAGGTCCTTGGAGTCGGCCAAAAAGTCCGACCACTCGTCGCCGACCACGAGGCCGGGGGTTTCCCACACGGTCTCGAACTGGCCGTCGGCCTGGATTTCGCCGATCAGCACCGGCTTGGTGATGTGGTGGTTCGGCATCATGGTGGAGTAGCCGCCCGAAAGGTTCGGCACCGAGACGCCGATCATCGCGTCGAGCACGGCGTCCGTATCGGTGGTGCCGGCCTTTTCGACGGCCTTCAGCCACATGTTGAAGCCGATGTAATGGGCTTCCATCGGGTCGTTGGTGACGCGCTTGTCGTTCTTGGTGAAGGCCTTCCACGTCTTGATGAACTCGGCGTTCGCCGGGTTGTCGACGGACTGGAAGTAGTTCCACGCTGCCAGATGGCCGACGAGCGGGCCGGTATCGAGGCCGGCAAGCTCTTCCTCGCCGACCGAGAAGGCGACGACCGGGATGTCTTCCGCCTTGACGCCCTGGTTGCCGAGTTCCTTGTAGAACGGCACGTTGGCATCGCCGTTGATGGTGGAGACGACGGCGGTCTTCTTGCCGGCCGAGCCGAACTTCTTGATGTCGGAGACGATCGTCTGCCAGTCCGAGTGACCGAACGGCGTGTAGTTGATCATGATGTCCTCGGGCTTCACGCCCTTGGAGATCAGGTAGGCTTCCAGAATCTTGTTGGTGGTGCGCGGATAGACGTAGTCGGTGCCGGCGAGCACCCAGCGCTCGACGCTTTCGTTCTCCATCAGGTAGTCGACGGCGGGGATCGCCTGCTGGTTCGGCGCGGCGCCCGTGTAGAAGACGTTGCGCTGGCTTTCCTCGCCCTCGTATTGCACGGGGTAGAAGAGGATCGAGTTCAGCTCCTCGAAGACCGGCAGCACGGACTTGCGCGATACCGAAGTCCAGCAGCCGAAGACGGCCGAGACCTTGTTGACCGAGACCAGCTCGCGCGCCTTTTCGGCGAAGAGCGGCCAGTCGGAGGCCGGGTCGACGACGACGGCTTCGAGCTGCTTGCCCAAGAGGCCGCCCTTCTTGTTCTGCTCCTCGATGAGCATCAGCATGGCGTCCTTGAGCGTCGTCTCGGAAATCGCCATGGTGCCGGAAAGCGAATGCAGGATGCCGACCTTGATCGTGTCGTCGGCCGCGAAGGCGCCGTGGAAGGCCGTGGTCGAGAGAATGGCTGCGAGCAATGCGCCGGTGGCGCGTGCCTTGATGGACATGGTCTGAACCCCTCTGTTCTTTTTTGACCGCAACGGGGTGGATGGGCCGTTGCTGGGCGAGAACTATCGGCCCGCCATGCTGCGCTGCACATACGTCATTCTACGTAGTTGCCGGGGGGAAGCGGGAATCGTTTGCGGCAACGCAGCAATTTCAGGGGCGCCGCATCTGTGTTACGAAGGGTCCTGGTGTGTTGAGGTTCACCACCCTCTCCTCCGTCATCCTCGGGCTTGACCCGAGGATCCACACGGCACCCGCGGCATGGATCCTCGGGTCAAGCCCGAGGATGACGGAGGGTGGGGGATGGGGGTGGGCCGTGCCTCGATGCACCCCGAAAGGGCCGGATGAACCGGCCCCAAGACAACACGAGGGAACAGCAGCAAAAGATGGCCGCACGCCAGCGCATCATCCCGATCCGCCGCGAATACAATCGCTGGGTCGCCAACCAGACGCTGGAAGACTACGCGCTGCGCTTCACCGCCAAGAGCGCGCGGCGGTTCTCATCCGACCGCATCTCGCAGACCGCCATCGGCGCCATCTCCTTCCTCGCGCTGGAGGCGATCGGCGGCGCCATCACCATGTCCTACGGCACGACGAACGCCATCGTCGCCATCCTCGTGGCGAGCCTGATGATCCTCGTCGTCGGCCTGCCGATCAGCCGCTACGCCATCCGCCACGGCGTCGATATCGATCTCCTCAGCCGCGGCGCGAGCTTCGGTTATATCGGCTCGACGCTGACCTCGCTGGTCTATGCCAGCTTCACCTTCATCCTCTTCGCCATCGAGGCATCGATCATGTCCGGTGCGCTGGAGCTGGCGCTCGGCGTCCCGCTCTGGATCGGCTACATCATCTCGTCCGTCGTGGTGATCCCGCTGGTCACGCACGGCGTACAGCTCATCTCGCGCTTCCAGCTCCTCACCCAGCCGTTCTGGATCGTGCTCAACATCCTGCCCTTCGTCTTCATCGCCTTCGCGGACTGGGAAAAGGTCGGCGAATGGCTCGCCTATTCAGGCCTCCACCACCCCTCCGGTCCGCCCGGCACCTATGCGCCCTTCAACCTCGTGGAGTTCGGCGCGGCCTCGGCCGTCATCTTCGCCCTGATGGCGCAGATCGGCGAGCAAGTCGATTTTTTGCGCTTCCTGCCTCCGAACGGGCAGCGCAAGCTACACCACCGCATCGCCGTCTTCCTCGCCGGCTCCGGCTGGGTCATCGTCGGCGCACCGAAGCTGATCGCGGGTTCCTTCCTTGTCGTGCTGGCGCTGTCGACCGGCGTGCCCTCCACGCGGGCGGCGGATCCCGCGCAGATGTACTACACTGCCTTCGGCTACATGCTGCCCTGGGACATGGCGGCCCTTCTGCTGATGGTCGCCTTCGTCGTGGTCTCGCAGCTCAAGATCAACGTGATGAACGCCTATGCGGGCTCGCTCGCCTGGTCGAATTTCTTCTCGCGCCTGACGCACAGCCATCCCGGCCGCGTCGTCTGGCTGGTGTTCAACGTGGCGATCGCGCTGCTTTTGATGGAGCTTGGCATCTACCGGCTGCTGGAGGAAACGCTCGGCGTCTTCTCCATCGTCGCCATGGCCTGGCTCTGCACCATCTCGGCGGACCTCTTCGTCAACAAGCCGCTCGGCCTCTCGCCGCCCGGCATCGAGTTCAAGCGCGCCCATCTCTACGACATCAACCCGGTCGGCCTCGGCGCCATGACGCTGTCGGCCATCATCGCGCTGACCGCCCATTTCGGCACCTTCGGCGAAATCCCGGCCTCGCTTGCGCCCTATATCGCCGCCATCGTCGCCTTCCTCGCCTCTCCGCTGATCGCCTGGGCAACACGCGGCAAATACTACCTCGCGCGAAAACCGCGGAAGAGCTGGGCGCTCCAGCACTCCATCACCTGCTCGATCTGCGAGCACCCGTTCGAGCCCGAGGACATGGCCTGGTGCCCGGCCTATGCCGCACCGATCTGCTCGCTCTGCTGTTCGCTCGACAGCCGCTGCCACGACCTCTGCAAGCCGAAGGCGCGCTTCAACGCGCAGTTGGCGGGCGTCGCGAAGGCCATCCTGCCGGAGCCGGTGACATCGGCGCTCGCCACCCGCCTCGGCCGCTACGGTATCGCCACCGTGCTCTCCATCACGGGCATGGGCATCATCCTTGCCATGATCGCCCATCAGGTCGGCACCCATTCGCCGGAAACGGCGTCGGTGGTGGAGCGCACCATCTCCGTGGTGTTCTTCGTCTTCGCCGTGGTGGCGGGCGTCGTCTGCTGGTTCTACGTGCTGGCGCATGACAGCCGGGTCGTGGCGGAGGAAGAGTCCTCCCGCCAGACCACGCTGCTCCTCAAGGAAATCGCCGCGCACAAGAAGACCGACGCCGCGCTCCAGCAGGCAAAGGAAACGGCGGAGGCCGCCAACCGCGCCAAGAGCCGCTATGTCGTCGGCCTCAGCCACGAGCTGCGCACGCCGCTCAACGCCGTGCTCGGCTATGCACAGGTGCTGGAGCGCGACGAGAGCATCCCGCCGCAGCGGCAGGGCGCGATCCGCGTCATCAAGCGCAGTGCCGACCATCTTTCCGGCCTCATCGACGGGCTGCTCGACATTTCCAAGATCGAGGCGGGCAAGCTGCAGGTCTATTCCAACGAGATCCATATCCACGATTTCCTCGACCAGATCGTGCAAATGTTCCGCCCGCAGGCGCAGGCGAAGGGCGTCGCCTTCGAACACACGCGTCCCGCGAACCTGCCACACTACGTGCGCACCGACGAAAAGCGCCTGCGCCAGATTCTCGTGAACCTCATTTCCAATGCGCTGAAATTCACCGATCACGGCACCATCCGCCTCGATGTCGCCTATCGCAGCCAGGTCGCGACCTTCACGGTCACGGACAGCGGCCGCGGCATTCTGGAAAAGGATCTTCCACGCATCTTCGAGCCCTTCCAGCGCGGCGATGCCGAGCATGGCCGCATGCCGGGGCTCGGCCTCGGCCTCACGATTACGCGGCTCTTGACCCAAACGCTCGGCGGCGAAATCGCCGTGACGAGCGAGCGCGACAAGGGCACCGAGTTCCGCGTGCGCCTGATGCTGTCCGCCGTCGACAGGCCGACGACCCCGAAGGACGCCGTGCGGCGCATCAAGGGCTATGTCGGCCGCCGCCGCACCGTGCTCGTCGTCGACGACAATGCCGACCACCGCCGGCTCATGGAAGAGGTGCTGCGCCCGCTCGACTTCACCGTGCTGACGGCGCGCGACGGCGCGGATTGCCTGACGCTGGTCGAGGGCCTGAAGCCGGACCTGTTCCTCATCGATATCTCCATGCCCGGCATGAACGGTTGGGAGCTGGTCGCACGCCTGCGCGCGCTCGGCCAGCCCGGCCCGATCATCATGCTTTCGGCCAATATCGGCGACGGCTCGGTGGCATCGGCCCATACCGGCCACAACGACACGCTGGCAAAACCGTTCGACCTGCGCCAGCTCACCGACAAGCTCGCGCTGCAGATGGGCCTAGAATGGATCTATCACGACGCGGCGGAGCCGGACGCGCCGGCAGAGGCCAGCATCGTCATACCCGCGGAAAACCATGTTCAGGAGCTGATCCGCCTCGGCGAGATCGGCTATGTGCGCGGCATCGAGGCAAAGCTCTCGGAAATCGCCCGCACGCCCGAACACCAGCCCTTTGCCGAGGCCGTGCGCGCCTATGTCCAGGTCTTCGACCTCGCCGGCTATGACGCCTTTCTGAAAAATCATGGACCGACAGGAAAGCGCTGCCCGTGACCGAGACAGCCAGCCCGCGCGACATCGTGCTTATCGTCGACGATTCCCCCGAAGCGCTCGGCTTCCTGACGGAAGCGCTGGAGCAATCCGGCTTTTCCGTGCTGATCGCGACCTCGGGCGCCTCGGCGCTCAACATCGTCGATCGCATCACGCCCGATATCATCCTGCTCGATGCCGTCATGCCCGGCCTGGATGGTTTCGAGACCTGCCAGAAGCTCAAGGCAAATCCCGCGAGCAACCCCGTTCCCGTCGTCTTCATGACGGGCCTCACCGAGACCGAGCATGTCGTGCGCGCGCTGGAAGCCGGCGGCGTCGACTATCTCACCAAGCCGATCAATATCGACGAACTGCGCGCCCGTATCCGCGTGCATCTCACCAACGCCCGTTCCGCGCAAAGTGCCCGCGTGGCGCTCGACGCGGCTGGACGGCACCTGCTTGCCGTCAGCGACGGCGGAACGATCCGCTGGTCGACGCCGCAAGCAACCCGCCTCGTCAATGCCGCAACGGGCAACGACGACGGGCTTGATACGATCTCGGAGCATATCCGGGACTGGATGAAGACGCGCACAGCAGCGCGCGAGAACACCTTCACCATCACGCAGGCCGGGCAGGCAAGCCTACAGCTCTCCTTCCTCGGCACGATCGGCGCGGACGAATATCTCTTCCGCCTCACCGCCGTGAACCGGCTGTCCGACGACGAGATCCTGCGCCAGCATTTTCTCCTCACCCAGCGCGAGTCCGAGGTACTGCTGTGGATCTCCAAGGGCAAATCGAACCGCGACATCGGCGACATCCTCGGCCTCAGCGCCCGAACGGTGACGAAGCATCTCGAGCAGATCTATATCAAGCTCGGCGTCGAGAACCGCGCCTCCGCGGCAGTGAAGGCTGCCCATGTCTTGCACGAAGCCTAGGTTCAATCGGCAATCCAGAGCAGGAAACCTTCGATCTACTGGACCTTCGATGGGATTTTCGCGAAGGCATGATCTGACATCCTGGCGGAACCGCAGATAGGAGGGCTTTTGAGGCGCTACATCAGCGGCAGCGCCAGGATTGCGTGTTCATCGCCCCTTGCCGCGACAACCTGAACGCTGCCTCTCTCCACCGGCAAGGCAGCCGCGGGATGGCCCGTATGGTCGAAGAGGCATGTCAACCGGACCAGCCCATAGGTGAAATCCCGTTCCTTTCCGCCGATCTTCAGTCTTTGAGCGGCTTTCGGTGCCCTGGCAATCGCGGTCGTGGGGCTCAGGATCAGGGTGCCCTCCTCAAGGATCGCATCGACCGCCGACCGCATCTGCTGGCGGTCGCGGCAAGCGTCCAGATAGGCCGGCATGGCGATCGATTCCCCATGAGCGATGGCTCCCTGCCCCTCTCTCGGCAATTCGGCACCGGACGCGACGAAACTGCGGTAGAACGCAGCCGTCTCAACGCAGAAGATCGTGCTGTGAACGCCGCTCACCCGGTCGAGGGCAGGCAAGCGGGCTTCAGACAGCGTGAGACCAGCACGCTCCAGCCTTCCAAGCGCCCCTGCAAAAGCGGCCTGCACTTCTCCATCGCATTCCGCGATCCAATCCGGATCGAAGACGACACGTCTTGCTGCGGAGCGAGGCTGTCCGGGCGGAACGAGCGCGTTGTTGACCAGCGCCAGGTCTTCGCGCGTGCGCGCCATGGGGCCGACATGATCGAGCGAGGGAACGAGGGGCCAGACGCCCGCCAGAGACCACTGTCCGAAGCTCGGTTTCAGCCCCGCAACTCCACATAGCGCCGCGGGGATGCGGATCGAGCCACCGGTATCGGTGCCGATCGCCGCATGGCAGAGCCCGGCCGCCAGCGCCGCACCGGAACCGCCCGACGAGCCGCCGACGGAAAGCGTGGCGTCCGCCGGATGCGTCACTTCGGCGGTCCGCACCCCGAAGGCGCCGGGGTCGCTGACCGTCGTGCCGACGATCGTCGCACCCAGCGCGCGCAGCCGCGCGGTGATCCAGCCATCTTCCGTCGCCCTTCGATCCCGCAGGAAGCGCATGCCGGCGCTTGCATGCGCCGGCACCGTATCGATGTTTTCCTTCACGGCCACGCAGAGCCCGGCGAGCGGGCCGGGATCGCGGCCTGCCGCCCGGGTGGCATCGGCGGCGCGGGCTTCGGCGAGCGCCGTGGCCTCCAGGACCTCGCGATAGGCGTTGAGCCGGGGATTCTCCCGGACGATGCCCGCCAGCATCGCCCGGGTGATCTCCTCGGCACTCGCCGCGCCGGAGAGAAAGGCGGCGCGGGCGGCCTTCGCCGAGGTGAGGATGCCGTTCAGAGGGTGCATCCGGGCACGTCCGGGTCGATCTGGCCGAAATTCTCGACGGTTTCCCAATGGCCGTCCGGTGTGCCGCGGGCAAGAATGGAGTTGGCACGCAGGCAGTTGTTTGCGGCGAAGTTCACGTTGCCCTGCGGCGCCTCGAACTCGACCTCGCGCAGCGCCTTGATGACCGCGTCGCTGTCGGTCGATCCAGCCTTCTCCACGGCGGCGGCATAGAGATAGACGCCGTCATAGGCTGCCTCGCCAATGGCATTGATCGGTTTATCGGCGCCGTATTTCCTGGCGAAGGCTTCCGTGAAGACCTTGTTGCGCGGCGTGTCCAGCTTCATGAAATAGGCCTGGTTGGAAAGCGTGCCGGCCGTCAGCTCCGGATGGGCGAAGGAGAACAGCTCGTCGAGCGCATTCGAGAAAAGCTGCTGCTTGAAGCCGAAGGACTGGTACTGCTTCAGCGCCGTGATGACATCGGCCCCTGCCACCATCATCCAGATGAAATCGGGATTGGCCGCCCGCGCGCGGTCGAAGATCGGCGCGAAGTCCTGCGTGCCGAACGGAGCGAATTCTGCGCCGAGCAGCTTGCCGCCGAGCTTTTCGATCTCCGTCCTAATGACTTCCGTCGAATTGCGCGGCCAGATGTAATCGGAGCCGATGACATAGACCGTCTTGCCGGTGTTCTTCGTCAGCCAGCCAAGCGACGGCACGATCTGCTGGTTGGGCACCTGGCCGGTCGAGAAGAAGCTCTTCTCGCAGACCCCGCCCTCGTAATAGGTCGAGTACATCAGGATATGGTTCGCCGGGCTGGTGACGGAACGGGCGGCGACATGCTCCAGGGATGCGATCATGCCCATGGTCGCGACGACTTCATCCTCGAACACCAGCTTGCGCGCCTTTTCGATGGCGCCGCGCGTGGTGGTCTGGTCGTCCTCCACGACATATTCGATCTTGCGGCCACCGATGCCGTTGGCGGCGTTCAGTTCCTCGACGGCCAGCTCGAAGCAGTGGAGCTGCGTTTCTCCGAGAATGGTCTCAAGGCCGGTGAGGCCCGACAGGAAGCCGAGCTTGATCGTGTCGGCGGCGCGCAGGATGGACGGCGCGCCGAGCGCCGAGACGGCGGCGATGCCGGCAAGGCCCTGGAGCGTGCGGCGGCGGGTGATAAGCGTCATTTCAGTTCCCCTTTTGGTTCGCCTTGATGCAATCCCGGCCATCCGGGCGTCTTCAGATGGCCAGGTATCGGTGAAGCGTCTCCTCTTCGAGAGTCCGAGGCGTGCTTTCGTGGACGATGCGTCCCTTCTCCATGAACAGCACCCGGTCGGCCGCCGAGAGGCCGAGGTCGAGGTTCTGCTCGACCAGGAGCACGCCGAGGCCCTTTTCAGCCGCGAGCCTGCGCAGGATGTCGCCGATCATCTGCACGATATTCGGCTGGATGCCTTCGGACGGTTCGTCCAGCAGCAGGAAATCGGGGGCCGAAGCGAGCGCCCGGCCGAGCGCCAACTGCTGCTGCTGGCCGCCCGAGAGCGTGCCGCCTAGCTGGTTGCGGCGTTCGGCGAGGATCGGGAACATCTCGAAGATCTCGGCGGGAACCGTCGTGCTGCCATCGCGGCGGGCGCGCGTGCCCATCGTCAGGTTTTCCAGCACGGAAAGCTTGTGGAAGATGCCTCGGCCCTGCGGCACATAGGCCAGGCCCGAGCGGGCGATCCTTTCCGGCGCGAGGCCGGCGACCGCCTTGCCGTTCAGCGCAACCTGTCCGCCCCACGGCCGGTTGAGGCCGATCAGCGCCTTCATCAGCGTCGTCTTGCCGACGCCGTTGCGGCCGAGGATCGACACGACCTCGCCCTTTCGAACCGACAGGGTGACGCCCTGCAGGACTTCCGTGCTGCCGTAACCTGCGCGCAGATCGTTCACATCCAGCATCACGCCCGCCCCAGATAGATGTCGCGCACCATCGGGTCGCGCTCGATTGAGGCGAAATCGCCTTCCGCGACGAGCCGGCCCTGATGCATCACCACAGTGCGGGCGGAGAGCGCGCGCACGAAATGCATGTCATGGTCGATCACCACCACCGTGCATGCACCGCGCAGCGACAGGAGGAGTTCGGCCACGGCCTGGGTTTCTTCCGGCGACAGGCCCGCCGTCGGCTCGTCGAGCAGAAGGAGGCGCGGCTTGCGGATCAGCCCCATGGCGATTTCCAGCCATTGCTTCTTTCCGTGGGCCAGCACATCGGCGCGGGTATCGCGTTCACCGGAAAGCCCGGTAAGCGCCATCACTTCTTCCGTGTCGCCGCCGCCTGCCACCGCGAGGTTTTCCGCGACCGTCAACGAACCGAAAACCGAGGGGACCTGGAACTTGCGGGCTATGCCGGCGCGGGCGATCGCATGGCGCGAGAGGCCGTTGATCGGCTTGCCGTCGAAGAGGATGCGGCCGGAACTCGGCGCGATCGCACCGCAGATCATGTTGAGCAGCGTGGACTTGCCGGCGCCGTTCGGCCCGATCACGCAGGAGACGCCCCCCGCCGCAAAGGTCACGCTGACATCCTCGACCGCGACCAGCCCGCCGAAGCGGCGGCCGAGGCCTTCCGTGCGCAGGTCGCCGCCGCCCGTCATGCCGTCCTCCCTTCCTTCATGCCTTTCCCGCGCGCCCAGAGTTTCTGGGCGGCGGCCGGCAGGCCATCGGGAAAGAAGAACACCATCGCGAGGAAGAAGGCGCCGATGAACAGCGGCCAGGCCGAGGCGCTGAGGGTGGAAACCTCCTGCTGCAACCGCCAGACGATCATCGTGCCGACGACCGCGCCGATGAGCGAGCCGCGCCCGCCGACCGCCACCCACATGATGACCTCGGTCGAAAGCAGAAGCGCAATCATGTCCGGTGCGACGAAACCCGTTCCGGTGACGTAGAGTGCCCCGGCAAGCCCGGCGATCAGGCCCGAAAGCACGAAGACGGCGAGCAGATGCAGCGGCGTGTTGTAACCGAGCGTCTGCGCCTTGCGTTCATCGTCTTCGATGGCGCGAAGGACGAGGCCCCGCTGGCCGCGAAGGCCAGCCCAGAGTGCCAGCACGACGGCGAACAGCAGGCCCACCACGACATAGTAGAAGAGCTTGCCGGTGATCGGGATGCCGAGAGTGAGCGGCGGAACGCCGATCAGGCCCGCATCACCGCCGGTGACGGAAGACCAGCCGATGGCGATCTGCTGGGCAATCAGGGTCAGGGCGAGAGTGACGATGGTGAAATAGGCGCCGCGCACGCCGCCGAAGATGACGAAGTAGCCGACAGCCAGCGCGATCACGCCGGCAAGGCCGACGCCGAAGGCAAGCCCCGCAAGGCTACTCCAGGCAGCGCCCGGCGCCAGATGGATCGTCATCACCGCCATGCCATAGGCTCCCGCACCGAAGAAGGTGGCGTGGCCGAAGGAAAGGATGCCGGTGCGGCCCCAGAAGAGATCGAGCGAGACGGCGAAGAGCGCGAAAAGCAGGATGTCGCGCAGGCCCGAAATGCCGGAGAAGGAGCCGAAGGCCGGATAGAGGGTGAGCGCCATCATGATGGCGAGGGTGATGAAAAGCCAGGTCTTGTCCCGCTGCGTCATGCCGGCACCAGCCCCTGCGGGCGGAACCGCACGATGACCACCGCGAGGATCAACACGCTGGCCTGCGCCACGGTGATCGGCACGGTGGTGGAGAGCAGCGACTCCAGCCCGCCCACGAAAGCGGATCCAGCGATCACCCCGGGAATGGAGCCTGCGCCGCCGACCAGCACGACGAAGAAGGACCGGGCCAGATAGTTGACGCCCATCAGCGCCGTCACGGCGACGAGCGGGGCGATGAGAACACCGGCAAGGGCGGCGAGCGCCGCACCGCTGGCAAAGGCCCGGCGATAGACCCTTTCGGCATTCACGCCGAGTGCCCGCGCCATGCCCGCATTCTGGATCACCGCCCGGACATCGAGCCCGAACGGCGACTTGCGGAAAACCAGAACGCAGGCCGCCATGACGGCGAAGGCGAAGACGATCAGGAAGAGCCGGTAAGCCGGATAGGTGATGCCGAACACCTGGACGGAAGCCTCGAACGGCGCCGTCACCGGCCGCGGTGCGGCGCCATAGGTCAGGATGATCGCCTGCTGCAGGATGAGGCTGAGGCCCCAGGTGGCGAGAATGGTGGAAATGGGCCTGTCGTAGAGGCGCCGGATCACCGCTATCTCAAGCACCGTGCCGAGAAGATAGCCGACGACCGGCGCGACGACGAGCGCCAGCCAGAACGAGCCGCCCGCCGCCTGCACCGTGAACAGCGTATAGGCGCCGATGGTCACGAACTCGCCGTGGCTGAGATTGATGATGCCCATCAGGCCGTAGATGATGGCAAGGCCCAGCGCGACGAGCATCAGGATGCTCATCAGCGTCAGCGCGTTGAGGCAAAGGGAGACGATGTCCGGCATCACGGCCCTCCCAACAGGCTGGTGGCCGCCTCGGCGGCGTCGAGCACGAAGCCGTCCGCGCCGCGTGGGCCGACGATCTGAAGGCCGACCGGCAGTCCTTCCGCCAATCCGCAGAACAGGGTGCAGGCCGGTTGCTGCGACAGGTTGATCGGATAGCTGAAACCCGCCCACTCGGTCCAGCGCGACAGGCCGGAGCCTTCGGGGACCTCCCGTCCGGCCGCAAAGGGCAGGCAGGCGGTGGCCGGGGACAGCAAAAGATCGTAGTCGGCAAGCAGCTGGTCCATCGCTGCGCCGAAGCGGGCGCGCGCCTGCTGGGCGGAGATGTAGCCGCGCAGACTGAACCGGTTCCCCTCCGCCGCAGCCTCGACGAAACCGGGATCCAGGTCTCTTCGCGCCTCTTGAGGAATCTGGGCAAGACGGCTTGCAGCGCCCGTCATCCAATGCGCATGGAACATTTCATGCAGGCCTTCGCCCGGCAGCCGAATGGGCTCGACGGTGGCGCCGGCAGCTTCGATTTGCCGGACGGCATCCGAAATCACCCGCTTGATCGCAAGACTGAGCGTACCCGTCGGCGGCGTCATCCAGAGGCCGACTTTCCGCCCCTTCCAATCGAAAGGCCGAGGGTCGGGCGAAGGCATCGCGCCCCAAGGCTGGCTCCAGTCCCGGAGGCTTCGCCCGCCCATGGCAGACAGCATCGCGCGCGCGTCTGCAGGGCTGCGCGTCATGGGGCCGATGTGAGCGACCGTACCGAAGGCGCTTGGTGGATCCGCGGGCACGCGGCCAAAGGTCGGCTTCAGGCCGAAGGTACCGGTGAAGGCCGCGGGCACCCGGATCGATCCGCCGCCATCCGTGCCGAGATGGAGAACACCCGCGCCCGTGGCGGAGGCAACGGCCGCACCGCCGGATGAGCCGCCAGGCGTGCATTCGGGATTCCACGGATTGCGCGTGATGCCGAAGGCCGGGCTGTCGGTCACGGCCTTCCAACCGAATTCCGGCGTCGTGGTCTGGCCGATGAAGACGGCGCCGGCCGCCCGCAAGCCGGCAACGGACGGCGCATCCTGAAGCATCGGCGTGGCATCCGTCGCCCGGCTGCCATAGCGCACCGTCCACCCCTCGACATGGACGATATCCTTGAGTGTCGTCGGCACGCCGTCGATGGCCGAGAGCGCCGCATCCGCCCGCCAGCGGGCCTCGGCGGCGCGCGCGGCTGCCAGAGCGCCGGCGTGATCGATGAAGGTGAAGGCATTGAACCGCTGCTGAACGTCCTCGGCCCGGGCAAGAGCCGCCTGGACGACCTCCACCGGTGAGAGCGCGCCGGACCCGAAGGCTGCGTTCAGGGCAGCCACGTCCATGCGGCAGAGGTCCGGAGCGTCGGAAATTGGCGAGACGGACTGGCGGCTGTTCAACGGCGTCTTCCCCTCCTGAAAACCCAGTGAAGACAGCATGGCCGAAACATTGAATTCTATAAAATGCAAAATATGATGCTACTTGCTACATGGAATAGAACAATGAACCTTACCCTTCGCCAGCTTCGTTATCTCGTGCTCATTGCCGAGACCGGCTCCATATCGGCTGCGGCGCGCACTTGCCGGATCGCACAGTCCTCGATCCTGGCCGCCATGGGCCAGGCGGAGGGCGAGATGGGCTCGCGGCTGTTCGACCGCCGGCCGAGCAAGGGCGTCACGCTCACGCCGGCCGGCGAACGCTTCATCGCCTCTGCCCGCCGCCTGCTCGCCGCCGAAGCGGAATTCGAACGCACGATGGACAGGTTCACCTCGGGGATGCCGCCGGTCCTGAAAATCGGTTGCTTCGAGCCCTTCGGCGCGCTGTTCATGCCGGAACTCCTGCACCGGTTCGTCGCGGGAACCGGCACCGAGATCCAGCTCTTCGAAGGCGAACAGCCGCAGCTCCTGACATGGCTCGAATCGAACCTGGTCGATGTGATCGTGGCCTATGACATCGGTCCCGGCCTTCCCTCGGATGCGGTCACCCTCGCGCGTGTGCCGGCACATGCCTTGCTCCATGCCGACGATCCCCTCGCCCGGAAAGAATGCCTCAGCCTTGCCGAGCTGGTGACGCGCCCCCTGGTCCTGCTCGATCTGCCGCAGACCTCGGGATATCTGGTGACGCTCTTCGATCTTGCAGGTCAAAGGCCCCAGATCTCGTTTCGCACGCGCGGCTACGACACGGTGCGCGCCGCCGTCGCCGCCGGCTTCGGCATGTCGATCCTCAACATGCGCCCCATCGGGCTCGGAAGCCCCGACAGCGATCGCCTCGTGCGCCGCCCGCTGATCGAAATCCTGCCCACGCCGCGTCTGATGGTCGCCGATCGCTACGGAAACGCAAAACCCGCCTTCCTGCGCAACTTCATCGAACTGGCACGCGCCTTCTTCACGGAGATCGGGCCGGAACGCTACGCCGTTGCCTTGCCGGAACGATATCCCAGCCTTGGCGCAACGTGACTTGGAGGGTTTGTCCGACAGGGGCACGCAGCCCGGCAGGTCATCCACGAGGCTGCCCTCGTGGATCGCGTCTCCGCTGAACAATATCCCCGTCTTTTCATCGAAAAGGCCGATGGATTGCGGGGAATAGGAGTGCCGGTGAGACCGCGTAGGCTTCCGGCGTCACGCCCGCGGGCGGAACCTGCGCGAGGGAATCCGGTTGCCTGCGGGAATAATGGGCAGCGTGTCGATGTCGGACATGCGCGCGGAGGCGGCCGCCTCGTGCAGCCGTTGCAGCTCAGCGTGGCCGCTCCACACAACTGTTATTGCATCTGCGCTGAATCGATGCGGGAACACAGGCCAACCGGGTCCCATCCTCGCCAGTGCGATCCTGAGTCACAAGGCGCGGCGGCAGGAGGCTGGATGCCGATGCCCTCGGCAAATCCAGCCACGCCTCCGCACCCTCACCTGGGAAGACGACGACGCCCAGCAGTCTCTGCTTCAGGCCGCCATGGCCTTCCTGAGGTTCTCGTCGATCTTGTCGAGGAAGCCGGTGGTGGAGAGCCACGGCTGGTCGGGACCGATGAGGAGCGCGA
>NZ_SLVX01000032.1 GCF_004341885.1 Shinella granuli | reverse complement strand
GAAAGCGGTGGCGTTTGTATCGGGCGGACGCATCGTCAGTCATGCCGATAGACTATTGCCTCGATCCGCACCAGCCGGTTAAGGCGACGCCTCCCTTCGTGGTGCGGTCCGGAATGCTTCTAGCGCGCTGACACAGGTCGAGGGATCAAGGCGCTCGGTCGATGCTGTGGGCATGTTGGTCGACAAAACAATCAGCGAGCTGTCGAGTTCCGTGGAGCGGCTCGCTGATCTCGAGCATGTGGTGAGCATCGTCAGCCTGAACACGGCAATCGGGTGCTCCAGACTCGGGCCCGAGGGGGGGCGCGGTGAGCGCTATCTCGCAACAACTTCGCGGATTGGCGAGGGAGATGACCGGTCGTTGTCGCGCCGTTGCGCTCCCAATGTCCTCCGTCGGCGACTGCGCAAAGTCGTTGGCGAAGCTCAGCATCGATACAGATGCCGATCGTGTTGGTTGGATGTTGAAGGAAGCCGAACGGAGTGCGGAACTCGTTGAGCGAGTCGAAGGTTCCTTGGCGACGGCCGGGGCAATGCTCGCAGACATGTCAAACAGGATTGGACTATTGTCCACCAACATAAGCGCCAGGTTGGCGCAACAGAAAGCATTATCCCAGTGCATTGCGAACGTGGAGGTGTCATTGCGTTCCGCCGGGTTCGATCAATCTCGCGGAAGCGCCCTCCACCGAGGGGTGCTGGATCGGCTGCGCCGACGCTACACGATGGTCGAGGAACGCAAAGTGCATGATCGGTATGCTGGAAGCCAGAAGGACCATACTTGCTCCGCAAGTCCGGCAGGCGAGGAGTTCGACTTGGCAGTGGTGCTGTTCTGAAAGCGTACACGGATGGCATTGCACGAAAGGATGATCCCGAAGGGAGAACGTGTATGTGTAAAGCGGCGGTGCAGAAATCGGCCACGGTAGCTGCGGATAGTTCCGCGTCTGCGGCACGACAAACGCCTGCATTACCAGGATATTGAACATCATACCGATGAAAACGCGGGCCGTTCTCCCTTCGACCCGCTTCTGTGCCTTCGCCAACGGCTTCTCGAACATGGGCCAGGGCTGAGCGCATTGAGTTTTCGAAGGGGATCACTCACCGCGCTCAGCCCTGGCCCATGTCTTCGACCGCCTGGAGCGGCTCGTCTCATACTATGTTCAGAACGAGGGTTAGCTGCGTCGACTGCATGAGCCAGCGCCCTCCCTTAGAATTCCTCCCAATCGTCCTGCTTGATGGCAGCATTTCCTGAGAAGGCGGTCACAAGCCGGCGGCCGAGTTCATGTACTGGCGACTGCGCCGCAGGAGCAGTCGCGCGCCGCGATGAGGCAGAGACCTGCGGCGCGGTCTCGGACAGCTTGAACAAGGCTAGGAGCTCGTTGAGCGATACCACTTCGCGCGAGAGGCTGTGGGTTGCGGCGGTGGTTTCTTCCACCATCGCGGCGTTCTTCTGCGTGTCCTGGTCCATCTGGTTGACGGCGGTGTTGATCTGCTGGAGACCGGAGGATTGCTCTTGCGCCGCCTCGACAATCGCACTGACATGGCGGTTGATTTCCTGTACTTCCGTGACGATTGTTTCCAGTACGCGGCCGGTATCTCCGACGAGCTGCACGCCCTCCTGCACCTGCGCCTTCGAGGCGATGATCAGGGCCTTGATCTCCTTGGCGGCATTCGCCGAGCGCTGAGCGAGTTCCCGCACCTCCTGCGCGACGACCGCAAAGCCCTTGCCGGCTTCACCGGCGCGTGCGGCTTCGACGCCGGCATTCAGCGCCAGGAGGTTGGTCTGAAAGGCAATCTCGTCGATCACGCCGATGATGTTGCTGATCTCGTTGGACGACTTTTCGATCTGCTCCATCGCGCCGACGGCACGGCGCACGACGACGCCGGACTGTTCGGCGTGGCTTCGTGCGCCGGCAACCAGCTGGCCCGCTTCGTGGGCGCGTCTGGCCGAGTCCTTGACCACGGTCGTGATCTCCTCCAGCGCGGCGGCGGTTTCCTCGACGGCGGCAGCCTGCTGCTCGCTGCGCTTGGCAAGATCGTCGGTCGCGGCCTTGATCTCGTTGGCGCCGGCATCGATGCCGCGGGCATTTTCGGCGACGCGGGCGAGCGCTGACTGCAGTTTTGCCGCCGAGCTGTTGAAGTCGCCGCGCACGCCGTCGAGCGTTGCGGTGAACCGATTGCCGATGCGGTACGAGACGTCGCCGTTGGACAGTTTGGACAGACCCGCGGCAAGATTGTCGACGGCGAATTTCACGTCGGCCGCTTCCTGGGCCTTCAGCGCCTCGCGCTCCAGGCGTTCCCTTTCGCCGAGGCTGCGGTTCATCTCGGCCTCCCGTTCCAGACGCAAGCGTTCGATGGCATTCTCACGGAAGACCTGTACGGCGCCGGCCATGGCGCCGATTTCGTCACGGCGTCCGGTGAACGGAACCTCGCTTTCGACATCACCGCCTGCAAGCCGGCGCATCGCATCGGTGATGCGCTGGATCGGATTGGCGACGCGGGCGACTATGACGTAGATGCCGGAAAGGCTGATCAGCACGGCCGCGGAGGCGATGGCGAGTGACAGGAAGAAGGCATCGTTCGCTGCGTTATCGGCGGCGGCAACCTCATTCTCGGTCTGCGTCATGATGAAGGCGACGAGTTTGGAAATCGTCTCGTTCGTCTGGTTGGCGATCGGCTTCAGTTCTGTCGTGAAGGCTGTTCGTGCCGCATCTACATTGTGGTTCTTGACGTGGCCGGTATAGGCCACGCTGCGATTGAGGTAATGGGCGGCGAGCGAGCGGATTTCCGTGATGAGCGCACGCCCCGTCGGCGAGAAGACGCCGGCTTCGTATTTGACGATCGAGGTTTCAAGCTTGGCTTTCGCGGCGTCGAGCAGCTCCATTTCGGCTTGGAATTCCGTTTCGTCGTTGACCATGGCGAGGCGCGCCAGCGCGAGACGTACATCGGCAAAGTCACCCTTCACTTCACGCGTAGCTAGCAATCGCTCGATCCAGAAATTGCCAACCTTTTCCGCAGATGTAGTGATCGACCGTATGCTTTGCAGAGCCACGAAAGACGAAATGGCGATGATGACGATGATGGCGCTCATCAACGCGATCAAAGAGGTTTTAATAGTGAGATTTTTCATGACGAACACAGCCGAGACTCGATACAAAATACACTTCCCGAAACGGCGTGGAGAACTCTTCGCTTCGAAACTAAAGCGTTGCCCCAAGCGAAGTGCGAGTAGTGCAGCCGCGGCGGGACATGCGGCTAAGACGTCAGCCTGATGCTGAGCGGCGTCGTTCAATGCGCAGTCCTCTGGACCTACGGCTTGGACGGATGCAGTCAAATGATAGAAGATTTTGGCGCGGGGACTTTGCGCGAAATCAACAAACTGCGTCTTTCGGCAAGCGAGGTGCATCAGAGTGTCGCGATAGTAGCCGCCATAGCAGGATTGAAGCGCGTGTCGGCGGTTGCGCCAAATGTGCTGACATCCTCAAGTGCGAGGAAACTTGAAGAACGGAGCTTTTGCTCACGCTGCGGCTGCTGGGGCGCTTGCGAGCGTGATCGGCACAATATTAGTGTTTTTGCCGCAAGATTGATAGCTATAGTGGTATTGCATCAGAAATACGTAGGTTAATTCTATGGTTATTATTAGGTTTATACATGGTGTTTTTTTGTATTTCTTAGATTGATCGCCTATAGGTGTTTGGGGGGATTCCTTGTATTTCGCGGAATGTGCGGATAAAATTTGCCATACTATTGAATCCGGTCGCAGCTGCAATGTCAGAGATAGACAAGCGTGTCCGAGAAAGCATGTATCTTGCTTTCTCTATCTTGCGTTCCGCTACAAATCGATGAGGCGGCATGCCAAACGTCGCTTTGAAGCGGCGACTGAAATGGTATCGGCTGAGGCCAACGGCGGACGCAAGGTCGTCCAGTCCGAAATCGGCGCCCAGATTCTCCTCGATGAATTCCCGAACAACGCGCTCTTGCATCGTGGTCAATGTACCGAGCCGCGAATCACGATGGTTCAACACGTGCTGCAAACGGAACGTTTCAAGAGCGGCAACCAAGCCAAGCGTTTCAACATACAGTGTCGAGGTGGAGGAGCTTGAGGCGAACATTGCGGCCTCAAGCTTCTTCATCGTGGAGAGCAGACCCGGTTCGTTGAAATAGATAAGCGGTCGTAGCTCCACCGACGCGCTTTCCTGCTGGAGTTCGTTCTCCATCACCTCGGGGTCGAAGTATACGACTGTGAACGTGTTCTGACGAGGCACAGGTTTTGCCCATCCGCGCAACCCGCACGTCGCGGGCACATATGTCATCTTGTTGCGCAGATCGCCGCCGGGAGCAGGGGGAATGTCGTCGACGATCATCTCGCCGTCGGCCAGGATCAGGTCATGCAGTGCGAGGTAGTGCGAGGAACCGTTCCAGGCGAATTCATATTCCGCCGGCAGATGCAGGCGCGAGAACTCGACCTGCACGCCACGCCACTGCGATGAGCGGATGGTGGCAGGTTCGACTTCGGGTTGGCGAAAATCAAGCTCAAGCGAATCGGCGCGGGGCATAGTCCACAGTGAAATCGTTTCTTCACGGAGAGGCTAGAGGCGCTTCCTTGCCCGAGGCTCGCCGGAATGGAGGCGGCGCAAATTCTGCCCATAAAGCGCAAGATTCTAGAATTTGGCGTGTGCATTTTTAGAGATCGTAAACCTTTGGCCGCCATAAATAGTATGCCGAATGAGGATTTCTCATCGCTGACATGACGTCGGGTTCGGCGCCTCCAATCCGCTAACGTACAAAGCCACCGAGCGCCTGCCACTTCCGGCAGGGCAATGATGTTCTGTGTGTCTTCTTTTTCAGGTCCTCTCCATGGCAGATGTCATCTCTCTTCTCCGGCAAGCCGAAAGCAATGCTGTCCACATCGTTTCAGGGGGCGATGGATTGTCGATCCGTATGGGCGATTTCGTCACTGCAGGTGCATTGCTGGTCGAGGGGGCACAAAACCTCTGTCACGCGCAGCTGCTGCTCGAAAACATAGTCAGGAAGACTATCGATCTGGACGCGAGCTACAATCTCGCCGGGAACCGGCGCGAGGCTTGACGACACAGTCTCAGCGCTCGCCGCCATCTTCCCATCATCTTCTTTCACCTTCCGACGCCCGGCCAACCGATGACCCACCCACTATCACAGAAACAGCTCGCCGAGAGGCTCGATTTCGTCGGCCTCGACAATCAGCAACGGGAAACCCTCTCCGCAATCTCTCCCGTCATTTCCGCCGCACTCGATGGCGGTCTGGATGCCTTTTACAGCAAGGCGCGCACACATCCTGAAACGGCGCGCTTCTTCGCAAACGAGGCGCATTTGCAGCACGCCAAGAGCCGCCAGGCGGAACATTGGAAGTCGATCGCATCCGCGAAGTTCGATGCACGATATGTCGATGCCGTCTCCGCAATTGGCCGGACCCATGCCCGGTTGGGCCTCGAGCCGCGATGGTACATCGGAGGCTATGCGCTCCTCGTCGAGAGCATCCTTCGTGCCGTAATCGACCATGCGCTGGGTGGGGTGCTGCATCGCCGTAAAAGTAAGCCCCTGGGGGATCAGGTCGCCAGTGTGGTCAAGGCGGCGCTGGTCGACATGGATTATGCCATCTCGGTCTATCTCGATGTCCTCGACAGGCAGCGTAGCGAGGCCGAAACGCAGCAGCAGATCTTGCGAGATCAGCAGGACGTGGCTTTGTCGGCTCTTGATCGCGTGCTCAAAAGCCTCGCTACCGGGGATCTCACGGCCTCGCTGCGCGAGGACCTGACAGCGGAGTTCGGACCCCTGAAAGACAACTATAACGCCTCGGTCGGAGCGTTGGGCCAAACCCTCAGCGACATCAACGGATCGGCCGGTGAAGTCGCCATGCAGGCCCGCGAGATTTCAAGCGCGGCCGACAACATGGCGCGGCGCACCGAAACGCAGGCCTCCGCATTGGAGCAGGCGGCCGCGGCGCTGGAGGAAATCACGACGAACGCCAGAGAGGCCGAAAATAGGACCAACGAAGTCCAGCGCATCATTCAGGCTTCCGCGACCGAGGCATCACGATCCGAATCCATTGTCGATGAAGCGATAGGTGCGATGGGTGCGATCGAGGACTCCTCGAAACGCATGTCGCAGATAATCGGGGTGATCGACGAGATCGCGTTCCAGACCAACCTGCTCGCGCTCAACGCCGGCGTGGAGGCTGCGCGTGCCGGCGAACAGGGCAAGGGATTCGCCGTTGTGGCACAGGAGGTTCGCGAACTCGCCCAGCGCTCTGCCTCGGCTGCGCGAGAGATCAAGGGCCTGATCGGAAAGTCCTCCGCCGAGGTGAACAGGGGCGTTGTTCTCGTGAATGATACCGGCAAGGCCTTGCGGAGCATCGGCGGCCAGGTGCAGGCGATCCACCATCATATGGCGTCGATAGCAAGCTCCGCTCGGGAACAGGCCGCCGGTATCGCGGAAATCAATGCCACCGTCGGCAACATGGATCTGATCACGCAGCAGAACGCAGCCATGGTGGAGCAGACGTCAGCGGCCACTCACAAACTCTCGTCGGAATCGGCCACGCTTCTCAGCCTCGTGCGAGCATTCAAGATCTCCTCACACCGAGCGGTCGCGCCGGGTGGCGTGCAGAGGATGTCCTTTTCGCGCGTGCCTGCAATAGATGCCAAGCTCGACGAGAGACCGATCGGCGTAAGCAATTCCGCGCGACAGGGCATGAGATAGCATGAAATCTGGGAGACGTGCCGCCTCCTCCGGGATGGGCATCGCTCCGCATTACTGGTGACATGATGATGGATGATCTGCCCGCGATTTGGGATGCGATCGATACACTGATAGACGATCTGCTTACGGCGGGTTGCGAGGTGGTTGCTGTCGGTCGCGGCTATTGCATAACGCCGCCCGACGGCAGGGAAGGCATTGTGCAGCTGCTTCTGGACCGGTTCGGCCCCCGTGATCACCTCATTCAGACGATCAATGAAAGGCTTCGGTTGCGAGGGCTTGTCATCGAGATTTAGTTTTTTGCCCGCGAGGCTTCCTGGCGCCGGCAGCTGTCTGAATTCGCGCCATGCGGCGTTCTTCAACAGGGAAAAACCGATTTGCGAAGCCGTCTCTTCTTCGATATCTGGGTGATCGTGTTAACGTTTACGTAACATTCACACTCCAATTTTGATGGCTGTCAAGAGAGAAGAGACCTTGCATGTCGATCAGCTCGCTTTCCGTCGTAGCGCCAAACGCCCTGGATAATTTTTGCGACCTGCAATCCGTGCCGGCGCTCCGTCACTTCGGCCGTAGCGAAATTGTTGACCGGTTTCGTCGAGCAGTTCCTTTCGACTACATCATCATCAGCGGTTTGGATGTCGAAGAATACCGGTTTGGCAAAGGGCACTCGATCGACACGGACTTACCGCCGGCCTTCATGGAGAGTTATGTCGCCGACGCACTCTCGAAGCTGGACCCGTTCGTCATCGCTGCGAAGACAACCCTGTCAAAGGTCGTGGAGAGGGATATCTACGCGGCCTCGCCGCCGCCCCTGCGCCTTGCATATCTCGCACAGATGTTCGGTGTGCATAACCGGACGCTCTTTCCCGTCAAACGCAACGGGCTGATGTACGGAGCGGTTTGTTTCACACGGAGGGAGCCTTTCGAGGCTGATGAGCTGGCTTTCTTGGAGATCGTTTCCGAGCCCATTCACACGGTCGTAACACGGCCGCTCATGGAGCGTTTCGCCGCTCAGCAACTGCGCTTGTCGAAAGGTGAAATCGTGTGCCTCGCCCACGCCAGCCTCGGCTTGACCAGCGAGGAGATCGCGACCGCGACCCAATACCAGGTCGACACGGTGAACACCTACATCAAGGCCGCGGTAAAAAAACTGGGCGCCACCAATCGCTCGCAGGCTGTCGCCGAAGCAATTCGTCGGCGTTTGATCGACTAATCATGCCCCCATCCCGCGGCCCCCGACGGCACAAGAGGGCGTTGAAGCTCGCCATCAGATGGTGGCGAGGGCAAAAGCCTTCCATGAACGCGCGGATTGCTTTGCTTGCTTCTTCGTCCTCAGGACGCAGCCCAGTTCCAAAAGGCCAACGATGAGCGCGTCAATGCTCGCGTCGGGATCGCATATATCGACCACGTGGTGGAGGGATGGCGCAATTCTTTGAAGATGTCGCGTTCTTCCCCGGTGAACGGGTTTTGCCGAGTAAAGCCGACGGCCCCGGATACGTCAGCGTTCCGCTTCAGCAGGAAGTACGCGCGGTTACCAAAGTTGTGGCTCCCAAGAACATAGGTCACGGTCCATGGATGTGCTAACATGAAAGCGTAATGCGTTGCATTCAAATCTGCGCTACCTGCTGTGGCGGCACATGGCGATGCATTCAATACCAAATCGCATTTTGCGTCGAATTGAAACATCGGCTTTCAGGTTTCGTCAACGTCTCTATCTTATTTTTGGGACTATCCAAGCCGTTGAGGCTTCTGCCGGCATGAGGCCGGCCCAGGAAGTGGCAAAAGACCCGCAAGGCCATCTGCTACATTTTCGGTGGGTTGTGTGTTGTTAACAATCGATCCGGCCCCACGCCGTATCGCTCGTCCCTCGATAATCTGACGCTCAGGTATTCGCTCGCGGTTAGCGACCGCTCGGTGCTGCTCGGCAGCGGGCCGTCGCCTGTTTCGCTGACATTGAACGACGCTGGGTTTTCGAACGGGGAGGGGCGCGCTGTTCCCAATAGGTTAAATATGAGACTCTCAATATTTTCAATGCGTTCCTGCGTGATCGCCATGTCGCTGCTCCTCTCGGTCGGCGGCGCGTCCGCACTCGAGAAACCCACTGGCGACGTGATTTTGACGATTACGGCGGCCCACCTCGAGCATCCCAACATCGACGGGACCGCTCAGTTCGATCTCAATATGCTGGAAGAGCTTTCTGGCCGATCCGGTGAAATGGAGACCCCCTGGACCCAGGGGCGGGTGAAGTTTTCCGGCCCTCTTCTGCGTGCGGTTCTCGAGGCCGCTGGTGCGCACGGCAGCACCATGAAAGTCAAGGCGATCAACGACTATATTGCCGATGTACCCATCGATGATGCGCTCGACCTCGACACTATTCTGGCGACACGCATGAACGGTGAACCGATGTCCGTTCGTGAAAAGGGGCCGCTGTTCCTGATCTACCCCTTTGACAAGGATCCCGGCCTCTACAACGAGAAGTATTTTTCGCGGTCCGTGTGGCAGATCAAGGCAATCGAGGTCACTCCGTGAAAAATCGGGCCCGGCATAGCGGCGATGTCATCCGCAAGGTGAGCAAGTTGACAGCTGTGCTGCAGCTGTTTTCCGTCGGCTTGCTGCTGGGTCTTGCTTTTCTTCTTGCGGATATCTCGAATCGCTATGCAACACTCCAAGGCGGCATCCGGGAGAATGCGCTCTGGTCGGTCTACCAGCTCGATCGTGAAACACGACGCCTGCACGAGCTCCTTCATCTTTCTTTGGCGAAGAACGATCTCCAACTGGTGACGCTCAAGAATATCGCGACGCGGTATGACATACTCTATTCCCGCATTTCGATCCTCGAAAAGACGAACTTTGAAAACCAGTTCGCATTGGACAAGGCCGTCGATGAGAAGGTCGCGGAGATCAAGCAGGCGGTTTTTGGAGTTGTCGGTACTTTCGACGCTATCGCGGCACGAAAGCCGGTCGACGAGCGGATCCTCACCGAAATTGATGCAATCCTCGAGAAGGCAGCCACGAAAACCGAGGAGCTGCTGCTCCATACCAACAATGCGATCAGTGTCGCCCGCGCGGAAAACCGTGCCGAGGTGCTTGGAATGCAGATCAAGACAGGGCTCTTGATTGCTCTTCTGGTGTGCTGCGTTCTCTTCCTCATCATTACACTGCGCCGGCAGTTGCGTTCGGTGAAGCGGGCTGGTCTGGATCTCGAGGATCTCACGAACAAGCTTGTTGAATCCTATCAGGCTGCTGAAGCGGGTAATCGGGCAAAATCCCAGTTCATGGCGACGATCGGGCATGAGATCAGAACGCCACTTAATGCCATCCTTGGCACAGCAGAGCTGCTTGAGCTTGCTCCATTGCCGCCAGAGATCCTTCCAGGGGTTCAGACAATCCGGCGCTCGGGTGGCGCCCTTCTGGAAATCATAAACGAGATCCTTGATTTCGCGAAAATCGAGCACAACAGGATAGAGGTCGACCTTCGCCCCGTTGATATCAAATCACTCGTCGAATCGACCCTCGACATGATCCGCGATCGGGCTCTCGAGCATGGCAACCGGATAGAGTTGGTCGTGCTGGACGCATTCGCCGCCCCGGTCGTGGAAACCGATCCTACACGGCTTCGCCAAGTCATGCTTAATCTACTCAGCAATGCGGTGAAGTTCACAAAGGATGGCACTGTCACTTTGGGTGTAGCCGAAATGGTCTCGGCCGGAACACTCAGGCTCCGCGTAGAGATCCGTGACACAGGTATTGGTATCAGTCAGTCCAGCATGGACAAACTCTTCCGTCCCTTTTCCCAGGTCGATGCCTCGATCAGCCGGGAATATGGCGGAACAGGTCTGGGATTGACCATCTGCAAGCAGATCATCGACGCGATGGGCGGGCAAATCGGCGTGCAAAGCGTGGTCGATGAAGGAAGCACTTTCTGGTTCGAAATTCCCGTCGCCAAAGCCTCTCTCCCCCTGGAGATGGAAATCAAAGATAATGACGCTCAACTGACTCTGCCAAGACTGAAGGTTCTTCTCATTGAGGACAACCTCGTTAATCAACAGGTCGCCGCGGGTTTTCTGCGTCATCTCGGCCAGCACGTCTCCATCGCCAATGACGGCCTGGAAGGAGTGCAAATGGCCGAAACCGAGGATTTCAACCTGGTACTGATGGACATGCAGATGCCAAGGATGGATGGCATCGAGGCAACACGGCGGATGCGTGTCATTCCGGGCAAGCCCGCCGAATTGCCCATCATTGCGATGACCGCGAATGCCTCGGAAGACGATCGACGCCTGTGCGTGGACGCAGGCATGAGCGATTTCCAGAGCAAGCCTGTCACCATGACGCAGCTTCGCTCGATCATCGCTCGCACACGGAAGATCACGAAGGAACAGGCCAGCTCCAGCGACTTCACGCCGGAGACCGTATCGACGACTGACTCTGATGCCTTTGCCGCACGCCGTGCTGAAATGGTGGAAGCGCTGGGGGAGGACGTTTTCCACGAGCTGCTGGCGAGCTTCTTCCACGACGCGGCGGGCGTTCTTGCCCATCTCCGCGGCGCTTTGGCCGAGGGTGACGAAGAAAAGAGCGACCACCTTCTGCACACGCTCAAAGGGGCGGCGGCGAGCGTGGGATTAACTGAAGTTGCCTCCAAATCTCAGGAGTTCAGGACATCTGTTCTGACGGCAGGCCGAATTCAGGACCTCGAAAGAATCGTAAAAGACAACCAAAAGCGGTACGCCGCCTAAACAGGACGCATGATGCGCATACTCCTCGTAGATGACAACAAGACCAACCTTACCTTTCTCGGCAAGCTGGTGGAAAAGCTCACCGGATGCCAACCACTGCTCTTCGACAATCCTGTCGATGTGCTGACGGCGATGCCAGCACTAGATTTCGATATCGGGGTCATCGATTTTCAGATGCCGACGTATAATGGGGTCGAGTTACTCAGCGAGATCCGGCATTTCGAGAAATACCGCAACAAGCCTGTTGTCTTCGTGACGGCGGACGGCGACAGCGCCGTGCGCATGGCAGCCTTGAACGCGGGCGCGATCGATTTTCTGACCAAACCAGTTTCTCCTCTCGAGTTTCAGGCGCGCATGCGCAATCTCGTCGCCCTTGCGGACGCTCAGAACAAACTTGCCGACAAGGCGGAATGGCTGCGTGTCGAGGTCGAAAAAGCCGTGTTTGAACTTCGCGCCCGTGAGGAGGAGATCATCGATCGGCTTACGATTGCCGCCAGCTACAAGGACGCTGAGACGGCCAAACACACCAAACGCGTGGGCCTTTATTCCGAGGCGATCGCACGGGCGTACGGTCTTGGCGAAAACTTGTGCAACGATATCCGCCTTGCCTCGCCGATGCATGATATCGGCAAGGTCGCCATACCTGACGCCGTGTTATTGAAAAAGGGAAAACTCACGGAGCAGGAGTTTGCCACCATGCAGCAGCACACGACTGCCGGATGCGACATTCTGCGAGAATCGAATTCCAGTTTGCTGCAGCTGGCCGCTGAAATCGCGCGCAGTCATCATGAGCGCTGGGATGGTCAAGGCTATCCGTTCAGGGTTGCTGGTGCTGCAATTCCGCTATCCGGCCGCATCGTGGCGCTTGCCGACAATTTCGATGCGCTTACAACCGCACGCCCGTATAAGCCGGCCTGGAGTGTCGAGCAAACTGTGGCGCATATCAAGGAAAGAGCGGGCAGCCAATTTGACCCCTCATGTGTCGCGGCCTTCGAGAAGGCCCTCCCCTCGATTATGAAGACGATGCTCGAAAATATCGAGCATCCAACTCTCGTTGCAAAAGCGGATATGACGCCCTCGAACGTTACGATCCCCGGAAAATATCTGGCCGAAGCGATTTAAGGTGCAGGAAGATCTTACAACTATGTACAACGACACCATAGAGCGCCGCGGCTCCGTTCGGAGGAAGACTCTGAAGGCGGGAAAGATCGTATTCAACGGACGAAGCTCTGCATTCGATTGCACGATCCGAAACATGTCCGAAACCGGTGCGAAAGTCGTGGTCATGTCGAGCCTCGGAATACCGGGCCTGGTCGATTTGGATCTCGAAGACGGCACGACGCGTTCTTGCCGTGTCGTGCGACAAACGTTGACTGAACTCGGCTTGGAGTTTTTATGAACTTCGGCAAGATTTTCGACAGCCAGCTGTGCGTTTCCTACTAAGTAAATCAACCTATAATAGCATTGATGCGGAGTGTGGAGCGATAACTTCAGCCACGCTTCAGGCGCTCCGCGGCAAATCCATAATGATCGCCTCAATCTGGCGGCGTCCAAGCAGACGCGCGGAACGGAAGAGGTCGTGTAGAATGTCGTTTCTGTCGGGACTCAATCACCATGGATTGCCCATCACTTGCCAATGCCGTTGAACGTTTCATCGATCTCGGCCGCAGCGAAGCATCACCCAGCGTGGTTGTGGACGTCGCCATCGGGCTGATGAGGCTTTCCGAGGACGAGCGCCAGGCCGCAATTCTGGAAAATGTGCCGTTAGCTCATCGAGCGTGAGGCGCGTGCCCTGTCGGCTCATCTTATCGGTCTCGTTTCGGAGAAGCTGAACCGGGAGCCAATTGTCGAAGCCGCAACGCTTGCCATTGCGCTCTGCGGCGCCGAGGGGCACGGCAGCTCTTCCCGACTGGCGGTGTGGACAATGCCGAATAGTTGGTTATCCATATCCGGCGTCCTGGGCGGTTGTCGCCAGCCTATTTCGAGATGGAGCCTAGGAAGACGGCGACTCCAGTACCAAAAAGAACGATGGCTTCCCGTGTTTTCCTTCACTCCCAGCCACGATGTATGGGGTGTCGCGGCGGACATTACCTGTAATGGCGACGAAGACCGGGTACCGGCCTTTTACCAGGAAAGCAGGATCGGGGCCTGGGAACTGGAAAGCGCTGTTATCGTCTCGCTTCCAAACACAAACTTGCTTGAGCTACGGCTCTGGCCGTAGTGCCCCTGACGATCAGCTCGGCGCCGATCTCCCTTGCGCGGTTCTTCCCCGTGGCGCACGACAGCGAGGTGGTTGGCCCTGCTGCATCGGCCCGACCTGTTGCCTCACGAACCTGCGAGACAGAGGCCTGAGGATTGTTGTTAGGCTGTTCATATTAGCGCACGAACCGGTCGAAACGCTAATGCGCAGCCCAGAACCGAGCCAATCGCCAGCAAGGCCAGCAGCTGCGGTCAAACGATCGGCAGCCAGCCCCACCGAAGAGAACTGCGTGGAACAGGATCACGAAGTACGTGCTCTGAGCTCAGCCAGCGCGATTGTTTGTGTGATCTCTGACATGGATTCGCGCGTCGACAGAACCTGCAGGGGAGGGAAGCGCGAGCCGTCTCACAATCACACGTCTATCCTTCGCTATATTCGCGCTGGCTTTTCCAACTATTGGCTCGTCGTGGGTCGTTCCAAGAGAAGGATCTTCGCCTGATCGAGAAGCTGAGCGCTGAGCTCCATGCATTGCTCCGCTGTCAGCTCTACAATCAGACTCCCACCGGTACGTTTTCTCCTCCAATGTATGGTGATAACACTCTTCAACCCCATATAGTTCTTGATGTTAAAATCAGCCATTTTGGCGAATTCATCAAAATCACGCACTTTCCCGCACATTGTTCCTCGCAATTTTTACTCTACAAATACTGCGTTGCAGCCAAGAATTTTCCTACGGCTAGGCAGCGTTTGAAAGTTGGTTGACATCCACGGTTCGTGGCCGCGATCCACCTTGCAAAGCCATCGAACCTGGCTCTCGCAGGGCACTGCGGCGGTTAAGTTTGAACCGATTGACTAGGGAGCCAAGCAGGCTGGCCTCCTCGGCGAGCGTATGACTGATCGCCGTTGTCTCCTCCACCATTGCTGCATTTTGCTGCGTCATCTCGTCGATGCTACTCACCGCTGCGCTAATCTGATGAAGCCCTGCGGACTGCTCAGTGGCCGCTGTCGCGATCGAATCCATGTTTACGTCGATCTCGGAAACAAAATTCCCGATCCGGTCAAGCGCCTTACCGGTGTCGCCAACCAGTTGCACGCCCTTCGACACCTCGGCCGCCGAATTCGCGATGAGGCCCTGAATTTCCTTTGCTGCTCTCGCTGAGCGTTGAGCCAACTCGCGCACCTCCTGGGCCACGACGGCAAATCCCTTGCCCGCATCGCCCGCCCTCGCTGCCTCAATCCCGGCATTCAATGCCAGAAGATTGGTTTGGAAGGCGATCTCGTCGATGACATCAATAATCTGGTTGATCTCGTTCGAAGCTGTCTCGATGCGGTGCATGGCATCGACCGCGTCGCGAACCACCTCGCCCGACCGCAACGCGGAACTCCTGGCTTCCCGGACCAGTTCGCGAGTGTGCTGTGCGCGTTCCGCTGACGCATTGACCGTCGCCGCGACTTCAACTAGCGCAGCGGAGGTCTGCTCAAGGGCTGCTGCCTGTTGCTCGGTCCGTTTCGACAGGTTGTCCGCAGCGTGTCGCATTTCCTGGCCGTTCTCCTGTAGGGCCGCTGTTTGCTGGAGCACTTCAACCAGCGTCGCCTGGAATGTCGCGATCGAATTGTTGAAGTCCCTGCGAAGCTGCTCGAAATCGCCCGGGAAAGGCTCGTCGATTGTCATGCGAATATTGCATTCCGAAAGCCGCGCCAAACCCGCACCGAGTTCGGCAACGACAACGTTGAGATTGTCGGCATGTGCCGCGCGCAATTGTTCAGCATGCGCTTTCTCCTGATCAAGCAGGCGCCGCTGCTCCTCGGTATCGGCAAGCCGCGTCTGGACGCGTTCATTTACAGAGTCACGGAGGGTAACAAGTGTCCGTGCCATAGCGCCCACCTCATCCCGACGTGACGTGTCGGGTACCTCCGCCGCGAAGTCCTCCTCGGCGATCCTTCCCATCGCCGCTTTCAACCGCGTGACCGGTTTCGTGATGGACAACACGATCGACAGAGCCGCAACGAACAAGAAAATCGCTCCAACGATGGCGATACTCAAACCGGCCCGCGCATGCTGCCAGAACTTTCCGTCAAGATCATCGATGTAGACGCCGTTTCCGACGACCCATCCCCACGGCTCGAACAAAGTCACATGGGAAAGCTTAGCAACGGGTTCAGAAACTCCCGGCTTGGGCCAGAGATACTCGACAAAACCACTCTTTTTAGCCCGTGCGACCTTCACAAACTCTACAAAGATCGCTTGGCCACTTGAATCCTCCATGCCGGACAGGTCCTGCCCGTCGAGCTCTGGTTTGACCGGATGCATAAGCATTCTGCGATCCAGGTCATTGACCCAGACGTAACCGTTCTCGCCGTAACGAATCGCCTTTAGCTCAGATAAGGCCACACGTTGTGCCTCTACACGAGACAGCGCTCCGCTTTGCTCCTGAGCCTGCTGATGCGCTATGATGGAAAGCGCAACCTCATCAACGGTCTGGAGAAGCATCATGCGCTCCTCGGTCAATTGTTTACTGCTGGTCTGAAGGCTCAGGAGCATTGCTGCGCAAACGACGAACAACGAGAGTGCAACCAAGAGATAAAGCCTGGCGGCGATTCCAAGACGAGACATGATCACTCCAATGAAGAGGCCGAAAGCGGGGAGATATCCGGAACAACCGGAGCGAGCCGACGGCATCATGCCTCGCGCCGAATGCGCGGGTTCGCGATAGACGAGGAGGCGCCGCCTCCGGCATCCAGTATCCCAAAAATAGGATACACAAATTTAGATTTGGTAAAGCGTAACGTAACGGAAGAGAGCAGCGCACTTGGCATATAACTTGTCCCAAGCTGATCGAAATCTGCAATCGCCTTAACGCCACGCCGCGCAAATGTCTTGGCTATCGAACGTCAGCTGAAGTCTTCCGTAAGAAACTGCTCGCGCAGATGAGGTAGGCCGGCTAGCTTGATCCGCCCCGCAAGTCGCGGTTCAGCATGAACTCACAACACAAATCTTCGCCGCGAATTGCGACAAGTTTAGGCGACGCCATCCCCTCAGCTCCCCAAAGGTGCGGCGTTGAAAGGCTTGAACGGGAAGCTGGTATCGCTTCATGCCGTTTGTGAACGGATTTTCTGTAGCAGCGCGCTCGAAACCGCGATGCCGTCGCGGGCGCTGACCTCTCGCATCCGGTAGCGCCGGTCACCCGGCAAGCGCGCACCTTGATCGGAAAATCCAGCGAACAACCTTTCGGCTCCTTCGCCGACACCGGCACCGCCGATGATGTCGGGTGAAAAAGCCAGCAGCAGTTCGCCATGACAGGGAGCAGCATCGGCACCGTGATCGAAGTCCTGCGACTGTCGGCTCATGCGATCTCCGATCAGGGGACCGGCCATCAATTCGATCATGGTCGCGATCGCCGACCCCTTGTGACCGCCGAACGGAAGCATCGCCCCTGCGAGAACTTCGGCCGGATCGGTCGTGCACTCACCCTGGCCGTTCAATCCCCAACCGTCGGGGATTTCCCTGCCGGCGTTGCGATGCATGGCGATATCGGCACGGGAGGCGGCGGACGTCGCGAAGTCGAAGACATAGGGCGGCTTGCCTTTTCGTGGCCAGGCGAAAGCGAGCGGATTGGTGCCAAGCAGGCCTTTTGTCCCACCAGCGGGCGCGACCCAGGCATGGGTGGGGTTCATCGAGAGACCAACAAGACCGGCCGCGGCAATACGTTCGACCAGCGGCCACAAGGCCGTCGAATGGAAGCCATTGTTGACGGCCAGCAGGCCGATGCCGATCGTGCCGGCTTTCCCGATCAAGGCATCAATGCCTCTTTCAGCGGCCAGGCAGGAAAAGCCGAACTGGGCATCGACCCGAACAACAGCAGGAGAAACGCTTTCCGGGGCAGGATCAGCATGCCTGTTGAACCGCGGATGCTTCATCGTATTCAGCGTTCCCGGCAAACGTTGCAGGCCATGGGAAAAGCTGCCGTCGCGTTGTGCATCCACGAGCATTCGCGCCAGAGAATGACCTTGCGGCGCGTTGAGACCATGCGAAAGCAAGAAGTCCAGCGCCAGCGCCAGCAGATCGTTTTCCGGTAACCTGACGTCTGTTGGCATCTGTATCAATTCCTGCATTCGAAGCGCCCCCCATCCAGATCGTAGTCCGAACGGGGCCTCATCGCTGTACTCGCTGGAGCGAACAATCTCTTACACCGCTCGAAGGGTTGCCCGCATGGACCCTATGAGCCTCGGCAGATGCCCAGGAGGGCACGCCGTGCTGAAATACCAGCCTTGTAGATGGTCGCACTTCATCTCGGTAAGTAATTCCACTTGTTCCATGGTTTCGACGCCCTCCGCCGTAACTGTTTTACCGAGGCTATGGGCGATATCGATCACGCCACGAATGATCGCCTGATCCTCTTGGCATGTCACCATATTGGCGACAAAGCTGCGGTCGATTTTCAGTTTGTCGATTGGCAGTTGACGCAGATGGGTCAGCGAGGCGTAGCCCGTTCCAAAGTCATCAAAAGCAATCTCCACACCTGCATCGTGCAGACGATGCAACCCCTGTTTTACGCGCTTCTGGTGGGAGCCAAGGAACATGCTCTCCGTCACTTCCACACAGAACTTCTCCAGAGGGATTCCTGTTTCCGCGGATAGCTCGAAAAACTGGTCCACAAAAGCATCCGATCGGAAGTCGGAGTTCGTGAGGTTGATCGCAACGCGCTCCAAAGGGAGTTGCTCCGCCGTCATATCAGCGATGTCCTTGAAGGATCGTTCGAGAACGAACATGCCAATCGCTGCCCGAACGACAGGATCGGAAAACCCTTCCTGAAAATTGCTTGGCGTCAACAACCCGTGCTGAGGGTGCCGCCATCGCATGAGCGCTTCCAGAGATATCAGTCCGCTACCAACAGCGGGTACGATCGGTTGATAGTAAAGCTCGAATGCATCAAGCCGTAGACCATCCTCGATCTCCAGCAGCAGCTGCGAGCGATATTCGGCAACTTCCTTGAGCTTGGGATGGAAGAGTTCGAAGCGATCGCGCCCAAGGGACTTTGCATGATAAAGGGCAAGGTCTGCCGCCTGGAACAGATTTTCCGCATCATTCCCATTCTCGGGAAAAACAGCAACACCGAGGCTCAACGAAAAGCGCCGTGCGGCCGCACCTATCTGGATTGGCCGCCTGGCCACCTCAAGAGTTTCCTCAAAGAAGGCGCGAGCGGCAGAAGGTGTTCCCTCGAGCAGTATGATGCCGAATTCGTCACCGCCTAACCGGGCTATGAAGCCTCGCCCCTGACAGAGTTCGCCGAGGCGGGATGCAACGGTTTGCAGGAGGTGGTCGCCCATCGAGTGCCCGAATGAATCGTTCACTTCCTTGAATGTATCGACGTCGAGAAGGGCAAGATGGAATGCACGGCCAGAACCTACAAAATCATCAACTGTCGCTTCCAGGTTCTCCTGAAAGCTTCGTCGGTTCGGCAGGTTGGTCAATGGGTCGAGACTGGCAATGCGCTTCTGATGCTCCCGGCTCGCCCGTAGATCGGCTTCAAGCTGTTTGCGCGCTGTAATATCGAACCGGATCGAGGTGTAGCTATCGGCCTTTCCGGCCTCGGACAGATGCGGCACGATTGTCGTGTCGACCCAGTATAGGGAACCATCTTTGCGTCGGTTGCAGATTTCTCCGTGCCAGACGCGTCCGTGTGCGATCTCTCGGTACATCGCGCGAAAGAATGCTGTGTCGTGGTGGCTGGATTTGAGCTTGCGATGGTTTTCGCCAATCAGCTCAGCCTCGCTATAGCCGCTGATTTCACAGAACTTGCTGTTCACGTAGGTGATGGTGCCACGGACATCGGTGATAGCTACGATTGCTGCGGCATCGAGCGCGTAGCGGATGAAATCCTGCTCGGCGCTGAGCCATGGAGCGCCCTGCAACTTGATGGCCACATCCATCAGGGATTGCGCCATCTTATCTGTCGCGTCACTTTCTTCGGAATGAGCGACCTTATTATTGGTATGCATCATAAACTTCATCACCGACATCATATTTGAGCCAGGCCTTCGAGCGAATGCGCGCGTAGCGTGCTTTGGAGCTATTTCCGAACATAAATCCCCCCTGTGTTTCGATGGCAATCATCAGCCATCAAGTGTAAATTTAGGTAAATCTAACAGGGTGGGTGCTCAAAATTCCTCCCAGGATTCCGCAGCCGACATTGCCGAACCGCGAGATGCGCGCATCGTGCGGGCGACAACATGAAGTCGTGAAGTAGGCACGGCGGTTGCCATCTGCTGAATTGACGGCGCGCTTCCCGTGAGACGGAAGCGGCGGATGAGTTCGTGCAGGGAATCTGCCTCACGCGCCATGGCATGGCTCGCGGCGGTACTTTCTTCCACCATCGCCGCATTTTGCTGTGTCGTCTGGTCCATAGCATTGACCGCCTGGTTTATCTCCCGTAGCCCGACGGATTGTTCGCGAGATGCCTCGACGATCGCAGTAACGTTGGTGTGGACGTCCTGCACTTGCACCAGGATTTCCTGCAGGGCCCGCCCGGTCTCGCCGACCAGCGCCACCCCGTTTCGGACCTGTTCCCCGGATGTGATGATCAACCCCTTGATGTCCTTGGCTGCGCTGGCAGAGCGTTGCGCGAGTTCTCGAACCTCCTGGGCAACAACTGCAAAGCCTTTCCCGGCCTCGCCTGCCCTTGCTGCCTCGACGCCTGCGTTCAACGCGAGGAGGTTTGTCTGGAAAGCGATCTCATCAATGACGCCGATGATGCTGGAAATTTCGCGCGAGGATTGTTCGATCTGCTCCATGGCGGAAATGGCCTTCTTGACGACTTCCCCTGACTTCTCAGCTCCAACCCGCGTTTTGCTGACGAGAACGCCAGCTTCATCGGCTCGCCGGCTTGAATCTGCGACTGTTGTTGTAATTTCTTCAAGTGCTGCGGCTGTCTCCTCGACGGAGGCTGCCTGCTGTTCTGTGCGCTTTGCCAGATCGTCGGCCGCGGATCGAATCTCCTGTGCACCAGATGCGATTGCATCGGCGTTGGCTTCGACGGTCCGCATCGTCTCGTGCAGTCCCGCAATAGCATCATTGAAATCCTTGCGCACGCCTTCCATCGAGGGGACGAAAGTTTGCGCAAGACGCTGCGTGAGATCACCTTCCGCCAGTGCCTTCAAGACATTGCCAAGCATATTGATGGCGGACATGCGTTCCGTCACGTCCGTTGCGATCTTGACGACTTTGAAGACGCGCCCATTCAAGTCACGAACCGGATTGTAGGCTGCCTGAATCCAAATTTCGCGACCACCCTTGCCGTAACGTACGAACTCGTTTGCCACAAACTGGCCGTCAGCCAGGCTTTGCCAGAAGTCTGTGTAGGCCTGTGTCTGCACATAGGTCGGATCACAGAACATGCGATGATGTTTGCCGACGATTTCGGCGAGCGCATAACCAAGCGCGGCACAGAAGTTTTCGTTCGCTCCGAGGATTTCGCCCGTTGGCGTAAACTCAATGAGGGCCTGGGAACGTGACAGTGCATCCAGCTTACTGGCATCCTCGACCGATTGATGCCGCGCGTCAGTGATGTCGGTTGCAAATTTGACGACCTTGTAAGGCTTCCCACCCCGCAAGACGGGGTTATAGGTCGCGCGGAGCCAGATATCGCTTCCGTCCTTGCGTAGCCGCCTATAGCTGTTCGAATCGTATTCGCCGCGAGCCAGCCGCGCCCAGAACTGCCGATATTCTTCGCTGGCCGCATATGGCGCGTCACAAAAAATCCGGTGATGCTTCCCGAGGATTTCCGACTGGGTGTATCCAAGGGAGCGGCAGAAATTCTCGTTTGCCGAGAGAACGTTCCCAGAAAGGTCAAATTCTATCACCGCCTGCGAGCGCGATAGAGCCGCATATACATTTGTGGAATCCAGAATCTTGTTGAGGGAGAGCATATTCGACTCCTGTCGCGCGGCGTGTCTCTGGTCGATGCGTGCGGCTATAGCTGTGTGAGGTGGCCGTATGATTGGCTTCTTGCCAACGTGGAAGCGTGCCGAATCTCAATTGTTGTTTGCGCAGTTCCCCTGCGGCTAATCTATTGCGCAAACACTAATCGGAGCAAACCAAAAGGTGCGGTTCTCGGCATCCTGGCGGATTGGGAGGAAAGATGATTTCGTCATCGTGGTTGCCCCGTGAAGAAGGCACAGAATACCGTTACTCTGCCAAACGCGGCAGAGGCTAGGTTGTCCTGCATATTTACAGATCAGTTGCGCCGAACCTAACGTCATGTCAGCGATGAGGTGCGCTCATTCGGTCACCTTATCTATGACGCGGAAAGGGTTGCCGATTACTTAATTCGCGGCTGATATTTCGCATATTTTGCGCATATTGCGCAAAATATGCTCCTCTATCTCATGCCGAACTTAGTCCCCGAAAGGCTCAGACGCAGTGGCGGGCGCCCTCTGACTCTGGAAGGGGAGCCTGGGGCACGCGCGGCAATATTCGACCGGGCGACACCCAAAGCCTCGCAAACTATGGACGATAGAACCTGAAAGGGCCTGTCGCAAATTTTCTTGGTTAACGGCCTGTTGACCACCAGCGGAGAAATTGCCGCTCCCAATGTAGCGGAGCGTAGCCATGATTCTGAATGCCATTGCCGACAAGCTGAAGCGCCAATCAAAGGACAACTTCAAAGGTCGGCATTTCGAGGCATGGCTCATCATGCAGGCGGTGGCCTGGTATCTGCGCTATCCGCTCAGCTATCGAGACCTTGAGGAGATGTTTCGGGAACGTGGTTTCGAGGTCGATCACAGCACTGTCAACCGCTGGGTTTTGGCTTATGCGCCGATGATCGAGAAGCGGCTTCGCCAGTTCCGACGCCCGCATTGTGGTTCGATCCGGATCGACGAAACGTACGTGAAGATCCGCGGCAAGTGGCGCTATCTGTACCGGGCGATCGATAAGCATGGAAACCCGATGGATTTCCTGCTGGCGGCCAGGCGCGACCTGGATGCTGCAAAGAGGTTCTTCCGCAAAATGCTCAAAGACGAGCCCCTGTTATCGCCTAAGAAGATCGGCACGGATGGAGCGAATACCTTCCCATCCGCGATTAAAGCATCGGTAGATGATGGTCTGCTTCAGCCCAACCCTGTGCACTACGTCACAAAGCATCTCCAACAACGCATCGAGAGTGACCATTTTCGGGTTAAGAAGAACATGCCCAAGATCGGCGGCTTCCAATCCTTCAAAACGGCGCGTCGGACAATCGCAGGCTTCGAAGCCATGCTCTGGCTGAAGAAGGGCTTCGGCTTTTCCGGCGTGTGGACCGTAAATGATCAGAACGATCTGCTCGCGCACCTCTTCGGACTACAAAAGGTTAACAAAGCATGAAAACGAGGACGCTCAGTGGATAATTGCGCGCTCCGAAAATGTTTGCGACAAGCCCCGCCGAAACGATCAACGGTCTTTACAAGGCCGAGGTCATCCATCGGCGAGGACCATGGCGCAACTTCGAAGCCGTGGAGTTCGCCACGCTCGAATGGGTCGATTGGTTCAACAACCGCCGCCTTCTGGAGCCCATCGGCAACATACCGCCAGCCGAGGCCGAAGAACGATACTACGCCATGCTGGACGCACCAGCCATGGCCGCATAACTTAAGCCAAACGGTCTCCGGTAAAGCCGGGGCGGTTCAGTATCTCGCCCCTGGCCTCAATCGAAGCCTCTGTCACGGCAAAGCTGGAAAGCAATGCCGCACTGATGACAGAACTGGGGTTTGGCGGCACGCCCGCCATTGTCTACAGACAAGAGGACGGCACCATCGATAGCATTGCAGGGCTACCCCAGGAGGCTGGTCTCGAAACCATCTTGGGGCCCAAATGACGGTCCGTCAGACCATCGCAAACCCATGCCTGGTCGATGGGCGGCGCACGGACCCAAAAGGATCCTTGCCGACATGAACATTGTGGTAGCTTTCTGCGCCTGGGGTAAGTCCAGCGGTGTTGTTGCGCCCCTCAGATAGTGGATTGAGAATGACATACTCAAAGCAGCAGAAGTTCTGGAACCGTATCGCGGGGCGCTACGCAGCCCGGCCGCTCAAGGATGTTGCGGCCTATGACGCCATGTTGAGTGACATTGCTTCACGTCTCAAGCTGTCGGATCGCGTTCTGGAGTTGGGGTGTGGGACTGGCGGAACGGCCATTCGACTTGCTGCTCAAGTGTCGCACTGGGCGGCGACGGACTTCTCGTCTGAAATGATCGCGATCGCACGCGCAAAACCTGCCGGCAAGAACGTGGTCTTCCAGGTAGCTGACGCGACCAACGCCTTTGACGGCGGGCCTTTTGACGTCATATGCGCCTTCAACGTTCTTCATCTGGTGGACGATCAGCCTTCCACATTGGACAAGGTTTTTGCCAATCTCAAGCCCGGCGGCCTGCTGATTTCCAAGACATGGTGCTTTGCCGATCTAAAACTGAAATTCCGGATCCTGTTTGCAGTGCTTCGAACCGTGGGCATGTTTCCTGCGGTGACACCGCTCACGGTCTCGCAGCTTCGGCAGGCTATAATCGACACTGGCTTCCAGATCGTCGAAGAGCGGGTATTCGGCATATCCTGGCAGAACCCCTATATCGTGGCGCAGAAACCAAACATGGGACACTAGGTCGGCTTTCCGATCGGCCATGTTGTGCAAAACTGAGCTCCAAAGCAAGTTGGCCTTCAACCCCAGAAGGTAGAACAGATGCGTTTCAAAAGTCTTGCCACAGTGGCGATTTTTGCGCTGTGGGGTGTTTCGCAAACGCTCGCGAGTGAGGTGATGATGGAGGATTTCAAACTTCAACCAGAAACGCGCTGGCGGTTCTTTACAGATACCGTCATGGGAGGTGCTTCGTCGGGCCAGATGCGCTTCGTTGCGGAAAACGGGCGCACGCATGCGCAAATGACTGGGCGCGTCAGTCTCGAAAACAATGGCGGCTTCATCCAGATGCAAATGGACCCTCGTCGACACTCCGCCTGAAGGAACGGTCGGCATCCGCTTGATTATACGCGGCAATGATCAACGCTATTTCGTTCATCTACGCACCAGAGGCACGATCCTGCCTTGGCAATACTACCAGGCCGGGTTTGAGGTAAACGGTAGTTGGACCGAAGTCCGGCTTCCTTTCACCGACTTTGCCCCCTCCGGTCCACTATTGCGCGACGTTCCGCGTGCAGAGGGCCTCACATCGGTGGGGATCGTTGCCTATGGTCGCAACCATGACGCTGATATCAGCGTACAAGAGCTGGGTTTCTACTGAGCAGCGCTGCCTTCAGGGCGATCAGCCGCAGGATGAACGCGGTCAATCAAATCTGCCGAACAAATGGTCTGCCCCTATCGGGCTCCCATTTTCCAGGGCGATCTCCGCCCCAGAGGCAAAGTATGTTCAAATCGCCCGTCGGCGCTCGCGCTCTGCAAGGTTAAGGAGTGCCCAGGACGCCTAGGCACTTTTCTTGATAGCTATCCAAGCTGGTTCTCGTCGTGCCATCCTCAGACGGGAGGTCTTGAACCGTAAAGACTATCAGGTGTTTGGAAGTTTACATGTCCGGATGCCCAACAGAGTGTAGGCGGGGCAAAAGCGAAAAGCTGCCGTCAGCACGAGCACGGCACCGATGAGCGATACGGCATATTGCCACGATCCCCAGCCTGCGAAGACGTTTGTCAGAAGAGGTAGCGCAATCAGTATCGCGCCTAGGATAAAGCGAAGTGTGCGGTCGATCGAGCCTACATTTTTCATGATGTCCTCCAAGGAGTTGAATGGTTCCCGGGCACCTTTGCTGCGCCTGGGACTGTATCTGCTAAGCGTCTTCGCTGCGTGGTTCGAAGTAGCCGACAGGAATTTTGAGATAGGATCTGCCATTCGCCTCAGGGGCCGGCAGCCGTCCCCCGCGGATGTTGACCTGTAGGGCAGCGAGCATCAGTTTGGGCAGTGGCAGCGTTGCATCGCGCGCGTCGCGAACGCTGACGAAGTCATCCTCCAACGGTAGCCCGGCGAAATGCTTGTTCGAAGCGAGATGCTCGGCAACGCTTGCCTCGCAGGATGGCATACGGCCGCCCGGAGCATAATCGTGACCAACGAAGACCCGCGTCTCCGGTGGAAGATCGAGAATTCGCCGGACACTGCGATAGAGCTGACGGGAATTTCCACCGGGGAAATCCGCCCTGCTCGAACCGCTGTCGGGCATCATCAGGGTGTCGTGGACGAAGGCGGCATCGCCCGCGACATAGGTGATCGATGCCATCGTATGGCCCGGCGAAAAGAAAACGGTCACGGGCAAGTTCCCGACATGAAATACCTCCCCATCGGCAAACAAGCGATCCCAATGGGAGCCATCCGGCTGAAACTCGTCACCGAGATTGTATATGTCTTTCCACAAAGCTTGGACCTTCGTAACCTGCTCACCGATAGCTGTCGGCGCACCAAGCATTTGCTTCAGATAGGGTGCGGCGGAAAAGTGATCGGCGTGAGGATGCGTGTCCAGTATCCAGACAATCTCGATCCCGGCGTCCCTGACATAGGCGAGCATGTCATCGGCGCGCGATGTGCTGGTTGCACCTGAAAGGATGTCGTAACCCAAAACAGGATCGATGATCGCACCTTTCATCGTTTCGGCATCATGGAACACATATTGCCAGCTTCCGGTCGGCTTGTCCCAGAACGATTTTACAATTGGTTTTGACATTGGAACTCCTGACTCCGCGGCACTCTGCCAGACTTTAAAGTTTACTCGGCACGCTCGAGCCGCGCCCACCGCGCCATTTCGCCCTGAAAGCTGGTTGCGTTCGACCGCTTGGGGGACTCTATGACCTTTGGTGGGACGTGGGAATTTGCAGCGGGACCGGGTGAAGCTCCGCAAAACATCTGCATCAGCATGTCCATAACGACGCTCACCCGACCATCGGCTATAGAGTAATAGATCTGCCGGGATTCCCGCCGGGTCTGCACAACACCCGCCTGCCGGAGCTCAGCCAGTTGTTGGGAAAGAGCCGGTTGCTTGAAATCGAGATCCTCCTGAATTTCGCCAACGGACCGTTCCTTTTGGGCAATATGGCACAGGAGCATCAGGCGGCCGGGCGTACTGAACAGGCGCATGAATTCAGCCGCATCACCCGCCTTTTCCTGCATTGTTTCTGGCGTGACGGGAACGGTGCTCATGCGCGCCGCTCCCGGTAGTACCAGGACTGGCCGTCGGCGGTTTGCCCGGCCTCTTCCAGAGAGGAAGCCGCCGGCTCAACCAGCGGATCACCCGCGCGCCAGCCCTCAGGCGTCAGCGCGCACTCGCGCTCCGACGTCTGCAATGCCTCGACGAGACGCAACAACTCCTCGACGGACCGACCAACATTCATCGGGTACCAGACGACGGCACGCACAATGCCCTCGGGATCGATGACGTAGGTCGCCCTTACGGTCCCGCTGTTCTCCGAGGCACTGTCGAGCATGCCGTAGGCTTTGGCAATCACCATCGCCGAATCCTCGATGAGCGGAAACGTCACCTTGACGCCGAAACTCTGTTCGATGTCCCGCAACCAGGCGACGTGAGAGTATAGACTGTCGACCGACAGGCCGAGAAGATCGCAATTCAGCTGTGCGAACCGTGACTGCGCCCGAGCAAGAGCGATGAATTCGCTCGTGCAAACCGACGTGAAGTCGGCCGGATGCGAAAAGAACAATAGCCAGCGCCCCTTGTAGCCCGAGAGCGCTACCTCTCCTGCCGTTGAACGGGCCACGAACCCAGGCGCGCGTTCATTGATACGGATCGCCGCCACCGGATCATGCTTCGAATTTGTCGTGTCCATCGTCACTCCGTTTTCGTCTTCCAAACAAGCTTTGGCTATATCGGGCGGCAGCGGGTCTTGTCACCACAAATACACAGTTGCATTGTTATTGTAAATATGTATTTTAACGGTATCGACAGGAGAGCAACATGCCCGACACAACAAGCGATACCGAACTTCTCCACGCTGGCGACATTGTCACGCAAGCCTTGGCCAACCCAATGAAATGCCCGCTGGTCAGGTCATTCTTTGACCCCGCGACCTTCACAATCAGCCACGTCGTGCGCGATCCGAGCTCCCATGCCTGTGCCATCATTGACAGCGTTCTCGACTACGATCCGGCCTCCGGACGAACGATGAACACATCCGCCCAGGATCTCATCAATTACATTAAATCCGAAAGTCTTGAAGTCCAGTGGCTGCTTGAGACGCACGCGCATGCGGACCACCTGTCCGCGGCACCGCTGCTTCAGGCCGAACTTGGCGGCCAGCTCGCGATTGGCCGCGAAATCATCCGGGTACAGGAAGTCTTCGGTAAGATCTTCAATGCCGGCACCGAATTCCAACGGGATGGAAGCCAGTTCGATCATCTTTTTCTGGATGGCGATCGGTTCAAGATCGGAAATCTTGATGCCACAGTCCTGCATGTACCTGGCCACACACCGGCCTGCCTGGCCTATGTCGTAGGCGACGCTGTCTTTCCGGGCGACACGCTCTTCATGCCGGACTACGGCACGGCGCGATGCGACTTTCCAGGCGGCGATGCCCGCACCCTGTATCGCTCGATCAAGAGACTGACCCAGCTGCCCGATCCGGCACGGATGTTTCTGTGCCACGATTACAAGGCGCCGGGCCGCGACGATTACGCCTGGGAAACCACGGTCGGGGCGGAGCGCACCAGCAATGTGCACGTGCATGACGGCGTCACGGAAGACGAATTCGTGACGATGCGAAACGCACGGGATGCGACACTCGGTATGCCAAGGCTGATCCTGCCGTCCGTCCAGGTCAACATGCGTGCCGGTCAACTGCCACCGGCCGACGACAACGGCATCCAGTATCTGAAGATACCGGTCAACGCCCTGTAGAGCGCGAAGGAAAAACGCAATGTCTGATCTCAGCTTTGTCTGGCCGCTGTCCGGCGGCCTGCTCATCGGCCTTTCCGCCGCGCTCTACCTGTTGCTGAACGGCCGTATCGCCGGTATCTCCGGGCTTGCCGCCTCGGCGATCGGATGGACCGGTGGTGGTATCAATCCGCTGGGGCTCGGCTTCCTCGCGGGCATTCTAGGCGGCGCCGCCGTTGCCTTTGCCTACATGGAGCAGGCCGCGTTCACCATCACCGCTTCGCCTGTCCTTCTGGTCCTTGGCGGACTTCTTGTCGGTTTCGGGACACGGCTCGGCTCCGGCTGCACCAGCGGCCACGGCGTTTGCGGGCTGGCACGTCTGTCGCCGCGTTCGCTTGCCGCGACAGCAACATTCATGATCGTGGCAGCCGTCACGGTTTACATCACCCGGCATGTGATGGGAGCGGCATGATGACCCAGCGCATTCTTGTCTCCATCGCCTGCGGGCTTCTGTTTGGTATCGGGCTTGTCGTGTCCGACATGGTCAACCCCGCCCGTGTCCTGGCCTTTCTTGATGTCACCGGCGCCTGGGACCCATCGCTCGCCTTCGTCATGGGCGGAGCATTGATCCCGTCATCGATCGCCTATGCGATCAGCCGTCAGCGCAGCAAGCCGGTCTTTGAAGCGCAGTTCCACGTGCCGAAAAACCGCATGATCGACCGTCCGCTTGTGGCAGGCGCCGTGCTGTTTGGCTTGGGATGGGGCCTAGTCGGACTTTGCCCGGGCCCTGCGATTGCATCTCTCGTTACTGGCCGCTGGGAGGCGGTACTGTTCGTCGCAGCCATGCTCGCTGGCATGTTTGCCTATCGCATCGTCTCGTCCCGGCAGAGCGCCGCGGCGCAGGCGCACTGAAGGAGGAACGCCCAATGGAAATCCGCAAACTCACCGACGAGATAAGTGTCTCGCCGCAGATCCGGCTCGAAGACACCAACGAACTCGCACGTCTAGGCTTCAAATCGATCATTTCAGATCGACCGGACAAGGAGGAGAATGACCAGCCCGACGCAGATGCTGTGTGCATTGCTGCCGAGGGGTCGGGCCTGGAATTCCGTCACATCCCCGTGGTTGCTTCGGATATAGGTGAGCGCGACATCGCGCTGTTTGCCGAGGCGATGAAGGATCTGCCAAAGCCTGTTCTGGCTTTCTGCCGCTCCGGAACGCGCGCAGCCATGCTCTGGGCCCTCTCGCAGGCCGCGACGGAAGGCTCTGACACCGTTCTGGCCGCGACAAAGTCAGCGGGTTATGATCTCGAGCAAATTCGCCCGCGTCTCAAACCGCAAGTAGCCTTGCCCGATCAGAAGATATCCTCGGCATGCGACGTCCTCGTTGTCGGAGCAGGTGCCGCCGGCATTGCAACGGCAGCCAGCCTGCTCAAGCGCCGCAAATGCCTCAGCATCATTCTGGTCGACCCCTCAGATCGCCATACTTATCAGCCAGGTTGGACAATGGTCGGTGGCGGCATCTTCAAACCGGAAGACACCGTACGAGCGATGGCCGATCTCATTCCGCAAGGAGTAAAATGGGAGAAGAGTGCGGTCGCCGAATTCGATCCAGAACATGACAACATCATCCTCGCTGACGGCCGACGCATCAACTATCGGATGCTGGTGGCAGCTCCCGGCATCAAGCTGAACTGGTCCGCCATCGAAGGACTGGAAGAGACACTCGGCCGCAACGGCGTCACGTCCAACTACCGTTTTGACACAGCCCCCTACACCTGGTCACTCGTCCAGAATCTGAAAGGCGGAAAGGCACTGTTCACCCAGCCGCCAATGCCGATCAAATGCGCCGGCGCGCCGCAGAAGGCGATGTATCTGTCCGGCGACCACTGGTTCCGTAAGGGGCGCATCAACGACATCTCGATCGAATTCCACAATGCCGGGCCTGTGCTCTTCGGGGTGAATGAATACGTGCCCGCGCTGATGGAATATGTGCGGAAATACCGCGTCGACCTGAACTTCGGCTCGAAGCTTGTTTCTGTCGACGGATCCCAAAAGGAAGCCCGCTTTACCCGAACCGAAGCAGACGGAACCGTCGTCGAAGAGACGCGCGGCTTTGACATGATCCATGTGTGCCCGCCCCAGATCGCCCCCGACTTCGTCCGCTCCAGCCCGCTCGCCAATCAGGCTGGCTGGATCGAGGTCGATGAAACGAGCCTCCAGCACAAGCGTTACGCCAATGTGTTCTCCCTGGGAGATGCGGCCGGCACATCGAACGCAAAGACTGCCGCCGCCGCACGCAAGCAAGCGCCGGTTGTCGCGGAAAATGTGCTCGCTGTCCTTGACGGTCGTGCCCTTCCTGCCGTCTATGACGGCTATGGCTCCTGCCCTTTGACGGTCGAACGCGGCAAGATCGTTCTCGCCGAGTTCGGGTATGGCGGAAAGCTCATGCCGACCTTCCCTACATGGGTGATAGACGGCACAAAACCGTCGAGCCTTGCCTGGTACCTGAAGTCCGAAGCCCTGCCGCCAATCTATTGGCACGGCATGCTCAAGGGCCGGGAATGGCTGGTTTCTCCCGATCTCAAAGAGAACGCCGCCTGAGGGCGGCAGGAAACAGCTATGATCCTGGAACCGATACAATACGGTCTCGGCGCTTTCTCCGGCAGCCTTGTGGGCTTCACGCTCGGCATGTTCGGAGGCGGTGGGTCGATTCTCGCCGTCCCCCTGATGGTCTATGTCGTCGGGGTACCGAGCGCACATATAGCAATTGGTACAAGCGCGTTCGCGGTTGCCGCCAATGCCTTTGCCAACTTGATTGGTCATGCAAGGCTCGGCAATGTCAAATGGCGCTGCGCCGGGATCTACAGCGTCGCGGGCATTTTCGGTGCTCTGATCGGCTCAAGTTTCGGCAAGATGATAGACGGGCAAAAACTGCTCGTTCTGTTCGCCGTGCTGATGCTTGTGGTTGGTGTGCTGATGTTTCGCAAGCGCGGCGCTGTCGGAAACCCGGGCGCTCAGTGTTCACGCGAAAACATTCACAAGGTCGCGGGCTTTGGTGGCCTGACGGGCATTTTTTCCGGCTTTTTTGGAATCGGCGGCGGCTTCCTGATCGTGCCGGGATTGATCGCCTCTACCGGCATGCCGATCCTCTATGCCATCGGCTCATCGCTTGTGGCCGTGACGGCCTTCGGACTGACGACGGCGCTCAACTATGCGCTGTCTGGCTATGTCGACTGGTTGCTTGCCGCAATCTTTATCGGTGGCGGCGTGCTCGGTGGGCTGGTCGGCGCCTATTCCGCCAAACGGCTGTCTGCCCGCAAGGGGATGCTCAACACCCTCTTTGCGGCCCTTATTTTTGTGGTTGCTGCTTACATGCTGTACCGCAGCGCAGGCCAATTTTTACCTGCGTGAACCCGGATACGCTGCATTTCCTTTCAGGCGCAGCTGGTCTGGTTCGCATCCAGCGGCGCGTCTTTCTAAACGGCCCAGTCGGGCGCAATCCTTACAGGAGACAATCTCATGAGTATTCATATTGGCGACGTTGCACCGAATTTTACGGCTGACACCACGACCGGAACGATCGATTTTCACGAATGGATTGGTGGTGACTGGGTATTCTTCTTCAGCCATCCCGGCGACTTCACTCCTGTCTGCACGACTGAGATAGGTCGCACCGCGCAGCTCGCCGAGGAATTTGCCATGCGCCACGTCAAGCCACTTGGCCTGTCGACGGACGGTGTCGAAGAGCATCTGACCTGGATCGAAGATGTCAATGACACCCAGAACACGACGGTCAAATTCCCGATCGTCGCTGATCCCGACCGAACCGTTGCACGGCTGTACGAGATGATTCATGCCAATCAAAGCGAAACGGCCGCCGTCCGGTCGGTGTTCATAATCGACCCCAACAAAAAAATTCGCCTGACGATGACCTATCCAATGAGCGTCGGGCGCAACTTCGACGAGATACTGAGGGTGATTGACGCGTTGCAAGCAGGCGATTCAGGCAGGATCGCCACCCCCGCTGACTGGTTGCCCGGCGGGACTGTCATCATCCCGACATCGATCGGTGACGACGAAGCCAAGAACCTTTTTCCACAGGGATGGACGGAAGTCCGACCTTATCTGCGAACCACGAAACTCTGAGCGACTGACGCCACGCCCCCTACCCCAAATTCAGCGGGTAGGGGGGTGTCCCAATTCTGAACCGAGGCACCCTTCATGTTCGGCGACATCTCTGCAATCGACCTGGCCAGATTCCAGTTCGCCTTCACTATTTCGGCTCATATCATTTTTCCGGCCTTTTCCATCGGCCTTGCGAGTTTTCTCGCTGTGCTGAATGGCCTCTGGTTATGGCGCAGGGACGAGACCTATCTCCGGCTCTTCGACTATTGGAAAACAATCTTCGCAGTCGTCTTCGGCATGGGCGTGGTCTCAGGCATCGTGATGTCCTACCAGTTTGGCACGAACTGGTCGGTGTTTTCCGACAAGACGGGCCCAGTTATCGGACCCTTGATGGGCTACGAAGTACTGTCGGCCTTTTTCCTGGAAGCCGGCTTTCTCGGTATCATGTTGTTCGGGCGAGAACGGGTTGGCGAAAAGCTGCATATGGCAGCCACGGCCATCGTTGCCATCGGCACCCTATTCTCCGCCTTCTGGATCCTCAGCGTCAACAGCTGGATGCAAACCCCGCAGGGTTTCTCGATCAATGACGTCGGTCAGTTCGTGCCCGAGGACTGGTGGGCGATTATCTTCAATCCATCCTTTCCTTACCGTTTGGCGCATATGGTTTTGGCGGCCTATCTGACGACTGCATTTGTCGTTGGTGCGGTCGGTGCTTGGCACCTGCTACGCAGTCGCGAAAGCCGGGGTGCGGCGATTATGTTCTCGATGGCTATGTGGATGGCGTTGATCGTCACGCCGATCCAGATCATCGCCGGTGACATGCATGGCGTTAACACGCTGGAATACCAGCCGGCCAAAATCGCTGCGATGGAAGGCCACTACGAGAGTTTCCCCGAGGGCCGGGCGCCGTTGATCCTGTTTGGCCTCCCCGACGATGCAGCAGGCGTGACGCGCTACAAGGTGGAGATACCGCTGCTCGGATCTCTCATCCTAACGCATAGCCTCGATACGCCGATCAAGGGCCTGGACGCCTTTCCTGCAGGCGAACGCCCCAAATCCGCGATGGTCTTCTGGACCTTTCGCATCATGGTCGCCATCGGCTTTGCCATGTTGGGGATCGGCCTGTGGTCGGCGTGGGGACGGTGGAAAGGGCAGTTGTTTGACATGCCGTGGCTGCACCGTGCTGCCGTACTGATGGGACCGTCTGGGTTTCTGGCCGTCCTTTGCGGCTGGATAACCACCGAGGTTGGGCGACAGCCTTTTACAGTCTACGGACTGTTGCGCACGGGAGAGAGCGCAGCGCCGCTGCAGGCCGAAGCTGTCGGCATCTCGCTCATGGCCTTTATCATTGTCTACTTCCTGGTGTTCGGTTCAGGGACATTCTACGTCCTTCGCCTGATGAGCAAACGGCCGCGAGACCGCATCGATATCGACGACATCGGCCCGACGCGTACAGCCGGCATCACACCCATTGTCGCCAATCCGACCGCCCCTCATCTGACGAAGGGAGAATAAACCATGGTCATCGACCTTTCGTTCATCTGGGCCGGGCTGATCGCCTTTGCCGTACTCGCCTATGTGCTTTTGGACGGCTTCGATTTGGGCATCGGCATTCTCTTTCCGTTTCTCAAGGATCGGGACGAGCGCCATCTGGCAATGAACACAATCGCGCCAGTCTGGGACGGCAACGAAACATGGCTGGTGCTGGGCGGCGGAGGGCTGTTTGCAGTCTTTCCTCTTGCCTATGCGATTGTCATGCCAGCGCTCTATCCGCTGATTATCGCGATGCTGCTTGGCCTGATCTTTCGCGGCGTAGCTTTCGAATTCGTACACCGGACAAAACGGATGCAGGGCTTCTGGGAGCTGGGTTTCTGGGCGGGTTCGCTGATTGCGACAATAGCGCAGGGCATGGCGCTTGGTGCGCTGGTGCAGGGAATCGCGGTCACCGGACGAGCCTATAGCGGCGGCAACTGGGATTGGCTGACACCCTTCTCCGGACTGACGGCGCTGGCGGTTGTTGTGGGATACGCCATGCTGGGTGCCACATGGCTAATCCTCAAAACCGAAGGCGAAACCCTTGTGCGTGCCCGGCGGTTCGCTGTACCTCTTGGCATTGCACTGGTCGCATTGATTGGGCTTGTCAGCCTTGCAACGCCATTCTTGCGGCCCGAGTATCTCGCGCGCTGGTTCGGCTGGCCCTCCGGCTTGTGGAGCGCGGTCGTGCCCATACTGCTGGCTCTGGCGAGCTGGCAACTTTGGACAGGACTACGAAACCACAACCATCTGCGCCCGTTTCTGGCGACGGTGGCGATCTTCGTTCTGTCCTTTGCCGGTCTGGGCGTCAGCTTCTACCCCAATCTTGTCCCACCTGGGCTGACGATCGCGGAGGCTGCAGCACCTGACAGTTCCCTGCTGTTTCTTCTGGTCGGCGCAGCCGTCCTGATTCCAATGATTCTGGCCTACACCGGCTACTCCTACTGGGTGTTCCGCGGCAAGGTCCGACATGGCGACGGTTATCATTAATGCGTCGCTGGCTTTGGTTTGCGGGGCTTTACCTCGCCGGAATTGCGTCGATAGGGACGATCGCGTTCCTCATCCGATCCGCCCTGCTGTAAATTACGGAGGCAGGTTTAAAAACAGCGCACAAGTAAATGCATTTACGCAGGCTTTCGTCGTTCGCGACAGATCAGAGGATAAATGACCGAAGGACCCGACACTGATCTGCCACTGGAGTTCGGCGTGAAGAAATCGGCAGCCTCGGCGCCTTGGAGGCTTCGCTTCCGTGCCCGCTACTTGTTGGTGCTTCTGGTGCCAGCCCTGATGTTTTCCGGTGCGGTGATCGGGATGTATTTCCAACCGCCTCCGTTGCAGAAGTTCTACGCATTGACTGGCTTGCAGCCAGGCGCTGGATCAGCTTCGCCCATTGCGCTTCCGCCGGAGATCATACTTCCAAAAGACATGGCGGAAACCATGCGCGCCTCGGATGTCGTTGGGCTGGCGCGACTGATGCCGCGGGGAGACATATCCTATGTTGCACCTCCCTATGGAGCCGGCGATGCGCGCGTAGCTGAAGTTCTCGTGACCGAAGGGGACGTCGTGACGCGAGGCGCCATGGTGGCTCGCCTGGACAACCAGGCGCAATTGGAAAGCGCTATACTTCTAGCCGAGGCCAATCTCGCTGTGCGGCAGGCGTCGCTGGTGCAAACCCGCGCCGTTGTCGCAAACAGTCGCAACGAGGCGCTCGCCAGCCTGGCGCAGGCGCGTGCGGTTGCGTCAGAGGCGACAGCGAGCCTGTCACGAACCAACGATCTATCCGCCCACGGCGTCACCACTCAGTCCGCCCTGGACACGGCAATTGCTGCTGAACGTCAGGCCACTGCTGCTGTCGAAAAGGCCGAGGCGACGCTTGCCCGCTATGCATCCGCCAAGGTGGAGGACCAGCCCGATGTCATCGTGGCCAGCCGCAATCTGGAGGCGGCGGAGGCCGAGTTGGCGCGGGCTCGAAATGATCTCGTTCGCTCTGCCGTTGTCGCGCCGATCAGCGGCACAGTGCTCAACATCCATGCAAGGCCGGGACAGCGGCCACCCACTGAAGGTCTCATGGAAATGGGTGACACAAGCCGGATGATGGCAGAGGCCGAGATTTACCAGGACCGCATCTCGCTCGTAGAGATTGGGCAACCGGTCGAACTGGTGGCGACAGCCCTGAACCGCACCCTGCAGGGCCGGGTTGCCACGATTGGACTGACAGTCGGACGGCAAGGCCTGTTGTCGGACGACACAGCGGCCAACACCGATGCAAGGGTGATCCGGGTCATGGTGGAGCTTGATGAGGCCTCATCCACCATAGCCGCGCGCTTCACCAATCTCGAAGTCATCGCCCGCATCGACACCGACAACCAGGCATCGGCGCAACCATGAGCCTGCTGCTTCAGGCCCTGTTCGGTCGGCTTCCCATCGGCTGGTTGCAACTGACACACAACCGAACCCGATTTGCAGCCGCCCTCGCCGGCGTGGCCTTCGCCAACGTGCTGGTCTTTGTGCAGCTCGGCATCATGAACTCCATGGCGACCGCCACCTTGAAGCCCTATGGCTTCTTTCAGGCTGACATTATGATTTCCGCCTCGGACGCCAATTCGATGACGGAAGGCAGCAACGTCGCGCGGCAATGGATGTACCAGGCCATGGCCGATCCCGATGTCGTTGCCGGCACAGGGCTGTTCGTTGCCACTGTCACATGGCAGCGGACCGACAAGGCGTTGGGCCTGACCACCTATGGCATTGATCCAACGCAGCCTATTTTCCTGTCCCCCGAGATGGCAACACGGGCAGCCACGTTGCAACTGCCCAATTCCGGAATTCTCGACCGCTTCACGCGCGGTCTGCCGCGTGACGAAACAGCAGCGATCCGGCCGCAAAGCCCGCTTTCGTTTGAGGCCAACAACATAACCCTGACACTCTATGACACGTTTGCTGGCGGTGGCGGCTTTGGCGGCGACGGATTCATGATGGTCTCGGACCAGACATTCCTCCAACAGTTTCCGGCCCGCAGTTCCGGCGCTCCGGACCATATCCTGCTGCAAGTGGCAGCCGGCGCCGATCCCGATGTGGTGGCCGCCCGGCTTCGCGATCTGGTTTCAGACAAATCCCTGCGAATACGAAGTTACGCGCAGGCCGCAGCTGAGGATCTCAGCTACCAGCAGACCAAACGCCCGACCGGGATCATCTTCGGTTTCGGCGTCGTCATCGGCGTTCTGGTGGGCATCGTCATCGTCTATCAGGTGTTATCGACCGATGTGGCTGACCATCTGAGTGAATACGCCACCTTCAAAGCCATCGGTTACGGTCAGGGGTTTTTCCTGAGCGTTGTTTTCGAGCAGGCGCTGGTCCTGGGGATGCTGGGCTTTGTCCCAGGCCTCGCGGTGGCCAGTCTGCTGCTTTGGGCAATGGCCAGTGCCACGACCCTGCCGCTCGCAATGACCGCCGGCATGGCCGTGACGGTCTTCATTGGCACGGTTGTCGCCTGCTCGCTATCAGGGGCAATCGCGACGCGTCGGCTGGTCGCCGCCGACCCCGCCGACCTGTTCTAGGGAGCGTAATATGACAGAGGATGTTCCCGTCAAAGTGAACGGCCTGAACCATTGGTTCGGCAAGGGAGAGGCTCGAAAGCAGGCGCTTTTCGACGTGAACCTCAAGGTCGCGGGCGGCTCGCTGACTGTGCTGGTCGGCCCTTCTGGGTCTGGCAAGACCACCTTGCTGACCCTCGCAGGCTGCCTGCGCGATGTCCAGCATGGCTCGATCAGGCTGCTCGGACAGGAGTTGAACGGTGCGCACTCGGACCTCCAAAGAGCGCTGCGGCGCCGACTAGGGTTTATATTTCAGGCGCACAACCTGCATGGAAGCCTGACGGCCCTGCAAAACGTTTTGATGGGCCTGCAGGTGCATGGACGGTCAGACCCCGTACTGCAGGCAAAGGCCGCCCGGCACATTCTGACATTGCTGGGCCTTGGCGACCGGATGGACTACCTTCCTGACAACCTCTCCGGCGGCCAGAAACAGCGCGTCGCGGTCGCCCGCGCGCTGGTTGGCAACCCCGACATTGTCTTTGCCGACGAACCCACGGCAGCCCTTGATCGCGAAAGCGGCGCGACTGTGGTCCAGATGCTCAAGCGGCTGGGCCAAGTGCGCGGGACGACCACGGTCATGGTCACGCATGACAACCGAATTCTCGAACTGGCTGACCGCATCGTGACGCTCGAGGATGGCCGCATCGTCAACGACACAGCACCGTAGCGGAGCCTTATCTGCCAAGCCTTCGTGCTTCACCGTGCCGGCTCGAAACGCAGGTTAAGGTCGAGCGCCTTGAACGGAATCGAACCAGCTGCGCGACGTCGCAAAGCTTAAGTCATTGCGTTCTCACAACTTTTCTATAAATACACAACATGTTATCTCCCTACACATTTCACTCTAGTTCCCGTTGCGGCCCATCGCGAATCCCGTCAAGACGGCATCTGACCGCGTGTCATTGTGGACAAACAGGAGTCTTTTGAAACAATGTGGCGCGAACCACGAAAGCCCTGTGTTCTCATCCCCGTTGCGTGATTGCATCGTGACCACCACTACACGCTTTCCTATTCATGAATTTCCGCCGGCGTTTGCGTCAGGCACGGCCGGCGTACACAATTTTGTAAGGCACCAACAAGGAGGATGGAATGGCCATCACGTTCGATGGAGCCAAGCGCCGAAGCTGTCGCAAACATGATCATTTCCGAGATCAATGTGTTGGAAACGCTGCAGAACGCGGCTCCGCTATCAGACGCTGGGGAATACCCATTCGAGGGAGTTGTCGGGCACTGCCGGCACGGATGGCTCTACAGCGCCAAGCAGCTTCAGTCTGCCGTCGAGACCGCAGAGGCTGGCGGCAGCCTGAAGCAGGAACTCGACAGAGTTCTCAAAATCGACCGCTGAACAGCCGACACTTCACCAATCCCCACGGCCGCTGATTGCGTTTGGTGTCGCCCTCAACCTCCAAAATCACCAAACTTCCTTGGAGCTTCTCGATAGTCTTTTTCGATCAGGTATTCCGCCCAGGCCTGATCGAAGCGGTATTCGGCATCCCTTTGTGTAGAGAGCACGATCACGTTTATCAAATCAGTAGGATTAACATTGACTGCCATTGCTCGAACGGCGTCGCCCGGCGAATCGAAACGATGTGCTTCGGAGGCTTCCGCCATCAAACGTAAAACATAATGCGCGAGCGGGAGACTGTTAGTTAGTGCAGAGACGGTACGTGGGTGATCAGCCATCGGAATGTGAGCCGATGACACAACTAAGGGCGGCAAGGGATTTTCGATCCGTCGGTCTTTTGCGTTCTGGAAAAACATGTAGGCCGATGGCAGCGAATAATCTCGCAGCGTATGGAACTGGTAAACGTCACCATTTTTCTGAGATATATCGGACAGCTCTTCAAAGAAGCGCTTCGCTTGCAATATGAGGGGGACAGTGCGGACGTATCCATCCTCATGCTCCCATTCGATGAAGACCGCAGTGTCTCCGCCCGTTTTTTGCTCGCGTCCTTTGATCTGCAGATCAATCTTAGAGAAGAAAGCACCTTCGCATTTTGGCGCCATGATCTGGGCAATGTCGTCCGACCAAGAAATGGACATCCCACCTATCTGACCGAAAAGACCTCCGTTCAATACGCTCTCTTCTTGGTACGCAGGTAGCTCGCGTTGTGCATATGCCGATGAACCCGCCTGCAGGGCATTGAACAGCGCCCATATCCTGACATCGTGGAACGCTGGAGGAAAGGCGAGCGTCTTTGTAATGGCGCCCAATCCAGATTCAACAACATGGGAACCATTACGGATATACGGAGAATTAGAAATAACGCTGAGGTACTGCGCCTTTAAATGACGTCTCAGCTCTAATAAGTTCATCAACGAAGCATGACTCTCGGTGGTGGCGTCGCCTTAACCTAACGTAGGACGCAATCATTTCTTTGTCCTGAATTTCAGGCTTGGATCGGCAACGCGATCTCACGCCAGGTGGCGCT
>NZ_SLVX01000031.1 GCF_004341885.1 Shinella granuli | reverse complement strand
GGCGGACGTGCGCCCTCCGCTGAAACTGATTTGGACATTCCCTTCCGGGAGTTTGAAATGGTGCCGCATCACTCGCCCTCCCCGATCTCTTCACGCCGCTCTTTGATTGCCAGCGCGCGCTTTCGCGTGATGCCGAGCGCTGCCGCCGCCATTTCAATGATCGCGTCGTTCCAAGTGCTGATTGCGCTGGTTTCGGTCTGGAATGGCCGGACGGCAAACCACTCGCCAAGGCATGCGTTCGGAAGGCGACCGCCGCCGATGAAACCACTGTCATCATGACGGCGACACGAAATGGAGTACACGAGGCCGTTATTGCCGAAGCTATGCAGCGTCGTGCGCTGGACATAGACGTTCGCTTCACGGTCGCAGCCCGGGCAACGATAAGGTCGAGTATTGATCATTCTGCTTCCCCGATCTCTTCACGGAGTTCCGGTTCGCGCGGCTTCCGCCTTTTCAGCAGCCGCAGAACCCATGCCTTGAACTGCGCCAGCCCTCTCGCCAGCAACAAAATCGGCAAGGCGAACAAGCGCCGAATTGCTCTCGCCATGACGGGAACGCTCCTCTTCGTACAGCGCGTCGATGCTCCCGCCCGCGCGCCGGAATGCTTCAAGTATCGAAGCCCACGTGCTGAGCTTCATGTCTGGGATTTCGCGGTGACGGAGACGAAGAAGGGTAGTCGCTGGAGCGCCCCACTTGGTCTGGGCGCGTCCGGCAGCAGCTTCTTGCGTGTCTCCAAGGCCGCGATACTCGCGGCGAAGGAGCCATTCGCTCATCGCTTTTGCATCTTTGACGTACGCGACACTCATTTTGTCTTCCACGACATTAGATTTGTTCCGCAAGGCGTTCGCTCCATGTCAATTTCGACTTGCTAGAGCCGAAGGGAGACACAGTGAAACGACCTTCAAAATCCGACGGGAAAGGCCAATCGCTTGCCGGCGATGTGCTGCCCTTCCCGTCCTTGGCCCGGTCCGCTGGGCCAACAACAATTCAATTCTCCAGCCCCGCCGCAAAACTGGCTGGGGATACTGAGGGCGCCGGGGTATCCTCGGCTTCGGCGTCCTCGACTTTCGTTTCCCTCGGTTCCGTCACCCATGCCGTCGTGCTGAGGCTGAGGGGAGGATCCCCGAAGGTGAATGTGTTGGCCGGCGCGCAGAGGGAGGAGTGGCCAACGCGCCGGCCGTTCAATCAGCCGGAGGAGGAGGAGCCGCGCTGACTGAAATGGATCTGGTCATTGTTGGAGTTCTGCCGCTCGTCATCGGTCCCGGCCCAGACGAGCGCGATGGCCGTGAGAAGGCAGACGCCGCAGAAGGCGAGAAGGCCGTAAAGGAACCACGTCATGCTGCCCTCCTCTTCAAAGGCTCAAGGCCTTCCGAGGCGCGAAGCTCGTCGACGAATTCGACAACCTTCGTCCAGTTCGTGGCCTTCGGTCGGCCACGCTGGCCAGGAGCCTTGATGATGTAGCTGGAGGCCCGACCGTGGGTGGTGAGGGTGTAGCCGCGATCGGCAAGGAAGGTTTTCACCGCCTGATAGTCGCCGGATGTGCCAGCGTCGAAACGACGGACGCCGTTGCGCTGGATGTAGGCCTTCACGATGCTGGACACCTCGGCGCGGGCGATCTGCTTTCGGCCGATGTCCTCGACGCCCTCAACGAGGCGCTGCGCGATGGCGTCATATCCCTTTGAAATTCGGAGCGGTTTCATGCGGCCACCTCTTCGCGAGCCTTGAGGCAGGAATGACAATGAGTGGTGCCCGATCCGCCGCAGGTTTCACCGGGATTCCGGCAATAGGGGCGCAGGACGAATTTCGGTTTGGCCGGGAGAGCGCGGGCGGCGCCCTCCCCGTTCTCATCATGGTTTGCGCGCTCCGCGCTGCCATCTACATCGTCGCCTCCTGCGTTGGCGGCGGCGCTCGTCTCGTCGGCGTAGTTGCCGGTCGGCTTGCTACCGTCGCTGGGAAGAACCGTCGCTACAGTCGGGACGGCGTCACTCTCGGAAATGGAATTGGTGGCTTGCCCCGATTTGGCGTTGCAGAATGCCGACGTGTCGTCGGACCGGCCTGGAACAGCGTTAGCAGCGCCGTCCATTTTTTCGCCGCCGGCATCGGGACTTGGTATGCTCGGTTCGCCACCGGGAACCGCGAAGGGCGCGGGCCGGCTAAGCTCTTCCGCCGTTTCCGGCGCTGTTCTGATGTCTTCGTGCTTGGTCTGGATGTTGAGGCCGTTGTCGGAACGGCGTTCGTCGAGGACTTCACCGGTTTCCCGGTCGTAATCCTCTCCGGCCGGCTCCTGCAACATGCCGAGCGCGATCATATAGGTGTCGAGCAGCGCGTCCCGTTCCGCCCGCTCGTTCGCGTCGACCTTGCGGAGCTTGATGATCGCGTTGATGGTGCCGACGTCGAAACCGCAGCCCTTGGCCTCGGCCTTCACATCCTTGATGTCGTCAGCGATAGTCTTCTTCTCCTCCTCCAAGCGCTCGATACGCTCGATGAAGGAGCGAAGCTGGTCGCGGGCTACTGCGCTTGCGTCGGTCATGCTGATACCGCCTTGATCTCAGCGCGGACCTGTTCAATGGCGCGCGCGACGTCGTTCTGGAAAAGCTTGCGGAGGAAAGAGATATGATCGGAGCAAATGGTCTCGCATCGCTCCCTCTCCGCCATAACGGCGTCGTGGATGGCCTTGGCGATGGCCAGATACAGCAGCCAGTCAGGCTCTTGGTCGCCCTTGCTGTAGTCGGCTCTAACGATATCGGTGGCGATGCGGTCGATATCGTCGGGGATGGGGATGGTGGTGTCGGTGCTCATGCGGGCACCCTCCCGTTGGAAGCAACGGCGAGCCGGATTTCACGGGCGAGATATCCTGCACAGAAAAAGATCGCGCCGACGACGAACGCCGTGCATTGCCTCGGGATGTCTACCGCCCAAGGCGCAATCCAGATGCATGCGCCGCCGAAAACCATCAAAGCCATTGGGGGCAGGATGTTGCTCATGCGACGTTCTCCGATATCCCGAAGAACTCGGCCGGCGACAACTCAATGTCGTTTGCTTTTGCGTATGAAAGCAAAGCCGGAGCTTCCGATTGGGGTATCAAACCTCCCGTCCCTCCGCGCTCCTTCGGGTACATCCAGCGATATACGCGGGAGACGTGCTTGCCTGTGATCTCAGACACCTTCTCGATGCCGATCTTGGCGATAATGGACTTGGCTGGGTCGAGGTGCTTTTCGCTCATGTCGCAATATTTGCGATTTTCGCGAGTTTCTGTCAAGTCAAATTTGCGAATTGCGCGATATCAAAATTTGCGAAACTCGCGATTATTCATCGCATGAGTGACCCGCAACACGAAATTCGCGTCTGGATGAAGGAATGCCTTGAGATTATGGGGCACGGCTCGAAAAGCCGACTAGCCGCAGCTCTCAACGTTAAGCCTGATGCCGTCACGCGCATGATGAATACCGAAGCGGACGGCAAAGAAGTTCGCACAATCAAGGCCCACGAGCTGGGGATCATGGCGCGGTTTTTCGGGAAGGACCCGCCGGGCGGAGACCCGACCAAAGTTCCCTTTGTCAAGATACGTGGCAAGGCTGGCGCAGGACCGGACGGCTCCGTCTTGTTCGCAACGGGAGACGGGTACTTTGGTGAAGCCCCTGCCCCGGAGGGCGCGACAGAGAATACCTCAGCGTTGGAAGTAGAGGGGGATTCGATGCGAGGACTGGCGAATGACGGCTGGCTGATTTTCTATGACGAAAAGGAAGCCCCTAGAGCGGAGCATATGGGGGAGCCATGCGTATGCTTTTTGGAGGACGATCGAGTGTTGGTAAAGACGCCCTATCCAGGATCAGAGCCGGGGCTTTATCACCTGGAAAGCGTGAACGCGCCAATGATGCTGGACGTGCCGGTTCGGCATTTTGCTTTCGTGACCGACATCAAGCCGCGTCGGTCGGCGCAGAAGCATATTCGCCGGAATCCAAATGCTGAAATTCAAGACATCCGGCTCGATGGCCATCGGTCATAGGTGATGATCGTCGGGGGTTAGGTAACGTCAATACCTTGCCGTGGTGGTGGCAATCTGCGGGGGCAGAAAATGAACAAGTTGTGGTATGGTGATAATCTCACGATCATGCAGAGCATGAAAAAGCATTCCGTCGATTTAATTTATCTTGACCCGCCATTTAAGTCTGACGCGAATTACAATCTTCTCTATAAAAACCTCACAGGGAAGCCCGTGCCAGAACAGGCTGAGGCATTCTTCGACACTTGGGAGCTTGACGCCGCGAAGTTGGAGGCGGCAAGAACAATGCCAGTCCTTATGCGCGAGCACGGCGTCGATGATAACTACGTTGCTTTCTGGAATATCTGGATATCTGCACTACGTAATTCACAGCCTCAACTCCTAGCCTATCTAATATATATGGTCCAACGGCTTCTTCACATGAAAAGCATCTTACGACCAACTGGTTCTATTTATTTGCATTGCGACCCGGCGGCGAGCCACTACATCAAGGTAATGATGGATGGGATTTTCGGCCATGAAAATTTCCGAAATGAGATCATATGGAAAAGAACAGGCGCGCACGGTGGCGCCACCAGATGGGGCGATATACACGACGTTATTCTATTCTACACAGCGTCGTCCAAATACAAATGGAACAGAGTTCTGCAGGCACACGACCCCGATTACATTGACACGAAATACCGTTTCGTCGATAAAAGAGGGCAGTACAGGCTGGTTGTGCTGACCGGCCCCGGAATAACGCGCGGAGCGTCTGGTCAACCCTGGCGTGGTTATAACCCAACGGATGCAAATCGGCACTGGGCTGTACCGAAGCGTGCCATCCAAGCCTTGAGGGATGAAGGCGTCGAGATACCGGAAGATCTCCACGAGCAACTAGAGCTTTTATACCAACACGATCTTATCCGCTTCCCTGAGCGCGGTCGCGGCGGTGGTCCTGGCGTCCCCGAATTCAAGTTGCACCTCGAAAAAGGGCAGCCAATTCAGGACATGATACTTGATATCCCGCCGATTAACTCGCAGGCAAAGGAGCGCCTTGGATACCCTACTCAAAAACCGATAGCGTTGCTGGACAGGATAATACAAGCTTCGAGCGATAAAGGCGACGTCGTTTTCGACCCATTCTGTGGCTGCGGAACTACTGTTTATAGCGCCGTGAAAAATGAACGCCAATGGATCGGGTGCGACATTGCGATCCTCTCCATAAAGCTTGTCCGTGAAGTGCTTACCGAGCGCCATCGGTTGGTCGAAGGGCACCATTTCGAGGTGGATGGCATCCCGGTGAGTGTCGAGCAGGCGCAGGAACTATTCAGCCGAGACGCGTTTCAGTTTCAGCATTGGGTCGTTGAGAAAGTTGGCGGGTTCCCGATGCAGAAGAAGGTGGCTGACCGAGGTATCGATGGCCGCATGTACTTCGAGACGAAAGATGCCCTAGGTGAAATGATTATCTCGGTCAAAGGCGGCAAGTTAAAGCCCTCGGACGTGCGCGACTTGCGAGGCGTGATAGAACGCGAACGATCGAGCCTAGGGGGCTTCTTATCTTTGCAGGAGCCATCGAAAGCAATGCGCACCGAGGCGGCAGAAGCAGGGTTCTTCGAATACAACGGCAATCGTTATCCGCGCATTCAGCTGTTGACGGTTCGCGAAATCCTTGAAGAGAAGCGTGAGTTCCATATGCCGACTCGCGTCAATACAAAGATTACGACCGGGCAACAGAGCCTCCCTCTTTAAAGGCATTTCAGTGTTGCACGTCCGTCGCGAAGCCCGCCTCATTGGCGGGCTTTTTCGTGCGCGCGTTTTCCACCCCCAGTTCCCTTTTAATCAACCATGTAAACTATATTCGCGATTTTCGCGATTTTAGGCTTGACTGCTTTTGCGATTTTCGCGAATATCTCCTCAACAGCGACCTACCCATCTGGATCGCTTCACCCAAAGTTGCGGTTGGCCTGCGATTTCTGAACGGCGCGCCTAACCCGACCACGCGAGAGATGAGGAGCCCACCCATGCAGACCGAAGCAGACCGCATTGCCATGGCAATCCAGCGCATTCGCGACGGCGCCATGCTCCGCCCGGCCGGCCAGCGCGCCGGCTATGTCGCTGCCAACATCCTCCGCCAGCAGGAGCAGGCCCGGCGCTTCGTCGAGATGCGCAACCCGCCGGCATCGTGGTCTCTCCCGCAGTCCGAGGCCCTTATCCACGGCCTCGTCGCTCTTGAAGCCGAGTTCCGCAATGCCGGGAGGGTCGCAGCATGACCTTCGACGCCAACACCCTCAAGCGGCTGGCCTACTTCCTTGTAAACACCGACATGTCGGAACTCGTCGAGGCTGGCGTCATCAGCGAAGGCAACAACGACCAGTGGAAGCGCTTCAACCACGACTTCGATGTGTTCGTGATCAAGCTGCCAGACGACCGCAGGCAGAAGCTCTGCGACCTGATCAATGACCGTCTCGGCCTTCGCGCGTCTGTTCTGGAGGCTGCAGAATGATCCTCACCTGCACCAGATGCGAAGGAGAAGGCTCGATCTATGCCAGCCGCTACGGCGGGAACGATCCTGATGTATGGCGCGTCGGCCCCTGCGAGGACTGCGGCGGCTCCGGCAATATGGTGTGCGAAGCCAGAGGCTGCAACGAGAACGCCGTCGCGTTCAACGATGACGGCGAGGCTCTTTGCGAAGACTGCATCTTCGAGTGGACGCTTTCCGGCGCCGATCTGGAGGACGTGGCATGACCCGCTGCGACCTCTCCACCCACCACGAATGCAGCTGCATCGCCTCCAACGTCCCCTGCAAGGTTCAGGCCCCGCTTGATCTCGGAACCTATCGCGGGACGAACCACCCCGGCCCGCTGGATGGGTATCCGAAGCTGGCGCGAGACATGAACGTCGCGCTGATCCTCCTCTCCATCATCGTTTTCGCAATCATCATCGGAGCCGGCGCGACTGTCGGGCCGATCAACGTCTAGGAGCAAGGCATGTCTCAGGAAAACCCATGGGCTTGGTGGCAAGCCGCTCTGGAAGGCAATATCGGCCCGATGCATGAAGGGGACCCCAGACAGGGCTATTACCGCACGCGCTTCGAGGGCGGCCAGTGGGAGCCCGTCGCGATCTGGTTCGAAAACGACCAGTGGAACGCGATGCGCGGCGAGCGCATGGTCGATGCCGCCGACGCCTGGAATTTTTGCCGGACGCACCCTGTCACCTACGAGGCCTATCAGAAGGCAATCGAGGGCGCGGGCTGGGATGACGAGCCGCCGGCACCCGCTATTGGGCACAATCTTCCCTCCGATCCGTTCGAAGCCCTCACGCTCGAATATCAGGCGGAGAAGGAGCAGGCCGAGGCGTTCATGAAGACGCCGATCACGACGCAGGATCAGGCGGACAAGGCCGCGATCTGGTCGAAGCGGCTTGCCACCATCGCCAAGAAGGCCACCGACCTGCACAAAGTCGAAAAGCAACCGTCGCTCGATGAGGGCCGTCGCATCGACGACAAGTGGCGCGGGCTCAAGGAAGAGCCGGCCGAGGTGAGCAAGAAGCTCAAGCGGCACATGGACGCCTATCTCCAAGAACAGGCGCGCATTGAGCGCGAGCGTCAGGAGGCGGCTCGCCGTGAGGAGGAGCGTCTGCGCCGGGAAGCCGCAGAGGCCGCCCGCAAGGCCGCTGAGGCTGACCAGCAGTCCGAGGCCGAGCGCCAGGCCGCTATCGAACGCGCTCGCCAGCTTGAGCAGGAAGCCGCCGCCAAGGCCAAGGAAGCCGAGGCGAAGAACGCTAGCGCCGGCCGCACTGGTGCGCGTGTCGCGCTTCGCACGTTCGTCTCAGCCAGGGTCAACGACTATCAGGCTGCGGCGACCGCGCTCGTGCTGATGAAGCACCCCGATATCCTCGCCATCATCGACCAGCTTGCCAACCGCGCCATTAAGGCCGGCCAATCGCTTCCGGGCGTCGAGCGCATCGAAGAGCAGAGGGCCGCATGATGAACGTCATTGCAAAAATCCACGAGCCTAAACCCCTCATGGTCGAGATGGCCGATAAATACGGCCTTCAGCCAGCAGAGTTCACGGCGACCGTCCGGAGCACATGCGGGATGGGGAAAGCGTCGGCTGAAGAATTCGCGGCTTTCATAATGGTAGCGAAGGAGTACGATCTTAACCCGCTCCTGAAGGAAATCTACGCCTTCCCGGCCAAGGGCGGCGGCATCGTTCCCATCGTGTCGATTGACGGATGGGTCAATCTCGTCAACTCGCACCCTGCGGCTGACGGTTTCGAATTCGAATTCGAGCACGCCGAAAGCGGAGACCTGATTTCCTGCACGTGCCGGATGTACCGCAAGGATCGCGGTAGGCCAGTGACCGTTACCGAGTATCTTGCGGAGTGCGTGCGGTCCACCGATCCGTGGAAGATGAAGCACCGGATGCTTCGTCACAAGGCGATGATCCAGGCCGCGCGGTACGCCTTCGGGTTCTCCGGCATTTACGACGAGGACGAGGGCTCCAAGATTGCGGAAATGCGGGACGTCACTCCTGCCGCATCCAGCCAGACGCCGAGGCCTCCGGCACCGCCCGCCCCCCCGAGCGCGAAGGTTATCGAATCCGACCCCGCACCCGAGTCCGAAGAGCAGACGACGGAATCCGATTTCGACCTCGGCGCTTTCCTCGAAGAACTGGAGACCTCGCTGGCAACGGCGAAGGATTCCGCGTCGGCCGCTGAAATCTGGAACGACTATGACGCGCCGGCCATCCTCGAAAGCAACGGCCACGCCGACATGATCGATGCGGCCTACGCTATTCGCGACCGCGCCTACGCGAAGTTTGAACCTTACAACGGGGGCTGACCATGGCGAAGAACGAGCATCCCCCCATCTATGTCCTTCGCCGTGGCGACAGCCTGATCGGCGAAATGGAAGCAGACCGCGAATGGATCAGGCAACAGCCGCACGACCAGCGCATCAAGGTTCTGATGCATGGCGGGCGCTCGCCTTCCAAACTGCGCTTCTACTGGTCATTCCTTGGCAAGGTGGTGAAGGCCACGGACTGCGCGCCATCGACCGAAACCCTGCATGACATCGTCAAGCTGCACACTGGATTCGTGGTGCCGATCATGGTGAAGGGTTTTCCCGTCGCCGTTCCTAAGTCGATCAGCTTCACCAGCATGAGCGAGGAAGAGTTTAACGCCTTCCTTGAGAAGGCAATCGAGTGGATTGCGGCCACCTATGATGTAACGCCCGAAATGGCGTTCGGGGAGGCAGCATGAACCTCTCCCGCATCGTATCCGACATCATCTGGTGGTGGCGCAAGGGCCACCCTACCCTTCGAAAACTTCCGAACTGGCGCCGCGCAGCAGATGCCGAGCTTATCGCCAGACACCGCGGCTGCACCCAAGCCATTCACCGCGCCCGCAAGGAAAAGCGCAAGGCCGTCCTTGATGACCTGAGGAGGGTGTGATGGCCCGCACCGAATTCTCCCGCGCCACGAAACGCGCCGCCCTGGAGCGCTCCGGCCATCGCTGCGAGGCCGAGGGCACCCGCTACGGATTCGAGCCCGGGCAACGGTGCAACTGCCACCTCTCGCTCGGCGTCCAGTTCGACCACAACGTTCCCGATCAGCTCGGAGGCGACAACAGCCTCTCGAACTGCATGGCGATCTGCATCCAGTGCCATAAGTACAAGACGCGGAACGACGTGCGCCAGATCCGCAAGTCAGACCGTCAGCGAGATCGGAACAGCGGTGTCATCCGCCCGGCCGGAAAGCTGAAAGGCGCACCCTTCCCGAAATCAGCGAAGCCCGAGCGCGACCCGAACAAGGGTCTGCCGCCTCTCCCGCCGCGCAAGCTTTACGAGGAACGCCCGTGAGCATGACCCTATCCGAACGCATAGAGCTTATCGAGATGGCGATGGACGGCGTGACGCCGGGGCTTTGGTACCTCTGCGAGTTTAAGCGGCCAAACGCATATCACGTTCGGTCAGAGCGTCGCCATTGGAGCATTGTCTCGGCGATGGAGACAGAAGGATGCTCAACACCCAGCATGGATGTCCCCGATGCAGAAGCCCGAGCCAACGCCGCCTACATCGCGGCCTGCTCTCCCGACCGGATGCGTGAAATCCTGTTAGCCTACCGCACTCTGGAGGATGAGGTCGAAAGACTGAAGCTGACCCGCAAGCACAGCCGAATTGCGGCGGCCGGTCTTTATGACGCCTTCGAGGGAGAAAAGAAGCGCGCACAGGCCGCGGAGGCGAAACTGGAGGCGATGGAGCAGGATGTTGCGGAGAAGGATGCAGAGATTGCGAGGCTCCGCAAGATCATTGCCGAATGCCAATGGTACTGGCCCGGCAACGACACCAGCGGCGACTATTGCGAAGGCAGCGCTTGGGAAGTCGTTGAAGCCAACGCAGCCCGCCCCGGCGACGTGACTGAGGTTAAGCGCGGCGGCGTGGTGGAGGTAATGTTCTGCGCCTCGTTGCCAGCCGCCGAGGATTCCGACAGCGATGACGATTTCTGGGTCCAAGAGAAAACCGAGGATGAAGCCCGCGCCAAGATCGAAGCCGAGAACCTCCGCCGCGCCCGCACTCTCCTCAATGGAGGCTCCGATGCGCAGGGATGAGCGAGTGACAGGCGCGTGGCATTACGAGATCCAATACGGCCCCGAGGGCGAAGCCAATTACGCTTGGCTCTACCGTGGGGCCGAAATGGTCGCGACCATGAAGACGCATCATGCCGCCGCCCTCACCGCTGCCCTCGAAGTAGAGCAGCCGGTGGCGGTGGAGCCGGTCGGTGAAGCCGAAGAATTGCCTGGCTCCAACGACGGCTTCACCATAGCCGTGTTCAAGGCGTCCGATGTCCCGCTCGGCACGAAACTCTACACCTCCCCGCCCCTCTCCCGAGAAGGAGAGGACGCGAAGGAAGCGCAATACTGGTCCACGGTAGAGCAACTTGCAAACTGCGAGGACGAGATTTCCCGCCTCCGTGGTTTGCTCGATGCCGCCCAGCAGGATTACGAGACCCGGATAAGGTCGGCGATTGTCGAGGTGGCGGTGGAGGAATGGCAGCCGATCGAGACGGCGCCGAAGGGTGTGAGAGGCGTGGCATGGATGCTGCTGGCCTACGGCCCAGAGGGCGACCAGACCGTAGGCGTCGGGATGCGCTTCCATGATCAGTTTTTCGCGGCGAGCACGTTTTATACCGGTGGCCCGCACGATGGTCGTCAATTCGAATTTCGAGAGCACGAAGTTCGACCCACCCACTGGCGCCCTCTCCCCACCCCTCCCTCATCCCCCCGTACCTCAGCCTCCAGTGCAGAGGCGGGCGGTTCCGCCATATCTACGTCTGGAGCCGGCGAATGAAACGGGCGACACGCAGCTGGCTCCCCCTATTCCAGCACCCCTACTACGCTCGGTTTGGACCCGAACTGCGCACTGCTTACCTGGGCAATGCCCATACGTGCCAGCATGAGAGCACATCACCAAACAGTGAATTTTTGGCAAAAGGACGCGCCGAATGAAGATCGACAGCAGCGTGCAGATCCTTCGCGACGCGATCGATCAGTTCAACCCGACGCATATCGTCTCCATGGTCTCCGGCGGCAAGGATAGCGCCGCATCGGATCAGGTGGCCGAGGAGCTTGGCGTCAAGATCGACTTCCGTATCCACGGCAACACCCGCTGCGGCATCGCCGAGACCAGCCAGTTCGTTCGCGAGACCTACGGCCAGAAAGGTGAATACGTCGAAGCCGATGCCGGCACGGCCTACGAGGACTATGTCCTGCGCAAAGGCTTCTTCGGCAAGGGCCGTGATGCCCACGGCTACGCCTACCGCGTGCTGAAGGCCACACCTTTCCGCAAAGCAGTCTCGCGCGAGATCCGGCAGGGGAAACGCGGCGTTCGCGTCCTGCTGCTCAACGGCGCCCGCAAGGACGAGAGCGAGAACCGCAAGAAGAACCTGAAGCTTTTCCGCGCCGATCCGGCATCGCCTGGAAACATCTGGGTCAACATTATCCACGATTGGACGCAGGAAGATCGGGACGAATACCTCGAACGCTGCCAGACGCCGATCAACCCGGTGGCCAAGGCCCTTTGCCGCTCCGGCGAATGCATGTGCGGCACGATGCAGACGGCCGAGGAGCGCGTCGAGGCGGCGGCGCTCTACCCGAAATGGGGCGAGTGGCTGACCGAACTGGAGAAAGAGGCCATGCGGCTGCACGGCTTCGGCTGGGGGCAGACCGCGCCGAAGACCATCTCCGGGCAAAAGGTGCACGGCGATCGTGGAGAGCTCTTCCAGCCCATGTGCAAGGATTGCATGGCGCGAGGTGGCGCGGAATGACCGAGAAAACCACCCCGTCGTTCAATGTTGACATTCACATGGCCGGCGACATCAACGCCGCTGCCCTCATCATTCAGCGCTACGCCGCCGAGACCGGACTTTGCGTGACGCTCATGCCGCAGTCGTTCATTTACACCGGCGGGCGCGAGGAAGGTTTTCGCGTCGGCTTCATCAACTATCCGCGCTTTCCGAAGGAACCGGGCGACATTGTTGCTCGCGCGACAGACCTCGCCCGCAACCTCATCGTCGGCTTGGGCCAGCACTCCTACAGCATCGTCACGCCGCTGGAGACCACCTGGTACTCGCGCCGGCCGGATGACGCCATAAGCACAAGTGGGGGCGACCGTGAAGTTTAAAAGCGCCTATCCTATGCTGATGCTCACTGCAAAGAAGCTTGAGGTTGCGGGTGATTTTCACGGCGCGGCCGATGATTACTACGAGGCCCATCAATGCGCCCTCTACGATCTCATGCTTAGCGTCTCCAGCGACTTAGCACGCGCCGCGCAGGAGGGGCGTCAGCGATGCTTTCGGCAGATGACCACCAGAAGCACGGGCGGAGCCCACCCAGGAGGCAACCATGACACATGATCTGGTAGAGCGGCTGCGGGAAATGGGTTCCGTCAAAACCTCCGCGCTGTATTTCCAGCGGAAGACGCTCAACGGAGCCGCCGACCTCATCGAAAAACTCGAACGCGAGAACGCAGCTCTCCGCGCAGAGAAGGACGAGATACGGAAGGCTGCCATTGAGGAAGCGGCCAACTTGGCTGAAAACGCCACGATTTTCGTTCAGCACGACTGGGCGGCGGGTCCAGTATCGATGCCGATCGATCATCGCAAAAACATCGCGGCCGCCATCCGCAATATGGGAGATCGGGAATGAAGCTGACCGAACTCGAAGCGGAGTTCATCGCGGAGATGCGCGCGGAGCCGGGATCAGACAACGAGTGGGCGCATTTCGATCCACCCTTCATCCGTAAGGCCTACGACCGCTTTGTCCGTAGAGGATGGATCGAATACAAAGGTGATGGACCGGACCGTGAGTTTCGCTGGACAGCCGCCGGCCGCGCAGCGCTGGAGAAGGAGACGCGAGGATGACGGCTCCGGCTATCGACATTTTCGACGACGAGCCAATGACCCTTGCCGAGGCTTGCGAGATTGTGTTCAAGGGCGCAATCAAGCCGGCCACCTTGCGGGCGGAAGCAGCGAGGGGCAATCTCGTTATCGAACGTATCGGGCGCAGGGATTTTGTCACGCGCTCGGCCATCAGGGAAATGAGGGAGAAATGCCGCGTCCAGCAAAAGGGGCCCGTCTCTGGTACGATAAAACCTCCGGCCTCTGGTATATCCGAGACGGATCGACAAAGCGCGGCACTGGCTGCGGCCTTGAGGAGCGCGCGCGAGCTGAGGAAGCCCTCAGGGAATACATCGCGCAAAAATACGAGCCGCCGACCGACAATCGTCCGTCTCGGCTCCTAGTCGCTGACGTTCTCACATTCTACAACCGCGAGATCGCTCCGGGGCAGAGGTCTCAGACAACGAGCTATGCCGTTGACAGGCTAATTGACTGGTGGGGGGCAAGACCGCTCTCCGATGTGAAGAGGTCAACCTGTCAGGAATATGTCGCCAATCGCATGTCGCAGCCCATCAGGCAGGCTAAGAAGGCGGAAGAGCCAAAGAAGGTCAGCGCGGAAACTGCCCGTCGTGAACTTACTGTGCTGCGGGCCGCGATCAACGCCTATCACGCCGAAACACCCTTGGAGGCGCTGCCCGTCGTCACTTTGCCGAAGGCATCCGAAGCAAGGCCGGACTGGCTTCGGCGTGATCAGGTTGCCAAGCTCATTCGCGCCACGCGCAAATTTGACGACAAGGAAGCCGCTAGGGCATTACAACGCTTTATCCTGCTCGGTGTCTATACCGGCACCAGATCAGGCGCGCTGAGGCGTCTGGGGTGGCTGCCAAACACCCTCGGCGGTCATATCGACGTTGACGCAGGGGTCATCCATCGTCGCGGGGACGACGAAGAGGAGACGAAGAAGCGCCGGCCGACCGTGAGGATACCGCAGAGACTTGCCGGGTTCCTAGAGCGTTGGCGCAAGCAGGACATGGAGAAGGAAAAGCCTATCGCCTATGTCATCCACTACAGGGGTAGCCCGGTGGACAAGCAGCGGAAGGCGTGGGCGTCAGCTAGGGACGCGGCGGGGCTGGGGAAGGAAATCACGCCTCACATCCTTCGCCACACTGCTGCTTCATGGCTGATGCTGGCAGGGGCCGACATATGGGATGTGGCAAACTATCTCGGCATGAGCCCAAAAATGCTGGAGGATGTGTATGGCCATCACCATCCCGACTTCCAGAAGGACGTGGCTTCCAAGGTCGGCAAACGGCGATAACTGTCAGCGTATCTGTCAGGACAGAAATAGGGCTGTAATCTAAGTTATTGAAAAGAATGGTGCTGCTAGAGAGATTTGAACTCTCGGCCTCTCCCTTACCAAGGGAGTGCTCTACCCCTGAGCTATAGCAGCATCCGGCGAAACGAAGGTGTGTTCCGCGTGAGCGAGGGCCTATTGCCATAGGTCACCCGGCAGTGCAAGCGGCGATTTTACGATTGTTGCAACAAATCTGGTGATGACGGCGCTTTTTTGCCGGAATGGATTTCGTTAAAAGAACGGGCATGAGCGGCAAGGACGAGATGAAAAGCGGAAAGATCAGGACCGAGGCGGAGATTCGCGCGGAGCGGCTGGCCAAGACGCTGCGCGACAATCTCCAGCGCCGGAAGCAGCAGGCGCGCGCCCGGCGGGCCGGTGCGGCAGACGAAACGTCGGGGCTTCCCGGCGGGCTTCCTGCCGCAAAAAAAGACGAATCGGGCGATTAGACCGGCATGTCTTCAGCACGAAGGCGACGGGGGTGATTTTCCGACGGGGCGCGCGCAAGGGCGGCCGGCCGGCATGGTCTTCATTTTTCGATCGCGATGCTCTAAAGAGGCCGCCATCTCCGAAAGCCGACATTCTAGGAAAGGCGGGCCCGGCCCGTAATCGTACATGGATCGCATCCGAATTGTAGGCGGCAACGAATTGACGGGCACCATCCCGATTTCCGGCGCCAAGAATGCCGCGCTGCCCCTGATGATTGCCTCGCTCCTCACGGACGACACGCTGACGCTGGAAAACGTGCCGCATCTTGCCGACGTCGAGCAGCTCATCCGCATCCTCGGCAACCACGGCGCCGACATTTCCGTCAACGGCCGCCGCGAGCGCCAGGGCGAGGGTTATTCCCGCACGATCCATTTCACCTCGCGCAACATCGTCGACACGACGGCGCCCTACGAACTCGTCTCGAAGATGCGCGCCTCCTTCTGGGTTATCGGCCCGCTGCTCGCCCGCGAAGGCAAGGCCCGTGTCTCGCTGCCGGGCGGCTGCGCCATCGGCACGCGCCCGGTGGACCTCTTCATCGAGTCGCTCGCCGCGCTCGGCGCGAAGATCGAGATCGACGGCGGCTATATCGAGGCGACGGCGCCCGAAGGCGGCCTCATCGGTGCGCGCTATACCTTTCCGAAGGTCTCCGTCGGCGCGACGCACGTCCTGATGATGGCGGCGACGCTCGCCAGGGGCACGACGGTCATCGGCAATGCCGCCCGCGAGCCGGAGGTGCAGGACCTCGCCAAGTGCCTCAACGCCATGGGCGCAAAGATATCGGGCGCCGGCACCGCGACGATCACCATCGAGGGCGCCACCCAGCTTTCCGGCGCGCGCCACCGCGTGCTGCCCGACCGCATCGAGACCGGCACCTATGCCATGGCCGTCGCCATGACCGGCGGCGACGTGACGCTCGAAGGCACCGATGCCGCATTGCTCGAAACCGCGCTCGAAGCGATCCGCCGCTCCGGCGCCGAAATCACCTCGACGGAAAGCGGCATCCGCATCGTGCGCAATGGCGGCGGCATCAAGCCGGTCGACATCGTCACAGACCCCTTCCCCGGGTTCCCGACCGACCTGCAGGCGCAGTTCATGGGCCTCATGACCAAGTCGAGCGGCATTTCGCACATCACCGAGACGATCTTCGAGAACCGCTTCATGCATGTGCAGGAGCTGGCCCGCCTCGGCGCGAAGATCTCGCTCTCCGGCCAGACGGCCAAGATCGAGGGCGTCGAGCGGCTGCGCGGCGCCCCGGTCATGGCGACGGACCTGCGCGCCTCGGTCTCGCTGGTCATCGCCGGCCTTGCTGCCGAAGGCGAGACCATGGTCTCGCGCGTCTACCACCTCGACCGCGGCTTCGAGCGGCTCGAGGAGAAGCTCACCCGCTGCGGCGCCGTCGTCGAACGCGTCAGCGACTGATCTTCCTTGCGCGGCGGGCGTTGCAGTCTGCCGCGCGCCGTCCTATCTCGTGGAAAAGACCGGGATGCCGCAAACCGCGGCGTCCCCAAGCATTTTCCCGCAATGCCGCTTGCGAAGGCGCCTTCCGCTCCCTTGCCGGCTTGCCCCCGAAGGACGCACCATGGACAGCCTGAAACTGCTCGCCCTCGATACGGAAGACCTCTCCGTCGTTTCCGCCCACCTGCAGGACGCGGTCTTCAAGACCGACGGCCTTTCCTATGACGCCCGCCACGGTGTCTTTTCCGTCGTCGTCAACCGCTTCGTCTGGGAAAAGGCGGTCGGCCGCGGCAAGGCCTTCGAGCGCCGCCGCGCCGTCGTCGCCTTCAAGCGCGTCAATGCCGTGCGCTCGCTCGGCATTGACCGAAAGAACCAGGACGCCGTCTTCTCCCTGCTCGCCGTGAATTTCACCCGGAAGGGCGAGGGCCCGGACGGCACGCTGGAACTCGTGCTCTCCGGCAGCGCCTCCATCGCGCTCGATGTGGAATGCGTCGAAGTTCAGCTTGCAGATACCGGCGGGGCATGGGAAACCAGCTTGAAGCCCCGCCATCCGGCGGTTTGAAGGATTTTGCCGGCACTTTGGCCGGAAGACGACAGGACGGACGACTTGGCGATCAGACTTGACTACCAGAGCAGTGATTTCGAAAGCCGGTTCGCTGCCTTCCTGACCACCAAGCGCGAGGTCTCCGAAGACGTCAATGCCGTCGTGCGTGCGATCATCGACGATGTGCGCGCCCGCGGCGACGCGGCGCTGGCCGACTATTCGAAGAAGTTCGACGGCCTCGACTTTGCCGTCACCTCCATGCGTGTCTCGCTGGAGGAGATCGAGACGGCCTATGACGCGGTCGATCCGAAGATCATCGCCGCGCTCGAACTGGCCGCCCAGCGCATCGAAAAGCACCATGCCCGCCAGCGGCCGAAGGACGACATCTACGAGGACGACATCGGCGTCGGCCTCGGCTCGCGCTGGACGGCGATCGACGCCGTCGGCCTCTACGTGCCGGGCGGCACCGCGAGCTATCCAAGCTCCGTGCTGATGAACGCCGTGCCGGCCAAGGTCGCCGGCGTGCCGCGCCTCGTCATGGTCGTGCCGGCGAAGGACGGCGAGATCAATCCGGCGGTGCTTGCCGCCGCACGCATCGCCGGCGTCGACGAGATCTATCGCATCGGCGGCGCGCAGGCCGTCGCGGCGCTTGCCTACGGCACGCAGACGATCGCGCCCGTGGCCAAGATCACCGGCCCCGGCAATGCCTTCGTCGCCGCCGCCAAGCGCCAGGTCTTCGGCACCGTCGGCATCGACATGATCGCCGGTCCCTCCGAAGTGCTCGTCATCGCCGACGCCGACAACGACCCGGACTGGCTCGCCGCCGACCTTCTCGCCCAGGCCGAGCACGATGTCGGCGCCCAGTCGATCCTCGTCACCGACAGCCCGGTGCTCGCCGATGCCGTCGAGGCCGCCGTCGAGCGGCAGCTGAAGACGCTGGAGCGCGCCGAGACCGCCGCCGCCAGCTGGCGCGATTTCGGCGCCATCATCCTCGTGCCCGACCTTGCCAAGGCCGTGCCGCTTGCCAACCGCATCGCCGCCGAGCATCTGGAGATCGCCACCGCCGATCCCGACGCGCTGATGCCGAAGATCCGCAATGCCGGCGCCATCTTCGTCGGCCGCCATACGCCCGAGGTCATCGGCGACTATGTCGGCGGCTCCAACCATGTGCTGCCGACCGCACGATCCGCCCGCTTCTCCTCCGGCCTTTCGGTGCTCGACTACATGAAGCGCACCTCGATCCTCCGGCTCAGCGCCGACCAGCTCTGCGCCCTCGGCCCTGCCGCCATCACGCTTGCCGAGGCCGAGGGGCTCGGCGCGCATGCCCGCTCCGTCGCCATCCGGCTCAACCTGGAGACATAGGGCATGGGCAAGAAGGGCAGCTTCCGCCTCTGCGACGTGGTGCTGGACGACACGATCGGCCGCGCCACGCCGGATGTGGAGCACGAGCGTGCCGTTGCCATCTTCGACCTCATCGAGGAGAACTCGTTCGAGCCGATCGGCCATGCCGGCGGCCCCTACCGCCTCAACCTCTCGCTGCTCGATTCCAAGCTCGTCTTCGCCATCCGCACCGAGGCGGGCGAGGAGGTGGCCACCCATATCCTCTCGCTGACGCCCTTCCGGCGCATCGTGAAGGACTATTTCATGATCTGCGAGAGCTATTACCAGGCGATCCGCTCGGCGACGCCCAGCCAGATCGAGGCGATCGACATGGGCCGGCGCGGCATCCACAACGAGGGCTCGCAGACGCTGATGGACCGGCTCTCGGGGAAGATCCGCTTCGATTTCGACACGGCCCGCCGGCTTTTCACGCTCGTCTGCGTTCTCTACTGGCGCGGGTGAGTGGATGGAGGGCGTCTTCCCGGCACCACAGGAAGCCCGGTCGCGAACGCCCCGTTCGATTCTCTTCATGTGCCGCATGAATGCGGTGCGCTCGCCGATGGCCGAGACGATCGCCCGCAGCGTTCTGCCCGGCACCTATGTCGCCTCCGCCGGCGTGCGCCCCGGCGAGCGCGACCCCTTCGTCGATGCCGTGCTCGGCGAGGTGGGCCTCTCGCTCGGCCGCCATGCGCCCCATTCGCTCGACGAGCTGGAGGACGATTATTTCGACCTCATCGTGACGCTCGCCCCGGAAGCGCACCATGCCGCGCTCGAGCTCACCCGGTCCATGGCCGTCGACGTCATGTACTGGCCGACGCCCGACCCGACGGTGGCGACCGGCACGCGCGAGCAGATTCTCAGCGCCTACCGCGAGGTTCGCGAATTCCTGAAATTGCTGATAGAGAAGCGTTTGAAGGCCCCCGGCTAGGCGCAGGACAGCCCTGTTTCCGGCAAATGCAGAAAGCCGGCGCTTCGGTGTTCACAAAGCACTGGGGATTGTGTAGTTTCCGGCAACTTTTTCGAGGCGGGCATCCGGCCTCCCCGAATCCACCCTACAGGAATATCGCTCAAAGATGGCAAAAGAAGAAGTCCTCGAATTTCCCGGCGTCGTGACGGAACTGCTCCCGAACGCCACCTTCCGCGTCAAGCTCGAAAACGAGCACGAGATCATCGCGCACACCGCAGGCCGCATGCGCAAGAACCGCATTCGCGTTCTCGCCGGCGACAAGGTGCTGGTCGAGATGACGCCCTACGACCTCACCAAGGGTCGCATCACCTACCGTTTCAAGTAAGCTCCTCCCAGCGGGACCTGCGGCCGCGCCCTTGCCCGGCCCGCGGCCCGAGAGCTGAAACCGGCGCACCCCGGAGACCCCATGGCGCAGACCGACACGCTCATCCTGGCATCCGGCTCGCCGCGCCGCGTCGAACTGCTCGCGCAGGCGGGCATTGAGCCCGCGCGCCTGATGCCCATGGATATCGACGAGACGCCGAAGCGTTCCGAGCATCCCCGCTCGCTGGCGCGCCGGCTCTCCACGGGCAAGGCACAGGCGGCGCTCGCCGCCATCAAGGGGGACCCCGCCTTTGCCGGCAGCTATATCCTGGCCGCCGACACGGTCGTCTCGGTCGGCCGGCGCATCCTGCCCAAGACGGAGATGATCGACGAGGCCTCCAGCGCCCTGCACCTGCTCTCCGGCCGCAGCCATCGCGTCTTCACCGGCGTCTGCCTCATCACGCCGGACCGCACGGTGCGCCAGAAGGTCATCGACACGAAGGTGCGCTTCAAGCGCCTCTCGACCACCGACATCGAGGCCTATCTTTCCTCCGGCCAATGGCGCGGCAAGGCGGGCGGTTATGCCATCCAGGGCATTGCCGGCAGCTTCGTCGTCAAGCTGGTCGGCTCCTACACCAATGTGGTCGGCCTGCCGCTCTACGAAACCCTCGCCCTGCTCTCCGGCGAAGGCTTCGACGTGCATGCCGGCTGGACGGACGCCTGACATGACGAACGAAAGCGAAAAACCGGCGGCTATCGTCGCCCCGCTGCGCAAGGCCGTGCCCTGCCCGATCTGCAAGCGCCCCTCGGCGCGCGAGCACTATCCCTTCTGCTCGAACCGCTGCCGCGACGTCGACCTCAACCGCTGGCTCTCCGGCTCCTACGCCATCCCCGTCGCCGACGACGAGACAAAGGCCGACGAAGACGATTTGTGACGTCCCTGTCACACGTCGAAAACACAATCTTTTCCGCCACTTGCAAAGCCAGCCATTTTTCCCGCAAAAAACGCCCGGGAGGGCTGGACACATTTTCGCAAGATGCTATAACCCCGCTCGCTTCCGGGGCGAAACCAAGCGCCCCACGGATTTCCAACCTGAAATCCAACCGGATGCCCGGATAGCTCAGTTGGTAGAGCAGCGGATTGAAAATCCGCGTGTCGGTGGTTCAAATCCGCCTCCGGGCACCATTTCTCTCTCAAGAATGCTGGTTTTTCAGGTGTTTGCGGGCGTCCGCTCTGTTTCAATCCACCCCTAAATCCACCTTTCAGCGCTCGCTTAGCCTCGATCACGGTTTCGTTATCGGCCGGTGAGCCTGACGCGATTGCCGCCCGCATGTTCGATACGTCTCTCGTATTCGAGGCTGCGAGCGCATTGACGATTTGGTGCTCGGTGAAGACCAGGGTCGGGCCGATAAGGTAGAGGTCGGATTATCCGCGGCGCACCCTGTGGCGATCAATTCCCGCATCGCAGCTTCCTTGCCGCATCGGTAGTCCGCACCGTCCTCATCCTGGCATATCTGCCAGCTCTCCGGCGCGTCGATGCCGTTGAAACGGATGCGCTCGCCGCTGATCTCGATCGTGCCGCCGTCGATCACGCTAGCGCGGCCCACAATGTCCTCCGCCAGGACAGAACTCGTTACCAGCAGGCCGCCAGCCATAATCAAATAGCGAAAGAGCATCAATCGCGGGAGCATTTCCGCTTCGAGGCGCTAATTGTCCCATTCTGACAGAGGAATTTCCCATCTCTGGTGCAAGATTTAACGCCGCCTTTTTTACCGGAACAAGGTTGGTTCCTAGCTTCGACGGCTGGCGTCCCAGCAAGCGCCAATGCAATCGCAGCGAAGATGACATGGCGAATTTTCATACCCCCTCGTTATGGTTGAATCAAATACTAACAGGCCGCTGCGCTAAGTCGAGAGGCTACGTCTAGGCGTCACCTTTATTCCAAGCAAACTCCGCAGCATCGCCACATCCGTGACCTCGCGTCGCCCAGAAGGAATGTTAGCTTCCCACTGCGGCATACGCCGCGGGTCCATGCATCGCCCTCTGTTGATTGCGTAGACGATGAGCGCCGCCCGCTAATTTGAGGCGGAGCAACTCCGTATTGCTGCCCCTCGGCGCCGACGCGACCACAATTTCCGCTACCAATTAATTGCGAGGAGATAGCGATGGCTAATCTACTGTCGATCATCCGTGAGCGAACCGGCGACGCACCAAGCCTAGGGCAAAAACGTTGGCTCGATAGCGTCGAGAAAGCGCACCGCCTAGGGCATGAAACAGCGCAGCACAAAGACGCGGGAGAAGACTCCTGCCCATATAGCAAGACCCCTCATCGGGAATGCTGGCTCCAAGCCTTCAGGCACGCGAGAGGTCGAGAGGACGCCGCCGACAACATCAATCGATTTGGCGTGCCTGTCTGTGAATGGATCGCAATGGCGGAGTCCGACCGTCAGCGTATTCGCCTCAGAGGCTGGTATCGCAGAATGAAAACGAACCCCCTACTGCTTGCCAGGCACAAGGCCCGAGAAGCAAAGGTGCGCGTGCGTATCAGGGAACGTTGGAGGGAAAATCCCGAGCCCTTTCGCGCGAAGATGCGCGAGATTTATTGGGCCGATGTCGAGACGACCAGAGCAAAAGGGCGTGAGAAGTATCGTCGAAACCGTGACAAGGAGCGCGCTCGGAAGCATCGGAGTGCGATGGCGAAAAAAGCAAAGCGAGAGATCAATCGATCGCCAGACCAGATTTTCACCTTGATCGACAAAGCGGTGCCAAGGGCGCTTCCAGGGTTCGCGAGAGACGAAATCGTTTCCTCCATGTGCCTAGCCGTTCTCGAAGGCAAACTATTCATCGAGAACATCGGCCAGGAGGCGCGAAAATATCTCACTGCCTACAATCGTGAGTTCGACAACTTCAAGACAGCCTCCCTCGATGCGCCTGTAAATGGTCATGACGGAACGACATTCCTCGATTTATTAGCAGACGAAACTGGAGGCGACCGGTAGCACCGAGTTTGCAAGCGGGCGCTCGCGCTTATTGGGGGCGCCCACCCCTATGTCATCTCCCTGACCCGCCCCCGTATCGTCCAGAGAAACCATATCGGAAAACCGAACTCGACCAAAAGGATGGCGACGAGCACGACTAGGTAATGAGGGTCAAGAAGGGCCAGCAGCAGCACAAGGGGTATAGCAGAGGCCATCCCTGCCATGAGGATCCAGAGCGCACGGCGGCCCGCGGGCGCAACCGGAACCAGGCGTCGGGGATGATGCGGGTCCGTTTCGAACTACGGCTCCAAGCCCGTTTCCAGTTGCCATTTAAAGAAATCGCTCATGTGTCTCCCCTGATGACGTCAGACTACCCGCGCCGGCCGTAAACTATCAAATCCTCGTGGGTTTATCACCGCTGACAGGCTTGCACGCGATGCCGACTTGCGAGAGCATCGTGGCGCTACTGATCGCAGGGAGGGGTGAATGCGATTTCTGATAGTGCTGGTGGGGCTGGCTGTCACGTTTCCGGCCGCGGCGCAGGAGCTGACGGCGAAACAGTACAAGGAGGTTCAGCGAAATCTCCGAAAGAAGTCGGGCCTTATCGACAGCATCATCTCGAACTGCGCCACGCAGATGCATGCGCGTGGTCGCATATCGAGCGAAATGGCGGCGAGCGTCGGCGCGGACGAGAAAGGCGCCGCGAGGATTTATTGCTCACGGCTTTTTACCGCCGTTGCGGCCGAGCGGCTCTCCCTTAAGGATTTCAACTCGCTGGAGAGAGGAAAGCCCACCGCCAACGCTGACAAGATCCTGCGCGGCGGATAGGAGCGCTGCCCCCGCCACGCGCACGAAAAGCCTACCGGCAAGGGAGAAATGAGGGCAGGTGTTGGAAGGGTGGAGGAAGGTCAGTAACCTGCTCGTCTCCAGCCAGCCGCTTGCGCATCAGCTTCCGAGCAGAACCACCGCTCCCCTTTGGTTAGGTGGATACGAGTTTCGACGTAATAGTGCTGCCCAGGGACGTGGTAGATCCGCTGGCCGCCATTGTAGGAGATATTGCCCTTGATGTTGCAGGCCGGGTCGTAAAATTCCCGCGGGATAAGCGCGTAGCCGCCGGTTGCAAGGAAGCTCGCGACTGAGGCGCCAATGACGAGGTAGGTGAAGTTGCTCATGCAGGCAGAATGACCGAGGGATGTTTCCTGCCGGTTGATGCGTTACGTAAAGTTGTAGGCGCTGGCAACGAAAAGCCCGCCGGTGAGGGCGGACTGGTGGAGCAAAATCTTGGCTGTTGCCATCCCAGCCATAAAATTCAGCTTGCTTGCGAGGCCCCGTTAATCTCGTCTCCAAGCTGCCGCTGCATAAATTTGTAAGTTTTGGGCCGGGGTAGGTGATGGAGTTTCTTAAGTGCCTCGGAACCGGACATCTCCTGAGGCCAGTCCAGATTTACAACGACAACAACATCATCTTGCTTGTTTCTGCGCTGGATTCGTAAAGCGCCTAAGTCCTTCAGGTTTATAACGTCGCGCACATAGGCTGACCATGGGTCGCCAAGGTTTATGTAGAGCGGTCGAAGCGAGTTGAATAACTGGTCTACCTCAACGGCGCCGTTGTCTAACGTGTAATTTAGAAGCGCGACCTGACGCTTGGCGATAACTCGCTTGCGAGTACTTGTCATTCGATTAAACAGGTCGTAAGCCATGTCGCGGAACAGAGCTTTTCTAATCTCAAGATTGATTTCCCGCAGGAGCCGGTCGCACTGTTTCTTAATCCCCGTGAGGGTGAACTTGAAAAAGGAAGTCAAATCATGACCGTTTTGGCCGGCGTCCGCCAAAACGGTCAAATATCCCTCTTTTTCATCATAGTAATAGTTTGATAGTGCTATAAATAGTGTGTTTCGAAGCCCAGCCTTTTGCAGGACGAAGGCTTCTAATGCTCTGGCCGTGCGCCCGTTACCGTCGCCAAAAGGATGCATTGCGCCCATGTGATAGTGGATAGCGGAGGCTTGCAGCAAAATATCGTGATCTTTGAAGGCGGTATTCGCAGCATTCATTAGTTCAGAAAATGCCGATGAACACTCTCTGCCTCCTTGCGCGCCGCGATGCCGTGGTGTGCCAAATGTCACATTGTGCTCATCAGCCCGCAATCTTCCGGGTTCGCAATGGTCGTCGTCACAGCCGGTAACAAGGCGTCGGTGGAGATCGAGGACAAAATCCTCAGAGATTGGGCGATCGATCGGCATCTCGGAGAGCCATCTATAGGTATTGACGGCCGCCCTCGCTTGACGCTGAGAGCGGGTCATCGCCTCCTCCGCAGACTCCCCAGAAATGGCGTCATCGAATTCACGTTCGGTGAATTCAGCGCCCTCAATTCGAGAGGTGCCCGCGACTTCCATCTTAAGCTGGATTTCTTGGAGTTTTTGAGCCCATGAGCGCTGATAGGGGATACTGCTCAAAGACAGCACGGAAGCCTTCGCCTCCATTAACTCGCGCGCGATGCTAGCGAAGTCGTAGGCGATCCAATTGTCTGGTTTAGTGTATTTTACTATCATGCTGAAGCTTCGCATGTATGCGAACTTTCTTCAACCAGCTTCATCAAAAAAAAGATTCAATGAAATCAACGAAATATTTGGCATTCCTGCGTTTTCATACGGCGGTCATTTTTGACCTATTTGACGCGATGTACGAGCCAGAAATTGTGAGTGCTTGGCGGGCGTACGGCAGGCTGTAATGAGAACCCGTTCCGTGCAGCAATGTTCCAAGGAAAAAAGTGGGGCGAGCAGCCCTAATGCGTCGTTCCCTTACGCCTGGCGATGTACACCTCGTTCAATTCTTTCGCCATAAATCGAGCAACGACGTCAGACTGCCCGTCTTGCGGAATGCCGTTTACCTCGGCTGTCAGCCCCGTGAAGATATCATAGACGGCCCTTCCGCCAACGGCCGACACGCAAGGGCAGGCCGAGCAGTCGGCAGCGATTGAATACGTTCGTACGCGGCTGCCCAACCTCCTTGGCGATGACGTCATAGGGGGCGCCGTCGATGTAGAGCCGGATGATTTCGGCATCGTCTTCCGGGGTGAAGACCGCGGCTTTGCTGCCCGGCTTCCTGCCTCGATAGTTCCCCTTGCGGCGCGGTGTCTCCGGGGCAGTATCGCCGCTCCGCCGTTCTGCTCCTGCATATGCGATCAGCATGCCCGCCTCCTCAACGTGGAACGAGCGTCGTGAAAACGCTGCCATCTTGGAGACGGTGATGGCGGGTACCGATGATTTCGCTGTAGGGCTCACGGCGGGCCTTGGCACGCCGCAGCATTTCCCCCGCCTTGGCAACTCCGGTCCCGTCGAACTGCATTCCCGGCTCAAAGGGATGCCACTCGTCTTCGGATCGGCAGCAATCCTGCTCATCGCCGTTCTGGTCGAGTTCATCGTCGTCGTGCGGCTCGTCAAGGATATCGCCACCGTGCTCGTCTTCGGCCTCGCATTCATCGAGCCCAGACGACTGCGCCCAAAACTCCTGGGACCGACCCTCGTGGTCATTCTCAGCGCCCAAGGTGGGCTCATCGTCGTGGCCGTCCTCGATGTCCGCGTCATCGTCCAGCAAATCGAGCAGGGCAATCATCTCCTCAATGCGGCGCTCCAGTTCGGAACGGCGGAAAGTCTCCAGCGCGGCCATCACAGCACCTCCCCTTCCTCAAGGTCGCCCCACATGGATTTTGCCAGCCAGAGGCTTGCCGAGAAGCGTTCGTCGGCGCCAAGCGCGGCATATGCGGCCGTCGCCCGTACCTTGATGCCGAGACCGGCCGGCGTGCGGGCTCGGGTCTGCGACATGTCGTAGATGACGCGGCGCAACGTTCCGTCCGCGTTGTGGTGCTCTTGGAGCGCGGTGGCCAATCCACTTGATTGCAGGGCGGCGTCTGTTGCCCCTTCGAAGTCGAAAGCAAGGCGGTACAGTCGCTCGATGCCTTTTGGCATCTTCTCGCCCTTGAAATGACGCTCAAGGGCATGGGACGATATGACAAGCATCCGCCTCCCATCGGCTCCCTTCATGTCTTCGACCTTGGGCGATGCCGGGTCACGGTAAATGTCGCCATAGCCCCACCCGTTGAAGCGGTCGAACTCGCTTCCGACAATCTCCGGCGGAATTGTCGGCGCCATCGCTCGGAAAACCGGCTGCAGTTCGGAAACCCGCTCGCTGGTGGCGAAGTAGTCGGCATGAGCTGCCTCAAACCGTGCTCCGAGGCGGAGCAGTTCGGGGTTCTCTTCGGGACCGCTTGCCGCCGCGACCGGGGCAGCAGCAAGCGCCGAGGCGGCGGCAACGCCGCCCATGCGAGACAGGAAGAAGCGACGGGAAAGGTTTGCGGGCATAGCTTCGCCGGCAACCGGAACGGATTCGTTCGGCATGGGGTTCTCCAAATTTCTGATGAGGTTGGCGCTTATGCGTCCAGGCGAGGGTCGCCGATGGTGAGCACGAAGTGGTGCTTGTCGTCGATCACGCTACGCCAAGACTGATCGGGGTGAATTTCGGCCATAGCCTCCTTGAGCGCGTCCGCGTGATATCGGGCCCGCTCTGCCGGCGTGGCGACGGCGAGGAACTGGTCAACGGAAGGAGTTTCCGGTTCTGCGGCAGCTACCGCCATGGCGGCCGGCGGAATGGATACTGCAGCAATACCGCCAAGGAAGGTGCGACGGGTCGTGGTCATCTATGCGGCCTCCTGATTGCTGGCGAGCGCCAGGGCTTCGATTTCGGTGATGATGGCGGCAGGGTTGCCGCTGAACTGGTGAGCGCGGGCCTTGATGAGAAGGCCGGCGAAGCAGGCGGGGCGCATCGGCGCGATGGCCTGCGCCAGATCCTCCAGCTTCTCGTAGAGCGAATTGACGTGGTGCACGGTGCGGCCGGTCACGGCAAAGCGGTGCTCGGACCATGCAGAGGAGCCGTAGACTAAGCCGGCGTCGGCGGCCGTGCGGTCGGCTTCGTGCTGGAGCGCGGCAAGCTGAGACTGCGCGGCGCGGTAGTCGGCCATGAGGGCGGCGAAGGTGGCGCCGAGGCGTGCGAGTGCTTCCGTCATGCGGATGCCCTTCCTGCCGTGTCCTGCCACCGAACAACATCGGCAAGAGACGACAAGAGGCCGGCCGTCACCTCGGCGTCGAGGGTGCCGTGGTTCTCGTCTGCGAGAGCGGCAAGGAAGCTGGCCTTGGTTTTCGCTTCGTACCTCCATTTCGGCACAAACGCGGCAATCGCCGCCTCCGCATCGCGAACACGCTCCCCAGCTTCGATCTGGGCCGCGAGCGCGGCGGCGTGTTCCGCCGTCTCGCGCTCGGTCGCATCTGTGCGCGTCATGGCCTCGGTGAGTTCGTCCATGCGCTGCCAATAGGTGGCGAGCAGGAGATAAATCGACGTGGGCTTTTCCATTATGCTGCCTCCAGCTTGGCAAGCTCGACGACAAGTGCGCGGCGCTCGGCACCGATGCGCATGCCGAAGGGCTTGCAGTCGAGGGTGAGGATTTCGGCCTTCAGGGCGTCGATGCGGGCGACCACGGCTGCATCCAGCTTCGCCTTGGCGACCTGGGCCTTAGCGCGCTTCCATTCCGCCTTGAGGCAATCACCGAAGCGGACGAGCGTGCCGCGCAGGTAGGGATTGCTGGCAACATAGGCCTGTGCACGGCGGTAGTGCGCCCAGGCGGCTTTCATGATTTCCGAGCGGTTGAATTTAGGCATACCTCCGGCGGCGGCCGGAACGGGGGCGTTCGGCATTGGCTATGCTCCATTGCATTTTGATCCGTTAGGGATTATTTAATCCATATGGGATCATATTGCAATACCATAGGGATCAAATTATCCGAAAGGGATCATTTTAATGGATGCTGAGCAGATGCGAGCCGCCCGCGCCTTGCTGCGCTGGTCACAGCAAGACCTTTCCGACCGATGCGGAGTGTCAGTCCCGACCATCAAGCGCTTGGAGGCTATGGAAGGGGAGCTTACCGGCCACCTCAATACGATCCGCGCTATCGAGCGGTCACTTGTTGAGGCTGGCGTTGATTTCATACCCGAGAACGGAGGCGGCGCCGGTGTCAGGCTGGCGAAGCCGAAGAGGATCTAGTCATATGGCGAAGCTTCCACCGAACCTCATTCGAGCGATGAGAAATTTGCAGCTTCGGATGGACGTCGAGGACTTGCAGAGCGCCTATCGAGCATCACTCATCGGCCTCGTACATCGCGAATCCGAAATCGAGGACATGGTGAGGGCTCAACTCGGCCTTGGGCCAGATGATCCGTGGCCCGATGGCAATGAAGAAGATCCTGAAGACCCCGTTTCCCTCCTCTATGCTCGCGCTGGCGAGCTTGACGCCCAGGCGAAGCGCGGTGCGCCAATGGTGCGGATCGCATTCCTGATTGCGCTCTTCCATGCTTGGGAGCGGCACTGCAATGCCAGGATGAAGACCGGGAAGTACCTTACCGAGAATGTAAACGTCATCCTGCGAGGAGAGGGCCACAGCGCATTTTGTGACGCGCTCGAACATCTGCAACTAGCAGCAAATTGCGCGAAGCATGGTCCCGGCCGTTCATGCAGCTCGCTGTTCGACAAGCGCCCCGACCTTTTCCCCAACGCAAAATCGGCAGAAAAAGCGAGCGAGACGACGCTGTCGGTTGATGAAGACACGCTGATGGACTTTTTCAACACCGTCCTTTCAGTTTCCCGCTGATGTCGGTGAAGCGATGAGTTGCAGATACTAGGTGTCTCGGTACGCTTATGTATGAACGAGCCTTTTGATCTCGCACTATTGCTGCCCTCAAGCTGCCTTGCGGCGCTGTACTGCATTGCGGCAACCGCGATTATCCATCGACTCGAAAAGAACGACCTCGCGAACGGCGAGACAAGCTGGCGGAAACTCCTCGTAGCGGGAGCTTTCATCGTGCCAGTCGGTGCCGGCGCAATGAACCATGTGTGGCTGACAGCGTGGTCCCCAGCCCTTGGGGCTATCATCGCGATAATCATGGGCATCGTGTTTGCTGCTGGCGCGGTCTACTCTTTGCACGCGGTCCTTGCCCGGAAAAACTCCGCCAGCTTCGCAGAGCGCACATATATGGGCTGCATGGCTATCGGCATTCCGACATGCGCAATCGCCTTCCTCATCATGAGATAGCAAGCTCGACGTTTGGCGTCGGGGTTTTCGGCCCGCGGCAAGGATGCGACGGACGACTTGTCCACTGCATCCGCCTCGCGCGCGTGCGCGTATCTCTCCCAAATATCCCCTCCATTCATCTCACGCATATCATTGCGTATCACGGCGACACGCTGCAACGCGCTAAATTTGATTGCGGACGATGCGTGACACTGATTGACAACCTGCGCGCAGTGTGGAATGCGCAATGCAACGTGGGGGCCATAAATGGGATTTGCAGAGCGGAAGCCGCTTTACGAAGCGATCGAACACGAACGAAATACGAAGATCATCTCGTACGTGACGGGCGACAGGGCGAACGCCGAAACCCAGATCGGTCCGGATTGTATTGATATCTTCGTCGACGCTCTGGACGCCATAGGACCCACAAAGAAGATTTCACTGCTTCTGCATACCAATGGCGGGAACACGGCGGCGGCCTGGCGCCTGGTCAACCTCATCAAGACATTCTGCGACGAGTTCGAGGTCCTCATACCCTACAAGGCGATGAGCGCCGGCACTCTTATTTCGCTTGGCGCGCAGAGCATCGTGATGACAAAGCAGGCCGCACTCGGCCCAATCGACCCGAGCCTGATCCATCCCCTGGGCCCTCAAGTCCCGAACGGTAATCAACTGGCCCGCGTTCCGGTATCAGTTGAGGCCGTACGAGGGTTCTTGGACGCCGCGAAGGTTGACCTCGAAATCAAGGACGATGGCCTTCTAGCGAGGATCTTGAACGACCTCTCAAACAAGGTTCATCCTCTGGTGCTCGGGGAAATTTTCCGGTCTCGCGCCCAAATTCGCTTCCTGGCGGAGAAACTTCTTAACGAACACGTGCAAGATTCGGAAAAGGTTCGCGCGATAGTGGACTTCCTATGCGCGGACTCCGGGAGCCACGATTACACCATCAATAGGCGGGAAGCGGCCGCGCTAAGCTTGCCCGTCGAAAAGCCAAGCGCGGACTTCTACGGACAGCTCAAAGCGATCCACAAGGACTACAGTAGCGAGATGGAATTGGCCGTCCCATTCAACCCGATGACCATGGTAGCGCCGAATTCGGCTGCTAACTATCGAATGGTGCGTGGACTGGTGGAGAGCGTGAATAACGGATCGTTTGGCTTCGTATCTGAAGGAACAATGGTCCGCAGCACCGTAGGCACACCCCAAGGCCCGCAGGAACAATTGGAAGATCGACGCGTATTTGAAGGATGGAGGGCGCTATGAACACGTTCTATGAGAATACGGACGCTACCAATATTTATCACGAAACCTCCGGCCTTACCGCTATCCGAATGGATCGAACGAGTGACACCGGCAGCTTGCTTGACGTCATGAGAGACGCTGTTCTCATTCTGGGGCCACCTTGTCATGAAGCTTCGCAGGAGAAGATTCCGGACAACCCGCGCGGTACGATTGACGCTTATAGCCGCGGCTAACCGTCGCAGCGCCGTTAATTCAAGCGGCTGGGCGGGCTATGCTCATTCGGGCCTTCCAGAAGCTTCCCGATGAAATCCGTTCCCTTGCTGAGGTAGATCACGCCCTGGGCTAGAACCTCGACGCTCGGGGCTTCGCCGTTGACGACATCCGCAAGGGCGGAATGCCAAAGACGCCGCGCCAGTGCAATGTAGGCGTAGGCATCGACTGGGCTCCGGCAATCCTTCCCGTCGAGAATATTGAAGAATGCCTTGATCCTCTCGGCGGTCTCCTCGTCCCTGTGCTCGTCGTCGGCAGCGAGGAATATCCGCTCGATAACGGCAGCGGCGGAGAGGTGGTTTGCTTCAGTCTGTGCCGACATGGCGGTGCCTTTCGTTCGATGCGGAAGCGGGGCGATTGATTTCCTTTGATTGTTTTCAAAGCTGACCCGCTCGCGCGTATGATGTGGAATAAATCGGTGATCGACCTTCACCGCCCGATTGATGTTGCTCCGCTGAGGAGGAGCGCGCGCGCCACCTGCTCCACGCCCGGCGAGAACCGCGGCCCGGCCTGACGATCGATAAGGGCCTGAACGACGGCCTGCCGGTTGCTGGCGAGGATATCGGCAAGGTCAGCGTTCTTCACCGCCCTGCGCGTCTCGGCCGCTTTCCCGAACACCTTGTCGATGCCTTTCAGGGCCGCGCCACGAATACCGCCGAGCGTGCCGCCCGACTGCCAAGCCTCTCGGATCCCGAATGACGGATCGCCGCCGCCGCCAAGCTCTCGCATGCTTTCCGTTCGTCCAGCGGTGAAGCTGTTGCCGGTGGCGAATTCTCGGGTCTGCGCATATTTCAGTTCGCCGTCCAGAACCCGGAAAAGCTGATCGGCCTTATCCTCCCCGAACATGGTGGCCAACCCTCGTTTGCCTCCGATCAAGCCGAGAATGCTTGGTAGGTCGCTAGCGCAAAAACAGTCAATACGAGGAATACGGCGTGTCCGATCTAGTAGACCTTATGCGCATGGGAACCGCCTGAATCCACTTGCTCGTTTCAGCCCTGAATTGATCCGCAGCACCCTCAAATTCCAGCACATAGACCGAGTGAATCCACATAGGCAGGTGGCGGCCTCACGATCAGTAAAGTCCTACACTGTCGCGGGCGCGATCTGCCTGGGAGCGGCTTCCGTCGCCCTGATTTCCGCCGAAAAGGCTGCTGAGGAGGCCGCCGGTCCCGCCGCCGCCGCCGACCGTCTGGCCGTCGCGGAACAGGGTCTCAACGCCGTTTCGGTCGATGCGGGAGACGAGGCCGCCGCCAAGCGACGTGATGCGGGAGCCATCGGTCGCAAAGGCCGTGGTGCCCTTCGGGCCGCCCCACGCGCCATAGGCCGCCTGTGCGCCGCTGCCGATGTTGTTCAGCGTGCCAACGCCAGCCCATGCGCCTTGACCACCACGGCCGCCGAGGAGACCACCGAGACGCCCCCCAAGCAGTCCCTGCTGCTGGTTGTTTGCGCCAAAAGCCTCACGCGCGAGCGCGCCGCCGATCAGAGCGCCGACCGGACCGCCGAGCGCCCCTCCGGCCACGCCGCCGAGCAAGGTCGCACCGAAATTTCGAGCTTTCGCCCCGAGCCGAGACGGGATGCCCGTGGTCTGTTGCTGCGTCGTGGTCTTCGGCGTGGCTTCAATGCCGGCACTCACCGGCCCCTCAACGACACCCACCCGCGCGCCCGGCTGGGACAGGAGATCCACATCAACCGTCTTCACGCGGTTGGGCTTCATGCCGAGCTTTTCAGCATTCAGCAGGCCGGGATTACTCAGGAGGCCGACGTTTTCGTTCAATGACAAAGGCGCGGACAGATCACGGATATTCGGGTTCATATCGGTGACGGACACGGATTTCGTCATCGTCGGCGCGAGGCTCGTAAGGCGCTCGGTGGCTGCTACGTTCCGCGGATAGTCTACCGGATCTACAAGCCCGGCCGTCATTGCCTCGCCACCCATGGTGTCGATCTGACCGGGCGTCGATACCGTCGCCTGGGTGGGGTTCATGCGCTGTGCCAGAAGGCCCATGGCATTGTTGCGGCGTTCCGCAAAGACGGACTGCTGATCCGGCGTCAGGCTGAGGCTGCCCCGCATCCGCGCTTCCATCGCCTGGCGGGACCGGTTCGCCTCGTCCTGTAGCGCCGCCATCTCGGCTTCGGAGGCACGCTGTACGCCCGTGTCGCCGAGCATGGCGTCCCGCAGGCCATCCCGTCCCATCGCGATATCGGCGTTTCCCATCATCCGACCAGCCGCGCCGAGATCCGCACCGACCCCGGACAGGTTAAGGCTCGAGGTCTGACGCATCGTGTCGGCAAGCAAGCCATAGCCGGTGAGCTGCTGCTCGGGCGTTGTGCCAAGGCTGGGGAGCGATTGACGCTCAACAGCCATCGGCACCGCGCTCTCCCATGGGCTGGGGCGGTCTTCCGGCGTCGGGACACGGGCCTCGGAATTGAAGTCGACGACGGTTCGCGGGTCCACGGGGTTACCCTGCCGATCGAGGGTTTCGAAATGGAGGTGCGGGCCACGGGAGCGGCCGGTGTTTCCTAGAAGACCGATGGGCGTTCCTCGTGCAATCTGATCACCGATTGCAACATTACCCACCTCCTGCAAATGGCCGTAGCGGGTTCGGGTCCCGTCTTGGTGCTCGACTTCGACCATGTTGCCGTAGCCTCGCGCAGGGCCGGCGAAACTGACTACGCCGCCGCTGGCGGCCTCGACTGGATAACCTGAAGCGTTCGGCTGAAGGGACATATCAATCCCTTCATGGTACGACGATCCAAACCCCAACGGCGTCCTGGGACCGACGCGCCGACCAAAACTACTGGTGATCCGATCCCCAAGCGCCCCGAATGGAGAGCCATAGCCTTCACGAGTGACGCCAAGCAGCCCCGAGGCCTCGCCGACATTGGAGCCGAGCCAAGAGGAGAGCAGGCCTTGGCCGCGTGCAAGCCCCTGCTGAGGGTTTGCGGAATACCCTCCGAAAAGGGCATCAAATGCGGATGGCTCGGCGGTGGTGCGCTCTTCCGGTGCGTAGCTGGCAAGCACAGCCCCGCTCGCGTCAGGCTGTACAAAGCCTTGCGCCGTGCGGATGGACCGCCTTTCCGGGTCGTTGAAAAACTGGTGGCCGGCTGTCTCCGTCTCGGGCTGAAGCCCATCGGGGAGCCGATGGGCTGCTTTCGGCGTGGCGTAGAACGTAGCGTCATGCACCGGCCCGTTCTTCTGCACCTCCTTAAGCGCCCGCTCGGCCAAAGCTCGATACTTCTCCACCCCAGGCGGGAAAGCTTTCCCATAAGCATTGAACTCGCTCGGAACGCTGATGATATCCTCAAGGGGCTTACCGAGTTGAACAGCGCGGTTGAGCATCACGGAGGCAATCGCCTTCATGTCCTCCAGCCGCTCCGCTGGAGTGCTGCCGCCGGCTTCGGCAAGGATGGTGTCAATGACGGTGCTGACCTTGGCCATGATGGCTTACTCCGTTTCTGCCGCCACGGAGGAAGGAACCACCAGGCGAATGATGAGGATATCGTTGCCGGCGGGGCTCGTATCGATACCCATTGCCTCAGCTTCCCTATAGGCGGCCTCTTCCTCGCCCTGGTTGGTGACGAGCCGGACAACGCGGGGATATGGCCGGTCTCTCGACGCGGCGGTTGCCTCCAGCTTTTCGAGGCGGTTCAGAAGATTGGCGCTCATTTCTTCGTCATCCTTTCTTCAAGTGCAGCGACACGAGCGGAAAGCTCGCTCGTCTCGATAGCCTTCCGATGCGCCTCCAGAAGCGTGACGACGGTGGCGCCTTCATCCGGTGAGATTTCACCCTCTGCGACCTGGCGCGTGACGGCGGCCACGGCGTCAGGCAGATCCTCGGCGGTTTTGACCTCAGGAAGATCGAATGTCAGACGAGCGCCTTTCCGTGCCGGCCACACACGGTCAAGGATAGTCCGCGCCGCGGTTGCATCGCCACCTTTTGCCTTCTCGACCATGGCCACCACGATTGCCTCCGCTTCGCCTTCGCCGAGGGCATCAAGCGCCACCAGCGCCTTTGAACGGGAACCGGCGCGGCGCCCGCCTGGATTGCCTGATCGTCCGCGCTTGAACCGAGTATCCTTCGACTGTTCTTTTTCCGTCGTCATGCCCTGTTAATTCCCTGTTTTGGCAGACTTCAACGGACGCCAATCGGCACCGTGATTTCCAGCGGCATCTTGTCGGTGTCACCGTTGCCCTGCCCTCTCCATCGAGAGGCGGGAGTGTTCGGGGTTTGCCCGAGCGTGCCTTCAAGGATGTAGCGGATTGCCGCCGCCTTATCGGCCTCGGAGAGGTTCATGCGCTCCAAGCCGATGAGGTCTTTCATGAGCCTGCCGGTAGCCCCGGAGCGATCCGAGCGTAGGGCATCCATGACGCCGCTGATTTCATCGTCACCCATTTCGCCGAAGGTGCTGAGGCGCTGCGCAATCCACTGGTGCGTTTGATTGCCGCCGCCGAGCCGGGCCGCTTTCTTCTGGCGCTCGCCACCGTCCTGAACGGTTCCCGCCGTGGCAACGGGCACGCGACGATAAAGCTCCGTCAGCCGATCAAGCGCGCCGCTTTCGACGTTCTTCGGCATCTGCTGCAACAGGAGCTTGGCGCGCGCCGGGTTCAGAAGGGCGTCGGCGAGAATGTCGTCGACGCTCTGGAAACCGGCCTCGCGAAGGGCTGACGCCATCTTTCCACCCACCGCGGACACGATGCTGCCGCCCGTCGCATACGCCCCCAGGATCCGAGAAAGAACCGAGCCGGCCGCATCGCTCTTGGCAGCGGCGTAGATATCCTGGGCGGTGTTGCTGCTGCCGGGAATGCGTACTGCAGAAATCGAGCGGTTCGACCGGCGAATGTCGGCGGCAATGTTCTGGATGGTCCGGATTTCATCATCGGTGAAGCCGGCGGATCGCAGCGCACCCACCTTTTCCTTCACGAACGTCTGGAAGGCCTCGCCCCTGATGAGGGATTGGCCGCTCGTACCGGCCTCAGCATTGCCAACGAATTTCCCGAGAATGTGGTCCACCACTGCACGGCGGAGCCCGGCCCGCGCCTCCGGGTCGCCCCGCGTGGCAAGGTTCAGCTTCATCATCTCCGAACCAGCATCCTGCCGGGCAAAGACGTTGCCGATCTGCCTGACGACGGCTTCACCGCTGTCTGCGTTCATCACCTTGCCCAGGCGGCTGCGCTGCGCCGCGTCCGTCATGAGGCGCTGGCGACGGGCGGCGGCGGCAATCTCCGCGTTCGAGGCCTTCGTGGCATCCTTGCCAATTCGAGCGGCCGCCTCCGTCCGATCGGCAAGACCGCGCGCGGACATGGCAAGCTGGTCAACCTGCTGGCGGAGGGCGGGAAGCTTGGCGAGAGCATCGGCATGCGAGCGACGCCAGGTGTCCAGCTTGGACAGGTTCACGGAACCATCGGCATTGAACGCGACTTGTCTCAGCCTCGAAACGGCATACTGCTGGATTTGCCGGTCGGCGACTTCCTGCCCGACTGCCCGGCGATACTGGTCAATGGCACGCGCGCTTTCCGGTCGGCCATAGAACACCTTCGCCGGGACGGTTTCCGCCGCCATATCGTAGGGGGCGGTATAGGCCGGCCGGCGGCGCATCGGGCCGAGCGTCTTGTTGTCGAAGGTCTCGGCACGCTCACGGGTGGCGGCACGGGCGGCGTCTAGTCGGTCTCGGGCGCCGGGGTCGAAGTTGGGGAGGAGGCCTGTTTCCTGTACGCCCGGATTGCCCGAAGCGTCGTTATGTCCGCTCCGCGCTTGGCTTCCACCTCCAGATGCTGGAGAAATAAAGGCCTGTCGGCCGGCTCCAACGGTTCCAGTGCTTTCGAAAGCTCCCTCACCAGCTCCGCGTCCGCGATTTTCGAGCCATCGATTTCGAGATTGTTCGACAAGGGAGCCCCAACGCGCGGCGAGCGTGTCAGCCTCAGCCATTTGCCCGTTGGCAACCGCCTGCGCTTCCTGTTGGATCCTGCCCGCGACTGCCATTTCAATATCAGCATCGGTCGCCTTGCTCAACATGGACAGGCGGCCCCATGCTGTGCTCTCGCCGTTATTCATCTTCTCGGCCCGCATCTCGGTCTTGATGCGGCTCTGGAGCGCGGTCAGTTCGGAAAACGGGATCGTGTCGCCATACTGATCCACCACGTCGAAGATAGCCGCCTCCTCGCCGCTCGGCGGCTTGGCGGATCGGGGAAGTTCGGCGATCAGTTTGCCGGCCTGCTGCCGCGTGTTCTGCGCAGGAAGGGCGAGGGAGCCATCGGGGTCTACAGCCTCCCACAACGAGCGTTCTGCGGCCTTGGCGGCGGCGCGGGCCTCCTCAAGGGAAGAGCGCATCGCGTCACCGCTGGCACGCGCACCGACGCCTTCGCCCATGCGCTGAGAGAGGATACCGAGACCACCAGCCGCGTCTTCAACCGGTCGGCGGGCGTTCGCAGCGGCTTCATCGGCCTTCGCCGTTGCCCTGGTCACCACATCGTCATAGACGGCCTGCGCCCGCTCGCTGACAGCCTGGACAATCTGGCGCGCGGCATCAGCCACCTTCTCGGGAGAGCCGTCGCGCTGCACGCCCTCCAAGGCGGCAAGCCGGGCCGAATTCTGATCAACGCGCCGCTGCTGGAAGGCCTCTGGCCGTTTCGTCTGGATGCCGCGCTCCAGGCCGCCAATGCCCATATCGCCCGTTGCCTGGAAGGTGGTGGGCTGGGAACCTGCCACCAGATCGGCGGCGGGCTCCTCCAGGGAGCGGCGGAAAGCGGTAAGGTCGGTGGCGCTATCGGCGAGCTGGCGTGCTGCAAGGCGCTCCCTGCCGGCTTGGTAGAGGGGAGCCGCAGCGTCTCGGGTCATGCGATAGCCGCTCTGGAGCATGGCAGGAACACCGGCCGCAACCGCACCAACGCCGCCGCCTGCCATACCGCCGCCGATGCCCGCCAAAGCGTCGTATTCGTCCGGGGTGGCTTCCATGGCAACGGTAGCGCCAGCACCGGACGCACCACCGACAATGGCGTCACCGACCATCCGCCCGACGCTGTTGCTGGGACCGAACATCCGCGTGGCCGTATCGAGGGCGCGGCCGGTCAATGCGCCCGTGCGAGCGGCACCCCCGACGATGCCGGCGGGCGTGACGGTATAGCCGACGCCTTCGCCGACGCCGCGGGCAACGCGCTCTTCGGGGGTGAGTGCCTGAATGTCCTTCGGTTCGGGAACACCCACCGCGCCGAACATGCTGGAAATGGACTCACTGCCCCCGAAACTGTCGGTCGGGATGGTGCTCATTTCCGAGCCGGTGACGTAGTTCGCGCCCTCGATGCCCTTGTTGATCAGCCAGCGGGAGAAATCGACCGGAGCGCCGAGGGTGTTATAGATGCCCTGGTTGAGGCCAGCCGTCGCGTTTAACGCCAGCCCATCGCCTTCCGGTGACGGATCCTGCGCGACCGACTGCTCCCGGCGCATGCGGCCGACCTCGCGGGCAAGCTCGGTTGCCGCCTCCGTATCGCCGGCAGCGTCAGCATTGATGAGGGCCGTTTCAAGCTGTTGAAGCGTGGCCATGCTCAGCCCCCGTATTTCTTCACGAGTTCGTCAATGCGGCCCGAACCCTGCTGAGGCGATTGGAAGCCACCACGGCCCTTACCAGCTTCCGAAGCGGTGGCCTGTAGCTCTGCGGTGAGGCGGTCCAGCTTTTGAACGGCTGTTTCGGCCGTGTCCATGGTGCCCGGCAGATACCGGCGGGCGTAGGCTTCTGCCTCGGTTTGGTTCATGCCGGCACCCGTCAGAAGGCGCATCAGAACATCGACGCCGGACTCCAGTTCCTGATAAACTTGGCCCTTGTCACCGATACCGTTCCGGGCCATACGCTGGTCCCAAGGGCCTGTGACATCGCCCTGAGCGAGCCGCTGGCGAAGCGCTGGGGCTCGCTCCAGAAATGATTTGGCCATGCCGATCCGGGCGGCGAGCTCCCCGGGGGTTTCCTCCCCCGGTCCACCGGGGATGGGTTCAAGCGCGGACTGCGTGTCATCGGTCCAACGGTAACCTGAAGGAGCCTTACCGCCCTGGCCCCCGTTGGCACCGCCGCTCTTCTTCAACTGAACATAATCGGTGAAGCCGCCTTCAAAACCATTCTCCTTCGCGAACTGGTATTCCTGCGCTAGGGCGGGCTGGGTCTTTTCTTTCGGCGCCGTACCGAGGGGCGTCCACGTCCCTGCATTATCATCTGCCCATCCAAACGTGCCATCGGGCAAGGTCTGGAATTTCCGGCTGGGGCGCTGAGCTTTCTTCGCCTCCTGCGCTTCCTTGTAATGCAGGCTGAAGGCGTCGGAAGGTGTCAGGACGCCGGCCTCGACCGCCCGAACGAGTTGCGGGCTGTCCTTGCCGAGAATTTCCAAGGTGAGGTTCCGCTGGCGCTGATCCTTGCGGACCTGGGCGAAATTCGTGAGCGCGCCGCCGATCTGATCCTGCGGCGTCTTGCCCGTAAGCAGGCCTGTGCCGATTGCCATCAGGACATCGGGGTTGAGGCCGCTGAGAAAACCGCCGGCCTGCGCGCGCTGAGGTGCGGCGGCTGGCGTTTGCGTGCCCCCGGCATTGCCGGCGCCCATGCCGCGGAAGAGATCCAGAAAAGTGCCTGCCATGGCGGAAATCCTTGGTTCGAATTTCGAAAAATATACAGCGTTTTCAGTTCCTTATCAACGTGGACACCGTTGGACATAGTTGCCCACCGTTGGACATAGTTGGACATTGGGGCAAACTTTTTTTGGTCAATCGAGGTCGGCGAGCACTCGATAGAACGTCACAAGGCGGTGAGCGCGGTCGCCAGCCTTCAGCCGCTCCAATGCCGGCCAGTCGCCATGGATCACCATGTCGAGCGCAATCCGGGAGACCTGAACCGGGGAATTCTTGCGCACCTGTCGAGAAATGCCGAATTCGTCGCACCATCTCCGAATGGTCTTGGTGGTCTTGCCAGCGTGGATAGCGGCCTCGGCAATCGTCATCACCTCGTCGGGGAGGATGTGGAGCCTGACCGTCGAAGCATCAACGAGCGCGATAACGTTGCCCTCCTCGGGCTCGATCCGATTGGCGGCGTTCATCGGTACAGCCTCCAGACGGTGAGGCCATAGGCCGGAACGATGCAGACAGCGAAGACGGTGAGGCAGGTTTGCAGGTAGTCACCAAAAGACATGACCGCCCCCTCAGATCTGCGCTCGGCGGGCGGCTGGGAGCGTGCAGTCGGCCAGAGGGACACCGAAGCTCTCGGCAAGGCCAATAGCGCTTTCCCGGATCTCAGCCAGCGGCGTGCTGAGAGCGATGCCCACGGCCGTCCGGTTGTCATTGGCGGAAACCAACTCCAGAACGATGCACGGCATATCGCTGATGGTGGTGACGAGCATGAGGTCATTCTTGCTGTCCTCGCGGAAATAGCCGCCAATCGTGGCGCTTACGATTTCGAGCCGCACCCACGGGGCGACGGTTTCAATCTCTTCGTTCATCGTTCTAGCCTCCTGGCTGGGGCGTGATGTTTCTTGCGAGGGCGATGGCCTGGCAGGCTTGGAGCCCGGTCAGGCCGAAGCGCTCCTTTAGGGCGGGGATGACATGCGGGATCGGCTCGGGCTGTGCGGCCAGCCAGAGAGCGGCAGCGCGCATCGGATCGTCAGGCGCCGTCATGCCGCCACCTCGAATTCGGTCCATCCATCACCGTCTCCCGGCTCCAGAAGGCTGGCAGGGACCAAGCAGCCGTCATTGCCGGGGCGCGGTCCCCAGTCTTGCACCGACCATTTCCGAAGGTTGCGGCCCTGGCGAAGCCGCTTCAACCACTTCTCGTCATCGACAGGGACATGCGGGGGGTGCTGGTTGTCGCCGTTCTCCCAGCTTTCGGCATTGAGCCAACGAGCGGCATGGCGGATGAACCGTTTGTCCGCCTTGGATGTCTCACGGCTGTACGCTTCGAGAGCCTTCATGATGGCTTCGAGGGAAACCTTCTTCCGGGCTTTGAGAAAGGCACTGAGCGCGTCCTTGCGATCTACCTTGCGGGGATAGGCTGGCCAGAACGTATTCGTAAATTCCTGCTCGACAGTATCGCCGTGAGGCGGCTCGGAAGCCCGCAAATCCATTTTGCGGGAATATATATTCCTTTCCTTTCCCTTCCTTTCCGCTTTCCCCGCGTGCCCGTCGCGTGAGGCACGCGTGGCGCACGCGTCAGATACGGCAATAAATTCCGAAGGTTCGGGCAAAACGCTGGCCGTTTCGCGGTTGTTTATCACCTGATGGCGATGCCACGATGGGATGAACCCAAATTCACGCCCGTCCGACGTGAGAGCGGCGGTGCAAAAGTCGGCCACGGTAGCGGCGGCATAATGCTGCTGCGGGCGGAGTAAAATCCGGCCACCTATTTCCTTTCTGCAAC
>NZ_SLVX01000030.1 GCF_004341885.1 Shinella granuli | reverse complement strand
GCTGTTGGATCGCAAAGTTCCCGTCAACGATCATCGCTGGAGCGATGTAATTTGTTTTCTCGATAATGCGATAATTTCACCGGAAGTCAATGGATTCGCCCAGAATTCCCCGCCATCATGTAATCTGTTTTCTTTTGGTTGTTTGATCTGAAAATTTTCACAATGGCGATCGTGAAAAAGGGAAAGCCGTTGATCCCGACTTTCCCAAATCCCGCTTGAATATCAAACCATTCGCGGGCGCCGGCCCGGATGTCCGCTGCCGGATACGTTGAAAACCACCGCAACGGGGTGAAAATCGATGCCGGAAAAGGCGCGCGAGTTTCATCGTCACGCCACGGCCATCGGCGCGCCGCAACAAATGGACGCGAAACGGCGTAAACTTTTTCTGAAAATCATGAGGGCGGCGGCCCCGGGCCGCCGCCCCTACCGGTCAGCCGAGGTTGAGCCAGACCGACTTGGTCTGGCTGTATTGCGTCAGCGCTTCCAGGCACTTGTCGCGCCCGTTGCCGGTCTGCTTGAAGCCACCCCAGATCGAGGTCATGTCGCCATGGTCGAAGCAGTTGACCCAGACGACGCCGGCCTCGACATCGCGGGCGAAGCGATGCGCCTTGCCGACGTCCCGCGTCCAGACCGAGGCGGCCAAGCCGTAGATCGAATCGTTCGCGATCTCGATGGCATCGTCCAGGCCTGCGACGGGAATGATGGCGGCGACCGGCCCGAAGATTTCCTCGCGGGCAATGCGCATGCCGTTGTCGACGCCGGTGAAGAGCGTCGGCTCGACGAAGGCGCCCTCCGGTGAGGCTGCAAGCGTGCCGCCGCCGAAGCGCAACGCCGCCCCCTCCTGCCGGCCGATGTCGATATAGCTCAGCACCCGCTTCTGGTGCGCCGCGGTGACGAGCGGCCCGATGGTCGTCGACGGATCGAGCGGATCGCCCAGCACGAAGTTTTCCCGCGTGCGGGCGGTGAAGCGCTCGACGAAATCGTCATGGATGCTCTTTTCCACCAGGATGCGCGAGCCGGCATTGCAGACCTCGCCCTGGTTGCCGTAGATGCCGTTGACGGCATAGGTGACGGCGGTGTCGAGATCGTCGTAGTCGCCGAGCACGATCTGCGGCGTCTTGCCGCCGCATTCCGTCGAGACGCGCTTCATGTTCGACTGGCCGGCATAGATCATCAAGAGCTTGCCGACCTCGGTGGAGCCGGTGAAGCCGATCTTGTCGACGTCGTCATGCAGCGCCAGCGCCTTGCCGGCCTCCTCGCCGAGCCCGTGCACGACGTTGAAGACACCCGCCGGGCCGCCCGCCTCGATGAAGAGTTCGGCAAGAAGGTTCGCCGAGAGCGGCGATTGCTCGGCCGGCTTGAGGACGACGGAATTGCCGGTCGCCAGCGCCGGCCCGAGCTTCCAGGCGGCCATCATCAGCGGATAGTTCCACGGCACGATGAGGCCGACGACGCCGAGCGGCTGGCGCAGGATATAGTGCAGCGCATTCGAGGCCGTCGCGGTGACCGCGCCCTCGATCTTGTCGATCGTCTCGGAGAAGAATTTCAGCGCGGTGACGGAGCCGGGAATGTCGATGTTCATCATGTCCATGACCGGCTTGCCCATGTCGAGGCTGTCGAGCACGGCGAATTCCTCGGCATGGCTCTCCACCAGCGCGGAGAACTTTTCCAGCACCGCCATGCGGGCGCGCGGTTCCATGCGCGACCAGATGCCGGAACGATAGGCCTTGCGGGCGACGGCGACGGCCCGGTCGATCTCCGCCGCACCGCCCCGGGCAACCTCGGCGATGGTCCCGCCGGTCGCCGGATTGATCGTCGGGAAGGTCCGTCCGTCGGCGGAATCGACATAGGCCCCGTCGATGAAATGTTTCGTGCGGAACCCGAGCGATCCAGCCTTGGCGCGCCAGAAATCGATTGTATAGGTCGAGGCATCCATGCGTGTTCTCCCTTCCATGGATCAGGATTGATGCCGGTCGCGCAACAGCGTGACCGAGAGGACGATGAGCACGAAGGACACGGCGACGATCACCGTGCCGATGGCATTGATCTCCGGCGTGATGCCGCGCCGGAGCGTCGAATAGATATAGATCGGCAGCGTCACCTCGCGCCCCGTCAGGAAATAGGTGACGGGGATCTCGTCGAAGGAGAGCGTGAAGCAGAGCAGCGCCGAGCCGACGATCGAGCTGCGGATCGCCGGAAGCGTCACGCGCCGGAAGGTCTCGAAGGGCGTGGCGCCGAGATCGGCCGAAGCCTCGAACTGGCGCCGGTTGACCTTGGAGAGCCGCGCCATGACCTGCGAGACCACCACGCCGAGCAGCGCCGTCGCATGGCCGATCACCACGGCGGTGAGGCTCTGGGGAATGCCGATCTGCTTGTAGAAGTTCAGCATCGCAATGCCCGTGACGATGCCGGGCAGGCTGAGCGGCAGCAGGATGACATTCTGGAAGAGGCGCTTTCCGGGGAATTCGTAGCGATCGAGCGCCAGCGCCGCCGTCACGCCGATCAGCACGGCAAGCGTGGTTGCAAAAAGGGCGACCCACAGGCTGTTGCCCAGCGCCCGCAGCATCTGCCCGTTGGCGAGGAAAGCCTCGTACCAGTGCAGCGTGAAGCCCGCGAGCGGGAAGGAGGTCACCTTGCTGTCGTTGAAGGAGAACATCACCAGGATGACGATCGGCAGATACAGGAAGGCGAGGACGCCGAGGCTCACCCCCACCATGCCCTTCTGCCACCATCTCAAGCGCAGCATGCCCGCCTCCTCACGAAAGGTCGACCCGGCCGGCCCGGTCGAGACGGCTGGAGAGTTGCAGGAGGATCAGCACCAGCGCGAGAACGAGCGTCGCCAGCGCCGAGCCGAGCGGCCAGTTGAGCGCGGCGCCGAACTGCGTCTGCAGAAGGTTCGCCACCATGATCCCGTCCGGCCCGCCGACGAGGACCGGCGCCACGAAATCGCCGAAGGACAGGCAGAAGGTCATCGTCGCGCCGGCCACCACGCCACCGAGCGACAGCGGGAAGATCACCTTCCAGAAGGTCATGAACGGGCCGACGCCGAGGTCTTCCGAAGCCTCGACGAGGCGGCGCGGAATGTTGTCGAGCACGGTGAACAGCGGCATCACCATGAAGGGCACGAAGATATAGACGAGCGTCACCACCATGGCGGTCTGGTTGTAGAGGAAGACGTCGAGCGGCGCCGAGACGATGCCGGTGGAAACCAGAAGCGAATTCAGCGCTCCATCCGTGCCGAGGATGATCTTCCACGTATAGGCGCGCAGCAGGTAGGACACCCACAGGGGCACGATCACCGACATGTAGAGAAGGTTGCGCAGCCGCGGCGAACGGACGGTGAAGACGAGGAAATAGGCGAGCGGATAGCCGAGCAGCAGCGCGCAGACCGTGACCAGGGCGGCGATCTTCAGCGTGCGCAGGATGACGGTCGTATATTGCGGGTCGGCGAAGATCTGGGCGTAGTTGCCGAACTGGAAATCCGGATGGAACAGCGGGAACTGCCGCGTCCAGAAGCCCACCGAGACCATGATGGCATAGGGCACGACCATCAGCAGCAGCACCCAGGCGAGCGGGGCGGAGAACAGGGCGGCAAAGCCGGGGAAGGTACGGCGCGTCAACGTCATTTGCCCCCTCCCGCATCAAAGACCATCACGTCGGCCGGGTCGACATGCACGGCAAGGCGGCTGCCGGGGGAAACCGATGCCGGAAGCGCGGTGCGGGCGAGCTCGGCAAAGAGCGGTTTTCCGCCTCCCTCCGGCACAAGCTCGATGCGCAGGCGGTCGCCATGGAAAAGCCGCTCCAGGACGCGGCAATCGAGGGCGTTCGCCTCCCCCGTCTGCGGGCGCGCCGTCATCAGCCGCTCCGGCCGTACGCCGAGCGTCACGCGGTTGCCCGCCGCGGCCGCGGCAGCGCCCGGACGCCGGCTGCGCAGCACGGCGCCATTGGCAAGCCGGAAAGCACAGAGATCGCCCTCGCAGCCGAGCGCCTCGGCCTCCAGGAGGTTCGCCGCGCCGATGAAATCGGCGACATAGGGCGTTGCCGGATGGTCGTAGAGATCGGTGGGCGAACCGATCTGGGCGATGCGGCCCTCCCGCATGACGACGATGCGGTCGGAAAGGGCGAGCGCCTCGGTCTGGTCGTGCGTGACCATCAGGAAGGTGATGCCGAGTTCGCGGTGCAGCCGCTTCAATTCCACCTGCATGCCCTCGCGCAGCTTCACGTCGAGGGCCGAGAGCGGCTCGTCGAGCAGGAGGACGCGCGGGCGGCGCACGACGGCGCGCACCATGGCGACGCGCTGGCGCTGGCCGCCCGATAGCGCGCCGGGCCGACGATCCGCCATGCCCTCCAGCCCGACAAGGGCCAGTGCCTCGGCGACCCGCCGGCGGCATTCCGCCTTCTCCACCCGGCCCGACCGGACGGAAAGGCCGTAGCCGATATTCTGCGCCACGCTCATATGCGGGAAGAGGGCATAATCCTGGAACACCGTGTTGACCGGCCGGCGATAGGGCGGGCTTTCCGTCACGTCCTGCCCGGCAATGGCGATGCGGCCGGCGCTCGCCTGTTCGAAACCGCCGATCAGCCGCAGCGTCGTCGTCTTGCCGCAGCCGGATGGGCCGAGCAGGGTGACGAACTCGCCCTCGGCTATGGCGAGGTCGGTCTCGTGAAGGGCGACGAATGCGCCATATCGTTTCGCAACGCCGTCAAGCGCCACAATCGGGCTGGAGGTCATCGGGTCCCCGCGTCGTGTGAACTGTCTCGTGCGATGACGGAAGGCGCCGCCCGTCGCGGCGCCGTCCGGCAGGCGTCAGGGCGCGGCCTTCACGGCGTTCCAGGTCTCGAGATACTTGTCGAGACGCGCCGGCTGCTGCCACATGACGAGGCTCTTGACGAACTCGACATTGTCGACCTGCCGCTCCTTCTTGAGCGCATCGTTCATGCAGCCCTGGACGGCCTTCGGATTGACCGGGAAATAGCCGGTGGCCTCGGCAAGGCCGCACTGGCCGTCGGCCGACTGCATGAAGCTCATGAACTTGTAGGCGCAGTCCTCGTTCGGCGAATCCTTCACCAGCATCATCGAATCCATCCAGCCCTCGGCCTTTTCCTTCGGCGTGAACTCGACGACCTCGAACCCCTTCTTCAGGTTGTTGACGTCCTTGCTGGTCAGGCCCGTCCAGGCATTCGAGACATAGACCTCCTGGTTGGCCATCAATTCGGTCAGTTCGCCGGCCGACGCCCAGTATTTGCGGATCAGCGGCTTTTGCTCGATCAGCTTGGCCTTCACGGCCTCCAGCTGCTCGTCCGTGAGATCGAAGACGTTGTCGTAGCCGAGGTAACGGGCCGTCCAGTAGAGCGCGGACTTGTCGTCCCACAGCGAGACCTTGCCCTTGTAGGCCGGGTCGAACAGCACGGCGATCGAATCCGGCTTGGTCTCGAACTTGTCGGCGCGGTAGATCAGCGACACCGAGCCCCAGATCAGCGGCACCGCCCAGGTCTCCCCGTCGGCTACCACGTCGCTTTCCTTGGAGAATTCCGGATAGATGCCGTCGAAGCCCTCGATCTTCGCCGTATCGATCGGCGCGACGAAACCGGCCAGCCGCAGCATCGGCACGGTGTCGAGCGAGGGGCTGATGAGATCGTAGACACCGCCGCCGGCGGCGAGCTTGGCGGCGAAATCGTCGTTCGAGCCGACATAGGAGGCCGTCACCTTGCAGCCCGAGGCCGCCTCGAACTTCGAGATGAAGCCATCGACGGCATAACCTTCCCAGGTGAGGTAGTTGAGTTCAGCGGCCCTGGCGGCCAGCGCCTGCGGCACGAGACTTGCGGCGGCAAGGGCGAGAATTGCGGATCTGCGCATGATCGACATGTTTGTTCCCCTTCATGTCTTCGTTGGTCATCTTGTCCGCTTCGTCTTTCGGACGAGGGTGGCGATATCGATGCCGAGCGCCTTGGCGGCGCTTCTTTTGCTCCCATGTTCTGCGATGGATTTTTCCAGAACCCAGTGTTCGAACGCCTGCACCAGGTCCTTGAACCGCTCCGGCCGTTCGGCGCTGTCGGCGGCGGGTCCCGCGGCGGGTCGCGCCACCGGCGCCGGCACGTCGAAATGATCGGAGAGGGCGACATCGTCGGCGGTCGCCGCCGCGCGTTCGAGGATGTTCGCCAGTTCCCGGATATTGCCGGGATAGGCATGGGCCGAAAGGCGCTCGGTGAAGGCGGCCGAAAGGCGCAGCACGGGCGTGCGCCCGGAATTGAGCCGGCGCAGGAAATGCTCCGTCAGCGCGGCGACCAGTTCGGGTTGCTCGCGCAGCGCCGGCAGGTCGAGCGTCACGACCGCGATGCGGTAATAGAGGTCGCTGCGGAAATCGCCGCTTTCCAGGAGCGCCGGGAGATCGGCATTGGTCGCCGTCACGAGGCTGATGCGCGCACGCCGCCGCTGGACGGAGCCGAGCCGGCTGAAGGTCTGGTTTTCGAGGAAGGCGACGAGCTTCATCTGGGCGACGGGCGAGAGATCCGTCACCTGATCGAGGAAGAGCGTGCCGCCATCGGCCGCCTCCACGAAGCCGAGCTTGCCGCGCGTCGAGGTGTCGAGCGCCGAGCCGGGCTCGATGCCGAACATTTCCGCATCGAACTGGGCATCGGTGAGCATGCCGCAATTGACATGGACGAAGGGCGGCGCGTCGGAAGCGTCCGCCTTGCCGATCCAGCGGGCGAGTTCGGTCTTGCCCGTGCCGGTCTCCCCGGTGATGAGCACGGCGCTGCCGCGGTCGAGCGCGCTCGCGGCCCGGTGCACCGCCGCCTGCAGGCGCGGCGTCAGGACGCGGCTCGCCCGGTCCCGGGCCGCCGGCTCGGCCTCGAAGCGGAAATTGTCCGAGCTTTCATGGCCGCGCTGGCGACCGCCCGCCTCGCGCAGGGTCAGGAGCGCACCATAGGCGCCGCCATCGGGCGTGCGCAGGATGCCGAGCGTGCCGGTGACGTTGCGCTGCGAATTGAGCGTGCCGGACACTTCGATGCGCTTCAGCTGCTGGAGGGCGCCGGCAAGCTTCTGGATGAGCGGGCCGGCCGTCTTGGCATGCCGGGCAAGCTGCGAGCCGACGAGATCGCCGCGCGCGATGTTGAGGATGAGTTCGAGCTTGCCGTTGACGTGCTTGATGGTGCCATCCGTCTCCAGCAGCGCGACACCCTCGGGAAAGGCATCGAGGAAGGCGCCAAATTGCGGCTCGTCGATGAAGGCGGGCCGCAGGCGCCGGTGGCCGGGCGCGGTGAGGTCGTTGGCGTAGAACTTCATGCCAGGGCCTCCTGCGCGGGGCTGCGCGCCTTGCGTTTCGCCTTGCGCCGCGCCGTCAGGACATAGCGGCGCATCTCGCCTTCGATGCGCGCGGCACGGAAGCGCCAGACGTCGCGGCTGCCATTGGCCGCAACCACGGTGAGGTCGCATCCGCTCTCGCCATCCTCGCCTTCGAGCGCGGCCTGCCGCAGCTTGCCGAGGGCCTGGCGGGTTTCCATGAAATGCTGGATCGGCCGGCCGAGGATCTGCTCGGCTGTCCGGCCCCACACGTCCTCGGCCGCCGGATTGGCCGCCAGCAGCAGCCCGTCCTCGGAAATAACGAGGATCGGGTCCGGCGCGGCGCTGAGGATGTCCTGCATCGTGTCGGCCCGGTCGGCGAGCTGCTGCTCGCGGCGTTTGTGCGCGCCGATGTCGCGCGTCGTGCCCCACAGCCGCACGAGGAAGCCATCCTTGATCGCCGCGCGAAAATCATTCTCGACCAGCATCTCGCTGCCGTCATGCCGCCGGTCGACCGCGGCCGCATGGTCGAGCCGGTAGTTGGAGCGCACGAGGTCGCGGACCATCTGCCGGTTGATCTCGGTGGCGGGAAAGTAGCGGGAGACCGGCTGGACGTTGAAGTCCAGACCTTCCGGCACCCGGTAGAGCCGCGCCATCGCCTCGTTGCACGCCCGCCAGCAGCTCTGGTTGGAGAATATCCGCTCGACGATCTCGTCCTCGGCAAGTGCGGTGTCGACCGGCTCCAGGAATTCGATGCACCAGCAGGCCTCCGTCGCCGCGCCGATCATCTGCGAGAGGATCTCCACCCGCTCCAGCAATTCCTCGCCGATGCCGAGCGCGGCGGAGGACAGCGGCTGCTTGACGATCGCAAGCCCGCGCGGCAGGTCCGGGATCGCACTCGCCACCATCGGCACTTCTTCATAATGGGGCGTGCTGAGCCAGACCGGGAAGCTCGCGGCGGGAACATGCTCACCGGCGGCGATGGCGCGCAGCAGTTGCGCCGAACTGCTCGAATAGATCCGTTCGAGCGACAGGCCCGGCAGGTCCCGCCGATCGATCCCCAGTTCACGTGCCTCGTGGTCGTTGACGAGGCAGACGCGCGCCTCCGCATCGATCCAGTCGATCAGGAGGGAGCCCCCGTTGGCGATGGGCGGCAAGGCATCGGTCGTCTCTTTATTCCGTTGCTGCAAGACCCTTGTCCTCCGGCGACTGGCGGCAAACACCGGGGCATCCCGCCACAACCGGGGCTAAAAGCAACGGTGAATCCGAAAGACGCGAAAAAATCCTCGTCCTGGCGCCTGAAATGCGCAAAACCGCAGCACTTGATGCTGGAATACATACAGGCGATCGCGCCGGAGAGACGATTCCACCAGCTTCATCGGAAAAGACCGTGGATCCGGCCGTGCTATGCCGCAAGGCTGCAAGGTCCGGCCTGCCTCCATACACGGCGCCACAACCGTGGGAGCACGGCGGGCCGCCCCGTTTCCAAGGTTTCGCGACAGGACCGGATCGGCTAGAAGGGGCGCGAAGAAGGAGAGACGGATGGCGAACCCACCCGACATGACGAAACATCGCGGCTTCCCCTCCGGCATGCCGGGCACGGGAGTCCAGTTCACCATCAGGCGCGCCAACCCACGGGGCGTGACGCCGATCAAGGCCCTGCCCCGTCGGGCACGGCCGGGCACCGCCGAGCACCGCATCGACGCCGCCTTCCTCCACGCCCTCTGGCACCATTTCGGCGCGGAACCCTTCGAACGCGGCAATCTCGACGCCGCGCGCCTCAACCTTCTCTTCGGCCGCGAGGTCCTGCCCGCCGAAAAGGATTTCGACCCGCTCTCCTATGCGGCCCTGCTCGTCATCAACGAGAAAGTGGCCCGCCAGACCTTTCCGGAATCCTTCGACGACGTCTTCGAAGTCTGACGGCTCAGCAGCCGGGGCAAGTGTCGACGCCGACAATACCCTGAACGTGCCTTGGATGTGGGGGCACGGCCGGCACTGGCTGCAATGAGGGGAAAGTGCAGGCGATCGAGATTGCCCGGACGAGACGCGAAAGCTAGAAACACCGGGCGGGTATTCCGTCAGTCGGAAACAGAACGCGTGGGGGGAAGGGCATCGATGAAGGTCGTCGAAGCGTCGATCGACAAGCTGCGCGAGGCGCTCCGGACGGGTGAGACGACAAGCGTCGGCCTGGTCGCGGCCTATCTCAACCGCATCGCGTATTACGACCGGCACGGCATCGCGCTCAACGCCGTGCCGGTGCTCAATCCCGACATGTTCGCCGAGGCACGGGCTTCGGACCTCCGGCGGGCGCGCGGCGAAAGCCTCGGCCCGCTCGACGGCATCCCCTACACCGCCAAGGACAGCTACAAGGTGAAGGGGCTGAGCGTCGCTTCCGGCTCGCCCGCCTTCGCCGATCTGGTCGCGACGGAGGACGCCTTCGCGATCGCCCGTCTGCGGGCGGCCGGGGCCGTGCTGATCGGGCTGACCAACATGCCGCCGATGGCCAATGGCGGCATGCAGCGCGGCGTCTACGGACGCGCGGAATCCCCCTATAATGCCGATTGGTTGACGGCCGCCTTCGGTTCGGGGTCCTCGAACGGATCCGGCACCGCGACCGCCGCGAGCTTCGCGGCCTTCGGGCTCGGCGAGGAAACCTGGTCGAGCGGACGGGCGCCCGCCGCCAACAACGGGCTCTGCGCCTATACGCCGAGCCGCGGCGTCATCTCCGTGCGCGGCAACTGGCCGCTCGTGCCGACCATGGACGTCGTGGTGCCGCACTGCCGGTCGATGGCGGATATGCTGGAACTGCTCGACATCATCGTCGCCGACGATCCGGAGACCCGCGGCGATCTCTGGCGGCGCCAGACCTGGGTGCGCATCCCGAAAGCCTCCGATGTCCGCCCGCCCTCGTATGTCGCGATCGCCCGGACCGCGAGCCTCGCAGGCAAACGGTTCGGCCTGCCGGCAATGTATATCAATGCCGACGCCGAGACGGGAACCGGGGATAAGGTCGGGATCGGCGGCGCGACCGGCCGGCGGATCGAAACCCGCGCCTCGATGATCGCACTGTGCGCAGCAGCGCGCGCCGCGCTCGAGGCGGCGGGCGCCGAGGTCGTGGTCACCGATTTCCCGGTCGTCAGCAATTACGAGGGAGATCGGCCAAGCGCGCCGACCATCGCGACGCGCGGCCTCGTCAGCCCGGACTATCTTCGCCACGAGATCCTCGATCTCTCCGCCTGGGCCTGGGACGATTTTCTGGCGGCCAATGCCGATCCCGCCCTGCGGCGGCTCGCCGACGTCGACGGCGCGCGCATCTTCCCCGCACCGCAAGGCAGCCTGCCCGACCGCTACCACGGCTTCGACGATCGCATCGCCGACTATCCCGCGCATATGCGCGCACATCCCATCGCCTCCTTTGAGGATATCCCGGGCCTTGCCGAGGGTTTGCGCGGGCTGGAGGAGACCCGGCGCATCGATCTCGAAGCCTGGATGGACCGGTTGGGTCTCGATGCGGTGATCTTCCCGGCCGTTGCCGATATCGGCCCGGCCGATGCCGACGTGAACCCCGCTTCGGCCGATCTTGCCTGGCGCAACGGCACCTGGGTCGCCAACGGCAACCTGGCGATCCGCCATCTCGGCATTCCGACGGTGACCGTTCCGATGGGCATGCTGGCCGATATCGGCATGCCCGCGGGGCTGACCTTCGCCGGCCGGGCCTTCGACGACACGGCGCTGCTCGGCCATGCATGCGCCTTCGAAAAGACCGGCGACTACCGTGCACCGCCGCCGCGAACGCCCGAGCTTGCGGACCTGCCCGGCCTCGCCGGCGCGGACGTGCCGGACACGGCCGACCTGCGGCTGACCGTCTCGATCACGCCCGATGGCCACGGGCGCCAGCATCTCTCGATAGAAGCGCAAAGCCAGACCCCGCTGCTCTGGCTGACGGTGAACGGCGAGCCCGTCGCGTTCCGTCAGGAAGGTCTGAAGGCGAGCGCCGGTCTCGATCTGGACGAGAACAGCCATGTCCACAGCGAATGGCGCGCGCCCTACGGCCATATCGTGATCGCATGCGCCAAGGGCGCGGCCGCCTATGCCATCGTCGGCGGCACCGCCTGACCCACGGCTCCTAGCGCAGGGGAAGCCTGCTCCATCTTGCTACAGAGAGCGGGATTCCGTCATGCCGGATGCTGCCGTCCCGGTCGACGCGAACATAACGATGGCCCTGTACGATGAGCGGGAAGTGGGCTAGCAATCCAGAATTGATCTCTTTCAATCGGAATACACCGGAATCGGGTTGGTATTGAACGGAGGCATCATGCGCGAATGCGACCTGGTCATGAAGGGCGGGATCACGTCGGGGGTGGTCTATCCGCACGCGATCGTGGAAATCGCCCGCGCCTACCGGCTGCGCAGCATCGGCGGCACCTCGGCCGGCGCCATCGCCGCAGCGGTCGCGGCCGCCGCCGAATACCGGCGCGAGCGTTCGCCCGGCAAGGACGACTTCGCCGGCTATGACGGCATCGTCTCCATTGCCGACGAGATCGGCCGCGACATGGCCTCGCTGTTCCAGCCCGCGCCCAGGCTGAAACCCCTGTTCGATATCCTGATGGCCATGGCGGCCGCCGGCGGCGTCAGCAAGCCGCTGGCGATGATGAAGGCGATGCTCGCGGCCTATCGCGGCCGGGCGCTGATCGCGGCGGCCATCGGCCTTGCCATGGTGGCGGCCGGCGTCCTCCGGTCGGACACGTCCCTCGCTGTTCTGGGGATTGTCGTGGGGCTTGTCCTGCTTGTGGCCGCCATCACCCTCGCCCTGTGGCGTTCGATAAAGACCGACCTGCCGGCGCATGATTTCGGCATCTGCCCCGGCCTGACCCAAGAGGGGTATGATAAGCCCGCGCTTACCGACTGGCTTGCGGACCGCATCGACCGGGTGGCCGGCAATCTCGGCCCCGGCGACGTTCCGGGAGACCCGCTTACCGTCGGCCAGCTTGCCGACCACGGCATAGAGGTCGCAACCATGACGACCGATCTGTCGTCAGGCCGGCCATACCAGTTGCCGCTGAAAAGCGACCACCATTATTTCTCCAGGCGCGAATTCGAGGCTCTGTTTCCAAAGCGCGTGGTCGACTATCTGGTTCGGGACCGTGCGCCATTGACCGATGTCGGCCCGCAGCTTCCGGCCGATCTCTATCCGCTCGCCAGCGGCCGGGACTTTCCGGTGCTGCTGGTCGCGCGCATGAGCCTGAGCTTCCCGGGGCTGATCAGCGCGGTGCCGCTCTACCGGTTCGACGACCTGCTTCCGGAGGGGCCGGGCCGGTCGAAGGTGCGGCGCTGCCTGTTCTCGGACGGCGGCATCTCCAGCAACTTCCCGATCCATTTCTTCGATTCCTTCCTTCCGTCCCGCCCGACCTTCGGCATCACGCTCTCCCGCTGGGAGGAGGTCCGCCACGGCGACGTGCGCGTCGACCTCCCCAGCCATCCGCGCCAGAGCACGCATCTTCCGGTTCGGGCGATCACCGGCATCGGCAATGCCCTGAGCTCGATCCTCAACACGGCCAAGGACTGGCAGGACACGCTGCAATCGCTGCTGCCCGGCTATGCGGACCGCATCGTCGAGATACGCCTCGATGAAAGCAGGGAGGGCGGCATGAACCTTGCCATGGACGAGGCTACGATCCGCCAGCTCGGCGACTATGGCAGGCAGGCAGGACGGGCACTGGTCGAGCGCTTCGATTTCGATGAACACCGCTGGCTGCGGGCAGTGTCTCTGATGCCCAAGCTGGAGGGGGCACTGGAGGGCATGGCTACCGCCTATCGCACCGTCCCCGCCGGCGGCGAGCCGATCTACGAGACACTGCTGACCGAGCATGCGCCGCGCGCCTACAAGAACGCGCAGAAATGGCGCGAGGAGGTGCTGGCACCGTTCGCCGCCGCCTTGGCCGGGATCGGCGACAAGGCAGCCGAGGCCCATGCCGCGGAGGGAACCCGTTCGGTGCGCAAGGGCACGGTGCCGAACGCCGACAGCAACCTGCGCCTCGTCGCCGGCGCCGACCGCGCACCGGTGCGCAAGACGCAAAGCCCGGCCTGAGCAAGGGAGAGAGCCGTTCATGTTCTTCTTCGGGCACGATAACCGAAGCGAAACGTTCCCCAGAAGCTTGCAGGGACGCGACAGGGAATGGCGCGACGTCACCGCCCACTATACGCTCGACCCGAAGGAGCGCCTGCAGACCGACGTGCCACCGGTCTGGAAAAGCCCGCTGGATCGCGACCTCCTCGACGCGCTGACCGCGCTTTCCTACGGCAAGTGCCCTTTCTGCGAGCAGGCCGGCATGCGGCTGCAGCCATACCGCTTCCGCCCGCCGGCCTATGCGATCCCGATGAAGCGGCCGGAAGACAAGGAATGTTATCTCTGGCTTGCCTTCCAGTGGGAAAACCTCTTCCCGATCTGCGAGGGCTGCCTGCCGAGGGACAAGGCCTATTTCCCCGTCGACGGTCCGCGTGCCGCACCACCCGACGTCTCTCTTGCCCCCTTTGGCCTGGTGGGATTGCAGATCGAAGAAAAGCCGCTCCTCTACTTTCCCGGCGAAATCACGAAGCCGGCCCTTGCCTTCGATGTGACCCTGGATGGCATCCTGCACGGCAGGAACCGCCGCGCCGAGCCGACGATCGTCCATTTCAACCTCAACCGTCCCGATCTCCTCCGTCGCCGCGCGGAAGCCCTGGCAGGATGGATCGGCGATATGCGCCGGTCGCCGCGCGCATTTTTCGATCTTGCACGATGGCTCCCAAAGGGCAGCTCCTACAAGGAAATCGAATTCGGCGGCGCGCTCTACCTGCTGCTCCGCCAGATCGCGGACAGGCTCGCACGGCGCTTTTATTCATCCGATCCGCTGTCGACAGAGCGCATCGGCACAACCTTCAGCAGTTGGTCCCTGCGGGAGGATTTTGACGCGGCGGTACGCGAAACCCTTCGCACGTTACGGCGCGAGGATGCGAACAGGGCGCGGGGGCGGCGAGAGCTCACCGACCAGAGGGCCGTTTCCCCGCCGCGTCCTGCGCGCGCGCAACTGCGTGCTGCAACCATCAAGAACTACAAGTCGCTGGAGGCGATCTCCTTCGCCCTGCCGGATCCACCGCAAAACCCGGCCGCCGGCCACGATCCGGACGAACTGCCGCCGACGCCGTGCCTGCTCATCCTCGGCGAAAACTCGACCGGCAAGAGCTCGATCCTCGAGGCGATCGTGCTTGCGGCGATCCCGGAAGACATGCGCGACGAACTCGACCTGGATGGCCGCAGCATGACGCTCAATCCGGAATATATGGGCGAAACCGAAAAGACCGGCACGCGCGGCTGCCGCGTCGAGCTGGAATTCCGCGACGGCGGCGGAACCATCCTCACGATCGGCGCGAAGGATGGCCGCATGCGGACCAGCGCGAGGCTGAAGGGCTCGAGGCCGCCGATCTTCGCCTATGGCGCACACCGGCTTTTCGGCAAGACGCGGCAGAAAAGCTATGTCCGCCGGATCGAGACGCTGTTTCGCAACGATCGCCAGATCTCCAACCCCGAACCATGGCTTGCCGAACTGGCGAAGAGAAAGCCCGAGGCGCTGAACGAGGTGGTCAGCGCATTGCGACACATCATCCGCATCGACGGCGAGTTCCGGGATATCGAGGTGAAACCGGGCAAGGAGAACGAAGCCGGCCGCTGCGTCATCAATGTGCACAAGAAGAAACAGGACGGCAGCGACTATATCGTGCCGCAGCGGCTCGACATCGTCTCGTCCGGCTACCGGGCGGTGCTTGCGCTGGTCTGCGACGTGCTGGAAGGGCTGATGGACGCGGCGCCGCACCTTTCCCCGCGTGACGCGCGCCACGGCGAGGCGATCGTGCTCGTCGACGAGATCGAGGCGCACCTGCACCCGCGCTGGAAACTGCAGATCGTCGCGGGCCTGCGCAAGGCGCTGCCGCGCGTCACCTTCATCTTCACGTCCCACGATCCGCTCTGCGTCAGGGGCATGCGCGACGGCGAGGTGATGATGCTGCACCGCTACCAGAACACCGGCGACGGTCCGAGTTCCATGCCCGAGGTGGTCGAGCGCGTCGCCGATTTCGATCACATCGAGACCATGACCGTCGAGCAGCTTCTGACCTCGGAGATGTTCCAGCTCTTCTCGGCCGACGACCGCCGGACGGACCATGCCTTTGCCGAGGTGGCCGACCTGCTCGCCCGCGACAGAAGCACCCTCGACGAAAGGGAGCGTGCCGTACTCGCCGATTTCAACGCCGCCATTGCCGACGGATTGCCGTACGGCCGCACCGAGGTGACGCGCGTCGTGCAGGAGGCGGTGGCCGACTATCTTGCACTGCGGCGCACCGCCGACAGCAAGCGCGCGGGCGCGGCGCGTGAGAACGCGAAGGCCGAAGTCAGGAAATTCCTTCAAGGACTGCTGGAATGAGGCGCGTCGACCGCTCGCCCGTGGCTGAACCGTCGATCCTGCGCAAGCCGCGGCCATCGGACGGCAAATCCGAGCTTCAGCTCGCCACCGAACACATGGAGAGGATCGCGGCGGGCGAGAAACTGGGGGCGTTCGACTTCGCCCGCTACAAGGAGGCGTCGGTCAAGACCGCCCTCGAAAAGCTGTTCCACGGCAAATGCGCCTATTGCGAGAGCTTCTATGCAGGGCTCCAGCCGGTGGACGTCGAGCACTACCGGCCCAAGGGCGAGGTCGAGGGCGTTCCAGGCCATCCGGGCTACTGGTGGCTGGCGATGGAGTGGAGCAATCTCCTGCCGAGCTGCATCGACTGCAACCGCCGCCGCAATCAGAAGACGCCGAAGCCGGGCGAGGACCGGCTGGTCGTGTTGCGCGCCGATGGCGATTTCGATCGCTCCCGCAGCATCCTGACCGGCAAGCAGAGCGCCTTCCCGCTGATGGAAGGCAGTGCGCATGCCGCCCGGCCGGGCGACGACATGGAGGCCGAGAAACGCCTGCTGCTCGATCCCACGCGGGACGATCCGGACCAGCATCTCGTCTTCCATGTCGATCGCGCGCATCTGGTGAGCCTCGTTTATCCGAGGCCGCTCGATCCGGCAGAAACCGCCAGACTTCCGGACGCCGTGGCCGACCATGCAGCGATCGCTGGCGCCGCCGTCGCGGCGAAGGTCAGTGCCGTGGGTGCGGTGTCGATCCAGGTCTACGGGCTGAACCGGCTTGGGCTGGTGCAGGCGCGCACGCGCGTGCTGCGCGACCTCGAGTTCCTGCTGGCAATGAGCCTGAACCTGCAAGAGATCGCCGCGGAACTGACGGAACGGGCGGCAGTCCGCTCGGCCGAACTTGCCGCCCTGCACGGTGCGGCAAGGGACCGCCTTGCCGAAGACATCGCCATGGATGAGCGGATCGCCGGCAAGATCCGCCGCTATGCACAGGAGGCGCTGGCCCGCATCCGCGAAATGGCCCTGCCACAGGCTCCCTATTCGCGGTTGGTGCGCGCCTGGATAGAGGCCTATCTGAGGGCGTAGGAAGGCCGAGGATCGGCGGGGGACCGCTCAGACCGGATTGGGTTCAACATCATGACACGCCGGCGGCGGCGCGCTGGGGTTTTTCTGCACTCAACGCAGGGCTTCCAACGCCGCCTGGTGGATCTTCTCGTTCGCGGCCATCAGCACGGTGCCGTATTGTGGTGCCACCGTCAGCGGCTGCCCGTCCCAGTCGGTCACGATACCTCCCGCGGCTTCAAGGATGGGTATTTGCGGGAGGATGTCGTAGTCGAAGACGTTGCTTTCGACGAGCAGATCGATGCCGCCGAGGGCCAGGAGGCCCGCGGCGTAGCAATCGTGCGAGAAACGGCTGAAGCGGACCTTTGCGGCCAGGGCTGTAAAACGATCGTGGCGCGCGCGGTCGAATTGCTCCGGGGCGGAAGTGTAGAGGATCGCCTCATCAAGCCGGGTCCTGTCGCTGGTGCGGATCGGCGCCCCGTTGAGGGTCGCCGTGGTGCCCGTGCCGAGCCAGCGTTCGCCGGTGATCGGCTGGTTGATCAGGCCGAGAACGGGATCATCCCTGTGGAGCAGCGCGATCTGGGTGCCGAAAGCGAGGGAACCGGAGAGGAAGGATTTCGTGCCGTCGATCGGATCGAGCACCCAGATCCAGTCCGCCTCCGTGCGGCAGGCGCCGAATTCCTCGCCCCTTATGCCGTGTTCCGGAAACGCGGCCTCGATCATCCGGCGCATGGCCGTTTCCGCATCGCGGTCGGCGATGGTGACGGGGCTGGCATCGGCCTTGGCGTCGACGGCTATCCGTTTGCGGAACCAGGGGCGGATCGTTTCGGCGGCAGCATCCGCCATGGCATGGGCAAGCGCAAGAAAGGCCGGCGGGCAGGTCGTTTGAGCGGTCATCCTTCGGTCCTTTCGGCTTCCAGGGCGATGTCTTCGAGCATGGTTCGGATCGTTTCCACCTGTCGGTGGGCGGCAGCGGCTTCCCGGCTCAGGCGCGGCCCGAGATCTCCGGTGCCGCGGCCGGTGAAGCTGGCCGTGCGGGCGGGAATGAACGGGTCAGGCCCATCCGACGGACGTCGCAGGGCCGGAGCGAAGTAGCCCTCCTCCTCCTCCAGCCCGAAGGCCAACACCTGCGGACGGTCCTCGCCGAGCAGAAGAAGCTCCAGCAACATCGCCTGGATCGGCAGGCGCCCCTCACCCGAGAGGCAGGCAAGATGTGCCCAGCCGCCGCGATCCGGTTGCACGAGACAATCCTTGACATGGACCTCGGTGATATGCGGCGCCTGGATCGCGAGAGCCGGCATCGGCCGTTCGTAGGCGTTGATCATGTTGCCGAAATCGAACAGCAGGCTGAGGCGCGGATTGCCGACGGCCTCGATGATATGGATGAGTTCCTCCGATTTGAGGTCTTCGTGCTGTTCCAGCGTGTAGCGCAGCCTGCCCTGCGGGTCGAAATCGGCAAGGCGCCGGAGATCGGCGATCGTCCAGGCGATGATCTGCGACACCCGTCCCTCGTAGCGCGGATAGCAGCGGAGAGAGGTCGCACCTGTGGCAAGCGCTATGCGCACGGCATCGGCAAGGCCGTGCGGCGCCGTGGTGCTGGTCTCCACATGCAGCTCCAGGCCGCGGGCCTTCATCTGCGCGGCGAAACCGGCGAGCGCATCGCCATCCATCCGGCCGAGACTGGCCTGTTCCCCGTCATCGACATGGAGCTTGAGGCCGGAAAGGCGCTGTGCCGCGGTGAAGTCTGCGAGATGCAGCGGGGTCATGCCGCCGAAACGCATGTTGAGATGAAAGGCATAGGCATGGGCAAAAAGCGGCGCGGTGCGCGCCCGCGCAGCAAGCCGGAGGCGCTTCGCCAAAGGCAGCGCCGCCACTCTTTTGCGCCAGTCCGGGGGCGGTTGAGTACCCCATGGCATGTCCGTTTCCTCCGTAAGGATTGCGATGCCCGACCCTCAGGCCGCAAGCACCAGAAGATCGCGGTCCGAGAGGCTGACCTCGACGGGCGCGCCGACAGCCGGCGGGGGACGGCCGGGCCGGTTGAACGTATCGAGGGAGAGAAGCTGGCCGCCGACCATCACGCGAATGCGGATCACGGCGCCGAGGAAATGAACCTCGGCGATGCGGCCGGGAAGCACGATGTCGTGCCCCTCCGCACGGCCGAGCGCCGCCGTTTCGGGCCGAAGCGCCAGGCGGATGCGCTCGCCGGCGCGGGCAGGCAGCGGCCGGTTCAGCACGACGGGCACGTCGCCGAGCCGCACGCGGCCGCTGGCCGCATCGACCACGTCGGCATCGACGAGATTGAGCGTGCCGACGAATTCCGCCACGAAGCGCGTGGCCGGGCGATTGTAGATGTCGAAGGGCGTCCCGACCTGGTCGGCGATGCCCTGGTGCATGACGACGATGCGATCCGATATGGAGAGCGCCTCTTCCTGATCGTGCGTGACGAAGATGGTGGTGATGCCGAGATCCTGCTGGATGCGGCGGATCTCCTCGCGCAGGCTGATGCGGATCTTCGCGCCGAGCGCCGAGAGCGGTTCGTCGAGCAGCAGCACCTGCGGGCGCGGCGCGAGCGCGCGGGCGAGCGCCACGCGCTGCTGCTGGCCGCCGGAGAGCTGGAAGGGATAGCGGCTGCCGAGCTGCGGCAGGCCGATCAGCTCCAGCATGTCCCCGACGCGTCGGGCGATTGCCGCTTTTTCCTCACCCGCAACCTTGAGGCCGAAGCCGATATTGTCCGCGACCGTCAGGTTGGGAAAGAGCGCATAGGCCTGGAAGACCATGCCGATCTTGCGGCGGTTGGCGGGAAGGCCGGTCACGTCCCGTCCATCGATGCGGATCGCGCCCGATGTCGGCGTCTCGAAGCCGGCCACTATGCGCAGCACCTTCCGCAACCTTTCAGGCCTGATCCATCGCAGCGTGCCGGTGGAGACCCAGCTCGCCCTTGCCAAATTCATCGGCGGCGGACATTTCGCCAGTCACCTGCGGCGCATGCGCGGCCTTTATGCCGAGCGACGCGAGGCCTTCGGGAAGGCCGGCTGGGCAGCCCTCGCAGGGCTTGCCCGCATCGACTGCTCCGAAAGCGGGCTCAACGCGCTCGCCTGGCTGGAGAACGGACGGGAGGACCGAACAGCCCATCGCGCGGTGCTCGCCGCCGGACTGCAATGTTATCCGCTGTCCGACTATACGATCAGCGCCGTACGGCCGGGTGCGCTCATCCTCGGTTATGCCGGCGTTCCGGTGGAGCGCATGACCCCCTATGTCGGGCGTCTTGCCGAGGCGCTCTTCCGGCTGTGAGAGATCCGCCGCAAAGCCATGACGCGCCGGCGGAGAAGCGGGCCAGAAGCCCGCGAAGGAAGGCCTCCACGACGAGAGCCCAGTCGCGCGGCTCCTCCGGATCCTCGCGATGCCGCCGCGCCACCAGGTAGCCGATACTCTGCGGCATCTCCGCCCCCCTCAATGCCGGAAGGCACGGAGCGGCGTGCCGCTGCGCTGGGTAACGCCGACGCCGGGCGCCACGCCCACCTCCGCATTGGAAGCGGCGAGCAGCGGCTTGCCGCGCACGATATCGGCGGCACGCTCGGCCAGCATGATGGTCGGCGCGTTGAGGTTGGCATTGGGCTCGGCGGGAAAGACGGAGCTGTCGATGACGCGCAGGCCGTCAAGGCCGCGCACCTTCAGGTCGCTGTCGACGACGGCCAGGTCATCCTCGCCCATGCGGCACGAGCCGCAGGGATGGTAGGTACTCTCCATGGTCTCGCGCACCCAGGCGTCGATCTCGTCATCGCCGCGCACATCCTTGCCGGGTGCGATCTCCTCGCCGCGGAACCGGTCGAAAGCCGGCTGGGCGATGATCTCGCGGGTGAGGTGCAGACAGCGCCGGAAGCCCTCGCGGTCCTCCTCGCGATCGAGATAGTTGAAGAGGATATCCGGCTGCTCGTGCGCTTCCGGCGAGCGCAGGCGCACATAGCCGCGGCTCTTCGGCTTGTTCGGCCCGGTCAACACCATGAAGCCGTGGCCGTCGAGCGGCTTTTTCCCGTCATAGCGCATGGCGGCCGGCAGGAAGTGGAACTGGATGTCCGGCCATAGCAGGGAGGCATCGGATCGGATGAAGCCGCCGCTCTCGAAATGGTTGGAGACCGAGAGCCCCTTCTTGAACAGCAGCCATTCCGCACCGATCAAGGCGCGGCTCAAAAGCCCCATCCTGCCGTTCAGCGTGATCGGCTCCTTGCAGGCATACTGGATATAGACTTCAGAGTGATCCTGCAGGTTCTCGCCGACGCCCGGCAGGTCATGCAGGACAGCAACGCCCGCCTTCCGCAGCACGGCGGCCGGGCCGATGCCGGAGCGTTGCAGGAGATGCGGCGAGCCGATCGGGCCGGAGGAGACCAGCACCTCGCGGTTCGCCTTCGCCACCTTGCGTTCGCCGCCGAGCTCATACTCCACGCCGATTGCACGCTTGCCTTCGAGGAGCACGCGCCGCGTCATGGCATGGGTGACGACGGCAAGGTTCGGCCGGCCCATGGCGGGCTTCAGGTAGGCATTGGCCGTCGACCAGCGCACGCCGTCCTTGACGGTCATGTGCATCGGCCCGAACCCCTCCTGCATATGCCCGTTCGGGTCCTCGGTGGTGATGTAGCCCGCCTCGCGCCCGGCATCGACGAAGGCCTTGTAGAGCGGGTTCCGCATCTCGTTGCCGGCATTGGTGGCAAGCGGGCCGGAATCGCCGCGATAGGCGTCGCCCCCGTCCTGCCAGCTTTCGGCGCGCTGGAAATAGGGCAGGCAATTGGCGTAGCGCCAGCCGCGCGCGCCCAGCTCCTCCCACTCGTCGAAATCGCGGGCATGGCCGCGCATATAGACGAGCCCGTTGATCGAGGAGGAGCCGCCGATCACCTTGCCGCGCGGGCAGTGCACCCGCCGGCCGCCAAGACCGGGCTCCGGCAGGGTCATGTATTTCCAGTTGTACCTGGTGCCGTTCATCGGAATGGACAGCGCCGTCGGCATCTGGATGAAGATCGACCGGTCGCTGCCGCCATATTCGAGCACCAGCACCCTGGTGGCCGGATCCTCCGAAAGGCGATTGGCGAGCACGCAGCCGGCCGATCCGGCGCCGATGATGATGTAGTCGTAGGTGTCGGTCATGGCGGTCATCCGGAGGTTTACGGGTAGAGGCCCCAGCCGCGCCGGCGGGCGACGAGCCGGGTCAGGACGTAGTGGACCGCCCCTGCGACAAGGCATGCAGGGATCGAGGCAGTCAGGTACTTGAAGGCCGGCAGGCTGGCGAGCGTCTGCGGATTGAAGATGGTCACGTAGACGACGAAGCCGACGGCAAGGGCCGCAAGCCCGACGGGATTGAACCCGGCCCAGAAGCGGTAGGGACCGTTTTCCTGGGGGCGGTGCAGGCTGTGCATGTCGAGCTTCTGGCCGCGCAGGAAGAAGTAATCGACGATGCCGATGCCCGCGAGCGCGGAATTGAGCGCCGAGGTCCAGACGAGGAAGATGAAGAAGCCGTCATACATCTCGGGATAGAAGACGACGAGACCGAGCGGGATGAGGCAGAAGAGAAAGAGGATCATGCCCCAGGGAATGCGGCGCACCGGCTCCGTCCCCACCTGCCGGAGGCCGACGATGGACGTGTAGAGGATGTTCGCCATCGAGGTCATGTTGGCGAAAGCGACGAAGAGCAGCGCCACGACACCGATGATGGGGCCGGCAATCCGGGTCATCCAGATCGTCGGATCGCTGTCGCCGAGCGCGACGGCCGCGAGCAGGCCGACGATCTCGCCGAGGGCGGCCGCGCCGAAGATGCCGAGGATGTTCGGCCAGAAGGCGGTGCGCTCGTTCTTCGTCAGGCGGGCGAGGTTGCCAATATAGGGCCACCAGGAGAAGCCTGCGGCAAGATTGACCTCGACGGCGATGATGAAGTTCAGCGTGTTGTCCTCAAAGGGCGGATCGAGCGCCGGCAGTGCGAGAAGCTCGTCAAAGGAACGCTGGCTGAGGATGAGATAGAGCATCACCACCATCAGCACGACCAGCGCCGGCGAGACGACCATGTTGAAGAACTTGATCGACGTCGGCCCCTTGGCAACGATGAACCAGGTGAGCAGGATCGCGCCGACCGCGGCGACGATCATCTTGCCGCCGGTCGGGCTGGCCGCCTCGCCGGCGCTCAACGCCATCAGCCCGTCGATCGAACGGCCGAACATCATGGCAAGCACGGCAAGCCAGCCCATGGTCAGGAGCACCACGGCGAGCAGATAGACGACACGGCTGCCGTTGTAGCCGAACTGGCTGCGCAGGGCGATGAACTGCTCGACGCCGTAGCGCCCGGACATGCAGGTGGTGGCAAGCGCCGTCAGCACCACACCGACGATATTGCCGATGACGATGGCGGCAATGCCCTCCTTCGGCCCGACGAACAGGCCGACGGAGCCGCCGATCAGGAAGGCCCAGGTGGCGATCGCAAGCGCTGAATTGCTGTAGGTGAACTCCCAGAATCCCCACAGCCGTTCCGACGGGAGAAGCGGCGCATCGCCGCGTTCGGCGGCAGCGCGGTGGCGACCGGCTTCCGCCCGTTCGCTGTCAGTGGCGGCGATGCCGCCAGAGGCGACGTGATCGGTCATCTCACGCCCCCCAGATCCAGAAGGCCACGACCAGCACGAAGGTCAGCGCGGCCATGGCGGCATAGTCGAGCGCGGTCATCGTTCCCTCGAAACGGCGCCCCGCCTCGATGTCTTCATAGATGCGCGCGCGGCGCACCAGTTCATTCTGCCAGGCGATATCGTTTTCCATTGTTGTTCCCCTTTTCGCGTCGCGCCTTCGGCGTCTTTCCGCGATGAACACGGCTCCATCAGCCGCCGATCGTGCGGATGCGCGAAGCGTCCGCGGTGAGGAAACCGGCCGCCGATGGAAGGCGGCCGGCGAATGTCACGGCAGCGTGATCCACACGGCCTTGGTCTCCATCAGGTGGTCGAGCTGTTCCGGCCCGAGATCCTTGCCGAAGCCGGAATCCTTGAAGCCCCCGAAGGGCATGGACGGATCGATCGTGCTGTGCGCGTTGACATAGACGGAGCCCGCATGGAGGCGCGGGATGAGCGTGTGCACCCGTGCGAGATCGTTCGAATAGATCGCAGCGGCAAGGCCGAAGGGCGTATCGTTCGCCAGCGAGACCGCGTCGTCGAGCGTATCGAAGGGGCTGGTCACCAGCACCGGCCCGAAGATCTCCTCGCGCACGATGCTCATCTCCGGCCTGCAATGGGCGAAAATGGCGGGCTCGACGAAATGGCCAGGCCCGGCCGGACTGCCGCCGCCATGGATCAGTTCCGCGCCGTCTCGGCGACCGGCCTCGACATAGGCCGAAACGACCGTCTTCTGCTGCGCGGAGACCAGGGGGCCGATATAGCAGTCACGGTCGAGGCCCGGTGCGATCTTGAGCGTACGGGTGACCTTCACCAGTTCGTCGAGGAAAGCGTCATGCACCGAGCGCTGGACATAGACGCGCGTGCCGGCATCGCAGACCTGGCCGGAATTGAAGAACACGCCGTTCGCCACCGCCAGGGCGGCACGCGGCAGGTCGGCATCATCGAGAACGAGCACGGGCGACTTGCCGCCGAGTTCCAGCGTGACATGCTTGAGGCTGCCGACGGCGGAGCGACCGACCTCCTGCCCAACCGGCGTCGAGCCGGTGAAGGTGACCTTGTTTATGCCCGGATGCGTCGACATCGCCGCGCCGATGATGCTGCCGCGGCCGGTAACAACATTGACCACGCCATCGGGAATGCCGGCCTCCTGCGCCAGTTCCGCAAAGCGCAGGGTGGAGAGCGAGGTCAGTTCGGCCGGCTTGACGATGACGGTGCAGCCGGCGGCAAGGGCGGCCGCGAGCTTCCAGGCCATGGTCTGGAGCGGGAAGTTCCACGGCACGATGGCCGCGACCACGCCCAACGGCTCCTTGCGGGTATAGGCAAGGTAATTGCCGGGAATGGACGGCTCCACGGTGCGCCCATGCAGCTTGGAGGGCCAGCCGGCGAAATAGCGGAACGTGTCGACCGTGCCCTGGATGTCGATCTCCCGGGCGAAGGTTACGGACTTGCCCATGTCGATGGATTCGATTTCCGCCAGCTCGTCGCCATGTGTTTCGAGGAGATCGGCGAGGCGGTGCAGCAGGCGCTCGCGCGCGAGCGGCTTGAGGCGGCGCCAATCCCCGCCGTCGAACTGCCGGCGCGCGGCCCGGACAGCCCGGTCGAGATCCTCGATCGTGCCTGATGGCGCGCTGGTGATCCGGCCTCCGGTGGACGGCTCGAAAATGTCGAAGGTCGCACCATCGCCGCTGTCGACCCAGGCGCCGTCGATGAACATCTTCCGAGGCTTTGCCAGAAACTGCCGCGTCGCGTCGCTGACGCCGTAGCGATCGAGATAGTCGCGGACGCTTTCGTCCATGTGTTCCTCCTTTTCAGCCGGCCGTCCGGGCGCGCCGATCGTCCTGCGTTCGCTCAACGCTGCTGCGTCCTTGCATGATGTCGGCATCGATGGCGTCCCGGTCCGGCTCGGGTGTCCGGTCTCACAGGAATTGCTGGCCATCCCTCTCCTGCAAAAGTCGAGGGAGTGTGCCAAAGAAAGAAACGTTTAAAAGTATCTATGATTGCATGTTCACTTGTGCATTAATCAATGCATGATCAACAAGGTTCGGCACCGCGTCCTCAATCTCTCGCTCGGCGATGCCGAACTCAGGCTGCTGCGCGTCTTCGCCTCCGTCGTGCAGCACGGCGGCTTTTCCGCCGCGCAATCGGCGCTCGGCATGACGCAGGCGACGATCTCCACCCATATGCGCCATCTGGAGGAACGGCTCGGGCTCCGCCTGTGCAGCCGCGGCCGCAGCGGCTTCCAGATGACCGACGAGGGGCGGCTCGTCTATGAGGCGGCGCTCGAGCTTTTCGGCTCGCTGGAGAAGTTCCAAAGCCGCATCGGGGAGGCGCAGGGAGAACTGACGGGCAGCCTCAGTTTCGGCACGGTGGATGCCATGATCACCAACCACGCCCTCGATCTCCAGGGCGCCCTGGCGGCCTTTCACCGCGCAGCTCCGCGCGTGCACCTGGAGATCGACGTCGCCGCGCCGCAGGTGCTGCATCAGGGCCTGCTCAACGGCTCCTACCAGATCGTGCTGATGCCTTCCGTCGGCAGCGTCATGCCGCATTTCCGCAGCCAACCGGTCTTCTCCGAAGTGCAGAAACTCTACTGCGCCGAAGGCCATCCGCTCTTCATTCGCCCCGATGCGGACCTCACCGACGAGGTGCTGGGGTCCCAATCCTTCGCCGGCCGCACCTACATGCTGAACGAGACGATCTGCGGCGTGAACTTCACCTGGGCCGCCGCGACGCCGCATATGGAGGGCACGTTGCTTCTCCTGCTTTCAGGCGCCTATATCGGTTTCCTGCCCGACCATTATGCCGAGGAATGGGTCCGCAACAACCGGCTGCGCGTGCTCGCGCCCGAACGCATGCACTTCGAGGACATGTTCCACATCGCCTATCCGCGCAACAAGCCCTCCCGCGCGGCCGAAACCCTGGCGCAGGCCATCACCGCCAACACGCAGGCCGTTCCGGCATAGGCGTCCGTCCTTTATCGTCACGACCTCCCTGCTCTCCGCCGTCATGCATGCCGCCCTCGGCGGCGATGCGCAGTTCATTTGCCTGCCCAACGAAAGCCCGCTGTCGGAGCGGCGCTTGTCTGGCAAAGGAAAGACACAGCTTACAAAACCCATGAACCAAGGCAATTCGTACGGCCGTCCGGCGGATCATCCTGCAATCGAACGCGGGCGGATCGCGGAGAATGCGACGAAGTGAAAAAAGGCCAGGCCGGCAATAGCCACGATGGCGACACCGTAACCGTCCGCCCAATCGTGCAGGAACCCGAAGATCACCGGCCCTCCGGCCATTCCGATACCGGAAGCAAGCCGGCAGACACCGAGGACCGCAGAGAGGGCAGAAAGAGTGACAACGACCCGTGCCCGATTGGCGAGCAGGACCTGCTGGCCGCCAAAGGCGATGCCGAGCACAAGCGGATAGACGAAGAGTGCTGCAACATTCGCAGTGACGAGGATTGCCGCGAGCATGCCAAAGGTCAGGACGCCCGCGAGTGCGGCCAGCGACATGACCGGGCCGGCCCCCCAGAGGTCGCAGAGCCAGCCGGACAACAGGCGCCAGACGAATATGATCAGGCCGGCGACAGCCGCGATCCAGACCGCCGTTTCTCCAGCGACGTTATTGTCCTCGAACAGCGCGATCTGCTGGGTCATCAGGCCGTGATAGGCTGCCGAGCCGCAGAAATAGCTGATGACAAGCGCCAGTATCGTGACCCAGCCGAGCCCCGCCATGCCGTATCGGCCTCCCGCGCCGGACGCGGACTTCACCCGGTCGATCACGAGAAGATGCAGGGGAACGGCGATGCCCATCAGGACCAAGCCAAGGGAGGAATAGGTGAGACGCCAGCCGAAATCGTTGATCATCCAGCTCATGATCGGCAGGCCGAGGAAGGCGGCGAGGCCCGAGCCGGCGTCGGCGATGGCCATCGCAGTCGCCGGCCGCTTGCGGAAACGGCCGGCGAGCACCGCGAAGATCGCATAGGAACTGGTGCAATGCGTTCCCAGGCCGCCGATAAGGCCGAAGGTAAGCCAGAACTGTCCGATCGTCGATACTTGCGCAGTCAGAAGGAAGGCTAGAGCGAGCAGCATTGCCGCGCCCGCCAGCAGGACGCGGCTGTTATAGCGGCCGAGCAGGTAGCCGAAGATCGGCGCGCTCACCGCATTGACGAGCGCGAAGGCGCCGTAGGCGCCCGAAATCGACGCGCGCGACCAGTGGAATTCCCCCTCCAGCGCCACGAGGAAGAGGGCGAAGGAATTCCAAACCAGTCCCGAGACCATCATGAGCAGGAAGGCCGCCGCCAGCCGCACCTGTTTTGCCAGGCGCACACTCCGGCGGCGCACTTCCCCGTGGAGCGACCTGCTATCGACGGCGGCCATTGCTCAGTTCACGCGGTAGCGCTTGACCATGTCCCAGTCCAGCTCGACCCCGAAACCCGGTCCCTGCGGGACCTGGATGATGCCGTTCTTCGGGTTGGGCCGGTTGGCGATCAGGCCGGCCCAGATCGGATCGCGCGCCGGTTCGAAACACTCGACGCACAGGCCGTTGGGGATAGCGGCGATCATGTGCATGGCGATCTGCGCTTCCTCGTGATGGCCGACACGGATGTCGTGCAGCGCGCAGAGGGCGGCGGCGCGGCGCCATTCGGTGATGCCGCCGGCCTCCGAAGCGTCGAAATTGACGATGTCGACGGCTTCCGCGGCGACGAGCCGCCGCACGCCCGCGGCATTCATCTCGCTCTGGCCGGCATCGACCGGGATGGAGGTCGCACGGCGGACCTGCGCCATCATGCGGGCGTCGTCGTACCAGTGGCAGGGTTCCTCGAACCAGGCGATGTCGTATTTCTCGATCAGGCGGGCGAATTTCACAGCTTCGGCCACCGGCCAGCCGCGATTGGCGTCGACCGCGATCCAGAAGTCGTCGCCCCCGCCCTTGCGGGCCGCCTCCACGCGCTTGGCGTCCTCTTCGGCCGAAAGGCCACCGACCTTCACCTTGCAGCCGGCAAGGCCCGCCTCGCGCAGCCGCTCCATTTCCCTGCCGAGATCGGCCAGCGTCTTGCCCTCCTCGTAGTAGCCGCCGATGCAGATGATCGGAAGCTCCTGGCGGTAGCCGCCGAGCAGCCGGCAGACATTGACGCCCGCGGCCTTGCCGATCAGGTCCCAGAGCGCGCTGTCCATGCAGGCGATCGCCTCCATGACGAGCTTGCGGTCACGGTTCCATTCGGCCGCCTTGAACATCTTCTGCCAGAGCCGCTCGACCGCGAAGATCTCCTCGCCGATCAGCATCGGCGCCAGTTCCTTCTCGATGATCTCGACGACCTCGCGCATGTGGTCGCGGTTGTCGCCGTTGTAGATCTCGCTGACGAGGCCGCTCTCCGTCTCCATGCGCGTGATGATGGTGCAGCGCTTGGTGACATTGTACCGGCTGCCACCGAAATTGCGCGCAAGCGGGATCTCGACGGCGATGACCGTCACGTTCTTGATCTTCATGATTTCCTCCGTTCGAGAGATTATTCGCCCTTTGCGCCACCATCGGCGAGGCCGACGACAAGTTTGCGCTGGACGAGCAGGTAGAAAAGGATGACCGGAACCGTCACCAGCACGGCGCCCGCAAGCAGCATGCCCCAGGAATAGATGTTGTCCTGGCCGATCCAGGTCGCGAGCCCCAGCGGCAGGGTCTTGTTCGTTTCGGACGACACGAAGACCAGCGCGAAGAGGAACTCGTTCCAGGCATGGTTGAAGCTGAAGACGCCGACCGAGATGATGCCCGGCAGCGCCAGCGGCACCGTGACGCGCATCATCGCGCCGAGCCGGGTGCACCCGTCGATCATGGCGCTTTCCTCGAGGCTTATGGGGATCGCGTTGAAATACGAGCGCATGAACCACAGGGCCAGGGGAAGCGTGAACGCCGTGTTGGCGATGATCAGCGAGATCAGCGTGTCGGCCATGCCGAGCTTGACCACGTAGATGTAGAGCGGCAACACTATCAGCACTTCCGGCAGCATGTAGCAGACGAGCGTCGCGTTCGAGAACGCGGCGATGCCGAAAAAGCGGAAGCGGCTGAGGCTGTAGGCGCCGAGCCCCCCGACGACGAGCGACAGGAAGGTCGCGCCGAAGGCGACGATCAGGCTGTTGGCGAAATAGGTGAGGAAGTTCGTCTGGACGAAGAGGTCGCGGTAGTTCTGCAACGTCCATTCGTTCGGCAGGAAGGTCGGCGGCACCGCATAGAGCTCGCCGCCCGGCTTGAAGGAGCAGATCAGCATCCAGAAGAGCGGAAAGCCGATGACGCTGACGGCGGTGAAGGCAAGAAGGTAGAGCATGATCCGCGAGGCGAGGTAATGCATGTCGGCGATATCCCGGTTGCGCGGCAGCGATGCGGGGGTTCTGGTGGCGATGGCGGTCATTGGCGTGCCTCCGCTCTCTTGATGAAGAAGAAGTAGATGGCGAGCAGGACGCACAGGATGGCCAGCGTGACGATGGCGATCGCCGCAGCGCGGCCGAACTCGAAGTCCGAAAACGCCTTGAGATAGACGAGGATCGGCAGCGTCGTGGTCGCATCCAGCGGGCCGCCGCCCGTCATCAGGTAGATGATCTCGAACTTGTTGAAGGACCAGATGGTGCGCAGCAGCGCCGTCAGCAGGAAAACCGGCATGACATAGGGCAGCGTGATGCGCCAGAACTGCTGGAAATCCGAAGCCCCGTCGATCTTCGCCGCCTCGTATTGCTCCTGCGGGATGGACTGCAGGATGCCGAGAATGGCGATGACGACGAAGGGGAAGAACTTCCAGACGCCGACCATGATGACCGACGTCATCGCAAGCCCCTGGCTGTTCAGCCAGAGCAACGGCTGGTCTGTGATCCCGATGCTCATGAGGGCGGCGTTCACGACGCCGACGATGTCGTGCAGCATGTAACGCCATGTCAGCACGGCCACGACCGTCGGCACGAGATAGGGCGCAAGGACGATGGCGCGGGCGGCGCCGCGGAAGGCGAAGCTCTTGTTGAGCAGCAGCGCAAGACCGAGCCCCAGGAGCATTTCCAGCGCGACGCTGCCGAAAACCCAGACGAACGTGTTCCAGAGCGCTGTATAGAAGGCAGGTTCGGCAAAGACCCAGGCGAAGTTCTCGAACCCGATAAACGGGCCATCGGTGTCCCCCATGCCGACATCCTGCATGGCGGTCACGAAAACCGTGATCGTCGGCACGCCGGCAAGAAGCAGCAGCAGGAAGGCGCTTGGCGCAAGGGCGGCGTAGGCAAGCAGGCGGTCGCCTGCCAGTGCGGCGCGATTGTCAGCCATTGGCCGCCCTCCTCTTTTCCATGGACGCCTCGGCGGCGATCGCCTTGCCGCTTGCCGTATCGAAACGGCGAAGCTCGGAATTGGCGACGGCGAAGGTGACCTCGGTGTTGAGAACGGGGCTGTAGGAAACGCTCGAGGGGATGCGGGCGATGGCCTGGGTTTCCGGCAGGTTTCCGGAAACCACCCCGTAGAGCAGCCGGTCGCCGCCAAGATATTCAACGCGGTGAACGTTGAAGGTGATCTGCGTGACGGGGCCGTTGTCGGCAAAGCTCGCCTTGGGCAGAAAGTTCTCGGGCCGGAAGCCGAGCGTCACGTCGCCGGTCACGACCAGATTCATCGGCGGCGAGCCCATGAAGGTGGCCACGAACGTATCGGCCGGATGGAGATAGATCTCCTCCGGCGTCCCGATCTGCCGGACGGAACCACCTTGCATGACCACAATGCGGTCGCCGAGCCCCATGGCCTCGACCTGGTCATGCGTCACGTAGATCGACGTGACGCCGACCCGGTCCTGAAACTGGCGCAGTTCCTCGCGGGAGGAATGGCGCAGCTTGGCATCGAGGTTCGACAGCGGCTCATCGAGCAGGAAGACGTCCGGATCGCGCACGAGCGAACGGGCAAGGGCCGTGCGCTGGCGCTCGCCGCCGGACATCTGCCGCGGCTTGCGCTTGAGCATGCGGGTAAGGCCGACCAGCTCGGCAGCCCAGCGCACCTTGTCGTCGACAAGCTTCCTGTCCGCTCCGCGCACCCGGAGCGGGAAGGCGATATTCTCGTAGACCGACAGATGCGGATAGAGGGCGTAGTTCTGGAACACCATCGCGATGTTCCGGTCCTTCGGCTGGAGGCGCGTGGCGCGCCGCTCGCCGATGAAGATGTCGCCGTAGGTCGGCAGTTCCAGGCCGGCGATCATCCGCAGCAGCGTGCTCTTGCCACAGCCGGACGGGCCGAGCAGCACGAGGAACTCGCCATCATTGACGGTCAGGTTGACATCGGAAACCGCAGTGTGATCGGCGAATATCTTGCTGACCTGATTGATTTCAACTCGTGCCATGGTTCTCTCTCACAATCTGTGACGGGGTTTGCAGACCGGCGTCATCCATAATCCGGCGCGCCTGCTCCATGAGGGTGTGATTGGCCTCGGCGATGCGCCGCCGGATATCGGCCATGCCTGCGAGATCGCTGTCGAGCATCGCCCTGCGGCGATCGAGCATCTCGGCCATGCGGACCGGGGCCGGACCGCCGGTAACGGTGCGGCTCTTCAGGTTTTCCGCCGGATCCAGCGCCTTCCTCACCTCCTCCACCGGAATGCCGAGGGGGTGGCCGAACAGGGCCTGAGACGCGGCATCGAGGTCGGCCGATGTAATGTCCATCGCCGTATGATGCGCCTCGATCGCTTCGCGGACAACGCGGCCGACGATGTTGTGCGCCATGCGGAAGGACATTCCGGCCTCCCGCACGATGATGTCCGCAAGCTCCGTCGCCGTGCCGAAGCCGGTCTCGGCGAGATGGCGCATGGTGTCCGGCTTGACGGTCAGCGTCCTGATTGCGCCCTCGAAGACGGTCAGCGCGCGGCACGCCCGCTCCAGAACGTCCAGCATCGGCACGTTGCCGGCGGTGACCCCATCGTTGACATCGGCGAGGGCCGTGTTCTTCGCCGCGGCGAGGACCATGTTCAGCGCGCCGACCGCCATCGCGGCCACCGCCTTGACATGCTCCATCGCCTGCGGGTTCTTCTTCTGCGGCATGATGCTGGAGACGCTCGAATAGGCGTCGTCCAGTTCGAGCATGCCGAACTCCATCGTGTTCCAGGTCTGGATGTCGGTTGCCACCCGGGAAATGCCGGTCATCAGCACGGCAAGGGCGCCGGCCGCCTCCTGCAGGTCGTCGCGGATCGAGACGCCGTCGTAACCGACCTCGACCAGCCGCGAGAAGCCCAGCAGCCGGGCCGTCATCTCGCGATCGATGGGAAAGCCGGTCGTCGACAGCGCGCCCGAGCCGAGCGGGCTGCGGTCGCAGCAGGCAAGGGCGTGCGAGAGGCGCCCGTAGTCGCGCTCCATCAAGTCGGCGGCGGCAAGCAGGTAGTAGCCGAAAGAGATCGGCTGGGCATGCTGCGAATGCGTATAGCCCGGCATCACCGTTTCCACATGCTGTTGGGCCATGTCGATCAAGGTGCGCCGGATGGTGCCGACGACGTCGAGCAGGTCGAGCAGAAGGCCGCGCAGCACCAGCCGCCAGGAGGTCGTGTGCAGATCGTTGCGGCTGCGGCCGGTGTGCAGGCGCCCGCCGGTCTCCGGCCCGAGCGTCTCGACGATGTGGCGTTCGATATAGGAATAGAGGTCTTCCTGCTGGTAATCGATGGTCAGCGCCTTGACGCCGGTCGCCTGAAGGTCGGCGAGAACGGCGAGGATGCGGGCGATGTCCACCTTGCCGACGATGCCGCATTCGGCGAGCATGACGGCATGCGCCATATGGATTCGCATTTCGGGCTCGAACTGGAAGCGGATTCCGGCGGCGACCGCCGGGCCGAAGTAGGATTCCACCATCGCCGGTGCAGGCGGCGACTTGACGCGTTCGCGCAACGAGACGACCGGTGCCACCGGTTGTTCCTCTGACATATGCTTCTCCTGAAAAATGCGGTCCGCGTGTCCTCCACGCGGACCTTGTCTATGGACGCTATTTCTTCTTCAGGTCGTCCACGATGGCCTGCATGCGCTGCTGGCCCCAGGCAGCAGCAGCCGCCGGATCCTCGCCCTGCAGGACGACACGTTGAACGACCTGGGCGGGGATATCCCGGGCGACGATCGAACCGATATAGGGGTTGACCACGCCGGAGCGGATGACCGCACCGTCCTTGAACTGCGCACCGGCCTCCGATTCGAAATCGAGCGCGTTGGAGGTGTCGAAGGCGATGCGGGAAATCTCCTCGCGGCCGCCGAGGGTTTGTGCCGCCCCCAGCTTGATGACGTCTTCCTGGACGCCCTTGAGCGGCGGAATGAGGTGTGGATGGACGGTAAGCGAGAAGTCCCGCAGTCGCTCACCCGTGACGATGAACTTCAGGAACTTGCGGGCGGCCTCGACATTCTTCGAACCGACGGTTTCCGAACTGAGCGCAAAACTGTTCGCGTTCACGAACTTGACCGCCACACCGCTCGGGCCGACCGGCATGTTGTCCGCGATGGTGTTCTTGAACAGATCGGGCGTGTTGGCGGCCGCATTGGCGATGAGTCGCGGCGCATAGATGTCGAGCCCGATCTTGCCCGTCAGGTAGACGTTGATCATGTCGCCGTAGGAATAGGAGCCGATGCCGCGCGGCGAGAATTTCGCGATGTCGCGCAGGAAGGTCAGCGCCTTGACCGTGCCGGGATTGTCGAAGGTGACGTTGAGGTCCTTGTCGAAATAGGTGCCGCCGGCACCCCAGATCATCTGCGACAGGAATATCCCCGTCATGCGGTTCTTGCCGGCCGGGAACAGGAAGCCGAAATTGCCGTCCTCTCCCGTCAGCGCCTCCGCGCCGGCCAACAGCTCATCCCAGGTCTTCGGCGTCGAAACGCCCTTCGCCTTCAGAAAATCCTCGCGCTGCCACAGCACGCCGTAATTGCCGAGCGTGTAGGGAACGTCGTAGATCTTGCCTTCGACGGGCACAAGCGAACCGGCGACATAGTCGTCGCGGCCGATCTCGTCGACCATGTCGTCGAGGGGAACGAGATAGCCCTTGCGCGCGAATTCGAAGCGCTCCTCCGGCAGCACCTTGAAAATCTCCGGCATGGTCTTGGTGTTGATCGAGGCGAGAACCTTCTGAAGCCGGCCGTCGGTGCTGACGGCCTCCATCTCGATGTGGATGTCGGGATTCTCCGCCTCGAAGGCCTTGATCGCGTTGTTGAAGAACTCGATGCTCGGCGGGTCGGTCTCGTTATGCAGAAAACGGACAACCTGTTGCTGCGCCCAGGCGGTGCTGGACATCAGCAGCGCAACGAGGCTGCCTCCAATCGACAGGTACAAACGTGTTCGGGCCATCATGCCAGTCTCCTCCCAATGTTCCCAAATGCACAACCCGCATGGATCGCCGGCCTCCTCTGTGCATGCTGGGCAGGTTATAGCGCCCCCTTGCCATCCGTCCACTACATGATAGCAATATCGGATATTCATTTGCCGTATAGGTCAGAACGATGGAACTCGGTAGCCTCAGGATTTTCATGCGGGCAGCGGAACTCGGGAGCTTCAGCAAGGCGGCCGTTTCCCTGGGCATCGCGCAGCCCTCAGTAAGCCGTACGATCGGCGACCTGGAGAGGGAGTGGGGCAGTCCCCTCTTCTACCGGACCGGCAGGGGCGTGGCGCTTTCGGAACTGGGCGAGGAAGCCCTGAAGAAGGCGCGCTTTCTGCTGCGCGAGGCAGACCAGGCGGCGGAGGATCTCAAGGCGTTCAGTCGTCTTCCGAGCGGCATCGTATCCCTCGGCCTGCCGACATCGCTTGTCGAACCGACCATTCCCGAGCTCGTCAATCAACTGCGCGCCCATGCGCCCGGCATACGCCTGCAGGTCTACGAGGGTTTCAGCGACCAAGTCGAACGCTGGCTGTCGGAAGGACTGATCGATATCGGCGCCTACAGCAAATATCGCGAAGGGGAAAGGGAGCACGGATCGGTCCTTTTGGAATCGCGCCTGGTGCTTGCCGGCCCGAGAGAAGGCTGGACCCTGCCCGAGGAGATAGCCTTCGAACGACTTGCAGACTTCGCCCTGGTCCTGCCTGCTCCGACGAACGGACTGCGGATCATGGTGGATTCCGTCGCCCGACGACTGAAAGTCTCACTCAACGTCATTGCCGACATCGATTCCACCGGAGGCCAGAAAGCCATGGCTGCCCGATGCGGCTGCTATATGGTGAAGGCGCCACATACGATCTCCGAGGAGACGTCGAGAGGTCTGTTCGCCAGCAGCGTCATCCGCAGTCCGTACATCAATCGGCACGTCGTCCTCGTCACCGGGCAGCAGCGCCCCCTGAGCCGCGCGAGCCGCGAAGTCGTGGCGCGACTGACCGGCATCATACGAGAGCTATCTGTCCCAAAAGAACCACCGGCCAGTCATGGGGCGGGATAGCCAACAACGACCGCAGTTAACGGTCGTCCCAGATCTTCACGCTCATGTCAGCTATTCGCCAGAGCATGAACTTGCGCCGTTCGCCACGGGGCAGCGGCGGACGGGGTGTCCCGCCGGGACGGATCGATGTAGCCTGACGAACGATTCTCCGCTTCGTTTCGCTCCGCAGGCCTATGGAAACCTCACTCTATCTGCCCGTCAAAGGCTTCCTCGAAAAGGCCGGCTACGTCGTCAAGGGTGAAGTCGGCGGCTGTGACCTTGTCGGGCTCAGCGATGACGATCCGCCGGTCGTCGTGATCTGCGAGCTGAAGCTGAGCTTCAACCTGGAGCTCATCCTGCAGGCCGTCGATCGGGCCGCAGTCTCGGACGAAGTCTGGATCGCCGCGAGGGTTTCGGCCAGGGGTCGGGGCCGGGAATCCGACAAGCGCTACCGCGACCTCTGCCGTCGGCTCGGTATCGGCATGCTCGGCGTTTCCGATGCCGACGACGTCAGCATCATCGTCGGCTCCGTATCCCCCATGCCGCGAACCAATCCGAAGCGCCGTTCACGGCTGATGCGCGAGCACCAGAAGCGGCGGGGCGACCCGGCACGCGGCGGTAGCACCCGCGCGCCCGTCATGACGGCCTATCGCCAGCAGGCGCTCGGCTGCGCGGCGGCACTGGCCTGCGGACCGCTGCCGGTGCGCGCTGTGCGCGTCGGTGTGCCGGAAGCCGGGAAAATCCTGCTTTCGAACGTCTACGGCTGGTTCGAGCGGCTCGACAGAGGCATCTATGGCCTGACCGACGCGGGACGGGAAGCGCTGCAGCGTTGGCCGCAACCGGATGCACCGGCGCCCTAGAGGCGATCGACACCGGGGGCAGGAACAGGTTGCCGATCTGGCTGGCATATCCAGGCCGCGGCAGCACGCGCCATAACCCGATGAGGGACAATGATGGCCCCGCCCTCCGAAGATTCTCGGCAAGCGCAATCAGAACAGCAACGTTCCGTCCACATAAAGACGGGTTCGTTCCACGGGCAGCACGATGCGCAGCGGCCCGTCCCGAACGGCAAGGCTGCTCCTGGCCTTGACCTTCAGCCGTTCCGATCCGATGACGGCGTCGATCACGTCGACATTGCCATGATGCTGGACGCCCTGCACGACGGCGGGAATGCCGGTGACACCATCCTTGGCGAAGGCGACATGCTCCGGCCGGATCCCGACCATCAGCTCGGCGCCCGGCGCGAGCCTCCCGACGCGCTCGTCGGAAAACACGGGAAAGCCCTGCCAGAGCAACCGGTCGCCGTCGCGCTCGACGGACAGGAAATTCATGCCCGGCGAGCCGATGAAATTGCCGACATAGCGGTTGCAGGGGCTCTCGAACAGTTGCTGCGGCGTGCCGCGCTGGACGACGCGGCCGGCACTCATCACGAGCACCTCGTCCGCGAAGGTCATCGCCTCGTTCTGGTCATGCGTCACGTAGACGACGGTATGGCGCGTCTTGTCGCTCGCCTGCTTGATGCGGCGGCGCAGGTCGAACTTCATGTGCGGATCGATGACCGTCAGCGGCTCGTCCATCAAAAGCGCCGAGACGTCGTTGCGCACGAGCCCGCGTCCGAGCGAGACCAGCTGTTTCTCGTCGGCCGTCAGCCGGCGCGCCGACTGGCCGAGGCGTGCGGTGAGCCCGAGCAGCTCGGCGATCTCGGCCACCCGCGGGGCGATGCGGGCCTTGTCCCATCCCCGGCACCGCAGGGGAAAGGCCAGGTTCTCGTAGACCGTCTTCGACTGGTAGATGACGGGAAACTGGAAGACCTGGGCGATGTTGCGCTTTGCCGTCGGCATGCGCGTCACGTCCTTGCCGCCGACGATCACGCGGCCGTCGGAGGGATACAGCAGGCCCGATATGACGTTGAGCATCGTCGTCTTGCCGCAGCCGGAAGGGCCGAGCAGCGCATAGGTCTTGCCGTCCTCGAAGAGGATGTCCGTCTTCTCCAGCGCATAGACCGCCGAGCCGTAGGAATGCCCGACCTGTTCGAGATGGATCGTCGCCATCAGCCTTCTCCATGTCCTGGTGCATGCAGCAATGCCCCTTCGCCTTGGGCGGCAAAGACGAACAGCCGTTCGGGTGCAAACGAGAGGCCGATCTGCCGGCCGGGCTCGACCCGGTGAACGCCTTCGAGCTGCACGACGGCCTCGCCGAGCATCGTCTCGACATGCAGGAACGTTTCCGATCCGGAGACCTCGCCGAAGGTGACACGGCCGGCAATGCCGCCCCCGTCGACCGGTTCGATCTCGTTGGCCCGGATACCGAAACGGTAGCGGCCCGGCGGCATCGCCGCGAGCAATCCGGGAGCATCGAGGGCAAGCCCGCCCTCGAACAGGACGCGGCCGCCGTCGAGCGTGCCCGCGACGATCGTCATCGGCGGATCGGTGACGATGCGCGCCACCAGCGCCGAGGCCGGGCGGTCGAAGACCGCGGTCGGCACGCCCGCCTGCAGCACGCGGCCCTCGTGCATGACCACGAGCCGATCGCCCAGCATCATCGCCTCGGCGGGCTCGGTCGTGTTGTAGATCACGGTCGCATCGGCCTGGCTTGCAAGCAGCCCGCGGAACTCCTCGCGGAGCTGTTCGCGCAGCTTGTAGTCGAGATTGACCAGCGGCTCGTCGAGCAGCAGCACGCCGGCCTTTCGCACCAGGGCGCGGGCGAGCGCCACACGCTGCTGCTGGCCGCCGGAGAGCTGCGAAGGTTTCCGTTCCCCGAAGGCGGCAAGGCCCACCACATCGAGGACGCTCCTCACGCGGTGACCGACTTCGCTCTCGGCCACCTTGCGCTTGCGCAGGGGAAAGGCGACGTTCTCGAAGACGCTCAGATGCGGATAGTTGATGAACTGCTGGTAGACCATCGCGACGTCCCGTTTCCAGGCGGGGAGAGTGCCGAACGGCTCACCGTCCCGCGTCAGCGTGCCGCGGTCGGTTTCCTGCAGGCCGGCGATGGCGCGCAGCAGCGTCGTCTTGCCCGAAAGCGTGCGGCCGAGCACGGTGGTCAGGCCGCCGCGATCGAAGCGGAGGGAAACGTCGTCGAGATGGATTTCGCCGCCGCGGGAGAGTGAAACGGAATTGAGAACCAGACTCATGAAGCCTTCCTAGCGAATGGCGCCGGCAAGCGTGCCGCGCGAAAGAAGCCGTTCAACGACGATCGCGATCACGATCAGCGGCGCGACGGAGATCAGCGCCGAAGCGGACAGGCTCCACCAGGGCGTAACCGACGAATTGAGCGACACGATCGCCACAGGCAGGAGCTGGGTGTCGGTAAAGGTCAGGGTGAAGGCAAAGAAGAAGTCGTTCCAGCCGAAGATGAGGCAGAACATCGCCGCGACCAGGATGCCGGAGAGCGAGTTCGGCAGCACGACGCGGCGGAAGGCCTCGAAGGGCGTGCAGCCGTCGAGCATCGCCATCTCGTCGATCTGCCGCGGCACGCCGTCGAAGAAATCGACCATGATCCAGACGGCGATCGGCAGCAGCAGGGCGATATAGACGAGGACGAGGCCGAGCCTGGTATCGAGCAGGTCGAGGAACTGCAGCATCAGGAAGAAGGGGATGGCAAGCACGATCGGCGGCATGATGCGCTGGGAGATGAAGAAGAAGACGATGTCGGCATTCTTCACGAAGCCCGTACGATAGCTGAAGCGCGACAGGCCATAGGCCGCCAGCGTGCCGAGCACGATCGAAATCAGGCTCGCGCTGCCCGTCACGATCACGCTGTTGAGATAGGGCCGAACGATATCGATGCCGCCGGCGCCGCCGAACAGGCTTCGCCAGCCCGCAAGCGATGGCTCGTAGCCGATCCAGGGCAGGTAGGTCGGGCCGCTCGTCACGCCGTTCGCCGTCTTGAAGCTGGTCGTCAGCGCCCATGTCAGGGGCGCCATGACGAAGCCGCTCCACACGAGGATGGCGAGGTATTTGAGGATGGAAAGCAGGGGCATCAGGCGCTCCTTCCAACGAGGACGCGGACGAGGAGCTTGGCGATGACCGTCATCAGCACGATCATGACGACGAGGTAGGTGATCGAGAGAGCGGCGGCATAGCCGATCTCGAAATCGCGCAAGCCGCGAATGTAGATGTAGTAGCCGGCCGTCTCGGTGGCCGTGCCCGGCCCGCCCGACGTCAGCACATAGACGGTCTCCATGATCTTCGACGCCTCGATCAGCCGGATGATCAGCGCGCCGATGGAGACGGGCGCAAGCATCGGGAAGGTGACGTTGAGGAAGGTGCGGATCGGACCGGCACCATCGATTGCCGCGGCCAGGAACGGTTCGCGCGGCAGGCTGAGAAGGCCGGCCAGGAGCAACAGGAACATGAAGGGCGTCCATTGCCAGATCTCGACCAGCATGACGGCGGCGACGGCCCAGTTCGCCGAGGTCAGCCAGGGATAGGGACCAAGGCCGAACAGGCCGAGGAAATCGTTCGCCGGGCCGAGCGATTCATGAAAGATCGTGCGCCAGATCACCGACATGACGACGGGCGTCGTCATCATCGGGATCAGGAACAGGACCCGGAAGAAGCGGCGGAACAGAACCTCGCGCCAGACCAGCAGGGCGAGCGCGAAGCCGAGCACGTACTGAACCAGAACCGTACCGATGGCCATGCCGGAAAGCCGCAGCATCGCCTCCCAGAAGCGCCGGTCGCCGAAGACGATGACGTAGTTCCTGACGCCCGCCCAGTTCAGCCCCGGCGAGATGGCGTCCCAGCCTGACAGCGACACGCGGATTGTGAAGACAAGCGGGAACAGGATGATCGCCAGGAGCACGAGCAGCCCCGGCAGCAGGAAGGAAGATTTGTAGAACCGAAGTCCTGTCTGGTCCATGACGGGCCGTCCGTTTCGATCGTGGGGAAAGATCCGGCGGAGCGGCATCGCCGCCCCGCCTTGCGCAGCCTCAGCGGCCGCGATCCTCAAGGGCGACGACATTGGCATAGGCCTCGCGCACCCGGTCCGCACCGATCTTGTCGCGGATTTCGGTCCACTGGGCCGCAACGCCGTCGAGCGCTTCCTGTGGGCTCTTCTGGCCGGCCATGGCCTCCGCCACGCCGTTCGCCAGCGATGACATGAACTGGTTCACGCCGGGAACGCGCAGGTCGAAGACGCGGTTGGTGCTGTCATCCATGCCGCTCAGCGTCTGGACGTAGGTTTCCGCCACATTCCGCTCCCAGCCGAGCTTGTCCTGCCAGAATGCCGGGTCGAAATGCGTGCTGCGGTAGGGGTTCACGCCGAAGCGGCCGATCTGCAGGTCGAGCGTGGTGTTCGCCTCGTTGGAGAAGAAGCAGAGATAGTCGAAGGCCATGTCCTGGTTCTTCGATGCCTTCGCCACGGCCGAGGTCCAGCCCCAGGTGATGTAGGGCGGGGCATTCGGCGTCTCGAACGTGTCCCAGCTTTTGGTGGTGCGGTTCCAGACGGTATTGGCGCCCGGCAGCGGCGCGGCCGCCACCTTGTTGCGGATCGGGCTGTCGGCTTCCTGCGCCTGGATGAAGGCATCGTCCCAGGAATAGCTCATCAGCGTCTGTCCGCCGCCGAAGGAGAAGATCTCGTCGCCGAGCCCGAAATTGCCGCCGCCCGGCGGGAACGCCTTCTGCGCGTCGATGAACATCTCCAGGCCCTTGACCCAGCCCGGATTGTTGACCTGCGGCTCCATCGTTTCCAGATCGAAGAAGAAGCCGCCCTTCACATTCGGGTTCTTCGCATAGGCCGCGACGCGGCTGATGAAGGCCGAGAACATCAGGTCGTCACGCTTGGTGACCTCCGCGCTGCCGAAATGCGGCTGGCCGTCGCCCGCCCAGTCCCAGCCGGAGAAGAACGTGGCGACCGCGTTGTACTCTTCCCAGGTCTGCGGCACGCGCAGGTCCTTCCCGGTCTCCGTCTTGAACTTCGTCTGCATGTCGGCGTTGTCGAAGATATCGGAGCGGTACTTCATGTAGTGCCGGTCGCCATCGACGGGATACTGCACCATCTCCTCGCCCCAGGTCGCCACGTCCTTGTAGTTGGCCGTGACGTCCTTCAGGCCGCTGACCTCCTTGTAGGCGGCCGGAACGGGTGCCAGGAAATTATGGAAATCACCGATCCAGAGCGAGGGATAGAAGAGCACGTCATAGGCCGCCTGCTGCGTCTGGAACGGGATCATGATGCGCTGGTAGAGATCGCCGAAGGGAACATGCACGACATCGACCTTCGCGCCGGTCAAGGCCTCGAACTGCCTGGCGTGCAGGTCGGTCGGCTCGCCGATCACCGGCACGGCATGGCTGATCACCTTCAGCGTGCGGCCGGAATAGTCCTTCTCGTCCATCGCCGCATAGGAGCAGGCACCGGCGACATCCGCGGCCGTGCCGTATTTCGCATAGTCGCCGAACGTGCCGTAGTCGATGTCGGCTGCCCCTGCCCCCTGGGCGATCGAGATCGCAAGGGTGCAGAGGGATGCCGTCAGAAGCTGATGTCTCGTCATTGAGTGGTTTCCTCCCATGGTTGATATTGCGAGATGTCAGGGGATCAGCACGGCGCGGCCATGGATCTTGCCGTCGTTGAGGTCGCGCAGCGCCTGGTTGGCATCGGCGAGCCGGTATTCGACGGTGGCC
>NZ_SLVX01000029.1 GCF_004341885.1 Shinella granuli | reverse complement strand
CGTCTCGTCATGGTCTCTCCTGTTCCCGGCATCTAAGCCGAAGTCAGGCAGAAACTCCACTTATCCCCGCTGTGCAGATTTCCCGAGCCAGCTCTATGCTCATCGATGCTACAGCGAACATGACGACAACTGCAGCGACCACTAATTTGTGCGCGACAACGACCTTATCCATCTTTCCCCCGTCCTAGGTGATGGCAGGTGGTCGACATCAAGGTCGGATCCACGAAACCCTGCCTTGTGAAGCAGATCCTTCCATTCCTCCGGCATCACATAAGAGAAGAACCGTCGGTCGGATGTTCGAGCCTCTCCCGATCCGAGCTTCAGGGAGCAGAATAATAACCCATTTGGCTGCAACACCCGCCTGATTTCGCCAAGAGCAGTGAGCATGTCCGCCCTGTTGATGTGAAGAATAGATGCCGACGCCCAGGCGCCCTCAAATGAAGCGTTAGCGAACGGCAGCTGTAGCATGTCACCCACAACGACCGGGCATTTCGACACCTGTGCGGCGTAACCGGCCAGTCCTGCCGAAACGTCAAGACCGACCGCCTGATAACCGGCTTCACGAAAAGTCCGTAGATCCCGGCCGCTTCCGCAGCCGATGTCGACGATCCCGGCTCCCTTCCGGAGGCCGGCCATGAACGCCCGAACTGGACCATCCATCGACAGGCCCATCGTTGCAGCGGCGTAAGCCGTTGCATTATCATCATAATAGAGCGCAGTTTGGCGGTCGCTCATGAAACACCATGACGCTTGAGCTGATCGTTGTCGAAGTCGAATCAAGCAGGCCTGTAGTGGAATCGTGTTCGGATCGGAAGTCAATTCCGTAGCGGATCGATCGGCTGAGTACTGGCGGCACAAATGGTGTAAAAATCTGTATTCGCAGACAATAAGGGTTGATCAACCCATGGAAATCTCACCATAGTTTGCCAGCAGATTTTCGAATCGAAAGCAACCGATGACCGTGAAGCAGACGGCGACGAAGCCGACCGACCCGCCGTTCGAAGTCGCCTCGACTCTTCGAGCCGAACTGAAATGCCTCCTGAGCAAAGTTCTCCTGTCCGACGGGATCAGTCAGTCGCGGGCGGCGCGCTTGTGCGCGACCGATCAGCCAACGATTTCGAAGCTGCTGTCGGGCCGGTCCGATAGTGTCAGTGCCGAGCAACTTCTTAAGTGGATGGTCCACTTGGGATACGATGTGGAAATATCCATTCGCCGAGCTGCGAATCCCGGTACTGCCGCGGTTAGGGCGGTGTCGCATGTCTGATCCTGCGCGAGAACGCGCTGTCAGTTCGCGATCAAATGCGATGATCTATCTTGACCACCACGCCACCACGCCGGTCGACTCTCGCGTGGTTGACATTGTCACGCGCGCAATGCTCGACGACTACGGGAACGCCAACGGGGTCGAAAACCTCCATGGGGAAAGAGCCGCCAGCATTGTCGATCGATCGAAGGCCAGTGTGGCTTCGCTATTGCGCTCCGATCCAGCCGATGTCCATTTCACCTCAGGTTCTACCGAGGCAATAGAGCTCGCACTCTCCCATGCAATCGCATCTGGCAAAGCGCCGCTTCGCGTTGGCCTTTCGACCGTCGAACACAAGGCGGTGATCGATTATGTCCTGCGTGCAGAGGGGCTGGGGCTATGCACGAAGGTCTGGCTGCCGGTCAATGACGAGGCGATGCTGGATTGGACCGCCTTTGAAACCGCCCTCCATTCTGGTCTCGATTTGGTTTGTGTCATGGCCGCGAACAACGAGGTCGGCACGACCTATCCCATCACTGAGGTCGCGGCAGCGTCGCACCTATTCGGCGCAAAGATCTTGGTCGACGCGACCCAGGCCGTTGGTCGGATGGAGATCGACACTGAGGGCGACAATCTGGATTACGTGGTCGTGAGTGCTCATAAGGTCTATGGGCCAAAAGGAATTGGCGCGCTCATCTCGCGTCACTTTGAGCCTTCTCACCTGACCGGTCTACGTGGAGCCCACCAGGCGACGCCAAACGTCCCCGGGATTGCCGGGATGGGACGAGCGTTCGAGATCATGGAGATGGAGGGCGATGAGGAGTCTAGGCGCTTAGCGCTGCTGCGTGATCTGTTGCTACGACGGCTGCAAGCGCTCGTTCCCGGCCTGGTGGTCAACGGCTCCGAGAAGGATCGGTTGCCGCACAATCTTCACGTCTCGGCACCCGGTGCACCGAATGACATTGTGCTACTTCGTTTGCGCGGCCAGGTTTCTGTGTCGACGGGATCGGCATGCAACAGTGGTGCGCAGGAGCCGTCCCACGTTCTACGAGCCATGGGACTTGACGCTGCGCGGATCGAATCGTCGCTTCGCATGGGGTTGGGGCGCTCCACCAGCAACGATGACGTCAAGATCGCCGCCACGTTGATAGCAGATGCCATCGCCGATGTCCGATCGTCTCTTTCTGGAGAAAGCTATGCTTGACCTCTCACTCTCTGATGGTCTGCCGCCATTTCGCTTTTCGGGCCACGAGACTTTTGCGTGCCGGTACGCTTGGCTTCCCAAAGCCTATCGCGCAATCAAAGCGAACAGCGGCATATTCTTCGACGAAGACGCTGCCATGGTCGAGCTTGGCATCGGAAAAAACATGGTTCGGTCTTTGCGGTTCTGGGTGGATGTGATGGGGATCGCGAAACCGACAGCCGACCGGACCCACGTGCTGACATCAACAGCACAAGCCATTTTTGAAGACGGCGGCCATGATCCTTATCTTGAGGATGTCCGGACACTTTGGTTGTTGCATTGGAACATGTCGTCGGGTGCCGCACCTGCGCTTTTTGCCTGGCATTACCTGATTGGTTCCTGGCCCTATCCGGAGTTCACGCGATCTGAGGCGCTCGCAGCATTTCTGCGCCAGTCTGAGCGGCTCGGTTACTCCCATTCAAGTGTGACCTTGGGACAGCACCTTGATATTTTCCTGCATACATATATGCCCGCACGATCCGCTCGGGTGGGTATCGAGGATTCGCTCGACGGACCGCTTGTCGAGCTTCGGCTTCTTCAGCAGACCGGTGAAAAACGCAGCGAGGGCGGCCGCTGGGAAGCAGTCTATGCCTTTCGTCGGGAAGCCAAGCCGGACATCACGAACGAACTCTTCGCTTATGCCCTGCTCGATTATTGGGACCGAACCGCAGTCGGGGAGAAGACCTTGCTCGTCCGACAGGTGACATCGGCGCCCGGGGCGCCCGGGCAAGTGTTCAAGCTGCCGGAGGAAGATATCAGAGCCCGGCTGGAATGGCTGTCGCAGCAGAAGGAATTTGGAATAGGTTATCGTCCTTCTGCCATCCAGGGGTTGTTAACAAGAGATAATTTGCTATCGGTAAGTGCCGACCTCATTTACAAGAACAGGATAACGTCGCATGGCTGACACCTTGACGGGATCAATTGCCGCATTGTTTTCGACGCCGGGGCGGTTCTTGCGTTCGGTCCAGCTCGAGAAGGATTTTCTCGACGAGAAGGCATTGGAGGGATATTTCGTAACGCCTCCAATGTCCCAAGCGCTGCGGCGCATTTTCGACAGCCTTCGCCAGGGTTCCAGACGCCGAGCGTGGCGCGTGACCGGCGACTATGGCGTCGGAAAGTCAACGATGGCACTGGTTCTTGCTCGGCTTTTAAGCGATCCGGCTGGCGAAGATAGCATACGGATCCGCCAGCAACTGGGCTATCCGGCTCCTCCGAGCGAAAAGCCGCTCCTCTCGGTCCTCATCACAGGAAGTCGCGAAAACATAGCCGGGGCTGTGGCACGCGGCATTCGCGAATGCCTGTCGGCCGGCCCAGCGCACGAGATCACCAATGCGCGTCTTGAAGCCGCGCTGGTTGCCTGTGAGACCGAGGGAACCGCCCGCTCGCTGGAGCACCTACTCAATCAACTCTGCAAATGCGCAGCAACCATCGATCACGGTGTGCTCCTCATCATTGACGAGTTGGGCAAGCTTCTCGAATACGCAGCAATCAATCCCGACCATGAGGATGTCTTTGCCCTGCAAAGGCTGGCCGAACTCGCCTCCCGAAGCGGGGACCACCCCCTTTTGCTTGTGGGCGTCCTTCATCAAGGGTTTCAGGCCTACGCGGAGCGGTTGCCCGCTTCACTGCGTCACGAGTGGGACAAGGTCGCCGGGCGTTTTGAGGAAATTGTCTTCGATCAGCCCCTCGTGCATACCGCTGCGCTCGCAGCCGGCGCCTTGGGTATCGATGTCAAACGATTGCCGACGGAGCTAGTGAAGCAGGCACGCAAGGCCGTCGGCGATGCAGAACGTATCGGCTGGATCGCAGCCAAGTCTTTCGACGTCGATCCGGCCGCACTCTATCCTCTGCATCCTGCCGTCCTGCCGGCCATGGTCAGGTTTTTCGCCCAGTTCGGACAAAGCGAGAGATCCTTGTTCGGTTTTCTGCTGTCCTCCGAACCAATGGCGCTTCAATCCTTCGCAGAGGCGCGCCCTGTCGGTACCGCATGGTTCGACCTTGCAGACTTCTACAGCTATGTGCGAACCTCGTTTGGCCATCGCCTGTCGTCGCCAAATGTACAGTCCTCCTGGTTGAGGATCGTCGCGACTATCGACGGCCTTGCCGATGCGACTGCTCCCGAAGTCAAGGTTCTGAAAGCTGTCGGTCTGCTCAACCTCCTGGACGCGGACGATCTAGTTCCAACGCGGCGGAGCTTGGCGGCGGCGCTGGTTCTCGACGGCGCAAAGTCCCTGGGGGCCGTCGTTGACGACCTTGTCGCGCGTGGAGTTCTTTTTGAGCGCCGCGACGGAGGTGCCCTGCGTCTGTGGCCAAGCCTCAGTGTCAATCTTCCTGCCGCCGTCGAAGCAGGAAAACGTGCCGTGGGAACGATAGAAACTGTCGCCCCGGCACTGGCAACGCTCATTGAGCCCGAGATGGTGCTGGCGCGCCGGCATTACCTCGAAACCGGCACCATGCGCTACTTCGAGCTCCGGTATGCGCTCGGGGATGATTTCGCAAAGGCTGTCGACCGTCCGACCCAGGCTGACGGCCTGATCATTCTTGTGCTGGCAGACCAGAAGGAGCAGTTGCACGCGTTGCGCAAACTGATGATGGAAAACGCGCCGGATGATCCTGCGCTCCTGATCGGCTTGCTTCCGCCGCTCTGGCATCTCTCGGCGTACCTGCAAGACCTAATGATCTGGCAATGGGTAGAAGCCAACACGCCAGACCTGGCGAGCGACGATTTCGCCGCCGCGGAGGTCCACCGCCAAGTGGCACGGGCGCGCCAGGCCTTGATGACGCGGTTTTCGATGCTCACCGCGGAAAACGCAGCCGGGCCGCTTCGGTGGATACATCTGGGTAAGGAGCTCGCAGTTGAGGTCCATCCAGCAAAGATCGTATCCGATCTCTGCGCCAAACTCTATCCGTTGGCGCCGCGCGTGACGAACGAGCTCGTCAACCGCAACGTCCTGAGCAGCGCGGCCGCCTCAGCTCGCATGCGTCTTATCGAAGGCATGTTCAATTCGCCCGACAAAGCCAATCTCGGAATCGATGAGAGAAAGTCGCCTCCCGAGAAGTCGATGTATTTGTCCGTTCTGAAGCGTGGATCCCTGCATGTATCAGATGGCGACGACTACCATCTGCAGATCCCGTCTGGAGACGCAGACAAGTTGCACTTGCAACCAAGTCTCACGTTCATCTTGCAGCAGGTTCGCGATGCAAGAGGATGCAGGGTCGAGATTTCGGCGCTGCTCGAGCAGCTAGGTCGACGGCCCTACGGGGTGCGCGAAGGGTTGGCTCCAATCTTGCTCGCTCTCGTATTGAAACTGCACGGGCATGAACTGGCATTATATGAGAACGGAACATTCTTGCCGAAGTGCGGCTCGATGGAATTCCTGCGCCTTATCAAGGCGCCGAAGACGTTCGAAATCCAGCACTGCAGCGTAGAGGGTGTTCGCTCCGAAGTATTCGATCGTCTCGCCAAACTGTTCGCGAACGGCGTACAGGGACGCCAGCCAGTCTTGCTGGACGTCGTCACCGAGCTCTGCCAGTTCGCTGCCAAACTTCCAGACTATACCCGCAAGGCAAAGGCGCTGTCTCCGACGACCTTGGCCGTCCGCGATGCGTTGCTATCGGCGCGCGAACCGGCAACCCTTCTGTTCACCGAACTGCCCCAAGCGTGCGGGCTGCCCAGCTTCAACGAAGAATCCGGAGGTGCCCATGTTGGAGAGTTCATGGCCCGCTTTACGGATGCTGTCCAGGAGCTGCAGAACACGTATGGTGAACTCATCAAACGGATCATTCACAGTACAAGCTCGGCGATCGGACAGGATCCCAGGCAGTTTGACCGCGTCGCCATAGCTTCACGCGGGGCACGCGTATCCCTGGCGGCGCGAGAGCCGCGGCTCCGGGCGTTCGCATTGCGACTTCGCGATCCGGCCCTGAATGAACAAGCCTGGGCGGAATCGCTTGCAAGCTTCGTGGTCGCCAAGCCGCCAGCCCGCTGGCTGCCGGGTGACGAAGCCCGTTTCACCGAAGAAATCGGCGCACTGGCGGAAATATTCGACAAGGTCGAAAGCACGATCTTCTCGACCTCAGAGGACCGTCCCGACGTCGATGCGATCCGGCTTAACCTCACACGTGGTGACGGTCGCGATCTCGTCAAGGTACTTCATCCCGTTGCGCTCGACCGGGCCGATCAGGATGCGCTCGACGCGCTGGAGAAGCGGCTTCCTCAGGGTGAGACCCAGCGCGTTCAGATTCTGGCTAATCTGCTTTGGCAGGAACTTGAGAAGATCAAGGATACGGCCTCGCAGAAGGCAGCTGACCAGGATCATTCCAGAGGCAAAATTCCTTCATGATCACGGACTACGGAAACAGAATTTCTGCCTCGTTCGGAGGCGAAGAGCCTCGTCATATCCTGAGCCTCTCCGGCGGCAAGGACAGCGCCGCGCTGGCAATCTATTTGCGCGATCGTGTCCCAGAGATCGAGTACATTTTTCATGACACGGACAAGGAGCTGCCGGAAACCTACGACTATATCGGCCGGTTGGAGGCCATTCTGGGTAAGCCGATCGTGCGCACGACACCGACCGACAGCTTTGATCACTGGCTGACGGTTTACAGAGGCATGCTGCCGTCAAACCACCGGCGCTGGTGCACGAAGATGCTCAAGCTCAAGCCTTTCGAAAGCTATGTCGGCGACGGCCCTGTCATCAACTATGTAGGATTGCGGGCCGACGAAAATCGCTCAGGCTACATCAGCACGAAACCTAATATACTTGCTGTCTATCCCTTCCAGGACGACGGTCTGGTGCGCGCGGACATCATCCGCATTCTCGAGGATTCCGGCCTGGGCCTGCCTCCTTACATGGATTGGGGTCGATCACGCTCCGGATGCTACTTCTGCTTTTACCAGCAGAAGATAGAATGGGTCAGGCTTCTGGAAACACACCCGACCTACTTCGAGCTGGCGCAAGCCTATGAAGAGCGCGCAGTTCAATTCGGAGACCAGTTCTATTGGTGCCAGAATGAGTCTCTTCGCGAACTGGCAAGACCCGAGCGTGTAGCAAAGATCAAGGCAGACTGGGAGAAAAGCCAAGCCAAGAAGCGCGCGAGTCGCAAATCGCTTGCGCTCGTCGAGACCTTGGGCGGGCTGGAAGTGGAAGACGACAGTCACTTGCGCGATGGCTGCCTGGTCTGCTCTATCTGAACGGTGCCCTGCGGCACCGAGGATCTTAGCCCCTGACCGAATTCAGAGTACCAGCGACGGATCGATCGGCTGGATCTCGAATTTCTGCTCGAGTTCGGGCTCTACGGTTTTGGCTTTCACGAAGGCAACGATGAAGTCATGGTTGTGCTTCTTGAGGTCGATTTCCGACAGCGACTTGCAACGCAGATAAACGACCGCGTCGGTGTTTGGCGTGCTCGCCTTGCTTGAGGTGCCCTTGAATATAATTGGGCGATGAAGGTCGCTCAAGAACCCGGCTTGACCGGATTTTTCCAGGAGCCTTGTCATTTTTTTCGATTGAAACTGTTCGCTTCGGGACTGGACCCATTCCCGGACCGACCAGGCCAGGTCGTCACGCAGACAGAAGGCCCTCCCCTTCTGTGTTGCAAACGTCCAGGCGGGCTGAACGCCTGTATTGAGATCGACCACGGTCTCGTAGCCGTCCGTAGCTTCCTCGCGGCCGGTCTTGGCCAGGATCCTTACACCGACATATTCCGACATGACGGGGGACACTGGAACACCTACTCGACCGACATCAGCAAATAACATGTGCTGAAGTTCCGCATGATGGAGGTCCCTCAAACGAGCCGCCCATTTGTAACGGCCAGCAAGGGCTTCCGTCGTTTTCATGCTGTCTATCCCGACAGTGAATGGCCATTTGGTATTCCACTTGATGGCATACGGCTTCTTGTTCAACATCAGAAGGTGCGTTGTTGGCGCATCGACGTCTGACAGGGCCACCAGATCTCCGCCAACCATCGTCACCATCCGCAGCGGGTTTTCCTTCGAACGTTCGGGAATGAGATCGCAGGCCGGCGTGACCACCGCGAGCACGCTTGGCATGTTCTTGCGCTTTTTTTTGACCGCGAGCGTCGTGCCGAACGCGTCATTATAGGTCGCGAGATCGATAAAAATATCGCCGGCCCAAGCTTTCGGCTTGAAATCACCTTCAGCAATCGGGACCTGACTTGTCGTCAACGAGCTGTAGAGATCGGTAATGGCGGCGGTTGGTGAAACGCGGCCAGGAATGGCCTGCGGAAGCTTCAGCTCCCTCAACCGTGCAGAGGCCTGCCGCTTCTCCATCTCGCGCTCGACCATATCGACAAGGCGACCGCTGAAGAGCGAGCTGATGTATTGCGAGAGCGGCGTTTTTTCAGCCGTCAGACGATATTCCTGCAGGTAAGAATAGTCCGGAAGATCCAGCTCTCGCAGGGACGACATCATGTCATCGGCGGCGGCGTCAACGCTTTGCTTCCATTCCTCCAAGAACGCCCAAAGAGCATCGGCCTGACCGCGAAACTGTGCCAAGCCGATAATCGTATGCTGCATTCGCGCCGCGTTTTTTTCGGCATATTCCTTCGGAAGAAAAGCCATTTTGCTGGCAAGCATTTTGGCGCCGGAGCGGAAATCTGGCAGATGCTCCGGCTTGGCGAGCGAGGAGATCAACATGACAAGAGGGATGCGTTGCTTGGCATCCTTCTGTGTCAGCTCGACAAGCTCCTTGAGGAAGTTGATTGAGCGGTCTCGGGCTTCGATCTTCAGCTTCTCGTCTACCTGAGCATCGGCACCGTTCGGGATCTCGTCGCCCAGGTAATAATCAAGGAAGATCAGATCATAGCCGACGACGTCAGCGGCGCGCGTCGTGCTATCCATCTCATCGACAGAGGCCTTGGCCTCGTCGATGAGCATCTTTTTCAGGATCCGCAATGGGCGCAGCTTATCGCTCTTTTCGACGCCAATGATCCGAAACATTGGTGCGAGCAATTCGGCCAGCGGGCTGCCGGCCTCCTCGGCTGAATATTCCTTCCACAGCGCCTCAACCATGTCTTCATCATCGTGCTGGGCAAAGATCTCGGCATGCGTCCTGCCCAGGCGCTTCTCGAGATGCTTTATGAGCGGTTCCGACTCCTTCTGCCCCACCATCTCGCGGACCTTCGTGCGGACGGCGACAAAATCGGATCTCTGAACCTTACCCGTGTCGATCTGGTCGAAGGCATCGTCGACGATCGCTACCTTTTTGATGCCGGCATTTTTAAAGACTGTCCTCAATTCATTATTGTAGATCATCGTCAGCCCATATCTAAGACAAAAGTGTTGTAGCGGCCTTCACGCACCGTGCTTGCGCGCTCGATATCAAGTGTCCAGCCATGATAGGCCGCCAGCTCACGCGATATGTAGAGACCCAGTCCATGCCCCTCGCCGGCAGGTCGCCTTGTCACAAAGGCCTGGAAGATTTCGCTTGCCATCTCCGGCGCAACTCCCGGCCCGTTATCGGTAATGCTCACAAACTTTTCGCTGGCGTCGACCTCGATCGTCAGGACCTGACGATAACCTTCTTCGAGTTTTTCCTGTTGCTTCATCCAGTAAAACGAGTTTGACAGCAGGTTTTCAACGATCTGGATGAACATGCCCTTCACCGCCTTGATCTTCCACGGCCCAGCAGACTGGAAGCTTCCCGTGACCTCGATCCTATGGCGTGCCAGCTGCCCAGCTCGTCCTCCAACAATGTCACGCAGCACTTCTACCACATCAAAGTTTTCCTTGACTTGCCGGCGCGAGGCGCTGATCGGATCGAGATTGGCAACCCTTTTTTCGATTGTGACCAACTGATCGGAGAGAACCGTGATCGCTGAGGCAGTCGAGCGCTGCAGAGCGGTTCGATCAATATCGCGAAGCGTGGACAAAGTCGCGGCCGCCGTTCGAGACAGTTCATGCATGACGAATTCGACCATAAGCCCAATCCCAGCCAGATGGACCAACTGCGCGCGGTCGTTTGCGACTTCCTCGCTGAGCGACTTGACCTCGTTCAGATATCCCGTCAGCCCGCGCAAGAGATTAAGCGCGTTGGCGATCAGTGGCTTGTTTTCCGGTGGAAGGATCCGCTCGATTTGCTGAAGCTGGCGCTTGATATCAGTTTCCGAAGCCTCGATTTTCTCCTCGATGTTCTCCAGGGTGGTTTGCTCCTGGATGCGGGCCGCTTTGTCTTCCCGGTCCAGAAAACCTTTGAACTCGGTGAGCAAGACATGCTGCAAAAGCTTCACCAGCGCCTGCTTTTCCCGGGTCTCTGTTAGTCCTTCACGGTTCGTCTGGTCCGTCAGGGCGCGATTTTGCCAGCTGATCTTCACCCGCCCCAGAACCTGTTGACGGTTGAGCTTGAACCCCTTCGATGCAAAGGCTCGCTTGTCGAGCTCCAGCCAGTCGTCACTGCCACCGCCGTAAGGGTTCACCCGATACCCGTCGCGAAACAACATTAGCCCGCCAGACCACTTGCCAACCTCGTTCGTAATATCTTTGCGCGTGAGAGAACCGACCGCATGCAGCAGACGGCGGTTAAACCACCACATCTGCATCGTGAATGGCCCCAATGACACCAAAGCCTCGGGGCCTGAAAGCTTGACCACGGACAGAAGTTCGCTCACGTTGAGGTCAAAGGTCCGGCGCTTGTCGCGAAGATTGTACGTCGCCGAGCCGGAAAGGCGCGGGCGCCCGTCGACGATCTCATATTTCGCCTCGCAGCGCCCATGGGCTAAATCGAGAATTCGAGTATCGATTTCGTCAATGTAAACCCGATCCTTGCCGTATGAAACCTGGATGAGATTGTTGGCGACGCCTTCGTCAAACGGATCGACCAGCTTTGCGAACTCATGGTTGGCAATGGCGGTGACCTTTTCCAGCGTCCAATCAGCCTTCAACCGTCTCATGATGACGGTCGTCCCTGAGCGGCCGGGATCTTGCTTCGGCGTGCCGATGATTGGATCAACAGACACCTCATGCAGCTTGGCGTCGGAGGCGTGACTGAACACGCTCCAGTCGATGTCGAGCACGTTGAGATGCGTTTCACCGGCTTTCGAGGTCTCGACGGTCAGCAAATCGCCCAGCCGCATCGTTGAAAGACGGCCGACGCCCTTTTCGCCAAGCGGCGCGCGTTGCCCCGGGAGCAAAGCCTCTTTGGTTTGTTGCCGGGAACGCGTCCCAATCGTCAGATAGACTTGTTGGAGGTCCTCCAAGCTCATGCCCTTGCCGGTGTCGACAACGCGCACATAGTTGTTCTCGTCATACCAGCGCCACAAGGCGGCCATGATCGCTTGAGGGGTGTCTAGCTCCGCAATGGTCGCGCGCATTTCTCCAACGGCTTGAGCGTCGATGACCAGTAGCTTGGGCAGCTGGACAGCTTTTTCGAATCGCTCGCGCAGTTTCGCAGCGTCCGCCTCCGCGTCTTCGATTGCGCCGATCAACGTGTCGAAGACCGAGCGGACGCACTTTATCTGGACGTCGATCGCTACCTTTTTGGAGTCGGCATCGATGGCGTTTTTGATCAACTCGTACAGGGCGATCCCGTCAGAGCTGATCAATTCGGCGCCGAGCTCGAGAATGGTTCGAGCTAATATTTGAAATGCCATGTCTTTTCCCGAATAACGTGTGCCCGACACACTAGGTAAAACTAATTAATGGGAACTCAATTGCAACGCAAATTCTGCGTCAGATACGACCGCAACTTCTGATGCGTGGCGAACTAGAGAACGCTGCTTTCAGGGGGATTCCTAGAGATGATGACATGCTCAATACCGCAGCAAACCATGAGCTGACATTAAGAAAGCTGTGTTCAATCAGAAGGCGTATGACCGCTGGGTCATCACCCTGTTGACTCCTGCCGATCGGAGGTCACAAATTCTTGGGCAACTGCCGGGGGAGAAATGAAAGACCTTTTTTTTGCGATTGCTGCGCGCAGGCACTGAAGTTGAAATCGAAGCCATACTGAAGGGCGAGGGGTTGATCGACGATCCTTCACGATGGACGCCGTACGGCGACAACGAATCCTTCTACGGCGTCGTTGAAAACCAGCAGGCCCATCCCGTGCCGGCGCTGGTCGAGAAGATCATGAATGGTATCGACGCGATACTGGAAAAGAAGGTCGTGGCCGACGGTATCGATATCAGATCTGATAAGGCTCCGGGCAGCATCAAGGAAGCGCTTGATCGTTACTTCCCCAACAATCGTAATTGGGATTTAGGGGACTTGCGCCGGCAGCAGGCGCGCGAGTTGCAAATCGTGGCCTCCGGCCCGCGCCGCGACACTTCTCTGATGATTTACGACGATGGCGTTGGGCAAGCGCCCGAGGATTTTCCAGGGACGTTCCTGTCATTGTTAAGGGGTAACAAGAACGACGTCCATTTCGTGCAGGGCAAGTACAATATGGGGGGCGCCGGCGCCATCGCGTTTTGCGGTGACCTGCGGTATCAGCTTGTCGCCAGCAAGCGTTTCGATGGCAGGCATCCCCTTGGCTTCACCCTTCTGCGGCGCCATCCACCCAAACTTGCGGAAGCGGCCCATCGGAAGAATACCTGGTACGAATACCTTGTGTTCGATGGAAAGGTCCCAACCGTCGACATCGGGGAGTTGGATGTCGGGCTGGAAGGCCGCAAATTCAAAACCGGCTCGCTTCTCAAGCTTTATTCTTATCGCCTGCCGGAGGGCGCGCGATCGATCATTTCGCGCGACCTCAATCTCAGCCTCAATGAGTACCTGTTTGAACCTGCCCTTCCTTTCCTCACCGTCGACAACAACGAGCGCTATCCCGATAACCGTGCACCGGTAACGCCGGTTTATGGACTGAAGAGGCGTCTGGAAGGCGACGCCGAGATGCTCGAGGCAAAGTTTTCCGAGAGCTCCCAGACCGCGGAGTTCGGGGACCTAACTGTCACGGTCTATGTTTTCAAGGCGCTCTCGCGCACAAGCGTGAAGGAGACCAAGCAGTACATTCAGCGCGAATATTTCAAAAACAATATGGCTGTCCTGTTCTCGATGAACGGGCAAGTCCAGGGATCGTATACCGCTGAGTTCATCACTCGGGCTCTGAAAATGCCGCTTCTCAAGGATTACTTACTCGTACATGTTGACTGCACGAACTTGCATCTTGAGGTGCGCAACGAGCTGTTCATGGCCTCCAGGGATCGCTTAAAGTCGAGTGACAAGGCCGAAGCACTCCGCAAACATCTCCGCGACCTGCTATCGACCGGTGCGCTAAAGGACATCGCCAAGAGACGCAAGGCGAGTTTAGCTGTGGGCAGCGAAGATGCCGGTCAGATGCTGAAGGATCTGACACGTAACCTGCCGATCAACGATGCCTTGACGAAAATTTTGCGTCAGACCTTCGACCTGCCAGTTCCCAAGACCGGGGACGCCCCTAAAAACACCAAGGACGCTTCCGACAAGGTCAAGCGGGAGCCGAGAGAAACTGCCCCATTTGATCCGAAACGCTACCCCTCCACGTTCAAGGTCAAAGGCGGAGAGGCTGGCGAGGCAACGGTCAAGCTCTTCAAGCTGCCCCATGGCGGCAGTCGAACGATCTCGTTCGCAACCGATGTGGAGAACGATTACTTCGATCGAAGCGACGACCCCGGTCGGCTTTCCCTTGCCATCATGCGTCCTGGAGAAGCCTCTGGCGGTGAGGGACCGTCGCCCGAGCCGGCTGATAACGGGGATCTTGTCGATATTCGCCGGTCCAATCCCTCGGACGGAACGATCAGGATCGGCTTGAAAGCCTCCAGCGAGCTACAGGTTGGAGATGTCATTGAGATAAAGGCGAGTCTGTCCAGCCCCTCCGGCGACCTTGTCGAGACGGTGCTGGTCCGGGTAACCGATCCTGACAAGAAAGTTGAAGAACCCAAGCCACAGCCCGAACCAGCGATGGGAATTCCTGAGCTGGTCCTGTGCTCGCACGACGGCGCCAATGGAACGAAGTCGTGGGATGACATAAACGCTGGCGGGGTCGAGATGGATTATGCAACGGTCGTTTATCCTCATGTCGATGAAGACAAGCTATCGACGATCTTTATAAACCTCGACAGCACGGTCTTGCGCGATTTCAAGAGCGGTGCTCGGTCGTCAGAAGCCCATGAACTCGCAGAGCGGCGGTATGTAAGCACGGTCTACTTTCATACGCTGTTCCTGTTCGCCACGACGAAGTCCCGAAAATACTCGATGACGCGAGGCGAGAACCAGGCGGAGGAGCAGATCGAAATCGCCGACTACGTCTCTGATCTCTTCAGCACCTCATACGCCCAGTTCCTCTTGAACTTCGACACTGGCGAGCTAGTCGATGCGCTGGGGTAGAACGGCGTTCGAAGGTTCTCATCGTGGCACCCGTTAGCATATTCGGCGCGGATACGTCAGTTTAGCACAGCAGCCTCGACGTGGCTGGTAACGGCTGCTGACGGAAAAAACAGCTTTGTCAAAAAACTGCAGACCGTAATGTGTCCGTTGCGTCATGCCACCGTGTGGGCTTTCCGCCGCAGGTTGGTGTCTCGCTAACTCGCATGCCGGTCGTGAATAGCAAGGTGATGATCAGCCTCAGCAAAGGGCGGGCCACCTTCACGGCCTGAAAAAGTGCACGAAGCTCAAACACAGACAAGCATCGTGGCAACCGCTTCGAAGAGTAAGACGCACATCGACGGTTCGGAACGCTGATGAAAAGCCGCTGTCGCTGCGCTCGCGCCATTTGAACATCGCTCTGAAACGCCAGCCGGCGCCTGATAGTCGAAATCGATAACTTGCGAATGGAGGAGAGCCATACGATGTAAGCATTGATATCCTCCGATGAACCTAACCCCGCCAGATCTCGCTCCCTCAGATAGCGGCGGGGTTTCGCTATATCCCGTTCATATGCCTTCAGCGTGTTTTCGAATAGGTTACGGCGTGCTTCCAATACTTTAGGAAATTCTCCGCAGGATTTTCAAAGTCCCTAAGGGCCTCCTTTGGCAGAGGCCAACGCTACAGCAGAAGTCTCACCTTTCCTACTTGATTGGGCGTCTTCAATTCGATCACCTATAAGGATGGTAGGCGTCGTGACGGACGTACCCTTGATGACGGCTGCGGAGAAAAAACCTATATTATGCCCCACGCTCGAAACCTCCCCCTCCCAGTCATCTCGCGCAGGCCGAGTTCCAAAACAATCCGCCGCGCCGCCTGCGGCGTCACCCCGAGCGTCTTTGCCACCATCCCGGCCGACACCAACGGCTTTGCCATCACCAACTCCACCAGCTCCGGCAGTTTTGACGACGTCCGCCGTCCCTCCAGTTTTCGGTCCATCATTGTTTTCGCCAGAGTCAGCCGGTCATGCTCTTTCAAGCCGATCTCGGCGGCCACCAAGAATCCGTGAGCAATGGCGAGCAGCCGGGTTTCGCGATCGCGATGCCGGCGCCGATCGACGGGAATGGTTTTGAGGCCGAGATTGATGGCGGCGAGATGCGCACCGGTGGTGATGCCGGCTTGGCGCAGGATCGACGCAGCAAACAACCGGCCAAGCCAGGGGGCATGCTGAAGCACGGAAAGCTCGTTCCAGAAATCGAGCGCGATGATCGCCTGCAGCGCCGCCGGCAGGTGTTCAGCTTGGCGCAACACGCCACGCCACTCCTCAAGCCGCGCGTCTTCGTCCCAGTCGAGATCATAGACGAGCGGGTCCTTTTCGGCCGCGGCGCTGGCGCCGCCGGGCCGTCTGGCGCTCTCGATCGCCGCCTGTGATCGGGCCAGGACCGCATCGATGGCGGCATAATCGACGCCGGGAAGATTTCCCGCCTCTTCACTATCGTCCCCCTCCCCTTCCCGCTCGACCATTTTCGCATGTTCGACGCTGCTGTGGTCCGCGGTGTTTTCAGAACCTTCTGACGGTCCAGGCCACGCCTGGGTCTGTCGCAAGGTTCGGATACCGTCTGGGGACAAAACCCAGTCCGGTGATTGCGCGGCGATGCGCCGGCGTGTTTTTAGAACGTCGCGGGCAATGGTGAGTTCGTGGGTTGGGGTGCGGACGTCGCGGGTGGCATCGTGGAGGACGAGGTCCTCGAGATGCACGAGTTCGCCGTCAATCCACAGAGAGGCGCAGGCATCGGCGAAGTGAGTTCGTTCGATCCACCCACTTCCGACCGCCGAGCGGGCAATGCGCTCGTCGAGACGGGTGAGCGCGATGCTGGCCTCGAAAGCCGGCTGCATCAAGTCACTCATGCTGATTTTCGCGAGATCGTAAGCCATTGAAATCATGGTAAATGATTTACTAAAGGAACTCTATCTAAATATTAAAGTTCGCCACATGGTATGACTGTCGGTTGGCGCCATAACCATCGATAAGTAACCCTTATCGATAGTTATATTGAGAGAATTGAAAGACTTATTGCGAATATATACTTTATACATCTGCCGGAGCTATGCACGAAATCACTTCGAATCGGCTGCACAGCATGGACAAGCGACGCAGCGCGGCACTTATTGTCCAAACAAAAGGTCGCGCAACTCGATCAAATGGATCCGCAGCCATATTTCCCAGCAGCAGCACGCACCTGATCACCGATATCCACGGTACACTCTTTGTTAAATTACAGTTCCTATCCCCGCTCGCCCTCGGCATTGGTGCCGAGTGAACGGGAATGCAAGCATGTCAAAACCAGACCTTTCATCACGTCATTTTCAGAGCAAGATCACGAAATTCTGCGCGCTACGCATTGCGCCAATCGCGTCGAAACGCACGTTAAGCAACGTCGAAGCGTACCTCGTCAAACTCATCTCTCATCGCAGGGCACCACCCCTCCTGAACGGTCGCATTGATTGGGCAGAAATCGCTCGCGCTTGTCGGCTCGGTGGCGAACTGACAGGCCATCTGAAAAAGCAAATCCGCATTGCCCTGGATGCGATCCTCCGATGGCTGGGTGCGCCAGCCGCCGCGGAAGACGTCCGCTCGACGAAACAGGCATCCCGATCTAGCGGAACCGACCGGCAAGAATTTACCGTCGCCGCCTCTACGACCCGGAAGCCAAGACTTGATGGTGATGACGATCTTCGCGCTCAAGCCGCCTCACGCAGGAGAGGACCAGAGCCAAAACCCATCCAATCGTTCCCGGATCCGTTGTTCGAGGCGAGCGACGATCCTGCTGCGTTTCAGGATGCGCTGATCTATCAGATGCGCCGTTTTGGCGAGAATTACTGGCAGCTCTACCGCGCCGTCGTCCGCCTCGGCGAAACGTTCGACCATAAGACCATGTTGTCCTGGATCCAGGGCGAGCGCGTGCCGCGCTCCGTCGCCAGCTTTGAGATCCTCGCCCGCATTGAGCGACGATACCGGTTGCCCGCAGGATACTTCAAGGCGAAACTGCCCTATCAGACCCGCTCTTTGCTTGGTCACGACCTTGGCGACATCAGCCCCGCGGAGCGACGCCGGATTTCATTGCACCTTCCTGACAATTTCAGCAGCCTGCCGTTCAACAAGCGAGAGGAAATCCTCGACTGGGTGCGCCGGGTCATTATTTCAGGATCAACCGACTATCGGCGCTATCAGGCGGCAGCCAGCAAGCAGCGCTATGCGATCCGCTTTCCAGGCGTCACCTATGGCGGGGGATCGCTGTCACCCCGCGCGAATTCGCTTGCGGCCAGTGCCAACAACAATGCTGCGGAAGCATTCGAAGACCCGGATCTCCTGTCCGGCGTCGTCGACGCGCCGCCGCGGCTTGCCATGGAGATGGCAGACCTGATCCGGTTCAAGACCTCGACGCTGACGGCGATAGGTTTCCAGCGGAACGGGGTGTGGGGCGAGGAAACCGCCTCGCAGAAGATCGAGCATCTCGGCCTGATGTTCGGGGCGCTGGCCGCTTCCCCCGCCGGCGTCGTCAAAGGCCGCGGCGTGCCGCTCAGCCAACTGACCTTCGGCATGCTGGTCTTCCCTGGCGTCTGGGACTGGTATCTGCAATGGCGAGAACAGCGTCGCGGCTTCTATACCAAATGGGAAGAGGACATGCTGATGGTCGCCCAGGCCCTTACGCGCTCGGAGGTGGGCTGGATTCGCCAACATCCGGAACTCTTGAAGAGTGTGCGACCGATCGAAGGGCTCATTGCGCCGGAAGAGATCGAGTTTGCCGCCAGGGACTGGCATGGCGCCTGCGACGCGTTTCATCGGCACGCTGCCAACCGCTCGAAGGAAATTCAGCGGGTGATGCGCGTGCATCGTGACCCCTTCGAGCCGATCATGTGCGTTCTCGAGGCCGACAGCCCGCTGGCGGAGTATCGCAAGATCACCGACGAGATCTTGAACCGCATGCCGGACGAGGACCGCTATCCCCGCGCAGCCGCGGAAGCGGTTCGATCCTTCCTTTTGCTTCGCCTCGGTCTGCATCTCGGACTTAGGCAAAAGAACCTTCGCCAGCTTCGTGTCTGCCCGCGCCATCATTTCCCGACCTCAGAACGACGGCTCGAAGATATGAAATGCGGCGAGTTGCGCTGGAGCGACCGCGAGCAGGGATGGGAAGTGCTGATACCGTCGGTCGCCTTCAAGAACTCGGGCTCCTCCTTCTTCGGGCAAAAGCCATTCCGCCTCATCTTGCCGGACTTGCTCGATCTCTACAAATACCTCGAAGCCTATATCGACCGGCATCGCGGCGTTTTGCTCGGCACGGCGAAGGACCCCGGCACCTTGTTCGTCAAGACGGTGAAGACGACGAGCCTCGATGCGGCATACGACTCCACCAAATTCTACGAAGCCTGGCGGACCGTGATCCAGCGATATGGCATCTACAATCCCTATACCGGTCGCGGCGCCATCAAGGGCTTGCTACCGCATGGTCCTCATAACCTTCGCGACATCCTGGCAACCCATATTCTCAAGCAGACGGGCTCCTACGAGCAAGCGAGCTATGCGATCCAGGATACGCCGGATGTGGTGCAACAGCACTACGGTCGGTTTCTTCCGCAGGACAAAGCGGCACTGGCAGCAAAAATCTTGAACCAGGTCTGGGGAGCCGCATAGGCCAGCCAGACCGAAGCCAGGGCTCCATAGTACCCGAGCGGATGCCGAGGCATCTGCATCCGCTCGGGATCTGTTCAGTCGCGCTGCCTTAGAGCTGAAGGCGCCGGCTCTATGAGAGCCAGCCGATGACCAGCCCCGCCGCGAAGAGCACGAGCACCATGACGAGGGTACCGCGCCAGACAGACGATGAGGGCCGCGCGCTGGCATAGTCATTGTCCGGTCCAGGCGAGCGATCCCATCCTGTCATTGTCCAGCCTCCGATTATCGGCGGCATGGTAGCAAATTCACGATGAACGGGAAATCAAGCACCGTTCTCACCCTAGACTTGTCGTCTGGCCTCATGTGAGCCAGAATTCGGGCGGGGATTGGGGATGAAGAAACGATACTGGCTCATTGGCGCGCTGCTGATCTATGCGTTCTTCAGGCAGACGGACGATGGATCAACCGTGCCTTCGTCCCAGGATACAACGCCTACCCGCGTTGAACGGGCTGCTGACATCGAACCGGTAGATGTCTCCGCAAAGCCGACGCGCGAACTCTCAAGCGTGAAGGTCGAGACGCCATCAAGCGACAGTCTAGAGCTTCGACCTGCCGATGCACCGATCCGCTATGTGTCGGGCAAGCGCGTCGGGTTTCGGTCGGGTGCCTCAACGACCGATCCTATCATCGACCGTTTCGACGCCGGTCGAAAAGTCTTCCTAATGGAGCAGGCGGGAGATTGGTCCAGAATTCGAGATGATCTCACCCAGCATGAGGGATGGATCGCCACCCGCTTCCTTTCCGAAACCGAGACCAGAACGAAGGCCGCACCGGCAAGGAAGGAGAAAAAGCCGGAGGAGGTCGAGGTTGCCATTCCCGTCGTTCCGGACTCGGTCTTGATCCAGCGCATTATCGCGGAATCTCTCGACTCCTATCCGAGCTCATGTGCATGTCCATATAGTCGCGACCGGGCCGGCAGGCGCTGCGGCAAACGGAGCGCCTATAGCAAACCGGGCGGATACGCGCCGGTCTGTTTCCCCGGCGATGTCACCAAGGCGATGATCGAGGCGTTCAGGTCGCGGTAGTCCTCTGAGGGGTCGGGCTCATGGACGATAGAACCGGGTGAATATCTGCCGAAACATGCAAACAGATACGCACTTCGGTGGTGTGCCGTTCTGGCGATGCCTCACGCCTTGAAGCGCTCGAGGGCGGTGAGGCGCCGGATCGGAGGATCGGCGTCGGGCCAGCGGTAGATTTCGGTGCGCAGATAGCGGAGTTCGTCGTCGAGCATGTCGTCCGCGACCTCGACCCACCAGGATTTCGGCCGTCCGTCGCTTCCGTCCGACCATCGGTAGCCACGGGCCTTGAGATGGTCCTTCATCTCGAAGGGACTGTGTTCGGCAAAGATGCGAACCCGCGAGCGCTGGCTTGCGGCGAAGAGTTCGGCGAACGGTGTGTTGCCCTGCTCCGGTCCGCCCTGGGCCAAAACCTCGAGCAGCGCGAAGCAGTCATCGACGGCGCGATGTCCATCATGGAAATAGCCGGCCTGCCCGATGAGGTAGCCAAGCTTCGTTCCCTCGAACCCCCGTGCCGACCAGTCGATTTCGGAGACCGAGCAAGCCCACGCCTTCGGCGCGAAAGCCGAGGAGAAGGTTTCGCAGAACGGACGGTCGAAGCCGGCATTGTGGGCGATGATCAGATCGGCGGGTTCGATCAGGGCCTTCACCCGTGCAATGTCGATCGTCTGGCCGGCCACCATGACGTCCGTGATGCCGGTCAGCCGCGTGATGTCGGCAGGAATGGCGACATTCGGCTGCTGCAATCCACCATAGAAGTCAGTGACATCACCGATGTTTCCAGCCTCGTCGAAGCTGAAGGCGACAATCCCGATCTCGATGATTTCGTCCTTGCGCGCATTGAGGCCTGTCGTCTCCGTATCGACAATGGCGCCACGCAATGGAAAGCCGGGGCGCGGCAAATCCGCAATGGCGCGAGAATCCAGTTTCCGCAAAACGCGATAGCGGCCGGTTTCTTCGAGCCGGCGGACCATCTCGATTTCGTCCGCGATGCCTCGCACATCGTGTTTGGACGGAGATTGGGATTTCGCTTCCGGCTCCCTCGCCTCCCCCGTTCCGAACAAGTCGAACTGCTGCTTCATGCCACCGATCTCGCATTGGCTAGCGCGTAACGCCGCGCGCTTGAGCGCTTCTTATAGAGTCTGGGGTGAACATGTGAAACCAGAGGGCGCCGACACCCGAGCGAATTTGACGATGCTCGGCTCGACTGCTTCCGGGTATCATTGGCTGTGACGACAAGATCGCCACGGCATAGCATCGTTCGTGAATTTCAGTTATTGCAGTTAATCGCCTGACCCACTATATTGCGGCCAAGGAGACCGCACTATGGCCAGCCAGCTCATTCATTTCGCCGGATTGTCGGATCGGGACCGCAGAATAGCCTCGCCCCTACCGAAGCTCGCTGCAGGCGATAGGCTGGAGCTTCACATCCATCATGAGGGGGGCCGCGAACAAAAGCTCTCGATTCCGCCCTCGGCTGCTGCCGCGGTTGAAGCCCTCCTGGCGCACATGCTGCGCGGAGAGCGTGTTGTTGTCCTGGCCGAGGACCAGGAACTGAGCCCAACCGAGGCATCCGCGATCCTGGGCATCTCCCGTCCCCTCGTCGTCCTGCGGATGGACCGGGGCGATCTGCCGTTCCGTTACGTGGGTAAGCATCGCCGCGCCCTTTTGAAGGACGTACTCGCGCTCAAATCCAGGCTCGACACCCGTCAGGCTGCGATGGATGCGCTCGCCGACGACACAGAGGATCTCATTCAGACCCATGGCCTCTAAACCGCCCGTCGCGGTCTATGATGCCTGCGTCCTCTATCCGTTTCACCTGCGCAACGTCCTGATGCAGTGCGCCTTCGACGGTCTTGTCGAAGCACGCTGGACGGACGACATTCATGATGAGTGGATCCGCAATCTCGCGGCCAACGCGCCGACTTTGCCCATTGAACGCCTGATCGCAACACGCGACAGGATGAAGGCAGTCTTGCCGGACGCGGACGTCACCGACTACCGCCACCTCATTCCGGAGCTCCGTCTGCCCGACCCTGACGATAGGCATGTCTTGGCCGCCGCCATCGCCGGCAAAGCCGCGTATATCGTCACTTGGAACCTCAAGGACTTTCTGACGAAGGATCTAGCCTCTTATGGCGTAACAAGCCAATCTCCGGATGATTTCCTCACCGGCCTCCATGCCACGTTTCCCGACGCGCTGATCTCCAGCGTCAAACGAGCCCGGCACAATCTCCGAAAGACGATGCCCTCGGTGGAGGCATTCATCGATGGGCTTCAACAAAGCGGTCTGAAGACATTTCCGGTACTGCTTCGTCAGAGCATCGACGGGCTGATCTAAACCGACAAGCGTCCATGGGCCGCCGCTACGCTATCACCAACTATTCCCCCTCGCCATCCGAGGAGGGCTCGGCCGCCTCCACACCCACAGTTTGCCGGCTGAGCAGCCCGGCATCCTCGAGCGCCTCGATGTCGGGCAGGTCGCGCAGCGTCTCCATGCCGAAAGCGGTAAGGAAGTGTTTGGTCGTCACATAGGTATAGGGCGCGCCCGGCGTCGGGCTGCGCGGGCCGGAGGCGAGAAAGCCGGCATTGCGGAGGCTAGCGATCGTGTCGCGGCTGAGCTCCTTGCCGAAGATTTTCGACAGGTCACCGCGGGTGATCGGCTGGAAATAGGCGATGGCCATCAGCACCATGGCCTCGAAGTCGGACAGCGCGGGCGCCGCGCTCCGCGTCGAGGCCTGCGATGCCCTAATCGGAACGGCGAAACGCGAACGCGTTCGGTGCTGCCAGCCGCCGGCGACGAAGACGATCTCATAGGGCCGGTCCCGCAATTCTGCACGCAGGTCATCGACTAGCAGGTCGATGCTGCAGTCCTTGCCGACGACACGCGCCAGCGTCTCGTGGCCGACCGGCTCTGCGGCGGCAAAGATCACCGCCTCGACGCGCAGCATCCATTCGCGCCAACGCAGTTCCGGCGGCAGATCCGCCAGTTCCCGATCGAAGAGAGGTTCATCTTCCGCGTTCGCTTGCCCAGTGCGCCCTTTGCCACGCGGCGGTTTGGCTGCCTCCGGTCCGCTCATCGTCATAACCCATAGATCCGGAATGAGCTGCGGCCGGACAGTTCCCGCACGGCGCCAAAGCCTTCCAGCCGGTCGAACAGCCGGGTCGCCGCCCAGCGCGAGAGCTTGCTGCCGGGCGCCGAGGCCGCCACGGCATCCTCGTCGAGCAGCGCCTGGATGACGGCGCCGGCGCGCTTCGTGCGAACCTTTGGTGCGGCGGCGCGCAGCGTCTCCGCGCGGCGGGCGATCTCGCCGGCGGTGCGCAGGGCAGCGCCCGTTGCCTCGGTGAGGGCAAGGCAGACGGCACGGGTAAAGGCCGGTTCCCCCGGGCGCACGCGGCCCCTGCCCCCAAGGGTCTTGAAGGCCGGCCCATAGCGCTCGGCCATCAGCAGCGGCACGGCACAATCCCATTTCAGCAGCGCGGCGATCAGCAGATCGGCCAGCATCCAGGCAAGCGCTTCAGCATCCGGGCGCACGGCATGGATGGCCCTGACCAGATCCGCCGCGGCAATCGGCGCCGGGCTGCCCGATTGCAGCGCGTCGTCGGCGTAGTCGACGGCCGTGGTGAGCCGATCGTCCCAGGCAAGTCCGAGAAGATCGGCGAGTTCGGCCACCGCTTTCGAGGAAAAGGCGCGTTTTCGCGTGGAAAGCCTTTTGGTGGCCAAAAACACCCTTCCGGCCGGACCCGGATCGTCACCAGCGGCCGTCAGCAAGAGCGCATCCCGCAACGCGGCCTCGTCCTCGTTCCGCCCCATCAGCCGGACGGCGACGGCGGCACATTTCAGGGCCTGGCGGGAGCGCCAGCAGCCGGCCCATGGAGGCGCGGAGCGGATGAGATCGTCCAGCGATTTCAAGGCGATGCCGGCGGCGAACGCGGCAGCGGTTTCGTCCGGCTCGCGGCCGCGCGGCAGGGTCCAGCCGGGTAACAGGGCGGGGAGAGCGCCAGAGGAAACAGGTGAGGCGACGGGCGAATCCATGGCTGTCAGCCTACAATGACTGTGCGGTTTATGCTATAAATTTCATAAAAATCCGCACGCCTTGTCTTTCCCTTATAATGACCGATAAGATTGCCTTATCGATCGTTTTGCGCATTATAGGGGAATGGACCGATTCGTCGAGCAAAACAGCGAAATTCACCCCCAGGAACACGCAGCACCGTCTGACAGCACGGCGGTTTCCGCTGATGTTTCCGCGACCGAGTTGTCGGCCGGGCTCCCCTCCCCTGTTGCCGAGGCCAACGCCGGCCTACCGGCGCATTTGCGGGACCTCACCGATCGAGCTCGCACCTATGTCGAGGCCGCCTCGTCCGCCAACACCCGCCGCGCCTACGCCTCTGACTGGAAGCATTTTGCCGCCTGGTGCCGGCGCCAGGACCTATCTCCCCTCCCCCCGGATCCGCAAGTCGTCGGCCTCTACATCACCGCCTGTGCCAGTGGCACCGCCTCCGGCAGTGCCCTTGGCAGTACCGTTGGCACGCCGACACGCGGCGGCAAGCCGAACAGTGTCTCGACCATCGAGCGGCGCCTCGCCGCCATCGGCTGGAATTGTTCGCAGCGTGGCATGCCGCTGGATCGCAAGGACCGCGCCATCGCCACCGTGATGGCCGGCATTCGCAACAAACACGCCGCCCCACCCCGGCAGAAGGAAGCCATCCTGCCGGAAGACCTGATCGCCATGTTGGAGACGTTGGATCGGAGCGCATTGCGCGGCCTGCGCGCCCGCGCCATGCTACTCATCGGCTTTGCGGGTGGTCTGCGCCGCGCGGAAGTCACCGGCCTCGACCTCGGCCGCGACCAGACGGACGATTCTTCGGGCTGGATCGAGATTCTCGACAAAGGCCTGCTCCTCACCCTGCGCGGCAAGACCGGCTGGCGTGAAGTGGAGATCGGCCGCGGCTCATCCGATGCCACCTGCCCGGTCGTCGCCGTCGAAACCTGGATCAAGTTCGCCAAGCTCGTCCAAGGCCCCCTCTTCCGTCGCGTTACCGGCCAGGGCAAAAATGTCGGACCGGACCGGCTCAACGATCAGGAAGTCGCGCGCCTGGTCAAGCGCACCGCGCTGGCCGCCGGCGCGCGCGGCGACCTGAGCGAAGGAGTGCGTGCCGAAATGTTTGCAGGGCATTCGCTGCGCGCCGGCCTCGCCTCCTCGGCCGAGGTCGACGAGCGTTATGTTCAGAAGCAGCTCGGCCATGCCTCGGCCGAAATGACTCGCCGCTATCAACGCCGCAGGGATCGGTTCCGGATCAATCTCACCACGGCGGCGGGATTGTAGCTCCCCTTCCCTACCGGTGGCTCGCTCAGATCTTGGAACCGTGTCGGGAACGTTCCGCGATGCTGGAAAGATCGACTTTCTTGCCCGCGACATCCGCGACGATCTTCAACGTGCCACCCAGGGATTCGACATAGTCGCGAAGCGTCGACAGCTTCATGTCGGCGCGCTTCTCCAGCCTTGAGACGTTGGTCTGCTTGAACCCAGTCCCGGCAGACACGTCTTCCTGCGTCCGTCCAGCGAGCGCCCGCAATTCCCGCAGATTGTGCGCCGTGACAAGCTCGTCGGCACGCTTTGCTATGGCGCGCTGTTCATCTTCGGGAAGTCTCTTTATCAGCTTGTCGAGATCATCCATGTCTCTTCTCCAACTCGCTCAAATGCTCGTCGTATCGTTTGTCCGCCAGATCGATCAGCCGCTTGTAGAAAAGCTTCTGGCTCACTCCGCTCTTCGCGCCACCGCAGAGGACCACAGCCTTTCGCTCCGGATCGAAGGCAAAGGCGAACCGCCATTGCACCTTCAAGACCTTGACGCGCAACTCCTTCATGTTCGCGTGCCTGGACCCCTCAAGCGTATCGACCTCAGGTCGTCCCAGTCGAAAGCCCTTCTCGCGAAGCAGCACCAAGTGCGCGAGCAATTCGACCCGAACATCAGCTGGAAGGTCCGTGATCTCGCCTTTGAAGCGGTCATGAAACTCGACCTTCCATTGCGTCATTTCATATCCTGAATGATATAGATACTTTGGGATATATAGTCCATGTCTCCCCTCAAGGCAATAGCGGCGTTTCCTCTGGGGACGCCAGCAACCGATCGGTTATCCGTATCTTCTGCATTTGGAAAACCCCTTATCCATGATTTCTATGGCGCTTCAAATGGCTCGTGATGCTCACAATCGGTCGTCTCGTCGACCTCAGGGAAGGCTGATCGGCTACGCTCGCGTTTCCACAGATGAACAGGCGACGGAGGCCCAGGAAATCGAGCTCCGCTCGGCCGGCTGCGACGTCATCGTCCAGGAACACGGATCCGGCACGTCGCGCGCCCGTCCAGCCCTGTCCAAGCTGCTTCGAGAGATCAACGCCGGCGATACACTCGTGGTCGTGCGGCTCGATCGTCTGGCACGCTCGGTCGGCCATCTACTCGAGGTGATCGAGGGTCTGACGGTAAAGAACGCGCATTTTCGGTCGCTCCGCGATCCGATCGACACGTCGACGCCGCAGGGAATGTTCTCTCTCCAGGTGCTCGGCGCCGTTGCACAGCTCGAACGCGCGCTGATCTCAGAGCGAACCAAAGCAGGCATCAAGGCCGCGAAAGCGAAGGGCCGGCTGCCCGGCAACCCCGGTATCCGGGAAAAACGGCCCGAGGCGCTGGCCAAAATGACCGCGGCCCAGAAAGCGGCTTACGGCAATCGCATCCAGGTTACCGCCAATCAATGGCTTCCGACCGTTCGGCGCATGCGGCCGGATCACACCTGGGACGACATCGCCCGCGTTTTGAACCAACGCGGCCTCGATTGGACGCCAGAGCGTCTTCGCCGCGCCGTCAAATGGATGGTCGCGGAGCGCATAGCCGATGCGGCATTGCTTCGCAAATCCCCTCCCCGTCTGCCCGAAGATCGCTTGATGACCTTGGTCGCCGGCATCCATTCGTCGAACCCGGACCTGACGCTGCGCGAAATCGCGGCCCAGCTCGAAAGGTTGCATGAGCGCACTCCCCGCGGCGGCTCGAAATGGTCGCCCTCGTCCGTGAAGAACCTCATCGACCGTGCCCGCCGATCGGGACTGATCTCCAGCGCCGGCTAGCAGCACGGTTTTCATCGCGATTTTGGTCTCTGCAGGCCCTTCAAGCTCGTCAACAGCGAATCCGACACCTGCAGCCGATCTCCGGCTTCGGTCGCATCATTCGATCGGCCCCCAGCCAGACCGCGATCGTCGCCGGACTTCTGCGCATCGAGCTTTGCCCGGAGCAAGGCCATGACCATCGGCCAGGTCGAGAACTTCCCATCCTTGGCGCGGTCTGTCAGGCTGCGCAAATAGCCGCCGGCGTTGCTGATTTGACCGGCCCTCTGGTAGATCGCGGCCAGCGTGATCGCGGCATGCTGCTCTCCCATCACCTCACAGGCTTCCCGCCAAGCGCTCGGGCTGATCCCCAGCATCGGCCGGGCCAGTTCTGCGGCCGCCAGCAAGTCGCGCCAGTGCCGGATATCCCCTCCCTGTGCCAGTTCGCGGATTTCGGGGCACGCATCCAGCACGATCCCCAATGGCAGCTGCCGTTTCGGCAGGCTCCGCACGTTGTCGGTTTCCGCAACGCTGCCGCCCGCTTCATCATTTTTTGCAAAGCCGTATTCAGATTCAAAATTAGAGTCTGGCTTTGAATTCTGTATGTGACGACCGGAATGGGACTCATTGGCATCCAGATTCTGCGGTTTTGCAAAAGATTCCAACACGTCACGGATGTCGACGCAGAGTTCGTGAAGTTCCTGCGTGATGTCCTCCACAAGCTGGCGGGGAGCCGAGCGTGGCAGCTTGGCGACGATCCCCTGATAGGTCTGCGTGACCCTGCCCCAGTTCCCCGGAACGTTCTCCTCAATGCCGGTTTCAATCATCTTGACGATGTCGCGCCGGAGCAATGTGAGACGCTCCTTCGCAACGCGAAACGCCTTCTTCTCAGCCTGCAGTGCCTCAACCAAGTCTCGAAACTCGTCTGCCCGCGCCACGATCGGTGACAAGTCGAAGCCGTAGGCCTGTTCGATCTCCCCTCCCCTTCCCTTGCGAGCGAAGCGTTTGCCATTGGGGCTGTCGCGGCGGATGATGAGGCCGCAATCCACGAGCACCGCGATATGCCGTCTGAGGGTCGTCGCCGGCATGCCATTTGCGCGCGCAGCAAGCTGCTCGTTGGACGGCCAGACGACAAGTTCTGCGTCGCCGCTCAAGGATGTCTCCGGGTGAAATGACAGCAATGCGTTGAGAATCGTGAGTGACCGATCCGTAGCACCAATCAGTTCCCGCGCTTCGCGGATATGCTGGAAGACCTGCCACTTGTGGGCGGCAGCGTCAGGTGAGACTGCCTTTGCAGTCATTTGACTTGCAATATGGCCGAGCGTCATCGCCCGCCGCCCGAAGGGCGTCGTCGAGATATGCGTCTGCATTTCCTTTTACCTTTTTGCTAGGCAAAAGAAATCTGCCCGCCGAAACGGCGTTGAGCCTCAGAAGACTCTTGACGGTGATTCTCGGAAATGCGATTCTCTTAGTTGCGACACTACAGAGAAGGGCTTCCGGAATTTGTTTCGGTGGCCTTTTTCTTTTGCGGTTCGTGGTTTTTCATCTCTACCGAGCGCGGCTCGGAATTGATGCAAATCTCACCCTCGGTCGGCTTTCTCTCCTTCATTCGTTTCAAGAAATTGGACATACAAACGATCCAACTGGTCCGCGACATACTCTCCGAAAGATGGCACCAGTTTCTCGTCGAAAATTAATGCTGTCTTCCCGGTCTCTAGCTGGATGCGCGCCGCCTTTTTCCCCTTCGGCGTGCTCCAGTTTTTTACTCTCCTGGAAGGCTTGGCCGGCCGCTTCGATGCAACATCGAAGATGAGTGCGAAACGAGCGTCGCTATCCGCGGCCAAGAACCGTTCAGACCCCAGAATCGCCTCAACAGCGTCCATGACCTTTGGCTTCCCGAGGCTTTCAGCAAGCGCTACCCAGCGCGATCTACCCGCCTTCGCGGCCGGGCCAATCTGGATAGCAAGCTTTTCTGGAATGCTCCGCGCGACGGCGATATAGCGGCTTAGGTCAGACTTGTCGGTCGATAGGGCAGCAGTAATGGTTGCGCGATCAAAACCCGCATCCTCGAGCCGGAGCGCAAAGAGCGCCTTCTCAATGAATGAAAGGTCGGCGCGATCAAGATTCTCTCGCCCTTGAGCCACCACCAGCTCACGATCGGTAAGGCTTCGGACGATCGCCGACACCTCTCGACCCAGATCTATGGCAGCCCGTAGCCGCCGACGTCCGTATGCAATTTGATACCGGCCAGTCTTTTCCGGATGAGGTCGAACGAGGATCGGGACTTGCTGTCCGTTTTCAGCGATGCTTGCCTTGAGCTGATCGAATTTTGGATCAATAGCGGTCGGCAATCGGTCGGCAATCGTCGATCCTTCAATCATCGACGGATCCAAGGAAACGACCGCCTCGCCCGAAGCCAACTGATCCTGAAGTCGAGCTGCGGTTTTCGCTCCCTCCGCCATCTCTTGCAGTGACGAGCCCATCGCGGAGATTGCGCCAGTGCGCACACGGGCAGCTGACTTGTCCGTTGCAGCCTTTTCGCTCACAACCGGCTTCTTGAGGAACAATGAGTCGATTGCGTCCTTACGGCTCATGGCATTGATCTCTGCAAGATAGTTTCGAAGCACCGCATCCGGCGGAAGGCGGCCTGTTGGGAGCTCCCAACAAGCTGCGGCTAATGCAGCTTGGGCGGCGGCTTCCCCCAACCTTTCGGTTCAAAATTGTTGGATACGACCCCTGCAACGAAAACAGAAATCGGCTCTGGTGGAGTCTGTTGGGAGCTCCCAACAGCATGTAGGGATCCTGCAATACTCCAATCATGAGCGTCCCCAGGCAGCCTTGATCAATCCTTCGATTTCGGCGTTCACCGCGTCCAGAGCTTCCATCGCCCGGTCGTATGTCGAACGAGTCAAATTCTCTCGCCCGATTTCATAGAGTGTCTGTTTCGTAAGGCCGGCGTCGGAAACCGCCGCAGACTTCACCATCGGATTAGTCAGGACGTGATCATCGAACATGTTCCTCAGCAGCGCCGCGACCTTCGTCTGCGGGGCATCCTGAGGTTCGAACCGGGTCAGCAGATAGCGGATGAAATCATACTGTAGATTCCCTCCGGCCTCCTTCACGACACCGAGAAGATCACGAGTCATAAGCAGAAACTGACTCATGGACGCGATATCGAGCATCTGCGGGTGCACCGTAATGACCATTGATGTGGCGGCGCACAGACCACTGAGTGTCAGGAAACCGAGCTGGGGAGGGCAGTCGATGACAACGACGTCATAGTTGTCAGCGACTTCGTCAAATGCTTGGGCGACACGCGTGAAGAAAAGCCCATCTCTCGAACCGCGGTCCGTCAGGGCCTTTGGGGTTGTGTGCTCGAACTCCATAAGCTCGAGGTTTCCGGGGACGAGATGCAGGCCATCGAAGTACGTTGAGCGGATCACCTCTTTGAGCGACCGCCTAGAGTCGTCGTACCGGATTGCCGCGTACAGTGTCTCGTTGGCACCTACATCCGTCTCCGGGAGAACGCCGAGGAGTGCCGATAGGCTGGCCTGCGGATCGAGGTCTACAGCAAGTACCCTGTAGCCCTGCAATGCAAGATACTGAGCAAGATGGGCTGACGTTGTTGTCTTGCCGGAGCCGCCTTTAAAATTGGTCACCGCAATGACCTGCAAGTGTTCCGAGCCGCGCCGATGGGGCACAAACTCGATACTCTCGCGTCCGCGGGCAGAGCCTGCCAGCATATGCCGGATTTCGTTAATCTGACCGAGTGTGTAGAAACGCCTTCCGTTGCTGGCGAGTTCGGGTTGAGGACCTTCACCCGCCAGGGTCATCTTTCGAAGGGTCGAATCAGATATTTTCATTAGGCGCGCCGCTTCACCCGACGTGAATTTGCGCAAACTCTTGTGCGACGTCGGAGGGAACAGGGCTTCGCTCATAGCCTGGAGCTGAGAGCTCAGCTGTTCAGCGTGATCACCAATAGTGACATCTACTGAGGGACGATCATTTCGGGATATGGCAACAGCTTTGCTCACGGTGGAATCTCTTGTCACGGTTAATCGGCATGTAATGCCATTTTTCCGTGACGATTACTGAATGCGTGTTTGGTTGCAAGGCGTTTTTGGTTAACGAAAGGTTAACGCGCTTTTGCCCCAGTTAAGCCGAAAGCGGATTCATCAATCATTATCTTGTAGTTAGCCGCCTCCCGTTGTTCGCAGCGGGGTGTAGGAAATGCAGATCTGCACCTCTTATCAACATTTTAGACTCCGCCTTCCGCCCGATTTTCGAGAGCTATACCGCCGATTCGGTAGAATCACCGGATGCAAATCTGCACATAGCCACACGCAACACGAGATGATTTCCCTTCGCCTGACCAGTTCATGCGGAGATCACAATGCAGATTCTGAGCGTCTCGGCCAACCACTACGCAAGCAACCGCAACTACCTGAACCAGATGCACCGTCTTAGGGCCGCGGTGTTTGGCGACCGCCTGGAGTGGGATGTCACCATCACCGAACAGGGGGAGCGGGATCAGTACGACGATCTCCTGCCGACCTACATCCTCGCGATCTCCACCGATCAGAAGGTCGTCGGGTGCGCACGCCTGCTGCCCGCTTCTGGCCCGACGATGCTGGACCGGACATTCCCGCAACTGCTTGAGCGCGGCTCGCTCGATGCCCATGTAGCGGTGGTCGAGAGTTCACGCTTCTGCGTCGACACGTCGCTGGCTGCGGGGAGGGGAGGGAGCCTCCATCAGGCGACGCTCACCATGTTCGCCGGCATCATCGAATGGTCGATGGCAAACGGTTACAGCGAGATCGTCACCGCCACTGATCTTCGCTTCGAGCGCATCCTGAAGCGTGCGGGATGGCCGATGAGCCGTCTCGGCGATCCCGTGGCCATTGGCAATACCACAGCCGTTGCGGGCAGCCTGCCGGCTGATCGCGCCAGCTTCGACACGGTTTGCCCGCCCGGTTACCGTTCGACCATCGAGCACGATGGCGCCGGTCCTTTGAGGAGCGCGGCGTGACCCAGCTCCGTTCCCATCCTCGTCTCGTCCGCAAACTCCAGGACGCACTCGGCGACCAGCTCTGCGTCGCACTCGACGATGCAACGGTCGTCGAGATCATGCTCAATCCCGATGGAAGGCTGTTCATCGAACGGCTGGGGCACGGTGTTGCCCCCGCCGGGGCGATGAGTGCCGCCACCGCCGAAGTCGTCATCGGCAGTGTCGCCCATGCGCTGCAGTCGGAAGCTGACGACGAGCAGCCGATCATTTCCGGCGAACTGCCGATCGGCGGACATCGGTTCGAGGGCCTGCTTCCGCCGGTGGTATCGGCGCCTGCCTTCACGATCCGGAGACGGGCGTCGCGGCTGATCCCGCTCGACGAATACGTCAAGTCGAAAGTCATGACGGAGGCACAGGCCTCTGTGCTGCGCAGCGCGATCGCGTCGCGCATGAACATCGTCATTTCCGGCGGAACCGGGTCCGGCAAGACGACACTCGCCAATGCCGTCATCGCCGAGATCGTCGCGACGGCGCCGGACGATCGCATGGTCATCTTGGAAGACACCGCCGAGATCCAGTGCGCGGCGGAAAACGCTGTGTGCCTGCATACGACGGACACGGTCGACATGGCCCGGCTCCTGAAGAGCACGATGCGTCTCAGACCGGACCGCATCATCGTCGGCGAGGTCCGCGACGGCGCCGCACTGACACTGCTCAAGGCATGGAACACCGGCCATCCCGGCGGCGTCACCACCATCCACTCCAACACGGCGATGTCGGCCCTGCGCCGGCTGGAGCAACTGACCGCGGAAGCGAGCCAGCAGCCCATGCAGGAAGTCATCGGCGAGGCCGTTGATCTCGTCGTTTCCATCGAACGAACAGGGAAGGGCAGAAGGGTCCGCGAAGTGATCCATGTCGAGGGTTTCGGCAATGCCCGCTACCGGACCGAACACTACGCCCAGATCGATGAGGACAGCCATGTCGCATAGGACAAAGATCAGGCTCGCCTGCTTGGGCCTCGCCGCTATCTCTCTCAGCCTGGCTGAGCCGGCACTGGCTTCCTCGGGTGGCGGCGGCCTTCCATGGGAGTCGCCGCTACAGCAGATCCAGCAGTCCATCACCGGGCCCGTCGCCGGCTTCATTGCGCTCGCGGCGGTCGCCATCGCCGGCGCCATGCTGATCTTCGGCGGCGAGCTCAACGACTTCGCGAGAAGGCTTTGCTACGTCGCCCTCGTCGGCGGTGTTCTGCTGGGTGCCACGCAGATCGTCGCCCTCTTCGGCGCAACCGGTGCCAGTATCGGCGAGGTCAGGACGCGATCAGCGACGGGCATCGCCACGCCGACGCCCGCGCTTCGATGGGAAGGGGAGGGGGATCATGGCTGACGCCGGCCCCAGCCTTTCCCGCTCGCGTGTGCACCGGGCGCTGTCGCGTCCGAACCTTCTGATGGGCGCCGACCGCGAACTCGTGCTGCTCACCGCGCTTGCCGCCGTCATCCTGATCTTCGTCGTGCTGACCTGGTACGCGGCGCTCTTCGGTATCGCAATCTGGCTGGTCGCGGTCGCGGCGCTGCGCATGATGGCAAAGGCCGATCCTCTCATGCGGCGGGTCTATGTCCGGCACATCTCTTACAAGACGTTCTATCGCGCGACGTCGTCGCCCTGGCGCAGGTTCTGAGGGTTTTATCATGGTCGCCCTCAAATGCTTCCGCGATTCCGGACCGTCCTTTGCCGATCTCGTTCCCTATGCCGGGCTGGTCGATGACGGTGTCATCCTGCTGAAGGACGGCTCTCTGATGGCCGGCTGGTATTTCGCGGGACCGGACAGCGAGAGCTCGACCGACGCCGAGCGCAACGAGGTGTCGCGGCAGATCAACGCGATCCTGTCGCGGCTCGGCTCCGGGTGGATGATCCAGGTGGAGGCCGTCAGGGTTCCGACAGGCGATTATCCGGCCGAGGATGATTGCCACTTCCCCGATCCGGTCACACGGGCGATCGACGCCGAACGGCGTGCGCATTTCCAGAAGGAGAGGGGCCATTTCGAGAGCCGGCACGCACTGATCCTGACCTGGCGGCCACCGGAGCCGCGGCGCTCGGGGCTGACCCGCTACGTCTATTCCGACGCCGGCAGCAGGTCCGCCACCTATGCCGACAAGGCGCTCGAGACATTTCTGACCTCGATCCGCGAGGTCGAGCAGTATCTCACGAACGTTGTGTCGATCCGCCGGATGATGACACGCGAGACGCAAGAGCGCGGCGGTTTCCGGGTCGCCCGTTATGACGAGCTCTTCCAGTTCATCCGCTTCTGCATCACCGGCGAGAACCACCCGGTGCGTCTACCCGATATTCCCATGTATCTCGACTGGCTGGTGACGGCCGAGCTGCAGCACGGCTTGACGCCGCTTGTCGAGAACCGCTTCCTCGGTGTCGTCGCGATCGACGGCCTGCCGGCGGAAAGCTGGCCTGGTATCCTGAACAGCCTCGACCTGATGCCGCTCACCTATCGTTGGTCGTCGCGTTTCGTTTTCCTCGATGCCGAGGAGGCGCGGGCAAAGCTGGAACGCACCCGCAAGAAGTGGCAGCAGAAAGTCAGGCCCTTCTTCGATCAGCTCTTCCAGACACAGAGCCGCTCAGTCGACCAGGACGCCATGATGATGGTGACGGAGACCGAGGATGCGATTGCCGAAGCCTCTTCGCAACTCGTCGCCTATGGCTACTATACACCGGTCATCGTCATTTTCGACGAGTTGCAGCCCCGCTTGCAGGAGAAATGCGAGGCGGTCCGCCGGCTGATCCAGGCGGAAGGTTTTGGCGCACGGATCGAGACACTGAATGCGACCGACGCCTTTCTCGGCAGCCTGCCGGGCGTCTCCTATGCCAATATCCGCGAGCCGCTGATCAACACCCGCAATCTCGCCGACCTCATTCCGCTGAACTCCGTTTGGTCGGGAAGCCCGACGGCGCCTTGCCCGTTCTATCCGCCGGGCTCACCGCCGCTGATGCAGGTTGCCAGCGGCTCGACGCCGTTCCGGCTGAACCTGCATGTCGACGACGTCGGGCACACGCTGATCTTCGGGCCGACCGGCTCCGGCAAGTCGACCCTGCTGGCGCTGATCGCCGCGCAGTTCCGGCGTTATCCAGACGCGCAGGTCTTCGCCTTCGACAAGGGCGGCTCGATGCTGCCGCTGACGCTTGGCATTGATGGCGATCACTACCAGATCGGCGGCGATATTCATCCGGAAGGGAAGGGGAGGGCGCTGGCTTTCTGCCCGCTTGCCGAGCTTTCGACCGATGGCGACCGCGCCTGGGCGTCGGAATGGGTCGAGACCCTGGTGGCACTGCAGGGTGTGACCATCACCCCGGACTATCGCAACGCCATCTCCCGGCAGATCGGGCTGATGGCGGAATCGCGAGGCCGTTCGCTTTCCGACTTCGTGTCGGGCGTGCAGATGCGCGAGATCAAGGACGCGCTGCACCACTACACCGTCGATGGCCCCATGGGGCAGCTTCTCGATGCCGAGGAGGACGGTCTGGCACTCAGCGCCTTTCAGTGCTTCGAGATCGAGGAACTGATGAACATGGGCGAACGCAATCTCGTGCCCGTCCTCACCTACCTGTTCCGCCGCATCGAGAAACGCCTGACGGGCTACCCAAGCCTCATCATTCTCGACGAGGCCTGGCTGATGCTCGGCCACCCGGTGTTTCGGGACAAGATTCGCGAATGGCTGAAGGTGCTGCGCAAGGCCAATTGCGCTGTGGTGCTTGCCACCCAGTCGATCTCCGACGCTGAGCGATCGGGCATCATCGACGTGTTGAAAGAATCCTGCCCGACAAAAATCTGCCTGCCGAATGGCGCGGCGCGCGAGCCGGGCACACGTGAGTTCTATGAGCGCATCGGCTTCAACGAGCGGCAGATCGAGATCGTCGCGACGGCGCTTCCGAAGCGCGAATATTACGTCGTCTCGCCCGAAGGCCGCAGGCTCTTCGACATGGCACTCGGTTCAGTTGCGCTCTCCTTTGTCGGTGCGTCCGGCAAGGAAGATTTGAAGCGCATTCGCGCGCTTCATTCCGAACATGGGGCCGCATGGCCTCTCCACTGGCTCCAGCAAAGGGGGATCGCCCATGCCGAAATACTCTTCCCGGCCAAGTAAGTTGACGTGCGCCACCGTTATCGCGGCCATCAAGCTCTCCGCCACTCAACCAGTTCCTGCCTATGCCGGTGGCGTCACCGGCCAGGCGACCGAGTGGACGCAGCTTGCCAACAATGCCGAGCTTGTCTCGTTGGTCGGCAAGTCCGCGGAGCAGGTGAACAACCAGATCACCCAGATCTCCCAGCTTGCCGAGCAGATCCAGAACCAGCTCAACATCTACAACAATCTCCTGCAGAACACGGCGCAATTGCCGAACCACATCTGGGGGCATGTCGAAGGCGACCTGAAGAGCCTGCAAAACGTCGTCGCCCAAGGACAAGGCGTCGCCTTCTCGATGGGTAATATCGACGATGTGCTGAAGCAGCGTTTCCAGAGCTTTGCCGAGATGAAGAGCAATCTGCCTGATGGAGCGAGCTTCTCCACGACCTACCAGAACTGGTCGGACACCAATCGCGACACGATCGCCGGAACGCTGAAGGCGGCGAACCTGACGGCCGACCAGTTTTCCAGCGAAGAGAGCACGATGTCGTCGCTGCGCTCGATGTCGGAATCCGCCGACGGACAGATGAAGGCGCTGCAGGTCGGACATCAGATCGCCGCACAGCAGGTCGCGCAGATGCAGAAGCTGCGCGGTCTCGTCTCCCAGCAGATGACCATGATGGGAACGTGGTTCCAGTCCGAGCAGGCTCAAAAGGATCTGGCCCAGGCGCGCCGTGAACAATTTTTCAGTGCGACCGAGCGCGACATCCGTGGTGGCCAGACAATGGAGCCACGCTGGTGAGCCCGCGTCTGATTATTATTCTCGTCTTGGCGGGGATCGTCGCGCTCAGTGCCGGTATCGTCACATGGAACGTGGTCCAGCCGCGTCCGGCGCCCGTGTCCGGATCGGGCGCGGCCGCTACCCAACCTGCCTCCGAAACCGAGCGCCGCGAACACCGGGAAAAGTTCTTCAGCGGCGATCCGGATCGCGACGTCCGTGGCGGGCAGGAGATGAAACCGCGATGGTGATCGTCCACCCCTCCCGGAAGCTGGAACTCGTGTTCATTTCGATCGGCCTCATCCTGTTGGCGACGACACCGGCGCTTGCCCAACAGGGTTCGGTCCTGACGACGCTGGAAAACTCCGTCGTAACCGCCGCGAAAGGCTGGGAGACAACGGCGATGAACGCGGCGCGTTCGCTGTTCTGGATCCTTGCCGGTATCGAGGTCGGGATCGCCGCCGTATGGCTGGCGATCAACGCCGCCTCGCTCGACAGCTGGTTCGCCGAGCTCGTCCGGCGGATCATGTTCATCGGCCTCTTCGCCTTCATCCTTGACCAGGGACCGTCCTTCGCCAAGGCCGTGGTCGATAGCCTCTACCAGATCGGCGCCGGCGGCGGCTCGGCATCACCCGCAAACATCTTCGACGCGGGCATCCGGGTCGCAACCAAGATGTCGGAACAGGCGAAGTTCGGCTTATGGGAAGACAACGCGCTGGCGATCGCCGCGGTCTTCGCCATGGTCGTGGTCGTCGTCTCCTTCTCGTTGGTTGCCGCGATTTTCGTCGCCGTGATGGTCGAGATGTATGTCGGCCTGCTCGCCGGCATGATCATGCTCGGTCTCGGCGGCTCGTCCTTCACCAAGGATTTCGCGGTCAAATATCTGGTCTATGCCTTCTCCGTCGGCATGAAGCTGATGGCGCTGGTGATGATCGCCAAGATCGGTTCCGACATCCTGTTGGGCTTGGCCGAAGCGCCGACGGCCACATCCGAGCAGTTCATTACCACGCTCGCCATCGCCGGCATCTCGGTCGTGGTCTTTGTCATCGCCATGTATGTCCCGCCCATCCTGCAGGGCGTGGTCCAGGGCGCGTCCATCGCTGGAGGAATGGAAGCGATCCGCCATGGCGGCCAGGCCGCGACATTCGCGGCCGGCGGCGCTTTCCTTGGCGCGAGTGCCGCAACGAAAGGAGCGCAGACGGCTAGCTCGGCCAGGGCAGGGGGATCGTCGATGGCGGGCGCAGCGCTCCGCGGTATGGCGTCCGGTATTGGAAGCGCCGGATGGGCGGCCGGTTCTGCCGCGAAAGAGAAGGCCATTGCCTCACCCGGCGCCTACGCCGGATCCTTGCTCGGCCTAGCCAACGCCAAGCTCGAGCAGACGCGGCAATCGGGCCGGCCCACGCCGCCACCTCCGCCCCCACCCATCAGCGAAAACAAGTAGCCGGAGGCTGATCAACCATGGCCGGACGCAATCCGCCGAATAATCCCCATATCGCCAATCCCTATCTGGCGGCGCGCAACGAGTGGAACGAGCGTTATGGCTCCTATGTGAAGGCGGCCGCGGCCTGGCGCATCGTCGGTGTCACCGGCATGGTCATGGCGGTGATCGGCTTCGGCTACGCGCTTTATCAAAGCACGCAGGTGAAGCTCGTTCCCTATATCGTCGAGGTCGACAAGCTCGGCACGGCCTCCAATGCCGGCTTCCCGCAGCAGATCGAATATGCCGACCCGCGTGTCGTGCGCGCCACGCTCGGCAGCTTCGTCTCGAATTTCCGGTCCGTGACGCCGGATGCGGTCGTGCAGAAGCAATATATCGACCGGACCTACGGCCTGCTCAGGACCTCGGATCCTGCGACCGAGAAGGTCAACGCATGGTTCCGTTCCAATTCGCCCTTCGAGAAGGCGAAGACCGCCACGGTTGCGGTCGAGGTCAACAACATCGTCGCGCTGTCGAACCAGTCCTATCAGGTCGACTGGACCGAGTTCGAGCGCGACCGCCGCGGCAAGGAGACGGCCACACGCCGCTTTCGCGGCATCGCCACCGTAACCCTCACGCCGCCGCAGGACGAGGGCGTCATCCGTCTCAATCCTATCGGTCTCTATCTCCGCGACTTCGACTGGACAGCGCAGCTTTGAAAGGCATGGCCCCAAACATGAATATCCGACTTGTGAACTATTCAGCCATGCTGACTGCGGGCGCCATCATATCAGCGGCGCTGGCGCTCTCCGCCCTTGCACCTCTCGAAGTCTTTGCGGCCGATGGCGTGACCGCCAACGAGGCGAAGGGCGTGAGCATCTCTGGCCAGTGGCGCGGATCGCGAGGCCTGGTCACCAAGGGAGCGGACGGGAAGGTGATCTTTCTCTATGGCGAGGTTCAGCCCTCGGTCGTCTGCTCGCCGCTTCAGGTTTGCGACATCGAGCTCCAGGGTGGTGAGGTGGTTCGCGACGTGCTGGTTGGCGACACGGTGCGTTGGAAGGTGGAGCCGGCGACATCAGGGGCGGCCGGTGGCCAGGCGATCCACCTGATCGTCAAGCCGTCGGAGCCGGGCCTGGTAACCTCGATGGTGGTGACGACATCGCGGCGGACCTATCATATCCAGCTCAAGTCGCATTCCACGCAATATATGGCCCGCGTCGGTTTCGAGTATCCGGAAGATGTGTCGGCCAAGCTCGCCGACATCAATGCCCGGCTCGAGGCGAGCACCATCCCCGGCGCCGGCGTTCCGGCCGAGCAGTTGAACTTCTCCTATTCGGTGTCAGGCAGGGCCGGCTGGCTGCCGACACGGGTCTATTCGGACGGGCAAAAGACCTACATCCAGTTCCCGCGCTCGATCTCCGGCCAGGATGCGCCGGTGCTGTTCGTGACGTCCGGCGGACAGAACCGGATCGTCAACTACCGAATGAAGAACGACATGATGGTGGTCGACTATCACATCGATCGCGCGGTGCTGGTCTCGGGCGTCGGATGGAAACAGGAAAAGGTGACGATCAGAAGAGGAGGGCGGTGATGCGAAACTCTGCCGACAATCTCCTCTTGCGCCCCATCCGCGCTATTGCCGCGGCCGGCACCTTCGCCATCCTCCTCTCCGGATGCCAGTCTATGGGGACTGACGGTCTGGTCGCCAGCAACGCGCCACCGGAAATCTCCGGCCCGGCGGCAAGCGCCATTGCCGACGATATGGTCAGCCGGCTTGCCGAGCAGATCGGACCCGGCAAGGCGACGGTTGCCCTCAGACCGGACGCCTCGCCCTTTGGGCAGGCGCTGGAGGCGGCGTTGAAAGGCTGGGGTTATGCCGTCGTCACCGACCAGAAGACGGACAGCGGCACGCAGGTCATCCCGCTCGCCTATGTCGTTCTGCCCTTCGATGGCCAGGTTTTGGCGCGTCTTTCGACCGATAACGTCGAACTTGGCCGCGCCTACACCGTAACGGCAAGCGGCGCGACGCCGGCGAGTGCGCTCTCGCTGATGCGGCGCGGCTGAGGGAGAGCATCATGGTCCAATCCTTGCAACTCGGTGGTGCTGCGAATGCCGAAGCCGAATCCGGCATCAAGCGAATCAACCGCCTGCCGATTATCGTGGTGATCGTGCTGTTGATCGCCTTCCTCGGCGTCATTTTCTATGGGCTCACCTCCCGCGGGCTTGACTTTGGAACGGACACCGGTCCGGACACGAGCTCGGGCAATCCGGCCTCGACCTTTGCAGACCAGATCAAGCGTGGCGTGACTGACGGCATCATCGGCGAGCCGCAGCAGCAGACGACGTTCCAGCCGACACCCGTCGAGAGCAAACAGGATGAGAAGGCGAACAATCCCTTCACGCCGCAAACGGGCGAACATCAGGAACAGCGGCGCGGGCAGCAGCTGGAATCCGAAGAGGTCTGGCGCGCCCGCCTTGAGCGCGAGCAGAGGGAGCAATATCTGCGCGAGCGGCATCGACAACGCATGGCCCGATTGCAGGCAAACGACGCGGCCTATGACGCGCCTCTCTCCATCGACCGCAGCAAGCTGGAGGCGAGGGCAGACGAGACCACCGCGGCAAGAACGACGACGAACGCTGCGTCATCGACGACCACCGGCGCCACCTCGGATCTTTATGCTGCCGCGTTGCGGGCTGGTCTCGGCGGGCAGAATGTCGATCCGAACGGGCAGAATTCCAAAGAGGACTTCTTCAACGCTGATCTCAAGGACCTCGGATACTTGCCCAATCGCGTTGTGCCGCAGCAGTCGCCGTTTGAGCTGAAACGCGGTTCGGTCATTCCGGCGACGCTGATATCAGGCATCAATTCGGATCTGCCCGGCCGCATCACGGCCCAGGTCAGCCAAAATGTTTATGACAGCGCGACCGGGCATCGCCTGCTGATCCCGCAGGGAGCGAAGCTCTTCGGCCGCTACGACAGCAAGGTGTCGTTTGGCCAGAATCGTGTCCTCGTCGTCTGGACCGATATCATCTTCCCTGATGGATCCACGCTGCAGATTGGCGGCATGGCGGGAACGGATGCCCAAGGCCACGGTGGCTTCCAAGACAAGGTGAACAACCACTATTGGAGGACATTCGGCTCGGCAGCACTGATCGCTCTGATCGGAATCGGGATCGACGCGTCCATACCCGAAAGTTCGACGCTGGCCACGCAGGATACGGCCTCCGATGCGGCGAGGCGGAATTTTGCGGAGAGCTTTGGTCGCGTGGCCGAGCAGACGATCAGCCGAAACCTCAATGTCCAGCCGACGCTCGAAATTAGGCCGGGCTACAAGTTCAACGTTCTCGTTGATCAGGACATCGTGTTTCCGAATGCATATCGAGACTAGCACTACTTTGGCAGATTGAAAGGATGGCGTCCGATCTGGTGGTTGCAGTGCAGACATCGGATTTCCGCTTCTATCAAGATCAGGGCTGCGATGACGGCGCGCCGGACTGCCGGCAGGGTTGGTTCAGGCGGTCCGTTCTGTTGACGC
>NZ_SLVX01000028.1 GCF_004341885.1 Shinella granuli | reverse complement strand
GTTGCAGAAAGGAAATAGGTGGCCGGATTTTACTCCGCCCGCAGCAGCATTATGCCGCCGCTACCGTGGCCGACTTTTGCACCGCCGCTCTCACCAGGGCTTGGTGCCGGCCTCGAGCTGCTGGATGATGGTGTCGGTGATCCGCTGGTAGGTGTCCTTTACGCTCTGCATTGCCGTCTCCTGTTCGTTGGTTGACGGCAAAGATCCGAAGATAGCGAAACGACCCCATGCACCCGTAGGGCCGCAACGGAGTGTAGGACCGCGCAAGCGGTTGAATGGGGGAGGGGCTATCGTAGTTTGTCCGTCAAATCATCCAACGGACAGGGGAGGGCGCAGAGCTCCGGCACCTCGGCCAATGACACAGGCCCTCACTGTGCAGCGACCGGGCCGCAGGTCAGCGCTCTCGGTCGTCTTGGTCGCGGTTTCGCTGGCGATCGGCAAGCTGCTGCGCTTCGATAGCCTTAAGCTCGGCGTTGATGTGCTGCGACTGAGGCTCTTGGGCCTTTTGCTGACCTGGCGGCGATTGGGCATCTTGGACCTGTTCCGGCCGCCCCAGAGTCTTGAAATCAGATCGAGCGGTGAACTTCACCTCCTCGTCGTCGGGAGGCATCCGCTCGGGAAGGTCAGCGCGGTCAACGGCCACAATCCCCCTGTCGGTCACGAGGCTCGCCACGCGATTGTCGTGCCCGAGAACCTGCCCTTCGATCACTTCGCCCGGGCGGGCCGTGCGGATGTTGTGCTCGAACGGATTCTCGCCAGCCTGCTCAAGATCTGACATGGCACTGCGGATAGCCTCGCGGCGGTTAGGATCCATCGCATCCTGGATGAGATGCTTCATCGCCGGACTGGACGGATCATTGGTGGTCTCAATGGATGCCTCGATCATGCGAGGCTTGGTGATGACGGTAAGATCGATGTCATGACCGTAGGTGCGGCCCAACGAGACCACTAGCGCCTCGTTTGCCCTTCCATTGCCTTCCCGAAAAGCGTGAACGTAATTCAGCTCAGAAAGGACGTGCGCCGCTTTCTCGGCAAATTGCTCAGGTGTCGCAGCTCTTAGGCCCTGATCGTCTCTGGCGGGCCTCAGCGCCTCGTTGAGACCCATTTCGATGCGCGAGCCGGGGAGGAAAGTTGTGTCGCCCTTCGAAAGCCCACCTACCGGCTCTACCCGCTGGCCATCGACGACAGGACTTTCATTTCGCGTATGTCCTGCCCATTCATAGACATCCTGAAAGATGTAGCCGTGCAGAGCCTTCAGATGCGCTGCGTCGTGATTACCGGTCGGACCTTTTCCCTCAGCCAGCTCCGTTTGCCTCAAAGCCGTGAAAGCGTATTCGGCCTCACGCAGCGCCGAATGGCTTCTGATATCCAGCTTGTTCTTCAGAACATCCCTGAAATCCTTATCCTCTGAAGTGTTTGGATAGGTGTAGGAGCCTTTGGCTTCATCATCGCGGGCCAAGCGAAACCTCATGCAAAAAAGCCGCCTGAGATCACAGGCGGCCGCGACAAATCTCCAGGTGATGATCAAGCCCGCTTGAAGCGGGCCAGCAGCTCTTGGCGCATTTCCTCGGAAGTGATGTCTCCCGCAACGTAACGGCCGTTTGCTTCTTCCAAAACCGGATCGCCGGTGTAACCCTGCCGCATGTTGGCGGCGCGAGCCTGATCGACGGCCTTCTTCCGGGAAGCAACAGCTTCCGGAGAGCGATCGGGGCGGGGGGCATGAACGTTCATTGGCAAAGCCTCCAGTTACTACTCAACTTAGCATGAAACGCGCCGAATATCCAGCGAAAGCGAGGAAATCCGGCTCTTTGAGGGTGGAAACCCGATCAGAGATCGGGCCTCCAAGAGCAATTAATCGCGCGGTTCCCACTCGATGATGGCCTGCAGTGCCAGGTCATCTTGGCCGGGATAGCGACCCAGGTTGGCATTGAAGCCGAGGCGCTTGATGGAGAGCGTGTAGTAGGGCTTCCCTTCGCCGCTGGTCTTCTTCCAGATGCCGCCAACTTCGATGTCGTAGCCGCGAGGTGACTTGGCATAGACGCGATGCGTCGGAGCCTTTTCGTTTGTGGAGTCGAACGGTGTAACCTTGATGTCCAGGTCCCGGTCGATGGTGGACCCAAGCGCGGACGAACCGGCAAAGACCGAAGACGGCAGATTCAAGTGTGATCCGTGAGAGAAAATCGTCTCGGTCCTGATCGCCAAACCAGATGGCCGCTCCGTCGACATGGGTTCAAGATCCACCGAGACGACCGGCGTTAGCGGAATCTGGTTTGCGGCTGGCGCCGGCATGTCCGGCACTCGCGAAGTAGCTGCGCCGCCAGTCTTTCTGGTATCCCGTCGCTTGGCAGTCAGGCGGGCTTGCGCTGCACTAAGCTCCTTCATCCAATCATTCGTCGCCTCCTTGTCGCCGCAACCAAAGATGCGTGCGAGCCAGCGGATGTTGGTGGTGCTGATGCCCTTGTCGTTCTCCTGAAACCAGAGCTGGACCGTGCGGAGATCCACCCCGCTACGATTGGAGTCGATCTTCGAAATGGCATCCGCCAGCAGTTCCGGCGTCCAGGGGCCTTGCGGAAAACCATCATCACCCAAGGGCCGACCGGCTCCTGCAGCGGCCATCTGCTTGAACAGCTCCTTGAAATCGCTTCCGTCGTTAGGCGGCGCGACAAAAATCTTACCGTTTTTTTCCAATGACTTGCAGGCCCGGATTTCGTTTCGTTTCGCATCCTATCGTGCGTTTCGTCAGGTTCAATGGTCTTAAAGCCCCTCCAATGCAACTGATCGGTGAGGCATCCACCATGCTACTGTCGTTATCCAGTTCGCGTTCGTCGCATCGGGCAACAGCCACTCTGCGCACAAGCTTCACCTCGGACGAGCTGTCGTCCAAGCACCTTGGAACGGAAACCGCAGGTAGCGCCGCCTGGCTTTGCAGTAGACGAAGTGATGGTTGTTGGGGAATGCGTTCAAGTTCGGCTCCGATCACGCTATCCCTCAGGGTCTTGTCCGGACTGCGGACGACCAAGCCGGAGGGTGCAAAGCAGATATCTGCGACGGCCAGCTGATCTTCCCCTCTGCGGCCGGCGAGTAGAATTGACGATCGTGGCGCGTCGGTTCTGGTGCGATGCAGTTCTTTGCGGACGGCGCATCTTCTGCGAGCAGTTTGATAGCGGCGTCTTGGCTCGGTATGGCCGGCGCACCCAGCGGCTAGAGACAATTGTTCACCACCTCGGCTTGGCGCTGGGCGGAAGACCTGCTGCCGGCTTTGCCAATCGTTTGATGGTTCCGGTGAGCAACGACACGCTGCTGCGGGTGGTTCGCCGCCGCATTGCTGACCAGAACGATGAACTCACCGTCATAGGCATTGATGACTTTGCCTTCAGGCGCGGCCAGACCTATGGAACGATCGTTTGTGATCTAGAGCGGCGGAGGCCTGTCACCCTGTTGCCGGATCGTGCGCTGGATACGTCTCGGAGATGGCTTGCCGAGCATCCGTCGATATCGATCGTCGCTCGCGATCGAGGCGGTGGCTATGGTGAGGCCATAGCGAAGGCCTTGCCCAATGCCGAGCAGGTCGCCGATCGCTGGCACCTGATGGAGAATTCCAGCCGGGCCTTCCTCGATGCAGTCGGCAAGTCGATGCGCCAGATCAGGCAGGCGGTCGGCAGCAATGTCGTTGACCCGAAGCTTTTAACCTACGCTGAAAAACTGCAGTACGAGGGATATCTGCGCCGCCAGGAAACAAACGAGGCGATCCGGGAGATGTCGAAGAAGGGAACTTCAATTCGACAAATAGTCCGGCAAACCGGCCATAGTCGGAAGATTGTCCGCGACGTTCTGAGGGGCCAGCGCCTCGATGTCTTCCGGACACGGCCCAGCTCATTGGATAGCTGGCTGCCGTGGCTCAACGGCCGCTGGGACGAAGGCGTGCGGAACGCCTTGGCGCTCTGGCGGGAGATGAAAGCGAAAGGCTTTCCGGGACAGAGCGGTGTCGTCTCCCAATGGGCTCAGCGGCGCCGTCTTGCGGAGAAAGCCAACCAGAGCGGGCTTGCGCGAACGCCATCGGCCCGGGTCATCGCCCGGTTGATGACAACCGCGCGCGATGACTTGGCGAAACCTGAAGCGATCCTGGTTGCGGCTATCGAAGTGAACGTTCCGGAACTGATAGTCGCCCGTGCGGCCATCGGCGAGTTCCAATCCATGATCCGTTCGAAAACAGCGCGAAAGCTGGATGAATGGGTTGCAGCTGCCAAGAACAGCCTGGTCGGATCGTTTGCCGGTGGCGTTGCGAAAGATCTCGACGCCGTGCGAAACGCAATTCTCTCACCTTGGTCGAACGGACAGACGGAAGGTCAGGTCACACGATTGAAGCTTATCAAACGCCAAATGTATGGGCGAGCCAAACTTGATCTGCTGCAGGCCCGATTGATCGGTGCAGCGTAAGCTCCGACGCCAGCAAAAGTGCGTCAGAGCCGAGAATTGACCCGCCTTTAGGTATCGTTCGTGTTGTTGGTCGGGGTCAAGTTCCTGCGTTTCTCCTTCGTTATTTTGGGCTGATGGGCCGAGCTGTTCGAGGATGTGGCAGTGGTGGGTGAGCCTGTCGAGCAGCGCGGTGGTCATCTTTGCGTCGCCGAAGACGCTTGTCGTTCTCGACTTCTCACGGCCGAGCAAACCGACAGACAACGCCTACATCGAATCGTTCAACGGCAAGTTTCGCGCCGAGTGCCTGAACCAGCACTGGTTCCTGACCCTTGGCGACACGCGTCAGAACGACTCAGGTAACGAGGTCCCGGCCGCCGCTCTGCCGAGCAGCGGCCCTTAATCATGTGTCAATCGGCACCTGCCTGCACGGGGTTCGGCCGCCGTTTTTCGATGCTGTATTTGAGCAGTGCGGCACAACGGAAGATCCCGTGAGCGAATTTGCCGTAAGGCAGCGTCATAAACAGACCCATCACAAAACCTAGGTGAACGGCGAGAAGCAACGGCATTGCCGAACTGTCGCGCCAGGCGAGCAGGATCAGGCCCGTAAGACTGATGGAGAACAGAAGCGCTATGAAACCACGATCCATGGTTTTTTGCCTCTCGTCGATCTGCAACGGGTTACGACGCATATTCAACCAGAAGAGTCCCGCCGGGCCTATTAGGAGGCCGATGCCGCCAAATGTACCGAGGACAACCGGAAGGCTGCTGATCCGATACGGGGCCTCCAGGCCGAAGATATAATGGTAGAGTGTCGCCACCGACGTAGAGGCGAAGCACAGCATGAAGCCGTAGAATGTTAGGTGGTGGAAGCGGCGGCGCCACAGCGTGAAGGCATCGTCCTCGTTGTTACAGCCATCACCGTGACCGCCGTCCAGGTATCGGAGGGTTAACGCCGACCTCGTCGCCTCACCGACCGCGTTCGCCAGCGGGACGGGTTTTCCGGGTTCGGAGACCTGCCGCCAGAAACGTGTCACACCTATCGCGAGCGCAACGACGGAAAACAATGAAGCTGCCCCGAACACCCCAGCCAGCATGTTGTGCGGAAAGATCGCGTAGAACTCCCCTTCCAGACCATGGACGAACAGGCTACCCCTGATCATGATGGTGGCGATCAGGAACGCCGCAACGCCCAGACTGACCGCCATGGCAATCGTCAGGCCGTTGCGCCGATACAGCTCACCGAATGCTTTCGGGAATGCATACTCAATGTATGTGTGCCGGCGGACCTGGGCCAAGGTTTTCGGAACATTCACGCCGAATTCATGCGGCGGTGCGTACTGGCAGGCGTATAGACATGCCGAACAGTTGTGGCACAGATTTGCCAGATAATGCGCGTCCGCCACGTTGAAATCCAGTCTCCGGGTCATTGCCGGAAAAACCGCGCAGAAACTCTCACAATATCGGCAGGCGTTGCAAATGTGGAGAATACGGTCGACCTCGCCCGCATTGGCGTCCAGTTCGCGTTTCGCCTGGTCAGCGAGGTCACTCAGAGTGTCGATAGCGGACATTTTGTGTCTCCCGGTAATTTACGCCGCCTGCGCCGCCGCAGCCGCACGCGTTCCGGCAATCCGGCCAAAAGCCGTGCCGATGCTCATGCCCACACCCGCCGTGTATCCTTTACCGAGCACGTTTCCGGCCATCATCTCACCTGCTACGAACAGGTTCGGGCTAGGCCTGTCGGCGAACCGCACTGCGGCAGTGTCATCGACCTTGAGGGAAAGATAGGTGAACGTAATGCCGGGTCTCAGCGCATAGCCATAGAAGGGTGGGGTATCGATCTTCTGGGCCCAGTGGGTCTTTGCAGGAACCACACCTTCCGTCCTGCAGTCATCCAGAACCGTGTGATCGAAAACCCCGGGGCGACAAGCGGCATTGTAGCCGTCAATCGTCCGCATGAACGTCTCGACCGGAAGTGCCAGCTTTGTCGCAAGCTCGGGCAAGCTATCGGCGATCACACCTGGAAAGACGGGCGGCATAAATCTGCCGATCACTTTTCTGTCGATGATCGAGTATCCGATCTGACCCGCCTGTTGAGCGACGAGCCGTCCCCAGATAGCATAGCGTTTCGGCCAGAAATCCTCTCCCTCGTCGTAGAAACGGCAACCTTCCTGATTGACGACGACGCCCAGCGAAACGCAATCGATACGCGTACAGATGCCACCATCATAAAGCGGTGCGCGCGCATCTATGGCAACACAATGCCCCTGGGACGGATCGCCGATCATGTCCGCCCCAGCTTTCATCATACACTTCAGCAGAACGCCCTGATTGAAGCGTGTGCCTCGAATGAGGAAGTTGTCCGCAGGCCATTCACCGCGGTCATTACGCCCCCAAGCTTCGCGCAGCCACTCGCGATTGGATTCGAAGCCTCCGGCGGCAAGAACGCAAGCCTTCGCCGTGATCCTCTCACCAGATCCAGTGACAACGCCCACGAACCGGTCACCTTCGAGGAGTACATCTGTGACAGGTGTGTTGTAGCGCACCTTCACACCCAGGGCCTCGGCGCTTCGGTAGTAGGCATTCACAAGCGCCTTGCCGCCTCCCATGAAGAAGGCATTCGTCCGCGCGACGTGCAGTGCGCCCGACAGCGGCGGCTGGAAGCGTACGCCGTGCCGCCGCATCCAGTCACGACAGTTCGAGGAAGCGCGGATCACCAGGCGGGCCAGATGCTCGTTGGTCTCCCCTCCGGTCACCTTGAGGAGATCCTGCCAATACTCTTCTTCAGGGTAGGCCTCAACAAGAACATCCTGCGGGGCGTCATGCATGCAACGCAGATTGCGGGTGTGCTGGGAGTTCCCGCCCCTCCACTCCTTTGGCGACGCCTCCAGCATCAAGACGGAAGCGCCTGCCTCCCGAGCCATCAGCGCCGCGCAAAGCGCCGCGTTCCCACCCCCAACAATAAGAACGTCGACCACGATTCGTATCTCCTGAAAAGTCTCGGCCAACCTTTAGGCAAGCCGGCGGACCGCGACCATCAGCAAATCATGAAGATACCTTCACTGTTCATGAAGACTAGCTCCGAGCCACCGACCGTCGCGGACAAGCCCCGCGACCACCTTGCGCAATTGCGCTCGCAACGCGAGCGAGGCAGGGGAGAGCTCGTGCTCGGGCAGGTTGGCCAGGAGATTGGTTCGATGAACACCCGCATCGGAAATTGCGCGAACGGATAAGCTTCGTACTGGTGAACGGGCGAGCGCGGCTCCAGGCTGGATGGTGTGCCCAAGCCCGGAAGACACGACATCCATGATGACAGCCAGGGAGTCTATTTCCATGACAATATTAGGTGTCACTTTTGCGGCAGCGAAGGCGCGGTCAAGACTTGCTCTCAGACCATGCCCTTTGCTCGGCAACACAAGCGCAAGTCCCGACAGTTCCGCAAGAGTAACGCGATTCTCTGTGCCTTCAGCTCCTTCTTCGCCTGCCGGGCCGATGAGAAAAAGGCTCTCGTCAAGCAGAGGAATGGCTTCACTTTTTGCGAACGTCACCGTCTCGTGATTAAAGAGAATGGCGAGATCGATCTGGCGCTGTTTAAGCATTCCGGCAAGGTGACCCGACATGCCCTCGACGAGTTGCAGACGGATGTTCGGGTAATGGCGCGCCATCGCTTTAATGAGCGGCAGCGCTAAAACCGAAGCCGTAGTCGGCGCCAATCCCAGCGAGACGACACCCGCGAGGCGCGCGCCCTGGGCCGTCACCGCAGCAGCATCGATATGTCGAAGCGCCAGCGTGGCATGTTGACAGAACGTAGCGCCTGCTTCTGTTGTCGTAACACCCGAAGCCCCCCGTACAAGCAGACGTACCGACAACTCGCTTTCAAGACGACTTATCTGTTGACTCAAGGCTGACGTTGCCATTCCAAGCTGCGCCGCCGCCTTGCCCAGGCTTCCACATTCGACCGCGGTAACGAGGTATCTTAGCTGCCTAAGTTCCAATCCATGCGCTCCCGCTTTGCGCTTCGCTTTGTGTCAACATACAGCCCTTGCGCCATAGACGCGTAATGCTTTGATGCCCAGTGAGTGCCTCACATGTTCGGATAAACCGGACCTTCCGCGCCCTGCGGCGGGACCCAGTTGATGTTCTGGTTCGGGTCCTTGATGTCGCAGGTCTTGCAGTGGACGCAGTTCTGCGCGTTGATCACGTAGACCTGTTCGCCATCCTTCTCCACCCATTCATAGACGCCGGCCGGGCAATAGCGGGTCGACGGACCGGCGAAGACGCCGAGTTCCGAACGCTTCTGCAGATCCATGTCCTTGACCTGGAGGTGAACCGGCTGGTCTTCCTCATGATTGGTGTTCGACAGGAACACCGACGACAGGCGGTCGAAGGTGAGCACGCCATCGGGCTTGGGATAGGCGATCGGCTTGTGCTTGGCGGCCGGTTCAAGCGAGGCCGCGTCGGTCTTGCCGTGCTTCAGCGTGCCGAAGAAGGAGAAGCCGAACAGGGTATTGGTCCACATGTCGAGACCGCCCAGACCGACGCCGAGCGCGGTGCCGAGCTTCGACCACAGCGGCTTCACGTTTCTGACGCGCCTCAGGTCCGTGCCGATATCGGTTGCGCGCCATTCGTTCTCGATCTCGACCGGCTCGTCATTGGCGCGGCCGCTCGCGATGGCTTCGGCGATCTTGTCGGCCGCCAGCATGCCCGACAGCACGGCATTGTGGCTGCCCTTGATGCGCGGCACGTTGACGAGACCGGCGGAACAGCCGATCAGCGCGCCGCCCGGGAAGGAGAGCTTCGGCACCGACTGGTAGCCGCCTTCGGTGATGGCGCGGGCGCCATAGGACAGGCGCTTGGCCCCTTCGAAGGTCGGGGCGATCGTCGGATGGGTCTTGAAGCGCTGGAACTCCTCGAACGGATAGAGATAGGGGTCCTTGTAGTTCAGGTGGACGACGAAACCGACCGCGACGAGATTGTCTTCGAGATGGTAGAGGAAGGAGCCTCCGCCGGTCTTCATGTCGAGCGGCCAGCCGAAGGAGTGCTGTACCAGACCCGGCTTGTGGTGCTCCGGCTTGACCTGCCAGAGTTCCTTGAGACCGATGCCGAATTTTTGTGGCTCGCGATCCTTCTGCAGGTCGAATTTGGCGATCAGCTGCTTGGCGAGCGAACCGCGTACGCCCTCGCCGATCAGCACGTACTTGCCGAGCAGTTCCATGCCGCGCGTATAGGCCGGGCCCGGCTCGCCGTTCTTCTCGATGCCCATGTCGCCGGTGGCGACGCCGATCACCGCGCCCTCATCGTTGTAGAGCAGCTCGGTGGCGGCAAAGCCCGGATAGATCTCGACACCCAGCGCCTCGGCATGGGTGGCGAGCCAGCGACAGACATTGCCGAGCGAGACGATGTAATTGCCGTGATTGTTCATCAGCGGCGGCATGAACATGTTGGGCAAACGGATGGACCCGGCCGGCCCGAGGAAGAGGAACTGATCGTCCTTGACCTTGGTCTTGAACGGATGTTCGGCCTCTTCGCGCCAGCCGGGCAAGAGCTTGTCGACGCCGATCGGATCGACCACGGCGCCGGACAGGATGTGCGCGCCGACTTCCGAGCCCTTCTCCAGCACGACGACGGTCAGATCCGGATTGACCTGTTTCAGGCGGATCGCCGCCGACAGACCGGCAGGCCCGGCACCGACGATCACCACGTCGAATTCCATGCTCTCGCGTTCGGGCAGTTCCTTCATCAACTCCATACTAATCAGAGCGCCTTTTCCAGTTCCGGCAGGGCTTCGAACAGGTCGGCGACCAGGCCGTAGTCGGCGACCTGGAAGATCGGTGCCTCTTCGTCCTTGTTGATCGCGACGATGACCTTGCTATCCTTCATGCCGGCGAGATGCTGAATGGCGCCGGAAATGCCGGCCGCGATGTAGAGCTGCGGCGCGACCACCTTGCCGGTCTGGCCGACCTGCCAGTCGTTCGGGGCGTAGCCCGCGTCGACGGCAGCGCGGCTCGCACCGACGGCGGCACCGAGCTTGTCGGCGACGGGCAGGATGACAGCGTTGAACTTCTCCGACGAGCCGAGCGCACGCCCCCCCGAGATGATGATCTTGGCCGAGGTCAAGTCCGGACGATCCGAGGTGGACAGGGCGTCACAAACAAACCTCGAAAGATGTGAAGAAAGGGCTGCCGTTGAGATTAACTCAACGGCAGCAGGCGTGCCTTGGGAGGCGGGGGAAAAGGACGCGGTGCGCACCGTGATAACCTTCTTGGCGTCGGTGGACTGCACCGTCTGGATGGCGTTGCCGGCATAGAGCGGGCGCTTGAAGGTGTCGGCCGAGACGACCTCGGTAATCTCCGAGACCTGCATCACGTCGAGCAGGGCCGCAACGCGCGGCATGACGTTCTTGGCCGAGGAGGTCGCGGGCGCGATGATCGTGTCATAGCCGTCGGCGAGGCCGATGATCAGGGCGGCGAGCGGTTCGGCGAGGTTGTTGGCAAGGCTCGCATCGTCGGCGAGCAGAACCTTGGAAACGCCCGAAAGCTTGGCGGCGGCGTCGGCGGCGGCCTTGGCACCGGAGCCGGCAACCAGCACGTGAATGTCGCCGCCGATCTTGGTGGCGGCCGTCAGCGCCTTGGCGGTCTGGTCGGACAGGGTTGCGTTGTCGTGTTCTGCCAGAAGAAGAATGGCCATATCTCTAGTCTCCTATCCCGGTCCGATTACAGCACGCCGGCTTCGTTCTTCAGCTTGTCGACCAATTCGGCGACAGACTTGACCTTGACGCCCGCCTTGCGGCCGCCAGGCTCCTCGGTCTTCAGCACCTTGAGGCGCGCCGTCGTGTCGACGCCGAAGTCGGCCGGGGTCTTCTTGTCGAGCGGCTTCTTCTTCGCCTTCATGATGTTGGGTAGCGAAGCATAGCGCGGCTCGTTCAGGCGAAGGTCGGTGGTGACGACGGCCGGGAGCTTGACGTCGATGGTCTGCAGGCCGCCGTCGACTTCGCGGGTGACGGTCGCCTTGTCCGCGCCAAGATCCACCTTCGAGGCGAACGTCGCCTGGCCCCAGCCGAGCAGGGCGGCGAGCATCTGGCCGGTCTGGTTCGAATCGTCGTCGATCGCCTGCTTGCCGGTGATGACGAGGCCCGGCTGTTCGGCGTCGATCACGCCCTTCAGCAACTTGGCGACGGCGAGCGGCTCGACGGCAGCGTCGGTCTCGACCAGGACGGCGCGGTCGGCGCCCATGGCGAGCGCGGTGCGCAGCGTTTCCTCGGCCTTGGCCGGTCCGATCGAGACGACGACCACTTCCTCGGCCTTGCCGGCTTCCTTGAGGCGCAGGGCCTCTTCGACGGCGATTTCATCGAACGGGTTCATCGACATCTTAACGTTGGCCAGCTCCACGCCGGTCCCGTCCGTCTTGACGCGGATCTTGACGTTGTAGTCAACAACTCGCTTGACTGGGACTAGTATTTTCATTTCGTTCCTCGTTGTCTCGACCTGTCTACGTTCCGCGAGGGCTATCTCGGCGGTGTGATCCAGGATGTCAAAAAAAGGCCTCGTCGGCGGCCGATGACGTAGCGTCTATCGACTGTGCCGGGTCGCACGGAAGACGGCGGGGGCGAACAAATGAATGCTGACCTGCCGCAAGATCTGATGGAACACGACCAGCGCAACCTCCGCTTTTATCGCCAGTGCAACCAGTGACATTTCCGTGGTGCCTCCCGGTGCCAGTGCAAGGAAGATCGCAGGATAACCGCCACCCGACCAACTCGATACGCACCACGCTGTCAGAGCAGCAATAGCGACCATCACTGGTACCAGGACGAGGCTGTGCAGCGCTGACCCAAGCAACAGCATTCGATCGGCTCCGAGGAACTGCCCCCCGATGGTGGTGCCGAGGACCACCTGGGCAATCGACACCAGCAGGTATGGCGGGGCTCCATCGGTTAAGCCAGCAGCATGCGCAGCAGCGCTCATCAGCATAGGACCTATCAGCGGCGGATTGGGCAGGTGCAGCTTCTGAGCAAGTGGCCATCCCACAGCACCACAAATGATGAGGATACCTACGTCGGGCAGCGTCAATCCGCCATGACCTGCACGCATCGATAGTCCGCTCGTCGACCCGAAATGCAGAAAGAGATTGAGCACCATGGGGACGCTGAACACCACAAGAAAGACCCGCGTCGCCTGCACGAGGGCAATTCGTCGCTCGTCGCCCCCTGCTCGTCCGCCTTGCGCTGTCATTTCATAGACACCTGCCGGCATTCCTGCAAAGTAAGCCGTAATCGGATCCAGCCGCGCGACATACCGCAGATAGAGGTATCCGATCGCGCCCGTCAGCACGGTAGCGGCCAGGGCCGCCACTGTAACCGGGATCCAATCATCCAGCCGCCCCATCATGTCGGGACTGAACGAACTGCCGAGCATCACACCGATTACCGCCGCCATCGGAGGGCGGATGCGTTTTGCGGAAACCACAGGCAGCCCCGCGAGCGCCGCGGCCAGCACGGTGCACATCGCGCCAAGCATCCATGGTAGGGGCAGCGACAGCACATAGAAGATTGTGCCGCCGCCCGCACCGATCGCGAGGCTAAGGACGAGCCGCGCCAGATAAGCAGACGGCTTCATGACCATCCCTTCATGACGCACTTATCCGATCTCACGCCTCTTCCTCAGCGAAGACTTCTTCGCGCTTGCGCCGCAACGCTGGTAGCAGGACCACTGCAAGGATGGCCGCGGCCACGACCAGCAATCCGGCAGAGATCGGCCGCTCCAGGAAGGTCAATGCATCACCACGCGACAACAGCAGGGCTCTACGCAGGTTTTCCTCCATCATTGGCCCGAGGATGAACCCCAGCAGCAGAGGCGCTGGTTCGCAGTGCATGCGCTTGAAGAGGTACCCCACCACAGCGAAGATCGCCGCCAGATAGATTTCGAATGACTGGTTGTGAATACTGTAGAGTCCGATCAAGCAGAAGATCAGGATAAGCGGGGCGAGTACGTCGTACTTTACACGCAGCAGCTTCACCCACAAACCGACCATCGGGAGGTTCAGTACCAAGAGCATCAGGTTGCCGAGCCACATCGAAACAACGAGACCCCAGAACATCGGCGCGTTCTCGGTCATGATCTGCGGACCGGGCACGATGTCATGAATCATCATGGCACCGATCATGAGCGCCATGACACCATTGGAGGGAATGCCAAGTGTCAGCATCGGGATAAATGAAGACTGGGAACCGGCATTGTTCGCGGATTCCGGGCCGGCGACACCTGCGGGCGCACCATGGCCAAACTTCTCCGGATTACGGGCGATGCGCTTTTCGATGGTGTAGGACGCAAAGGAGGAAAGGGTCGCGCCACCGCCTGGCAGAAGTCCAAGGACACAGCCGAGCGCGGTCCCACGAATAGCGGCGGGCCAGCTTTCCTTGAACTCCTGCTTGGTCGGCATGAGCGAGGTCACTTTCGCCGCCAGCACCGGTTCCGTTTGCTTCTTACGCCAGTTCACAATAATGTCCGTGAAGGCGAACACGCCCATGGCGATGGCGACGAACTCGATACCCTCAGCCAGTTCCAGGAAGCCGAAATCCAAACGCGCCACGCCACTGTTGACATCGATGCCGATGCAACCGAGGACAAGACCGAAGACGACCATCGCCAGCGCCTTGAGAAGCGAGCCATGAGCAAGTGTGACCGCCGCGACTAACCCAAGCACCATGAGCGCAAAATATTCGGCCGGACCGAAATTGAATGCGAAGGTTGCCAGTACTGGTGCGAAACCTGCAATGAGCGCGGTCCCGACGGTTCCCGCAAAGAATGAGCCAAGGGCGGCAATCGCGAGCGCTGCGCCTGCACGACCTTTCTGCGCCATCTTGTGCCCGTCAAGACAGGTCACAACCGACGCGGATTCGCCCGGCAAATTGACGAGAATTGCGGTCGTGGAACCCCCGTACTGCGCACCATAATAGATCCCCGACAACATGATCAGTGCGGAGGTTGGTTCCAGCGTATAAGTGAGCGGGAGAAGCATGGCGATCGTTGCCAGCGGTCCGAGACCGGGCAGGACTCCGATTGCCGTTCCGACAATAACGCCGAAAACGCAATAGAGAAGGTTCTCGAAGGAGAGCGCGACGGAAAAGCCCATCGCCAGATGTGATAGGATTTCCATATCAGACAAACCTCGGCAGCAACGGAATACGCAGGTCAAGGCCCGCGATAAACACCAGCCAGGTGAACACGGTCAGCGCCACCGCGATGACCAGGGTTTGCTTCCACTTCATCTCATGCTGGGCAAACGAAGCGACGACGACGGTCAGCGGCACGGTGATCAGCAGTCCTGCCCGCATCAATAGCAGCCCGAACAGCACGATGGCGGTGCAGACGATCAGCACACTTTTCAGATCGAAGGCAGACGGCACGACCGGCTTTCGCGTGCGTAGGCCAGAAACAAGGATGGCTATCCCGAGGAATGTCAGCAGTCCGCTCAGAACGATCGGGAAAAAACCCGGCCCCATTCGCGCCGCTGTCCCAAACGAGTAGTTCATCGACAATAGCATGGTGATCAAGCCACTGAGCGTAAAGAAGACGCCGCTTTCGACGTCCACGTTTCCTCTTTTTGGTTTCATTTTTTCCTCCCTCGATTGTTGCTCGGTCCGTTCACACCGGATCCCAGCAGAACACGTCCTGGTTCCGGTCTATGGGATAGAAACTCGCCTTCAACGCAGGGATTGCATGGTTGGCGACGGTGGCGGGCGTCCATCCCTCGCTGCGGTGGATGCTCCGGATAGGACGTGATTGCCCCATGAGGAAGATCTCGTTCATGCGAGTTGCGAAGATCTGGCCATTGACGTCATTCGCCAGATCGCTGGCCAGGAAGGCCACCAAAGGGGCGTTCTTGTCGGGGGTGACCTGCTTGCGCTGCGCGATGCGGGCCATATTGGCCTCGGTTTCCGGAATCGAACTCGTCATTCGCGTCCAGGCCGATGGAGCAACGCAATTGGAGCGCACATTGTATTTCTGCGCGTCGATGGCGATCGCCTTCGACAGGCCCACCATGCCGGCTTTGGCGGCGGCATAAGCAGCCTGCCCATAATTTCCAGCCAGACCGGAGGCGGAGATCATATGAACGAAGGAACCGCTTTCCTGCGCCCGGAAATGCGTGATTGCGGCACGGCTCATATAGAAGGCGCCATTCAACATGACCTGGATCACGAGATCCCAGTCCTCCGGCGGCATCTTGTGGAACATTACATCGCGCAGGATGCCGGCATTGTTGACGACGCAGTCAATCCGGCCAAACGCATCGATGGCCGTTCCGACCACACGCTGCGCGCTGTCCCAGGCAGCCACGCTATCGAAATTCGGAACGGCTTCTCCGCCTGCCGCACGGATTTCCGCAACGACGTCATCCGCCGGATTGGTGGCGCCGTCGCTGCCATCCAACTGTACGCCAAGATCATTAACCACGACTTTTGCGCCCTCGCGCGCCATGGCCAAGGCGATGTCTCTTCCTATGCCGCGTCCCGCTCCGGTGACGACGGCAACCTTGCCTTTAAGCATATTCCTTCCTTCCTAGACTGTATCGGCCGTGCCGAAAATGACGGTACACTGGCTGGACAAAACCCCGCCGTTGCCGTGAGCTAACGCCATCCGTGCGCCGTCGACCTGCCGCTTGCCGGACCGGCCGCGAAGTTGCTGAACGGCCTCGATCATGCCGAGCATGCCGTACATGCCGGGATGGCAGTAGGAGAGACCACCGCCATTGGTGTTGAGAGCGAGGCTACCCCCAGGGGCAATGGCTCCACCGGACACGAACCGTCCACCTTCCCCTTTCGGGCAATAACCCAGATCTTCCAGGAACAGGATCGGCGTGATGGTGAAGGCGTCATAGAGGATGGTCACATCCATATCGGCGGGGGTGACGCCGGCCATGGCGAACGCCTGCGGCCCTGACTGCGCCGCGCCCGTTACCGTCAGATCCTCCATCGACGAAATCGAAGCATGGCTCAATGTCTCGCCATGGCCCAGCACGTAGATCGGCGTAACATCGAGGTCGCGGGCCTTTTCCGCCGAGACCAGCACCAGCGCGCCGCCGCCGTCGGTAACGAGGCAGCAATCGCGCACCGTCAACGGGTCGCTGATCATACGCGCCGAGAGCACATCATCGATGGTCAGCGGTTCTTTCTCCCAGGCTTTGGGATTCATCAGCGCCCATTGCCGTGCAGCCACAGCCACCTCCGCCATCTGCTCTCGCGTCGTGCCGTAGAGATGCATGTGTCGGGCGGCCGAAAGCGCATAGGCCGAGGTCGGCAGTATCGGCCGATACGGCGTTTCGTAGGCATTGTATTCCCTTGGCGAGGCCGCTGCACGGCTGACCGAGCGCTGTGTGCTGCCATAGGCAATCACTGCCACCGAGCAGAGACCTGCCTCGATCGCCGCATGGGCGTGGGCAAGATGCGACATGAACGACGAGCCGCCGATGTTCGTGCCGTCGAAATAGCTAGGGCGGATGCCGAGATATTCGGCCAAGGCTAGAGGAGCCATTCTAACCTGCGAGGTTGCAGTGAAAAGCCCATCCACATCCTGCAAACGCAATCCACAATCGACCAAGGCGCGTTGCACCGCCTGCGCCATCAGATCGATCGGGGTCATATGATCCGCGACCCGACCCAGATCGGATTCGGCCGCACCCACGACGGCCACACTGCCACGTTTGGACGTCATCATGCGCGTTCCTCTGTAAGTGCGAAGACCGGCATCGGCGGCTGCCCGTCCGCCAATGGGCGAAACGCAACCTTCACCCGATCGCCAATACGCAGGTTTTCGGGGTCGGCGGCATCCACATGGCTCATGATGCGAAACCCCTCGTCGAGGTCGATCATCGCAAGCGCAAGAGGCGCCTCCCCCTTATGGCGCACCAAGGTCAAAGAATGGATCGCGCCCGTTCCAACCGAGACGTCCCATGTGGGATCGGTCCCCTCCTTCGGCGCAATCAGACGCGGCGGAAAGAAGGCTCTCCCGGTGCTGTCCCTTTGAAAGGCCAATTCGCCGCGCGCGGCGTGTTCCAGGAAGCGCCCATGCGGGGACTGTGTAAGACTGTTCTCTGTCAACTGCGTTTCATCCTTCATATGGCAAGCAACGGAAAGAACGCCGAAGGATCGCTCTGACCATCCATCGTCCAGATCTGCTCCAAAAGCCTGCTGGCGTTTTCCTCGCCGATATGGCCCGGAACGTTGTCCATGAACTTGCGGCTAAGATCGTCGTCCGTCAGCGGATCCGCCGTCTCGCCCCGTGGCTCGACAATGCGCCGTTCGAGACGCCGGCCATCAGTCAGTTCCAGCGTGACGACACCGCTGCGTACTTTCGGATAAATCTCCTCGCAGCGCTCATCGACGTGCACGCGCGTCACGTTCAGGAGGCGCTGCGGCTCCGCTCCGGCAAATGACGAGGGCTCAAATTCGGCAGCGTTCAGACGACCCTGGATCAAGGCTCCAACGACTGCACAAGGAGCACTCATCTGCGCTTCGAGGAGGTTGTTAGCCGTACGATGATCATGCCCATGGACACCGACCTGATACAGCCCGATGTCGATCGCCGTGATCTGGTCGGGTTCCAGCCGCTCTTCGTCGCGCAGGGCAAGGGTCGCATCAATGGCGGCGTGGAAATGCCGGCAGCACGGATACGGCTTGAAATAGGCTTCAGTGATCAAGAAACTCTGCCCCAAATCGGCCAGGAGACTCCGCCGGTCGACGCGCCCGTCGACCATTGCCCTGAACAGCCCGTCGGCACCTTCGAGGCACTCTATGGCGCCGGTGATGCCGGCGGCGGCCAGCTCAGCACAGACAATGCCGTCGCGCGCAGCCTTGCCCGGATGCAGTCGCTTAACCTCAGCTCCATCCGACAGATATTGCCGGATGCCGCCGGCGAAGCTGGCCGCAAGCCCGAATGCATCCTGCAATTCCTGCGCCGGCAGCCCATAGACACGACCTGCGGCGGCCGCAGCGCCAAACACACCGGCAACCGCGGTATTGTGCCAACCTTGCTTCGCCGAAGCAGGGTGCATGGTTCCGGCAATCCGCAGCATCACATCGTAGCCCGCAACGACACCTGCGATGAAATCTTCAGCCCCGGCTCCACGCTTTTCCGCTGCCGCAATGGCGGCAGAAAAAATCACTCCACCTGGATGAGCGGAGCCGCGGGTGTAGCCGTCATCGAAATCGAGTGCGTGGGCGGCCGCCCCGTTTACGAAGGCGGCCTGCGAGGCCGGAAGGCGCAACTGAGCGCCTATCACGGAGGCCACCGATGCACCGCCTTCGGCTTCAGCCCAAGCCCGTAGGGCTTGGGTAACGGGCATTTCGGATCCGGCGAAGGCGCAAGCCAGATAATCGACCATCGCCCGCCGGAAGGCGTGAATCACCACCCCATCCAGAGCGGTAAAATTCATGTTGGCAACATGGCGTGCCAGAATGCCGGTCAGGCTATCGGCCGAGCCCGTGCTTGCTGTTTCAACTGGCAACGCCATGTCGTATCCTCCTCTCAATCCAACTTGATGCCGCTAGGAAGCGCGGCGATCACAGCTTTCCACTTCGCGTGTTCGGCAGCGACATAGGTCGCGAAGTCCTCGGCCGAATTCGCGATCACTATTGCGCCTTCGTTTTCCATGCGGGCCGCGACTTCCGGATTTTCCAGTGCGACGACTGCAGCCTTGTTGAGCTTGGCGACGATCTCGGGCGATGTGTTCGCGGGGGCGAAAATTCCGTTCCAGGAATCTGCGGCGAAATCCGGATAGCCGCTCTCGGCGACGGTCGGCAGGTCGGGAAGCACCTTGCTTCGCGACGAACCGGCAACGGCCAGGCCGACCAGAGCACCGCTCTTGACGTGGGGCACCGTCGCCAGCGCGCCGCCGAACATAATATCCACATGTCCGGCAAGGATGTCCGTCATCGCCGGGCCGGAGCCCTTGTAGGGAATGTGGACCATATCGATGCCGGCCATCTGCTTCAGCATTTCCATGGGCAGAATCGTAGCTGGCGAACTTGAAGCATAGTTCAGCTTGCCCGGATTGGCCTTCGCATAGGCGATGAGTTCCTGGAACGTCTTGATACCCAGCTTCGGATTCACGACCAGTACCGTCGAGGATGCATTGATCTGAGTGATTGCGACGAAATCCTTGACCGGATCGTAGTGCACATTCGGATCGAGATTGGGCGTGATCGCCATCGTTCCAAGATTGCCGACGTAGAGCGTATAGCCATCGGCTTCGGCCGCGGCCGCCATCTGCGTACCGATTGCGCCGTTGGCGCCGCCGCGGTTCTCGACGATCAGCGGCTGGCCCAGCTCGCGTCCCATGAGGTCCGAGACGGCCCGTGCAACGGTGTCCGCCCCCCCGCCCGGCGGGAAGGGCACGATCACCTGGATCGGACGATCCGGATAGTCCTGCGCCAGAGCCGGTCCCGTCACGGCAAAAAGGCCAAGGCTCAACGCGATCCCCGCCACGAGGACCGCTCTGCGGCGGATTGTTGTTTTAGCGGGCGACAAGCCCATCGACTGCGACGACACCATAGTTCTCCTCCTTGATGAGCAACGGATTGATTTCTGCCTCGGTGATATCTCCTCCCACCAAGGCCAGCCTCGAAAAGCGGACTATCGTCTCGGCAAGCGCCGAAAGATCTCCCTTAGGCAGGTTCCGGAAGCCGGCGAGCTTTCGAAGTTCCGGAATTTCGGCGATCATCTCTTGCGCAGCAGCCGGATCAATCGGTGCGGCCCGCACCGAGATGCTCGGCCGCAGTTCCGCAGTGACCCCACCGATACCCAGCACGACCACCGGGCCGACCTCCGGATCCCTGCGGTAGCCGAGGATGACCTCGGCTAAACCTTTCTCCATCTTCTGGACCAGTACCCCCTCCAAGCGGGCCTTGGGGAAGGCAGCACGGGCTTTACGCAGGATTTCCCCGGCCACCTCCGGCACCGCATCGGGCGTGACGCCAAGCGCCACGAGCCCCGCATCGGATTTGTGGAGGATGTCAGGCGAGAGACATTTGACCGCCGCAAGGCCGGAAACGGGCTCAACCGCTCCCCCTTCAGCTGGGACTATCCGGCTCTCAGCAACAGGTACGCCAAGCAGCGCGAACAACGCAGTGGCCTTGCGTTCGTCCCAATCAATTGTCTCCGCAGCAACGCGGCGAGCCTCGACAAGCTCCTCGTCATCCACTGCAACCCGGATCGAAGGCTCGTGCCAGTTCAAATAAGCATGGATCGCATCGGCGCAGCTTTCCGGCGTCCGGAAACCGGCGATGCCGGCCTCGTGCAGAATGCTCAATCCTTCATCAGCTTGGGGCGCCAGGAACACGGCAAGCGGTTTGGCGCCGAGGCGGGCGCCAAGTACGCGTTCACACACCATCTTCGGGTTCGACCGCGCCGACGACCCCATCACCGACACAACCGCGTCGCAGTGTTCCGATGCCATGAGTTCGGAAAGAATGCGCGTATAGCGTCCACCGCCGCTCGATCCCATCGGCAGATCAATCAGCGGAGAGTCCGAGATCTCGATCCCCTCGCTCGCGAGCCGGTTGCGGAAGTCCTCCGGGGGCTCGGGAACGGTGTCGCCGTAAACACCCAGTCGGTCCACGATCATCGCCGCAGCACCGCCAGTGGCGGTCATCATACCGACGCGCCGGCCCTTGGGGGGATGGTGCCCTTCGATAAGGCGAGGCAGTTCGATCAATGCCTCGAGCGTCTCGACGCGAAGAATGCCGTTGGCGCGGAAAAAGGCTTGCGCCAGTTCGTCCGCCCCGACCATGGCTCCGGTATGGGAAGCCGCGACGCGCCGGCCCAGCGCGGAGCGGCCGAGCTTGTAGGCAATGACGGCCTTGCCTGCGGAGAAGGCCTCGCGCGCGGCTTTGGCCAAGGCCTCACCGTCGCGGATGGTTTCCAGAAACAGCAGAATGACCTTGGTGTCGTCATCCCGAGCCAGAAGCGAGACCACCTCGCCAACCGAAAGATCAGCCTCATTGCCGATGGAAATCATCTTGGAAAAGCCGATACCGCGTGCCGCCGCCCGGGTCAGCATGCTGCCGAGCATGCTACCGCTCTGTGACACGACCGAAACCGGACCAGGTCGCAGTTTTTCCTCCTGCACGGCAGCATTTGCCGTCAGCGGGAGGTTACCTTGCACATTGATGAGACCAATGCAGTTCGGTCCGAGAATGCGGACATTGGCTGCACGAGCGCGTTCAACGATGCGCTGTTGCAGGGCGAGTCCCTTCTCACCCAACTCTGCGAAGCCGGCGGTAAAGATTGTGACGACCGGCACGCCCTTGCGGCCGCATTGGTCGATCACATCCTCGATTGCTGCGGCCGGCACCATGATGAAAGCATGGTCAATATCGAACGGCACCGACGCGAGATCCGGATAGCATGGCAGTCCCATGATCTCATTGCGCGTCGGATTAATGGGGACAATCTTCCCCGTGAAGCCGGCTTCAGTCAGGTATCGTTGCGGCCGCGCATTGTTCTTGGCCGGATCGGCGGACGCGCCGATCAAAGCCACCGCGCGCGGGCGAAACATGCAGTCGTCCAGGGACGGACGCCCCGTTGCACTCATCATATTCATTGTATTGTTACCCCGGCCTTTTCGACCACTTCTTTCCATTTGGCCTGTTCGGCACGCATAAGTTCTCCCAGTTCCGCCGGCGTGGAATGGGCCGGCACCGAGCCATCGGCCGCCAGTTTTTCGGCCAAATCCGTGGACTTGAGGGCTACAGCGATCGCGGCATTCAGCTTGTCGACCACTTCCGGCGGCGTTCCGTCCGGCACATAGATGCCATTCCAGGATCCCGGCTCGTAGTCGCTCAATCCCTGTTCAGCGAATGTCGGTACGTCCGGCAGTGCCGCAGAGCGGGTTTCGCCGCTGACAGCGATACCTTTGATCGCACCGGAACGAACGTTGGGCACCGCTGCAAGCATCGTGCCGAACATCGAGTTGACCTGGCCGCCAATTAGATCATTCAGTGCAGGCGACGAGCCCTTGTACGGAATGTGATTCAACTTGACACCGGCCGCGAGCTGGAACAGTTCCGCGGCCATATGGCCCGACGTGCCATTGCCGGATGTCGCATAACTGACACCGCCCGGATCCGCCTTGGCAGCGGCGATATACTCCGCGAGCGTTTTCACCGGAAAATCCGGCGGCGCCATCAGCAAAATGGACTGCCGCGAGAGCAGTGATACTGGCGTAAAATCGCTATTTGGATCGTAGGGTAGATCGGCACTCAACGCCGGGGCTACAGACATTGTAGATATGCCACCGAGATATATGGTGTAGCCGTCAGCATCGGCACGAGCGGCTGCAACCGCACCGATGGAACCATTGCCACCCGGCTTGTTTTCTATGATGACGCTCTTGCCGAACTGCTCCTGCAGTTTCTGTCCAACAAGGCGTGCAAGGATATCGGTCGGGCCGCCCGCAGCGTAGGGAACGATGAATACGATCTCACGTTCCGGCCACACTGCAGTATCCTGCGCGGAAGCACCACCTGTAAAAATGAACACTGAAAGGCAGGCCGCACCACCCAATTTGCCCAGAAATGCCATGTCACGACTCCTCCCTGACGCTTCCTATTCCCCAGTAAAATTCGGCTTTCTCTTCTCGCGGAACGCCGTCACCCCCTCCTTGTGATCGGCGGACGAACGCGCGACGCTTGCTGCATAGCTCTCGATCTCCAGGACGGTCTCCAAGGATGGGGCGCAGGCCGCGGCGAACATCTTTTTCGAAAGCCCAAGCATGTAGGTGGGCGCCCGCGCGAGATCTTCCGCGAGTTCGAGCGAGGTCCTCTCAAGATCGCTATCGGCGACAAGGCGCGAAACCAGTCCCCAGTCATTAGCCTCCGCGGCGGTGAGCTTGCGGGCGGACATCACCAGATCCTTTGCCCGACCTATCCCGAGCCGTTGGCCAAGGAAGAAGATTGAACCGCCATCGGGGATAAGAGCGATATTGCGGAATGCCTGCTGGAAATAGGCCGTATTGGACGCCACGATAAAATCGCACGCCATAGCCACAGAAAACCCGATCCCGGCGACTGGACCGCGCACGGCCGCGATCACGGGCTTCTCGCAGCCGTAAATTGCGCGGATGGCGGCGTGACGGCGCTGCAGTCGGAACCGCGAGGCGGGACCGCTTGTCTTCAGCATCCCGCCGATATCCGAACCGGAACAGAAACCCCTCCCCTCACCGGTCAGGATAACCGCCCGCACGCTCGCATCTTCATGGAGGCGACCAAACAGATCAGTCAGGACAGCGTACATGTCATCGGTGAGCGCATTGAGCTTGTCGGGACGGTTGAGGCGCACTTCGACAATACCATCACCCTTGGATGACAGCAGCACCTCGACCGAAGAAGGGGCCACCACGTTCACTGCGCCGCCTCCGTCTTGGGTTCTGTCCGAGGCGGGCGCTGCGGGAAGCGGCGCTCGAAAATGGATTCCGCCATACGGTTGCGCAGCATCTCAAGCGAACCACCGGCAATCATCCATCCGCGCGAGCGGCGGAAGCAGTATTCGATCAGAGCCTCTCGGGAATAACCGAGACCACCCATGATCTGGATCGCCTCATGCGCTGCATTAAAGCCCACCTGATTGCACATCAGCTTGGCCATGGTCGTTTCATCCGAAGAAGGCAGACCATCATCGGCATTGCTTGCAGCACGGTAGAGCAACAACTGAGCCGCCTCGATCGCCACCTTCATGTCGGCGAACTTCCATTGCAGCCCCTGGAACTCGCAGAGGGCACGACCGAACTGGCTGCGTTCCGTCGCGTAGCGCCGCGCCTCGTTGAAGCAATAGCGCCCGTAAGCAAGAGAGCGAGCCGCGTTGCCGATACGCTCGGCGTTGAAGCCGGAAATCTGCTTTTTAAACCCACCGGCAGGAAGCAGCACGTCTTCCGGCGCGACGTAGACATTGTCGAAGAACAATGGAGCCCAAGCGGCACCGGACATGAACTGCGACGTCTTGCCCATTGAAAAGCCGGGGGCGTCACGGCGGATCATCACGGATCCAATGCCGCCGACGCCAGGTCCGAAACGTACATAGACAAGATAGAAGTCCGCATGAGGATTGGGGAACACCTTTGATCCCTTGATGCGAAAACCCTCGCCATCCGGCGTCGCGGTCGTCTTCAGATCGGTAGTCGCCGAGCCGGCGTCAGGTTCCGTCATGCCGACCGCAATGATCTCGCGGCCTTCCAACACCGGCTTCAAGAACCGTTCCTTCTGATCCGGAGTGGCATATTGCGCCAGGGTACGAACCGCACCGAAATTGCCTTCCTGAATGATGTCGGCACTACGCGGGCAGACCAGCGCAATCTGCTCGATCGCGATGACCGCATCCATCAGCGTGCCGCCCTGGCCGCCATCAGCCTCAAGCATCGTAATGCCCATCAGGCCCTGCTCGTAGAACATTCGCGCCATTTCGCGCGGAAACTCTTCGAGATGGGCTCGCTCAAGCGCGCCGTCCTTGAGGTTCCTGAGCGCGAAGTTGCGGACCGATTCCGCGAAAAGGTTCTGCTCGTCCGTAAAAGAGAAATTCATCTAGTCACAATCTCCACTATGTGGCTTTCGTCAGCAGTAATATGGGCCAATAAGGCGCCTGTCAATCCATTATGTGGATTTAAATCCGCCGTTGGAAAGAATTTCGCGGCCTCCGCTGCCCACTATGCGGAATCCCCCTTCGCCCCTCGATTCCGATCCTTCGATCCGAAGATGCTCCCCCGGGTAAACAGGTGCGGACAAGCGGCCACGGATTGCCGTGAGGGGTTTGCCGAGCACTCGTGCGATTGCGTGGCCCGCCATTCCCATCGTCGCAAGTCCGTGGAGAATCGGCCTATCGAACCCGGCTCGCCGCGCAACTTGCGGGTCAGAATGCAGGGGGTTCATGTCGCCGGACAGGCGGTAGATCAGCGCCTGCTGAGGCGAGGTCGGCAGGTCTAAAACAAAATCAGCGGGCATCCCCGCCTCCCAGGCAAAGCCACCGGCCGGCGCGGCGGAAGGATCGTGTCTGCCATCCTTCGCGAAGCCACCATCGCCGCGACAAAAGGTGACCTGCTCGAATTCTGCCAGCAACTGTCCAGTTTCGTCATTGCGCAGCTCGCGCAGCACAGTGACGAGAGCGCCGCGGCCCTCGCCCTTGTCGGTGATGCGGATAACACGGTGATCACCCCTGACCCGACCTTCACATGGCAGTGGCGCGTGCAACCGCAGAGCAAGTTCCCCCACAACGATGCGCCGGTAATCGATACCGACATCCGGCTCACGCATCCATGGTCCCAGCCGCGCCAACGTCATCGCCATCATTGGCTCGGCTTGAGGCGGATCGGCTGCCACATACTGCAGTGAATACGCATCAAGCGGATCGGCTCCGAGGTTGAGGCCGAGTCCGTACATCATAGAATCCCGTCGCGAGTATTCCTGCACCACAGGTGCAAAGACCCGCGATTTAAGTCGATCGTAGTCGATCATCGCCGTTACACATCCCTTCGAGCGAATTCCAGCAAGGTTTCTTCAAAAGCGTCCGGGCGATCGAACATCAGCCAATGCGCCGCATCCGCGACAGTCGTAATCTCGGCGCCAGAACAGGCGGCGGCGATCCCGGCATATCGATGGTCAAGAGCGGAGGCGTGATAAGGGTCGGCCTCACCGAAGAGCACCCGCACTGGACAATCGAGCATCCGCAGGCGATCGAGGATTAGTTCACTGCGCGAGAACCGGCGGACCTTCGCTCGCGTCGAGCGCAGCATCTCTTCCATCGTGTCCAGCAAGTGTTCGCTTCCCAAGGAATAGTCGCGGCGGAGCATTGTCCGCTTCAAGTTGACTGCCAGTCCCGCGCGCGTACCTTCGAGTTTTGCGGCTTGAGCCGCAGCTTCGCGCGCAGATGCCATTTCCGCTGTATGCGCGCCGAACCCGGCAGGACTTATTAGCAGCAGCCGGGAGGGTGGACGCTTAACGGCAGCAGCGGCGGCGGCGAGCGCGCCGAAGGAAAAACCGACAAGAGTTATGTCACGCCAGGGTACTGACCTCAAAAATGCAGCGAGCGGATCGACGATGGCCGCAAGATCCTCGCCACTGGCCGCTCCCGACAGACCAAAGCCGGGCAGATCAGGTGCTACTATTGGAATATGCGCGGACAAAGGCTTCAAATTAATGCAAAAATGCCGCCAGTCACCACTTCCACCATGCAGAAGAACACAACCAGAGGCTTGATTTTCCCAGTCAGGCGTGCCCACATAGTGGATGAAAGATGGGGGTGTTTGGTAGGTGCCGGTTTCCTCGCCGCCAACGTCGCACGGTGAAACCGGAAAGTGGCCTGCAACGAAGCCGGCACTGGCCGCAGCAGAAAGAGACATGATTGGATACCGGTCCTTGACCATTTTCCTCCCTTATCATAAATATCCACTATGTGAATTTCTTGACCACCTAACATAGCTCTAGCGGGATTTTCAACCCATATGTTGCCAAAAGTTGACGCAAATTCCTCTTTGTCATCGAGCAAAGGTTGGGAAAAATACCTTGACGTAGCTGCACCGCAGGGCGCGCAGGGCACGGTCAGAATTGCTGCGCTTCTGCGGATCGTCGCGGCTCACAATGCGAGCGGAATGAAAATCAGTGAGATTGCCGATCTGGCCAAACTCGAGCAGCCAACCGCACACCGCATCGTCACCGCCCTACACAGTGTGGGTTTTTTGTCGAGAAATCCCGAAACCCGGCGTTATCATCTCGGACCCCTTTTGTTCGAACTCTTCACGACGGCGTTCCCGCATTTCAACATTCGGGAGATATGCTTGGCGCCCATGAAGCGGCTGGCCGAAGAACTCGGCGACACCATCTATCTCACGGTGCGCAGCGGGTTTGATGGAATCTGCATCGAGCGACAGGAAGGCAGCTACCCTATCCGTACCTGCACAGTCGATGTCGGGCGCAAACGGCCGCTTGGTATTGGCGCTGGCAGCCTGGTGCTGCTCGCCGCTCACAGTGCCAGTGAAGCCGAGCTCATCATAGAGCACAATCGCGATCGCTACACGCAGTTCAATACATCCGCCGAAGCGGTGCAGGCCGCCGTGCAGAAGATCCGAGAGCAAGGCTTCGTCTACCAGGACGTCCTGAATACACCGGAGATCAAGACAGTCGCTGTTGCGATCTCGGGACACACGTCGCACCCATTTGCGGGCCTCAGCATCACGGCAATTGCCAATCGCATTCCCGAAGAGCGAGCTTTGGTCCTACTCGATCACCTGCGCCGGGAGGTCAAAGAGATCACCGAAAACATTGCCGCACAGGGCTATGTTTGAAGCGCGCATTCCGCTCGGTCTTCTGACCAGGTGTTGATTTGCACTGAGATCTGGCTCTGACGCACTTTTGCTGGCGTCGGAGCTTACGCTGCACCGATCAATCGGGCCTGCAGCAGATCAAGTTTGGCTCGCCCATACATTTGGCGTTTGATAAGCTTCAATCGTGTGACCTGACCTTCCGTCTGTCCGTTCGACCAAGGTGAGAGAATTGCGTTTCGCACGGCGTCGAGATCTTTCGCAACGCCACCGGCAAACGATCCGACGTATCCATCCGAGCAGGGCCGCAGGATTTTGGGTGCCGCGCGTGATAACGTCGGTTCATGGAGATCGATGAGGACAAGATCGACGATGCCGTTTTGGCGTTGCTATGGCTGACGCTGCATAACGAGCGTTGGGCCTGGAAGGGTTTCGACTGGGCAACGACGGATCGGCTTCACAAGAAGGGCTTGATCGGCGATCCAGTCAACAAGTCAAAGTCATTGATCCTGACCGATGAAGGCTTGGCGCGTTCGGAAGCGTTGTTCCAGGAGCTGTTTACGCGGCCGCCGCAATAGCGGTCCCTTTGTGGGCCTTCCATTGCCAAGGCAGTAGCTCGTGCAGGCGGGAGACGGGAAGATCGGCGATGCGGGCGAACACATCGGCGAGCCACGCCTTTGGGTCGACGTCGTTGAGACGGCAAGTCGTGATGACGGAGAGCATGATGGCGGCACGATCGGCCCCACGCTGGGAGCCGGCGAAGGTCCAGTTTCGACGCCCGAGGGCAATTCCTCTCAGAGCGCGTTCGGCCGCATTGTTCGTGAGACAAATCCGGCCATCTTCGAGGAAGCGGGCAAAACCATCCCATCGCTTCAGCATGTAATCGATCGGCTCGATCACCTCGGACGATTTGCTGAGCGTGGCGCGCTCCCGTTTCAGCCACGCGTGCATGTCGTCGAACAGCGGCTTGCTCTTTTCCTGCCGCGCGGCCAGTCGTTCTTTGGCGCTCAATCCATTGATCTCGCGCTCGATCTCAAACAGCGCGTCGTACCGTTGGACGGCCTCCAGGGCGATCGGCGAGATTGGCTTGCCCTTGCGTTTGCGGTCGCGGGCATTTTTCTGGATATCGGCCAGTTCAAAGAATTTGCGCCGCGCATGCGCATGGCAAAAGGCGAAGGTGATCGGTACCGCTTTCTTTTCGGCGACACTGAGCGGCTCGAAGCCATTGTAGCAATCACTCTGCAGAATGCCGCCATACCCGGCAAGGTGCTTCTGCGGATGCTCGCCGCGGCGGTCGCTCGACGCATAGTAGATCGCCGCCGGCGCCGCCCCTCCGCCGTAGGACCGGTCATCGCGCACGTAGGTCCATATTCGCCCGGTCGTGCATTTGTCTTTGGCCTGGATGGGAATGGTGGTGTCGTCGCCAAAAAGCCGCTCGGCCGCGAAGACATGCGTTTCGATCAGATCAAAGATCGGCAGGAGCGCGGCCGTTCCATACCCGACCTGGTCGGCCAACGTCGAGGTCGAAAGCTCGATGCCCTCGCATTTGAACCGGGTGCTCTGGCGGTTGAGCGGGCTATGCATGCCGAACTTGTCAAAGAGGATCGTCGCCAGCAGATGAGGACCGATGAAGCCGCGCGGCGTGGCATGGAAGGGTGCCGGCGCTTGGCTGATCTTCTCGCAGTCCCGGCAGCTAAATTTCTCGCGTACGGTTTCGATCACGATAAACGGGCCTGTTGCAAATTTTCAGTGATGTCACCATGACCCCAAAGCGGGGCCTGCCTTCAAGCTTTGTTAACCTTTTGAAGTCCGAAGAGGCGCGCGAGCAGATCGTTCTGATCGTTGACAGTCCAATCGCCGGTGAAACCGAAACCTTTCCTCAGCCAGAGCATCGCTTCGAAACCCGCGATTGTTCGCCGTGCCGTTTTGAAGGATTGGAAACCGCCGATCTTGGGCATGTTCTTTTTCACTCGGAAGTGGTCGCTCTCAATGCCTTGCTGGAGGTGCTTGGTAACATAGTGGACCGGATTTGGATGCAACAGACCATCGTCGATGGCCGTCTTGATCGTCGAGGGGAAGGTATTGGCACCATCAGTGCCGATCTTTGCCGGTGAGAGGAGTGGCTCGTCCCTGAGCATTTTGCGGAAGAAGCGCTTGGCCGCGTCGAGGTCGCGTTTTGCGGTGAGCAGGAAGTCGATCGGGCTTCCGTGCTTGTCGATGGCGCGGTATAGATAGCGCCACTTGCCGCGGATCTTGACGTAGGTTTCGTCAATGCGGATCGAGCCACTGTGCGGGCGCCGAAACTGGCGCAGCCGCTTCTCGATGAGTGGTGCATAGGCAAGGACCCAGCGGTTGATCGTGCTGTGGTCTACTTCGAAGCCGCGCTCTTGGAACATCTCCTCAAGGTCTCGGTAGCTGAGCGGGTAGCGCAGATACCACGTGACTGCCTGCACGATCAGCCATGCCTCGAAATGCCGCCCTTTGAAATCACCCTGCGACTGGCGCTTCAGCTTCTCGGCAATGGCATTCAGAATCATTTTTATGCTCCACGACTTGGGAGCGGAAATTTCTCCGGTGATCGTCAAAACGCGGTTAACCAAGAAAATTTGCGACAGGGCCGAAGTTCCGTCTCAGGCGGTCGTCTCCGTTGTCGCCGATCAGCTGGGCATCGATCCTGCGGTGTTCGCGCTCTATGCCCAGCGGGAGGAAACCCGTCGAGAACATACGCGGGAAATTGTCGTCGCACTGGATCTCCAGCCCCTCCGGGCGAGCGACTATCGCTCCCTGATCACCGCGGCGGCACGCGAGGCAGCCGCGACCGAACAAGGCGAGCCGATCACCAAGGCCGTGATCGAAGCCCTGAAGGACAGGAAGCTGCTCGTTCCCGTGCCGGAACTGCTGATACGTCTGGCAATGGCGGGCCGGGCGGCGGCGTGACGACAGGCCTATCGCGGCTTGATCCGGGGCCTGGAGCAACCGTATATCGAGGCGCTTGATCAGCTTCTCATCGATCGGTCCGGCGATCGGAGCCATCTCGGCTGGATAGCGGAAGCGCCGGAAGGGGCTAAACTGAAGAGCCAAGGGCCTGATCGCCCGTCTTGAGGTTCTGTGTTCGCCGGCGATTTCCGATGAGCGGCGTAAAACGATCCACGCCAACCGGTATGGCATCATCGCCCGGGACGCCCGCATTCTGCATGCCCGTGAGATACGACGCCTGACTGTCGAGCGCCGCTACGCCACGCTCACGGCGTTCGTCATCGAGAGGCAGGCGGCAATCACCGACCTTGCGATCGACATGTTCTGCAAACTGATCGGTAGCACCCGTCGCAAGGCTGAACTGAGCCGCACGGAACGTCGGCTGAAAGAAGCCGAGGTTCTTGATGGGGTGGCGCTTGATCATCTCAAGCTCGGCGAGGCGCTTCTGGCCGCGCGTGAGAGCAACACCGATCTCGCATCGGCAATTGCAGCCTCACTCGGCTAGGACGGATTGACCGCCAGCATGGCGGCAGCCAGGTCCGTCGTGCGCCCCGATCGCAGAGACGAATTCGATGAGCTCATAGAGCGGCACAAATCGCTGCGAAAGCTGGGCAGGCTCATGTTCGGCGCGTTCTCTTTCCGGTCGTTTCGTCCCGATGATCCGGTTTTGAGGGCAGTGGATCATCTGCGTGCGCTCTACGGCGGCAGGAAACTACCCGCGCAGGCGCCGTTCGCGTTCATGACCCGCAAGTGGCGGCGACGTGTGCGCTCGGACGGCGTCACCATCGACCTACGGGCCTGGGAAGTGGCGGTGCTCATTCACCTGCGGGAGCGCCTGCGGGCCGGCGACATATGGGTTGATGGCAGTCGGGCATGGCAGCGCAGTTTCGAGGATTATCTTTTGCCTCGACCGATCCTCGCCCTGATGCGCGCCGAAGGGCGGCTCGGGCTTGCCATCCCTGACAGCTTTGCCGAATGGCGAGCCATCCTCAACAAGGGTGAAGGCCGTCACGCCCTTGCCCGGGCGGTCTTCCTTCACCAGCTTGGCGAGCTGCGCAACCGCGTGGCGGAAACCATGGCCTATCGGGCGTCAGGTCTCAACCTCGTTGTCAACGCCATTATCCTGTGGAACACCGTCTATCTCAGCCGCGCTGTCGATTATGTCCGCACCCAGGGCATCGATATTCCCGCCGAGCTGCTCTCCCAGGTCGCGCCGCTTCCCTGGGCTCATATCGCACTCACCGGCGACTATCTCTGGAACGAAATTGACCGACCCCTCGAACGCTTCAGGACGATCCGCGCTAACCGTCTCAATCCAAACAACTTCGCTTTCCCTTAGCGGGTATTATTGCAGAAATGCCCAAGGTGCCCCAACATTCCTTCTGTGGTCGCCAGATCACCGGCAAAATCCACAGCCTCTTTGATGCGGGCTGGCCTCGCGCAGGCAATTCGACTATAGTTAGACGACTTTTGACAAGCCACGTGACTGCCATCGTATCGACGCTGGTCCGGCTGTCGTCAAGGCGATGGAGTAAGGCTTTTCATGCAACCCGCAGGTGACGAAGTATTTGGCACGGTTCCGCTTAGGGCGGATAAGGGCCTTTACCATTTTCTTCTTCGCCAACTCGGCCAGCTTCTTAACGCTCGTTCCGGGCAGGCAATCTATTTCGATTCAGCGAGCCGACCTCATTACCTCAGCTTCTTCCGCACACCAAAGGAAGTGCGTTCACTCTACAAGAGCCACTATTATAAGATCTGCCCAATGCGCGAATACTGGAGCGCTTGCCGAGAGAGAAACATTGTCGATTTGAATCACGTTAAGTGCAACATTAAATACGACAGAAGATATTTTGTCGAATTCTATAGGAAGAGTGGGCATAAGGACGAGATCGCCTTTTTTTTGCCGGTCGGGCAGACGAGCTTCATTGGTATTTTTCTTGAAAGTCCTGAACTCTATAGCCATAGCAAGTTCGATAATTTCAAGACCGTTTCACCATTCGTCTTCGAAATGCATCAGCGTGAAATCGACCACCTCACCGAGGCAGTGGATAATGTGGATCCCGGAACCCGGAGTAACGACTACGTCATCTTCGACAGGATGGGTGAGCCGGTTGTATGGAGCGACGGCCTGTTCCCGACAAAGCTTTCCACCTTTATGGGAATGGACCTTCTGCGCAACACCATGAGCGCCTCACCCTGGTCGGGTGAGATCGGCGATGCGGGATACTGTGAGGTTACTCAGCTTCCAGAAACCTTCTCCGTTGCGCCCGGCGGTTATATCTGCCGGCGGATCGACAATTGGTCGGCGGGGTCCGCCAACCCTTTAGAGGAGGTCATCGCTTGCTTGGTCCGGGTGCACGGCCTTACCCTCAAGGAATGCCGGATTATCGAACTGCTGCTTTTGGGGGACGGCAACGAGCAGATCGCCCAGAAGCTCAGCCTGTCCAACAATACGATCAAGACGCACAAGAAAAACATCTACCGGAAGCTGGACATCACCTCGGAGCGGGAACTGCTGGCCTATGTCTTCCGCTACCTTTCCGCCTTTGGGAGGCGGAGAACGAATTCCGCTCATACCTGAGCGAGAGCCCGATCCGGGCAGGGCTTCACGTTCCGCCGAGGAACTACATCTCGGCTCAAGCTTTTCCTTTCCAGGGAACGAATTTGCGCTGCGCCGCACGGATTGCCAGTTCGAAGGCCACCGCGATGATACCGATGATGATGATACCGAGCACAACGGCATCTGTCTCCAGATAGTTGGAGGCCGTCAACACCATATGACCGAGACCGGATGTGGCGGCTACCATTTCGCCCGCCACCAGCGTCGACCAGGCGACGCCGAGACCGATGCGCAGGCCCGATATGATTTCCGGCAATGCGGCCGGCAAGACCACGTGCAAAAGCACCTGTACCTTTCGCGCGCCCATCGAAAGTGCCGCGTGTTTCATCTCGTTGGGGACAGAGGCGACGCCCGCCCGCGTACTAATGATGATGGGTGCCAGCGCAGCCACGCCAATCAGAACCGACTTTGCCAGAAAGCCGATACCGAACCAGACGATAATTAGCGGTAAGTAGGCAAGTGGCGGCAGTGGCCGGTAGAACTCGACGACCGGGTCGGCCATCCCGCGTACGATCCGACTATGCTCCATCGCGACACCCAGCGGAACTCCGATCGCTGCCGCGCCCAGGAAGGAGATCGTCACAAGCCTGACGCTCGACACGATATGCCCGAACAGCGTGCTTCCCGCATATTCAGAATGAAGCATAGTGAGAAATCGCCTGAACACTGCTCCGGGTGGGGGTAGCAAAACGGGATTGATCAGTCCCAGCCTGGTCGTCAGGTACCAGACTGCGAGCAGGAACAGGGTTGTATAGATGGCGAACGGATTAGTCTTCTTCATCATCATCAAGGTGCCTTCCGCCTTCTCCGAATTCTGCTTGCGCCGTCGATTCCCGGGCGACAGTACGTCATCGCGTCGTCGCCCTGACGATGTCGAGTACGTTTTCGCGCATTTCGATGAACTCGGTGCTCGATTTTACCGCCCGCGCATCCCGCGTCTCGAGATAGGTACGGCCGAAATCGAGCCTGAATTGCTGAACGATCCGGCCTGGCCTTGGCGACATGACGATGAGCTGTGTGGCCATGAAGACAGCCTCCTCCACACTGTGGGTAATCATGAAGATGAGCTTGTGCGAGCGCGCCCACAAATCGAGAATCAGCACCTGCATCTCTTCGCGCGTGAACTCATCAAGCGCGCCGAGCGGTTCGTCCATCAGCATCATGACGGGATCGCATGTCAGTGCGCGGGCGAGCCCGACACGTTGCTGCATCCCGCCGGACAGCTCGTAGATCGGCGAGCAGGCAAAATCGGCAAGACCGACGAGGGCGAGATTGCGCCGGGCGATTTCCCGCCTGGCATCGCGCGGTACGCCCGTGAGCTTCAGGCCGAGTTCCACATTGTGGAGCACATTGAGCCAGGGCATGAGCGCATTTCGCTGGAAAACGACGCCGCGATCGGCCCCCGGACTGGTTACGGGCTTTCCGCCAACACGGATTTCGCCGCTTGTCGGATGGAGAAAGCCCGCGATCAGATTGAGGAGTGAGGTCTTACCGCAGCCCGACGCTCCGAGGACCACGATGAATTCCTGCGCCTCGGCTTCCAGTGACACATCTCGGAGGGCGATGATGGGTGGCCTTCCGGCCACCCGGTATTCGAGACTCATATGTCTGACCGACAATCCGGTCATCCCAACATCGATCATGGCCGCTATCCACTCTCCGTATTATTCGCCGGCTGCGGCCCGCGCATAGGTATCGTTCACGGCCTTCTTGAAATCCACGTCGGCGGCCGAAACGATCCCCTGATCCTTGAGGAACTTCGCGGTCAGGCCGAGCCAGGAGGCCACCCGCCCCCCCTCGCCGCCGCCCAGCCAGTCGGAAGAGATTTCTTCCTTTGCCGTCAGGAATGTATAATTCTTCAACTGCGCGGGGATATCGGCCGGATTGACGCCGACCAGGTTAGACAGGCAGTCGGAATGGGCCTTGTCACTGGCCCATTTCTCGGGATCCTGCCTGTATTCGCCGTTGATGCGGCTCATTTCCTTCAGGTACTTGGTGAGGAAATCGCCGTTCTCGCTCGCGAACACCTTGTTGGCGATCAGCACGTCAAAGATCGCCTCACCCCATCCGGCAAGCTGGCCTGAATCGACGAGTTGATGGCCGTTATCCCGGATTATGTTGGTCAGGATCGGATCCCAAACATAGCTCGCGTCGATATACCCACGTTTCCAGGCAGCAACGATCTGGGGCGGTGTCATGTTGAGGATTTCGACATCCGACGGGCTGATCCCGAAATTCTTCAGCGCCACAAGCAGATGATAATGGCTGGTCGAGCCGAAGGGAGTGGCGATTTTCTTGCCCTTGAGATCCTGGGGACCGACGATTCCACGGTCGGAGCGGCCCACCAGCGCTTCGCCGGCAACCGTGTATTCGGCCATCCAAATCACTTCGACGTCGAGGCCCTTGCTGATGGCCGAAGCCGCAGGCGGCGAGCCGAGCGAGGAAAAGTCGACTGCTCCGGATGCGAGCGCGCTCAGGATAGCCGCGCCCGAATCGAACTTCTGGAAATTGACCTTGACCCCAGTCGCTTTCTCGAACGAACCGTCGCAGATACCGGTGATATAGGGCGCGACGATTGGCACCCAGCCAACAGTCACCTCAGCGTCAGCAGCGATGGCATTCGAGGCTAATGACGACAGTCCCACAGCAACGAGTATTTTCACAAGATTCATAGTGATCCCCTTCTTTTCATATTGGCCTAACTCATTCAGTTTCGCTACACTGGCTATTGCACAGCCTTGCCTTCCGAACCCCGCTGGGATTTTCGAGGGTTTTCGGCCATTCTCATTGAAGATGTAGCTGGCTACTCGCCCCGCATCCGGAATGGTCGTCATGGTGTTTCCTCGCAATTCGAAGTTCGGCAGGGCGGCGGTTAAACTGACCCGTTTCCGATACCCGTTCATCTTCGCTTGAAGAATTCTGACGGCGATCCAGCCCTCGGGAGCCGGTCAAACCCAAAATTCCTCTAGGTCTTGCGCTAGGTGCAGTTCGCCGGAAAAATCGGCCCTGACCTCAGTTTCGATGATCGGCAGGAATCCCGGGTCCATCCTTCGGAAATGGGTCAATATGAGGCGTTTCACCCCGGCCTGGGTGGCGATCTTCCCCACTGTGTCCGAAGACGCGAGCGCATTCCTGATCACGTGTTTCGAAAAGGCGTCGAGAGCCCGTGAGGTAGGCATCCAGCAGCATTGGACGTGAAGGTCTGAGCCAGCGGCAAGGCGAAGCACGCCGGGGCACTCGATCGTATCCCCGCTGATGGAAACGACCTTGCCCTCAGCTTCTACCCGGTAGCCGAGGCAAGTCCAGCGTTGTCGGAATGCGTCCAAGAATGGAAGGTCGTCACCGTGGCGAACCTGTTCTGCATAGACCCGTATCTCGCCATCGTCGTAGACCTTCCCGGCACTGACATCGGTCACTTCGGGAGTGATGAAGTCGCCGCAGCCGCCCTCGGCCACCCGGAACTCGATGTCCTTGTCATAGACTTTGCCGAGGATGGTCTCGACGATCGCGCCGGTCTCGGGAGGCCCGAAAACGGAAACGGGTGTTGTCCTCCCCTCCATCCAGCTCGAGATGATGAGTTCGGCGAGTTCGCCGATATGGTCGTAGTGATGGTGGGTGATGAAGACTCTGTCGATCGCGGTGATCGGGATATCCATCCTGGCAAGACTGGAAAGCGTCCCGCGCCCGACATCGAAAAGCAGCCGGCGCCCGTTCACCTCCACCATCGTGCAAGCGCAACTCCTATGGGAGTCGGGAAGCGGCGTTCCTGTTCCAACTGTTGTCACCTTCATGTTTTCTCCCGAGCTTGCGGATGCTGGTAGCTCCTTTCCCGGCAAGGAGAAAGTGCACCATGAGCCTCAGGCTAGACGTAAGGTCTCAAAATGGCGATTCACCCCTACGGGTGATCGACGCTCCTTTGCCGCGGAGCAAGGCACGTTCTGGCTTAACGACGGCTCGCATTTCCGACTGAGGCCGTTCATCCCATGCTGCTCAGCGGAGCTGTCACGTTGTCCGTGGCTTAACGGTTGACGGATGACCGGACGTGATGAGCGCGACGAGCAGGCCCGCGGCGCTGGCGCTATGCCTGGCGACGACCTCATAGGTAGGGTTGCCGTCATAGGCTCCATCGGCCGTGAACTGGTCGATCGGCATCTCAATCTGGTCGAGTAGCGGCTCCACCTGTGAGGCGTCGCCGGCATCCTGATCGGTCATGACATGTGCGACGATGTCGCCGCTGTCGGCATCCAGCGCCAGGTGCAGCTTGCGCCAGCCCCGACGAGATTTGAGACCATGCTTTTCCTCCAGCCATTGGCCAGCGCCGTAAACTTGCAACCCTGTGCTGTCGATGAGGACATGGATGGGCCCTTTTGCCGGCACACAACCACGATCATCTTGCCGCCTGTCCGGCGATCGCCGCTTGCCGTCCCCGACGGCTCAGCGTCGAGTGATCGGGAGCCGCTAGACCCAAGCCCATCAGCTGCAGCACCGAAGCCAGAAAGTCTTCCGTCTGGCGCAGCCTCAGGCCGAACATAAGTTCCAGCGTCAGAGCGCTCTCGATCGCCAGATCGGAATAACGCGGCTGGCCACCGCGTGTCGTGCGCTTTGGCGCCGGCCAGGACGACAGGCCTCTGGCGTCATCCACAGGGTCAGTCTACCACGCTGACGAAGACCAGCCTCGTATTGAGACCAGTTCGTGACCTTGAACTTCATCCTTGTCGATATGATGACGACGGCAGGCGTTGTGTTTGAAAGGCATAATCCGTCAGCTGGGTTGTTTCCACCCGAGCCGACTACGTCACCGCTGATGAATGATCCGTGCACCAACGCTTTGCTCCGCGCCAAAAGAGCGTCGATCACCCGTAGGGGTGAATCGCCATTTGAGACCTTACGTCTAGCCTGAGGCTCATGGTGCACTTTCTCCTTGCCGGGATAAGGAGCTACCAGCATCCGCAAGCTCGGGAGAAAACATGAAGGTGACAACAGTTGGAACAGGAACGCCCCTTCCCGACTCCCATAGGAGTTGCGCTTGCACGATGGCGGAGGTGAACGGGCGCCGGCTGCTTTTCGATGTCGGGCGCGGGACGCTTTCCAGTCTTGCCAGGATGAACATCCCGATCACCGCGATCGACAGAGTCTTCATCACCCACCATCACTACGACCATATCGGCGAACTCGCCGAACTCATCATCTCGGGCTGGACGGAGGGGAGGACAACAGAGCCGACCGGCAATGTCGCAGCGCACTGTGACGTTCCCCACTCTATTGCCGTGCGGTCCGCTCGCCTCGAAAGGAGTTCTGGTATCGATCAACCAGCCGGCGTTCTGCGTAACCTCACGCCGTTGGTACGGCGCGCATGACCGAACCCACGCCGATGCGGCGTGCTGGCACGGCAGAGGATGTCGCCGGCGGCATTCGGTTTCTGTGCGGCGACGACGCCCAATTCATCACCGGGCACATTCTCAACATCGGCGGCGGCTGGCTTGCCGCACGCGTTTCCCCATATGGGCGGCGACCGAGAAATTAATACGAAGGAAATAGAATGTCACCTGTTGCGATTCATGACCTAGCCAAAATGTCTGCTTCGGCACGCACGGAGCTCCTGGAGCGGACGGAAGCCGATTTGGCCGACACCATCAAGAAGGTCGAGCCGATCATCGCTGCGGTTCGGGAAAGGGGTGACATCGCTCTCATCGACCTTGCCGCGCGTTTTGACGGCGTGGTGCTCGACCGCGAGTCGTTAAGGATTTCATCCGATCAAATCGCGAACGCCGAAAAGGAACTTGATCCCGAGATCGTCAATGCGATCAGGCTTTCGGTGCAGCAGGTCACACGTTTCCATTTGGCCCAAATGCCCGAGATGTTGTGGCTAAGCGAGCAAACCGAAGGCGCACTGATCGGCGACCGATGGACATCCATCGATTCAGTGGCCTGTTACGTGCCACGCGGCAAAGGTTTTTTCCCATCGAGTGCAATCATGACGGCAGTGCCGGCGAAGGTCGCCGGGGTGGGGAGGGTGGTTATTGTTACTCCGCCTGGACCGGACGGATCGGCTGACGCCGCCACACGCTTCATAGCTTCCCTGATAGGTGTAGATGAAATCTATCTATGCGGCGGGGCCCAAGCAGTGGCCGCGGTGGCTTTTGGCACTGAGACAGTGCCAAAATGCGCGAAGATGGTTGGTCCAGGCAGCCCATGGGTCAGTGCGGCTCGCCAGCTTCTTTCGAACCGGATCGATCCAGGTAGCCCGGCTGGTCCGAGCGAATTGCTTGTCTATGCGGACAATTCGGTTCCGGCTGCTCTTGCAGCGCTTGAACTCACTGTTGAATCTGAACACGGCCCTGACTCATCGGCCTTCGTCGTAACAGCCGACCGCGCACTGGCAGAAGCTATCGCGGCCGCCGTGCCCGAGCTTTGGTCGACGATGGGTGCCTACCGCGCGGATTTCTCCCGCACGGTGTTGGGCGGTCAAAATGGCGGGATCGTGCTGGCGCCTTCGATCGAGGCCGCGTTCGATTTCATCAACGACTATGCTGCCGAACACCTGGCGGTCCTGTCGACCTCCGCCTTCGAATTGCTGCCCCGGATCAGAAATGCAGGCGAAATTCTGATAGGGCCGCATTCGGCGATATCGATCGCAAACTTTGTGCTTGGGCCTAGCCATGTCTTACCGACTGGTGGCCGGGCCAACACTGCATCGCCGCTGTCGGTGTTTGATTTCATGAAACGCTCTTCGATAGCCTATCTCTCACAAGCGGCCTATCACCGCCTAGCTCCTGCCGCTCGCATCTTCGCTGGCTACGAGGGTTTTGCGGCGCATGCGAATTCGGTGTCCGAAGTACGCGACCGTATCCTGTCGAACAGCAGCCCCTCCACCGGTCCATAAGCGAGACGGCGATGACGACACACAGGCATCGTCATGTCTGGATGGCGCCCCCGCAGCGCGTGCTGTTGTCGTTTCTGCCGGGGAGGGAAAGGCAGTTGTCACCGCAAGGGATCAGCATGTTCGCCATGTATTAGCGTTCGCGCATGGGTCGCGGGACGAACGACTGTTCGGTCTTTGACGCAGCCGCTATGCGTTAGCGGTTTGGCCGCGGACGGATTTAGGGCGTGCACAAGCGAGCATGCGATTGAGAACGGCTCAGCCGATGGCAACTTCCGTCTGCTGTGCGCCGAAAGATCGAGCGCGCAGGCGGTGTCCTATGATCGATTTGTAGCGACCGATGGCGGTCTCGACCAGCGAACACTCGCCATAGCCAGTCGCAGCTTGCCAATTCATTCGGCCATGCGCCTTGATCGCCGCGATATGACAATTCCGCTGACTGGCAATCTCTGTATCCGAGCAGCCGATCGCGTTGGACCGAGGTGGAATGACGACGGCAGCATCGGCGCTGTGCCGACCCCATCAGTTTCAGAACCGATGCTAGCAAGCCCTCTATTTGGCGCAGTCGCAGGCCGAACACTGCTCCCAACGTCAGGGTGGTCTCGATTGCCAGATCGGAATAGCGCGGCTGGCCGCCGCGTGTTCTCCGCTTCGGTGCCTCCCAGGATGACAGCGCTTCTGCCGACACCTACAGCGTCAGGCTGCCCCGCTGGCGAAGACCGGCCTCATACTCCGGCCAGTTCGTCACCTTGAACTTCATCTTCCCAATGCGATGGCGGCGGGTGAGCGTGCCGAGAGGGCATTTTCTGCATGAATCATGTGGGGAATCCTATGAGCGACACGGTGAATCAGCCTCGGGCGTTTGAGATTTTGACTGCCGAACCGGTCAAGAAGCGACGCAAGCCACGCGATTGGTCAGATGATGAGAAGGCCCGGCTTGTAGCCGAGACGCTCCTGCCTGGTGCCAATGTGTCTGGGATCGCGCGTTCGGCCGGGGTTGACCCGTCGCAACTCTACGGCTGGCGTCGCAAGGCGCTTTCCTCGGGCGCGGTCACGCCCCTGCCGGGAGCGACGGGCAGCGAGGTCAGGTTCGCGCGTGTTGAACCGGTGGCGAGTCCCGTGGTGGAGATCGTCATCGGCGATATCCTGGTTCGTGCGGCCAGCGATGTTGCCCCCGAACACCTGGCGAAGGTTCTGCAGGCGGTTCGCCTGGCATGATCGGCTCGGGTGTTGTGGTCTACGTGTCCTGCCAACCCGTCGACTTCCGCAAGGGAGCCGCCTCCTTGATGGCGCTCGTGCGAGATGGCGGCCTCGACCCGTTCAACGGCGCTCTTTACGTCTTCCGATCGAAACGGGCGGATCGAGTTCGCATCGTCTGGTGGGATGGCTCAGGGGTCTGCCTCTATTCGAAAAGGCTCGAAGAGCAGACCTTCTACTGGCCGGGCATATCGGCGGCTCGGGTGCGTCTGGATCACTCGCAGCTCATGGCGCTTCTGGCTGGAATGGACTGGCGCAAAATCCGCCCAGCCAAAGTGCGACGGCCGTTGCTGACGGGCTGAGAGCGCCTGCGGCAAGATGAATCATGCCGCTGTAACCGTTGGGAAAACGGCTATTTTTATGCTCTAATCATCCCCATGGTATTGCCCGTTTCCGACCTGCCCGACGACGTCGATGCGCTCAAGGCCATGATCCTTGCGATGGCGCGGGAGCAGGCTGCAAACGAGGCCCGACTTGCCACCGCGACGGCCGAGATTGCCCGCCTGGAGGCTGTCGAGAAGAGCGCCAACGAGCGGATCACCAATCTCACATCGATCCTGAAGGTTCTGCAGCGCACCCAACATGGCACCCGTTCCGAGCGGCTGCGGCTTGGCGTCAACGATGAGCAGGTGTCCTTTGCTTTCGAGGAGGTGGAGACAGGCCTCTCCGCGATCCAGAGCGAGCTTGATCGTGCCGCCGGCGACAAGCTGAAACGAGCACCCCGGCCACGAAAGGGGTTTGCCGCCCATCTCGAACGCATCGAAGAAGTCATCGAGCCGGATATTCCCGACGATTGTGTTGGTCTGGAAAAGGTCCTGATCGGCGAAGACCGCTCCGAGCGACTGGATGTCGTGCCGCCGAAGTTCCGGGTCATCGTGACGCGCCGTCCCAAATATGCATTCCGAGGCCGCGATGGTGTGATCCAGGCAGCGGCACCGGCACACATCATCGAGAGCGGTTTGCCGTCAGAGCGGCTGCTCGCCTATATCGCTGTCTCCAAATACGCCGACGGTCTGCCGCCGTATCGGCAGGAGGCGATTTACCTGCGCGACGGCGTCGAGATCAGCCGATCGCTGATGGCCCAGTGGATGGGGTATCTTGGCTTCGAACTTCAGATATGCGCCGATTACATCCTCGAGCGCGTCAAGGCGGGCGAACGGGTCTTTGCCGACGAGACGACCTTGCCCACCCTTGCACCGGGAACAGGAAAGGCGACGAAAGCCTGGCTACGCGCGCCTGCCTAAACCAGATCACGGCTGCCAAGCCGTCTTTGATGGCTGATCCAAGGTATCTAAAGCTCGACACAGCCCTGCGAGGGGCAGGCCAATAATTTAGATATACAATGTATATCTAAATCGGCTATACTGATTTGAGAGGTAAAAGCCATGACCATAAAGACAGAAGTAGAATCTCGTACCAAGCCCGTCCAACTGCGTATTCGCAAGGACATCTCCGACCTGATCGATCGGGCAGCTGGCGCGCATGGAAAAACGCGTTCAGATTTCATGATTGATGCGGCGCGCCGTGCTGCCGAGGATGCGCTTCTTGACCAGACGCTAGTCCGCGTCGATCCCGAGAGTTTTCAGCATTATCTCGACGTGCTCGACCGACCGCCAAGCGGTGCAGGCTTCACCCGCCTGATGAATGCACCGAAGCCCTGGCAGTCGTAATGCTGTCTGCGCCCACGCTTCTGACCGAAGCGCACGATCTCGAACGCTTCGACAGCGGACACGACACCCTTGATGAATGGCTGCGCCGCCGTGCTCGCGCCAATCAAATCAGCGGTGCGTCCCGAACCTATGTCGTTTGTGAGGCAGCGCGTGTTGTCGGCTATTATTGCCTCTCGTCCGGTGGCATGGCCGCCAGCGATGCGCCGGGTTCGCTCCGCCGCAACATGCCGGACCCAATCCCCATGGCCATCCTTGGCCGTCTCGCCATCGATCGCGCCTGGCAAGGAAGAGGACTTGGCGCTGGGCTGCTGCAGGACGCTGTCTTACGCGCCGGACAGGCCGCGCACATCATGGGCATTCGCGGCATCCTTGTCCACGCGATTTCGGACGAAGCAAAAGCCTTCTATGAACAATATGGTTTCACCGCGTCGCCCAAACAACCCATGACGCTAGTCATGTCGCTTAAGCAGAGTTGAGCTCACCTTCAATGAATACCAAGACGCCACAAACGCTCTACCGGTTTCGTTGGCTGGATGCGAACACCTTCACCCGTGAGATGGATTCCCTTCATAACAGCTATCTTTATGCGCCGCCGTTTCACGCAATGAACGACCCGATGGAAGCCTTTTATGAGAACGGCAGCCCCGCAGACGGCCTAATCGACGCCATGTTCAAACCGGTCAGCAAGAGCACGAAAGACCTGTACAAGCTTCTCGAGAACATGATTGCGAATTTTGCTCTAGTCTCCTTTACCGGAACATACGAGGCTCTCCCGCTAATGGAATGGACCGGCTGCTCCCCCTGAGATGGTAGTCTGCACGGGCCACCATCACCAACTCGGAGAAGCAGCCATGGAGACGACTTCCTCACACACCTCTCTTGCTTCGATCGGCATCGACATTGGCAAGGAGGTCTTTCACATTGTCGGCTTCGGCACGGATGGACGGATTGCCTTCCGGCGGAAGATCAAGCGCCTGGCGCTTGTCGAGACATTCAGGAAGCTGCCGCCTTGCATCGTGGGTATGGAGGCTTGCCTCAGCGCCCATTTTGTCAGCCGGGCGCTGCGGCAATTGGGTCATACTCCTCGCATCATTCCGGCGATCTATGTGAAGCCCTTCCTGAAGGGGCAGAAGAACGACTACAATGATGCGGAAGCCATCGCGGAAGCTGCCCTGCGGCCCAACCTGCGAACCGTGCGGGAGAAGACGCAAGACCAGCTCGATCTGCAAGCCTGCCACAGAGTTCGTTCGCGCCTGATCTCTCGCCGCACGGCGACGATCAACCAAATTCGCGCCTTTCTCATCGAACAAGGCATTGCCGTCAGGGCGGGGTCCCGATCCCTGCGCAATTCGCTGTTGGAGATTTTGAGAAGTCGAAAGGACGAGATTTCCCAGAGGATGCACGACCTGATCATGGGCCTGCATGAAGATTGGCTCCGGCTCGACGAGCGCATTGAGGCGGTCACGCTCGAGATCGAGACGATCAGTCAGAATGAGGCAAACAGCCAGCGCCTGATGAGCATACCCGGTGTTGGACCACTGATTTCCACTGCTGTCGTCGCCGCGGTCGGCAGCGGCGAGGCTTTCGAGCGGGGACGTGACTTCGGTGCATGGTTGGGCTTGGTGCCTCGACAATACAGCACCGGCGGCCGTTCCATCCTGGGTGGGATTTCCAAGCGGGGAAGCAAATACCTCCGAACGCTGTTCATCCAGGCGGCCAAGGTCATCCTGATGCGACCGCACAATTGGGAACGGTTCAGCTTCGGGCCTTGGTTACGGAATGCTGCACCAAGAATGCATGCCAACAAGCTCGCCGTTGCGCTCGCCAACAAATTGGCACGCATTGCCTGGAGCGTGTTGCGCAACGAGACGCCGTTCGACTGCCATGTGACCATGAAAATATAGAGGAAATCCACAGTTCGCGAATGAGACACGACATGGAACGGATCAATAAACGCGCCCTGAGTCAGATGGCCCAAATGGTTGCTCGTCAATCTGTCCGCTAATGCGACCAAAAGCGCGTGCGTACTTCCAAAATGGCCACGGCTCAAAAGCCGATCAAACAGGCCGGATACATATCAGCGACTTCCGACGTTCATGCGAAACTCACTTGCGAAACGCGGCCGGTCCATACATTGAGCAGTAAGCGGTCAGCCGATGGCGTCGGGCTTGAAGTTCCATGGCATCAGGGCTTCGATGTCGGCGGCCGGCCAGCCTTGAGCGATGCGGCGTAGGGT
>NZ_SLVX01000027.1 GCF_004341885.1 Shinella granuli | reverse complement strand
TACAAGGTATGACCGCTGCGCTCACACATTCTTTTCCGCCATCTGCATCGCAGCAACAGTTATATTCTGGCTAAATCAATGAGTCCTGACCATAGATAGTATATCATCGAATGATGGCGGCGTATCATCGAACATCATCGGCGCCATTGCGCGATAGTCAGCTCTGAGATCCTTGACGCGGGGAGCTCCTGGAACAAGTTGCAATGTGCCTGGCTGGGCCTTGCCGTAATTCGCCCAGCTGGAGCGAAAGAAAGTGGCCTTGTGCTTTGCCACCGTGGCAAGAAGTTCAAGATCTGCAGCGGCGGCAATGCCTTCGTCGGAAGCAAGCAGCATGGCAAGATCATAGTAGTGGCGTGAGAAATATTGCGGCGTCGGCGAGGCGGCCGGGCGATGGGCCTCCGCGTGCAAAGCCGTTGCCTTTTCCCAGAAGGGACGGCGCGCCGACAGCACTGTGACGGTCGCATCCAAATCTTCGAAGAAGTCCGGGAAGTCCTCTGCCGCGTACGAACGAATGACCTTGCTCTCGGCAGGCCATGGGTCCCCACGCGCGCCGAGCTCGAGCTTCACGCGGGGCGTGATATAGGCCATCCCCTGATAGTCGGCCGACGGAAGCGAGACCGGGTAATGGAAGTTAAGTGTCTGTGGGTCCGCGACATCGATCGCTAGTGACCAGCCTCCTGCTGAAGGCTCCCCGAGTTGCTCAACGATTGCAGCTTGGAGAGCAGGAAAGAGATTCTCGGCGATGTGCTTTTCGACCTCCGCGAGGAGGGCATCAATGAGCTGACCCGCCTTCTTGCGGCTGATGCCTTCCTTCTCAGGATCACGGTCGCCGGTATAGCCGAGATCGGTGCGATCGAAGGACAGGTCGATGTCTTCCGAGAACCTCCGGATGATGCCGAAGGCCTTGGAGAGCGACGTACCACCCTTAAAGACCAGGCTGGCGGCGGCATCCTCGTGAAGATTGAACAAGCGTTTCAGCGTCCAACATACCCAGAAATCCTTCTCGATGATCGAGTTGGCGACACCGCGGCCGGCACCGGTTTCGCCAAAGAGCGCGGCACGATCGTCGGCAGGGAGGATCGCGACCTTATCCATCGGCCAACTCCGAAGCAGCGTTGCCGATCGAGACGAGAGTGGGACGCATCCATGCGGGAGCCTGGCTCGCACTGGAGGCGAGAACCTTCTGGTCCTTTGCCGACAGCCGATTGGCGGCAACCCGGGCCACGTCGCCGGCACGGACCGGCCCCACATGACGAAGGGCCTGAACGACGGTTCCTGCGGGACTGCCTGGCGCGATCAAATGCTTGGGCGAGGCGTGACGCAGATCGACGACGCGCTTGCCCAGCACGATCCGACGAGAGGGTCCGTTCGTGAGATAAAGGCTTTTTGCGGGAACCTGTGTCGAAAGACCAAGCGCATTCGCGGCATGCGCCCCCGCGATTTGCGCCTGCGAACCAGTCTCGCGGGCCAGGGCGCGTGCGACGTCGTCGGGAGCCGGGGACAATAGGCCAAGCTTCGGGTGGGCCTTCGGATAGTCGTAGAGGCCACGGGCCAGACGGCGCAGCTTTCCGTTCCTGGTGAGGCGGGAAAGAGCCTGGTCAACTGCGGCGCGGCTCGCCAGATCGAGGAAATCACTTGGCGTGAAGACGCCGCCGCGCCCAGTGGCACGGGCGCGCTGCATGATCCGATCGGGAACCGAAATTGTTGCAAGCTTTTTCATGTGTCAGAAAATAGGGTATCTTTTTCTGACATGCAAGTGGGAGTCTGAGTTCCTTCTGGCTAGACATTCGCTACTGCGACTAAAGGATGCCCCACGCCCGGTAACGGCCACGACCCGTCATCTCCCTCACCCCGAGTTCGCCGATGAGGTTGAGGGCAGCCCGCTGCGTCACCTTGGCGGACTTGGCGATCATTGGCGCCGACACGATCGGCCGTGACAAGACCAGCTCGATGGTCGTTGGCAGGCTGCTTGACGATCGGCGGCCGTTCAGACGCCGCATCATCTGCTCGCGCGCTTGTACCAACCGAGCGATCTCCTTTACGCCACTCTCGGCCGAAGCGGTCATAGCGTCGAGAAAGGCGAGCAGACGGGTCAGACGGTTTACGGAACGCCGACGCTCCCTAGGCACGGCCTTCAGCCCGACATTGAAGCCGAACAGGTGGGATGCCACCTTTCCTTGCGCGCGAAGATGCGCGCTAACCAACAGCGTGCCAAGCCAGTGCTGGCGTTGCATCGGTTCCAACGACTCCCAGGCATCCCAGAGGAGCGCAGCGCCAAGTGTCGGGGGCAGATCTCCGACGTCACGTAGAATATGCTTCCATTGAGACAGCCGATCCACCTCGTCCCAGTCGGGGTCTCGAACCACGAGTTCGTCGACAATGAGTTCATCCCGGCCTCCCCCCTTGGCTCCGGACACCTTGTCGAGGAGCCGCTGCGACTGCTCGAGTAAAGCGTCGACATTGGCGAGCTCGCGAGCAAACGGATCGTCTTCAGCCAACCGGGCGAAGTCTGTCGGCTCTTCGACGGGCGGTGTCCCCTCCCCTGCCCCGACTTCCTGATCATGATAACCATATCCGGTCAGTGCTCCGATCCCCGCATCGCTCACCGCCCATGCTGGCTTGGTCCCGGCGATCCGTCGTCGTGCTCGGAGGATTCGGTGAGCGATGGTCAACTCATGGGTCGGCGCCCGAACATCCATACGCGCGTCGTGGAGAACCAGATCCTCCACATGGACAAGCTCTCCCCCGACCCACATGCTGGCCGCTGCATCGAAGAAGTGGCCCCGCTCGATGAATCCCTCTCCGACCGGAGTGCGCCGGACCTGCTCATCCAATCGCGCGAGCTGATCCTCTGCCCTTCCGATGGCCGGGAGCAAAGTCTGCAGAGGCAAACTCTCGATCGTATAAGTCATTGTTCTACACAGCAATATTCATTAAACGGAAGCTATCATGCATTTCATTTCCGTCATAGAGACAAATGTTTCCGCGCGTATACGATATTGAAGCGCTGGGCCTCCCAGATTGAACAGAGCACGGTCGGCCGGACCTCAGATCGACGAAAAAGCCCGTTTTCCCGGGCTTTTGAGGGCCCTCCCTTTCGAAAACGCACCTCAAGAGACGTTTACAAACGATCCTTTATCCGTATCTTGTGTATTTGGAAAATTGCCCTCCCCTACTCTCTCAGGCGCTGCAAATGGCCGCTGACATGCAAAATCGTGCTTCCCGTCAACCACAGGGCCGGCTTATCGGCTACGCCCGCGTGTCTACGGACGAGCAGACCACCGAAGCGCAGGAAATGGAGCTGCGTGCGGCCGGCTGCGAGACTATCGTCCAGGAACACGGATCCGGTGCTTCACGCGCGCGCCCAGTTCTGTCCAAGCTCCTTCGCGACATCAGCAACGGTGATACCCTCGCCGTCGTCCGGATCGACCGCTTGGCGCGCTCCGTCAGCCATCTTCTCGAGGTCATTGAGGGGCTGACTGAAAAAGGCGTGCATTTCCGGTCGCTGCGTGATCCCATTGACACCTCGACGCCGCAAGGCATGTTTTCGCTGCAGGTGCTCGGTGCCGTGGCGCAGCTGGAGCGCTCTCTCATTTCCGAACGCACCAAGGCCGGGATAAAGGCTGCCAAAGCCAAAGGGCGGTTGCCAGGTAATCCGGGAATACGCGAGCGCCGGCCGGAAGCGCTGGCTAAAATGACGGCCGCGCAGAAGGCGGCCTACGGAACACGCATCCAGGCAACAGCAAACCAGTGGCTTCCAACCGTGAAGCGCATGCGGCCCGATCACACTTGGGACGATATCGCCCGTGTTCTGAAGCAACGCGACCTCGACTGGACACCGGAACGTCTTCGACGCGCGGTCAAATGGATGGTTGCCGAGGGCATGGCTGATGCAGCCCTGCTTCGTAGATCGCCACCTCGCCTGCCAGAAGATCGCCTGATGACCCTGGTTGCCGGCATCCATTCATCCAATCCTGGCCTGACATTGCGTGAAATCGCCAGCCAGCTCGAGCAACTGCATGAGCGCACACCGCGCGGCGGGACAAAATGGTCGCCTTCCTCGGTCAAAAACCTGCTCGATCGCGCCAAACGATCCGGACTTTTGCCAAGCAAGACCGTGTAATCTATGGCAAGACCAAGGTCAGAATGCTCTACGGTCACGAAGACGGCGACAGCTTAAACTTGGTCATTACCCCCGGCATCGACGCTAATGACCGCATCGTCATCCGCAAGGAGAAATCCCACAAGGACGCCGGCGAAAGATAAGCGTCCCCTCGGGCGGCTACGGCCGAACTAGGCCGCAGACTCATAAGCGCGCAGCCATATTCGGACGGAAGCAAGTTTGATGGCGGTTAGGAAGTTCAGCGGGTCGCGGTCGTATCTGGTCGCTATGCCTCTGAAATGCTTTAGCTTGTTGAAGTATCGCTCGACGAGATTGCGTTGCTTGTAGACCCAGCGGCTGAATGAGAAGCTGCCGGTTCTGTTCTTCTTCGGTGGGATGTTGGCCCAGGCCCGCTTCTGGGCGGCAAGGCTGCGGATGGCGTCACTGTCGTAAGCGCGGTCGGCGAGCAGGATCGTATCGGGCTGGAGAACCTCGAGCATGTCGATGGCGGGCTTACCGTCATGCGCCTGTCCGGCCGTCAGGACGAGATCGATCGGCCGGCCTTCGGCATCGACAAGCGCATGGATTTTCGTGGTGAGCCCACCACGGGAACGTCCCATGCAACCATCGTCATCGCCCCCTTTTTTGCCGTGGCCGCGTGCTGGTGGACGCGGACACAGGAGCTGTCGATCATGACGATCTCGCCGTCGAAAGCCTTGGAAACCGCCGCGAGCAGCCGATCCCAAACCCCGGCTTTGCGCCATCGCACGAACCGGTTGTAGCATGTCGTATAGGGACCATAGCGTTCCGGAACGTCCGCCCAGGGCGACCCGGTCCGAAACCGCCACAGAATGCCGTTGAGAACCTTGCGGTCGTCAACGCGCGGCACACCGCGAACCTTGTTGGGAAGATGAGGCTCGATCACGCCCCATTCAAAATCGCTTAGTTCGTAACGACGCATTCAAGCCTCCAAAAAGGAGCCTTGAATCAGAACGCGTCACAAAGCGGTAGTCCGTTTATGAGTTTGCGGCCTAGCTTGCGAAAAGAACCTCCGCGTAGTCGGTCGCGCCATGAAGGATGTGGATCACAATGATCCGCTCTCCCTGGACGCGATAGAAAATCAGATAACTGCCATGAACCCTGCGGCGAATGCCGTGACGTTCATAGCGAGGCACCAACGCGAAGCCCTCCGGCGTGTCTGCCAGCTCCAGGCAGCTGGTCCGAAGCTCCTGAATGAAGGTTAGAGCCCGCCGGGGATTGTCCCGTGCAATGTAGTCGGCGATCCTTTCCAGATCGCCTTCCGCCTCATCCGTGAGTTCCACGATCATGCGGAGCGTTCTGCCTCTTGAGCCATAGCCTTGTACTTGGCCTCAAGTCGATCGAAGACCTTCCCGGCCGGCGCGGTTCGGCCAGCTTCAGCATCGGCAACACCACGCATGATCGAAGCATCCAGCGCAGCAAGACGTGTCTCTCTATCCTGAATCAGCCGGACGCCTTCGCGCAGAACTTCGCTCTTTGAGCCATAGCGGCCCGTATCGACAAGCTGCTTGACGTAGCTTTCCAGTTGTTTGCCCAGGTCGGCACTGATCATGACGTCACCTCGCTCCTGATTTCTTCTAAAAATGAGGCATTTAATAACTGTTATCAAGTCCTGATTGCGCGGATGATGAAGATTTGAGCGTCATCCTTCGGGTCGGGCTCTCGGGAACCGAGCTAGCTTGAGAAGCTTTGATGGCCTTTCAAAGCGTCGCGGCCTGTCGTCAATGGATGGCTTGATCGGCGCCACCGCAATCGCGCACAACCTCACTCTTGCAACGCGCAACATCTTGGATTTCGGCAGCTTAGAGATCGATCTCTGCAATCCGTGGACATCGACCCATCCTGTGGCTAGCTATTCTCCCATCCAATTCCACCCAATTGATCCAGCGTCTTCTGTCAGGTGATGAGCGTAACGGGTTCACAGCTTCCGCTTTCGCAGGCTGTTCAGAAGTGAATCCGATACCTCAAGTCGTGCCCCGGGTTCCGATGTCACGCTTTCCGGGGTTTGTTGCTGCTTCCCCTCGTCCAGCCGTGCACGCAGTAGGGCCATCACCATCGGCCAGGTCGAGAATTTCCCGTCGCGCGCCTTGTCGGTCAGGCTGCGCAGATAGCCGCCGGCGCTGTTGATCTGGTCTGCTCGCTGATAGATCGCCGCCAGTGCAATTGCTGCCTGAACCTCGCCCATGGCCTCTCGAGCCGCGGCCCAAGCGCTCGGACTGACCCCCAGCATCGTTCGCACCAGTTCCGCTGCGGCCAGAAAGTCGCGCCAGTGGCGGATTTCGCCCGTCTGGGCCGCATCTCGCATATTTGGGCAGGCATCCAGCACAATGCTTAACGGCAGATCCCGTTTCGGCAGGCTGCGTACGTTGTCAGTTTCCGCAACGCTGCCGTTCGCTTCTTTCTTTTCTCGACAGCTATTTTCAGATTCAGAAATGGAGTCTGGGTTTGAATTCTGTATGTGGCGTTCAAAATGAGACTCATTGGCGTTCAGATTCTGGGTTTTTGCGAAAGATTCCAATACATCCCGGATTTCAGCGTGCAGATCGTGAAGCTCGGCGCAAATGTCTTCAATGAGTTGCCTCGAGGCCGTGCGGGGAAGTCTGGAGATGGTGGCCTGATAGGTCTGAAGCACCCTGCCCCAGTTCCCTGGCGCCCCCTCATCGATCCCGGCATCGATCATCTTGACGATATCACGCCGTAGCAGCGTCAAACGCTCCCGGGCGACGCGGAAGGCCTTCTTCTCGGCTTGTACTGCTTCTGCCAGATCATTGAATTCAGCAGCACGGGCGACGATCGGCGACAGATCGAAGCCATAAGCCTGCTCGATCTCCCCTGCCCTGCTGCGACGCGCGAAGCGCTTGCCGTTCGGGCTGTCGCGCCGGATGATCAATCCACACTCGACCAGAATGGCAAGATGCCGCCGAAGCGTTGCTGGCGAAACTCCGTTAGCGCGGGCGATCAGTTGCTCGTTCGACGGCCAGACGATAAGTTCGCCCTCGGCCGAGAGTTCTGTTTCTCTGTGGAACGACAGCAAGGCGTTGAGAATCGCCAGTGAGCGGTCCGTTGCGCCAAGCAGTTCACGGGCTTCACGGATGTTTTGAAACACCTGCCATTTATTGACGACTGCCTCTTTCGGCATCGCCTTTGCTCTTGCCTGATTTGCAATCTGGCCAAGCGTCATCGTTCGCCGCCCGAAGGGCGTCGTTGAGATATGCGTCTGCATTGTCCTTCACCTATCGCTAGGCAAAAGAAACCTGCTCGCCGAAACGACTACTCAGGCCGAGTTGGGCTTGACACTGATTCGCGGAAATGAGATTCTCTAAGTCGCCAAACTACAGAGAAGGTCTTCCGGACGCTGTTTCGGGGGGCCTTTTTCTTTTGCGGATTAGCCTCCTTTAGTTTTGATATCGGTACGTTCGCGAAACGCATCATAGAGTTGATCGAGGTTCCTCGACAGAAACTCGCCAAATTCTCGTGCGTCCGAGTTTTTTGACTTCACCGCCATAGTGAAGCGCTTACTGTCCGCGACCATCTCCGCAGTTAATGAATTGTCTTTCGGTGCCCAACTACGTTTCGTTGGCTTCGGCCTAGCGCCTTTTCGCGATGCCGCTGCCTTCAAACGCTGCACTAAAAGGTCAAACCGCTCCTCACTTGGAACCGTAGTGAAACTATCTTCAGCAACCATCGTGGTGGCGACTTCAAGGTTAGCCGGATTATCGAGCAACAGTTTGAGGTCGTACCAGCGATCTCTGCCAATCGTCTTTGCTTCGCCGATAGCGTCCAAAATTGCTTCGGGTAAGCTCGCGACCGAAAGCATTTTGGAGAGCGTAGTGCGATCGATCGAGAGAGCACTCAGGATGGTGGAGTTATCTTCTTCGTATCGGAGTCGAGCAACATCCGCTGCAAATCGCGCTTTCTCGATAAACGGCACATTCGCGCGAGCGGAGTTTTCGTGCCCTAGCGCCAGAATATGCTCCCTATCCTGCATATCCTTAACTATGGCCCGCACCTTTCGGCCGAGCACTTTCGCAACCTTTAGTCGCCTGTGACCGAACACAGCCATGTATCGGCCGGCGGCATGTGAGTGAGGTCGGACGAGTATAGGTGAGTTCTGGCCACCTTCGCGAATTGCATCGAGGAGTTCCTTGAACTCCTGTTCATCATCGCTACGCCGATCACGCACGAACGACGGATCGATCAGGTCCGGATCAATCTCAACGATGGTTTCGCCCTCGACAAGCTTATCAGCCCGTGCCGCTATCTCATCAAGTGAACTCAGAATAGACCGCGACGCGCCTCTAGCTGCGTATTGCACGGCAGACGGCGACGCTGGCTTATCATTGTCGTCAAGAACGCTCGCGAATGGATTTTTACGAGCCATCACTTAACCTCGTCTGCCCACTTACTTGCTTGATAATGAAGGGTTTTTCCTTACTTTTTACGGCAGTCAACATTAGAGCCGCCCCCATGCCTGATGAATAAGTGCTTGAATCTCAAAATTGACTGCATCAAGAGATTCGATCGCTCGATCGTACGTCTCCCTATTAAATTTCGCGCGTTCGACTTCGTACAGTGTCTGCTTCGTCAAGCCAGCATCTGAAATCGCGGTTGACTTCAGCATGGGATTTTTAAGAATTTCCTCAGCAAGCATAGATTGCATGAAACCAAGCATCTGAGCCTGCGGAATGTCAGTCGGTTCGTAGCGCGTAATCAAATAGCGCAGCCAGTCCATTTTGACTGGCGCACCTTTTTCGCGGATCGTTTTGACGAAGTTGCCTAGCATCAGCAGGAACTGGCTCATCGACATGAGGTCGAGCATTTGTGGATGGACGGTTATCAATACCGATGTCGACGCGGTAAGTGCAGTCAATGTCAGAAAGCCGAGTTGGGGAGGGCAATCGATCACGACGACATCATATCGATCATCGACCTCCTCCAGGGCACGTCCTAGCCGTGTATAAAACCGCTTTCCCTCATTCGAAGTCTGCATCGAGAGAGGCGTGTCGTACTCATACTCCTGCAACTCAAGGTTCGCCGGTATGATGTCCAACAGTGGAAAGTTGGTTGACATAATGACGTCAGCGACCGGTCGTCGTTTTTCATCGTACCTGATTGCATCGTAAAGTGACGGATTACGATCTAGCTCAGGCTGAAAGCCATGCAGTGCAGAGAGTGATGCTTGGGGATCGAGATCAACTGCGAGCACACGATGTCCGGTCAGAGCAAGATGTTGACCAAGATGCGCCGTGGTCGTCGTCTTCCCTGAGCCTCCCTTGAAGTTGACGACAGCAATAACCTGTAATTTCTCGCCTTCCTTGCGAAAAGGGGCGTACTTCTTCGCGTCCGAACGGCCGTTTTTGTCCAGATAATCGCGCAATTCGATCATCTGCTCGGCTGAATAGAAACGACGGCCACCCGAGGCGATATGGGGTTCAGGTCCTTTCCCCTCGAGGTGTAAACGTTTTAGGTTATTGGGACTGACGCCGAGATAGTGGGCTACTTCTGCCATCGGAAAGCGACGTAGGGTCTTCTTTGCGTTGGGCGGAAATTTCTCCAGTCGAAGTTGGTCGAGCTTCCGCGAGATCTCCGCGCCTTGCGCCAAGATCTTCTCGTCGAACTCAAATGACGGAAGCGAACTCATCCCATCTCATCCTTAACGATAATAGCGCCAAATTCATCATTTGGTCGAATTTAGCGCCAGTATCTCCGATTCTGTCCGGTTGGCAAGAAGAATAAGGTTAACAAGACCTTAACGGAAGCGTTGGTTCGTCAACTCCTTGATCACACACTAAGGCGAATCTCTCCACGATTCCCGCTAGTTAGCCAGACTTCCTGTTCTGGCACCCAGCTAAAGCGGCCCGGTAGAAATGCCAGGGGGAAAGTAGCTCTTGAAGGCTCCACTCGGTCTTCCTGCCACCAATGGGTCTTCAAGGATAGAAGCGACTCACTAAGCTCCATACCCGGCATTTATGCCGGGCTGACGCATCTGCCTATGTGATGTTGATGTTGCCCTATCAGAAGGGGGCAGCGATTCCACATGTGGCAGCAACAAATTCCTGATCCTATGTCCAGGCGTATGCCGACGGCTTTGCGTTATGAGAGCAGGCGTCTGGCATGACCGCCTCGCGCTCCCACCTCCGTCTGGTCCGTAAGCTGCAGGATGCGCTTGGCGAGACCATCTGTTCCGCGCTTGAAGATACATCCGTGGTCGAGATCATGCTGAACCCGGACGGAAAGCTGTTCGTCGAGCGATTGGGGCAGGGGATCGACAGCATGGGCACCCTGCAGCCAGGTGCCGCCGAAATCATCATCGGCAGCGTCGCGCATGCACTGCAGACGGAAGCCGATGAAGACCAGCCGATTATCTCCGGTGAGTTGCCGATAGGTGGCCACCGTTTTGAAGGGCTGCTGCCGCCCGTGGTGGCAGGTCCAAGCTTCACCATCCGCAAACGAGCTTCGCGCTTGATCCCGCTGGAGGACTACATCCGAAGCGCCATCATGACGTGCGAACAGGCCACCCTCGTTCGCAAGGCGATCAAGGCGCGCCTCAACATCGTCATTTCCGGCGGCACTGGTTCGGGGAAGACGACGCTCGCCAATGCCGTCATCGCCGAGATGGTACGGACAGCGCCGGAACACAGGCTGGTGATCCTGGAAGATACGGCCGAGATCCAGTGCGCAGCCGAGAATGCAGTGCAGCTCCACACCACCGATACGGTAGATATGGCCCGGCTGCTGAAGAGCACCATGCGGTTACGGCCCGATCGTATCATTGTCGGCGAGGTCCGCGATGGTGCGGCACTCACCATGCTCAAGGCATGGAATACCGGTCATCCGGGCGGCATCACCACCATCCACGCCAACAATGCGTTTTCGGCCCTGCGACGGCTTGAGCAACTCACCGCCGAAGCAAGTCAGCAGCCAATGCACGACGTGATCGGCGAGGCGGTGGACTTGGTCGTCTCGATTGAGCGCACACCGACAGGACGGCGTGTGCGGGACGTCATCCATGTCGAGGTCTGGCGTGACGGGAACTATCAAATCGAAACTTATTCGGAAGAGGGGCGCCTCGATGCAGCATAACAGGACCGTCGCCTTTCTGACGGCGAGCATCACCGTTTTCATCCTGTCCATCGAGCCCGCTCTGGCCTCCGGCGGCGGCGGTCTGCCATGGGAAGGGCCCCTGCAACAGATACAGCAATCGATCACCGGGCCGGTGGCGGGCTTTATTGCACTCGCGGCAGTTGCCGTCGCCGGCGGAATGCTGATCTTCGGCGGCGAGCTGAACGATTTTGCCAGACGGCTAATGTATGTCGTGCTGGTTGCCGGCATTCTGCTTGGCGCAACCCAAATCGTCGGGCTCTTCGGTGCCTCCGGCGCATCTATCGGCACAGTCGAAACTGTCCAGTCGACCCTTGCAAGAAAGGGCGGGGCAGGGGAGGGCGGTGATGGCTGAGCCAGTCGCTCCGCTCGCACGATCCCGCATTCATCGGGCGCTGTCGCGCCCGAACCATTTGATGGGTGCCGATCGCGAACTGGTTTTGCTGACTGGGCTGGCGACGGTCATTTTGATCTTCGTGGTCCTGACCTGGTTCTCTGCGCTGCTCGGCATCGCAATCTGGATTGGTGTCGTTGGCGCACTGCGGATGATGGCCAAGGCCGATCCGTTGATGCGACAGGTCTATTTGCGCCATATCGGCTACCGACAGAATTACCGCCCGACGTCCACGCCATGGCGCAGGTACTGACCCGCCCATGGTAGAACTTCGTCAGTTTCGTAACATAAATCCGTCCTTTTCCGATCTGATCCCTTACGCGGGTCTCGTTGACGATGGCGTGATCTTGCTTAAGGACGGCAGCTTGATGGCTGGATGGTACTTCGCAGGACCGGATTCGGACAGTTCGACCAATCCTGAGCGCAACGAGGTGTCACGCCAGATCAACGCGATCCTGTCTCGCCTCGGCTCCGGTTGGATGATCCAGGTCGAGGCCGTGCGGGTGCCGACCGATTCCTATCCGTCACGCGAGGGAAGTTATTTCCCCGATGCTGTGACCGCGGCTATCGACAACGAGCGGCGCACCCATTTCGAAGCCGAGCGCGGCCATTTTGAGAGCCAACATGCCTTGATCCTCACCTATCGCCCGCCCGAGCGGCGCAGGTCAGCCATGACACGCTATGTCTATTCCGATGCCGAAAGCCGTTCCGAGACCTATGCAGACACTGTTCTCGACAATTTCCGGACATCGATCCGCGAGGTCGAGCAATATCTGGCGAACGTTCTTTCGATCCGCCGCATGGTCACGCGGACCGTTATTGATCCCGGGACCGGACGCGAAGCGCGCTACGATGAACTCTTCCAGTTCATCCGCTTCTGCATCGTAGGGGAGAACCATCCGGTCCGCCTGCCGGAAATCCCGATGTATCTCGACTGGCTGGCGACCGCCGAGTTCCATCATGGGCTATCGCCAATGGTCGATGGCCATTATCTGGCAGTCGTCGCCATAGACGGTTTCCCGGCCGAAAGCTGGCCCGGCATCCTGAACCACCTTGACCTGATGCCGCTGACCTATCGCTGGTCAAGCCGCTTCGTCTTCCTGGATGAGCAGGACGCACGGCAAAAGCTCGAGCGCACCCGCAAGAAGTGGCAGCAGAAAGTGCGCCCCTTCTTCGACCAGCTGTTCCAGACCCAGAGCCGATCGGTCGATCAGGACGCCATACTGATGGTGGCCGAAGCTGAGGACGCGATCGCAGAAGCCGCATCGCAACTGGTTGCCTATGGCTACTATACCCCCGTCATCGTCATGTTCGATCATGATGATAGCCGCTTGCGCGAACAGGCCGAGGCGGTGCGCAGGCTGATCCAAGCGGAAGGCTTTGGCGCGCGCATCGAAACGTTGAACGCCACCGAAGCCTATCTCGGCTCACTGCCGGGCAACTGGTACGCCAACATTCGCGAACCTCTGATCAACACGCGCAACCTCGCCGACCTTATCCCGGTCAATTCGGTATGGTCGGGCAGCGCGACGGCACCCTGTCCATTCTACCCGCCCAATTCACCACCGCTGATGCAGGTTGCCAGCGGCTCTACGCCGTTCCGGTTAAACCTTCATGTTGATGATGTCGGCCATACGCTGGTGTTCGGCCCAACCGGATCCGGTAAGTCAACGCTGCTAGCCCTGATCGCCGCACAATTCCGCCGCTACCGCGATGCGCAGATCTTCGCTTTTGATAAGGGCAGGTCACTTCTGCCGCTGACACTGGCCACTGGGAGCGATCATTACGAGATCGGGGCAGGGGAGGCCGATGCCATGCTGGCCTTCTGTCCGCTGGCCGAGCTCGACACAGATGGTGACCGCGCCTGGGCAGCCGAATGGATCGAAACACTGGTTGCCATGCAAGGCGTGACCATCACGCCCGACCATCGCAATGCGATCTCGCGCCAGATCAGGCTGATGGCCTCTGCGCCCGGCCGCTCTCTCTCGGATTTTGTCAGCGGCGTGCAGCTGCGCGAGATCAAGGATGCGCTTCACCATTACACCGTCGACGGACCAATGGGCCAGTTACTCGACGCAGAACAGGATGGTCTGACGCTCGGCACCTTCCAGTGTTTTGAGATCGAGGAACTGATGAATATGGGCGAGCGCAATCTCGTGCCGGTCCTGCTTTATCTCTTCCGTCGTATCGAAAAGCGCCTCACCGGTGCTCCAAGCCTGATTGTGCTCGATGAAGCCTGGCTGATGCTGGGCCATCCGACATTCAGGGATAAAATCCGCGAATGGCTTAAAGTGTTGCGCAAGGCCAATTGCGCGGTGTTGCTCGCCACGCAATCAATTTCGGACGCCGAGCGCTCTGGCATCATCGATGTGCTGAAGGAAAGCTGTCCGACCAAAATCTGCCTGCCGAATGGCGCGGCCCGTGAACCGGGCACACGCGAATTTTACGAGCGCATCGGCTTCAATGAACGCCAGATCGAGATTGTCGCATTGGCCACACCCAAACGGGAATATTACGTCGCCTCGCCTGAAGGAAGACGCCTGTTCGACATGGCGCTGGGACCGGTCGCGCTGTCCTTTGTTGGGGCCACCGGCAAGGACGATCTCAAACGCATTGAGCAGCTTGACCATGACCATGGCGCGAACTGGCCAAAGGTCTGGCTTATGGAAAGGGGGATCGGCAATGCCGAAACCATTCTCGCATACCGTTAGGATCGCCGTTGCTGTGTTCGCTACCGCCAGCATGGTCCCGTCTGCGCCCGCATATGCCGGTGCTGTCACCGGGCAAGCGACCGAATGGACACAATTGCTCAACAATACCGAGCTGGTGGGGCTGGTCGGTCAATCCGCCGAGCAAATCCAGAACCAGGTGCAGCAGATCGCTCACCTGGCCGAACAGATCCAGAACCAAATCCGAATCTACGAGAACATGCTGCAAAACACGTTGCAGCTTCCCAGCCATATCTGGGGCCAGGTCGAAAACGATCTTGCCCGCCTTCAGGGTCTCGTCAATCAGGGGCAGGGGATCGCATTCTCGATGGGCAATATCGACGATGTGTTAAAGCAGCGGTTCCAGAGCTTTGCCGAGTTCAAGACTGGCCTTGCCAATGGCGAGAGCTTTTCCTCGAGCTATCAAGACTGGTCCGACACCAATCGCGACACCATCGCATCGACATTGCGTGCCGCCGGCTTCACTGCGGAACAATTCGGGAGCGAGGAAGCGACCATGGCGCAGTTACGCTCCATGTCGGAAAGCGCGGTTGGCCAGATGCAGGCCCTTCAGGCCGGGCATCAGATTGCCGCCCAGCAGGTAGCGCAGTCCCAGAAGTTGCGCGGGCTGGTGTCGCAGCAAATGACGATGATGGCCACCTGGTATCAGTCCGAGCAGGCGGCGAAGGACCTAGCCCAGACAAGGCGTGAGGAATTTTTCAGGTCAACTGCACCGTCAAGCTCGGGCGGTCAGATGATGGAGCCGCGCTGGTGAACAGGTTTTTCCTCATCATTGCAGCCGTCATCGTCGTGATCGGCATTGTCGTCCTGGTCTGGATTCGTCCTGACAATGCCCGCAGTCCAGCCTCAACTGCACCAGCGGCCGTACCGGTGCAACAATTCGACATGACCGGTGGCCAGGAAATGCGGCCGCGCTGGGACGCACGAGAGGAGCAGGGCAATGACGCCGCCAGCAATTAGGGCGGCGCTCGTCACCCTGCTTGGGCTATCGATCCTGATCGAGCCGGCCTTCGCGCAGGATGGCTCACTGCTGACCAATCTGGAAAATGAGGTGGCAAGTGCTGCCCAGGGCTGGGAGACAACCGTCCTGCAGGCGGCCCGCTCGCTGTTCTGGATCCTTGCCGGCATTGAGATCGGCATAGCCGCCGTCTGGCTGGCGCTGGCGGCGGCATCGCTCGATACATGGTTTGCCGAACTGGTGCGCCGCATCATGTTCATTGGCCTCTTCGTCTTCATTCTTGAACAGGGGCCGGCCTTTGCAAAAGCCATGGTCGATAGCCTGTTCCAGATCGGCGCCGGCGGTGGCTCGGCCTCGCCGGCCAATGTCTTCAATGCCGGCCTTCAGGTCGCAAGCGCCATGTCGAGCAAGGCCCAGTTCGGCCTCTTCGAAGACAATGCGCTCGCCATTGCTGCGGTCTTTGCCATGATCGTCGTCGTCATCTGTTTCAGCCTGGTTGCCGCGATCTTCATCTCGGTGATGGTGGAAATGTATGTCGGGCTGCTCGCTGGCATGATCATGCTCGGACTCGGAGGCTCGAGCTTCACAAAGGATTTTGCCGTCCGCTACCTCATCTATGCCTTCAGTGTCGGCATGAAATTGATGGCGCTGGTGATGATCGCCCGCATTGGATCGCAGGTGCTCGTCAATCTGGCGAGCGGCCCGGCTAGTTCGGACGAATATCTGTCGACGCTCGCCATTGCCGGCATTTCCGTCGTGGTCTTCATCATCTCGATCTATGTACCCAACATCATCCAGGGCGTGGTGCAGGGCGTTTCGGTGACCGGGGGCATGGAGACGATCCGGCATGGCGGGCAGGCGACAAGCTTTGCTGTCGGCGGCGCGGCGCTTGCTGCGGGCGGCGCAAGGGCAGGGGCGGCGGCCTTTTCTGACACCCGTACCGCCGGCGTCTCCTTTGGAGCTGCCGCGCTCAAAGGCATGGCCTCGGGCGCCGGTGCTGCCGGCGGCGCGCTGGCGGGCGCTGCGCGTGACAAAGCAATCGGTGTTCCGGGAACATGGGGCGCGTCCACGCTCGGTCTTGCCAATTCCAAGCTCGATCAGTCCCAGGGCCGATCGACGCGCAAACCCTCCAGCGACGATAAGGCGTGAGTGACAAAATATGGCTGGGCGCAATCCACCCGAAAATCCCTACCTTGCCGCACGCCAGGAATGGAACGAGCGCTATGGTTCTTATGTGATGGCGGCGCGTGCCTGGCGCATTGTCGGCGTCACCGGCATGCTGATGGCGGTGATCGGCTTCTCCTATGCGCTTTATCAAAGTACGCAGGTCAAACTCGTCCCCTATATCGTCGAGGTCGACCGGCTGGGAACGGCCGCCAGCGCCGGGTTCCCGCAGCAGATCGAATACGCCGATGCAAGGGTCGTGCGCGCCACACTCGGCAGTTTCGTGAGCAACTTCCGCTCGGTCACGCCAGACGCCGTCGTCCAGAAGCAATATATCGACCGCACCTATGCGCTGCTGCGCACATCAGACCCCGCCACCGAGAAGATCAATGCCTGGTTCCGGGGCAATTCGCCATTTGATCGCGCCGTCACCATGACTGTCGCCATCGAGGTGACCAACATCGTGCCCCTCTCAAACCAGAGCTACCAGGTCGACTGGACGGAATTCCAGCGCGACCGGCAGGGCAAGGAACTTGGCACGCGTCGTTACCGTGGCATCGCCACCGTGACACTGACCCCACCGCAGGACGAAGCTGTCATCCGTTTCAACCCGATCGGGCTTTATTTGAGAGATTTCGAGTGGACGGCGCAACTGTGAGTGCCGGCAGGAGAGTATCATGAACTTTTCGAGGACAAGGGGCGTCGTTTTCTGCGCGGCTCTCCTCCTGTCGGCAATGCCGACATCTGCTCAGGCGCAAGCGCTGAACGCGAACGAAGCGCGCGCAACGGGCCTTTCCGGGCAGTGGCAATCGGGGCAGGGGGTTGTAACCCGTGGCAATGACGGCAAGGTCATCTTCCTCTATGGCGAGGTCCAGCCTTCGGTCGTCTGCTCTCCACTGCAGGTCTGCGATATCGAATTGCAAGCCGGCGAGATCGTCCGCGACGTTCTGCTTGGTGACACCGTGCGCTGGAAGGTCGAACCGGCAACTTCTGGCGCGCCCGGCGGCCAGGCCGTGCATCTGATCGTCAAGCCGTCGGAGGCCGGGCTCGTCACGTCCATGGTGGTGACGACCTCGCGGCGGACCTATCACATCCAGCTCAAATCGCATCAAAGCCAGTATATGGCCCGGGTCGGCTTTGAATACGCGGAAGACGTCAATGCCCGCTTTGCCGAGATCAGCGCACGCATGGAAGCCAGCATCGTTCCGGGCGCCGGCGTGCCTGCCGACCAGCTGAACTTTGGGTTTCGGACGAGCGGCTCGGCGCGCTGGCGGCCAACGCGGATCTATAGCGACGGCCAAAAGACCTATATCCAGTTTCCATCGTCGCTTTCCGGCCAGGATGCTCCGGTGTTATTCGTCGTGTCCGGTGGTGAAAACCGCATCGTCAACTATCGAATGAGCGGCTCTATGATGGTGGTCGACTATCATATCGATCACGCCATTCTCGTTTCCGGTGTCGGCCGCCAGCAGCAAAAGATAACCATCCGGCGGGGAGGGTAGGGGATGCACAGATTTTCCGTGCCCGGCCGCCTCATCGCTGCGATCATTTTAGCCGGGCTACTCTCCGCCTGTCAGACGCTGGGGCAAGCCGGGCTGATCCAAAGCACGGTGACGGCGCAATTGTCGCCGGAAGCCGCCAGCAGCATCGCCGGCGACATGGTGGGCAGGCTTGCCGAACAGGCAGGTCCCGGCGGCACGACGATCCGGTTCACACCCGATGGTTCCGTATTCGGCCAGGCGCTGCAGGCGTCGTTGCAAGACTGGGGTTATGCCGTCATCACTGACCAGAAGACCGACGACACCAATATCCTCGCCCTCGCCTATACGGTTGACGAGTTCGAGGGAGCCGTTCTGGTCAGGCTATCGACGCTGCGCTTCGATCTTACCCGAATGTACAAGCCCGGTGCCGAAGGAGCCACCCCGGTCAGCCCACTATCGATTCGGCAACATGGCTCGGCAGGCACAGCATGACACCGTCGTTGAAGCTTGGCGGTACTGACACCGCATCCGCCCCAAAGATCCGGCGGCTGAACCGGCTGCCGATTATCGGTGCAATCGCGCTGGTGGTGATTTTTCTTGCTGTCATCTTCTATGGGCTGACGTCGCGAGGACTGCGGTTTCGCGACGATGGCGGTGCTGGTGCCGCGGGATCGCAATCGGCATCGACCTATGCCGACCAGCTGACCCGTGGCGTTCCCGACGGCATCATCGGCGAGCCTGCCCAGCCGCAATTCCAGCCGTTTCCGCCCGCAACAGCGGAGACCCCAGCCAATCCCTTCCCGGCAGCAGAGAACCTACCTCAAACGGACCCCCAACCTGCCACGTCAAAGATCGAACCCGAAGAGGTCTGGCGCGCGCGGCTTGAGCGGGAACAGCACGAGCAATATCTGCGCGAACAGCACCGACAGCGCATGGCGCGGCTACAGGCGAATGACGCTGCCTACGATTCTCCGATTGCTGTCAGCATCAATGACCTCAATCGGGAACCGACAACGGAAGCAGCTGGAGGAGCTTCTGTGGCAGGCCAGCCCGGACGGCCCGCAAGCGCACTCGACCTTTATGCGGCCGCGATGCAAGGTGGCCTCACCAGTCCCAACGGCGACCCGAACGGGCAGGCCGGAAAGGAGCGATTCTTCAATCAGGACATCGCGGAACTCGGCTATCTGCCAAACCCGGTCGTGCCACAGATGTCGCCCTATGAGCTCAAGCGCGGCTCGGTCATTCCGGCAACGCTCATAACCGGCATCAATTCCGATCTTCCCGGTCGCATCACAGCCCAGGTCAGTCAGAACGTCTATGACAGCGCCACCGGCCGACATCTCCTCATCCCGCAGGGCACAAAGCTGTTCGGACGATATGATTCCAATGTCTCCTTTGGGCAGAACCGAGTGCTGGTCATCTGGACCGATATTATTTTCCCGAACGGGTCAACGCTGCAGCTCGGCGGTATGGCTGGAACCGATGCCGCTGGCTTTGGCGGGTTCAGGGATCGCGTCGACAACCACTATCTTCGTACCTTCGGATCCGCCGTTCTAGTTGCCTTGATCGGTGCCGGTACGGAAATGATGATCCCGCAAGATCGCAACGCGTTCGGAAACTCCAACAGCGCCGAGGATGCCGCCAGGCGCTCATTTGCCGAAACCTTCGGCCAGATGTCGCAGCAGACCCTGTCGCGGAACCTCAATGTCCAGCCGACGCTCGAAATCCGGCCCGGATACCGCTTCAACGTGCTTGTCGACCAGGACATCGTGTTTCCCGGCGCGGTTCGGTAGGTGCAATGGCAGTTGTCGACCGCATTGCGGTCATCCTGGACCGGCCGAACAGAATTCAGAAGCGGTCATTTTGTAGGCTCGAAGCCCTTAGGTCCCGTTCCTCAAATGACTTCCCCGCATGGACCGATGTCATCCTAAAATCAACGCGCTAGATGCGTTGTCGCCTGCTTCAAACCCGCCAGCGCATCAGCAAAAACATCGTCCCATTCCTGATCGCTGACCTGCATCAGGCCGAGCCCCCTCAAGAGAAACAGCCCTTCAATCGAAAGGAAGGCCTTGCGGGCTCGTCGACCTTCTTCGGTGGCAGGATCGGCAAGCTCGAAGGCTTCGCGATAGAATGCCTGTACTTGCTTACGATGAACGGGATGGCTGGATAATGCCGCCATCAGGTGAGCCGCGCGCGTCAGGTAGACAGCCTTCTGCTCGGCAGAAACCCTGATATGCGCCGCCAATCTGTCGTGCGGCGCATTTCCCTTGGTTTCGGATTCCCGAAGGGAAACGAAGCGTTGAAGCTCCCGGCGCAACATGTCCTCGATCAGTGCATCCTTGGTGGGATAGCTGTAGGTCAGCCCACCCTTGCTGATGCCAGCCCTGGCGGCGACCAGGTCCATGGTGAAATGCAGGCCGCCGGTTTCAGTGATCAGAGCCTCGGCGGCCTGGGGGGAATACCACTGCCTAGTAAAACCGGGGGTCATTCCACCTGTGGTCATAATGCTCTACGGCCCTCGTAACGAAGAGGAACTCGCTGTCTGCGCGCGGATCGTCGAGGAAGCCTATCTGGCTGCTGGCGGGAACAGGGTAGATCAGACCGGTCACCCATTGGGCCTGGGCGGCATCAGACCCGCTTAACAGCCAGGGCTCCAGCCATGTCACGAGCGATGAGGCATTGACGCGCGCGTTGATGGAAAAGTGACGACGAACCGTGCGCCGCCATCGGCTGGCGTTTCCTGCCGCACGCTCGCGCCGTGGTGGCGGGCGATCTGGCGCACCAGCGCAAGGCCCAGCCCCCAGCCCCCGGCATGCTCGCCGCGGCCGGACGGGCGATAGAAGGGCTCAAACACCCGTTCGCGCTCGGCCTCCGCAATACCCGGTCCGTGGTCGCGCACCACGATTTCCACCCCCTCGCCGTCGCGGCGGATTTCCGCGTGGACTGGGGGTTCGCCGTGGCGTAGCGCATTTTGCATAAGGTTGCGCACGAGACGCGCGAGAAGAAGGGCATCGCCCCTGACGGTAGCAGGGTCGCCGCTGACCTCGATGCCTTGGCGCGCGCCTTCTTCAGCCGCGAGTGCCAAGAGATCGACCTCGTCACCAAGGTCGATCTCCTCGACGTGGTCGAGCCGACTCGCCAGCAGTATTTCCTCTACCAGTCCGTCCAGCTCGGCGAGGTTGCGCGTGATCTCGTGGCGGCGTTCCTCGCTGGGCGCGACCTCGTGCAACTCGCTCGCCATGCGCAGGCGCGCGAGCGGTGAGCGTAACTCGTGGCTGGCGTTGGCGAGCAGGGAACGGTGGGCGATAATCAGCTCCTCGACCCGCCTGGCCGCTTGGTTGAAGCTGGCAGCGACCGCCGCCACCTCATCCTTGCCCTCGACGGGAACACGCAGGGCCAGGTTGCCATCGCCCCATGTCTCGACCCCCCGCCGCAAGCGTTCAAGCCGTCCCGTCAGGCGTCGCACCACTGGCCAGGCGACAACGCCAATGGCGGCGGCGATCAGGGCCAGCCATAGAAGCGGCCTGGCGCGGGGAGGTCCGAAGGCGCTGTCGCCGAGGCGGGCGACGACTACGCGCCCGTCCGGAAGACGCGCCGACAAGATGCGGCGATCGTCCCCGCTCCGGATATTCTCCCTCTCACCCGGCGCAGGGAAAGCGACAGGATTCCCGACGCTCGCGACCACGTCGCCATCGGGGGCGAAGACCGTGATGTCAGCCTCAAGGGCTGCCCCAAGCCGCGCCAGGACGAGCCGCGTTTCCTCGATATCGGCGTCGGCGGGAAGCATCGCCGCGATGAAGGCGTCGCGCCTCGCCATCCAGCCGCGATCGTCCTCCCCGCGTGACAGCCACACAAGCGTTGCGGCCGCCAGCGCCACCACCACGAGGCTCGCAAGCAGAGTCAGATAGATCTTCAGGAAGAGGCTGCCGCGCATGAACTCCTATCCTTCCTCGTCCTGGCGGCGGGCGAACACATATCCCGCGCCGCGCACCGTGATGATGCGCCGCGGCCGCCTCGGGTCGTCTTCTATCGCGGCGCGGATGCGCGAGATGTGGACATCGATCGAACGATCGAGAGCGTCGGAACCTTCGCCGCCGAGCCTGTCCATCAACTGCTCGCGTGACATCGTGCGTCCGGCATTCTCGGCGAGCGCCACCAGGATGTCGAACTGGTGCCCGGTCATCTCGCAGTTCCTTCCGTCCACTCTGGCCACGCGTGAGGCGGGATCGATTTCCAGCCTGCCGAAACGCATGATGTGGTCACTCCTGCCGCCTGTGCGCCGACGCAGGATGGCGCGCAGGCGTGCCAGCAGTTCGCGCGGGTTGAAAGGCTTGGGCAGGTAGTCATCAGCCCCAAGCTCAAGGCCGACGATGCGGTCGGTCTCTTCGCCCTTGGCGGTCAGCATCAGGATCGGTACATCCGAGGTCGCACGGATGCGGCGGCAGGTCTCGAAGCCGTCGAGGTCGGGCAGCATCACGTCGAGGATTACGGCATCCGGCGGGTTTCGCCTGATCTCGTCGAGGCCTGCAAGCGCGGAAGCGGCCGTGCGCGTCGCATAGCCGCTTCCGGAAAGATAGTCGCTGAGCATGGCGGAAAGCCGCGTGTCGTCATCGACGATAAGTATCTGTTCCGCCATGCCTTGCGCCCCGTCGGTGTCAGGAGCGAAATCCTATCACCAACGCGACCCTCTGCGCTCCTCCATTTTCTCGACCAGCGTGGCGCGTTGCTCCGGGGTCAGCACCTCGGCGGCGTCGAGGGCGGCGGCGGTCATCTTCTTCGATGCCTCGTCGATGGCGGCGATGTGCTCGGCCCGCAGGGTTTCGGCGGCGGCGCGGTCGATCGTGGGAGCTGTCATCAGTTCCATCACCTCGCCGCGCGCGTCGCGGAATTCGCGCATCATCGGCCGCAGTTCGGCGTGGGCGCCATCGATGATCGCCCAGATGCGCTCTTCCTGTTCGGCAGTCGCGTCCACCGAACCAAGCACCCGGTCGATCCCGCGTCCGGCGAAATGACCGCCATGCTTCATGCCGACCTCCATCACATGATGGCCCATGCCGCCGCCGCCCATCGCGCCTGCTGCGCCGATTCCTGCGAGCGCCAGAACGGCGACACCGCCGGCGACGATCCATCTTGAGCGGCGCTTGCCCCCATTCGGGGAAGCGGTGTTGACCGTGGTGTCCTGCCTGTCCTGTTCCATGATGAAGCTCCTTCTTCATGCGGCCTTATTGCCGCGATGGAGCCAACATAGGAGGGGAATGTTTCTGCCGTTCCGGACGATTGTTAAGAAATGTGGGAGGGTGCCGAATGTCCGCTTATCTCTCATCGTTTCCAGAACCGGATCGTCAGGATTCCACCCCGTTGCTGCCTTTCTGACTCGGGATCGCACCGCAATGACGTGCCACTGAGTTGTTCTTCCACTTGGAGCTGTGCCTCGGCACACAACACCGACATTGTGCCTCACATGGAAACGAATCTGGTGGAGCCTGATGGGACGCTTCGACCGGTGAGCTATCGCTGATGAAAGACAGCAAGGTTTCTAGCCAGGAATTGCGTCGGATCCGATGGCATCGCGTCCAGGGATCCTATCTGATTTGCGATGGTCTACCTAACCAGTCCCCCTTACCGTTCGGCGCGTACGCGCACGTGTACGTTGACGGCAATCGAACGATTCAGGGGCACGGGTAGAATTCCCAACTCTCGTCTTCGTTGTAATCGCGCTTGTACGAAATATTCAGCTGATGCTCATTCACGCTGGAACTTTAACGTTTTGTTTCATATTGTTTCCTTGAGGCGGTACGCGCCGCTTTGGGGCTTCGAAACCCCTGTCCACCGGTTGGTGCCGGCCGTTACGGCACCGCGATCCTATGGCCATTGGCCGGGGTCCTGCGACGTATGTCCAGGTGCCTCGGTGCTAAAGGTCACAGGGCTGCGGTGGACGCAGTTTCGAAACCCCGGCTTGGGTTCACAGGATTATCGATTGCGGGGGCGTACCGCAATTCACCTGCCTAAAGGTCGACTGACAATGCGGGACCCTTCGCTTAAGAACCAGATTGCCGATCTGTCGGGGAAACTCGACCCGTTGATCGATCCCCTCGATGACGATCAGCTTTTGACCCTTGCGGTCGAGGCAATCAAAGAATACCGCTACCTGTTGCAATGCGCGGAGGAGGCCCATCAGCAATGGGAGCAAGCAAAGTCCGCTCCCGCCACTGATCGTCACGAACTGCAAAAGCTCGAGCGCACCTACCTAAATGCCCTGAAAAACCATCAGGCCCAGATGAGCCTCGTCGCATCCCTGACAGACCGACTCGGCTATATCCCGACTATCGATCAGAAAGGCCCTACCGACGAGAAATGAGCCCGCGATCGAGTGCAATTCGTACCATATGAGGCCCATTGGTGGCCTTCAGCTTGGCTTGGGCATTATCGATGTGAAAGCGGACTGTCTTTTCCGAGATTCCATGCATCTGGGCGATCTCGGCTTTTGTCTTACCCAGCGACGTCCACATGACACAGTCAAGTTCTCTGGGGGTAAGTGGATTGGAAAGCATCTGTCGTGCCGCAAAATCCGCATTGGATACATGCATGTGGGTGTAGGCGACGGCAGCCACAGCAGATTTAAGCGCGGAAATATTATAGGGTGCGTCCATGTCGGATTCGGACATGAACGTCAGCATCGCCGTTCTCCCAAACCCGGCGCGCATTGGAATGGTCATGCCGGACACGACGCCGAAATCACCGATCTCGTCGCGATATTTTCGAGCCACAGGTTCAGTCAAATCCATTCGCGCCAAAGACCACCAGAACGGCGTGGCCGCCTTGCGGGCCTGTTTTACAACCGGATCGACGACCGACAGCTGCGCGTCGAGATAATAGTCTTCCCACACTTGCGGCAGATCGGTGAGAGTACGAGCGCCATCGCTGCTTACCCCGACATAGGCAAAACGTTGCAACCCCGCGGCGACCGTAAACTTATGCAACGCGGCACGTACGGCACGTTCGTCGCGGTTGAGTTCCAGCGCTTCAAGCAAGCCAGAGATCTGGTCCGACAACGGGTTTGTTCGCCTTGCAGGATGCATTTCGTCCTCCTCACGACATAGCTTTGCCGCGATTATCGAATTCCTTTGGGGTTACCTCCTGTTCCAGACTTCGCGGCGCCTTTAAGCGGTGAATTTCTTTAGCCATTCTGGTTTTGAAACCTCAGGAACTCAATCTGCATCCGCGACAAATCGACTGTTCCAGGTCACATCGGCGTTACCGGCTGTTCGTTCACAATGACTAAGTGCTTGAAACTGCAGCGCAACATCCTGCAATTCATGGTTCGCCCTGGTCTTTAAGCGGGGAGAGATCGACGCGTATTCCGGCGGCATGTGGATCGTGGTTCTGTTCGGGCGCCAGTGTCGTGCTGTCGGGTTCTGCATCCACAATCGCTTCTGGCGGATACATCGAGACATTCTCTTCTCCAGAAAGTGGACCGGGATCTGCTAGACCAAATACATAGTCGTCCTGAAACATTCCCGAACGCCAGGCGTTGAGGGCTTCACGAAACACGCTCGAGCCGGCTTCGCCCCGCGCATGGGCAACAATGCGATAGACCTTTCCAAACAGCGCCGAACCCATGCGGATGTTTTGGCAGGCATCAACGAGGTCCACCGAAATTTGCGCGGCATCCGAAACGCCGTAGCCCGCCGGATATTGGGTAAGGCCGACACGCACCGTAGCCTGACCAGCGAAACGCCGGATCAGTCTTACTGCATCATCCGCGTTTTGCGGCACCTGTGGCAGAATAATCCTGTCGCCGGACGTGATGGTTACGGACAGGGGATTGTCCGATCCCGCCTCGGCAATAAAGCGCTCGACAATTGCGATTTCGATTTGCGGATCAGCACATTGATGGATCAGTGCGGCGTCGATCATGGCAAGCCTTTCTTTCAGGTGTTGAACGAGACGATGAGCGGAAGCGAAAACAATCGCGCCCAAGCGTTCGCACTTGCGCGCTGGATGGCGACGATATTGGTGTTCCCGGTCCACCAGCCATTGCCCGTTGCGATAATGACGTCCGGGTTGTGCAAGGCGGATTGCAGGATCGGCCAGATGATGAGTTGCTCGTAGCAGATCAGCGGCGCGACCCTGACGCCATCGATTTCGACAGCCGGGTTATCGAAGAAATGCGCTCGCGCCCCTGCCGGCTCACCGATAAGCGCACGCCAGGGCTGCCACATCGACACCGGCACCGGCATCCGCTCGCGGTAGAGGATCCGAGACCCCTCTTCGGAAATTTCAACCATGACATTGTCGTAACCGTTTGGGTCAACGATGATCGCGCCGGCTATGACGGTCAGGCCCGCGCCCTCGAGCGCTTTGCTCCAGAGATGAGCTGTTGTCGGCGTCCAGATGCCTGCTGCGCTCTCCGGCAACACGACCACCTTGGCGCCATCGTCGGCTGCTTCCATGACAAGAGCAATGGTTGCGATCTGCTGCGCATAGTCGGCGTATCGTCCATTCTCACCGCGAAACCGGGTATCGACAACGACCCAGCCTTCAGGAACGTCGGGAGGCGCCCACGTCGCTGCGGACCACAGGCATAACCCTGCCATGGCGAGCGTCACGATTGGCCAGATTCTCGTCGTCATCGCCAGAAGGCCCATCATGGCGGCCCCCAGACCTAGCCAGCCCCAACCGGAGAACACCATGCCAGCGCCAGTGATCGGATGCGCCCATCCAACGATACCGAAAGGCGGGACGCTCATCAGCACCGCTGCAATGCCATAGCGCAGTACGCGGCCCCATCCCGGACATGCGGTCCAGAGCACGGTGTGAACGAGCACAAAGCCAGCCGACGCAGCAACCCAGAGCGTAAGTCCCGCTCCAATGCCGCCGCCATAAAAGTTGACGACCCCTTGCGGCAGCCCGTGTGAGGCGGCGAGAAAACATCCGGCCGCGACCAGCGCCGCGCCTGTCCGCGCCGGCGCCATCGCCCAGAGGGCCGGGAACAGCATGGCAACCGGAAGAAGGAAGGGATTGCCACTCCAGCCGATAATGCCGATGGCGATGGCGGCGACAGTGAGAATTACCGACTTTACACTGTCAGGGCACGACCGTGAGGATCGGACGAGCGAGACCAAGAACGCCCGAAGCGGGGATTGGCCCGAAATATCTCGAGTCATATGAACCTGCAAAGCTGGAATGAAGAAAGAGGTGGTCCGTCGGCACACTGCCGCCGGGATGGGATGGAAGCGCTCTGCCATCTGCATCGACAGTGCGAACAACCGACTGCGGCAGCTCCCGACCGTCGATCATGACGACATCATCTATCTCGATGTGCTGGCCAGGCAGCGCGACCACAGTTTTGATGAGCGGGCTCAACCAGTCCGGACAAAGGCCGCGCCGGACGTATCCGCGCTCGAGACCAAGCGCGAAGGCGGCCGTTTCAGGCGGGCAGACGAAGACCAGATCGCCAACAACCACCGGCCGGACCAGCGCCTCGATCCGCCAGAGTCCGAGCGGATAGCTGGGTGTCAGATTGAGACGAATCCCAGCGCCATAGGAGGCAGCGAGCATCACGGTCGGCAGAGCGACGATCGATGCAACGATAATGACGCGTCGCCAGCTTATCGTCATTTCAGCACCTGCGACTGGCGCTGGGACTGGCGAAGCGCCTCGGTTTCCTTCAATGCCTGCACCGTGCGCTCGTGCGCGGCGAGCTGCTGTCCGGCCCGCATCATCGGCCACGCCGTCGCCAGCTTTTGGCGCTCGCCCGGCGACATGCCAAATGCCTGCTTTTCAAATGGGGAACCGCTCGCATCTTTCGCCGCATGGGAGAGCAGACTGCGCTCGCCGAACCGCTCGGACACCGCCTTGTTAAACGTGTCGATCTCCGCCTTCGCTATCCTGTCGGCAAGAGCGAAGCCGAGCGCGGCGGGCAGGTCATTGCGGTCGATGGCGTCACGCACGCGCTCGAGCACCTGTTTGGCATGATCGGAGAGCGCGGGGATGTCGACCGAAACCTTAAGGCGACGGGCACGCTCTTCGGCCTCATGCTTGCGCTCGGCCTCAGCACGCTGGCGCATGTAATTCTCGAGGTTGCGGGCCAATGCCGGCGCATTGAGTCTCGCGGTTTCGCGATCCTGCTTATCGGTGCGGCTGGCGAGCAGGCCAGTCTTACCCTTGAGGGCCCCGAAGCCTTCCGGGTCAGCGACAATTTTTTCGACTGTGGCTTTGGCCAGCGCCGGATCCTTGAGCATGGCGTCGACATTGATGGCGCTGAAAGCCGCTTCCGGCTGCGCATAGACCAGGCGGAAGCGCGTCGAGACGTCCTCCCACTGCGCCTTCAGCGTCGGGTCGGCCGCAAGCTTGTTCTCGGCGGCCTGTTCGACCGATTTGGGGAAGATGGTGATGCCGGCAACCATGGGTTCGATCTCGTTGATCTGGCTGGAAGGCGTTCGCCGTGCAGAGCCGGATACGAGTCCCAGTCGGCCCGCCAGAGCGACCAGGCGGGAACCGAGATTGGCAAGGCGCTGCTTTTGCCCCACGGTCCAGTTGAGCCGGTCGCGGACGATGGTGCGCGCTACATTTATGAGGTTGAGCCCGCGGTTTTCGGCAAAGCGCAGGGCGGCGCGATAGGCGGATGCGCCTGCATAATCGAGCGTGGTTTCCTTCGACGCGTCACGCGACAGGCGTTCGACAAGCCGTTCCAAGACGTGTGCCCGTACATCGACCACCTTCCAGGCATAGCGCTCAACGGTTTGGCCGTTCGGAAGCACGACCGGCTGGGAGCCCTTATGTTCAAGGCCGATCCGATCGCCGATCTCTGGTGCTGCCTCCTTCATGGCGCGTTCGAGATCGACGCCCCAGATTGTGTTCTGCCGGCCGTCGCTGGCTTCCAGCGTCACGAAATAGCTGTTGCGGTTGTCCGGCTTGTCCTCATAGGGCGCGACACCATGATCGACGAGAATGCCGCCGCGCTGCGTGTACTCACTGAGGCCTACATAGAGCTGGGCATCATCGCGATGGCGGGTGAGCGCAACATAGGTCAAGTGACGATCGAGCGTTCGTGAGGCTAGCACCTTTACGCTATCGACCGTAGCGCCCTGGCTTTTGTGCACCGTCGTCGCGTAACCGTGATCGACATTGGCGTAGAAGCGCTGTTCGACCACGACCTCACGGCAATCGTCACCCTCACCGATCGCCGCCACGATGCGCCCGGCGGAGGCATTGACAACCCTGGCCAGCATGCCGTTCTTGACGCCGAGCGACCCTTCGTTCTTGAGGAACACAATCTGGTCGCCAGCGGCAAAGTTGCGGCTTCCATCCTCGGTACGAAAAGCAAAACCTTCACCGACGATACCGCGTTCGACGAGTTTGTCGCGAGCGCGTTCGTTGAGCATGCGCACATCGGCACGGCGATGCGCCAGGATCAGAGCGGTCCTCGTCGGATCGTAATCGCGGTTCCAGTCGCTGATCAGCGAGGCGATGGCCTCTTCCCGGCTCCATTCGGTTCTGACCATGCCGGCATCATCATAGGCAGCAAGTGCCGCACCGATCCGGCCACCGGCAAGATCGGACGATGCCTGCCGCATCCAGATCTCACGCTGGCGGTAGATGAGCCCGAGTTCGGCATAGCCGATACGCTCCGTAATCGCCCGGAACGCCGCACCCGCCTCGATCGGCTGGAGCTGATCGGGATCACCGACTAAGACGAGCTTGGCGCCGGCCTTGGAGACGGCCTCGACGAAGAGCGCCATCTGCCGCGACGACACCATGCCGGCTTCATCGAGAACGAAGATGGTTTTCTCGTCGAGGCGGTCCCGGTCTTGTCGCCAGCGCAACTCCCATGACGACAGCGTCCGAGACGTAATGCCCGCTTCCTTCTCCAGGCCCTCGGCCGCCTTGCCCGCCAACGTGCCGCCGACAACACGATAGCCGCCAGATTCCCATGCCTCGCGTGCAGCTTTCATCATCGTGGTCTTGCCGGCACCGGCACGCCCGACAATGGCGGCGATGCGCGCATTGCCGGCAACACGCTCGATGGCGGCGCGCTGCTCGGCCGACAGGTGCTCATGGCGCGCGAAGCTACGTTCCAGGACAGTGCTGCTGACGCCATGCGATGAGCGGCGAGACAGCCAGATCGCCCGCGACGCCATCCCTGCCTCAATCCGGATCAGTTCCTGCGTTGTCAGCTTTGCCGGCTCCCTTCTGCCGGTCGCCAGCGAGACCTGCTCGCGCTGCAGCCGCAGGATCTCGGGACTCTGCAGGACGCGGGCCAGCAGGTTCTGGAACAGACCTGCATCGTCGACATAGCGATGCAGCACCTTGGCGACATCGCGCTCGTTGAAGACGCTCTTCTCGCGGCTGATCAGATCCAGGACCAGTTCAGGATACTGCGCAATGCGCCGGGCATTTTCGGCGCGGCGCGCCTCAAAGATCTCGAGCCGCTCCAACTCCAGCCGCTCACCGAGCGCCTGCGCCTTGCGGTCCATCGCCTTGGCGCCAACTCCGAGATGAATGGTCGGCATGAGCGCGATACCCTGCTTTTCGTAAGAGCGTCCATCGACGCGCAACGCGATCCCGTTCAGCGCCAGATGATGGTTGAGCCGGACGAACCAGGCATCGCGAACGGCGTTGAAGTCATCCGTCCCCCCCGCCCAAAGCTCGTAGAGGATCTTGCCGGCTTTGGTTCTGACTGGCTGGCCATCCTCACCAAGCACCGCGACCTTCTTTGCGCCGAAGCCGTCTTCGGTCAGCGGCCGCAAGGTCATCATCAGATGCACATGCGGATTGCCAGGATTGTCGTGATAGACCCAATCCGCCACCATCCCCCGCGAAAGGATCTCGGTTGCGAGGAAGTCGCGCACGAAGGCGATGTTCTGCTCGGGCGTCAATTCCAGCGGCAGGGAAAAATTGATGTCCTTGGCGAGCTGGGCATCGGAGCGCTTCTCGAACGCCTCGACCTTGTTCCAGAAATCCTGGGACGCTTCCGCCACCGAACGATCGGCAATCATCTGGCGAAGCCAGTCCGGCGCGTCCTCCGGAACCATAAACTCCTCGTGCAGCAGTCCGATCTTGCGCGTGTAGTCGACCGTCCTCGCCTCGCGCTCGAACTCCATCTTTGCGCAATGGCGGTAGGCCGCCGACAGCACCGCGCTACGGCCATCGCCGCGGCTGATGATGCTGGCTGAGAAATGCGCGATAGCCACTGGTGACAGGCTCCCTCTTCCGGTCGACATGACCAGTCCGAAGGAAATGCCGCGACCCGGCATCCCGGCCGGCGAAGCAACGCGTCGCGCCAGCGACGTATAATTGCGCCCTTGGAGGCATTCCTTCGGAACGCCGGGATCATCTCAGGAAGTGTCGGCTGCGCCGACCCCGCATTTATGCCGGGTCGCGCAAAACGCGATCCCGGGCCAATCTTGGGCCCTGCCAAATAGCAAGCGGGTCAAGAGGAGTAATCGGAATGAAGAAGCCATCGTCACGGATCAGGGCGGAAATTGCCAAACTCCAGGAGCAACTAAAGCAGGCCGAGACCCGCGAGGCCGAGCGCATCGGCCGGCTCGCGCTCAAGGCGGGGCTCGGCGAAATCGAGATCGACGACAGCGATCTCGTTGCAGCGCTCGAGGAGATTGTGGGCAAGTTTCGCAAGGGAAGCGGGCGCGGCAGGCCGGCGATCGCGCCGGTCACGTCTGGCCCGGCTGCGGGGCAGGCTGACCCAGCTTGAAAGGAGAAAACAGATGGAAACGACTGAGGCAAGAAAGAAGGACACCCGTGAGAAGATCGCGCTGGGCGGCCTGATCGCAAAAGCGGGACTGCGCTATGAAAAGCGCGCCCTGCTGATGGGTCTTCTCATCGATGCCAGGCAGCGCATCAAAGGCGACGAGGCCGAGCGTGCGCGGCTCACCGAGATCGGGGAGAAGGCCTTTGGCCGTGAATCCGACTAGAGCCGCATTGACCATCACGCCCGCCGTCCTGATGATCGGCGCGCTCGCCTTGCTGACCGGCATCGAGCAGTGGACGGCGGATTTTGGAACCACGCAGGATGCCCGTCTCGCCCTTGCGCGGGTGGGCATCGCCCTGCCCTATATCGCAGCGGCGGGAGCTGGCATCGTCTTTCTGTTTGCAGCCAAGGGCGCGACCGCCATCCGTTATGCCGGGGCGGGCGTGGCGGCCGGGGCGACTGCGGTCTTGGCCATTGCCATGATCCAGGAGATCGTCCGGCTCGCATCCTTTGCTGATGCGCTTCCAGCGGGAAGCAGTATCACTGCCTATCTCGACCCCGGCACCGCCATTGGCGGGCTGGCGTCGTTCATCACGGCCGGGTTCGCGCTGCGCGTCGCCATCCGAGGCAATGCCGCCTTTGCGGCTACCGCCCCACGGCGTCTTAGCGGCAAGCGCGCCATCCACGGCGAAGCCGAATGGATGGGCCGCAATGAAGCAAAACGGCTGTTCCCTGCCGCCGGCGGCATCGTTGTCGGAGAAGCCTATCGTGTCGACAAGGATGTGGTTGCAGATCGTGGTTTTCGTGCCGATGATCCCGAGACATGGGGCGCAGGCGGTAAGTCGCCTTTGCTCTGCTTCGACACAACCTTTGGCTCGACGCACGGTCTGGTCTTCGCCGGTTCAGGTGGCTTCAAGACGACCAGCGTCACCATCCCCACAGCCCTGAAATGGGGTGGCTCTCTGGTTGCGCTCGATCCGTCGAACGAGGTTGCGCCAATGGTCATCGCACACCGGCGCAGCGCTGGCCGCGATGTCTTTGTGCTCGATCCAAAGAGCCCAAAGACTGGCTTCAACGTCCTCGACTGGATCGGCCGCTTCGGCAGCACGAAGGAAGAAGACGTCGTCGCAGTCGCCAGTTGGGTGGTGACCGATACCGGACGCTCGACCTCGATCCGTGACGACTTCTTCCGCGCTTCAGCGCTGCAGCTCATCACCGCGCTGATTGCGGACGTTTGTCTGTCAGGACATACGGAAAAGGAAGACCAGCATTTGCGGCAGATGCGGGCGAACCTTTCCGAACCTGAACCCAAGCTGCGCGAACGGCTGCAGAGGATCTACGACAATTCCGAATCCAACTTCGTCAAGGAGAACGTCGCGCCCTTCATTGCCATGACTCCCGAAACGTTTTCTGGCGTCTATGCCAACGCCGTCAAGGAAACGCACTGGCTGAGCTATCCGAATTATGCGGCGCTGGTATCAGGCTCGAATTTTTCGACCGACGCCATCGCTGAGGGCAAGACCGACATCTTCGTCAATCTCGATCTCAAGACGCTGGAGACGCATCCGGGTCTGGCGCGCACCATCATCGGTGCGTTGCTCAACGCCATCTACAACCGCAACGGCGAGGTTGCGGGACGAACGCTGTTCCTGCTCGATGAAGTCGCCCGCCTCGGCTATCTGCGAATACTCGAAACTGCGCGGGATGCCGGGCGCAAATATGGCATCAGCCTCGTGCTACTGTTCCAGTCGATTGGCCAGATGCGCGAAACCTATGGTGGGCGCGACGCAACCTCGAAATGGTTCGAGAGTGCGTCCTGGGTGTCGTTCGCGGCGATCAATGATCCCGAGACCGCCGACTACATCTCCCGGCGTTGCGGCAACACCACGGTCGAGGTCGACCAGCTCAGCCGGTCCTCGGCAATGTCGGGATCGTCTAGAACGCGGTCGAAGCAACTCGCAGCCAGGCCATTAATCCTGCCCGACGAGGTGCTGCGCATGCGCGGTGACGAGCAGATCGTCTTCACCGCCGGCAATGCGCCGCTGCGCTGCGGCCGCGCGATCTGGTTCCGGCGCGACGACATGAAAGCAGTGACCGGACAGAACAGGTTCCACCGGGAGGGAAAGCCGTGATGAGGGCGAGAACGATCGCCCTCGGCGTTACCGCGCTTCTGCTTGGCGGTGTCGCCCATGTCATCACCAGCGACGAGTTCGGCCGACCCGAACGCAAGCTGACGTTGGAGACTTTTCGCCCGATCTTATATCCGTCGCCGGCACCCGATCCGCATCGTGCCAAGTTCACGCTCTGCGCGGGTCCGATCCGGGCCAATTGCGTTGTCGATGGTGACACTTTCTGGTTCGAGGGTATCAAAATCCGCATTGCCGACATCGATGCACCGGAGATTTCCCAACCGCAATGCGCCGGCGAGCGGCAGGCCGGTATCGCTGCCAGGAACCGGCTGCTCGATATGCTCAATGCCGGCTCATTCTCGTTGCTTACGGGATGGCGGGACGAGGACCGTTATGGCCGCAAGCTGCGTATCGTGGCGCGGGATGACACCTCGATCGGTGAGACCCTCGTGCGCGAGGGTCTCGCGAGGCCTTGGAGTGCGTCACGCCATGGCTGGTGTTTCGCTGATGAACCTGGTTAGTCGGTTGCGGCGCTCAGCGAAATGGGAAGGCGACTGAAGCCGCCTTCCCAAAAGTTCTCACCATGGGATTTCGGGATCAGGATCGAAAGGTTCGATTTCCTTGTCAGGCACAGCGCTACGTTCCCTCGGCCGATAGTAGACCGCGGCGTAGCGGGAATTTATGGCGCTGGATCAGCTCGGCGAGTTCACCCTGGTAGCTGTCGAGCACTGCGATAACATTGTCATGCGCCATACGGGCGAGATCGCTGTCGCAGCCGAAGCGGTTGTTTCGTACGAGATGCCTGAAGCCGGCAAGCCTGGCGATGAGCATGAGCGCTTGCGTCGTATCCATTTGAAGTCTCCTTTCGATTCTGACGAAAGGTGTCCGCACCTGAGCGGCGAAGGGTCAGGGATCGCGTGAGCGACTAGTTTAATGCAAGATATATAATTTATGCATGTAAACTTGCTGGATCAATGCTCCAGCCTACTCCGCCGCCGCGAGCCTCGTCCCTCGCAGGAGGCCGTGCTCTTCGAGGACGGGATAGGCGATCGAGGCGAGCAGGGAGTTGATCTGCTTGAGATCGCGGATCGTGTCGAGGTGAAGCGAGCTGGTTTCAAGGCTCTTCTTCGCGCCCTCGCGCAGCCGCTCGAAATGCCTTTGGCTGGTGTCGCGCTCAAGGTTGCGCATGCGGTCTTTTTCGCGCACCAGTTCCTGCGCGGTGGCGATGTCGCGCGAGATCAGGACGTTGAAGGCGAGGCGGGCGTTGTTGAGCACCGAGGCATGCAGGTTGGACAGTTCGCGCCAGCCTTCCGGGGTGAAGGTCAGGCCGCGGTCGAGCTTCTTCTTCACATGGGCGAGCATGTTGCGGGTGACGATGTCGCCGACCTGTTCGAGGCGCACGCAGGCGTCGAGCAGTTCGCGGGTGCGGTGGACGTCTTCTTCGCTCATCTGCTCGGGCGCGATGCGGGCGAGATAGAGCTTGATCGCGGCATGCTTGCGATCGACCCTGTCGTCGAGGGCAGCGAGCGCGTCCATGCGGGCGCGGTCGGGCTCCTCGTAAAGCTCCATGATGTTCTTCAGCATCACCTCGACGGTCTCGCAGACGCCGACGACGGCGCGGGTGACGTTGGCGAGCGCGCGGGACGGCGCGTTGAGCGCGTCGGGGTCGAGGGCGCTTGCCTCGCGGTCCTCCAGCGTCGCCGCCGTCGTGGCGCTGGCATTGAGCGCGCGGTCGATGGCGCGGGTGACGAGGCCGGCGAGCGGCATGCCCGCGATCACCAGCGCGACGTTGAAGGCGATGTGGGCGTGGACGATCTGCAACGGGGCGGTCGAGCCGAGCCGGCCCAGCGAGGGGGCGAACCAGACGAGAGCGGCAAGCGCGACCAGCGCGCCAAGGCCGCGCACGACAAGATTGCCGAAGGGCACGGTGCGGCTTGGCGGCGGCATGGTGCGCGACAGCATCGCGGCGATCAGCCCGCCACCGAGATTGGCGCCCAGCACCATGACGACGCCGAGTTCGGCCGGGATCAGACCGCGCGCGGCGAGCGCGACCACCAGCAGGATGAAGGCGACGCTGGAATGGAACAGCCATGTCATCACGGCGGCGATGAGGAAGGCGGTGACGGCGTCGCCGGACAGATAGTTGATGACGACGGGCAGGATGCGGCTTTCACGCAGCGGCTCGGAGGCCGAGCCGATCAGTTGCAGCGACAAAAGCAGCAGGCCGACGCCGACGAGGATGCGGCCGAACTGACGCCAGGCGCGGCGCTCGGTGGCAAGGAAGATGGCGGTGCCGCAGAAGATGGCGACGGGCACCAGCAGCGACAGGTCGAAGGAGAGCAGCTTGACGACGAAGGCCGAGCCGAGATCCGCGCCGAGAACGGCAATGAGGCCAGCGGCCGCGCCGACGATGCCGGAACCGACGAAGGAGCCAACGAGAAGGGCGACGGCGGTGGAACTCTGGAAGGCGATGGCAAGGCCAGCACCGGCCCCGGTGGCGGCGAGCGGGTTTTTCAGCGTACCGCGCAGCTTGCGCCGCAACACGTCGCCATAGGCGCGCTCGACGCCGGTGCGCACCATGCGCGTCGCCCAAAGCAAAAGCGCAACCGCGCCCGCAAGGTGGATCAGGACGACAGAGCCGCTCATGGCAGGATCGGCGGCGTTTTCACCACGGCAGCGAGAATGTCTTGACGTTTGTGAAGGACTTCATGGCTTCGATGACGCCTTCCTTGTAGCCGTTGCCTGAGTCCTTGATGCCGCCGAAGGGGCTCATCTCGATGCGGTAGCCGGGAACCTCCCAGATGTTGACGGTGCCGACCTTCAGTCCGGCGATGTATTTCTGCATCCGGCGGAAGTCGTTGGTGCATACGCCCGACGACAGGCCGAAGGCGGTCGAGTTGGAAAGCGCGATCAGCGCCTCGTCGTCGTCCGGCGCGCGGATGATCGGAACGATGGGGCCGAAGGTTTCTTCCATGACGAGTTCGGATGCATGCGGAACCTTGTCGACGACGATCGGCGGCAACAGCGCGCCGTTGCGGCCGGGATGGTAGAGAATGTCCGCGCCTGCCTCCGCCGCCATATGGACGCGCTTTTCGAACAGGGCGGCGGCCTTTTCATGCACCACCGTGCCGAGATCCGTGGTGCGGTCCATCGGATCGCCGAACTTCAGCCTTTTCGCCCGCTCCAGCACCAGCGGCACGAAGCGGTCGGCGACCTTTTCCTGAACAAGAATGCGCTTGACCGCCGTGCAGCGCTGGCCCGAATTCTTCGTCGCACCGGCGACGGCGAGATCGGCAGCGCGGGCAAGGTCGGCATCGTCGAGATCGTTGAGGATGATCAGCGGGTCGTTGCCGCCAAGTTCCAGCACCTGCCGTTTGTAGCCGGCCTTCTGCGCGATCATCTTGCCCACAGGCACCCCGCCGGTGAAGGTGATGAGGTCGATGTTCGGATTGGTGATCATCTCGTCGCCGATATCCTGCGGCCAGCCGGTGACGACGGAGAGCATTTCAGGCGGCAGGCCCGCCTCATAGAGGATGTCGGCCAGCACCAGTGCCGTCATCGGCGTCAGTTCTGTCGGCTTGACGACGATGCAGTTGTTGGTGGCGATCGCCGGCGCGACCTTGTGCGAGACCATGTTGAGCGGATGGTTGAACGGCGTGATCGCCGAGATCGCATTGAGCGGCTCGCGCAGGGTGAAGATCTTGCGCTGCTTGCCGTGGGGCGTCAGGTCGCAGGAGAAGATCTCGCCGTCATCGAGCAGGCACAACTGCCCCGAAAGCGTAAAGACGTCGAAGGCGCGGCCGACCTCATAGAGCGAATCCTGCTTCGAGATGCCGAGTTCCAGCGTGACGAGATCGGAGATTTCCTCCTTGCGCGCATCGAGCAGATCGGCGGTCTTCAGCAAAATCTTCTGCCGCTCGTAGCGGGTGAGCTTCGGCTGGTAGGAGGATGCGATCTGGAAGGCGCGGCGGGCATGTTCGGCCCCGCCCGCCGGCACGGTGCCGACCACCGTGTCGTTCCACGGATAGCGCACCTCGACGACGCCCTCGGCGTCGACCTTCTCGCCGGCGATCCGCATCGGCTCGTGGCGCACTTTTATGGCCCCGATCGTGTCATTGTCGGAATGGGTCATGACTTGCTCCTGTCGCGTCTACCCGCTCAACCGGCGAGCGCCGCGGCCTGCGTCGCGTAGAAGAAGGCGTCGAAATTGCGTAAAGTCGGCGCATCCGGCAGGTCCGGCAGCACCCGGTTGACGATGAACGGCACCTCCTGCTCGCTGAGCCCGCCATGCGAGCGCAGCGGCTCGTTCAGCGCCGCAAGGTCGTGGCGGTGCTCGGACGTTCCGAGCGTCTTGTTCTCACCCGACACCATGACAATGTCGCCGATGCGGTCTTCCGGCAGTTCGAAACGGGCGCAAGCCTCCTCGCGGCCAAGCACCACCGTCATGCCGTCAAGCTTCGCCAGTTTTTCGATCAGGTCAGCCCTGTCGGCGTCCTCCGGCAGATAGGCGGTGGCGAAGGAGCCGAGCGCGCCGTGATGGACGACATAAGGATCGGTGATCGGCAGGATCACCCGCGCCGCATCCTTGCCGAGCCATTCGTCGAGCACATCCTGCACATAGATCACATCGGGCGAGCCGTCGGCCAGATGCTTCGGCTTCATGCCGTGGTCGGCGGTGACGACAATCGCAGCGCCGAGCGCATCGAGTTCGGCCAGATAGCGATCAAACATCTCGTAGAAGGCGTTGGCCTCCTTCACCCCCGGCGCATATTTGTGCTGCACATAGTCGGTCGTCGTCAGATACATCACGTCCGGCCGAAACTCCTTCAGCAGCTTGACGCCGGCGGCAAAGACGAATTCCGACAGTTCCGCCGAATAGACCTCCGGCACCTTCCGCCCCAGCCACGCCGAGGCGTCGTCGATACCATTGTCGTCCTTCGTCGCCTTGTCGGACTTTTCCGAGGAAAAGCAGATCGCGCGGCCTTCGTCATATTTCAGCCCATGGCCGAGCAGCGCGCGCAGCTTGTCCTTCGCCGTCACCACCGCGACCCTTGCCCCGGCATCGTAAAATGCCTTGAACACGGTTCCCGCGCGCAAGAACTTCGGGTCGTTCATCATCACCTCCTCGCCGCTCGCCGGGTCGTAGAGGTAATTGCCGCAGATGCCGTGCACCGCGGGCGGCCTGCCCGTCGCGATCGACAGATTGTTCGGGTTGGTGAAGCTCGGGATCACCGAATGCGCCATGCGCACCGTTCCCTTCGCCTTGATCTTCTCCAGCGCCGGCATCAGCCCCGCTGCAATCGCCGCATCCAGATAGGCAGGCTCGCACCCGTCAAGGCAGATCGCAATCGCACACACGCGAGGCCAGGAATAGGAACGGTCGTTCGCGGAGACGCTGGCGGGAAAGGGTAGAGCCATGGTTATTCCTCGGTTACGCGTAGTTGCTACGCGCCATCCTAGAAACATGCCGCCTTATTTGCCTAATCGTTATTATGGATATGTATGATTGAAAAAAACTATGGATTAGTGGTGTGGGACGGAGCAGCGGTCCGGTCGCTGAATACGGAGGCGAGGAATGCCTCGATCTTGGGTGAATGACGGCGTTCCTGCAGGCAGGCGAGACGATATTCGGTCCTGACATCGGCGTCGGAAAAGCGGATCGTCGTCAGGCGCGGGTGGGCGACAAACTCGAAATCGGCGACGACTCCAATGCCCAGTCCGCGTTCGACGGCCTTCCAGATGCCCTCGCGGCTGCCGATCTCAAGGAATGGCGCGATCTCGACGCCGGCGGTTTGAGCCGCCTGTTCGAGCGCGCGGCGGGTGGTGGACCCGGTTTCGCGCAGGATCAGCCGCTGGCCGGCAAGCTCGCCGATGCCGATGCTGTCACGCCCGTTCCACGGATGGTCGGCGTCGACAAAGACCACGACCTCATGCGTGCTGAACGGCACTGAAAACACCCGCGGATCGTCTACGACATGGGCGAGGATGGCGATATCCGCCTCAAGCTCGAGAATGCGTTGCAGCGTCTGATCGGAATTGCCAAGCAGCATCGACACCTTGATCTCTGGATAGTCGTGCAGGAACCGCGCGACCATCTCGGTGGCGTGGAACGGTCCCACCGCCGCAACGCGCAACTGCCCGATTGTCAGCCGGCCGCTGCTCAGCAACAATTCGCCGGCCTCTTCGTGCAGGCGCATGATGCTGCGGCTTATGTCGTAAAGGGTTGCGCCGGTTTCCGTCAGTTCCACCTTGCGGCCCCGGCGAACCAGAAGTTCCACCCCATATCGCTCCTCCAGCTCCTTGACCTGGGTGGTCACCGTCGGCTGGCTGATGTTCAGCGCCCGCGCGGCGGCGGTGAAGCCGCGGTGTTCGGCGACGGCGTTGAAGGAGCGGAGATGGGTGAAAACTATAGACATTATCTATGATAGGCGCCGGAAATTTGTATTAGTCAATGGTGCTGAAGTCGGCCACGCTTCGGAGCATCAAGAACGCCAATGCAGGAAATTGCCGTGTGGTCGTATCGAAATCCGGTTGACGTCCGTTTCGGACAAGGCAGCTTCGCAGTCCTCGCAGAACTGCTTGCAGGCCGCAGCTACGTCCTCGTCACCTATGGTGAGCCGTATTTTCGTTCGCTCGCCGAAGAACTGCAGAAGTCTGCCGGAAAACCCCTGCTGACAATAGACGATATCGCGCCCAATCCCGACATCGCAAGGCTGCGGCAACAGACTGCGCGCTTTACCGCGCTGGCGAAACAGCCGGAGGCCATTGTGGCGCTGGGTGGCGGTTCGGTAATCGATTCGGCCAAGGTGTTCGCCGCAGCGCGTGGCGACTTTGCGGCCATGGAGAACTATCTCAGGAAGCAGGCCGACGCCGCAACCGTGTCGCCCTGGCCGCTGATCGCCGTTCCGACGACGGCCGGCACAGGCAGCGAGGTGACGTGCTGGGGAACGGTCTGGGACAACGCCGCCGGCGTCAAGCATTCGCTCGCCCATCCGGGCCTCTATCCGGAATATGCGGTGGTCGACCCGGCGCTCATGGTTGGCAAATCGCAGGAACTCACGGTCCAGACCGGCCTCGACGCCTTGTCGCACGCGCTGGAAAGCCTGTGGAACCGCAACGCCAACCCGGTGTCGATGGCGCATGCGGTGGCGGCCGCACGCGGCGTCCTTTCGACGCTTCCGGCGCTCGTTGGCGACCTGCGCAATCTTCACCTGCGCGAACGGATGGCCCGCGCGGCGACGCTCGCCGGCTTCGCCTTCTCCAACACAAAGACGGCGATCGCACATTCGCTGTCCTATCCGATCACCCTGCGCCATGGCGTGCCGCATGGCATTGCCTGTTCCTTCAGCCTGCCGATGATCATTCGCAGCGTCGCCGGTCGGGAGGGAATCTGCGACGAAGGACTGCGGGCCATTTTCGGCGCTGACGCAGCCGGCGCTGCCGAACGCCTGGAAGCCACACTCGCAAAGCTCGGGGTCGCAACCGACTACCGTCACTACGGCATCGAGGAGGCCGAGTGGCGCAACCTTATCGAAAGCGCATTCGAGGGAGAGCGCGGACAGAACTTCATCGGCAGCCGGCAGGACCTGCTCCTTGCTGCCGGTCTGAAGGAAAAAGTATCGGCCGCATAGGGGAAACGGCCGGGAGGGAAGATCCCGCCTGATGACGAGATGACGGGCGATGACGTGACGAATTTCGGCTACAGCATGAATTCGGATCTGGGAGGATTAGATTATGACGACTATTTCACGACGGGCAGTGTTGAAGGCTTCCGCCTGGTCTGCGGCAGCGGCCTACATGGCCAGAGTGGGCATCATCGACTCAGCTTCCGCTCAGCCGGCTCCAAAGCCCGGCGGCGGCCTCGTTTATGCGGTCACCTCGCCGAATAATCGTCTGGGTGACGCGACCAACGGGTTGCATCCGCATAACTGGATCGATCTGGCGAACCGTACCTGCTACAACGCGCTGGTCTGGGTGGATGAAAATCTTGAGCTCCAGCCCGAACTTGCGACCTCCTGGGAGGCCGACGATGGGCAGGAAGTCTGGGAAGTCGATCTACGCGAAGGGGTGGAGTTTCATGACGGCAGCGAGATGACGTCAAAAGACGTCGTTTCCTCCTTCGAGTTCCATCGCACGGAAACCTCCTTTGCACGACAGATTGCGAGTGTGGAAGCGATCGGAAATCACAAGGTGCGCTTCCGGCTAACGGAAGGAAACAGCGAGTTTCCTTATATCCTTGCCGAATATCACTGCATGATCATGCCTGCGGCCGAGCCGGACAAGATCGGTCTCAGCGGAATCGGAACCGGTCCTTTCAAGCCTGTGGGCTTCGATCCGCGCCGCAGTATCAAGATGGTGGCCAATGAACGCTACTGGCGTACGGGTCATCCCTATCTCGAAACGCTTGAGGTGGTGAACCGCGGCGGCCAGATGGAGGGCGCGGTTAATGGTTTCCTATCGGGGCAGTTCGATGCGGTCACCAATATCGATCCCGGCTTCGTGCGACAGTTTCAAGGCCGTGACGACACGTCCATCGTCTATGCCAGCGGTGGCGACCAGGCATTGATGATACTGCCGAAATATGATGGTTCGCCGTTTAACGACAAGCGCGTGCGTCAGGCGATTGCCGCGGCGATCGACCGCGACCGCATAGCTCGCATTGTCTACGGATCTGACGGCGGCTGGGTGGGCAACGATACGCCGCTTGCGAGCAGCGATCCGAATTTCCTTGCCTATCCCTACAAATATGACACCGAGCGGGCGCGGGCATTGCTTGCCGAGGCGGGTTATCCCGACGGCATCACCTTGCCGACATTCTACTTTGCTCCCTACTGGCCCGAAATTCCCCGAATTTTCCAGGTCATGTCCGAGATGCTGCGTGAGGCAGGCATCACGATGCCGATCGAGGAAAGACCGAATGACGGCTATCGGCAGTGGCGGGTGGAAGACGCGGAAGGCACACGCAAGCATCGCTTCGCCTACGGCCCGGTCGGAATCCGCAATCCGGGGATCAGTCTTTACCGGATGCGGCCCGACAACAATGAAAGCGGTTACTGGTCCGGCGAGTCAGCCGAGCGCTATATGGAGCTATATGCAAAGGCGCTGGTGACCGGAGATCCGTCTGCGCGTCGCGAGATCTATCACGAGATGCAGGAAATCGCCTTCGAGGACGCGCCCGCCATTCTTCCGGTCGGACGCCGCAACATTCTCATACACAAGTCGAATATCGCCGGCCTCGACAATCACCCGCAAGCATGGTCGATCCGGTTTGACGAGGTGCATCGACTCTGAGCGCCGCCCGGTTCCTCCTGCCGCGCCCCGGGCAACTCCCGGGCGCGGCGACGCACCCATCCTAGCCGAAGCGACCCGATGTTTGCAGCCATAGCGCGACGGATCAGCCTGTCTTTCCTGATTCTGATCCTTGTTTCCCTGTTCGTCTTCCTCGCTACCGAGGTTCTGCCGGGCGACGCTCTCGACGTCAGCCTGACCGATGACGACCTTGCCGTTCTGACGCCGGAACAACTCGCGGAAATGAGGGCGGAACTTGGCCTCGACCGGCCAGCGGCGGTACGGTATTTATCCTGGCTGTCAGGTGCGCTTGTTGGCGATTTCGGTAATACGATCATTACGCGCGCGCCGGTCGCCGACATCATCATGGGTCCGCTGCGCAATTCAATTCTGCTGGCGCTGGCAACGACAGCCGTCGCCATTCCGGTTGCGCATTTCATCGGCATTCTGGCAGCCTATTGGCGCGATCGAGCGCCCGACACCATCGTCTCGACAAGCGCGATCGTCGGATACTCGATCCCCGAGTTCGTTTCCGGCAACGCCCTCATTCTAATCTTCGCCATCTGGCTTCCGATATTTCCTGCAACGATCGTTCTGTACACAGATGGGCCGATTCTTGAGATGCTGGCGGTCTCCATCTTGCCGGTTGCGACAATCGTAATCGGTTCGATCGCCTATTTGAGCAGGCTTCTGCGGCTTGGCCTGGTGGAAGCGTTGGTTAGCGACTATGTCGAGCGCGCGCGACTGGCTGGAGTCAGTGAATGGCGCGTCGTCTTTACGCATGCGGTCCCCGCCTCTCTTGTACCTACGCTGAACGCGGCGGCTCTCTATGTCGCGGGGTTGCTTTCGGGCATCGTCGTGGTCGAGAAGGTGTTTGCATATCCTGGTCTCGGACTGGAACTCATCAATGCTGTCCTCAAGCGCGAAGTGCCGGTCGTGCAGGCGACGGTCTTCCTCGGCGCTGTCGGCGTGCTTCTGATGAACTTGCTGGCGGACCTGTCAATCATCGCACTGGACCCTCGTGTCCGGCGCAGCGCGGGCAGGGGATGATGTTGAAAAAATCCGGTAAACGTATCCTGCGCTCGCCCGTGACGATGATCGGCATCGCCGTTCTGACAGCGCACATGGCGATTGCAGCCCTTGCTCCCTGGCTTACGCCTTACGGCTCCAGCGAACTGGCAGGCATGCCCTTCGAGCCGCCGAGTCGCGAATTCTGGCTAGGGACGGATATCCTCGGCCGCGATTATCTGACCCGCCTTCTGATGGGCGGACGCATCACCATCAGCGTGGCTCTGTGTGGTGTCTTCATTGCTATCGTCGCCGGCGCATTTTTCGGTCTTGCCGCAGCGTGGCATGGCGGGATGATTGATGAGGTGATCATGCGCCTCGTCGACACCAAGGTCGCGATACCGAGCATTCTGCTCGTCGGCGTTCTCATTCCCGGATTCGGGCAATCGGTACCGGTGCTGATCCTGGTCATTGCGCTCGTCTATGTATCCGGCGTGATCCGGACCGTGCGCGCTCTGGCCCTCACAATTGCGCCACAGGGGTTCGTTACGGCGGCCGTCCTGCGTGGCGAATCCAACCTTTCGATCATGTGCCGGGAGTTTCTGCCCAACGTCCTTGATCTATTGTGCGTGGAATTCGCCATACGAATGTCGTCGGCAATCCTTTTGGTGAGTTCGTTGTCCTTCCTTGGCCTGGGCATCTCTCCCCCCACGCCGGATTGGGGCCTTATGGTCTCCGAGGGCGTCGGATACATCCATACCGATCCGTGGCTTGTAATCTATCCGTCCATCGCACTGAGCACTCTCGTCGTCGCGCTCAATCTGACGACGGAAGGCGTCGCCAACGCGCTCGGACTCGACGCCGCGCGCGGCATGACAAAAGGGTGACGTGATGTTGCTGGACGTCAAGAATCTGACGGTCGGGTATCGTACCGACGATCGACAGTTCCGCATCGCCGTCGACGGCGTGAGCCTGGCGCTCGACAAGGGCGAGACGCTCGGAATCGCGGGGGAGAGCGGTTGCGGCAAGACCACTCTGGCGCGGGCGCTCATGGCCTATACCCGTCCCGGCAGCAAGATCGTCGGTGGCAACGTCTTCCTTGACGGAACCGATATCCTGGCACTGCCGGATCGGCAAAAGCACGCGATACGGGGCAGCCGTATCGCGATGGTGCCGCAAAATCCGCTGAGTTCCCTGACATTTCACATGCGTGTCGGCGCGCAGATCGACGAGATCGTATGCCGGCACGAAGGGTTGTCGCGGCGTCAGGCACAAGAAAAGAGCGTCGCACTTCTCGCCGCTACCGGAATGCCGGAACCGGATGCGATCTACCGGAGATATCCGCACGAATTGTCCGGCGGCCAGCGGCAGCGCGTGGTCATCGCAGCAGCGCTGGCTTGCAGACCCGGTATCCTCGTCCTCGATGAACCGACGACCGCGCTCGACAAGACGACGGAACTGCGCGTGTTGGAGCTGGTTTCGCAGCTGCGCGAACAATTCGACACCGCACTCGTCTACATCAGCCACGATCTAAATGTCATTGCCCGGGTGTGTGACAGGATTTGTGTGATGCGGGACGGCAGGGTCATCGAGGCGGGCGACACTCGAAAAACATTCGCATCGCCGGTGCACGGCTACACCCGCCGTCTTCTGGACGCGATTCCCCGGGTCAATGCCTCCGGCCCGGTCCGCCCCCTCAGGGCCGATTCCGGGGAGGCTCCGATACTCGAGGTCACGAATCTGAAATACCGGTATCCCGCAACGGGGCTCGGGATACCATTTTCCCCGAAGAAACCGGGAACCCTAGCCGTGCAGGATCTGTCCTTCTCGATCAATCGCGGCAGAACCCTGGGGCTGGTTGGTGAATCGGGAAGCGGCAAATCGACTGTCGCGAGCGTGATATCGGGCATCATTCCTCCGGGAAGCGGCAAGATCGCCTTCGACGGTGTCCCGCTTAACCGGGCAGCGCCCGAGCGGCCAGCCGATCTGCGACGACGAATCCAGATGGTTTTCCAGGACCCGCTTTCTTCCCTCAACCCGCGACTGAGCATCGGGCGCATCCTCATGCGCCCGTTGCGGGTCTTCTTCGCCATGGGCCATGAAGAGGCGAGGCAGGAAGCGGCGCGGTTGCTGGAACGCATGGATATGCGCGCCGAACTTCTCGACCGCTTTCCACGACAGCTTTCGGGCGGCCAGCAACAAAGGGTCGCGCTTGCACGCGCCTTCGCCGCCAGACCCGATCTCATAATCTGCGATGAAGTGACATCGGCTCTCGACGTCTCCGTTCAGGCCAGCGTCCTTGATCTCCTATTGTCCATGCAGGCGGAAAGCGGTGTTTCCTGCCTGTTCATCAGCCACGATCTCGGAGTCATAAAACGCGTTGCTGACGATGTAATCGTGCTGCAATCGGGCGAGGTTCGCGACGCGGGGCCGACTTCCGACGTGTTTACTGCGCCGTCGCATCCCTACACACAACTGCTTCTCGAGGCGACGCGGAACGTGTTCGATGTACGGCCGGCGGCATCGGATGAAGCGGCCCTCGCCGTGCAATGATGGCGTCGGCTTCACTCCCGGAGACAACAATGTCAGATCGAAATTCAGCTGCTCACAAGCTCGTCTGCATTTGCGACACGCACCTCGTACCGGGCGGTCAAATGCTTCACGGGCTGGATCCTGAGGCGCGCCTGCGTGCCTGCATCGCTGATATCGTGCAAAACCACGCAGATGCGTTCGCCTGCGTCATACTGGGCGATCTGGCGCATAAAGCCGAGCCGGCGGCCTATGATCTTTTTCGGGAGATCGTGGCCCCTCTGCCCATGCCGGTCCACCTCATGATCGGAAATCATGACCGCAGATCCCTCCTGCGGGAGAGGATTCCGGTCGCGCCAAGTGATGAAAACGGCTTTGTTCAATCCGCATTCGATACGCCTGTCGGCCGCTTCATCCTGATGGACACCGTGGAAGAAGGCTCTAATGGCGGGAGTTATTGCGAAGAAAGGCAGACGTGGCTGGTAGGGCAGCTTGAGCATGCCGGCGACCGGGATATCTATCTCTTCATGCACCATCCGCCTTTTGATTGCGGTATCCCCTGCCTCGACCGCATCGGCCAGAACGACCAGGCGGACATCGCCCGTATTGTTGGCGGCGATGCGCGGATCAAGCATCTTTTCCTCGGTCACGTACATCGGCCGATGGCGGGCTCCTGGAAGGGAATACCCTTCTCCAGCGCGCGCGCGACAAATCATCAGGTTCCATTCGACCTCAGGGAACTGGACCATGTACCCAAGTCCGACGAGGGGCCCCAATACCGGGTTATATTTATGCAGCCCGATCAGGTCGTGGTCCATTTTCACGATTACCTGAGTTAGTTTGACCGTCAGGCGGCAGCGTCAATTCAGTCCGTACACAAGCGGTCGCTTGCTCGGAACTCTTCCTGCACCCATTGAGACATGCGTCTTTGGACAGCCGGGCTGCACGTGGACGGATTGGAAGCGAAGATAATTCGTTCGCCTGCAACGGTGATCTCGGGAAAAGGGATGGCCAAACGGCCCAGCATCACGAGTTCGCGACACAGAGCGATCGGAGCCGCCAGCAGCCCGTCGCCCGCGAGTGCCGCTTCGATCGCGATATAGAACTGCGTGGTTTCCTGCGCATCGACGGTACTATCAACGCCTGCCGCCGTCAGCAGACGTTCGAGCACGAAGGGACGCGTCGTTGCTTTGATGAACCGGGCTTGGGCCAGTCTTTGAGGTCCCATTTCCCGCGCGCGGCTGCACCATTCGGGATTTCCGAAAAAGGTGACGGTCTCCCCGCCGACATCCTCGCAAATCCAGTCGCCGGGTGGAACTCGTCCTCGCAGAAAAGCGAAGTCGACATTGTTGCGTATCCAACTGTCTGAAGAACTCAGCCAACTCATCTGCACAGGACGGCCGCCGACAATCTTCTGCGCCTGGAGTAAGCGCGGGGCCAACCACTGCATGCAGAAACTGGCGTTGGCCGCGATGAACATCGTGCGTCCGGCCGCATTCTGGGCTACTTCGTTCCAGCTATCACGCACGATACTGACGGCATAACCGACGGATCGTGACAAAGTCAGCGCGGCCGGCAGCGGCACCAGCCGATGTCCGGTTTCAAACAGCCGGGCGCCCAAAGCTCCCTCCAGGGCGGAAAGCTGCTTGCTGACGGCTCCCGATGTTACCCCCAACTCGTCGGCGGCCTTCACGATATTCCCATGGCGGACGACCGCTTCAAGGGCGATCAGGGCCCTGAATGAGGGAAGGTGGGGCGTAATTTGAGTTTTCCTCACATCGGGTGAGATCATATCGCTTGCCCTTCACAGGTCGCCGGATAGCATGAACGTGAAAAATAGGAAACATCATGATAACGGTCAATGGAAGGAAGTATAGTTTGCCTGGCAGGACCGTCGTAGTGATTTGCTACGACGGGTGTGATCCGAACTATATAGCAGATTCAGCTATTCGCGGAATTTCTCCTGCCATAACATCGATGGCCCGGACCGGGTTTTATGCAAGTGGCCTGTCGGCGATGCCGAGTTTTACTAATCCGAACAATGTTTCGATAGTCTGTGGCGCGCCGCCCTCCGTGCACGGCATCTCGGGTAATTACTGGTTCGACCGTGAAGCCGGCAAGGAAGTCATGATGGTCAACGCGGGTCCGCTGGCGGCCCCGACAATTCTGGCCGAGATGGCAAAGGCGGGCGTGAAGGTTGCTGCCGTCACGGCGAAAGACAAACTCCGCGGCGCCTTGGCAGCCGGCCTCGTCGGGCCGGGGAATGTGGGTATCGCGTTTTCCGCCGAGAAGGCGGATCAATGCACCCTTGCGGAAAACGGCGTCGACGCCGCCGACGTCATGTCCGGCCGGATGTTGCCCGATCAGTATTCGCCGGACCTGTCCCTGTTCGTGCTGGACGCGGGCGTCCGTCTCGTCGAGAGTGGCAGAGCCGATCTTTTGTATTTGTCCTTGTCCGATTTCGTGCAGCATGCCCATGCGCCGGGCGCGCGCGAGTCGGATGACTTCATGCAGGCCGTCCATGCCAGGGTGGCGCGGCTGCTGGGGCTCGGTGCGACCGTCGGTATCGTCGCCGACCATGGCATGACCGATCTTTCCCTCCATGGCGGCGAGCCCAATATTCTCTATCTGGGCGCCCTTCTGGATAACCGTTTCGGCGAGGGCCGCACGAAAGTCATCTGTCCCATCACGGATCCCTTCGTGCGTCATCACGGAGCGCTGGGCGGATTCGTCCGCGTGCATATTCTCGACAGGCTCGACCGCGACGAGGTGTTGCGCTTCATCTCCTCGACGCCGGGCGTCCACACGGCGCTCGTGCGTGAAGAAGCCTGCCGGAAGCTTGAACTCAACTTCGAACGGGAGGGCGACATAGCAGTGATCGGGGCCAAGGGCGTTGCGCTCGGGAGTCACAAGGGAGCACATCAACTGGAGCAGCTGGCCGGCGCGCGCCTGCGTTCCCACGGAAGCTTTGCAGAGCGCGACATTCCCTTTGTGGTTTCGCGCCCGATCAAGGCCGCCTATCTGCAGGAACGCGGCGACGCGCCAATTTACAATTACGACATATTCCATTTTGTCCTGAATGGAGCGGAGTAGAACGATGGTGTCTGCACAAAACGTCGGCGGCTCCAGCCCCAGAGTGGTCCTTGTCGTAACAGATGGAATGCGTCGTGATTTCATCTCGACCGAGAACACGCCCGTGATCGCGAATTTGAAATCGACTGGCACCTGGTTTGCCAGCCATAGAAGCGTGTTTCCGTCCTGCACGCGAGTGGTTTCTTCTTCTGTCGCAACCGGCTGCCTGCCGGCGAAGCACGGGTTGGCAGGCAATTCGGTTTGCCTAATCGAGGATGGCAAGCTGACCCTGCACGATGCCGGGAAACCGCAATTTGTCGACGATAAGCGCCGACTTACCGGACGCGTGCTCAATATTCCCACTATGGCCGAGCGCCTGGCCTCGATGAACGGCGCCATCATCTTCAACAATGTGTCTCCGGGCGCAGCCTATGTACACGATCCGGATGGCCACGGTCACGTCTATCATCGCGCCGCTTCCTACGGTCCGGGGAGGGTCCCGATCAACGGCCCGAACGCGCTCGATATTGTCCAGGGGATCGAGGGCGACACAGCGGCAACCGAACGCTTTGTCGATGAGGTGGTTTTGCAACGTCGCCCGACGCTTGCGGTTCTCTGGCTATCCGAGCCGGATACGACACAGCACATCACCCCCCTCGGATCGCCACGCCATCTGGAGATGCTGCGCCAGACCGACCGGAATGTCGCGCGGGTGCTCGCTGCCGTCAGCCAATGCCGGGAGGAGGGCGAGGATATTCTGGTCATGGTGGCGTCGGACCACGGGCATGAGACGACGGTCGATTATGTCGATATCGCCGCCGAGATGGTTGATGCGGGCCTGAAGCGCAGCCTGGACTCAGACGACGTGGTGGTCGCTCCCAACGGCACTGCGGCGTTGATCTATGTCGACCCCGGCCAGGTTTCGGATATTGAAGCCATCAGGAACTTCCTCGAAAGCCAGCCATGGTGCGGTCAAATTTTCGATCCGCAGAATTTCAGGGATGTGGGCATCCCTGCGGGCGGCAATCTGGCATTCGGCGTCGCCATGGCCTGGGACGACGGGACGAACGAATACGGCGTTCCGGGGCGCAGCTATGCGGTCCTGTCCGCGAATGGTCAAAAGAAGCCTGCCGGTTGCGGGCAGCATGGCGGCCTCGGTCGCTATGAGCAATCACCCTACCTGATCGCCGAGGGCCGAGGGTTCAAAGCAGGAGAAACGGTTACTTCAGAAACGTCCGCCGTCGAAATCGCACCGACCGTGTTGCACTTTCTCGGTCGTGCCGTGGCGGACCTGGACGGGAGGGCGCTGCAGGAGCTGAATTAACATCGTAGAATTCCATAGGAGGAGGAAATACTATGACGTTTTCAAGATCACCTACCATCGACCGTCGTCATTTCTTGCTGGGAAGCGCAGCAATGACGATCGCAGTGATGCACACACCCGGACTGGCGTTCGCGCAGGAACGTCAGGGAACGATCAGGATCGGAACTCTCGGGCTCGATACGGCCGACCCGCACCGCCATACCGGAAGCATCGGCGTTCAGCAGGTCTATGTCGAGGCGCTCACTTCGATCGGGCGCGATGGCAGCGTGGAACCATGGCTCGCCGGATCTATCGATGTCTCCGAAGACGGGCTGAATTATACCTTCAAATTAAGGCCGGACGTCAAGTTCCATAACGGCGACGTGCTGAAAGCTTCCGACATCGTCGCCAATATCGAGCGCGTCAGGAAGGAAATCAAAGGCGGATGGCTGGTCTCCGCCATGGGCTATGTCGACAAGGTCGAAGCGCCAGACGATCTTACAGTCGTCATCACGATGCAAAACGCCTATGCCCCGTTGCTCAATCTCATGTCCGAATTGTGGATCGTCAGCCCCCGCTCGGACGGCTGGGACGGGACCATCACGCGACCGATCGGCACCGGCCCTTTCACTTTCGACACATGGCGCCCAAAAGACAGTTTCACCGGCAACGCTTTTGGCGACTATTGGGTGCCCGGCTTGCCCAAGGTGGCCTCGGTATGGTTTGACCTGCGCGACCAGGCCGATAAGGCGCTGGCCCTGCAAAGGGGTGATCTTCACATCGCGGTGGTCTCGGTCGAAGCCGCGGAAACCATCAAACAGGCCAATATCGCCAGCCTGGCGCCTCTCGGGGACGCCAACTGGTTTTCGGTCGCGTTCAACAACCGTACGCCACGCGCACCCTTCGACGACATTCGCGTGCGTCAGGCGCTTGCCCACGCCATCGACAAGGCGGCCTTTATGGAGTTTGAAGGCGGCGAGCACGGTGTGGTCACCAACCAGATGACGCCCCCCGGCAATTTCTACTTCGACCAGGCCATGCATGATGCCGACCCCTATCGCGCGCCCGATCTGGAAAAGGCGAAGGCTCTTCTGGCGGAAGCCGGCGTCAACCCGGTCGAGCACACCATCCGCTTTGTTTCCTGGCAGGAAGACTATGCGCAGGTAATCGTCCAGATGCTGCGCCAACTCGGCTTCCAGATCGACCATGCGGCTCTCGATGACGTAGGCGCGCAGCAACGTCTGGGAGGTGACGACTGGGACATGAACGTCATGTGTTCGCCAAGGAAGATGAAGCCGTCGAACTTTTTCTCGAAGTGCTGCGGGTCAGGCGGAACCGGGGATACCGACCCCGGTCCCCCGCGCGACATGAGGATGCGGCCCGGCTTGATTGACGCGGTCGCATGCGTAAGAAACTGCCGCGGGCGGGCAGCTTATGGCGCAAGCATCAGCGCACCCGATCCAGGCCTTTCAGCGAATGACGCTGGCTGTCTGAATGTCCTCGAAACTCACGAGCGGGCGCTTCGACATCATCCGCATAGGCCTCGATCGCGCTCTCGACCTCATCGAGGAGCCGATCCGGCACGGTTTCAAGCGTTCCGGCAAGCCGGTTGTCTGCCTGGCGGCACATGTGCTCGTAATCTTCTATACTGAGGATTACCAGGCGTGGCTTGCTACGCCGGGTGATTGTGACCGGGCGGCGCAGCGCTTCAGCGATGATATCGCCAGACCTGCGTGAAAAATCGCTGGTCGAGTAGGTCGTATCGCTGCGTGCCATGGGTTTTCCTCGCATTATCCGCTTCCTGTAAAATACAGCATTGTTGTATATGCTGTAATCTCGTCAGCAAGGAAGGCGGCCCCGCCTGGTTGGCGAGGCCGCTTCGGTCTGGGTCAGTCCCGGTTGGGGCGGGACCAGATGAGCTGGAGGCCTTCCTGTCCGTCCACCTCGATCAGGGTGGCGTAGATGGGAGCCGGGAAGCTCGGATCGTCCAGCTTGACCGAGAGGTAGTCACGCTCGCTCTCTTTGGCGGTTTTTTGCCAGGCGGCGCCGAGTTCAACATTATGCAGAGCTCTGCATAAAGTTGATTATGCGTAGCACGTCGTTATGCGGAGTTAGCGGCGTGAGGTGCCTGGATTCCGGGCGTTCGTGCGGATTTTACTCCACATAACGACAGCTATTGATGCGCAAGTTACGTGTTGTCCGCCTTAAGCGTGTGCTGCCTTTAGTCTATGGTGCCCTTGAGCTAAATCCTGGGGAACGAGCTACGACTTTGGCGGACGAGAACGATGTTTCGATGGAAATCACGCGCATTCGGCGGCGGCTGGCCGATATCGATTGCGAGCGCGCGAGGCTCATGTCCGAAGTGGAAACGCTTGAGCAGAAGCTGAAATCTCACAATCACTCGCCCGAGCAGTCATTGCGTGCCGATTCGCCCGTTACCAACAACTCGCCGTCGGCCGAGAAAATCGAATTGTTCCGCAGTCTGTTCGCCGGACGTCCCGATATCTTTCCGGTTCGATGGGAAAACCGGAAGACGGGAGGTTCAGGATATTCGCCAGCCTGTTCCAATGAATGGGCGAGAGGGATCTGTGGCAAACCGAAGGTGAAATGTGGAGAATGCCCGCATCAGGCATTTGTCCCGCCATCCGAGAACATCATCGAAAAGCATCTGCGCGGCGGCGATGCCCGCTCGGGTAACTTCGTCGCGGGTGTGTATCCATTGCTGCAAGACGAAACATGCTGGTTCCTCGCCGCGGACTTCGACAAGGACAACTGGGCGGATGATGCCAGAGCCCTGCTCGGCACCTGTCATGCGAAAGGAATCGCCGCCGCCCTCGAGCGGTCGAGGTCGGGGAATGGTGGCCATGTCTGGATATTCTTCTCCGAACCTGTTCCGGCAAGGACCGCCAGGCAGATGGGTTCTGCCCTGATCACGGAGACGATGGAAAAACGTCCCGAGATCGGCTTCACATCTTATGATCGCTTCTTTCCCAGCCAGGACACGATGCCCCTTGGGGGTTTTGGCAATCTGATTGCACTGCCGTTGCAAAGAATGGCACGGGAGAATGGCAACAGCGTTTTTGTGGACGAGGATCTGCGGCCTTACGACGATCAATGGGCATATCTGTCGTCCCTACCCAGATTGTCGGCTGACATGGCCTTCAGGATTGCGGACGAGGCGGAACTGTCAGGTCGAGTTTTGGGCGTTCGCATGCCGGTGGACGACGAACATGCCGACGAGCCGTGGAAGATGTCGCCGTCGCGCCGCGCAGCGCCGCAGCGCATTGAGGCCGCGATACCATGCAGCATCGGGGTAGTGGTTGCCGATCAGATTTACATTGACAGGAAAGAACTCCCGCCGGATCTGATTGCGCAGCTTGTTCGTCTGGCAGCTTTCCAGAACCCGGAGTTCTATCGCGCACAAGCCATGCGGTTGCCGACATTCGGCAAGCCTCGGATCGTCTCGTGCGCTGAGCTATATCCGCAGCATGTCGCGCTACCTCGGGGTTGTCTTGAGGAAGCAATCGATCTGATGAAAAGCCATGGCGCAGTTGCTGCTCTGGAAGATCTACGCGAAATTGGCACGGCACTTCCTGAAGACGTATCCTTCGAGGGCGAATTGCGACGGCCGCAGTTGGCAGCGTTCGATGCTCTTATCCCCCATGAGAACGGTGTACTCGCCGCGACAACCGCGTTTGGCAAGACGGTCGTCGCAGCGGCGCTCGTTGCGCAACGAGCCCGAAATACGCTCATTCTGGTTCACCGGCGCGAGCTCCTCGATCAATGGGTGGAGCGTCTTCGATCGTTTCTGAGCATAGACCCGAAACAGATAGGTGTTATTGGCGGCGGAAAAAGAAAGCCGACAGGTATCATTGATGTTGCGCTCATCCAGAGCCTGGTGCGCAAGGGTGAGGTTGCGGACATGGTCGCCGATTACGGCCATCTGATCGTCGATGAGTGCCACCACCTGTCCGCAGCCAGCTTCGAGCTCGTCGCCCGGCGATCAAAGGCACGATACGTCGTTGGCTTGTCGGCTACCGTTGCCCGGAAAGACGGACATCATCCAATCATCTTCATGCAATGCGGCCCTGTTCGCCATCGCGTCGATGCACGGGTTCAAGCTGCCGAACGTGGTATCCGCCACCGCGCGCGCGATCGCTCGACGCAGTTTGAACTCCCGGCATCGCTGACTTCGTCCGAACGACCGTCGATGCCAGCGATCTATGCGGCGCTGGCTCAGGACAGTGCCCGGAATGATCTGATCTTCGATGATGTGCTGAAATCGCTTGAGGCCAGGCGTTCGCCCATCGTCCTGACGGAGCGGAAGGACCACCTCGATTATCTTCAGCAGAGGTTCTCGCCATTCGTGAAAAATCTTGTGGTACTGCGTGGCGGCATGTCGGCGAAGGACCGCAAGATAGCCAATATGGCATTGAATGTCTCCGATGATCGTGAGCGGCTGATACTGGCGACAGGCCGCTATATCGGCGAGGGCTTTGATGATGCGCGTCTCGACACGTTGTTCCTGACGATGCCGATCGCCTGGAAAGGAACTCTGGCCCAGTATGTCGGTCGTCTGCATCGGGAGCACCACGGAAAGAGTGACGTACTGGTCGTGGACTATGTCGATCAGACGGTTCCCGTCCTCGCCCGGATGGCTGGGAAGCGACGAGCGGGTTATCGCGCACTGGGCTACGTGATCGAGTAGCCGGGCGCCCCGCTGGTGAGCGGAGCGCCCTTGCTGGTTCATCGCGACCAGATGAGCTTGTGCTCGCCCTTGTCGCCCTGGACCAGGGAGGCGT
>NZ_SLVX01000026.1 GCF_004341885.1 Shinella granuli | reverse complement strand
TGCCCCCTCACAGCAGGGAGCAGGCATTCTTCAAAACCTCCTTTCTCAATGCATTCCAGTCATATGCACCCCGGTCTATCCGGGACGAGGCGCACCGTAGGTGAAATCCGAGAGCCAGAGCTTGTTCGGAGCCGGCGCGTGGAAGACCCGATTCACATGGTCAAGCGGGCACGGCGCGGCCTTGTCCTGCACCGTCGTGCGGATCGGCTTGCCACGAACAACACCGTGAAGGCCGAGATCGGCCATCAGCCGCTCGACCGTGCAGCGCGCGACATTGAAGCCCTCCCGCACCATCTGCCGCCAGACCTTCCTCGCGCCGTAGACCTCGAAGTTCTCGGCGAAGACGCGTTCGATCGCCGGTTTGAGCTCCAGGTCCCGCTTCGCCCGCGCCGACAGCTTCGCGGGATCAGTGCGCTTGGCGACATGATCGTGGTACGTCGATGGGGCGATCGGCAGCACCTTGCAGATCGGCTCGACCCCATGCGCCTCGCGGTGATCGTCAATGAACGCGATCATCGTTTGAATGGGCGGTCGAGCTCCGCCTGGGCAAAATAAGCGCTCGCCTTGCGCAGGATCTCATTGGCCTGCCGGAGCTCGCGGTTCTCCCGCTCAAGAGCCTTTATCTTCTCGGCCGTGTCCGTCGGCAAGCCGGCCCTCCTGCCGGCATCGATCTCGGCCCTCTTTACCCAATCCAGTAGAGTGTGCGCCGAACAGCCGATCTTGGCGGAGATCGACTGGCAGGCAGTCCAGCGGGAGGAATGATCAGCTTCGTGATCCAACACCATCCGCACGGCACGCTCGCGCACCTCAGGGGAAAACTTGTTCGTCGTTTTGCTCGTCATGGCTCCATCCTATTTGGAAGTTGGAGCCTCCGGCAAACCCGGGGCGGTTCAATACCGATCAGACCGTCTGACGCAATGCGCTTCGAGCGCGTGAAAGTGATTTGGCGATCGGCATCGCGGATATCATCGTGGCCAGCGGCTATGACCGCGCTGACAGGCCGGACATATGACTGCACCGTCCGACGGGGATTTGCGCAGAAACCATCTTGCTAATCGGGCCGTTCCACATATGAGTCAGAGCCCTTATTCCATGCCGAAACACACCTGAAGGGCGCCGCGTTTTTGCTAGCCTCTCCGTTCTCGATAATCTGCGGCTTGGCGCCTTCCGGCGGGGTAGACGTGGCTCTCCAGATTTCAAGGCGGATCTGGACGAGGTGTTCTCACTCTTCCCCCGTCTGCGGGATCGTTCAAGGCAAATGGCCGGAACGCTCTCGGGTGGGGAGCAGCAGATGCTGGCGATCGGACGCGCCTTGATGGCAAAGCCGGAGCTTATCCTTCTCGACGAGCCGTCGATGGGGTTGGCGCCGAAGCTCGTGGAAGAGGTCTACAGAATTGTTGTCCGACTGCGCGAACAGGGGCGAACGATCCTCCTAGTCGAGCAATTTGCCAATCTGGCCCTTGGCATTGCGGACTATGGATATGTCCTCGAGAATGGCCGTTTTGTGATTTCCGGAACAGGTCGGGAGCTCTTGAACGATCGTAGAGTTAGGGAAGCTTATATCGGTCACTGAAGGAAAGCTGGACTCCAAATGGAGCCCGCTCTCGATATCTTGCCTTATGCAGATCCGGACTATATGCGGCAGCCCAAAATCGCGTCTTTACCCGACCACAGATTGGGGACACCGATGGCTCAATACTAGACTAGCCCCGGATTTCTCGAACAGTGTCCGGAGCTGACGTCGCTTATACCGAGACCGAGAAAGTGTGACTCTACAAGAGGCGACTGTCTTGTGTTTTAAAATATATCATATATTATTACGCCATGCAAAGTGGGAAGCTAGCGTATGACCCTTAAGGACCCGAGTCTTCTGCGTGAGGCCGCGCTGGTTGGCGGGCGTTGGATTTCAGCGGATGGGAGCGGCATCGCGGTGAAGAACCCGGCGACGGGCGAGCTGGTCGGCCATGTACCTAAGCTCGGCGCGGCGGAGACGAAGGAGGCCATCGCGGCGGCGGCAGAGGCCCAGAAGGGCTGGGCCGCCCGGACCGCCAAGGAACGTTCGGCCGTGCTGCGCAAGTGGTTCGAGCTGATCATCGACAACAAGGACGATCTCGGCCGCATCCTCACCATGGAACAGGGCAAGCCGCTGGCCGAAGCCACCGGCGAGATCGTCTATGGCGCAAGCTTCGTCGAATGGTTCGCCGAGGAGGCCCGTCGTCTCTATGGCGATATCGTGCCCGGCCATCAGAAGGACAAGCGCATCCTCGTGATGAAGCAGCCGATCGGTGTTGTGGCGGCGATCACGCCGTGGAACTTCCCGAACGCCATGATCACCCGCAAGGCCGGCCCGGGCTTCGCTGCCGGCTGCGCCGTGGTGCTGAAGCCCGCCTCGCAGACACCGTTCTCCGCCATTGCGATTGCCGTGCTGGCCGAACGTGCCGGCCTGCCCGCCGGCCTGTTCTCCGTCATCACCGGTTCCGCCCGCGAGATCGGTGCGGAAATGACGGCGAACCCGACCGTGCGCAAGTTGACATTCACCGGTTCGACGGAGATCGGTGCGGAACTCTACAAGCAGTGCGCGCCGACCATCAAGAAGCTCGGTCTGGAGCTTGGCGGCAATGCCCCCTTCATCGTGTTCGACGATGCCGATCTTGATGCGGCCGTCGAGGGGGCCCTGATCGCCAAGTTCCGCAACAACGGCCAGACCTGCGTGTGCGCAAACCGCCTCTATGTGCAGGAGGGTGTCTATGACGCCTTCTCCGAAAAGCTCGCGGCGGCCGTCGGCAAGCTGAAGACCGGTAACGGCTTCGACGAGGGCGTCATCCTTGGCCCGCTGATCGACAATGCCGCCCTAGAGAAGGTCGAGGAGCATGTCGCGGATGCGGTGAAGAAGGGCGGCCGTGTGGTGCAGGGCGGCAAGCGCCATGCGTTGGGTGGCACCTTCTACGAGGCGACCGTGATCGCGGACGTCACGCCGGACATGGCCGTGGCAAGGGAAGAGACCTTCGGGCCCGTCGCCCCGCTCTTCCGCTTCACGGACGAGACCGACGTCATCGCCCAGGCCAATGACACGGAGTTCGGCCTTGCATCCTATTTCTACGCCAAGGACCTGGCGCGGGTGTTCCGCGTGGCCGAGGCGCTGGAATACGGCATGGTGGGTGTCAACACCGGTCTGATCTCCACGGCGGAAGCGCCATTTGGTGGCGTGAAACTCTCCGGTCTAGGCCGCGAGGGCTCGCGCTACGGCATCGAGGAGTTCACCGAGATCAAATATGTCTGCCTTGGCGGTATCGCCTGAGGCAGGGCGAATGCTCGCCCGAATATGAAATCGTTCCTGGGAGGAAATTGTGACGGATTATTTGATTGTAGGCGGGGGTTCGGCAGGCAGTGCGCTTGCCGGAAGGCTGGCCATGTCGAACTCCGGAAAGGTGACGGTCCTTGAGGGTGGACCGCGCGATCGCCATCCGCTGATCCACATCCCAGCGGGCTTCGTAAAGCTGCTCGATTCCAAGCTACTCTATCACTACAAGACCGAGGAACAGGCCGGCCTTGCCGGGCGCTCGCCGATCATGCCGCAAGGTGCGGTGCTCGGCGGTGGTGGATCGGTCAACGCCACCATTTATATTCGCGGCCAGCGTAGCGACTACGATACTTGGTCCTCGCTCGGCGCGGCCGGCTGGTCCTATTCAGAAGTCCTGCCCTACTTCCGGCGCGCGGAGAACAACGACCGCTTTTCCGATGCCTATCACGGTACGAAAGGCCCACTTGGCGTTTCCGATCTTCGGCAGATCAATGAGCTAACGCGAGCATTTGTACTCGGTGCTCAGGAGGCGGGCATACCCTTCACGTCCGACTTCAACGGCCGCCGGCAACGCGGTGTGGGCTACAACCAAACAACGACGCGCAATGCGCGGCGCTGCAGCGCCGCCGTCGCATATCTGCGTCCGGCGCTGGCCAGCGGCAATCTCGACATCCAGACCGGCTGCTTCGTCACCCGCATCCTTTTTGAGGGCGACCGCGCAGTCGGCGTGGAATACCGGCAGGACGGCGCGCTGCGCACGATCCGTGCGGAGAAGGAGGTCATCCTTTCGGCGGGCGCCGTGCAGACGCCGAAGCTCCTGATGCTCTCAGGTGTGGGGCCGGAGGATGAATTGAAGCGCCACGGTATCGCCATGCATCACCGCCTTGAGGGCGTCGGCCAGAACTTGCAGGATCACCTGGAATTTCCCGCGATCCGCTACTGCACCGGCCGATATGGTTATTTCGGTGAAGATACGTTCTTCCGTTCGATGCGTAACGGTCTGCAATATCTGCTTTTCAAGTCGGGTCCGGTCATGTCGAACGTCACGGAGGCTTGCGCCTTCGTCAATGTCGACGACATGGAGGACGAGCCGAACGTGCAGATGCACTTTGTGCCGATTGTCTTCATGGATAGCGACCAGGAGCAGATCAAGCGAGCAGGGGCGACGATCAACCCGTGCGTGTTACGGCCGCTGAGTCGCGGTGAAATCCGCTTGCGCTCCACCGACCCCGCCGATCACCCGATAATCGATCCGCGCTATCTTAGCCATCCGGAGGACATGCGCCTTTCCGTCAAAGGGCTCCGGCTCGCACGCGACATCCTTGCCCAACCGGCCTTTGCCCCCTTCGTCGAAAAGAGCGAAGCCTTCCCCGGTCCGGACATCCAGGATGAGGCGACACTTCAATCTTATATCCGCTCGAAGGGAAAGACAGTGTATCACCCTGTCGGCACCTGTCGGATGGGAACGGATGATATGGCGGTCGTCGACCCGGAATTGCGTGTACGGGGCTTGAGAAATCTCAGAATTGTTGACAACTCGATTATGCCCACATTGATTTCGGGCAATACTAATGCGCCGGCCGTAATGATCGGCGAAAAGGCGTCGGACATAATCCGCGGCATCGACCCATTGCCGCCAAGCAACGCCTGAGGTTGGATGGGGTCGGAAACCGACGCAGGGCGGTCGGTGCAGACGGAGGTGCCTATGACGAGCTTGAACAAACTGGACCGTGGCAACCTCTCCGAACAGGTCTATACGGCGATCCGCGAAACCTTGATGGACGGACGCTACGAACCGGGTGAACGGCTCCGCATCAACAGCCTTGCCGAGGAACTGGGCGTATCAATCACCCCGGTGCGCGAGGCGATTTTTCGCCTTGTTAGCGAGCACGCGCTGGAAATGAAGGCGGCGACCGCTATCCACGTACGCAATCTGGCGCCGGATGAACTGCGCGAGATCCAGTTCATCCGCTACCATCTTGAAAGCGAAGCGGCAGCACTTGCCGCCGAGCGCATTACGTCGAAGGAACTCGCCAATCTGGAAAACCTTCAGGAAGCTTTCCGCGTGGCGGCTGGAGAGGATCCACAGGAGGCGTCGCTGATCAACCGGCAGTTCCATTTCGCCGTCGTCGCGGCCGCTGGCATGCCGCTAGTCTTTGCGACTGTCGAGAACATGTGGACGCTGATGGGACCGCTTCTGCGGACGTTCCACATCACTGTGCCGGTGAGGGACCTGACAAGCGGCGCGCACAAGCACTACGATCTCCTGCGAGCACTGGGCAAGCGCGACGCGGCAGGCGCGCGCGCCGCAATGCAGGAAGACATCATCTGGGGAAAGGTCCTCGTCGACTGGCTGGAAAAGAAACGGGCGGTCTGACCGCCCGATGCTCTTTTCAGAAGCTCGCCAGCACGATAGTCCGCAGGTCGTTCCGATCGGCCGGCCTGAGCGAGCAGGCGACGTCCTGCCCGTAGTTCGTCATCGCAATCTCCACCAAGGCGTCAGTTTCGTTCCGCTGAAGGCCCAGCGAGCCAATCCCGCTCGAAAGGCCGACTGCCGAGAAGAAGCCATGGAGGGCTTCCGGCAGCGCACTGGCCTGTTCGGCCTCCGTCAGGCCAGCCAAGTCCGGCTGGAAGATCGTAGCCACCCTTGCCAGCCGTTTGCCCGCATGCGGCAGTGTCCAGCGCACGGTGGAAAGGAGAAAGGCGGCGCAGCTCTCGCCGTGCGGGGTATCCCTAAGCGCGCCTAGCGCTTGGCCGAGCGCGTGAGGTATGCCGACGCCAATATTGCCGAGAGTCACCCCTGCCATGTAACAGGCTTCGGCCATCCGGATGCGAGCCTCCAGATTCGACGGGTCGGCGCAGGCGAGCGGCAGGTAGGTGGCGACCAGCTCCATGGAGCGGATCGAGAACACGTCCGTCCAGCTGTTTGGCCGGTTGCCGATATAGCCCTCGAAAGCATGCAGAAAGGTGTCGATGCCTGTCGACGCAGTGAGACGTGGCGGCTTTGTGAGATGCAAAGCCGGATCGATCAACGCCACATCCGGGTAGCAGAAGGGGTGGATTATCGTGGCCTTCAGTTTGAGGTCGGGATTGGAGAGCACGGCGAAGGGTGTGACTTCCGCGCCCGTTCCGGCATTGGTCGGCACGGCGATCAGCGGCAGCCCGCGTTTCTCCGGCTGGCGGACCATGGCGTTGGTGCGGGCGGTGAAGTCCCAGGATGGGCCGCCATTCGTCACTGCGAGCGAAACAGCTTTGGCAGCATCGATGGTCGAGCCACCGCCGACCGCGATGATGACATCAGCTTGCCACTGGCGAGCCTCCGCTGCGGCAACGTCACAGGTCGCCGCGCGTGGATTGGGTACGATGTCATGCCAGAGACGGGCTTCGATGCCTGCTGCGGCAAGTCCATCGACGATCCTGCCTCCAAGGGGGGAGCCCTTGAGAAATGGATCGACAAGGAAAAAGGCGCGGCGGCCAAGCTTCACGGTTTCCTGCGGGAGGACTTCGATGGAGCCGGGGCCGAATCTCACACGCGTCGGCAGGGTGATCTGATAGGTGTCTTGAGTGCTCATATTATCCTATCCGAAGATGCGAAGGCGGCCGGAGCCGCCTTCCTAGTGGTTTAGAGTTCGATCCAGGTCGTCTTCAGCTCGGTATATTTGTCGAGCGCATGAAGGGACTTGTCACGCCCGTTGCCGGATTGCTTGAAGCCGCCGAAGGGCACCGTGACATCACCGTGGTCGTAGCAATTGACCCACACGCTGCCGGCCCGCAGCTTGCGGGAAATCTTGTGGGCGCGTGAGAGGTCACGTGTCCAGACTGCGGCGGCCAGGCCGTAGTTCGTATCGTTGGCGACCCGCACGGCTTCCTCGTCATCCTTCACGGTGATGGCGGACAGGACCGGTCCGAAGATTTCCTCCCGCGCAATCGTCATCGAGTTCTTGACGTCGGCGAAGATGGTGGGGTTGACATAGTAGCCGTCAAGACCGGTCTCCGGCCGCTCGCCGCCAAGCACCAGGCGCGCGCCTTCCTCGCGACCCTTGGCGATATAGCTCTCGACACGTGAGCGGTGGCCGTCCTCGACCAGCGCGCCCAGCTTCGTTTCAGGGTCGAGCGGGTCGCCCGGCCGGATCGACTTGGCGGTATCGACGACGATATCGAGGAACTGGTCCTGGATCCGTTCCGACAGGATGAGGCGCGACGGCGCGACGCAAACTTCGCCCTGGTTGAAGCAAATCGCGGTGGCGGCGCGCTCGGCGGCGGCCCGCAGTTCCGGTACGTCGTCGAGGATGATGTTCGGCGATTTGCCGCCGCATTCCAGATAGACGCGCTTCATGTTCGACTGGCCGGCATATTGCAGGAAGAGCTTGCCCACCCCGCCCGAGCCGGTGAAGGCGAGGCAATCGATATCCATATGCATGCCCATCGCCTTGCCGGCGGTGGGGCCGAAGCCCGGAACGACATTGAAGACGCCGTCCGGAATGCCGGCTTCTGCCGCCAGTTCCGCCATGCGGATCGCCGTCAGCGGCGATTGTTCGGCGGGCTTGAGAATGACGGAATTGCCCATGGCAAGCGCCGGGGCGAGCTTCCAGGTCGCCATCAGCATCGGGAAATTCCAGGGCACCACAGCGCCGACGACGCCCACCGGCTCGCGGGTGATGATGGCAAGCTGGTTCGGGCCGGTCGGCGCGATCTCGTCGTAGAGCTTGTCGGGGCACTCGGCATACCATTCCAGCGTGTCGAGCACGACATTGACGTCGATGGTCCGGCTCTCGCTGATCGGCTTGCCCATGTCGAGCGTTTCCAGCACCGCCAGTTCGTCCATATGCTTTTCGAACAGGGCCGCGAAACGCTGCAGGACCTTCTTGCGCTCCTTTGGGGAGCGGTCGCGCCAGACGCCGGCCTCGAAGGCACGTCGGGCGGCTGTGACCGCACGGTCGACATCGGCGGTATCGCACGCCGCCACCTTGGCGATCACCTGGCCGTCGCGCGGCGAGATATTATCGAAGGTTTCGCCGGATGCCGCATCGACGAAGCGGCCGTCGATAAAGGCTTGGCCTTTGATTTCAAGGCGGTTGCGGATTCCAAGGATGTCGGATTTCGACAGTTGAAGGGTCATGCTCTCCTCCCTAAATTTGTGCGTGACATATATGATATATGATGTTAAATCCCCTCAGGCAAGCGAATGTTGCTGCCATTGGGCAACGAGCGCAGGGAGGACGCAGATTGAATTCGGCACTGAGAAATGATTTTCGCCCCGACGAGGAGACCATCGCGCGGCTTCGCGACCGGGCGCAGTTCGTGCGGCTGGAAACGATCCGCCTGATCGAGATCGCCAAGGTCGGCCATTACACGTCCGTCTTCTCGGCGGCCGAGATTTTCGCCGCGCTCTATTATGATGTGATGCGGCTCAGCGACGACCCGAAATGGGCCGACCGCGACCGCTTCCTGATGGGCAAAGGCCATGCGGCCGTCGGGTTGTTCCCGATCCTTGCTGATCTCGGCTACCTGCCGGTGGATGTGCTGAACGGCTATACCCGCTTCGGCAATCCGCTCGGCGACCATCCCGACATGCGCAAGGTGCCGGGCGTCGACTTTTCCTCCGGCTCCATTGGTCATGCCTTGTCGAATGGACTCGGCATGGCGCTCGCCGGGCGCATGCAGGGCCGCAGCTTCACCACCTTCGTCATGCTGGGCGACGGCGAGATGCAGGAAGGCCAGGTCTGGGAGGCTGCCATCGGGGCGGCGCACCACAAGCTCAACCGCCTGGTCGCGATCGTCGACCGCAATGGCTATCAGCTCGACGGTGCCGTGGACGATGTCATGGGCATCGAGCCGCTCGACGAGAAATGGCGTGCCTTCGGCTGGGAGGTGCATGTCGTCGATGGCCACGACATCGCCGAACTGACGGCGGCGCTGCGCCGGGCGAAGGCAGATGAAGCCCGCACGCGTCCGTGCTGCATCATCGCCCGCACCCTCAAGGGCAAGGGCGTGAGCTACATGGAGACCGAGCCCGGCTGGCATCTCGGCTATCTCGATCCGAGCGACGCCGACGCCGCCCGCGCCGAAATCCTTTCGAAGGTGATCTGACATGAGCCAAGCCCTCGCACGTCCCCAGTCTCCGAATTCCTGGCACTACCGTGAACTGAACCAGAAGAATCCTGGCCTCGACCATCTGTCGAACGGCCTGATCTCGCTGGTGGAGGCGGGCCATCCCGTCATGGCGGGGTCGGCCGACCTGCAATATTCCAATGGCCTCAACCGTTTCGCGGCGCGCTACCCGGACCGCTATGTCGGCTTCGGCATTTCCGAGCAGAACATGGTTTCTGCCGCCGCCGGCATCGCGACGACCGGCATGATGCCCTATGTCGCCACCTTCGCCTCGTTCCTTGGTCTGCTCACCTGCGAGCAGATCCGCATGGACGTTGCCTATTGCGCCCTGCCGGTGCGCCTGATCGGCCACCACACCGGCATTTCCATGGGCTTCTACGGCACCTCGCATCACGCCACCGAGGACATCGGCACGATGCGCTCGATCGCCGACCTGACTGTGGTGTCGCCGGCCGACGGCCCGCAGCTCGAGGCGGCGATCCGCGCCAGCATCGATCACGACCGGCCGATCTACTTCCGCACCGGCCGAGGCCGTGAGCCGGACCTCTACGATCCCAAGGCCGACTTCGTCTTCGGCAAGGCCATAGAGCATGCGCGCGGCGAGGAACTGACGATCATCGCCTGCGGCCTGCCGGTGCACCCCGCCGTGCAAGTGGCCGAGCGGCTCAATGCCGCCGGCCGTTCGGTTGGCGTCATCGACATGGCGACCGTCAAGCCGATCGACCGTGATGCGGTGCTCGAAGCGGCGGCCCGTTCAAAGCTGCTGATGACCATCGAGGAGCACAATATCATCGGTGGTCTCGGGGCGGCCGTTGCCGAGGTGTTGGCGGACGAAGGCGTCGGCAAGCGGCTCATCCGTCACGGCATCCATGACGAATACGCGCTGATCGCTCCGCCGACCCATCTCTACGCCCACTACAAGCTCGACGCGAAGGGCATCGAGGAACTGGTGCTGAAAGCTATCGGCTGACGGAGGGCATGTGTCGGCAGCGGGAGATTGTCCGCATTTAAGATATATCATGTATTTTAATCGGGCCTGCGCGGGAGTGTCGCCGGCCCATCCTGGAGGAGGACGCAGATGAAGACCTATGGAAACCTCGCCGCCGCGGCGCTGTTGTTGACGGCGCTGTCCGGTCCGGCTTTCGCCGCCGAAAAGCATGAGCTTTACTCGCACATGCCGAACACCGCGCTGTCGGGCGTGATCGACCCGCAGATGGACGACCGCGCCCATATCGTCAAGGCGCTGCCGAAGACGCCGAAGGACCCGAAGAACATCGTGATCGGCTGGACCGAGATCACGCTCGGCAATGCCTGGTTCGTAGAGGTAGTCGAAGCGGCCAAGCGCAAGGCCGCCGAATACGGCGGCTACACGATCGACATCCAGGTGGCCGACGGCGATCCGTCCAAGACCTCGGCGCATTTCGATTCGTTCATCACCAAAGGCGTCGACGTGATCGTGGTCGACCCGACCGACGTGGCGGGCGCTGCGACCGACGCCCAGCGCGCCGTCGATGCCGGCATTCCCGTCATCGCACTCGGCACGGTGCCGGATGCCTCGGGACCCTTCGTCTCGACGGTCCTCGCCAATCCCTTCGGCAACGGCTTCGAGGCCGGCATCTATGCGGCTAAGCATATCGGCAAGGACGCGGCGATCGTCTCGGGTGTCACCATCGGCACGCTTGGCAATTCGACCTCCGAAAGCCGCATCACCGGCCTGCTCTCGGGCATCGTCTTCGAGCGTTCCAACCAGTTCAATCTCGGTCTCAGCCGCGAGGACGCGATGCTGAAGGGCTTCAACCTGTTCCAGGACCTGAAGACCGGGGGTTCGTTCAACTGGGCTGAAGGCAAGTTCGAGGTCGTTGGCATCCAGCCGGGCGGCTGGACGGAAGAGGGCGGCCTGAAGGGTGCCGAAGACCTGCTCGCCGGCCATGGCGACCGCATCAACCTGATGCTCGCCGAAAACGACTTCATGGGTATCGGCGCGCTGACGGCCATCGAGAACATCGGCAAGAAGGGCCAGATCCCGGTTGCCTGCGCTGCCGACGGTTTCCGCGTCGCACTCGATCTCGTCAAGAGCGGCGACCTTCTCGTGACCGGCGCCAACAGCGGCCGTGCCACGGGCGAGGGCGTGATGGTGCTGATCAACGAGATCTTCCGCAAGGGCTTCGACGCCAACAACCTGCCGCTCGGCTCCTATTTCCCGGCTGAGATCATCACCGAGGAGAATGTCGACAGTCTGATCGATCCCGACCAGTCGAACCCGTTCTTCAAATACGAGGTTCCGCCCTTCCGCACGATCCCGCAGATCCGCGGCTGACGGCTTGATCCTGGGCATCGCCGGAGAGCCGGCGATGCCGTTCGGGGAGGAGAAGCAGATGCATCTTTCGATGTTGCAGATCGACAAGGCCTTCGGCGGCGTCGCGGCTTTGCAGGGCGCAAGCCTCGAAGCGTTCGGCGGCGAGGTCCATGGCCTGATGGGCGAGAACGGGGCGGGCAAGTCCACCCTGATGAAGGTCCTGGCCGGCGCCTACCGGCGCGATTCCGGTGAGATCCGTCTCGACGGTCAGCCCGCCGATATCACCTCACCGCACGAGGCGATTATCAGGGGCATATCCGTCATCTACCAGGAATTCTCTCTTGCCGGCCATCTCTCCGTGGCAGAGAACGTGCTGATCGAAGAACTGGGACGGCCCGGCATTCGGGTCCCGTGGTCGGAGATGGTCCGGCGGACCCGCGCGCTGCTCTCCGACATGGGTTTCGAAGACATTGACCCGATGCAGCCCGCGGGCGAATTGCCGGTCGCCTATCAGCAGGTGGTGGAGATCTGCAAGGCACTGTCGCGCGATAGCCGGATCCTGGTGTTTGACGAACCGACCGCCGTGCTGACTCGCCATGAAACGGAAAAACTCTTCCGCCTCATCCGCCTGCTGCGCGAGCGCGGCGTCTGCATTCTCTATATCTCGCACCGGCTGGAGGAGATTTTTACGCTCTGCGACCGGGTCACGGTGCTGAAGGACGGCCAGACCGTCGGCAGTTGGCCGATCGACGCGATCGACCAGAAGGGCCTCGTGCGCCAGATGATCGGCCGGGAACTGTCCGATCTCTTTCCGCCGCGCAAGGCGACGGTGGGTGAGGCCTTGCTTGAAGTGGAAGGCCTCAATGCCGGGCCGATGGTGCGTGACGTCTCCTTTTTCGTCCGGGCCGGAGAGGTTCTCGGCGTGAGCGGGCTGGTGGGGGCCGGGCGCACGGAAACCATGCGCGCCATCTTCGGTGCCGATCCCCTCCAGTCCGGCCGCATCCGGCTGGCGGGTCGCGAGATCGTCAACGCCTCACCGGGCGAGGCTGTCGCCAACGGCATCGGCATGCTGCCGGAGGACCGCAAGCACCAGGGCGTGCTGCTCGACCTGCCAATCCGCATCAATGCCATGATGACGCCGGCCAATCCCTTCATCTCGGCCTTCGGTTTCATCCGCAACCGCGAAGAGATCGCCGCCGTCGAGGAGATCGCCAAGGGTCTGCGCCTGAAGTCGGCCGGCATCGACATTTCTGCCGGAACGCTTTCGGGCGGCAACCAGCAGAAGGTGGCAATCATGAAATGGATCGCCGCCAAGTGCCGCGTGCTCATCTTTGACGAGCCGACGCGCGGCGTCGATGTCGGCGCCAAGATCGAGATCTACCGCGTGATGAACGAACTCGCCGAGGCGGGTGCCGCCGTGATCATGGTCTCCTCCGACATGCTGGAGGTTATCGGCATGTCGGACCGGGTCGTCGTCATGCGCCAGGGCGCGGTCGCCGGCGAACTTCTCAAACATCAAATCAGCGAGGAAGCCATCATCGACCTCGCCATGGGAATGGAGGCGTGACCCTCATGCAAAAGAATACCGGTATCGCCACCTTCTTGATCCGCTACAACATCTTCCTGATGCTGGCGCTGCTCGTCGTCGCCTCCGCGCTGTTGTCGGATGTATTCCTGACACCGCAGAACCTGTGGAACTTGCTGCGCCAGCTCGTGCCCCTGGCGCTCGTCTCCATCGGCATGCTGCTGGTGATCCTGACCGGCGGCATCGACCTGTCGGTCGGGGCGCTGGCGGCCATCGGGGCCATGGTGGTCGCGATGCTGCTGCCCTATCTGCCGTCGCAGGCTGCCGTCGGTCTCTTCGTCGGCATCGTAGCGGCCATTGCCGCCGGCGCGCTGCTGGGGGCGGTGACGGGTGCGCTCGTCGCGTTCTTCCGCATGGCGCCGTTCATCGCCTCGCTCGCGATGATGACGGTGGCGCGCGGCATCGCCTTCATGATGTCGAACGGGCAGCCGGTGCGCTTTCCGCGGGATACGGGAGCGGCCGATCTGATGCGCGCCTTCGGCAGTGGCGCGCTGCCCGGCATCGGCATGCCCTGGCCGGTGCTGATCGCGCTCGTTTTCATCGTGCTGTTCGTCGTCCTCATGGCGCAGAGCAAGTTCGGCCGGCTCGTCATCGCCACCGGTTCGAACGAGGTCGCGGTGCGCCTCGCCGGCATCCCGGTCGCGCGCTACAAATTCCTCGTCTATGCCATCGCCGGCGGGCTTTCGGCGCTGGCCGGCGTGGTGGCGACCGCACGCACGGCGGTCGGCACGGCCAATACCGGCTTCGGTCTGGAACTCGATGCGATCGCCGCCTGCGTCATCGGCGGCGCCTTGCTCTCGGGCGGCAAGGGGTCGGTGATCAACACGATGATCGGCGTCCTCATCCTCGGCCTGATCGGCAACATCATGAACCTTTTGTCGGTGCCCGCCTATCCGCAGCAGATCATCAAGGGCGTCATCATCGTCTTCGCCGTGCTGCTGCAGAATATCAGCGGCGAGACGAAGCGCACCTGAGGCGAATGCCGGGCGCTCAGGCGCCCGGTTCGTCCAGCAGAAACCTTGCCAGCAACTCGATCTGTCCGGTGATCATATGCACGCCCCTATGCGTTCCGCATCCCCGTTTCGACGCCAGCCGCAGCAAAGGCGTGACGTCGGGTTCCATCACGACCTCGGCCACCAGAGCGCCCGGTTCCAGCGTTTCAGGATCGACCGGCAGCGGATCGCCGGCCTTCATGCCGAGCGAGGTGCCGTTGACGACGAGGTCGAAACCGCGTGCATCGGCGGGAGCCGCGACGATATCGCGGCCGGCAAAGGCGCTACGCAGCCGCACGGCGAGCTCTTCGGCCTTGTCCATGGAACGGTTGGCGATGGCGAGACGGGCAACGCCGCCCCGCACCAGCGCCTCGGCGATGCCCGTGGCCGCACCGCCGGCGCCCAGCAGCAGGGCGTTCCGGCCGTTAATACTCCGGCCCTCCCGGACGAGACCCTGCACGAAACCCGCGCCGTCGAACATCTCGCCGTGGAAGCGGCCATCTGGGGTGCGGCGCGCGACATTGGCGACGCCGAGGAAGCCGGCCGTGTCCGAAAGGCTGTCGCACAGGCCGGCGACGCTCGTCTTGTGCGGAATGGTGACGATGACGCCGGCAAGGCTGTCGATCCGGCGCAGCCCCTCGAAGGCGGCCGCAAGATTTTCCGGCGCGACCTGCCAAGGCACGAGCACGGCGTCGTGGCCGTGCTCGGCGCAGTAAGCGTTGAAATAGGTCGGCGTGCGCAGGTGATGGGATGGGTAGGCGAGATGCACGACGACGTGCGTCGTGCCGGTAATGCGTCGATCCATTGATGGAGCCTCCTCACGGGTGAAAACGATACTTCTTTAAAATATATCATATATCACGTAAACGCGAATCCGCGGAGGAAACCGAAATGCCGTTGCAACACAAACCCATCATGGAGATGTTCGATACGCGCGTCACCGTCTTCGGCGCACCGGGGCGTTATATCCAGGGGCAGGGCGCCTGGCGACTGGTGGGGGATTGCGCCGCTACACTGGGTGCGCGCGCGGTGCTCGTCATCGACGCGACGATCCGCGACATGCTGGCCGGACAGGTGGAGGAAAACTGCGCAGCTGCTGGCGTGGACCTTCAGATCCTGCCCTTTGCCGGACATCTCGGCGCGAACACCGGCGCGGACTTGCAGGCGCAGCTTGATGGTCCGGTCGCGGCGGTGCTTGCGGCCGGCGGCGGCCGGGCGATCGATGCCGGCAAGGCGCTGGCCGAACGCATCGGCTCCGGTCTCATCACCCTGCCAACCGTAGCCTCCAACGACGCGCCGACCTCGAAGAATTTCGTCCTCTACGAAGACGGCCACCGAATGCTCGAAGTGCGCCATCTCATGCGCAATCCGGATTTCGTCATCGTCGATACCGATATCCTATCCAAGGCGCCCAAGGCATTGTTCAGCGCAGGAATGGGTGATGCGCTCGCCAAGAAATTCGAGGCGGATGCCTGTTTCAACAGTGGCGGAGGCACGATGTTCATGGCGCGCTCGACACGGCTTGCTCACCAGATCGCCAACACCTGCTACGAGACGCTTTTGAAGCACGGCGCCGGCGCCTGGGCGGTCGTGGGAACGGGCACGGTCACCGACGATTTCGACGCGGCCGTGGAAGCGATGATCCTCATGGCTGGCCTCGGTTTCGAAAGCGGTGGCCTTTCGCTGCCTCATGCGCTGACGCGCGGCATCCCGCTTCTGCCGGGCGGCGGCAGCGTGCTGCACGGTATCCAGGTCGCCTGGGCGTTGATCGTGCATTTCGAGGCGCTGGCCCTAGAGCCCCCGCCTGAACTGATGCGGCTCTATAAGATTTTCGGGCTCCCGTTGTCACTGCAGGACATGGGTCTCGGTGCGCCATCGCGTGCTCAACTGGCCGCCCTTGCCGACGCGACGCTTGCCGTCCGTCACATAAAGAACATGCCATTCAAACTCGAAGCGCAAACACTCGTGACTGCCATCACGCGCGTCGAGGAAAAGGCCCCAAATCGGAGGATTAGCGTATGATCAAGCCACACCCACTCGCCCTTATCACCGGTGGTGGAACCGGCATCGGCCGCGCCACCGCGGAGTCCCTATTAGCCGCAGGCTGGCGGGTAATCGCGGTCGGCCTTGATCGCGACGACGACCTGCCGGAAGGCATTCGCTTCCATAAAGCAGATGTGACAAATACGAACGCCATCCTTGCGGCCATTGATAGCGAAGAGGGCTTAGACGGTTTCGTTCACTGCGCGGGCATCCTGCGTCATGAGCGGGAATGGCAGATCGCGGATTTCGATGCCGTCATGCAGGTCAATGTCAGCGCCGGCTTCGCGCTTGCAAATGCGCTCTTGCCGCGTCTGGAGGTGGCCCGTGGTTCCATTGTGATGCTCGCGTCGATGTGGGCGATCTTCGGCTCGGCTGGCGCGCCGGCCTATACGGCGAGCAAGGGGGCGGTGGCGGCGCTCACCCGCTCGATGGCCGTTGCCTGGGCGTCGAAGGGGGTGCGGGTAAATTCCGTGGCGCCGGGTTGGGTGGAGACGCGCATGTCGGCGCGGGCACGCGCAGACCTTGAACGCGCCGCGCGTATCAACGGCCGCATTCCGATGGGGCGCTGGGCGCAGCCGTCCGAGGTCGCTTCGGTCATCCGTTTCCTGCTGTCGCCCGACGCAGCCTATGTCACGGGCACCATGCTGCCGATCGACGGCGGCTATTCCGTTTGCTGAAAGGAGAATGACAATGAAAGCTTGGGTTCATCACGAAACCGGCGCACCTGACGTCCTGCGGCTGGAAGAACGGCCGCGGCCAAAGCCGGGCAGGGGCGAGGCGCTGGTGCGCAACTGCGCCATCGGTCTTAATCCCGTCGACTGGAAATTCATCGAGTGGGGTCATCCTGCCTGGGAATGGCCGCATGTTCCGGGGGTCGACGGCGCGGGCGAGGTGGAGGCGCTGGGCGAGGGCGTGCAGCATATCGCCCGCGGTGCCCGGGTCGCCTATCACAACGATCTCGTGCGCCCTGGTTCCTTTGCCGAATATACGGTCGTACCGGCGCGAGCGCTGATCCCGCTGCCGGCCGCGCTACCCTTTGCCGCCGCCGCTACCATCCCGTGCCCGGCGCTGACGGCCTTCCAGGCAATCTCCAAGGTTCCGCTCGGCCCCGGCGCGCATGTCCTGGTGACCGGCGCCTCCGGTGCTGTCGGCGGCGCGCTGCTGCAGCTTGCGCGCACACGCGGCTGGATTGTCCACGCCGTCTGCTCCGCGTCTCAGGCCACGCGGGTGCTGCGCTTGGGCGCCGCCACCGTGACGGATTATCACCGTCCGCCCTGGCGCGCGGAAATCCAGGAAAAGACCCGTGTCCAGCCACTGCAGGCGGTCTTTGATATGGTGAGCGGTGCGCACGCCACCTCGCTTGCACCGCTCCTGACGGCAAACGGCCATCTCGTCTGCATTCAGGACCGGCAGGAACAGGCTCCCCTGCCGGCCTTCACCACCACGATCTCCCTGCATGAGGTCGGCCTTAACGCCATGCACAACCATGCAGACGACCGGCAATGGGGCAATCTCGTCGCGGCTGGAGCCGCCATCGCCAAGGATATTGCCGAAGGCCGCTTTGATCCCCAGATCGTTGAAACCGCCACTTTCGAAGCGCTGCCGGAAGCACTCGCGCGCCTGAAATCCGGCCCCAATCCGGGCAATCGGGTCGTTCAGATCTGAGGCTTTCGGCAGTTGTCCGGCGGCTTTCGGTGTCATCGGGCATGGCGCTTAACGCCACAACATGATTCGCGTGTCTTCAACAGGTGGTTCAATATGGCACGTTAAAACGCCGCTCGTTGCCAATACGTGTATGAGAGCTTGAAGAGACTGTTCAATAGCTTCCTTGGCCAGGACCGAATGGACAGCCTTCTGGAAGCTCGCAAATGGGGCATTCGGGCTTAACAGGATTCACAACTTGCCGGGCGGTCCGCGCGTTGGACGAAGTTTTGCACTGCCCGGCCTCCGAATAGTGAAAATTGAGCCGATTTGTGTGGGAAAGCCGCTCCGGGGCGCAGCGGTTGGAACTATGGCTGGTCTGTCGATTGGCAAAGCGGGCCGTCCTCGCATTATCTGCGTGCGATGTTCGGCAACTGGAGCCCGGCGTTCAGGTCACTTCGGGGTTGGGCCTGACGCCGATGTTTTCAAGTAGAGTTCGATGCGTTGCCGCGAGAGTCCGAAGAAGGAATATGACATGGTCGGCGCCACCGTCACAAAGGTTGACTGGCCCGGCCGGGGCGTGAAGTTGGGACTGGGACCTGGGTCAGCGGCCGCGGGAAGGGTGGCATAGCGTAGATAGTCGCATTGCCCACAGAGGTTTTAGGCAACCTCGTGTGCTTGCATGTGATGCTCTGCAACCGCTTGATATTAGCAGCGCCGCCCCGCTGGTCGACCACGCCACGTTTGAAGCCATCTCACCGCCACCTTCATAAGCCCGCGATGAAGCCCCCCCACAGTTAATATTATCGACGCGCGAGTATTTCGTCTCCAAACAGCCGCATGGAGCAAAGTGCTCTAACGCCTTGGGGCGCCTCGCTGTGGCTGTGGGGAACGAAGACAGTCTCGATCCCCGCCGCCTCGGCGGCTGCGGCTCCGCTTACGCTGTCTTCCACAATGATGCATTCGCTGGGATTGACCCCCAGGAGATAGACGGCGCGCAAATAGCCTTCAGGATGCGGTTTGCCGTGCAGGACATCATTGCGTGCCACGGTTATCAGACCGGGACGAACAAGGCCGGCAGCGCGCAGATTAATATCCATGATGGCGCGATCGCTATTGGAAATCACCGCCTGACGTATGCCCACGGCGTCGAATCTCCTCCACGTCTCAATGGCATCATCGTATCCCCGCAACGCTCCGGCGGCGCGGAAGTAGAAATGGTGCTTGCGCCGCTCCCAGTCGGTTGGGCTGGCTTTCAGGCCGAATGTCTCGACGACGTAACGATAGATATCATCGGACGAGCGGCCGACGACGCGCTCTTTCAGATCCGTCGGCGGGGTCAACCCGGCCTCCGTCATTGCTAGGCCGAGCGCATCGACGGCAATGTCCTCGCTGTCAACCAGCGTGCCATCCATGTCCCACAAGACAGCCTTTATCATATCTCCACCGCTTCTATCTGATCCGCTCGCTTCTGGAGGAAAACTCGTCTTGGGACGCAGATCGTCCGCAATACAGAAGTCCACCTGTCGTAAAAAATAAAAATCATTTTTTTTGCTGTTGCGCAATAACGAATTTCATTCTATCAAAATTACACCGAAACAAATTTGATCGAGGGGCCGTGAGGTGGTTGCTGCAACAGATATTCAGGCACGGATTGCCGCCGCTCGCCTCCTGCCGGTCGTAGTGCTGGAGCGGGCCGATGATGCAGTGCCATTGGCCAAGGCGTTGCTGAAGGGCGGCCTTACCGTGGCCGAGGTTACTTTCCGGACGCCTGCTGCCGCCGAAGCAATTGCCCGTATGCGCAAGGATGTACCGGACATGCTTGTTGGTGCCGGGACGGTCCTCACTCAAGAGCAGCTTGCCGATGCCGGGGCTGCTGGCGCCCAATTCATCGTTACCCCGGGGTTCAATCCGGCGATCGTCGAAGCCGCGCAGAGCGCAGGATTGCCGATCATCCCGGGTGTGAACAATCCGACCGGTGTCGAGCAGGCGATGGTCTATGGGCTGGAAACGGTGAAGTTTTTTCCGGCCGAGCCGACTGGCGGCATACCGTTCATCAAGGCGCTCACAGGTCCCTATCCAGGCATGCGCTTCGTGCCAACGGGCGGCATCAGTCCAGCCAATCTCGCATTCTACCTCACAGTGCCTGCCGTCCTGGCTTGCGGCGGTTCATGGATGGTGGATGCCAAACTCATTCGCGACGGGAATTTCGAAGAGATTTCTCGTCTGACGGAGGATGCCGTCGCACTCGCCCGTAAGGGGTGAAGCCGTATTCAACGACAACGAAAACAAGCTCCGAGAGGAGCGAACACGGAGGTTTAGAATGGCCAGCAATACCCTATCCGAGGGTCTGTCTCTCAGAGGCAAATCCTGCATTATCACGGGCGCGGCATCCGGAATCGGCGAAGCTGTCGCCCGAATCTATGCCCAAAACGGCGCCAAGGTCGCTATGGTCGATTTCGATCGTGAGCGCCTGGAGCGGGTGGCCGGCGAGATTAAGGCCGAAGGCGGAACTGTCCTTCCGATCTTTGCGGACGTTTGTGAAGAGGAGACGGTCCGCTCATTCTTTAAGCAGGTGAACGATACGTTCGGATCCGTTGACGTGGTGGTCAATTCCGCCGGTCGAGACAGCCTCGCTCCGCCGGTTACTCGCGTCACGTTGGAAGAGTGGAACAAGACGATCGGCCCGAACCTCACAGCGGTTTTCCTCTGCTGCCGTGAAGCATTCATCTACATGGAAAAGCAGGCCGAGGGCGGCCGCATCATCAACATGGGCTCGTCGTCCACGCGTGTCGCCTCAGGCCCAGGTCACAGCCCTTACCGCGCCTCGAAGCATGGTATGCTGGGTTTCTCCAAAAACATTCTTCTGGAAGGCAAAGACAAGAAGATCGGCGTCACCGTCCTCAATCCGAGCCACGTCAAGACTCCGATGACGGAGATCATCGACAAGGGTCTCTATGACGGCGACCTGGAAGCCTATGTCGATGGCTGGCTGGACGAGAAGGAAATTAAGGAAGGCATCCATGCCTCCTGCATAGACGTCGACAATGTCGCGTGGCTGGCCCTCTACGTTGCCACCCGCACGCCCGACGTTACCATTCCGACAATCTCCCTCTACCCGACCCATAAGGCTCACCGCTACGGCATGGAGGTCTAAGCCAATGAAGGCCGCCGTATATAAGGGTCAAGGCCGGATCGCTCTCGATGAGAGACCTCAACCGGAACCCCGGGACGATGAGGTGCTGGTTCGCGTCTTTGCTGCCTCGATCTGTGGCACGGACACCAAGGTCCTTCGCGGCGGCCATTTTCGCGTCGGTGTAAACGACACGCGTGTGCTCGGTCACGAGCTCGCAGGCGAGATCATCAAGATCGGCCAGCACGTTTCGCACTGGCGGCTGGGACAGCGGGTTTCGGTGGTTCCGAACATCGGCTGCGGGCACTGCGACATGTGCCGCAAGGGGCTCAACAATATGTGCCCCGATTACAAAGCCTTCGGTATCGACATAGATGGTGGCTTCCAGCAGCATATGATCGTCACGGCCGGAGCCATCTCGGGCGGCAACCTTTTCGAGATTCCCGAGACGATGAGCTATGAAGAAGCCTCGCTCGTCGAGCCGTTGTCGTGCTGCTTCAACGCCTGGAAGGACCTTTCGGTGACGCCGGAGGATCGGGTGCTGATCCTGGGAACGGGGCCGATAGCCGGCATGTTCCTCCAGCTTGCCCGTGCCTATGGCGCCCGGCAGGTGATCGTCGTCGGCCGTCGCGCCGAACGACTGGAGGAGATTGCCCCGCTGGGGGCTACGCATACCGTGGATTCGAGCAAGGTCGACGTCGTCGATGAAGTGATGCGCCTGACGGGCGGCCACGGCGTCGATGTCGCGCTGACCTGTGCTCCCGCGGCTGAACTGCAGGTTCAGGCACTGTCTTGTCTCGCGCGGCTCGGCCGGATCAATTTCTTTTCCGGTCTTAACAAGGGAACGCTCGTCGAACTCGATACGAACAAGGTCCACTACTGGGGCCTGAAGCTCCTGGGTTCGACCGGCTCCAGCATCGAGGATTATGCGCGGGCGCTCCGGCTCGTTGAGACCGGCCAGGTCCGCGTGACTGAAGTTGTGACCCATCGTTTTGGCATGTGCGAGGCAGTTGCCGCCTTCGACCACGCTTTGTCCGGCAGGGGCATGAAAACCATTATTTGTCCGCAGGAGGAGAGGCTGCAATGAAAGCGGCAGTATTACATGCACCCGGCGATCTGCGGGTAGAGGACGTGCCTATCCCCGAGATCGGACCCAGTGACGTTCTGGTTGAAGTGAAGGCTGCCGGCATTTGCGGTTCTGATATTGGCCGCGTCATGATGACGGGTACCTATAACTTTCCAACCATTCCCGGCCATGAATTCGCTGGGCGGGTGGAAAAGGTCGGTGCGTCCGTCGGCCATCTGAAGATCGGTGACCGAGTGGCCGTCGCGCCGCTTATGCCTTGCCGCAAATGCCAGTGGTGCGAGGCGGGAAAGTTCCACCTCTGTGATGACTATGGCTTTATGGGTTCGCGCAGCGATGGCGCCTTCGCGCAATACATATGCGCACCCTTCACTAACGTGCTGAAGGTGCCCGACAGCGTACCGTACGAGGTTGCGGCGACCATCGAGCCTGCGGCGATCATCCTGCATGGTATCCACAAGCTCGACGTCAAGCTTGGCGACGCTGTTGCGGTGGTCGGCTGCGGAGCGCTCGGTTACTTCGCCCTGCAATTCGCCAAACTTTCGGGCGCACGGCCGTTGATCGCCATCGACGTGGATGACGATAAGCTGTCGCTGGCACGCGAGGTCGGCGCGGATCTCTGCCTCAACCCGTCGCGCGACGATGTGCTCGCACGGGTACATGAGGCGACAGGGGGGCGCGGCGTTGCAGTGTCACTGGAATGCGCGGGCTCTGAGCCGGGCCGCAACCTATCCATCATGGTCACCGCCAAGCAGGGCGCGATCATGCTCTACGGAACAGCCTATGGCGACGTGACCTTCGCGGAGAAGGCGTTTGCGCGGATTGTGCGCGAGGAACTCGAGGTCATAGGATCGTGGAATTCCTATTCGCTGCCATTTCCTGGAAAGGAGTGGTTTGACATCATCAGCTTGCTTGCTGACGGGCGCCTGAAGGTAGATCCGCTCATCACGCACAGGGTGGCCCTGGAGGAGGCGCCATCCATCTTCAAGGCGCTAAAAGAGCGAAATTTCGGCCGGTATCACAAGATTCTGTTCAAGCCGAACGACTGACGCATTTCTGGGAGGAAGACATTATGATGGAGCGCTATGTCATGGCGCTGGACGAAGGAACGTCCAGCGCGCGGGCGATCCTGTTCGACAGGGCTGGCAACATCGTCTCGCTCGCGCAGCGAGAGTTCCGGCAAATCTATCCACGCCCGGGCTGGGTCGAGCACGATGCCAACGAGATCTGGTCAACCCAACTCTCTGTCGCACGGGAAGTGATCCACAACGCCGGCATCGACGCGGCCCAAGTCGCAGCAATCGGCATCACCAACCAGCGCGAGACATGCCTGATCTGGGACCGCAAGACGGGCATCCCGCTTCACAATGCGCTCGTCTGGCAGGACCGCCGCACCGCCGGCATCTGTGATCAGATGAAGGCGAGGGGACTTGAACCCTATGTCAAGGAGACGACTGGCCTTGTCATTGATGCCTACTTCTCGGGCACCAAGCTTGCCTGGATCCTTGAAAACACACCCGGTGCGCCCCAGCGAGCAGAACGCGGTGAACTAGCAGCAGGCACGATCGATACGTGGCTGATCTGGAACCTGACAGGCGGTCAGGCGCACGTGACAGATGCTTCGAACGCCTCGCGGACACTTCTGTTCAACATCCATACCGGCGATTGGGACGAGCGTCTTCTGGCCGAGCTGAACGTGCCGCGTTCCATCCTACCCGATGTGCGCGACAGTTCCGAGGTTTATGGGTTCGCCGATCCCGATCTCTTTGGTGCGGAGATCCCGGTCGCAGCGTCGATCGGCGATCAGCAGGGCGCGCTTTTCGGCCAGTCCTGCTTTACCGAGGGCATGGTCAAGGCGACCTATGGGACCGGCGGCACACTCCTGATGAACACGGGCGCTCGGATCCGCACATCGGAAAACGGTCTGCTTACAACGGTCGCCTGGCGACTCGGCGGGAAGCTTGAGTACGCGCTGGAAGGGACGCTGTTTTCCGTCGGTTCAGTGGTCCAATGGCTGCGCGACGAGCTGAAAATTATTCATAGCGCATCGGAAACGGAAGCTGCCGCACTCGAGGTGCCCGATACGAACGGTGTGTACATCGTGCCGGCCTTCAATGGACTGTCAGCACCTTTCTGGGACCAGTACGCGCGCGGCACAATCGTCGGCATCACGCGCGGCGCGAACCGAAATCACCTGATCCGCGCCTCGCTGGAATCGATGGCCTACCAGATCCGCGACGTGATCCACCGGATGGAGGCTGATTCCGGGATCGCGCTCGCCGAACTCAAGGTCGATGGCGGGGCGGCGATGAATAATTTCGTGCTGCAGTTCCAGGCCGATCAGCTCGGAGTGCGGGTGCTGCGGCCCAAGGTCATCGACACCACGGCACGTGGTGCAGCGTTCCTGGCGGGTCTTGCGGTCGGTTATTGGAAGGATATGGCCGAACTGCATACCGCCTTCGCGCTCGACCGGGAATTTCAGCCTTCGACGGATCGCGCATCCGCCGACCATCTTTATCACGGCTGGTGCCGCACTGTTGACCGGTCGCGGGACTGGGCCGAGCACGAATGAGGACGCTCTGATGCAATACGCCCCCGCAACCCGGCGCACGATGTATTTCATCGGGGTCACCACCGGAAAATCGTCGATCATGAAGGTCTTTCCGGCCTGGTCGGCGCATCTCGATCTCGATGCCGAGATGAAGGGCATCGATTTCGCGCCTAACTCCGATCCGGTCGCCTATCGCGGCGCGGTGGAATTTATCAAGGCCGATCCTCTGTCGCTGGGTGCGTTGGTAACGACCCACAAGGTCAATCTGCTGAAAGCATCGCGCGATCTTTTTGACAATCTCGATCCCTATGCCCGCACCCTGCACGAGATCAGCTCGATTTCGAAACGCGGCGGCCTCCTCGTCGGCCACGCCAAGGACCCGATTACGGCGGGGGCGAGCTTCGAGGCGATCGTGCCGGACGGTTACTGGACGAAAACCGGCGCGCCGCTCTGCGTTCTCGGCTCCGGCGGCTCCTCGCTGGCGCTTTCCCTCTACCTGCACAACAAGAAGCAGGCCGGCGGCGACGTTCCCGCGCGCCTGGTCGTAACTGCCCGGCGCGAGGCTTCGCTCGCCGAGATGCGCCATGTTCACGGCGAGATCGGCTTCTCGATCCCAATGGAATACCGGCTTGCGCCCACGTCCGAGGAAGCGGATCAAGTGGTCGGCGAATTGCCTGCGGGCTCAATGGTGGTCAACGCCACCGGCCTTGGCAAGGATGGTCCCGGGTCACCGCTCACCGACGCGGTCCGTTTTCCAGAGAACGGCCTCATCTGGGAATTCAATTACCGCGGCGACCTCGTTTTCCTCGACCAGGCCCGCGCGGCGGAGCAAGCGCGCAACCTCACGGTCCATGACGGGTGGGTCTACTTCATCCACGGATGGACGCGCGTCATCGCCGAAGTTTTCGACATCGACATCCCCATGTCCGGGCCAGCCTTCGAGGCCTTGAGCCGCATCGCCCGTGACGCAACTGCCTGAAAGGACAAAGAAATGACAACCGTATTTCCCAGCCTTCACGAATTTAATCTCAACAACGGCCTGAGCTCAACGCGCGAGCCCATCCGCCGCACATTGTCCAAGATGAAAGGTATGTTTCACGATGAAGCTGCCTTCGAGGCGCAATTGGCGAACGGCGATTCGCTGCTCTATGAATTCTACGACATGGGTGTACCGGACAGCGAAAAGGACGTCGCCTATGGCACATCGATCACCTATCCCGGCAAGGTCGGTGACGAATATCACATGACCAAGGGTCACTTTCATACCGTCATCGACACGGCGGAAGTGTACTACTGCCTGCGCGGCCATGGCTACATGATGATGGAAACGCCGGAAGGCGAAACCAAGTGGCTGGAGTTCCTTCCCGGCAAGGCGGTATATGTGCCAGGGCGCTGGGCGCATCGCTCGATCAACGTTCATCCAACCGAGCCGCTGGTCACCTTCTTCGCCTTTCCTGGCAATGCCGGCCACGACTACGGTACAATCGAAAGCAAAGGCTTCCGCAAACTGATGGTCGAGCGCGACGGCAAGCCGACCGTCATCGACAATCCCCGCTGGAACGGTTGAGCGGATAGAACGATGCCCGGTCGGATCGCCATCACGCCCCGTTCTCTCTCCGGCTCCGGCCATCCGGTTCTCACGCGCCTGCTGGACGAGGGGTTCGAGATCGTTTTTCCCGCGCCCGGCAAGACGCCGTCGGAGGAGGAGCTGTTGCGTACTATACCCGGCTGCGTCGGCTGGCTTGCCGGTGTCGAACCGATCAGCACGCGGGTGCTCGATGCGGCCAAGGGATTGCGGGTCATCAGCCGCAACGGGACGGGGGTCGACAATATCGACCTCCGCGAGGCGGAGGCGCGCGGCATTACCGTTGAGCGCGCCATGGGCGCGAATGCCCGCGGCGTCGCCGAACTCGCCGTCGGCCTCCTCCTTTCCGCGTATCGACACATTCCATGGTCCCATCAGCATCTCGCCAAGGGCGAATGGTGCAGGCGGATCGGCCAGGAAGTGAAGGGGCGGACGCTCGCTGTTGTCGGATGTGGCGCAATCGGCCGGGAGGTCGTGAACATGGCGCTCGGGCTGGGCATGAAGGTGATCGGTTACGATCCGTATCCGGATTGTAGCTTCGCGCCCACCGGGTTCCGTTTTGCGGGACTTGAGAATGCGCTGATGGCCGCCGACGCCGTGTCCTTTCACTGCCCGCCAGGCGAAAAGCCTATCCTCGACGACGCCATGCTTTCACGCATGAAGAAAGGCGTGATCATCGTCAACACCGCGCGTGCGGAACTGATCGACGATGGCGCGATGCTGGCGGCGTTGGAGATGGGACAGGTAACGACGCTGGCAACCGACGTCTTCCATCACGAGCCTCCTGAAAGTTCGGCGCTGCTCAGCCACGAACGCGTGATCCTGACGCCGCATGCCGGCGGGTTCACCGAGGAAAGTGTCGATAGGGCAACGAGTGTAGCTGTCGACAACCTCTTGAAGAACTTGGTGCGGCCGTGAGCGTCGTCGAGATTGAACCCCTAGTGGCCATGGAAGCCTTTGATGCTGGAGAAGGCGCTACACTCGTCTGGCTCGGTCAGGCGGGATTCCTCATCCGGCAGGCCGGTCTCAAGATCGTCATCGACGCCTATCTCTCCGATTCTCTTGCGGAAAAATACCGGGGAACCCGGTTTCCGCATCAGCGGATGATGCCCGTGCCCGTCAAACCGGGCGACCTGCGCGACGTTGACTGGCTGCTTTGCACTCATGCGCACACCGATCACATGGATCCGGGAACGATCCCGGCCCTGCTCGCCGCAAATCCGCGGGCACGGGCGCTCGTGCCCCGTGCAGAGAAAGCGCGGGCCATTGAGCGTGGCGTACCAGAAAATCGCCTAACGTTGATCGACGCGGGTGAGAGCATCGATCTCGGCGGTGTTATCGTTACGGCGACGCCAGCAGCGCACGAGGACCTTCGCCGCACGACGGAGGGTTACCTCTTCCTGGGGTATGTGCTTAGCGGCGGCGGGGTGACGCTCTGGCATTCGGGTGACACCATCCCATTTCCCGGTCTGGCGGAATGGCTGATGCCTTTCCGGGTCGATCTCGCGCTGCTGCCGGTGAACGGGCGGGATGCAACGCGCGCCGCCAATGGCGTACCTGGCAACTTGTCGCTGGAGGAGGCCGTCGCACTTGCGGACGAGATCGGCGCGCGGGCAATGATCGGCCATCATTTCGGTCTCTTCGAGTTCAACACGCTCAATCCCGAGGAGGGTGCGCGAAAGCTCGCTACACTGACGCCGAAGGTCGAGGTGCGGCTCGCAACGGTCTCGACCACCTACCGCGTCCAACCTCTCATCCGGCCCCCACTATCTGTACTCCTCGTCTGCCGTGGCAACATCTGCCGCTCGCCCACCGCTGACGGCGTTCTGCGCGCCGCTCTACCTGGTCACCGGATCGACAGCGCCGCGATCATGGACTGGAATGTCGGAAAACCGCCCCACTCCGAAACCATTTCTGTCGCAGCCGCCCGCGGCGTTGCGTTGGAGACGCTCGTTGCGCGACAAATCCGGAAGACTGACTTCGAAGAATTCGACTTGATCCTTGGCATGGACGATCTCAACATGGAGGCCATCCGGGCACTCCGTCCGGAGGGCGGCCACGCCCGAATCGGCCGGCTCGGCGCCTATGCCATTCCGGGCGAGGAAACAACGATCATCGATCCGTGGGGGCAAGAGCGGGACGCGTTCGAGGCGGTCTTCGACCAAATCAGCGTAGCCTGCGAGCGGCTGGCGCACTTCGCACGGGCAGCACAGCAGAACATCGGACAAGGGAGTGAGGAACATGGATTTCGGACTTAAGGACAAGATTGTTATCGTCACCGGCGGCGCGACGGGCATCGGTCACGCAATAGCACGTACCTTTCACGAAGAGGGCGCGATAGTCATCATTAACGGCCGCGATCAGGCCAAGCTCAGCAAGGCTGTCGCGGCTATCGGTACACGTGCCCATGGCGTAGTCGCCGATCTCCTGACGCAGGAGGGCGCGCTTGCACTTGCGGACTTCGCCGCCGGCTTTGGCCCAGTCTCGTTCCTCGTCAACAATATCGGCGTGTTCGACGTTAATGATTTCTTCGAGGTCAGCGACGAGCGCTGGATGGAATATTTCCAGCACAACCTCATGACGTCGATCCGCATCTCCCGCCTTGTCATGAAGGACATGCTGGCGCGTAACGATGGCAGCATCGTCTTCATTTCCTCTGAAGCGGCCATCCGTTCGATTGGCAACATGACGCCCTATTCCGTCACCAAGACCGCGATGCTTGGGCTCAGCCGCTCGCTGGCAGAACTGACGCGCGGGACGAATGTGCGCGTCAATAGCTATATGCCAGGCTCGACCGCGACAGAGTCGGTCGAAACCTACTTTGCCGATCTCGCCAAGCAACAGGGCAAGACAGTCGAGCAGGCGCTCGTCGATTTCTACCGCGACGTCCAGCCCTCGAACCTGACGCAGAAGCTCATTGATCCAGCCCTGCACGGGCGCGGCGTGGTGCAGTTGATGACCAACGCAGCCATGAACGGTGTCTGCCATCGTGCCGACGGCGGCACAATTCGCTCGATCTTCGGGTGAGGAGCGTGAAATGCAGCTTGGTATCCACGCGTTAGTCTGGGTCACCGATTGGACCGAGGACACGATTTGCTATGCCATTGGCAAGACGGCAGAGACCGGCTACGACCTGATTGAGGCGGTCATCTTCGACCCACGGGACGCACGCCCTGCCGCGACCGCAAAGGCGATCGCGGCGGCCGGAATCGGCGTGGTGACTGGCATGGCGCTTAATCCGGCCGCAGACATCTCCAGCGCCGATCCCGCCGTGGCGAAGGCAGGCGAGCAGTTTATCTCGGACGCCATCCTTGCGACGCGCGACATGGGCTCGAATCTGCTCGGCGGCGTCACGCATTCGGCCATGCACCGTTATGGACAGGCAGCCGCAGCGGGTACCATCGACCGTGTCATCGAAACCTATGGCCGTCTTGCCGTACGCGCTGAGGCTGCTGGCATTCGGCTCGGCATCGAGGCGGTCAATCGCTATGAGAGCAATGTCGTCAACACCATCGACGATGCGGCCCGTATCGTGCGGACCATCGGGTCGCCGGCTTTGTTCGCCCATATCGACAGCTACCATATGAACATCGAGGAACACGACACCGCGGATGCGATCGCGCGGAACATCGACACCATTGGCCACGTCCATGCCGGGGAGAGTAATCGAGGCTATCTCGGGTCTGGGTCGGTGGATTTCCCAGACTATTTCCGTGCCTTGGTACGTGCTTCATATAACGGGCCGGTCGTGTTCGAGGCCTTCTCGCCGGCCGTCCTCAAGGAAGGGGTGGCGGACGCCCTTGCCGCCTGGACCACACACTGGACGGACAGCGAGGATTTGGCGACCAAGGGGCTGCGCTTCATGCGCGGCCAGATTGATGCGGCGACCACGAGTTTGATCGCCCGGCATCCGTTGCCTCGTCGAGAAGTCAACAGCCCATTTGTTTAGGGTAGATCCGACCGGAGGGGGCTCCAACCCCAAGATTGGACTGCATGAAAGGAGTATATCATGTCCGGCAAGTTAGGTGTTCATGCCCTCCTCTTCACGGACCGGTGGGACGCGGCCAACGCAAGCACGGCGTGCCAAGCGGCGGCGGAAATCGGCTACGAGTTGATCGAAGTTCTGATGTTCGATCCGGCGGCGCTTGATATTCCGCTCACTCGCCGGGTAACGCGCGAGGCGGGACTGGAACTGCGTCTCGGTATGGCGCTGGGGTCCGACACGGATATCTCCTCTTCCGATGCGTCAGTCGCCCGACGAGGTGAAGCAACAGTTGCACGTGCCCTCGAGATAGCGTCGGAACTTCACGCACCTGCCGTTTCAGGTATCACCTACGCGGCTTTTTCCAATTATGGTGCGCCGGCGACCAAGGACGCGCGGGCGCGGGTCACGGAAAGCCTCTCACGTCTAGACCGCCGCGCTGGCGAACTCGGTGTGCGGCTCGGACTGGAACCTGTCAATCGTTACGAGAGCTATCTCGTCAATACGCTTGATGAGGCTGCGTCGCTGATCCGCGCTTCGGGTGGCGCCAACCTCTTCATTCACATGGACACCTTCCACATGAACATCGAGGAGGGCGATATCGCGGCGACCATCCAGCGCAATGCCGCGCTGCTAGGCTACGCCCATGTCGCGGACAGTAACCGTGGAGCGCTCGGCGGCGGTCACTTCGATATTTCGTCCTATTTCCGGGCGCTCGAAAGCGTCGGATACGCCGGAGACTACACAGTCGAAGCCTTCTCTTCCCGTGTACTGGGCGAGGCGCTTGTCGGGGGGGTGCGGCTATGGCGCGAGGCCTGGCAGGATTCGCTCGTTGCCGCGCGTTCCGCCTATGACGTTCTGCGCGTTACGCGGGAGACTGCGAGGGCCAGCCGCAAAGTTTGGTAAAAAAAGAAATTTCATTCTCAGGCATTTGCCAGCTATAGAATTGCGACGAACACCAGGAGTCGTGATTGATGGATAACGCAACGGACAGCAGACAATCCATCCTGATGCGGATTCGCTGGAAGGCGGGTTATATGAACCCTGCCTTGCGGCGTATTGCGGATCGAGTGCTAAAGGCACCGGAAGAGATCAAATCCATCTCGATCAAGGATCTCGCTTTACAGTGTGAAGTATCGGAATCCACCGTCACCCGATTCGTGCGTGAAATCGATGTGCCGAGTTTCCAGCAGTTTAAAATCCTCATCGCCGAGGAGTTGTCCCAGGGTACGGCGCCGGCCGAGCCGCTTTCCGAACGCCACGTCTATGAGGACATAACCGACCAGGACGACACGTCCTCGGTTTTGTCCAAGGTCGCCGCCCGCTATGCGATGACCGTTTCCGACACCCGCGCGGGCCTTGCGGAGAAGGAGCTGGAGCGCGCTGTGGAGGCGATCGAGGAGGCTGATGTGCTCGGCTTCTTCGCCATGGGTGCCTCGTTGCTCTGTGTGGAAAATGCGCTGCTGCGTTTCATGCGGGTCGGCAAGCGTTGCCTGTTCTTCCGTGACCTGGGTATCCGTCAGATTTCCACCTCGACGCTGGGACCGAAATCGCTGGCGATCGGCGTCTCGAATTCCGGCCGTACCATTTCGACCGTGGACAGCCTGCAGCAGGCGAAGTTGCAGGGTGCAACGACCTTGGCGATCACATCCTTCCCGGATTCGCCAATTGTGCGGCACGCGGATATCTGCCTCTTCACGCCGACCATCACCGGCGTCGTCGGCCCAGGCGAATATCACGAATCCATGGTCTCGAAGATTGCGCAGCTTCAGGTCATCGACACGCTCTATTCCCTCTATGCGGTGCGAAATTTCGGTCGGGCCATCGAAGGCCTGGAGCGGACCTCCGACGTGACCGCGCTGACCCGCTATTAAAGGATCCACGAATGCCCGATACGCCTTCTTCCGCTGCAGGGCTGGAAGCCCGCCTCGCTGCCGCCGAACATGCCGCCCGTGAAGCCGGGCGCTTGTTGCTGTCCCATTATGACCGCCGCAGCCAACTGGTCATTGAGCAGAAGGGGCTGAACGACTTCGTCTCCATCGCCGATCGCGAAGCGGAAGACGCGATCGCCGCCATTCTTCGTCCGGCCTTTCCGGAGGACGGATTTTTGGGCGAGGAAACCGGTATTTCCGGGGCGCAGGAAGCAGACCTCATCTGGTGCGTCGATCCTCTCGATGGCACCTCGAATTTTCTGAAGGGCGCGCATAACTGGTGTGTTTCGATCGGTCTGTGGTCAAAGGGAGAGCCGATCCTCGGCGTCATCTACGATCCGCTCCGCGACGAACTTTTTGCCGGTGCGGACGGGATATCGCCAACTGTCAACGGCGTACCGGTCTCGGTCAGCACCACCGGCAGTATCGACAAGACGAGCTTGGGCCTCGGCCACAATCATCGTGTTCCACCAGCCGCTTTTGCCGTCGATGCGGAACGGCTCTTCTCGGCCGGCGGCAGCTTCCGGCAGGTCGGCGCCGGCGCTTTGATGCTTGCTTACGTGGCTGCCGGTCGGGTGGATGGCTATTTCGAGCGCCATATGTGGTCTTGGGATGCCGTTGCCGGTCTCGCTCTCATCAAGGCGGCCGGTGGCCGTTTTCTAAACTATCCTCAACCCGGAACGGCGCTTCCCAAGGGCGGGATGGTGCTTGCTAGTGGCCCGGTTCTGTATCGGGATTTCGTCGACCTCTTCCAGATTGGTTGAGTCAGCACGTCTGACCCTGTCCCTCATGAAGGCAGTCTTCGGATAACTCGAAGACTGCTGCATTCGTCTCCATGCTATTGATCCAAATGGCCTTTTCAGGGCTGCGACGGCGCATCCGCGCCTTTGGATCGATGGGAGAAAGCGAATGAAAGACGGAATGTTTGTCTTTGACGCGGCGGTGCATTGCCAGGATTTCAGCAATGGCCAGATCAAGGATGGCAGTGACGGCCGGCGCGTGCGCATCCTGCGTGAACAGCTGACCGGTTTCATCAATTTGACCGGCCGGCGCGGGCCGCCGCCGGAAACCGAAACGTTTTCCAATCCTGATCTCGACTGGGGGGTGGATATGCTGTTCGGCAAGGCCGATACGGACATGGCCTGCGCCTGCTCCGTGCCACTGTTTTCGCATTGGCGCGCGGGTCTCGGTCCCGTGGAACTCAGCCATGCCCTCGCCCAGAAAGATCCCAAGCGCATCGTGCTGACAGGTGGTGTCGATCCTGCCTATCATGGCCTCGGCCCGGCCCTGAAGGAGATGGAGCGGCAGGTGCATGAGCTTGGCGCCGTCAGCTTCAAGTTCTACCAGTATCAGTCTCGCGGGTGTTCCTGGCGGGCCGATGACCGTGACATCGCCTATCCTCTCTGGGAAAAGGCGATCGAGCTCGGCGTGAAGATGGTTCAGTTCCACAAGGGATTCCCGCTGGAACTCGGACCGGTCGAGGCCTTCAAGCCGAACGACATCCAGTATGCCGCCGCCGATTTCCCGGAACTGAATTTCGGCATCCACCATCTCGGCGATCCCTATGTCGACGAGACGATCTCCATCGCGAGCCGGTTCGAGAATATCTACCTGATCCTGCCGCTCTGGTTTAACCAGTATTATCTCCAGCCCTGGAAAATGCTGCAGCGGCTCGGCGAAGCGCTGCTTTACGTCGGCTCCGATCGCATCTGCTATGGCTCGGAAGCTTTCATCTGGCCGCATGTCCAGACCTATATCGACACGCTCGCCAATCTCGAAATGCCCGAGGAACTGCAGGAGCGTTATGGCTATCCGGAAATCACGCGGGAGATGAAGAAAAATATCCTCGGCAAGGCGTTTGCGCGTGGCATGGGCATCGACATCGAGGCGAAGAAGCGTGAACTGGGGCTGGTGGCATGATCGATCGTGTTCTCCTTGACGCGGCTCTCGGCCGTGCGCGGCCCCTTATCCTCGGGCATGGGGGCGATATCACTATCACTGATGTGAGTGGGGATGGCGTGGTCAGTGTTGCGCTGGCCGGCGCTTGCCGTGCCTGCCCAAACCTCGCCATGACCTTTGTCGGTCCTGTCCGCACCTTTCTGATGGAGGTGCCTGGGGTCAGCGCCGTCGAATGTGATCAGGTGAATGCCGGGCCGCGGGCGTTGTCGCGCCTCGCTAGACTGCTCAACGCCCATCCCTATCCCGCCGCCTGAGGGCGGGACTTTTATCAACGCAAAAAGAAAGAGCGCACCGGCCTTCCGATGCGCTCTTTTCGTAAGCGGTGCTGAGGATGACCTCAGGGAATGATGCGCTCCGCGCGCAGCCGGTCGAAGACGTCGATGAAAGACTTTTCCGTGTCCTGAATTTCCCCGAAGCCGAGCGCCCGGCTCTTGGCCATGGAGTGCAGGCATTCCATCGGGCGGCCAAGGTCGAGATCCGTATGCCAGGGGGAAGCGAGACGGTCGAGAGCGTGCGGCTGGAGGCCATGCTGTCGCACCAATGCCTGCCAATCCGGATCGAGGCCCTGCATTCGATCCGTCAGTGAATTGTACTGGCCGGGATAGGCGCCCACCTCAATACCGAAATAATCGGCGATGCGCTTCCACAGTTGGTCCCAGCGGAAGACGTCGCCATTCGTGGCGTTGAAGGCTTCGTTGCGGGCATTCGGCTCCGTCGAGGCCCAGACGATATGCTTGGCAAGCAGGCGCGCATCGGTGATGTCATTGATGCCATGATAGGCCGTTGGGGTGCCGGGGAAGGTGAAGGGGCGGCCGGTCGCCTTGCAGATGGAGGCGAAGGTTGCGAGTGTGGCGCCGATATTCATCAGATTGCCGACGGCATAGCCGATGATCGTATGCGAGCGGTGTACCGACCAGCCGTAGCCATGGCGGGCGGCATAGTCCATGACGACGTCTTCGAGTTCGTAATAGAAGTTCTTCTTCGTCAGGCGTGGCGCGTCCTCGCGGAAGGGGGTGACCGGCGTTACCTTGCCATAGTCCTCGAATGGTCCGAGATAATGCTTGGTGCCGGTGACAACGGCGACATGCTCCACCGTGCCGGCGGCTGCAATGCCGTCGAGCAGAGTCCGAAGCATGCCTCCGTTGAGCCGGATGTTTTCGTCCTCGTTTTTCCCGAGCGTCCATGTGCAGAAATAGACATGGGTCGGACGAAGCGTCGCCAGCGTTTTCAGTGCTGCTTCGCGATCCAGCAGATCGACAGCGTGGGTCTGCATATAGGATGCGCCGATGGGGGGGCGGCGCGATAACCCGGTTATCTCCCAGCCGCCGAGATCGCGTAGGTGTTCGGCCACGTTGAGCCCGACAATGCCGGTCGCACCGGCCACGAGTGCCCGTTTCTGATACATGTTTCAGTCTCCTCCATTGGGGTCGAAGGAGACCACTGCCATTTCCGGCTTGCCGCAGTAAGCAGCACTCTGTCATAAGTGAAGTGATCAGGTGTCACGAATGAGGCAACTATGTCCGGCCGCATTTCCGAAATCGAGGTTTTTGTCAAAGTCGTCGAGACCGGCAGCTTCACTGCAGCTGCGGATGCCCTTCGCCTGTCCCCGTCGGCCATCAGCAAGATTGTCGCCCGCATCGAAGCGCGCCTTGGTCTGCCGCTTGCCATCCGCTCGACGCGAAAACTGCGTCTGACTGTCGAGGGTGAGGATTATTTTGCCCGCGGCAAGCAGATCCTGCAGGACATATCCAGCCTGGAGCGGGGTGTACGCGAAAGCGCCGGCCAGATCGGCGGTACACTTCGGGTCAGTTGCAATGTGCCTTTCGGCATTCATCGTGTAGCGCCGCTGGTTGCCGGTTTTCTCGAAACCTTTCCCGATATCGCCTTGGAATTTTCCTTGGCGGATACGACCGCCGACCTGATACGTGAGGGTGTCGATGTCGCCATCCGCACGGGCGTACTGACCGATTCCACGATCCGCTTTCGTCGTCTCGCGTCATCGCCCCGCCATGTTGTCGCCTCTCCTGCCTATCTTGAGCGGCATGGCGTGCCGATCGAACCCCGCGATCTCCTGGAGCACAACTGCCTGACGCTCGGCTTCAGTCGTAGTTATGGCAAATGGCCGTTCCGCGTCGATCAGGATGGCGTCGTTACCCAACTCGATCTGGCTGTGAAGGGCAATCTCAGCCTCGACAATGGCGAAAGCCTTCGCCGGTTCGCCCTTGATGGAGTTGGCCTCGCGCGCCTTTCGGATTTCCATATCGGGCATGATCTCAAGGCCGGGCGGCTTGCCTCCGTTCTTGAGACGTTCAACCCTGGCGATCGCGAGCCCGTTTCCATCATTTATGCCGACCAATCGCCGCTGGCACCACGTATCCGTGTCTTCATCGACTACCTGATCCAGCACATCGCGCCATAGCGATTTCGATTTGTGACGTTTTTTCCATAATGAAATGACTAATATTCGCAGAGGGATTCCGTTGGGCGGTGTTACTGCTTGATGACGGCTCCGGTTTTTCAGAAGGAGGGCGCCCCGAAACGGCGCTTGGGAAACCAGATCCGCCAGGCGAGCCTGCCTGAACGGAGGACTGCGGATGAACTGTTTGGCCGATCTCAGGATGTTTTCGGAAATCGCCCGCTCACAGAGCATGGCGAGTGCTGCCAATCGCCTCGGCATGGCGCCGGCGACGATCAGTGGGCGATTGAAGGCGCTGGAAGACTACTACGGCATGACACTGGTTCGGCGCACGACGCGCTCGCTTCTTCTGACGGAGGAGGGCAGGCTGTTGCTGGAGCGTGCGGAGCCGGTGCTCTCCGGCTTTGCGGATCTCGAGCGCGAAATGGACGGCCGGCGGCATGCGGTCGAGGGTGGGCTGGTGGTCTCCTGCGCTACCGATATCGGACGCGGTCATGTGCTGCCACTCGTCCATGCTTTTGCCCGCACTCATCCGCATGTCAAATTCTCGCTGCGGTATGATCCGCCCGGCAGCCTCAATGAAATTCATTTCGATGCGGCCCTTCGCGCCGGTCCTGTAAAGGACTCTGGCCTGACGATCCGGAAATTGTTCACGATGGAAACCGTGACGGCCGCCACTCCCGGTTATCTGGCGGAGCACGGTATCCCGGCATCGCCGGAAGCGCTGGGAGATCATGACTGTCTGCGTCTTGAAGGCTCGATGATCGGCGGTGATGTCTGGACATTCGAGGCGGGCGCCCAGCGCAGCATTGCCGTTGGTGGGCGGTTCCGGGCAAGCGATCCGGAAACCCTGAAAACCCTTTCCCTGCAGGGACTTGGCGTCTTGCGCACGGCGCGTGCGGATATCGAGCCGGAGCTTCGTTTGGGAAGGCTGGTGCCAATTCTCGCGCCCTTCGAGCCGGCGGCGGCCCGTGTCAGCCTGATCAGCGATACACGGCGAAGGCTTCCGGCGCGTACAGCGGCTTTCATCGATTTCGCCTTGCAGCATTTCGCGGGCGGAAGCAGCGAGAAGCCAACGCAGTAACGGCAAACTGCCGTTTAATCGTGTAAAATTTTTTTTCTTGCAAATTATATAAAAAAAAATTAGTTCTATCGGGCAAGGCAAGTTCCTTGGTCGAGAGGCTGATGGCTGTCAGGCCGACAGGAGAGGAACGCGCGAGCTGCCTGGAGGGGCGGTGCGCCGGAGCTGATCGCTTCGTATGCCAAGGAGGTTTGGTCAATGGATTATGGGCTGGAAGGCAAGCACGTGCTTGTAACGGGAGGGGCGACGGGCATTGGCCTGGCGGTTGCCGAGGCGTTTGTTGCCGAAGGTGCACGCGCCACAGTCAGCGGCCTTTCCGAAGCGGAGATCAATGCTGCCGTCGCGCAACTCGGCCGGCATGCCCAGGGAATGGCGTGCGACCTGACGGTTGCGGGTGAAGACAAGCGGCTCGCGGATTTCGCCGAGGCTGCAGCGCCCGTGGACTTTCTAATCAATTCCGTAGGGATTTTCGAAGTCCGTCCCTTCTTCGAGACGCGGGATGAAGACTGGTTCCGCTTCTTTGACGTCAATGTCATGACCGGCGTGCGGATGTCGCGCCTCATCCTGAAGAACATGCTGGAGCGGGGCGAAGGCTCGATTGTCTTCATCAGCAGCGAAAGCGCGGTGAAGCCGCAGGCCTGGATGCCGCATTACGGCGCCATGAAAGCTTGCCTGCTTGGCGTGTCGCGGGCGCTGTCGGAGCTGACGCGCGGCACGCAGGTTAGGGTCAACACCATCCTGCCGGGACCGACCGATACGACGGCCGTGCGCCGCTATCACGAGGAAATCGCCCGCGAAAAAGGCGTCACGCGTGAACAGGTCGTATCCGACTATTTCGACGAGACGGAGCCGACCTCGCTTATCCGCCGGATGATCGCTCCGGCGGAGGTGGCGGCGAGTGTCGTTCATCTTGCCGCGTCTCCTGCCCTGAATGGCATGGCGATGCGCGCCGAAGGCGGCACCATCCGCGCAATTCTTTGAATTCTTACACCGGAAGAGACCATGGCTGACCTTCAGATCGAAAACCTGGCGAAAGCTTTCAAGGGTGGGTTCACCGCACTTAACGGCGTCTCGCTCGATGTGGCGGACCGCGAGGCGGTGTTCCTGCTCGGCCCTTCGGGGGCTGGCAAGACCACGACCCTTCGTCTCGTCGCCGGGCTGGAGGACGCGACCGCCGGGCGCATCATGATCGGCGGCCGCGACGTAACCCGTTGGACGCCACGCGAGCGCAACCTCGCCATGGTCTACGACAAGCATTCGCTGTTTCCGCATCTCACGATATACGAAAACCTCGCATATCCGCTGCGCATCCGGAAAATGTCCGATGCGGATATCCGCCGCCAGATCGCCAGCGTCGCGGAAACCTTGCAGATCGAAAAACTGCTGGAGCGCCGTCCAAATCAGCTGTCGGGTGGCCAGCAGCAGCGGGTGGCCATCGGCCGTGCGCTTGTGCGCGACGCGGATGTATTCCTGCTGGATGAACCGATCTCGCATCTCGATGCCCAGTTGAGGGCACGCATGCGCGTCGAGTTCAAGCGGTTGCAGCGCGATTTCCGTGCGACGATGCTCTACGTCTCGCACGATCAGCTGGAAGCCATGACCATGGCGGACCGGATCGTGCTGATCAACAAGGGAAGGATCGAGCAGATCGCCGCGCCGCAGGAGCTGTTCGACAGGCCGGCAACGCTGTTTGCAGCCACCTTCATCGGCGAACCGCCCATGAATGTCATGCAGGCGGTGATTTCGGAATCGAACGGCTGCAGGTTCCTGCGCATCGGCGAGGCCTATATCGAGGTCGACAAGGACTGGATGCAGGATGGCGAGGCGCTCCGGCCGGGCGATAAGTATCTGCTGGGCTTGCGGCCGCAACATCTTTCCCTGTGCCCGGCGGACAGCACGCATGCCTGCCGGGTCAACGGCACGATCTTTGCTGTCGAAACGCTCGGGTCGCGCGTCGTCTTCGATATCGACGTTGAGGGCACCGTGATCCGCGCGATGTCCACCATCGACGCGGCACTCAAATATCCCCGCACGATCGGCGCGCCGATCTCGTTCCGGATCGATCCGGACTTCGTCTATCTCTTCGATGCCGATCGGGGCCGCACCGTGCGTCAGGCACGTTTCACGACAAGGGGAAAAGCAAGACTCCACGCCTGACAGGGCGTGGCGAAGGGTACGCATGCATCACCAAACCTGAGGAGGAGAGAATGAACGTCATAAAAACCACGGCCGCACTGGCGGCCGGACTTGCGCTCTGGACACTAGCGCTGCCCGCGCACGCCCAGACCGAGGCGCAGAAAGCACTTGCCGGCACGACCATCCACTTCCTGGCCCCGTCCATGCCGCAGTTTGCCGCGCTCGTAAAGTTCCTGCCGGAATTCGAGCAGAAGTACGGCATCAAGGTCGTCGTCGACGAGGTGCCTTTCGAAAACTACCGGCAGAAATCCCTGGTCGAAATGCAGCAGGGCACCGGCACTTACGACTTCTTCGCCGTCGACGTTATGTGGCTCGCCGAATATGCCGCCGCAGGCTTTCTCGAGCCGCTGATGCCCTATGTGAAGAATACCGATCTTACGGACGCCGACTACGATATCGATGACTTCCTGCCCCGCGTTATCAGCGGTACCGGCGTCTTCAACGACACACTCTTCACCATCCCGATCGGCGCCGGTCCGGTCGGAACGACCTTCCGCACGGATGTGGCGGAAAAGGCCGGCTTCAAGCTGCCGGAGCGCTTCTCTCCGGAATTCACCACGCAGTACATGTTTGATGCCGCCAAGAAGGTGAACAATCCCGAAAGCAACATGATCGGGTTCGCCAATATTCCGGGCCGCTGGTTCTGGGGGGTCACCTATCTGCCCTATCTCTACGCATTCCAGACGCCGGAGACCAAAGGCGACGAATATGTTGACAAGGACTGGAAGATCTCGATTAACAACGAGCGGACGGTCGCGTCGATCGATTACTTTACAAGCTTCAAGCAGTTCATGCCGTCGGACAGTGCCAACTGGGGTATCGGCGAGGCTACGGCCGTCTACCAGGCGGGCAATGCCTTCGGGACCTGGAATTATCAGGACTTCATTAAGGGCTTCTTTGAAGACCCGGAAACCCAGGCTAAGGTCGCCGGTAAGAATGTGCATCTGCATACGCCGGTCGGCCCGAATGGCGTGATCGACCCCTGGTTCGGGGCGTGGTCGCTCGGTCTGTCGAAGGATTCGAAGAACAAGGAAGCGACCTGGACCTTTATCCAGTGGCTGACGTCCAAGGACATTCAGGCGCGCGCGACGCAGTATGGCGCAGGCCCCTCGCGGCACTCGACCTACAAGAGCGAAACGCTGGCAAAATACCAGCCCTGGTGGCCGGGAGTCTATGAATTCATGCTGAAGGAAACCAATCCGGACGAGCGAATTCGCGTGCCGGAATGGGCTGAAATCTCCGACATCATGGGCGAGGAAGGCAACCGGGTCTGGATCGGCGAGATCGACAGCAAGACGGCGGCCGCCAACATGGAAAAGCGCATGACCGAAGCCATGCGAAAGGGCGGCTATTACATTCCGGGCCGTGACGATCTGCCGAAGCAGCAGTGGCGCGACCTGACCTACTACGACCGTCTGCCGTCCACCTGGAACTAATTATTGCGTGCGTCCGGGCGTGTCTGACGCCCGGACGGACAACCCGGGACGGTCATTACAGAAGCGTCGCCTTTTTCTAACTATCAATGCAAAGGGACTGAGACATGTCGATCTCGGAACACACCACTGCAGCCCATGCGCTGACCTTCGGGCAGCGGGGCTTCCTGTCCCGTTTCGGCCCCTCGAACCGGACGATGTTCCCCTGGGTGCTAATGGCACCGACGCTGATCATTCTGTTCGCGATCGGTATCTATCCGTTCCTCTACTCGCTCTATATCGCCGGCCATAACGTCATCCTGTCGAAGCCTTACATTCCGCAGTACTTCGTCGGGCTCTATCAGTACCAGGCCGTCGTGCAGGATCCGGAATTCTGGCATGCCCTGCGCAAGACTTTGCTCTTCACGGTCCAGGCGGTTTTCATCGAATTCTGGCTCGGCCTCGGCCTGGCGCTGCTCGTCCAGCGGCAGCTGCAGGGCGTCGCCTTCATGCGCATCTTCATCCTCATTCCGATGATTCTCCCACCGCTCGTTGCCGCGCTGGTCTGGCGCTACATGTTCTATCCCGGCGCCGGTCTCATGACCTACTATGTCGGTGCCGTGACACGGGCTCTGGGTCTCGGTGAAATCCCGTTCCTCTCCGATCCGGTTATCGCCTTCCAGACGCTCGTCTTTGTGGATGTCTGGGAATGGACGCCCTTCATGTTCCTGATGCTATCGGCCGGGCTCGCCTCCATCCCGCGTCAGCCCTATGAGGCAGCGGAAATAGACGGGGCGGGATCCTGGCGCGTGTTCTGGACCATCACCATGCCGCTGCTGCGTCCGGCGATCCTGATCGCCGTGATCATCCGCACCATGGATGCCTTCCGCACCTACGAACTGATCGTCATCATGACCCGTGGCGGGCCGGGCAATGCCACCACCACACTCAACGTGTTTCTCACCAAGACGGGCCTCGAGTTCTTCGACGCATCGAAGGCCGCAGCGCTCTCGCTGATCATGATGATGATCATCATCGTGATGAGCTTCGTGTTCATCCGCGTCTTCCGGTCCAAGACCGAAGTGGCCGAATAGGAGGTTGCCATGAAGAAGCTCAGTTCCATGCCGGAATCGCCCAGTGCACCGCCGGTGCAACGCAACTGGTGGGTCTATGTCGTCCTCATCCTCGTCTGCGTCGTCAATTTCCTGCCCTATCTTCGGGTCGTGATGACCGGCTTCATGGATGGCGCGACTTCCTCGTCCGCCACGCCTATCTGGTTCTTCACACCGTCTCTGGAAGCCTTCGATTACCTGATCTTCGAAAAGGGGATCATGAAGAACTTCTTCAACAGTGTCGTTGTGTCGCTCGCTTCCACCTTCTTCTCCGTAACGATCGGCATGTTCTGCGCCTATGCGCTAGCACGCTATGATTTTCCGGGACGAGACGACGTGTCCTTCTGGGTGCTCACCAACCGCATGATGCCGCCGGTCGCCGTGCTCATCCCGATCTTCGTGACGTTCCAGACTGCCGGCCTGCTCGACACCCTGCTGGGGTTGATCATCCTCTACACCGCCATGCAGCTTCCCTTTGTTGTTTGGATGCTGACCGGCTATTTCCGTGACATTCCCCGCCGTTATGAGGAATCCGCCATGGTGGATGGCGACACCTGGTTTGCGGCTTTCCGCAAGGTCACCCTGCCGATCATGGCGCCGTCGATCACGGCAACCGCGATCTTCGTGATGATCCTGTCGTGGAACGAGTTCGCCTTTGCCACTTTCCTGACCAGCAACCAGGCGAAGACCATGCCGCCGGCCATCATGGCCTACTCCATCGGCGCCGATATCAAGTGGAACGTGCTGGGCGCTGCCGTGGTCCTCATCACCGCGCCGCTCATCCTCTTCGTCCTGTTGCTGCAGCGTCAGCTGATCAGCGGTCTTTCCCAAGGGGTCGTGCGCAAATGATCCCTCTCCCCACCAGCGCAGGCAAGACATTGGAGTGCCACCATGGCTGAAATCGAGATCAACAGCCTCATGAAGCAGTTCGGTGCTTTCCAGGCCGTCAACGATGTGAATATCACCGTCAACAATGGCGAGTTCGTCTTCCTTCTCGGCCCGTCCGGCTGCGGGAAGACCACGACGCTGCGCATGATCGCCGGCCTTGAAATGCCGAGCAGCGGGCGGATCGCGATCGGCGGCCGCAATGTCACATTCCTACGCCCACGCCACCGCAATGTCGGCATGGTCTTCCAGGATTACGGCCTCTATCGTCACCTGACGGTGTTCGGCAATATCGCCTATCCGTTGGAAGTGCGCCGCCTGCAGCGGGCCGAGATCGCCCGCAAGGTGAATGCGGTTGCCCGTACCATGCAGATCACCGAGGTCTTGCAGCGCAAGCCGGATCAGCTTTCGGCAGGACAACTGCAGCGCGTGGCGATCGCCCGCATGCTGGTGCGCGATGCCGATGTCTTCCTCATGGATGAGCCGATGTCCCATCTCGACGCGCAACTGCGCGGCCAGATGCGCGCAGAGCTTCGCCACATCCAGAAGAGTGTCGGCGTCACGACGATTTTCGTGACGCATGACCAGCTCGAAGCCATGACGATGGCGGACCGCATCATCGTCATGAAGGACGGTGAGATGCTGCAATTCGCCACCCCGCGCGAAATCTTCGAACGCCCGGCAACCGAGTTCGTCGCGACCTTCGTCGGCGAACCGCAGATGAATGTCTTCGATGTTCGCATCACCCGCATCGAGGGCAAGGTCGCGGCCATGACGGAGGATTTCGTCATCCCGCTCGATGGGACTTGGGTGCAGGAGAAGGGCGTGGAGAACCTGGTCGGACAAGGTGTCCGGCTCGGCGTTCGACCGGAGCATATCTCGGTCAGCGACAAGGCCGATGGCAGCCACGGTGTTGCCGCCGAGCTTTATTCCTTCGAGCCGACCGGTGCGGAGAACCTCTATGTCCTGCAGTGTGGCGGCGTGACGATCACGACGCGCAGTTCGACAACGGAAACCGCCCACCTGGACAAGGGGGAGGGCAGTCGCCTCTACGCCGGGTTCGATCCGAATTGGATCTACCTTTTCGAGCCGGGCTCCGGCCGAACGATCGCGCAGGCTACTGCCAGCCGGTCTGAAAACGAGGAGATGTGAGATGCAGGGAAAATTCGTTCTTTGCCTGATCCTGGCGCTGCTTCTCGGGTCCTGCACGGTCATGACCGGCAACGTGTCGCACTGGCCCGCCTCGCTGACCGCGGTTGTGGTCATCGTGGCGCTGAAGCTCTGGAACGACCGCGTGAAGCTGCTCGCCTGGCCGATGGAGTTCCTGCTCGCAGCCGGTGTCACGATGATCGTGATCAATCTCGCGCGGCTCTACATGATGCCGGTGGTCTACTGAGAGGGAAATGGCGATGGCAACCCATGCTCTTGTCGTTGACGGTCTCGTCAAGGCTTTCGGCACGAAACAGGCTGTCCGGCATGCAAGCTTTTCGGTGGCGCGTGGCGAGATCACCGGTTTTCTCGGGCCAAATGGTGCAGGCAAGACGACAGTCATGGGCATGATCATGGGCTTGCTGGAGCCGGATGCAGGGACGATCGAGTTCTTTGGCCGTCGCGACCGTGGCGATCTCTCTATTGCCCGGGCGCGCAGCGGTTATCTTCAGGAGCGACCGCGAATCTATCCCGACATGTCCGCGCGGGATTATCTCCGTTTCTTCGCCGATCTTTATGGTGTGCCGGATGCGTCGATGCGGGTGAAAGAGGTCCTCGATCGCGTCGGATTGCGTACCGCCGCCGAACGCAGGCTCGGCGCGTTCTCGCGCGGCATGCAACAGCGGGCCTGTCTGGCACGCGTCATGCTGCATAGGCCGGAATTCCTGATGCTGGACGAACCCACGCTCGGCCTTGACCCGAACGGCGTTGCCGATATGCGGGCGATTTTCCGCGAGATGAAGTCGGATGGCGTCACGCTCCTGTTTTCCTCGCATCAGCTTGCGGAGATGGAGCGCGTCTGCGACAGGGTCGTCTTCATGCGCGAAGGCGAGGTGATCGCCGCGGGCCGCCCATCCGAGATCGCACCGACGGGCTGGGCCAATGGTGGCCTGCGAGCCGAGGTCTTCGAGGCAATGGATAACGCGCTGAAGGCGATCTCCGCCGTGCCCGAGATCGTCGAAGCCCGGCAGGTCGGACCGCAACATCTACGGCTTCATCTGAAGGCTTCTCCCGGGGATGCGCGCACCGCGCGCGCCCAAGCCGCCAGCTTGCTGTCGGCGGCCGGACTGACGGTTCTTTCCGTCGACGTGGATATGCCGACGCTGGAGGATGTGTTTCTCGGCCTGACCCGGCCGGAATGTGTGGCAGGCCATGAACCGGCCGCCGCCCTGATGTAAGAAAGGATATGTCCGATGGACCTGGGTTATAAAAACCACCGCTGCCTGATCACCGCCTCGACCGGCGGCCTCGGCTTTGCCATATCGCGGGCCATGGCCCGCGAAGGCGCGACCGTGGTGATCAACGGGCGCAGTGCCGAGACGATCGAGCGCGCGATCACGCGCCTGAGCGCCGAGGTGCCGGCGGCCAAACTGGAAGCCGCCGTCGGCAATTCCGGCACGCGCGAAGGCTGCGACGAATTGATTGCCAATTGTCCTGATGTGGACGTGCTGGTCGTCAATCTCGGAATCTACGAGGCGGTCGATATCTACAAGGCCGGTGACGACCGCTGGTATGAACTCATAGAAGTCAATGTGATGAGCGGTGTGCGCCTCGCCCGCCATTACCTGCCGAAGATGCTGGCGCGGGACGCCGGCCGCGTCGTTTTCATGGCGAGTGAATCCGGCATCAATCCCGCTCCCGAAATGCCAGCCTACAGCGCGACGAAGACGATGCAGCTCTCGCTTGCCCGCAATCTTGCCGAGACGACGAAGGGCACCAATGTCACCGTCAATTCTGTCCTGCCCGGCCCGTGTAGCACCGAAGGCGTCGCCGACCTCATCGCCGGTCTCTATCCCGGCGTGCCGACGCCGGAGGCGGAGCGCCGCTTCGTCGCGGAAAATCGCCCGACATCGCTCATTCAGCGCCTGTCCAGGCCGGAAGAAGTCGCGGATTTCGTCACCTTCCTCGGTTCGTCACGGACCGGTATCGTCAATGGATCGGCCCTGCGGATCGATGGCGGTCTCATCCGTACTGTCATGTAAGAGAACCGGCCATGGAACATGTTCGCCCCGTCTTTGTCGGATTGGACCTTAAACCCCCGGGTTTCATACGGCAGACCGTGCTCCTGGTCAGGCGGGAGACGGCGGTAAAATTCCACGCGATCTGGTTCTGGCTGGTGGCCACCATCATCGCATTGATGGCTTATGCCTATGGATCCGGCTTCCAGAACACCTTCCAGACCGAATCCGTCATCGTGGCTGCCGATCCCCTCGCTGGATTGAACGTTGCCGTCGTCATCTTTCTCGGTCTTGTCCTGGGGCTGCGCCTCGCCGGAGGTCTGAGCTGGGAGCGGGAACACGGCACGCTGGAGGTACTTCTGGTCGGGCCGGTTTCCTGGTCCGCGATCATCCTGTCGAAATATCTGGTCGAAGTGATCGTGCTTGTCGGACTGATAACGCTCTATTGCAGCTATCTGCTGCTCGCCCAGCCACTCGGTGCTGGCGTGATCCACCTCCCGGCATTCGTCTCGCTTGGAGCATCCGTCATTTTCGTCCTCCCGGTGATGGGGTTGGGGCTTCTGGTGTCTGCCTGGGCCGGTTCCGTGCGTGGCGCGGTCGTCGCCTATCTGTCGCTGGTATCGGTGATGACCGGTTATGAGGCCATGCTCGGCCTGTTGCGCGGTATGACCGCCGATGAAATGAGCCTGTTTGCGCTCTATCTGCGCGCCGGGCTGGAAAGCACCGCACCACTTGTTCATGTGCTTTCTCCCGTTGCCGGCGTTGGCCTGCTTGTTCAAAGCGCCTTCGAACACACGACACCGGCTCTTGCGCAGATCGCATCCTCATTCGGGCTGACGATAATCCTGCTGGTCGCTGCCCGGTTCACGGCGCGCCTGAAGGGAGCCAGCGCATGAGGTCCGTTCTTCTGGCCCTTTTCCTTGCCGCGATGACGGCTGGCAGCGCCGTGGCAATCGAGCCCGAGCGCCGGGATGCAATTGTTGTAACCGGACGTGTCTGGGAGGGCTTTGCCTTCCAGGAAATGTTCCTGCCCTCGCGGTCGTCTTCGCTCCACCTGATCGCCGGTGAAGACAGTGCGCTCTCCTTTGTCGGCACCAAGGAGTATTACTGGCCGCTCTCGCGGCAGGTCTATGTCGATTTCGAAGCGAAACGGCAGGATATCGATGGCGTCCTGAAGATCAGCAAGGACGGCAAGGACATCGCGGTCATCCACCCGTCACCCTATGTGATCCTCTATCCGCAGGGCGCCGTTAACGGCCACGGGCGATTGTTATGGGGCGATTCCGCCTTGGCTGCTTACAGGACCTATCAAGATGATGAGCGATCGTTCAATCGTCGCTATTCCGAGGCACTGGCCCGCCAGACCGCTTTCGAAAAGAGGCTCGTCAAGGCCGGCACTGCCCGGATCAAGGGCGCACCCGCTGAAGTTATCTCGCCTCCCGAAGCCTTGCCGACGCCAAGCCTCAGGCTTGTGACGGCGCCTGTCCGGGCCTATCGGCTTTCTGTCCCCGCTGGCCGCTACGACATGGCGTTATATACGGAGGAACGGCCAATCGAGGGAACCGCGCGGACGCTCGATGTTATCGACATGAACGGCCGGGGCGTGGTTGTTGCAGACGTCGTTCCGGAGGAGCGCTGGACGCGCCCAATCCAGAGCGATCATCCTGGCGAGCGCATATTCGTCAGGCCGGGCTCGACCTTTTACCTGACGCTTGCGGCGGCAGATCGTTTTCAGGAGCAGGACTACCTGTCCGTCGTCTCGCCGCAGACGGATGTCGTGCAAGGCCGCGATATCGTGGTTCGGCGCAAACCCGCAGACATTGACGTGGTCGATGTGCATTTCGGCGGTGCCAAGGCCCAGGCGTCGCTTGCGCGGTTCAAGGTCGAACAGGCGGCGGGGTCGGGGTTCGGTTATCGGGTCCGTTCCGTCAAGTCGGGCGAGAAGGAGGATTTGACCGCCTTTGCCGTGACAGTCCCCTCCGACGGAGATATTGTCTCCGGTCAGGTCTCAACGCAGACTAGCTCTGCATCTGCTTTCACCCGCGACATCGTGGTGGTTCAGCCGCGCAACAGCGGTCTCGCGCTCGGCCTTGCCTTTTTGCCGCTCCTCGGTTGGTGCGGGTTCAGGCTCCGCAGGCTGGGCACGTACAGAAACAGGCCGGCCGGCTGACGCCGGCAATTCGAAATTTCAGAACAGGATGAACCGGTTCACGCCGGTGGAGGAAGGGTTTGACATGAAGATATCGACACCGCGGGAGGTATTTCCTGGTGAATCGCGTGTTTCGATGACGCCGGAGAGTGCTCAGGCATTGCAGAAGCTTGGGTTTGGTTGCGTGATCGAAACTGGCGCCGGGTTGGCTGCCGGCTTTTCGGATGACGCGTATCGGGCTGCTGGTGTGGAGATTGCGCCGTCTGCGGCGTCGGTTTGGGCCGGGGCGGATGTGATCGTCAAGGTGCGTCCGCCGGAACCGTCCGAGGTGGCGCTGCTGTCGCCCGGCAAGACGCTGATCTCGTTCTTTTATCCGGCGCAGAACAAGGAGCTTCTGGAGGCCGCGAAGGCGACCGGCTCGAACGTGATCGCCATGGACATGGTGCCACGCATCTCGCGCGCCCAGAAGATGGACGCCCTGTCGTCGATGGCCAATATTGCCGGCTATCGCGCGGTAATCGAGGCGGGCGGCAATTTCGGTCGCTTTTTCACCGGCCAGGTGACGGCGGCTGGCAAGGTGCCGCCGGCCAAGGTGCTGGTGATCGGTGCGGGTGTCGCGGGTCTGGCCGCGATCGGAACTGCAACCTCGCTCGGCGCTATCACCTACGCCTTCGATGTGCGGCCTGAAGTCGCCGAGCAGATCGAGAGCATGGGCGCAGAATTCGTCTATCTCGATTTCGCCGATGGTCAGGGGGCAGGCCAGCAGGATGGCGCCGCGACCGGCGGTTATGCCGCGCCGTCCTCGCCTGAGTTCCGCGAGAAGCAACTGGCCAAGTTCCGCGAACTCGCACCCCAGATCGACATCGTCATCACCACGGCGCTGATCCCCGGCCGTGAGGCGCCGAAACTCTGGCTCGAAGACATGGTGGCATTGATGAAGCCCGGTTCGGTCGTGGTCGACCTCGCGGCTGAACGCGGCGGCAATTGCGACCTCACAGTGCCTGACCAGAAGGTCGTTTCGCCGAACGGCGTCACCATCGTCGGCTATACCGACTTCCCGAGCCGGATGGCCGCGCAGGCTTCAACGCTCTATGCGACCAATATCCGCCACATGCTGAGCGATCTGACGCCGGGCAAGGATGGTGTCCTCGTTCACAACATGGACGACGATGTCATCCGGGGGGCGACCGTTACCCACCGGGGAGACATCACCTATCCGCCGCCGCCGCCAAAAATCCAGGCGATCGCGGCGCAGAAGCCCAAGGAGAAGGTGAAGGAGCTGACGCCGGAGGAGAAGCGAGCAGCCGAAGTTGCCGCCTTCAAGGCGCAGACGAAGAGCCAAGGCATCCTGCTGTTCGTGGCAACCGCGCTGCTGCTGGTGGTGGGTGCGGTGGCGCCGGCAAGCTTCATGAGCCATTTCGTGGTTTTCGTGCTCGCCTGCTTCGTCGGCTTCCAGGTGATCTGGAATGTCAGCCATTCGCTGCACACGCCGTTGATGGCGGTGACGAACGCCGTCTCCGGCATCGTCATCCTCGGGGCGCTGCTGCAGGTCGGCTCAAGCCACTGGCTGGTGGTGACACTCTCGGCCCTTTCGGTGCTGGTCGCCACGATCAACATTGTCGGCGGCTTCCTCGTGACGCGCCGCATGCTCGCCATGTTCCAGAAGTCCTGAGCCAGAGGCCACCATCATGACCATCGGTATTGTTTCGGCCGCCTATATCTCGGCTGCTGTCCTCTTCATCCTCTCGCTCGGCGGCCTGTCCGGCCAGGAAAGCGCCAAGCGCGCCGTCTGGTACGGCATTGTCGGCATGGCACTCGCCGTCGTCGCCACAATCTCCGGACCGGGTGTCGGCAACTGGTTCATCATCCTGTTGATGATCGCCGGCGGCTCGGTGCTCGGCGCCTATGTCGCTTCCCGCGTGCAGATGACCGAGATGCCGCAGCTTGTCGCAGCGCTGCATTCCTTCGTCGGCCTGGCAGCCGTCTTCATCGGCTTCAACGCCCATATCGAAGCGGCCAACATTGCCGGCATGGACGAGACGGCGCGCTCGGCCCTCTCAGGCTTTGCCGGCATTCTCGCCCACAAGACCCCGGTCGAACTGGGCATCATGAAGGTCGAGGTCTTCCTCGGCGTGTTCATCGGCGCCGTCACCTTCACCGGCTCGGTCGTCGCCTTCGGCAAGCTGGCCGGCAAGGTCGATGGCAAGGCAAAGAAACTGCCTGGCGGCCATTTCCTCAACGCCGCTGCCGCCATCCTGTCGCTGTTGCTGTTGTTGATGTATGCAAATGGTGCCGGCGCGTGGACGCTGATCGTCATGACGCTGCTCGCCTTCTTCATCGGCTATCACCTGATCATGGGCATCGGCGGCGCCGACATGCCGGTGGTCGTGTCGATGCTGAATAGCTATTCCGGTTGGGCCGCCGCCGCCATCGGCTTCACGCTCGGCAACGATCTCCTGATCGTCACCGGCGCGCTGGTCGGCTCCTCGGGGGCGATCCTGTCCTACATCATGTGCAAGGCGATGAACCGCTCCTTCATCTCGGTCATCCTCGGCGGCTTCGGCGGCACGACAGGACCCGCGATGGAGATCTCGGGCGAGCAGATCGCCATCGATGCCGATGGCGTGGCGTCCGCCCTCAACGATGCCGACAGTGTCATCATCGTGCCGGGTTACGGCATGGCGGTGGCACAGGCGCAGCAGTCGGTCTCGGAACTGACCCGCAAGCTGCGCGCCGCCGGCAAGACTGTGCGCTTTGCCATCCACCCTGTCGCCGGTCGGCTGCCTGGCCACATGAACGTGCTGCTTGCCGAAGCCAGGGTGCCCTATGACATCGTCATGGAGATGGACGAGATCAACGAGGACTTCCCGAGTACCGACGTCGTCATCGTCATCGGCTCCAACGACATCGTCAACCCGGCCGCCCAGGAGGATCCGAACTCGCCGATCGCCGGCATGCCGGTGCTCGAGGTCTGGAAGGCCAAGCAGGTGTTCGTGTCCAAGCGCGGCCAGGGCACCGGCTATTCTGGCATCGAGAACCCGCTGTTCTACAAGGACAAAACCCGCATGTTCTACGGCGATGCCAAGAAGAGCATCGACCAATTGCTGCCGATGATCTCCTGAACACAAGGATGGGGCCGAAAGGCCTCATCTGTATTTCGGAGGGAACCCGTTTTCTCACCGGAAGTTGCGCACTCACCCAAACCGCAAAGAGGGGGAGGCCGATGCTCCCCGCTCTTCTATTTTCTCTGCTCTCATCCTCATCGCACAGTTTGTTTCGTCAATTTTGTAATGCTACCGACTACTGACGACCCGAAGAGGGGGGACTTGTGCCGTCCGGTCCTGCTGAGACTGGGCCGCATATGACGGATAGCGGAAGCGGCCGAGCAATTGGGCTAAGCGATCGGCTTCCTCGGCGAGGCTGGCGCTGGCGCCATTCGTCTGCACCACCATGACGGCGTTCTGCTGGGTAAACTGATCCATCATGTTGACGGCGGCGTTGACTTCTGCAAGGCCAACGGCCTGCTCGCGCGCCGATGTGGCGATTGCCTGGATGAGCTGGTGGATTTCGCGGATATGCGTGCCGATCTCGTTCAGCGACTGGCCAGCCTCCTGAACGAAATGCACGCCATTTTCCACCTCGGCATTGGAGCTGGCGATCAGTTGCTTGATGTCGCGCGCTTCCTTTGCCGTCCGCTGAGCGAGTTCGCGGACCTCCTGCGCAACAACGGCAAATCCCTTGCCCGCGTCACCGGCGCGTGCGGCCTCGACGCCGGCGTTCAGGGCGAGAAGATTGGTCTGGAATGCGATTTCATCGATCGCGCCGACGATCTTCGACATCTGGCCGGAGGACTGCTCGATCCGGCTCATCGCCTCGATGGCGCGATTGACGACATCTTCCGACCGCTCGGCGCTGCGGTTGGCAATATCGGCAATCTTGCGGGCATCATCCGCCCGTCCCGAAGCCGAGGTGACATTGCCGGTGATTTCCTCAAGCGCGGCTGCGGTCTCTTCGAGGCTCGCCGCCTGTCGCTCCGTCCTTGAGGACAAGTCGGCGCTATCGGTATTGATTTCCTTCGTCGCCCCGGCAATTACACCCGCGGTGGAGGAAATGTCGGCAAGCAGGGTGCCGAGCTGAAGGGCGGCCTGGTTGAAATCTGCCCGCAACCCTTCGAATTCGGGTGAAAACGCGTCGGCGAGCTCGACCGTCAGATCGCCGGACGCGAGCCTGTTCAGGCCGCCGGCAAGTCCGCTTGTTGCTTGTTTCAGCCTGAGTTCCGCCGCTGCTTCCGACTCGGCCTGGATCGCCAGACGCTCCTTGTCCGCTTCGATCCGCAGCTGAGTCGCTTCTGCTTCCAGGCGCGCCTTTGATGCTGCCGCTTCCTTGAAGACCTCGACGGCTGCCGCCATGGTGCCAACTTCATCTCGCCGGTTAAGATAGGGAATCGCCACATCCGTCCGGCCGGCGGTCAGATGATCCATCGTTTCACTCATGCGCAGGATCGGCCCGATGGCGCGAGTTCGCAGCATGACGAGGCCCAAGACCAGAATGGCGATCGAGGTAAGCGCCGCAATCGACCCAATGAGTTGCAGGGTCGATGCGGTAGTAAGGGCGTGGGATTGATCGGCAAGCACGGCGGTGTTAGCCAGTTTCATCGCGGATTCCATGACGGCCTGATGTTCGGCAAATCCGTCGCGCAGGTTCTGGCTGGCGATGGCGATGGCCGGCTTGTCCCGGTCTTTGATTGCCGGCTTCAGCTGAGTTTCGACAATATCCCAGAATTTGTCGGTGCTCGGAAAGACGTCTTTCGCGAGCGTCTCGCGGATCTCACCGGGAAGCGTGGAGTTCGTCCAGATCTGTTTCTTGCGTTCGTACTCAGCATGTAGCCGGTCAAGCCTGTCGAGGTTTCTTTCACTAGTGCGATGAAAGCTCATCGACTCAAGTGCCAACGCATAGGGCTGCACGAGATTTATCGGCGGTGGCGCGACGTCAGCGACAAAGTCCTTCTTCATAATAATCTCCTGATAGGCAGGGCCGCCGACATTGAACTGGTCTATCGCGGTTGCCTGGACGCCGAGCGATCCGACCGAAGCCAGGACCACGATAGAGCCCATCACTATCAACGTGGCATTCAATGTCATGCGCATGGTTACCTCCTATTTTTCCATGAGAGAATAAATTCCATTCATTTAAAATCTTGTGATATAAATTTTTATTCTTCTTGTGAAGGCGGTTGGCATGATGTGCGGAGATAATCGAGATGCCCCAGGAAGGCCATTGGCTGGTCATGCGTTGTAAGTCTTGCCCGCGGCAGATGAACACGATGATATCGCAGTAGCGGCGCATTGCTGGAAAAAGGCCGATTGATCAAAGTTTCACGAGAGCAGCTTCGGCATTCCATTTTTACTAAGATTTTGCGCCAGAAAGTCGATGAACGCGCGAATGCGCGCTGCAAGATGCTCATGTCCAGCGAAGACGGCATGAATTTCTTCAAGGTCCTCAGGATTGAAAGCCTCGAGTAAAGGGATCAATCTTCCGGCTTTGATATCCGGTTGTACATGGAATTGTCCCACCCTGCCCAATCCACTGCCGGCAAGGCAAAGTTGGCGCATGATCATACCGCTGTTGACCGCAGTGTTTCCCGCCACATGAATTCGGTACACGTCTGATGTGCCAGGGTTCCGGAATGGCCATTCGTTGAGCGTGCGCCGGAAGTTGAAGCTGAAACAGTTGTGGCTGGCCAGATCTTGTGGCGTTTTCGGCATGCCCTTTGCTTCAAGATAGGCGGGGGACCCGACGATGACTCGCCGGCTTTCTAGGAGCTTGCGCGCCTTCAAGGACGAGTCGTCCATCGCTCCAGATCGAATTGCTATATCAGTGCGTTCCTCGATCAGGCCAATGATTCCGTCTGTCAGCGAGATGTCGAGCCGAACTTCAGGATAGAGTTCAAGAAAAGCCGGTATCAGCGGAAGCAGGTGCCGCTCGCCAAAGCCTACTGACGAATTAACGCGAAGCAGTCCGCGCGGCACCACCTTGCCGCCGCTCGCCACGATCTGCTCCGTCTCGGCGATATCGGCCAGAATTCTCCGGGCCCGTGCCAGATAGACCTCCCCTTCCGGCGTCAGGGTCATCATGCGGGTGGAACGGACGAACAGGCGGGTTCCGAGCCGGTCCTCGATGCGGGTGACAAGCTTGCTGACGGCTGATGGTGAGAGTTTCAGGCGTCGCCCCGCTGCCGAAAAACTCTGCAATTCCGCAGCGCTTACAAACACTTCCATTTCACCCGTGCGATTATCCATGTGCTTGTCCTGTGAATTAAATTCAAAGCTATTTATCCAGTAGTGTCGATTATCACACAAGCCCTCTTCGACAATATTGCATCACAGCAATTCCAACCGACAGCGACGCTGTCCCTGCAACCCTCACCCGGGCGGTGAGTGGAGAGGAACCTGTCATGCCCCTAGCCATCTTCGCCTTGACGATCGCGGCCTATGCGATCGGAACAACGGAATTCGTCATTGTCGGCCTTCTGCCCACGGTGGCGAGCGATCTTCACATCACCCTGCCGCTTGCCGGCCTCATCGTCAGCGTCTACGCGCTCGGCGTGACCTTCGGTGCGCCGATCCTGACGGCGCTCACCGGCAAGATTGAAAGAAAGCCGCTGCTGCTTGGCCTTATGGCCCTGTTCATCGTCGGCAACACCGTCGCGGCCTTGTCGCCGAGCTATGAGATTCTGCTCGTCGCCCGCGTCCTTGCGGCCTTCGCCCACGGTGTCTTCTTCTCGGTGGGCTCCACCATTGCCGCCGATCTCGTGCCGGAAAACCGTCGCGCCTCCGCCATCGCCATGATGTTCATGGGGTTGACCGTCGCCATCGTCACCGGCGTACCGCTCGGCACCTATATCGGCCAGATCTTCGGCTGGCGTGCGACCTTCTGGGCCGTGGCCGCTCTCGGCATCGTCGCCCTTGCCGGCATTGCGACCCTGTTGCCGAAGACGCTGAAAAAAGCCCCTCCGGCGAGCATTCTCGATCAGGTCCGCGTGCTCGGTTCCGGCCGCCTGCTCATCGTTTTTGCCATGACGGCGCTCGGTTACGGTGGCACTTTCGTCGCCTTCACCTTCCTGGCGCCGATCCTTCAGGATGTCACCGGCTTCTCCGAATCCAGCGTCAGCCTGATCCTCGTGCTCTATGGCATCGCCATTGCAGCCGGTAATATCGGCGGCGGCAAGATCGCCAACCACAACCCGGTCAAGGCATTGATCGGTCTCTTCCTGGCGCAAGCCATCGTGTTGCTCGTCTTTTCCCTCACAGCCGTCTCGCCGGCCCTGACCCTCATCACGCTGGTGGCACTCGGCTTCCTATCCTTTGCCAACGTCCCGGGCCTGCAGCTCTATGTCGTGCAACTCGCTAAGGAACACCGTCCGGGTGCCGTCGATGTCGCCTCGGCGCTGAACATCGCCGCCTTCAACCTCGGCATTGCCATCGGTGCATGGCTCGGCGGTCTGGTCGTTGAATCGCCGCTGGGGCTCGTAGCAACCCCGTGGGTTGGTGCCATCCTCGTCGCCGTCGCCCTGCTGCTGACCATCTGGAGCGGCGCACTCGACCGCCGCGCAGCCCCCGTGCTGAAGGCCGCCTAATGCCTGAAGGCCCGGCGTATATGCGCCGGGCCGAACCCACCCGATTATATTCCGGAGAATTCTGATGTCCCCTTCAAACACAGGCCATTCTTCCGCGCTTGACCTCATTCGCAAACCCGCAGGTGGCCTGACGCTTGGCATCGAACTGCCGCTCGACAATGACTGGTCATCGGAGCGGGAAGAACAGCGCGCACGGCAAGGCCGTCCCTTCGGCGTTCCCGATCTCACCCGCTATCCCGACCTCGTCCGCCAGGTCGACCGTACCGGTTTTGCCGCGGTGTGGATGCGCGACGTGCCGGTTTTCGATCCGAATAATTTCGGCGATGCCGGTTCGGTCTATGATCCCTTCGTCAATCTCGGCTACCTCGCCGGTATCACCGAAAACGTGGCGCTCGGCACGGCGGCCATCGTCCTGCCGCTACGCCACCCGATGATGGTCGCAAAGGCCGCAGCCTCCGTCGATCAGCTTTCCGGCGGCCGACTGATCCTCGGCGTCGCCTCCGGCGACCGGCCGGTGGAATATCCGCTGCTCGGTCTCGATTTCGAGGGCCGCGGCGAAGCGTTTCGTGGTGCCGTCGCCTATCTGCGCGATGCCTGGAAGACCGGTGGTTTGCCGATCGGAGACGGCCGGATTGAACCGAGCCTCGAGCTACTGCCGAAGCCGCAGCAGACCCAGATCCCGATGATTATCGCCGGGCAGGGCCGCCAATCGCCGCATTGGATCGCAGCCAACATGCAGGGGCGGTTCGTCTATCCGAACGGGCTCGAGCGGCTTGCCGCCCAAGCCCAGGATTGGACAGCTGCCCGCAAAAACCTAGGCCTGCCGCGCGGTGCCTTTGTCAGCGCCTTCCATCTCGATCTTGCTGACGATCCGGACGAGCGACCGACACCGCGCCGTTTCGGGGCGCGGATCGGGCGCAACGCCCTCATTGATCATCTGCACGCGCTGGAAGATGGCGGCGTCGATCATCTCGCACTCCTGCTACGGCCGTCACGACGACCGCTGGATGAGGTGATCGACGAATTGTCGCGCGATGTCCTGCCTGTCCTCAACCGCCAATCCTCCCCGGCGAAGACCGCTGCGGATTAATCGGGGAAAAATCAATGCACACTGTAACCGCAAATGGCGCCACCATTCCGGCCCTCGGCTTCGGCACTTTCCGCATGCCTGGTCCTGATGTTCTCAGGATCGTTCCGCATGCGCTGAAGGCCGGTTTCCGCAATGTAGATACCGCTCAGATCTATGGCAATGAAGCGGAAGTGGGTGAAGCCATCGCCAATTCCGGCGTCGCTCGCGGCCATATCTTCCTGAACACCAAGGTCTGGATCGAGAACTATGGACATGACGCCCTCATCAAGTCCGTCGATGAAAGCCTGAAGAAGCTAAAGATCGATTTTTCCGATCTGCTTCTGCTGCACTGGCCGAATGACGCGGTTTCGCTTGCTGAGCAGATCGGCGCGCTGAACGAGGTGAAGGAAGCCGGCAAGGTTCGACACATCGGCATTTCCAACTTCAACACAGCGCTGATAGCAGAGGCAGCCGAACTCTCCAAGGCGCCGATCGTCACCAATCAGATCGAATATCATCCCTATATCGACCAGTCGACGGTGATCGAGGCTGCTAAGAACGCGGGCATGGCCGTGACCGGCTACTACGGCATGGCCGATGGTAAGGTGTTCACCGATCCGATTTTAAGGGACATTGTCGCCCTGCCGAGGAAATGGCTACCATCCATGGTGTTTCCAGTCCCAATGGCCGTATCGTTTCACCCCATGGCCTTGCGCCCGTATGGGACAAGAATACATAATTGGCGGAGGGAAGGGCGTCGAATCCCTTCCCCTCCGCTTGAGTCTTCCAACCCGTGCATGCACTCGCCGACCAGAGGCGAATGCTAATTGAACGTGCGGACGTGGCAGCGCGCAAATAGCAGAATGATTGTGTGCCGGTCTGGCGATCAACAGTATGGTAAAGCCGGCTGCGGAGGCGTTAGTGCATCTCCCTGCGAAAAAGTGGACGGTCGCAACAGCGCGGCAACATTAAGCCGCAGTCTTAGTTCCATAAACTGGATTATGCAACTTTAGATTGCATTTTAGGCTACGCATAAAGGGATCGTATGATCTGTTCCACCTGACGATCTAAAAGGAATTTCGAATGCGACACTGGCTGGACAAGCTGACCGATCTCGCCGCCATTCCTGGCGACGAAAGCATCTTGAAGGACGCGCTTGCAACCTTTACCGAACAGATCGGTTTTGGAGGTTATGCCTATCTGAACATCCAGCCAGGGCGCTCGCTCGCAATCTCCAACTATCGTCATGAGTGGCAATCTGACTATTTCGCGCGAGGCTATCTTGCGATCGACCCCGTCATTCGACGCGCCAAGTCTCTGAAACGAGCCTTCACCTGGAGCGGTAAACAGGACAACCCACGGCTATCGAAAGCGGAACGCTCGTTCTTTGCGCATGCAGCCGATTTCGGAATTCGCTCCGGCATCACGGTGCCCATCAAGGCCGCACACGGTTCCATAGCGATGTTCACGCTTGCCTCGGAGAAGCCGGCAATCGACATGGACCGCGAGATCGACCCTGTCGAAGCTGCATCCGCGGTCGCGCAACTTCATGCCCGCATCAATCTCGCTGATCCGACCCCAAGTGTCGAAGAGCCGATTGGTCTCGATCCCAAGGGGGCCGCCTATCTCAGCTGGATCGCTGTCGGCAAGACGATGGAGGAAGCGGCGGACCTCGAGGGCGTCAAGTACAACAGCGTACGCGTCAAGATCGCCGAAACAAAGAAACGATTCGACGTGCATACCTTGACCCACCTGACCGCAGTCGCCATTCGCCGAAAGCTGATCTGAGCCTCAGTTCACCGACACTTTTGGGATATAGCCGAGGATGTTGACCAGCGTGTTCACCACATACATCTGCGCGTGCATCTCCATGCAGGCTTGGATGTAAGTGAGGTGCTGAGCACCGCCAGTCGCCTTACCCGATTTGTAGTTCTCAGGCAGTGCCTGGAAGAGCCGGTCGGCCTCATCGACCAAGCGTCGATGGGTCCGAATAGCATCCACTGTCAGGCTCTCCAGATCAGCCTTGGGCAGACCCTGCGTCAGCCCGTACACGGGACGCATTTCGAGTTTATCTTCCGATGTCGGCGCGTCCGATGTCATTCGATCCAGTCTCCGGCTTGTCCGCGGTGCGCCCCCGCAAACGTTAATCCCTGATCCCAAGCCGGGGGTTGGAAACTGTACCTGGACAGTCCTGCGACCTTTAGCACCGGAGCACCTGGACATACGTCACAGGCCCCCGGCCAATCGGTCAGAGGATTCTGGTGCTGCAACGGCCGGCACCAACCGCCAGATAGAGGTTTCCACACCTCGGGGCAGCGCGTACTGCCCTATCCGCCCTTATAGAGGGCGGAGGCTGAATTCGCCAGTGCAAACATGCACATGATCACGCAGGTCGCGCTGTGAATTTCACAAAAGCAAGGTCATTCGGCTCCAATTCCTGAGAGATCGACACGAATGCCCGCCTTGTTTGGATCGTCGCCGCGCGCCTCGTCATCGACAGGATCGCTCACTTCCTCCTCGGCAGCATCTACTAACTGTTCGACAGCATCGCTCGCAGGCTCGTCCTTCTCAGGGTCCGGCACCTCCACTTCGCCAGGGTCTGCCGCCCGAAACACCGCCGTTCCCTCGAAATACCCCGTCTGCCAGGCGATGATCGCATCGTCGAGAACCTCGGGAAGAACTTCACTCTCGGTGGGATTGCCGTACCATTTGGTAACGATACGATAGACCTTGGCGAAGAGCGCTGTGCCCATCCGGATATTTTCGCAACGATCGACCAGGTCCGGTTTCAGCGCACCGGCCTCCATAACGCCGAGACCAGCCGGATATTGGGTGACGCCGACACGCACGATATTGCGGCCGACATGCTGGCGGATCAGTTCCATCGCCTCGTCGGACGTGGTGGGCTTCGGCACCAGCACCATGCGGCTTCCGGATCTTATCGTGACAGCGAGTGGATCCTGCGACCCCGCCCGCTCAATGAACTGTTCGACAATCGCGGGCTTCAAGCCCGGATCGGCGCATTGCTGGATGAGGGCGGCATCGACCATCTGATTGTCTCCGTTATGTGTTGAAGGCCATTACGACGGGCAGGTCGAAGAGCTTTGCCCAGGCGGTCACGCTCGCCTTCTGGATCGCAATGATCGAAGTGCCAGCGGTCCACCAGCCGTTACCCGTTGCGACGATGACGCCAGGGGAATGCAGCATCGACTGCAGGACCGGCCAGAGGATGAGCTGCTCGTAGCAGATGAGCGGCGCGATCCGGGTTCCCTCGCTCTCGACGACCGGATTGGCGAACAGATGGGCGCGGGCACCGCCGCCGCCCTGCCCCGTCCGCCGAAGCCATGGCTGCCACATGGAAACCGGAACCGGCATGCGCTCCTTGTAGAGGATGTCCGCTGCGCCGGAACCAACCGCCACCATGACGTTGTCGTAGCCTTGCGCATCGATGATGGCGGCGCCGGCGACGACTGTGACATCCAGCCCATTCAGTCCCTCCCGCCAAAGGCGAGCGACCGTCGGCGTCCAGAAACCGAGCGCGCTTTCGGGAAGGATGATGACGCGGGTTCCCTTGCCTGCCGCCTTGCGCACAGTTGCGATCAGGTCACTGTGATACTCGAGCGACCCATCGCGACCGAGCATCTGGCCGTATTCAAGATCGCCGCCGCTCCACGCTTCCGGTAGGTTCGGATCTGTCCACGATGCGGCGGACCACAGCCAGAAGCCGCAGAGGGCCATTGCCACAGCCGGCCATAGTCTCGTCACCATGACGAGCAGGCCGGCTGCAGTCGCGAGCAATCCCCACCATCCCCATCCGGGAAACAATACGCCGGCTGCGGTCAGCGGATGCGCCCACCCCGTGATCCCAAAGGGCGGCAGCCCCGTCAGCACCGCCGCCGCCAGATAACGCACCGGTCGTCCTATTCCCGAGTGGCCCCTTCCCGGATGCCTTGTCCAAAGAGCCGCATGCACGGCGACAAAGGAGAGTGAGGCCGCGAACCAGAGCAGGAAGCCCGGCCAAAGATCGGCTGAATAGAAGTTCGCGACACCCTGCGGCAGGCCGCGCGAGGCGGCCAGGAAGTAGCCCGCCGACACGAGGGCCGCGACCGTGCGCGATGGCGACATCGCCCAAAGCGCCGGGAAGAGCATCGCGGCCGGAAGAGCGAGCACGTTGCCGCTCCAGCCGACTGAGCCGCAGACGACGGATGCGACGATGAGCAACTCAAATCGCCAACGATCAGAAATGCGATCACGGATCGAAGGTGAGGATCGGCCGGGCGAGGCCGAGAAGGCCGCTGTCGGGGACAGGTCCGAAGTATCGGGAGTCATAGGAGCTCGCAAAAGAGGAGTGGAGATAGAGATGTCCTGATGGCACGATGCCACCAGGATATGGCGTGATCGTCCTGCCCTCTCCGTCCGTCTTCCGGACGACGGATGCGGCAAGGGAACGGCCTTCGATCACGACGTGGTCGGTAACTTCGACATGCTGTCCGGGAAGCGCTGCGACGGTCTTGATCAGCGGCGCGAACCCGCCGGCGCACAAGCCCCGTCGGAGATATCCTCGCAGTCGCGCTTCCTCGAACTTTGCGGTCGGGGGCGAGCAGATGAAGACGAGATCTCCTGCCTCGACCGGACGATTGAGTTTCTCGATGCGCCAGAGCCCGAGCGGCTCGCTCGGCGTCAGGTTCAGCCGATAGCCACCGACGACCGCAGCCGTGATGAGGCCCGCGATAGCAACCATTGACGTGCTCAACAGCATGATCGCACCGCGCCGCTTCATTGCTTCACAACCGGAGTCTGGCGTTGCGCGAGACGCAGTTCCTCGACCTGCCGCAGGGTCTCGGTGGTACGCTCATGGGCGGCGACCTGCTGGGCCGTGCGCATGACCGGCCAGGCTTCCTTGAGACGTTCCTTCTCCTGTGGCTGCATTCCCTCGGAGAGCTTGTCGAAGAGTTTGCCCGATGGCTCACGTGCGGCATTGGTCAGCAGGGTGCGTTCGCCGAAGCGTTCGGTGACGGCCTTGTTGAACCCGTCGATCTCCAGCTTCGTCTCGCGGTTGCTCAGCGCATATGCAAGGGCGGCGGGAAGATCGTTGCGGTCGATCGCATCGCGCACGCGCTCGAGCACCGCGCGTGCATCAGGCGACAGGGCCGGGATGTCGATCGAGACGCGCTGGCGCAGCGCCTGTTCGTCAGCCGCCATGCGCTGTGTGGCGCTTTCGCGCATGTGGAGATAGCGTTCGAGGTCGCGCTTCAGGGCGGGCACATTGATCTCGGCGACGCGTCGCGCCTCGCGCTCCGTCTTGCTGGCAAGAATGCCGGTCTTGCCCCTGAGCGGACCGATCGACGTCGGCTCGGCCTCAAGCTTCTGAAGCACCTGTCGCGCCGCGTCCCTGTCGGCCAACATGGCATCAAAGTTCATCGCCCGAAACGCCGTCTCGGGATCAGCGAAGACATAGCGGAAGCGGATCGAGACCTCCTCCCATTGCTTCTTCAGCGCCAGATCGGCGTCGAGTTTTTGCTCAACCGTGTCTGCAACGGAATTCTCGAACCGGGTGATGCCGGCGACCATGGGTTTCGACTCCTTAGCTGATTGGGTTGGCGGGGATTGCCGCAGGCCGAAACGTTCACCGAGTTGGCGAAGGCGGTTGGTGAGATCGGTGAGCTTGCTTTTCTGGCGCAGCGTCCAGTCGAGCCGGTCGCGCAGCAGCGTCCGCGCAGCCTCACCGATGCGCAGACCGCGGTTTTCGGCGAAGCGAAGCGCCTCGCGGTAGAGCGTGCCGCGCTCATAGTCGAGCGTTGTTTCCTTGGCGTTTCGCCGGGACAGGATCTTGGTGAGCCCACCGTTCATTTCGAAGGAGCGGCGCCCGAAATAGACCTGAAGGTCCTCTCGATGGCGCGTCATAGCGACATAGGTCAGGTGGCGATCCAGAGAGAGTGAAGCCAGCACTTTCACCCGGTCGACAGTGGCGCCCTGGCTCTTGTGGATCGTGGTGGCATAACCGTGATCGACATCATTGTAGAACCGCTGCTCGACCGTCACCTGCCGGCGCTGATCGCCCTCGCCCACGACCGCGACGATGCGGCTGGGCGCGGCCTCGATCACGCGGCCGATCATCCCGTTCTTGACGCCGAGCGAACCCTCGTTCTTCAGGAAAACGATCTGATCGCCGGCGTCGAACTGGCGAATGCCGTCGGCGGTCCTGAAGACGTGTCCCTCTCCGACGATACCGCGCTCGACGAGCTTTTCGCGGGCCATGACATTGAGCATGCGGACGTCGCGGCGCAGATGCGCCAGCATCAGCATCGACTTCGTGGGATCGTAGTCGTGGTTCCAAGCCGAGATGAGGCTTTCGACGGCTTCCGACTTCAGCTTTTCTCCAACGACATGACCGCGGGTGCGATAGGCCATCAACCCCTGTTCTATGTTGCCGCGCGCGAGATCGAGCGAGGCATGCCGCATCCACTCTTCGCGCTGGCGGTAGATCGTCTCGAGCTCGGCATAGCCGATACGATCGACGATGGCGCGGAAGGCAGCGCCCGCCTCGATCGGCTGAAGCTGCTCGGGATCGCCGACCAGCACGATCTTCGCGCCGGCCCGGACAACACCATCGACAAAGCCCGCCATCTGTTTCGAGGCGACCATGCCGGCCTCGTCCATGACAAACACGGTCCTGGCGTCGAGCGTGTCACGGCCCTGTTGCCAGCGCAGCTCCCAGGAAGCGAGTGTGCGGGAGACGATGCCCGCCTCCTTCTCCAGTCCCTCGGCCGCCTTGCCGGCAAGGGCGCCACCGACCACGCGATATCCGGCGAGCTCCCAGGCCTCGCGCGCAGCCTTCATCATCGTGGTCTTGCCTGCGCCGGCGCGGCCGACCACGGCTGCTATCCGCGCGGAACCGGCAATCCGTTCGATCGCCGCCTTCTGCTCGTCGGACAGGCGCGCATGTCGCGCGAAGGTCGCCGCCAGCACCTTGTCATCGACGTCATGGGTTTCACGGCCCGACAGCCACATCGCCTGCCGCGCCATCGTCGCTTCGAGCCGGATCATCTCCCGTGTCGAATAGCGCGCCGGCACCTTCGCGCCGGTGGCGAAGTCGATCGTGTCGCGCTGGAGGCGGAGAACTTTGGGATTCAGGATGATACTTAACATCAGCTGCTGGAAAACAGCCGGGTCATCGATATAACGATGCAGAACTTTCGCGACATCGCGTTCATCGAAGACGCTCTTCTCCCGCGTGATCAGGTCGACCACAATCCCGGGCTTGCGAAGAATACGACGCGCATTCTCGCTGCGGCGTTTCTCATTCAGCTCGAGCCGTTCCAGCTCCGGCCGAACGCCCTGCTTCTCCGCCTTCCGCTCGATCGCCTTTGCCCCGACGCCGAGATGGATGGTCGGCTCCAGATTGATGCCCTGCTTCTCGTAAGATCGACCATCGACGCGCAGCGAGATCCCGTTCAGCGCCAGGTGATGGTTGAGACGCTCGAACCAGGCGTCACGAAAGGCATTGAAGTCATCCGTCCCGCCGGCCCATAGCTCGTAGACGATCTTGCCCGCCTTGTTTCGCAATGGCTGTCCGTCTTCGCCTGTTACCGCGACCTTCTTCGCGCCGAAGCCGTCCTCGGTCAGCGGACGCAGGGTCGTCATCAGGTGGATGTGGGGATTGCCTGGATTGTCGTGATAGACCCAGTCCGCGACCATGCCCTTCGACAGGATGTGCCGCTCCACGAAATCCCGCACCAGTGCGATGTTCTGCTCGGGCGTCAGTTCCAGCGGCAGGGCAATGGTCAGGTCTTTGGCGAGCTGGGCATCAGAGCGTTTCTCGTAGGCCTCGATCTTGTTCCAGAAGGTTTCCGAAGCACCGGCAATCGAGCGATCGGCTATCAGCATCCGCGCCCATTTCGGGGCACCGGCCGGTAGGAGAAACTCCTCGTGCAGGAGCCCCTGTTTGCGCGTGTAGTCGATGGTGCGGGCCTCGCGCTCGTACTCCATCTTCGCGCAGTGCCGGTAGGCGGCCGACAGCACGGCACTGCGGCCGTCGCCGCGGCTGACAATGCTGACGGAGAAGTGGGCGATGGCCACCGCGGCGAGTCTCCTGGTTCGAACCTCGTTCGTCGGGAGCTGGGCAGGCCGTTCAGGCCTCAGCGCAAGGCGTCGCGTCAGCGACGTATAATTGCGCCCTTGGAACCGCTCCTTCGGAACGGCCGGGATGATGGTCCAAAGTGTCGGCCTTGCCGACGTGCAAATCTGCACATTTCCTTGGCTAGGCATCCGGAGGAGTTTTGGCGTCGCCCATGCAACGCCAAAACCACAAAGGAGTGCCACCGAAATGAAGAAACCGTCGTCGAAGATCAGGGAAGAAATCGCCAGGCTCCAGGATCAGCTCAAAGCAGCCGAGACACGCGAGGCCGAGCGCATTGGCAGGATCGCGCTGAAGGCCGGCCTCGGCGAAATCGAGATCGAGGAAGCCGCACTTCAGGCAGCGTTCGAGGACATCGCCGGGCGGTTTCGCGGAGGCAAGGAAGTTGCGACCGGGAAGAAGAATGCCGGTGACGGCAGGACCGGCGGCGACACGTCCACGGCGGTCGCGCCTGGCGAGGATGCGGGCGGCGCTGGCGAGGCTTGAGCGGATGCGGCAAACCAATTCGAGCGACGCGCGAAAGAAAGACACGCGCGAGAAAATCGAGCTCGGCGGCCTGATCGTGAAGGCCGGGCTGCGCTACGAGAAACGGGCACTGTTGCTCGGCCTGCTGATCGACGCCGCGGGGCGCATCCGCGGAGACGAAGCCGAGCGCTCGCGCCTGACCGCAATCGGCGCAGAGGCATTCGGTCATGACGGTGAATAGGCTCCTTCTCACAATCCTGCCAGCCGCATTCATGATCGCAGCCATGCTGGCAATGTTCGGCATCGAAACCTGGCTCTCGGGTTTCGGAACGTCGCCCCAGGCGAAACTGATGCTCGGCCGGATCGGCCTCGCCCTGCCCTACACCGCGGCCGCAGCGATCGGCGTCATCTTCCTGTTCGCGACGGCGGGCGCGGCAAACATCAAGGCAGCCGGTTGGAGCGTATTGGCTAGTGCTTTCGTCGTCTGCATCGCGGCGATCGCACGCGAAGGGTGGCGGCTCTTTGCTCTTGCTGATCGGGTGCCTCAAGGCCAGTCGGTTTTCGCCTATACGGATCCGTCGGCGATGCTCGGCGCATGCGCCGCCGTCTTGAGCGGGATCTTCGCACTGCGCGTCGCGACCAGGGGGAACGCCGCCTTTGCGAAAGCAGCGCCGCGGCGGATCGCGGGGAAGCGGGCCGTGCACGGCGAGGCCGACTGGATGAAGATGGCCGACGCCGTCAAGCTGTTTCCCGATGCCGGCGGCATCGTGATTGGTGAACGTTACCGCGTCGACAAGGACAGCGTAGCGGGGATGCCGTTCCGCGCCGGTGACGCGCGGAGCTGGGGCGCCGGCGGCAGGTCTCCCTTGTTGTGCTTCGACGGCTCGTTCGGTTCGTCGCACGGTATCGTCTTCGCCGGTTCCGGTGGCTTCAAGACGACCTCGGTGACGATCCCGACTGCCCTTAGGTGGGGCGGCGGCCTCGTGGTGCTCGATCCGTCGAGCGAGGTCGCGCCGATGGTCGTCGATCATCGGCGCAAGGCCGGCCGAAACGTGATCGTGCTCGATCCCGCCACGCCCGCGATCGGTTTCAACGCGCTCGACTGGATCGGCCGACACGGCAACACCAAGGAAGAGGATATCGTCGCGGTGGCGACCTGGATCATGACCGACAATGCACGCACGGCGTCGGCCCGCGACGACTTCTTCCGAGTATCCGCCATGCAGCTCCTGACGGCGCTGATCGCCGACGTCTGCCTGTCCGGGCATACGGACGAGAAGGACCAGACGCTGCGCCGCGTCCGGTCAAATCTGTCGGAGCCGGAGCCGAAGCTCCGCGAGCGCTTGACACGGATTTATGAGCAGTCCGAGTCTGATTTCGTGAAGGAGAATGTTGCCGTCTTCGTCAACATGACACCGGAGACCTTTTCCGGCGTCTACGCCAACGCGGTGAAGGAAACGCACTGGCTGTCCTACCCGAACTATGCGGCGCTCGTGTCGGGCAACAGTTTCTCGACCGACGATCTCGCGGGAGGCGGCACGGACCTGTTCATCGCGCTCGATCTCAAGGTGCTGGAGGCACATCCGGGGCTGGCGCGCGTTGTGATCGGCTCGCTGCTCAATGCCATCTATAATCGCAATGGCGAGGTCGCGGGAAGGACGTTATTTCTGCTCGACGAGGTCGCCCGCCTCGGCTATCTGCGCATCCTCGAAACGGCGCGCGACGCCGGCAGGAAGTATGGCATCACGCTCACCATGGTCTTCCAGTCGATCGGCCAGATGCGCGAAGCCTATGGTGGCCGTGACGCGACAAGCAAATGGTTCGAATCCGCATCGTGGATCTCGTTCGCGGCGATCAACGACCCGGACACGGCCGACTACATCTCGAAGCGCTGCGGCGACACGACGGTCGAGGTCGACCAGACAAACCGCTCCACGGGAATGAAGGGATCGTCACGCTCGCGCTCGAAGCAGCTCAGCCGTCGGCCATTGATCATGCCGCACGAGGTCCTGCGCATGCGCGGCGACGAACAGATCGTCTTCACATCAGGCAATCCGCCGCTCAGATGCGGGCGCGCGATCTGGTTCCGGCGTGACGACATGAAGGCTTGCGTCGGCCAGAATAGATTTCATCAAACGATCCCCGGACCAGCGACAACCCGCGCGGCCAATCCCAGCCATAACGAGTGAGCAAAGCACATGAAGCACTGGAGAAAGACATGGTATTCGCTTGTCGGCCCATTGATGATCTGGGTCGCGTTCATCATAGCTGCGCCCTTTCTGAGTGCCAGCGCGATCATCAGCGCAGACATTCTCCCACCACTTGGCATCGTTCTCGTCAGAACCGTATGTCTCTTCTGCGTGCTTGTGCTCGCACCGCTCGCACCGCTCGCAGCACTCGCTGAAATCGCGCCACCCTTCGTCACGCGGGAGGAGGTGCGCTGGCGCAATCGCAACAGCGACACCCTCTTCGAAATCGACGTGGTCTGGCAGGACGTTCCGTTTCTCCCGCCAATCTTCAACCGCATTCGCTCGACGCCGACGAAGCACAGAAGGCAGGAAAAGACGGAGGGCGTCGCGATCGTAGAAGCGAGACCATCTACGTCTTGATTCAGCCGATTGATCTAAGGTTGGCAACGCCGACCATTCGACCATCCATCAACGACATGAATCAATTGGCGTCGACCGATTCACATCTCTCGTTGGACCCGGACTCTCGTCTGCGCGATCCTGCCTCCATGATTGCACAGCCCTATCACCTCTACGTTGAGAAAATAGACGCTTCGAAAAACATGGCCCGCTACTATGCCATGTCTATCGAGCCTACGCTGTTCGGGGATACCTGCCTGACCCGACGTTGGGGACGTATCGGCACGGGAGGCCAGAAGCTGGCGCATCATTTTCAGTGCGAGGAGGAGGCGGTCGAACTCTTTCTCGCCCTTCTGAGGCAGAAGCGCTTGCGCGGATACGGGTCGAAATATAACTCCGGGCAAAGAATGGTTGGCTGACCGGCAACAGGTGGAGCCCGCCGGCGATCCGATGAATGAACCGGCCCGATGGATCGGACGGTTTGACGCTTTGCGCGGCAAAAGCCCGCGCCGGGGTTCGATGCCCCGGCGCGGGCTCCAGCCGGCAAATTTGGACGGCATCTTCAACCAGCCGATCACGTTGGCAGGTTGCGCGGAGAATTCCTGATCAGAGTCACCCTGCGAGAAGGGCCGGTTCCGGCCCTTCTCTGTCAGCCCCGCGATCTAGGGCCGTTTTGAATAAAGCGGCATGATGCGCTTCTTCGTGAGGCGGTCGCGTGTCGTGGTGAACATGGAGCCATCCCATTCCCGCCACGTTTCCCAGCCGTTGATGGTGGCGCGTCCATACCAGACGCGCACCTTGACGGTCATTTCATCGATTTCCTCGATGATGGAGACGGTGAGGCTGCCGCCGAGGTTCGAGGTAGTATCGTACACCTCAACTTCTTTTTGCCGGTCGGTCATGTTCAGACCTCCGAGCGGATGATTTTTGGACGGTCTTGCTGAATGCGAATGTTGAAGCCCGCGACACGAGTGCCGATAAGGCCTGGCCTATCGATATGCTCGAAGGCGGGATCGAAGACGGCCCGAGAAATCAGGAACCGGTCAGCGATGACATCTATGGAATGTGTCGGGGATACGCTGTCGCCTTCGCTGTCGCCAAACCGCAGAACATGGGCAGCGTCAGCACGTTTTGCCGCAAGCCGTGTTCGTATTGCCGATGGCCCTCCACAGCGCATCCTCGACAAGGGCCAACAGCATATGCCCGGCGAAGAGG
>NZ_SLVX01000025.1 GCF_004341885.1 Shinella granuli | reverse complement strand
TCGGCAAAAACCGGATAACGCGGGGTGGAGCAGCCCGGTAGCTCGTCAGGCTCATAACCTGAAGGCCGCAGGTTCAAATCCTGCCCCCGCAACCATCTTTAATTGCGACCCCGCAGCCTTACCCGCTGCGGGGTTTTGCGTTTGTGTGGCAATCGTCAGGATGCCGGCGAGATCGCCCTGGACATCGATCTCCATCTTGCCGTCCACCGGCGTCAGAACGATCTGGTCCACCAGCGAGCGCAGAATGTCGGCCGCCTCGATCCGCTTCTCTTCCTCTTCGTCCTGCAAGGCTTCGTAGAGCTGCTGGACCCGCTTGCGGTATTGCAACGCCATTGAGGGGTGCAGAAGGGGAGGCGGTTCCTCAGCTTCGGCCAGGAACAAGGCCAGTTCCTTCTTGCGCTGTTCCAGAAGGACCATCTTGGCGTTGATCGCGTCGGCCGCGCCACCCTTGAGGATCAGGTTGAGCAGCGTGTCGAGTTCGCGGTCGATCTTCGCAATCTCGGCCTCGGCCGAAGCGATGCCCGCGCGGCCTTCCATGCGCAGCAGGTTCATCTCCTGCGTGAACACCTCGCAGAAGCGGGCGAACATCTCCGGATCGACGAGCCTGGTGCGCAAGGCGTTCAGCACACGCGATTCCAGTTCCTCGCGACGGATATTGGTCCGGTTATCGCAGGTGCCTTTGTTCCGTGCCGTCGAGCAGCCGATCAGGGCCGCCGAGATCGCCGAATAGCCGCCGCCGCAGCAGGCGCATTTGGTCAGCCCGGAGAACAGGTACTTCGGGCGGCGGCGGTGGTTCATCTTGCGGACGTCGGCGATGCCGCTCTCGTCCCGCTCGGTCCGCATCTCGCCCTGCCGCGTCTTCACGGCGTTCCAGAGGTCGTCGTCGAGGATGCGCAACTCGGGTGCGTCCTGAATGACCCATTCCGTTTCCGGGTTGGGCCGGGCTTGCCGCTTGCCGGTATCCGGATCTTTGACGAAGCGCTGACGGTTCCAGACGATCTTGCCGACATACATCTCGTTGTTGAGGATGCCGTTCCCACGCTTCGGGTTGCCGTTGATCGTGCTGAAACCCCAGTCACCACCGGACGGGGCGGGGATGCCGTCCCGGTTCAGAGCGAAGGCGATGGTCTTAGCCGACTTGCCGGCCGCATAGTCGCGGAAGATGCGGCGTACGACCTCGGCCTGCGCCTCGTTGATCCTGCGGTCGCCGCGGATCGGTTCGCCGTTAGCGTCCAGCTTCTTGACCACGTCATAGCCGTAGGAATTGCCGCCGCCCGACTTGCCCGCCTCGACCCGGCCGCGTTGTCCGCGACGGGTCTTGTCGGCCAGATCCTTCAGAAACAGCGCGTTCATCGTGCCCTTGAGCCCGACATGGAGGTGCGAGACTTCACCCTCGGAGAGGGTGAACATCTTCACGTCCGAATAGGACATGCGCTTGAAGAGGCCCGCTATGTCCTCCTGATCGCGCGAAAGCCGATCCATGGCTTCCGCAAGGATCAGGTCGAAACGACCGCGCGTGGCGTCGGAAATCAGGGCCTGGATGCCGGGGCGCAGCAGAGACGAACCAGAGATTGCGTGATCGGAATACTCCTCGACGATCTGCCAGCCCTGCTTCTCCGCATGAAGGCGGCACATGCGGAACTGGTCGGCAATCGAGGCGTCGCGTTGATTATCGGACGAGTAGCGGGCGTAGATCGCGACCTTCAATGCACCTCTCCTTTCGGCATCAGGAGGTGCGCTTCCCCCGTCGCCTCGTCATCTTGACTTCTTCCGCGTAACATTCCCGTGCCGCCTGCCGCGCCAGAAAGTCGACCAGACGCAAAAGCCGCGGGTCGGGATCGCCCCTTGGAGTAAAGGTCAGTTCCGGCTCGTCGATGAGCAGGGATTCGAGCAGCGCTTCGCGCTCGTCCCTTGTCATCTTCGCCGACGCTTGGATTGATCGTGATGTCATACATCCAAGCATTCACCCAAATACCAGTGTAAGCAATTGATATAACACGCGTATATTGGGCGGCAGAAAGCCTGTTCTCGGCGGCTTCGGTGAAGTCTGGCGTATTCCCTCGTGCCGCAGCATATGGAAAATACTGGCGCAAATGCGCAATATTCTTCTGCATTACCTCACTGCGGGGGGCGGCCCAAGGCATCGCTGACATCCCTTGTTTGCAAGGCCAATATCGGCTATATATCAGGATATAGCACGGAGGCCCGTCATGAGCAATGCGGCACAGAAGAGAGCGATCGAAAATTACCGGGCACGCTTGACGCAGCGTGGCTTCAAGCGCTTCGAGGTCTTAGCACTGGAATCCGACCGCGAGCTAATCCGGTCGCTTGCTCGCCAACTGGCGGAGGAGGGGCCGGAAGCGGAAAAGGCGCGGGCTGCGGTCAAGGCGGCCCTTGTTGCAGGTGAGCCGCCAAAATCCGGTGGCATCCTGTCTGCCCTTCGCCGTTCCCCCCTTGTCGGCGCGGATCTCGATCTGTCGCGTCCACGCGAAGAAGGGCGCCGGGTCGATCTGTGACGCGTTATCTTCTCGACACCAACATCATTAGCAACATTGTCAAACCGCAGCCATCCAAAACCCTTCTGGATTGGATGACCGCGCAGCAGGACGAGGATCTTTTCGTCACTACGTTGACCATCGCTGAGATCCGACGTGGCATTCTGGAAAAGCCGCGTGGGAAAAAGCGCGATGCGCTCGATGCCTGGTTTTCGGGACCGGAGGGGCCACAGGAGCTGTTTGCCGGTCGCATTCTCTCGTTCGATGAAAAAGCTGCCCTCATCTGGGCGCGATTGATGGCGGAAGGGAAGGCGGCAGGTCGTCCACGAAGCGGACTCGATATGATTATCGCCGCGATCGCGGGAGCACACGACTGCGTAGTCGTCACAGATAACGAAAAGGATTTCAGGGGGCTTCAAATCGTCAACCCCTTGCGTCGCGAAGCAGAGGGGGGAGATCGATGACAGCAGGAACGTTTTTGCCAACAGAATATCAGCTTATTGGTCTTACAGAGGGCGGCGGCGTTGGTGATCTGCTGGCTGGTCTCGACAAAAAGCAGGGACGAATTCGGCTTCAGGCCCTGATCTCGGAATGGCTGCGTATGGAAAACGTCGTGGTGATAACCGGGGCGGGAACCTCAGTCTCCGCCGGCGGGAAGACCATGGCGAACCTTGAGGTCGCTGTATTTGATACCATCGAGGCCTTTGCTGATCTGCCCGCGTCGATTACCCCTATTATCAAGGCGCGACAGAAAGCAGTTGTACAGGCGAAGACCGACAAGACGGAGCCTCTGGGCTTCGAGGGGTGGCTTTCGTTTATCGCCAATGCCCTCGTCGTAGGGCAATCCAAGGACGCTCCGTTTTCCGGTGTCATCTGGCCGGGTATGTCAGCACCAAGCCTCAAAGACCTTCAATGGTTCGTCGATCGGTTGCGCATGGCGATCTTCGCTGAATGCGCGTTGTCCTTGCCGGACACCGGGCTTGCGACATCGGCGACCGCGGTCGCCCCTCAGTTGGCTTTCCTTTCAAAGTTGGTCGCGCGCGACAGCAATCTCGGGCGAACTCATCTCTTCACCCTGAATTACGACACGCTCTTCGAGCAGGCGCTGGAATTGCTTGGAGTACAATATTTCGATGGATTCACGGGTCGCGCGGCTGCGCGCTTCGATCCGTCCGTCTATGGGCTCGACATCTATTATCCGGGCGAGGTCGCTGAAGGTCGTGTCCGCCGATTCGACAAGTTCCTGCATTTCTACAAGTTGCATGGCTCGATCCACTGGTTCGAGCACGGCGATGAAATGCGCGCCCGTCATCCCGACCTGACACGTTTCCAGTCCTATGCAGCGAAGAGTCCGGCGGACAAGGCGGCGGCACTCGTGCCACTGGCTGACAAGACGCCCTCGGTAGGCATCCTGCCCACCGCCAACAAGTTCGCGCAGACGCTGACCATGCCCTACGCGCATCTGTTCCGGTCGTTCCAGGTCCGACTCGGCATTCCCCAAACCTTCTTGCTCGTCCTCGGTTATGGGTTCGGGGATGAGCATGTCAGCCGGATCATCGAGAATGCCTTGATGAACCCTTCGCTGGTGATGCTGGTAATCGAACCCAATCCAGAAAGTCCGGTCATTGAACGCATCCGACGCTACAAGGATCTCGGCAAACGCGCCTTCGTTCTCTGCCCCACGACAGATGCTTTCGCTGCCGCGCCTTTCACACTTGCGACGTTCGACGACTTTGCGACCTCGGTGATGCCCGACGTGCAATGGCTCGACGACTTCCTGCGGCTACGGCGTTTCGAGAAACAGATTGCCTCCTCTGAAACGCCAACCGATCCAAACGCCGGCGTGGGGGCTTAGATGGATAATCCCCGGCTTGTCGGCCATATCGTCTCGGTCCAAGGTTTTCGGGTCAAGGTGGAGTTGCTCCCCGAAACCCGTTCGGCGTTACGTGCCACTCTGGATGGCGTTCAGGTCGCGATCGCGATCAATGCTTACCTGACCTTCTCGCTCGGAGCGGGGGAGACCGTCATCGGCATCATCACCGATCTGGAGGCCCGCGAGACCTTCGATCCGAACAGCGGCGATGATCTCAGTCTCGAACTGATGAAGCCGCGCCGCGTCGCCAGCGTACAATTGCTGGGCACCATCGAGCATGCGGACGATGAACCCTCCTTCAGCCCAGGCATTTCCGTTCTGCCGACGCTCGATACGCCGGCCGAGATCGGATCGCCCGACATATTACGGGCGGTCTTCGAGATTCCTCCCCGCCGCAATAAGCCGGAAGGCTACGACGATAAGGACTTCGACTGTGACCTGAGAATAGGCTTTCCGACTGGTCAGGCCCGCAACGTCGTGCGCGCTTCCTACAATGACCTGTTTTCGCGGCCTTTAGCTATCGTAGGCAACACTGGGTCCGGCAAGTCATTCTCCGTATCGAGCCTGATACAGAAAGCCATGAAGGCCCTCGATGGCGCGGCCGAGGAGCCCCATGTCTTCATCCTCGATATCAACGGGGAGTACGGCAAAGCCTTTCCAACAGTTGCAACAGCCGCGCGTTTGCCGGACCGAATCTATCTGAACGGCAGGGAGTTCGGTCTCCCTCTCTGGTTCATGAATGCCGAAGAGATCTGTGCCTGGCTCAGTGCGGCGGAGCAGACACAAGAGCCTGTGCTGAAGGATTGGTGGGCGATCGCCAAGGGCGGCGATGCCGCCGCAGCTGTCAGTATGAACGCGCTCCAAAACGCCATGAGTGCACTCGATCAACTTCTCAGCGAACTGACCAAGATCAAGAAAAAGGCAGCAGGTTCGCATTGTGATGCCGTGACAGGCCATCTAGCAGATACCGACATCGATACTGCAGCCTTCGAGGCGTTGTTCGAGAATCATCGGCTCGTCAACGACTTCAACACCGAGGTCATGAACAACCAAGCTGCAATTGCGGCAGAGGCGGAAAAGCTCAAGGACGCCATCAGAGATAAGATTGTGGGTGGAAACGCGACTGCAGAAGCCGGAGTGCGGACGGCCGACTCTCCGTTGCCAATTAGTCGAGCTACGCTGACCGATCCCTCCCTTATCAACCGCGCGGTATCGAAGGAGGATAGCTTTCGCGTCGACGCCCATCTCACCACACTAAAATTGCGCCTCAAGACCCGTTTGGATGACAAGCGTTGGCGGGCCTTTCTAAACTACGAGGATACCGGTACGAAAATCGAGAATCTGTCAGGCTGGTTCCGGCGCTTCGGGCTTGGTGCGGCAATGGGACCAAACGTTTCAGTTCTCGACCTCTCCATGCTCAGCAACGAGGTTCTGCCCTACGCCTGTGCGATAATCGGCCGTGTGTTGCTGGAAGCGCGTGAGCGCCTGCCGGCGGCTTCGCGCTACAGGAATCCCTGGGTTTTGGTGCTCGAGGAAGCACACAATTATGCTCGTCCAGCCAGATCCGATGAGGATCGGGGACATCGCCTTGCGCGTCTTACTTATGAACGGATCGCCAAGGAGGGGCGTAAATTCGGTCTTTCGCTTATCATCGCCAGCCAGCGGCCGAGCGAGATCAGCCAGACCATCATCAGCCAATGCGCGAACTTCATCAGCCACCGACTTCAGAACCCCGACGATATCGACCATTTCCGCCGGATCATCCCTATGCAAGCGCGGCGACTGTTGGATCAGGTGACTATCCTAGCCTCCGGTGAGGCGATTGTTTTCGGTAGTGCCTTCCATATCCCGACACGCGTACAGTTCGACCGGCCTGATCCGGGTCCGTACAGCCAGACTGCAGCTCCGTTCCATGAATGGTCAAAGAGTAGCACGCCATTTCCCCTCGATACCGTGATTGATGCGTGGGGCACCTGACCGTACATTTCCTCGGGTAATCCAGTGGGCGAGCGGGCAGTCGTGGCAGCACCCTTAGACGATGATCTCCTCGGCATTTGGGGAGGGAAAGCCTTCCCCCTGGCCGGCGCCGGGGTCGCCGGCACACCCCCTTCTGCGGGGAGACCCCCAGGCTGTGCAGAAACTCGCCCTGATGTCGCTGGGCTTGGATCTCGCCGGCTAGCGTTGGCGTGGCGCGACACAATTCAGCATCGTGCTACCTCGGGTTTGACAGAGTGAGCCCGATAGCTTTCGAAACCGCCTTACATCACCAGGCTAAGCGCAGCTCCACCCACGGCCGCCAGCAACACGACGACCCATGGCGGAGCTTTCCAGGCCATCAGCGCCACGAAACAAATCAAGGCCAGTGCGAAATCCGGCATGCCTCCGATCGCACTGGTGAAGACAGGCGAATAAAGCGCAGCGCCGAGAATGCCGACGACGGCGGCATTGGCGCCCTGCATAGCCGACTGCGCCCATGTCGTGCGGCGCAACTGATCCCAGAAGGGTAGCGCCCCGATCAGGATCAGGAAGCCCGGCAGGAAAACTGCGACAAGAGCGATCATCGCGCCGGTCACGCCGTTCGGCGCCGGTCCCATGACTGCCCCGAGCCAGGCGGCAAAGGTAAAGAGCGGTCCCGGCACCGCCTGCGCCACGCCATAGCCCGCGAGAAAGGCGTCATCGGACACCCATCCTGGTGTGACGGTTTCAGCCTGCAACAGCGGCAGCACCACATGGCCGCCACCAAAGACCAGCGAGCCCGAGCGATAGAAGCTGTCCGCAAGCGCCCACCCCTGAGCCTGCCCCGCGAGGATCGGCAGGCCAATCAGCAAGACGGCGAACAGTGCAAAGGCAGTCAGCCCGGCTTTGCGTGAAACCGGCACAGGCAGATGCTCGCCAATCGTGACCTGTCCTTTGCCAAGAGCCAGCCCGGCGAGTGCGCCCAGCAGTATGGCCGCCATCATCCCGATCGCTCCCGGCGCCCAGGCAAGCAGAAGCACGGCCACGACCGCGATCGTGGCGCGCTCCTTATCGGGGCAGAGGTTTTTTGCCATGCCCCACACGGCTTGCGCCACGATGGCGACGGCGACGATCTTGAGACCATGCAGGACGCCAAGCGCTAACGGGCTTTCCAGCCGCGTAGCCGTCATGGCAAGCGCAAGAAGGATCATGGCTGATGGCAGGGTGAAGGCGAGGAAAGCTGCGAACGCGCCGAGCCATCCCGCCCGCGTCAGACCAAGAGCAAAGCCGACCTGGCTGGAAGCCGGACCGGGCAGGAACTGGCACAGCGCCACCAAATCGGCATATGCGCTTTCGCTCAGCCATTTTCGCCGCGTCACCAGTTCGTCCCGGAAATAGCCCAGATGCGCGATCGGTCCGCCGAAGGAGGTGAGCCCCAGCTTCAGGAAGACGCGGAATACCTCGGAGACGCTTCCTTGCGACTGTTGCGGGCTATGATCCATTCAGGAGACCTCGTTGGTTGGGGCATTCTTGCGAGCGATGACGTGCGATCGGCGCGGGATAGATTCTCAGGTTGCAGCCGTCAGATTGACCCGCTGCATCAGGGCCTCGCCGCTCTCCTTGCGCTCGGAATAGCGGTCGGTCAGGTAGGGTGAGACGTCGCGCGTCAGAAGCGTAAACTTCATCAGTTCCTCCATTACGTCGACCACTCGATCATAATAGGAGGACGGTTTCATCCGGCCCGCATCGTCGAACTCCTGAAAGGCCTTGGCGACGGAGGACTGGTTGGGGATCGTCACCATGCGCATCCAGCGGCCGAGCACACGCATCTGGTTGACGGCGTTGAAGCTCTGCGAGCCGCCGGAGACCTGCATCACCGCGAGTGTCCGGCCCTGCGTTGGCCGTACCGCGCCGACCGAAAGGGGAATCCAGTCGATCTGCGCCTTCATCACCGCGCTCATTGCGCCGTGCCGCTCCGGGCTGGTCCAGACCTGGCCTTCCGACCAGAGCGAGAGCTCTCGCAGTTCCTGTACCTTGGGATGATCGACGGGAGCGCCGTCCGGCAGCGGCAGGCCGGACGGATCGAAGATGCGTGTCTCCGCCCCGAAATGTTTCAGCAGACGCTCGGCCTCGAATGTCAGGAAACGGCTGTAGGATCGCTCGCGGAGCGAGCCATAAAGCAGCAGGATACGCGGCGGATGGGTAGAAGGGTCGGTTACGCGCAGCCGACCAAGGCTGGGAGTATCAACGCAGCCGGCATCAAGATTGGGAAGATCATCCGGCATCAACGCTGCTCTTTCGCGAGTTCGGACACCTTGCCGCCACGCTCATACCAGCCTTTGGAGCGGTTCACGATCCAGACGACCGAGAGCATCACCGGCACTTCGATCAGCACCCCGACAACGGTGGCGAGCGCCGCACCCGAGTGAAAACCGAACAGGCTGATGGCGGCGGCAACCGCCAGTTCGAAGAAATTTGACGCGCCGATCAGCGCCGAGGGACCGGCAACGCAATGTTGTTCGCCGGCAAGCCGGTTGAGCAGATAGGCAAGGCCGGAGTTGAAATAGACCTGAATCAGGATCGGCACTGCCAGCAGGCCGATGATGGCCGGCTGCGCGATGATCTGCTCGCCCTGAAATCCGAACAGCAAAACAAGCGTCGCCAGCAAAGCGACGAGAGAAGCCGGGCCGAGCTTTGCAAGCAGCCGGTCAAGCGCTGCCTGCCCGCCACTTGTCAGCATCCGGCGACGGATGATCTGCGCGATGATGACGGGAATGACGATATAGAGGACGACCGACAGGACCAGCGTGCCCCACGGCACGGTGATGGCTGACAGGCCCAGCAGCAGGCCGACAATCGGCGCAAAGGCGACGACCATGATCGCGTCGTTGAGGGCGACCTGGCTCAATGTGAAATGCGGTTCGCCCTTGGTCAGGTTCGACCAGACAAACACCATGGCCGTGCATGGCGCGGCCGCGAGGATTATGAGACCGGCAATGTAGCTGTCGATCTGGTCCGCCGGGAGATAAGGCCGAAACAGCCATCCGATGAACAACCAGCCCAGTAGCGCCATCGAGAACGGTTTTACCGCCCAGTTGATGAACAGCGTTACGCCGATGCCGCGCCAGTGGCGGCCGACCTCGCCAAGGACCGCGAAGTCGATCTTGAGCAGCATAGGGATGACCATCAGCCAGATCAGTACCGCCACCGGCAGGTTGACCTTGGCAATTTCCATCGCGCCGATGGCATGAAATGCGCCCGGCAGAAAATGGCCGAGCGCGATGCCGACGACAATGCACAGTGCGACCCAGAGGGTCAGGTAGCGTTCAAAGGTGGACATGCAATTCCCTCAGGCCGTTGCGACACGCTGGCCGTGTTCGTCGATCACGCGCTCGCCGTCTTCCTTGACGAACGCGCCGCGTTGCGGCGGCAGCAGGTCGAGCACGTCCTCGGACGGTCGGCAGAGCCGGACGCCCTTAGGGCTGACGACGATGGGTCGGTTGATCAGGATAGGATGCGCCATCATGGCATCGAGCAATTGCGCCTCGCTCAGAGCCGGGTCGCCAAGGCCAAGTTCGGCATAAGGCGTGCCTTTCTCACGGAGCAGCTCTCGCGCCGATATACCCATGCGCGCGATAAGCCGAGTCAGCATGTCCCGAGATGGCGGCGTCTTCAGATATTCGATGACATGCGGCTCGACGCCCGCATTGCGGATCATCGCCAAGGTGTTGCGCGAAGTCCCGCAATCCGGGTTGTGATAGATGATGACATCCATGGCTCGCCTCACGCCGCGCTGTTTCTGGGAGACGACGCGCCATCTGATTGGCCGATCTCGGTCAGCTTCGTGCGCAGCGACGCCTTGTCGAGACTAGCAACCGGCAGGGACGTGAAGGCCGAGATGCGGTTCTTCATGTAGCGGAAGGCCGCAACGAAGGCGGCTTCCTTCTGGATATCCGGCCCATCGACGGCGGCAGGGTCTTCGATGCCCCAATGAGCCGTCATCGGCTGGCCAGGCCAGACAGGGCAGGTTTCGCCGGCGGCGTTGTCGCAGACGGTGAACACGAAATCCATAACAGGCGCATCAGGCCCAGCAAACTCTTCCCAACCCTTCGAGCGGAAGCCTTCAGAGGGGTAGTCGAAGCTCTTCAGCACCTTCAGCGCGAAGGGATTGACCGCCCCCTTGGGTTGCGACCCGGCAGAGAAGGCACGAAATCGGCCTTCGCCATCCTTGTTCAGGATGCTTTCCGCGAGGATTGAGCGCGCCGAATTGCCGGTGCAGAGGAACAGGACGTTGAAGATGCGGTCAGTCATGAGTGGCCTCCTTTGCGGTGAGGGTTTGCGGTGAGCAGCAAGGGGAAAAATCGGCGATCAGCGGCGCGCAGATCTCGGGTCGGCCGCCGCAGCAATCCTTGACGAGAAAGCTGGCAAGCGCGCGAACGGCGTCGAGCCTTGCCCGATAAATGATCGACCGGCTATGCCGCTCCGCCTCTATCAGGCTGGCGCGCGTCAGCGTCGCCAGATGTGTGGACATCGTATTGTGGGGGACATCTAACCTGCGGGCGATCTCGCCTGCGGGCAACCCGTCCGGCTCATGCTCCATCAGTAGACGGAACACGTCGAGTCGGGTCGGTTGCGCGAGCGCGGCGAAAGCGAGGATGGCATTATCTGATTCCATGTGTCGAGACTAATCGACATATTGGCGAGAGTCTAGGCAGGGACGATCCGGAGTTTCCACCTGGTCGGGTAGCTGGACAGCGCCGCCGAACAGTGAGGACGGGAAGCCCAAGCGCGCTCAGTAGATATTGCTCGTATTGCCAAGCATTTACTGGGGTTATTCACCTGCGGATGGTACACTTAATTATTTGCGGGACGGGGGCACGATGGGACGCTTTATTGAGGGATATGACCGGAGCCAGCCGTTACTGCTGCCCGCCTGTGTTGAAGATTACGTGTCGCAGGACTCTCTCGTCCGCGTCATTGATGCCTTCGTCGAAACCCTCGATCTCACGGCGCTCGGCTTCGAGCGCACCGTCTCTGCCCCGACAGGACGACCTGGCTATCACCCCGGCGACATGCTGCGGCTCTACATCTGGGGCTACCTGAACCAGTTGCGTTCATCGCGACAATTGGAGCGCGCCTGCCAGCGCGACCTGGAGGCCATCTGGCTGATGCGGCGAATGACCCCGGATTATCGGACCATTGCGGCGTTCCGGCACGACAACCCCGAAGCGATCATCGGCACGGGCGCCGCATTCATCAGCTTCTGTCGCGAGAACGGCTTGGTCACTCCTGGCAAGGTGGCGCTGGACGGAACAAAGATGCGGGCGGTTGCCAGCGCGAAGAATATTGCAGGAGCGGATCGTCTGGCACGCGACATCGCTCATACCGAAACAGAAATCGCCTACTATCTCGACCGCCTCAACATAGCAGATCAACACTCGGCGGGCGCGCGCGATCAGACGGTCAATCGCGCGGCGTTTGCCAGCGCGATCGCGTCACTCGAACGCCGTAAGCAGCGCTTGGAAAAGCGGCAGGCCGAACTTGCTGAGCATGATACCAACGTCGTGGTCTTCGGAGAGCCGGATGCACGACCAATGGGATATGGCCGGGCGCCGAAGTTCCCAGCCTATAATCTCCAGAGTGTCGTCGATATCGAAAGCGGGCTGATCATTCACAACGATGTCGCCAACGAAGCCAACGACAGCCAGTTGCTGCATCCAATGGCGATAGCGGCAAAAGAAGTGCTCGACGTCGACCAGCTCGAAGTGCTGGCGGACGGAGGCTACTCGAACGCGCAGGAAGTCGCGCGTTGCGAACGGGACGGTGTCCGCGTGGCAGCGCCGATCAAGCGCGGGGCCATGAGCGCGCAATACTTCCGCCCCGTGCAATTCGTCCATGACGAGCAGACCGACACGATCCACTGCCCTGCTGGTGAAACCATGTATCCCAAGGGCAAGCATACCCGAAATCGGGCGATCCGTTACAGAACGCCCGCCTGCCAGACTTGCCAGATCAAACAGCAGTGTACGCCGGGATATCAGCGCACCATTCACAGGCTCGTGGATCAGGGCGCGCTCGATCGGATGGAACGTCGGGTTCAGGAGAACCCTGATCTTATGACGATCCGGCGCTGCACGGTCGAGCATCCCTTCGGCACCATCAAGCGAATGTCTGGCGGAGGTCGCTTCCTGACCCGCGGTTTGCGGCGGGTGAAAGCCGAAGCTGCCCTCTCGGTCCTGGCATTCAACATTATCCGCGCTTCGAACGCCTTCGGAACCGGAGCGCTGATGTCGCGGGGCTGAGAACCCCACTCTATTCGGTTTGCGTCATCGCGGCCGCATCGAGTCCTCGCTGAGTTTCTGCACAGCCTGCCCCGCAACGCCCCCTTTAGAGTGAGAGTGCGGACGGGGTTTGCCGTGACGGGTTGAGGGCCGGAGGAGAGTCTTCCGGCGCCCGTCGCGGAGAACCGCGATGTCCAGACATGATCGCAGTGTTCGCACCGGCTCGGACCGGACGAACCTCTATGACGAAATCACCACCAAAATCATCGCCGAGCTGGAGGCCGGTCGCGTGCCGTGGGTGCAGCCCTGGGGCACGTCGGCCGCCAAGGCGCCGCTCGGCCTGCCGAAAAACGCCGCTACCTCCCGCAGCTACAGCGGCATCAACGTGCTCATCCTCTGGGGCGCCGTCATCGAGCACGGCTTTCCCTGCCAGGGCTGGCTCACGTTCCGGCAGGCGCTTTCGCTCGGCGGCCATGTCCGCAAGGGCGAGCGCGGCACAACCGTCGTCTATGCTGACCGTTTCACCCCGGAAGACGAGAAGCGCCGCGCCCGCGAGACCGGCGAGGAAGCGCATGCCATCCCGTTCCTGAAGCGCTTTACGGTTTTCAACGTAGCGCAATGCGACGGGCTGCCCGACGATATCGCTATGGTCGCGCCGCCGCCACCGCCCGGCCTGATCGAGCCGAGGGTCGAAGCGCTCATCAAGGCGACCAACGTCGATTTCCGCATCGGCGGCAACAGGGCCTTCTACGTCCCGTCCCAGGACTATGTGATGGTCCCGCCGCCCCAGGCGTATTTCGAGCCGATCAACTGGCATCGGACGGCGCTGCACGAACTCGGTCACGCCAGCGGCCATCACAGCCGGCTGAACCGTGACCTGACCGGCTCGTTCGGCTCGAAGAGATATGCCTTCGAAGAGCTGATCGCCGAGCAGATTTCGGCCTTTAGCTGCGCCGCGCTCGGCATCGTACCAACGGTGCGCCACGCCGATTACATCGGCAGTTGGCTGGAGGTCATGCGCGAGGATTCCCGCGCCATCGTCCGTGCAGCCTCGCAGGCGAGCAAGGCGGCCGATTGGCTGCTGTCCTTCCTGCCGGAAGACGAGCAGTTTCCTGCCACGCCTGAGACCGCCATCGACAGGAGGGCAGCATGATCCTCCTGACCGACGAGCTGCGCGCTCAGCTTCTAGCCAATGGCCGCCAGCGCGACACCGATCATGTGCCGGTTGTCAAATTCTTCAACCCGCTCGGCGCCGGCGTCTGGCTGGCAACCGAACTTGATGCCGACGGCGATATCCTCTTTGGCCTGGCTGATCTCGGCGAGCCGGAACTTGGCTATTTTTCTCTGGAGGAGATGGCCTCGGTGCGCCTGCCGTTCGGGCTCGGCATCGAGCGCGACATTCTCTTTTCCGGCGACTTTCCGATTTCGGTCTGGGCTGAGGCTGCACGGGAAGCCGGCAGCATCCGCCGCGCCGAACGGATCATCTATGCCGCGGCGCGTGCGCGGCGGGAGGCCGTCTGATGCGCTTTCGCCGCTGGCACAGACCCGAGCCCTATGGTGACACGTCGCGCAAGCGTGCGGCGTTTCTCCGCAAGCAGCGCCTCGAACGCGAGGCGCTGCCGCTCTTCGCCGGAGACATCGCCGCCGGCCAGCACGGCGTCGACGAGGAAATGGCCCGCCGCGCGGTCTGGTGGGACGAGGCCGAACGCGAACACCGGGACCAACGAGCCGTGTGGTGGCGAAAGGGCCGCGCCCGCTTATTCACGCTGCCCGACGGGCTGCGCGCTCGTGTTCGCGAAATCTGGCGGACCTGCCCCTATCCGGCCGATCCGGCGAGCTTTGCCGATTTCCTGCACCAGATTACGGTTGGCAAACTCGATCCGTGGTGTCCGCCATGGCAGTTCCATCCCGAGCGGACCGCGCGGATCACCCGCGATCCGTCGACCTTCGGCGAAGCCTTCCGCCGAATCGGCGGCCGCAAGGCCGGTATCGGCCCGAGCGCGCCGGTCGTGGACGAGTCGCTTTACTGCGGCAATCTCGGCTCCGGCATCCTGTTTCTCCGGTGCCGGCTGCGCCCCGTCGAAGCGGGCGAAAATGTCCACATCGTCGCGAGCCATCACCCCGGCGCCGCCCAGCGGCTCGAAATCGAGGTGCGCGGCGCGTGCTTGGATGCCGAGCTGGCGCTGATCGAGCGCCTGGCGCAAGCGACCGAGACGCGGCCTGTCGTGGTCCAGCGTGTCGTCATGCGAGGCCAGCCATGACCAGGCCGACGAAACGCGGGCACAATGGCGGGCCGTCGCTCGACGAACCCGTCGACCGGCGCTGCGGCCAGTGCAAGCACTGCACCCATTGGGACGCGCCGGCGGAAAACGAACAGCGCGCTTATGAATGGTTCCGTCTCGGCCTTTCTCGCCGCCGCGTGAAGCGCCCGTCCGGCACCTGCGATCGCGTGCTTCTTCCCGGTCGCAAAAGCACCGTGTTCTCGGCTACCTCGGCCGCGTCGCCTGGCAGGGAGCGGAGGAGAACATCCCGCCGCGCTTCCTTCAGGACATGCTCGATCTCGGCCCGTCTGACGACGGAGGGCAGCGTGATGATGCCTCCTGATCGTCTGCGCTCGATGTTGGCGCGCATGGAGGACGCGCTTGCGGATACGCGGCGCAATCTCGCCCTTGCCGAACGCGCACTCAGCAATCGCGCCGAGGGCGAGACGATCCGTCTTCGTCCGAAATCCCGGCACTACCATCGGCGCATGAGCCGGTGGACCGGAGCGGACGAGGCGGAATATCGGCGCGTGCTCGATCGCCTCCCGTTGGTTGCGGGGCCGGATCTCGACCGGCTTCGGCGCAAGATCGACCGGCAGGAGGCGGCGATCATGGCGCTGCGCCGGAAATACCGGGTGAACGCGGAGCGACCGCAGCGCTTCGACTGGTAGTGTCGCGCCCTTGGCCCGGTCGAGAGTGAGAGAAGGGCTGGTGATTTCGTGACGGGTTGGAAGGTCGAGAGAGGGTCTCGGCCGCCCGTCACGGAGAAACCACCATGGCCAAAGCTGCCAGGAAGTCGAAGAAGCCTGCCGTCGCGATGATCGTCTTCTCGCGCTCGCGTGATATTCCCTTCAATCGCATCCGCCTCTCGGACAGCAACGTCCGCGAAACCGACGTCGAGGCCGGTCTCGACGATCTCACTCACGACATCGACCGTCGCGAGGACATCGTGCAAGGCATCAATGTCCGCGCCATCCTCGATGCCGACGGCAACGAGACCGGCGATTTCGAGACCCCGGCCGGCGGTCGGCGCTTCCGGGCGATCGCGCGCCTGGTCGAGGCCGGACGCTTTCCCGCCGATGGCCTCGTTCCCTGCCTCGTCAAGAAGGCCGACGCCAAGTCCTCGGCCGTCGACGACTCGCTCGCGGAAAACATGCTGCGGCTCGGCCTGCATCCGCTCGACCAGTTCCGCGCGTTCAAGCGCATGTTCGACGACGGCATGACGAAGGAGGAAATCGCCGACGCCTATCGCACCACGCCGCGCTACATCACGCAGCGTATGCGCCTGGCTTCGGTCTCGCCGGCACTTCTGGAAGTCTATGCGCGCAACGGCATGCCGCTGGCGATGCTGGAAGCGTTCACCGTCAATCCCGACCATGCCCGCCAGGAACAGGTCTGGGAGGCTGTTCAGCGCTCCTACAATGTCCAGCCCTGGCAGGTCCGCCAGTTCCTCACTGACACCACCGTTCCAACCGATGACAAGCGCGTGCGCTTCGTCGGCGTGGAAGCCTATGAGCAGGCAGGTGGCGCGATGCTGCGCGATCTCTTCTCCGAGAACGACGGCGGCTGGCTCGAGGATGTGGGGCTTCTCGACCGGCTGGTCTCGGAAAAGCTGAAGGCGATCGCCGATGACGTAGCGGCTGAAGGCTGGAAGTGGATCGCTGTCGAAACCAGCCATCCCTACGGATACGACAACGGCCTTCGTGAAATCACCGGCAGCTTCGCCGATCTCACCGATGAGGAGCGCGCCGCGCGCGATGCACTCCGCAACGAGTACGACGATCTCGAATCGGAATATTCGGAACATGACGAGCTGCCGGAGGAAATCGATCGGCGCCTCGGCGAGATCGAGGCCGCTCTGGAGGACTTCGAAAAGCGTCCCGTCATCTATGATCCTGCCGAGATCGCCCGCGCCGGCGTCTTCATCAGCATCGACCGTGACGGTGAGCCTGTCATCGAGCGCGGCTATGTCCGGCCCGAGGACGAGCCGGTGGCCGACGCCGGGGACGCCGAGAATGAAAACGCCGTCACCACCGCTGGAAATGACAGTGCGGTGCAGCGCGCCGTCATCACCATCGGCGGCCAGCCGGCCGAACCCGAAGAGGACGATGACGACGATGGCGTCAAGCCGCTGCCGGAGCGACTGGTCATCGAACTGACCGCCCATCGCACCGTCGCGCTTCAGGACGCGCTCGCCAATAATCCGCATGTCGCGATGACGGCGCTGCTCCACCGCATGGTGATGGAGCGCTATCATTACTCCGCGCCCACCGGATGCCTGGAAGTCTCCGTTCGCCACAGGTATCTGTCTTCGCAGGGCTCCGATCTCGCCGACAGCCAGTCGGCCAAGGCGATCGACGAGCGCTTCGACGCCTGGAAGGCTGATCTGCCGTCAGACGAAGCGGCACTCTGGGACTGGATCGCTGCGCTTGACGAGGCGAGCCGCATGGCGCTTCTCGCCCATTGCGTCAGCTACGGTGTCAATGCGCTTTACGAGCGCCCGAACATCCATAGCGCTTCCGGCATCTCACAGCATGGCCTCGATCGTCGTCTTGCCGGGGCCGACCGGATTGCTCGCGCCACCGGCTTCGACATGGTGGTCGATGCGGGATGGCGGCCCACGGTCGAGAACTATCTGGGTCGCGTGACCAAGACCCAGATCCTCGCGGCAGTGCGTGAGGGTGCTGGCGAACGGGCGGCCCAGCTCATCGACCATCTGAAAAAGGGCGACATGGCCAAGGAAGCCCAGCGCCTCCTGGCCGACACCGGCTGGCTGCCCGAACCGCTGCGCCTGGTCGATCTCGACGGTGACGCCGCCGACACCGATGGCGAGGTCGAGGCTTTGCCCGACTTCCTCGCCGGTGACGGTGACGACGAGAAAGCCGCGGCTGAAGACGAAAAAGACCGGCAGCACCTCGTCGCTGCGGAATGACTTCGTGCGGGGCGGCGCAGGCCGCCCCGTATCGTTCTTCAACTCGCCCGGCCATCGCGCCGGGCATTTTTTATGGAGGTCGTCATGGCTGACCACATCGACATCGACTTCATCTTTCGGGCTGACCGCGAAAATTCACCGGCTGAGCGGTCGCTGCCCTGGGAGGAGACGCGCGACGGTGATGCCGTCGTCGTCGAGCCCAAGCCGCATTGGGCGGACGATTTGCGGGCCTTCCGCCTCGATGCCCGCGAATATTGCTACTATGCAGACTGGAGCCGGTCCGGTGCGCGCGCCCGGTTCTATGGCCATATCGATACCTGTGGCGATGACCTGCTGCTGAAGGCCCGCGCCCCGATAGTCCGCGAGATCGCCGAGGGGCATTGGAGCTCCATCATCCCGGTCGAGTTTCGGTTTCGCCAGCATCCGCCATCCTTGCGCTACCGTGTGGGGCTGATTTCCGTCTCCGGCCTGAAACACCAATCCGGTTGAGACCGGCATGGAGGAAGGGCTGGAGCGGCGCGGTATCTGCGACGGGATTTGGGCATCCTGTCAGAGGCAGAACACCACCCCGCTTCCATTCGCTGACCTTGGTCTGAGCCGTCTCCTTGTCAATCAACCCTCGAAGGGTCGGCTTACGCGAGCGTGCCGCCCTCGCGGATTCGGGACATGCCCGAACGCGCGAGGGTGATTGCAGATCCGTTCAGACACTTCGGGCGCCTGTCGCGCGGGGGATAGTCCCCCGCCTCCAGAGACAGGAGCCGGAACCCATGTCCTACGCAGATGCCACCGCCTTCGCCGCCAGCCTCGCCACCACGCTGATGGTCTCGATCGTCGTGTTCCAGGCCGGAGACGGAACCCACGGCGCCATGTCCGCCGACGAATTCGACGGCGACGACGAGATGGTGAAACTGGAACTCGACCCATGGAGCTGAGGCGCGCAAGCGCCTCTTTCCCGACGGCCCGGAACGCTCAGGAGGCGTCCGGGCCTTCCGCCTTGCGATGGTCGGCCCATCGCCGGAAACGGCGCCAAGGCGGTCGCCTTCGGCAAGAGAGGAAGAGGACGGGCCTTTGGCCGTGACGGGTTGGATGCTGAGAGAAGGCTCTCAGCGCCCGTCGCGGAGAGATCCCGATGACCCATGCCAGCCAACCCAACTGCGCCCCGATCGGGCGGATTCTCGCCGATCGGGTGCTGCCCGGATTTCAGCGGACGCAGAAGCTGCCGCTGCGCATCTCCTGTCTCGGCACAGTCAGCTATGCCGGAGCCACCGATGCCGATTATCGCGATCGAAGCGTCTCGCTTGGCGAAGCTGCATCGCCGGAAGCCGCCATCGCTCTTGCCGCGCTTCGCGTTTCACGCGGCAACCTCGGCCCCGGCGAAGACACCGCATTGCGCTTCGAGCCGCGCCTGATCGTCATTCAGGACAGCGCGCTCGGCCTGGTTCTCGCCGGCGAAATCCGTGCCGGGATCATCCTCTGGCAGCAGCCGGTTGCCAACGACAGCGAGGCCCGTCGTATCGTCATCGAAGCCAGCCGAAAGCGCGGCATGGCCTTCGCTGCCTCAGGCCGGGGCGATCATGCGGCGGCCCGCGTCCTGCGATTCGGAGCGGCGTTGCTGGAAGCGCGGTTGATCGATCCGCTTTGGCGCGAGACCGCCGCCGAGCTGCTCCGGCTGCCGCAGGCGGCCTGATGCCATTTCCTTCCTTCAATCAGCTCGGCCTCGCGCCGGGCTTTGTCGTTTCAGGAGGCTGACATGCCCAACTTCACGATCGAAACGAGCTACCATTTGCCTGCCTACCGGCATCGAACCTATTCCGCGAAAACCGTCGCGGAGGCTTGCCGGCTCGCTATCGACGACGACAACTGGGATGGCGAAAAGCTGAGCTACGAGAGCGCTGGAGAGACCTTCGTCTCCGGCATCTGGCAGGGTCGCGACGCCGCCTACGCTGGATCACCAATTGCGATTCCATCCCAGTTCGGAAAAGCGATCGAACGCAAGGCGCAGCACTTCGAAATCCTTCTCGGCCTTCTGAAGCTGCTGCTCGCGGATGTGCAGAGCGCGCGTGCGTCGTCGGACGAATGGATTGGCCGCGCCGCCTGGGCCGTCGCACGCGGAGAGGCAATCATTGCCGGCGCCCGCGATCCTGACGGCCAACACGGGCCAGCGGCCTGACCCGATCACCCACTTCCTTCAATCGGCCCGGCCGCGCGCCAGGCTTTGTCGTTTCAGGAGCCCGACATGGCCAACTACTTCACCCATTTTTCCTGCCTGCTCGACGTCGGGACGCCCGACAACGCCGCTCGCGCCCTCGATCTCTACAATCAGCTTTCCGAAGAAGGCGCTTCGGAAGAGCCGCCGTCCGACGGTTTCCTCCTGTCGATCCAGCCCGAGCATGGCAGCACGAAACTCTGGATGCGCGTTGACATCACCGGCGACCCGGAGCGCCTGATTCAGTTTGTGAAGCGTTGCGCCGCGGAATTCGGACTGACCGGCCGCTGGGGGTTTCAGTATGCCAACGCCTGCTCGAAGCCGCGCGTCGACGGCTTCGGCGGCGGCGCTCATGTGCTCGATCTCGCTACAGGGGAAACCGTCGCCTGGACCTATACCGACGGCTGGCTTGCCGAAGTGCTGGATGGGGGTGATCCCGATGCCTGAGATCATCGAAACCACGGTCTATCGGCTCGACGAGCTTTCCGATGCCGCGAAGGACAAGGCCCGCGCCTGGTATCGCGAAGGCGGCTTCGACTACGACTGGTACGATTCTGTTTATGAGGATTTCCAGCAGATCGCGGAAATCCTCGGAATCCGCTTCAAGACCCGCACCGTCCGCCTCATGGGCGGCGGCACACGTCAGGAGCCTCGTATCGCCTTTACGGGGTTCTGGTCTCAGGGCGATGGCGCATCGTTCGAATGCTATTATTCCTATAGGAGGAATGCTCCAGCCGAGATTCGATCGTATGCGCCGATGGACACGAAGCTGCATGAGATCGCCGATACCTTGCTGGCGATCCAACGCCGCAACTTCTACCAGCTTCGCGCCGAGGTCAGCCATCGCGGTCATTATTATCACGAGTATTGCATGTCGATCTCGGTCGAGCGCAACAGTCCGACGTATCAGGACATGACCACCGATGCCGAGGAGATCGTCACCGAGGCGCTGCGCGATCTGGCCCGCTGGCTCTATCGGCAGTTGGAGCGCGAATACGATTACCTGTCATCGGACGGGGCGGTCGATGAGACGATTGTCGCCAACGAATACACCTTTACCGAAACAGGCCGCAGGTTTGGCTGATGCCACTTGAGCGCCCCGTCTTCAGGCGGGGCGCTCTTGTTATGTTTGCAATGGTCCGCTCAGCGAACAGGGCCGGCCACGCTACCACTCACCCTTCCGCCCATCTAAAGTCGTCGCCGCGACGAGGTGAAGCCTGAGCACCGTGGGCCGCTATCGGCGGCTTTCGGCGATTTTGGCCGATGGCATGAGAGTGAGAGCGAGGCCGGGACGGATGTGAGCCTGTGCGGTCGAGAGAGAGCGCTGCGCGGGCTCGATTCTGTCCCGCTCTCCCGAGGCTTCTTCCATGAATATGATTTCCACGCCTGCGGCGGCATCCGCCACCGCGCCGCTTTCGCTTGTCCCTGACACCGACATCCCTGCCGCCGTCTTCGCCGCGGCGCAGCTCCTCCTGCCTCACCTCGAACGCGGTCAGCGCATCGATGCCGCCATACTGCGCGGGGCGATGGAATCTGCCTTCGGTGCTTCCGATGCGACCGGCGCCTGGAACTGGAAAACGGCCTATGACGCCTGCGAGGCCGCGACCGTTCTTTTCCTGCGCAAATACGGCAAGGCGCTTTTCCGTAAATCCGCATCTCCGGCGACGGTCCTGCCGCAGCTTGCCAAGATCGCTGGCCTGCTGCCGACGCATACGCGCCGCTCGGAGGAAGCCCAGTCCTTCCAGCAATTCTCGACTCCGATCCCGCTCTGCCTCGCGGCCGTGACGGCGGCGGCCATCACCTCGGCCGACCGTGTGCTGGAGCCGTCGGCCGGGACCGGGCTCCTCGCCATCCTGGCCGAGATCGCCGGCGGCGCGCTCGTTCTCAACGAGCTTGCGGAAACCCGCGCCGTCCTCCTGTCTCTTCTCTTTCCGGCCCTGTCCATCTCCCGCTTCGACGCGGCGCAGATCGACGATCATCTCGACACCGGCATTCTGCCGTCCGTCGTGCTGATGAACCCGCCATTCTCGGTCATGGCGAATGTTGAAGGCCGGATGGCCGATGCCGCTTTCCGCCATGTCGCCTCGGCGCTCTCGCGTCTCGCTCCCGGCGGCCGTCTCGTCACCATCACCGGCGCGAATTTCGCTCCCGACGCTCCTGCCTGGTCAACAGCCTATGGTCGGCTCCAGGAACGTGGTCGCGTCGTCTTTTCCGCAGCGATCGACGGCTCGGTCTATGCGAAGCACGGCACGACCTTTCCGACCCGGCTGACCGTCATCGACAAGCTGCCGGCTGAAGATCCATCCGTGTTCCCCGCTGCGCCCGGCGTCGCGCCGGATGTGGCCACTCTGCTCGGATGGCTGGCCGAGCACCTCCCGGCGCGCCTGTCGGTCGATCCGGCCGTCTCCGTGCCTGTGGTCGCGCCTCGCACCGTTCGCGCCTATGTCAACCGGGCGGCCAGGGCCGCGCCCGCCATGGCGCATGCCGAGCCGGAAGGCGCTCCGCTCGCCTATGATACCATCGACTGGAAGCCGGCGGATGCCGGTCGCCTTTCCGATGCGATCTATGAGGAATACGGGCTTCAGACCATCCGGATTTCCGGGGCTCAGGCCCATCCGACCCAGCTCGTGCAATCGGCGGCCATGGCGAGCGTCGCCCCGCCGAAGCCGAGCTATCGCCCGACGCTGCCGGCGAACGTCGTCGATCTCCTGTCCGATGCCCAGCTCGAAACGGTGATCTATGCCGGCGAGGCGCATTCGGATTTCCTCGCCGGTGCGTGGACGGTCGACGACACCCTCGACAAGCTGACCGCTGCGTCCGAGGATGCCAAGGACGCCGTCCGGCTACGCCAGGGCTTCATGATCGGCGACGGCACCGGCGTCGGCAAAGGCCGGGAGTCGGCTGCGATCATCCTCGACAACTGGCTCCAGGGACGCCGTAAAGCCGTCTGGATCTCGAAGTCGGACAAGCTGATCGAGGACGCTCAACGCGACTGGAGCGCGCTCGGCATGGAGCGCCTGCTGGTCACGCCGTTGTCGCGGTTCCCGCAGGGCAAGCCGATCACTCTGAGCGAGGGCATCCTATTTTTAACCTATGCCACGCTGCGCTCCGACGACCGCGGAGAGAGGGTTTCCAGGGTCAGGCAAATCGTCGAATGGTTTGGCTCCGACTTCGATGGAGTGATCATTTTCGACGAGGCGCATGCCATGCAGAACGCCGCTGGGGGCAAGGGAGAACGCGGTGACGTCGCAGCATCGCAGCAGGGCCGCGCCGGCCTGCGCCTCCAGCACGCGCTTCCGAATGCCCGCGTCGTCTATGTCTCCGCCACCGGCGCGACCACCGTTCACAATCTCGCCTATGCCCAGCGGCTCGGCCTGTGGGGCGGCGAGGATTTCCCCTTCGCCACCCGCGCCGAGTTCGTCGAGGCGATCGAGGCCGGCGGCGTGGCGGCGATGGAGGTGCTCGCCCGCGACCTGCGCGCGCTCGGCCTCTACACCGCCCGTTCGCTCTCCTTCGCCGGCGTCGAATACGAGCTCATCGAGCACGAACTGACGCCTCAGCAGGTTCGCATTTACGACGCCTATGCCGGCGCCTTTGCCATCATCCATAACAATCTCGATGCGGCGATGCAGGCCGCCAACATCACTGGCGGCGGCGAAGGCGGTTCGGGCACGCTCAACAAGCAGGCGAAATCCGCCGCCCGCTCGGCCTTCGAGAGCGCCAAGCAGCGCTTCTTCGGCCACTTGTTGACGAGCATGAAGACGCCGACCCTGCTTCGCTCGATCGCCGCCGATCTGGAGGCGGGCCATTCGGCCGTCATCCAGATCGTCTCGACTGGCGAGGCCCTGATGGAACGGCGGCTGGCGGAGCTGCCGACCGAGGAATGGAACGACGTCCGCGTGGACATCACGCCGCGCGAGTATGTCCTCGACTACCTCGCCCATTCCTTCCCGATCCAGCTCTACGAGCCGTTCACCGACAGCGAGGGCAACCTGTCGTCGCGTCCGGTCTATCGGGACGGTCAGCCGGTCGAAAGCCGTGAGGCGGTCGCGCGCCGCGATGGGTTGATCGCCAAGCTCGCCAGCCTGCCGCCGGTTCCTGGCGCGCTGGACCAGCTCATCCAGCATTTTGGCACCGACACGGTGGCCGAGGTGACGGGCCGGTCTCGCCGCATCGTCCGCAAGCGCGGCAGCAGCATCACCATTGACCGGCTTGTGGTCGAGACGCGCACCGGAGCGGCCAATCTCGCCGAGACGCAAGCCTTCATGGACGACCAGAAACGCGTGCTCGTCTTCTCGGACGCCGGCGGCACAGGGCGCAGCTATCATGCCGAGAAGTCTGCGAAGAATACGCGCCTGCGCGTGCACTACCTGCTCGAGGCGGGCTGGAAGGCGGACACCGCCATTCAGGGCCTCGGCCGGACGCACCGCACCAACCAGGCGCAGCCGCCGCTCTTCCGGCCGATCTCGACCAATGTAAAGGCTGAAAAGCGCTTTCTCAGCACCATCGCCCGCCGTCTCGACACGCTGGGCGCGATCACGCGCGGCCAGCGTCAGACCGGCGGTCAAGGGCTGTTCCGCCCCGAGGACAATCTGGAAAGCCACTACGCCCGCGACGCACTCCGCCAGCTCTACATGCTGCTGGTGCGCGGCAAGGTCGAGGGGTGCTCGCTCGACCGCTTCGAGTCCGCCACCGGCCTGAAGCTGATGGACTCGACCGGCATCAAGGACGAGCTACCGCCGATCACGACGTTCCTCAACCGGCTGCTCGCGCTCACCATCGAGCTTCAGGGCATCCTCTTCGCGGCCTTCGAACAGCTCCTGACCGCCCGCATCGAGGGCGCGATCGCTTCGGGCACCTATGACGCCGGGCTGGAGACGCTGAGTGCCGAAAGCTTCGTCGTCACCGATCGCCAGACGATCTATACGCATCCCCGCACCGGCGCGGAAACCAGTCTGCTCACGATCAACGAGCGCAAGCGCAACCGTCCGGTGACGCTCGAAGCCGCTCTCGCCGAACTCGACGATCCGCGCGCAAAGCTGCTCGTCAACGAGCGCTCCGGCCGCGCCGCCGTTCAGATCCCCGCCAGCAGCATCATGCTCGACGATGGCGAGGTCGAGCGTCGTGTCCGCCTGATCCGGCCGACCGAGGCGCACAACATCCCGGTGCGCTTGATGGCCGAGACCCATTGGGTCGAAACTGACGGGGAGACCTTTGCGGCGGCATGGAAGACCGAGATTGCCGACGTGCCCGAGTTCACCGATGCGACGCTCCACATGGTCACAGGCTTGCTTCTGCCCATCTGGAAGCGGCTGCCGAACGACTCGACGCGAGTGTATCGCCTTCAGACCGACGAGGGCGAGCGCATCATTGGCCGCAAGGTCTCGCCGGCCTGGGCCGCGAACGCGACCACGGCTGGCGCTTCTGCGATTACGCCGGACGATGCCTTCACCGCTCTGATGGACGGCCGCACTATCCTCGACCTCGCCGAGGGTCTTCAGCTTCGCCGCGTTCGCGTCATGGGCGCGAACCGCATCGAGCTGTCCGGCTTCGACGACACGATGCGCGAGCGCCTCACGGCCTACGGCCTGTTCCACGAGATCATCTCGTGGAAGCTGCGCATGTTCGTGCCGACCGATGCCAATGGCCCCGCGGTTCTCGGCAAGTTGCTCGACCGCTGGCCGGTGGAGCGCATCGGCGAGAAGGAGGCTGCGTGATGGCCCGTCACGATGCTTCCGAACTGGCATCCCGTCTCGGCCGGAACGCCGAGGCGGTTTGCCGACACTACCTGTCGTCCGGCCACCGTGCCGGACGATACTGGGTCGTCGGGGATGTTCAGAACAGGCCCGGCCGCTCGATGTTCGTGCGGTTGACCGGGCCGGAATCTGGCAAGGGTCCTGCCGGAAAATGGACCGACGCATCAACGGGGGAACACGGCGATCTGCTCGACGTCATCCGCGAGACGCTCGGCCTCATCGACTTCAAGGACGTGGCCGATGAAGCGCGCCGTTTCCTCGCTCTCCCGCATCCCGAACCGGAGAGGACGAGGACACCGACCGGCAGGACGTCGAGCATCGCTGTCGGTTCGCCTGAAGCATCGCGGCGGCTCTTCGCCATGTCGCAGCCGATCGGCGGCACACTCGCGGAAATCTACCTCAACGGGCGGGCGATCACCTCTCTCTTCGGGACCGCTGCGCTGCGCTACCATCCGCGGTGCTACTACAAGGCCGATGAGCATTCGCCCACCGAGATCTGGCCGGCGATCGTCGCTTCCGTCACCGATCTTCACGGCATCCAGACCGGCGCACACCGCACCTGGCTCGCCCCGGACGGTTCGGGCAAGGCGCCGGTCGAGTCACCGCGGCGGGCGATGGGCGACCTTCTCGGGCATGGCGTCCGCTTCGGTGTTGCCGGTGAGGTGCTCGCGGCCGGCGAAGGCATCGAGACCGTGCTGTCGCCCCGTCAGGTTCTGCCCCACATGCCGATGATGGCCGCGCTCTCAGCGGCTCACCTCGCTGCCATCCTGTTCCCGGCGACGCTGCGCAGGCTCTATGTCCTCCGGGATCGCGACCCGGCCGGGGACGACGCAAGAGACAGCCTGGTCGCCAGAGCAAGGAGCGTCGGAATCGAGGCGATTTCGGTGTCACCGATGCGCGAAGACTTCAACGAAGATGTGCGCTGGCGCGGCATCGACGCCCTCCGGGCGACCTTGATGGAGCAGCTTCATCCCGATGACGTCCACCGTTTCGTGGAAGGGTGAGGAGATCGGTGGGGACAAGGCGCGGTCGAGTCGTCTTCACCTGCCGTCTCCATTCATCATCGCGAACATCCTTTGAAGTCGGAGAGAGCGGCGCCCACGGCCTTCTGAGAGGGCGATCGGCCCACAAACGGCCCGGACAGGCAATGGCCGCGTTCGGGCTATTTTCCGCCGGCGCCTGACCACCCCACGCGACAGGTCGCGTGGGGACCCCGGATCAGCCGCCTTTGCAGCGCGAAACAAAATAGCCCGAACCCGGCCATCGAAGCCCTCGCGAGGGCGCGAGGGTGCCAGTCCAGTCCGCCCGTGGGCTTCCGACGCCTGCGAAGGCCGCGATGGGCGCGGTCTCCAGACAAAGGACGCTCCCGATGATGAACGAAGACGACAACGCAGGTTTCGAGCCTAACCACACCTCGTCCCCCACCGATCATCTCCTCACCGAACTCCAGCTCTACGGCTGGCGGCCATATCAGGACGAACCCGATCCGAGGCCGCTCCCGGAGGGAACCGCCGTCGCCGCCGCCGTCGCGGATATCTTCGACGCCCTCGTCGCGACGCTCGGCGACACCCGCCTCGAACCCGACCTCGACGAGTTGCTCTGGGGGACCGTCAATCTCTTCCACCGCGCCGCGAGCCGGGTCGAACGCGATCTCGACGACAACGAGCTGGCGCAGCGCCGCCTTCAGCGTGAACAGGATGGCAGCGAGGTGAAGTCGGTAGAGCTTGAGCGCCTCACGGCAGAAGGTCAGACCCTGATCGAGCGGCGCAACAGCATGGAACTCTTCCGCGACGTCGCCTCGGAAGCCTTCGAGCGCCACACCGGCAGCGCCTGGCGGCCCCGTACCGGCTCGATGGTCAACCATCGCAACCTCACCGCCGCGATGATCGACAGTCGGGATTTCCTCGCCGCGAAACACCGGGCCGAGACCGAGGTGATGATGCCCGCCGGTCCCAAAGTTGCCTTGACCGGAGGCGCCGACTTCAACGATCACCGTCTGATCTGGGCAAAGCTCGATCAGGTCCATGCGAAGCACCCCGGGATGGTGCTGATGCACGGCGGCACGCCCAAAGGAGCCGAACTCATCGCCTCCCGCTGGGCAGATAGCCGCAAGGTGTCTCAGGTCGCCTTCCGGCCGGACTGGACGAAGCACGGCAAGGCCGCGCCCTTCAAGCGCAACGACGCGATGCTCGACGTCCTGCCGGTCGGCGTCCTCGTTTTTCCCGGCACCGGCATTCAGGAGAACCTTGCGGACAAGGCCCGCAAGCTCGGCATCCCGGTCATGAAATTCGACGGCGGCGCGTAAGCGCCGCCGCCTTGCGGCTGTTCCAGCCGCCAATACTTGACTATCGGAGAGGGAAAGGGCTCTTATGAAACATCCTTGCAGAACCGGAACAGCAGCATAGTCGCAGGCGGAGCGTATCTACAGGCAGCCTGTCGTGATCCTCAACCGATCATGTGGAGGTTTCCATGTCACTCATCCTGCTCGCCATCTCCTTGACGATCGCGTTCTGCATCTTTGCCTACAATCTTGCGATCTACGCTTTACCGTTCATGGTGGGTCTGTCGGCCGCCCAATATGCCTGGGGCGCTGGAGCTGGCATTTTCCTGTCCGGACTGGCCGCCGTCGGCGCGGCATTGCTTTCGATCGGCCTCGTCATCGCGGTTCTCGGCTTCGCCAGGAATCCGGCTCTGCGGGTGACCGCTCTCGCCGTCTTCGCCATACCGGCCGTCATCGCCGGATATGCGCTCGTCCACGGCGTCGCGAAGAACGCCATCGATCCCGGCCTGATGCTCAATCTGCTTTCCGGCAGCGCCGGTCTGTTCATCGGCATCGCGGCCGTCATCAATCTGAACGCCCTCGGCTTGTCATTGTTTTCACGCTGATCGGACAGCCGCGAACTGGTGCGACCATGAAAGAACCCGGCGGCTTACGCCGCGGGGCGTCGCGGTTCCCCACGCAGTCGAGGCTGTCGCGTCAGCGCTGCCGTTGTCATCGTTGCTTTCAGTCTGCTTCGCCCGGCTCGGGAAATCGGTCATCGGCCTGAGATCCGCATGCCGCAGGCAATCGGCACCCGTTAGTCCGTCCATCTCGTAGTGGGGACGCAAGGACGAAGCAAAACCTGCATGCTTTTCTCGCAATTCGGCTGAATCGGGCCTACCGTCGTCGAAGACGGTGATCCGCCGCTGTTCCGTGCCCTCAGAGCCCCGGAAGCCTCCTCGTTCTTCTCCCCCGCCCATGTGTCCGTCCGAACGGCGACGACGCGGGGGTGGCCGGAAGGGAGGAAGGTCGGGTGTCGCCCTGGAGCGTGCGGGTCCGTGCGCCTGCCTGGTCGCTGTTACCGGCAAGGCCAATGGTTCTGCTGCGCGTCCCCGTATTCCTGCTTTCAAAGGCACCAATCCCTCCGACTGACTGATCCCCTAAGTCCGTTCGGTTTCCGCCAGCAACCCCGGCGGCTCCCAGCCGTGTTGCCGCGCGAGCGCGGCTGCCCGCTCCACCTGGGGCCTTAGGGGCAAGCTGCCGAAAAGCTTCGGCAGTTGCGGGAGTCTCCCGACGGCCTTGGCCGGGTCTCGTCGGAGGGATGGTCCCTCCGAGAAGCAACGGAGACTTACAATGCAGAACATCGTCATTCTCGCCGGCAACATCGGTCAGGCCCCCGAAACCCGCACGCTCCAGGGCGGCACCCGGATCACCCACTTCACGCTGGCCACCTCGCGCCCCCGCTATTCGGACGGCAAGGTCGTCCGGGACGAGAAGGGCTACCGGGTCCAGGACACGGAATGGCACCGCATCACCGCCTTCAACGGCCTCGGCAAGACGATCCAGGAATATTGCGAGAAAGGCATGAAGGTTCTGGTTCGCGGCCGCATCCACTACTCGAAGTGGACCGACCAGCAGGGCAACGACCGCTACGGATGCGAGATCATCGCCGAGACGGTCGACTTCCTGAGCCGGGCGAAGCAGACCGAAAGCAACGATGGTAAGTTCATCGACGACGATGACATCCCGTTCTGAGCGAGAACCTCGAAACCCGGCGGCGCAAGCCGCCGGGCTTTTCATGGTCTGGCCGGATCTCGGTCGAAGCGCGCGAACACCGGCCGTCCGACAGGCCGGCCATGCATCGAGACGACCGAATCGGTCGTCACAGGAAAGCTGATTGCACAGCCCGTCAGGCATTTAATGCTGGTTAAGTGAGCCAAGAGCGACTAAATTAGTCGTAGTTCTGGAGTGCGCACAGGTCCGAGTGGGAGGTGATCATGCATGATCACCGCCCGACAATCACGGGCCGCGCGCGCGTTGCTGGGTTGGACGCAGGAGACGCTCGCTGACAAGGCCCGAGTAGCATTGACCGCACTGAAACGCCTCGAATCCGAAAGCGGTCTCGAAGTGTTCGAATCGACTCGCGATCAAGTACGCCGGGCTCTCGAATCGGCCGGGATTGTTCTCCTTTCGACAGACAAGGGCGAAGGAGTTTTGCTCCTGCATGACAGGACCGATTCCTCTCGGTAGCGGCGCCGGACGCCGAGCCACCAAACCCTTGTCAAAAAAAGGGTCTATCTCCTGTGCGAGATAGTCAACGGACGTGGCGCGCGGGAATAAGGTGGCTCGATGGGACAGGAGACGCAAACATTTCTGGACGAACCACCGTTCAGCGAAACGATCACATCTTATGACCGCAAACATATGAAACTCTACATGCGGCTGGTCGACGCCCACCGTGACGGAGCGGACTGGCGCGAAGCGGTGCATATCCTGTTCGGCCTTGATCCCGATCGCGACCCCAAGCGCTGCCGCTCTATCCACGATACGCATCTGGCGCGCGCCCGGTGGATGATGGAGCGCGGCTATCGCGAACTGGTTCGTGAGAGCCAGCGCGGGTCGCCATTGTGATGCGTCGGACGCATCACCTGTTGAGGCGCGACTGACTTCCGCAGATCAACCCAAACGGGAATCGTGATTCTCCCAAAGACTTAGACAAATACTTGGGAGGATCAGCGATGACACCCGACGCATCGATCTGGCGTTCCTCGGAATATGATCATCTGGACGGCCTGACCGCGTCCGATCTGGCCTGGGAATGGCTCCGCCGTAACGACGCCTATGACGCGGATTTCGAAGCTTCGGCCTCCGCTCGCGGAATGCCTGAACCACTGACCGTGCGAATTCGACAGCAGTGGGGGTTGCGATTTCCCGGTCGACCCCCTGACACCTCCGCCGGAAGCGCCGGTGTTCTGGCTTCCGCAGGAGGACACAAGCGTTGTCATGCTCACCGAGGCGCCCCTTGACCTCGGGTCCGGTATCACAAGCGATGCTCCCGCGCTGTGGCGGCGTGGGTCGCCGAAGGGCGATGATGACGCTGCATTTCGCTTAGCACTCGCGAACGGTCAGTCCCTCCAGATCATTGACCACGCCATCGACGGAAAAGAAAATGCCGTTGCGGTCATTCCTCTCGGCATAGACGGCTTCGACCGGATCGAGGCCGTCTATCGATTCCTCTCAGCCTTGCATGGCCGCGCCATACCCCCGGACACGCGCCTGACGCGCCAGCAGCGCGCCCGCCAGCGCCGGATGCTGCGCGCCTTCGACGGCTATCGTGCCGGCGCGACGCAGCAGGAAATCGCCGAGGTCATATTTCAGATCGACCATCTCGACCGTGACGACTGGCAGGCGTCGTCCGCCCGCCACGCCATCAAGACGCTCCTGCGCGATGCCCGCGCCATGATCGCCGGCGGCTATCGGAAACTCCTTCGTCATCGCCGCCAATTCTAGCGGGGTCTCGCCCCCTGCATGGTGGGCGAATTCGATACCCCCCAACTTCGCCCTGCAACTCGCCGGCTCCCCTCCGCCACCGTGGTCGTTGCCCGCCGCTGACCCGCGACGGCCATCCCCACCACCACGGAGGCCCGATCCATGCCACACGAACCCGTCGTTCTCCCGCCGCGCTTCCTCCGCACCAAGGAAGCGGCCGAGTTTCTCAGCCTCTCGGCCCGCACCCTCGAAAAGCACCGGACCTACGGAACCGGTCCCGCCTACCGCAAGCTCGGCGGCCGCGTCGTCTACGCCATCGACGATCTCGAAACCTGGGCCGCTCGCGGCGCGGTGACGTCGACGTCAGATCCGCGCGGCTCCGTGCTGCCGGCGAAGCGCCACGTCATTCCCTCCGGGCCGCAGGTCGGCCGCTACGCACGCTGACCGCGGCCGGCTTCCTTCATGGCGGTGCGGCGTCGATCCCTTTCGGAGCGCGGGCAGCTCGATCTGTTCCGTGCGCTTCCCGGCGACTTCGCGCCACGAGACGCGCAGGATCTCATGGCCTATCCCTTCTTCTCTCTTTCCAAGACCCATCGCGTCGCTCCGATCGATTTCGTCGCCGGCAACGTGACGATCCGCGTCGAGGCGGTCCCCGATCATGGCATGGCCACGATCTGGGACGCCGACATCCTGATCTGGGCAGCGAGCCAGATCGTCGAAGCCCGCGATAACGGGCTTCGGACCTCGCGGCTGATGGCCGCAACGCCCTATGAAATCCTCACCTATGTCGGCCGGGGCACCAGCTCACGCGACTATCAGCGCCTGAAAGCCGCGCTCGACCGCCTGCAATCGACCACGGTTTCCACCTCGATCCGACAGCCTGCCGAAGGCCGCCGTCATCGCTTCTCGTGGATCAACGAGTGGCAGGAACGCACCGACCGCAACGGTCGGCCCGAGGGCATCGAGCTGATCGTGCCGGACTGGTTCTATCAGGCCGTTCTCGACGATGCGCTCGTGCTGACCATCGACCGGACCTATTTCGACCTGACGGGGGGTCTCGACCGCTGGCTCTACCGCCTGGTGCGCAAGCACGGTGGCCGCCAGCGCGCCGGCTGGCGCTTCGACTTCCAGCACCTTCACCAGAAATCGGGCAGCCTGTCGCCATTCAAGCGCTTCGCCTTCGAGCTGCGCGACATCATCCGGCGCCAGCCGCTGCCCGGCTACACCCTGTTCCTCGAAACCGAAATCGGCGGCCGCGCGCTGCTCGCTTTCGAGCCGCTGTCCGCCTGTGGACAAGCTGTGGACGGCCTCGTGCTATCGGGAACCCGAACTATCGTGCTATCGGGAACCCGAGGCTCGTGCTATCAGGAACCCAAACAGGGTTTAACGCACGGAAATTCCACACAAAATCGCGCCCTTAACTTAGAGTCTAACATAGACTCTAACCTTGAAGAGCGCGCGCGCGATGTGGAAAACCTCATCCGCGACGCCGCCAGAAGCCTCAGCGTTACCGCCAGGAAGAGCGCGCCAAGCGCGCCGGCCGAGCCGCCACAGACGGCTACAAGCCGCCGCGGTGGGGCCTCTCCATCCACTGATCCCGATACGCCACGTCTTCCTCTCGATCCACCGGGAGGACGCCGATGATCTTCGCGCTTCTCAACCAGAAAGGCGGCGTCGGCAAGACGACGCTCGCGCTGCATCTTGCCGGCGAACTGGCGATGCGCGGCAAGCGCGTGACCCTGATCGACGCCGACCCGCAGGGCTCGGCGCTCGACTGGTCGCAGCAACGGTCGCGCGAGAACCTGCCACGCGCCTTTGGCGTCGTCGGCCTGGCACGCGATACGCTGCATCGCGAGGCACCGGAACTCGCGCGAGACGTCGATCACGTTGTCATCGATGGCCCGCCGCGTGTCGCCGGCCTCATGCGCTCCGCGCTGCTCGCCGCCGACCTCGTGCTGATCCCGGTGCAGCCGTCACCGCTCGACGGCTGGGCCTCCGCCGAGATGCTGGCGCTCCTGGCGGAGGCGCGCATCTACCGGCCCCAGCTCACCGCCCGTTTCGTGCTGAACCGCTGCGGCGCCCGCACCGTCATCGCTCGCGAGACGGCCGAGACCCTGGCTGACCACGATCCGCCAGTGCTCGCCACAACGATCGGCCAGCGCGTCGTCTTCGCCGACGCCGCGCAGACCGGGAGGCTCGCGTCAGACATCGACCGGCGTTCGCCCGCCGCGCGCGAGATCGCGGCACTGGCGGCCGAGGTCGAGCGTCTCGGCATCGGGAGGACCGCGCCATGACGGTTCCCCCCGAAATCATATTGTCCGGAGACTGCCGCGATCGCATGCCGGCGCGCGGCCCGTTCGACATGATCCTCGCCGATCCCCCTTACGGGGACACATCGCTCGCCTGGGATCGCCGCGTCGAGGGCTGGCTGGCGCTCGCGCGCGGCGCGCTTGCCCCGACCGGCTCGATGTGGGTCTTCGGTTCGCTGCGCAGCTTCATGGCAACCGCCGACCGCTTCGCCGACGCTGGCCTGCGGCTCGCCCAGGAGATCGTCTGGGAGAAGCAGAACGGCACCGGCTTCCATGCGGACCGCTTCAAGCGCGTGCATGAACTGGCCGTTCAATTCTACCCCGCCGAGACGGCGTGGCGCGACATCTACAACGACGTCCAGACCACGCCCGACGCGACAGCCCGGACCGTGCGACGCAAGCAGCGTCCTCCCCATACCGGCCAGATTGATGCTGGCCACTATGTCAGCCACGACGGCGGGCCGCGCCTGATGCGGTCGGTCATCTACCTGCGCAACTGCCACGGCCGCGCGATCCACCCGACTGAAAAGCCGTCAGCGCTCCTCGAAATCCTTATCCGCACGAGCTGCCCGGAAGGCGGCCTGGTCGGCGATTGGTTCGCCGGCTCGGGTTCCGGCGGCGAAGCCTGCCGGCTCTCCGGCCGGCGCTATATCGGCTGCGAGATCGACCCCACGATGGCCGACCGCGCACGCGACCGCATCGCCACCGTGCTGCCGTTCCATGACGGAGGCGCGTCATGACGGCCCCCGCCGAAAAGCGCGGCTTCGCGCAGCGCCCCGCCGATGCGGACGGATGGGTCAAAGCGGGGGACACGCCTCCGCCACGCAATGGCGCAGCCGTGACCTTCACGGCCCGGCTCACCATCGACATCACGCCTGAGCTGCGCGGCCGGATCAAGATCGCCGCCTTCAGCCGCGGCGTCACGGTCGCCGACATGCTGCGCGAGCTGTTCGAGCGCGAATTCCCCGACACCCAAGGAGACACACCATGACCGGCAATGCGGCGCTCCGCATCGGCGGTCGTCCGTTGCCGGACGGTCCCGCCGCTTTCACCACGCTCGTCGAGCTCACCTGGATCGAGAAGCGCATCGAGAACTGGATCAGGTTCGGCCGCGAAAGCTATGAGCAGAAACTCGACCGCCGGCACAGGGTGGTCGGCTTCGCGCCCGGCACGATCTTCTGCCTCGTCCGCTGGGCCGCAAACGACTACGGAACGATCATCTCGCGCCTGGACATCGTCCGCGCGGTCGACCGCGGCGAGCCGTTCCAGACGCTGCCCTTCGTCCGTCCTGGCGGCGAAATCCTGCTGAAGGTCGAAAGCTGGCCGAAGGTCGAGGACGTGCTTCGCCATGTCGACGGCATCGAGGCCCTCGGCATCGATCCCGCCGACGCCGATCCCGATCACTGGCGGCACGTCGCGCACTGGATGAATGCCGGCGAGATGCCGCGCCCGTACACGGCCGAGCGCCATCAAGCCTGGCTCCGGCGGCGGGAGATCGGGCGATGACGCGGCTCGGCTACCTCGCGGCGACATCTGTCGCCGTGCTCGGCATCGCTGCGGCCAGCGCCACGCCGATGCCGCTGAAACTCATCTGGAACGCGACGGCAAGCGCGCCAATCGGCTTCTACACGGTATCGCCGGCCGGGCGGATCGAAGTGCCGGATCTCGTCGCCGTCATGCCACCCGAGCCGTTCGCCTCCTTCATGGTCGAACGCAGCTATGTCGGCCGCGACGTGCCGATCCTCAAGCACGTCGTCGGCTTGCCGGGACAGCGCGTTTGCCGCGACGGTCGCGCCATCACGGTCGACGACGTTCCGCTCGGCGAGGCCCGCGACCGCGACAGCCGTGGCCGCGACCTGCCGGTCTGGCGGGGCTGCCGCGTGATCGGCGGCGGCGAACTTTTCCTCATGAATCTCGAAGCCGCCGACAGCCTCGACGGCCGGTACTTCGGCCCGTTTCCCGCCTCCGCGGTGATCGGCCGGGCCACCCCGCTTTTCACCGACGAGGACGGCGACGGCCGCTTCGTCTGGCGCGCGCCGACGCGGTGAGCGCGCGTCCTTCGCAATCCCACCGCAGCACAGGAGACCATGACCATGGCCCAGATCGGACAGTTCACGCGCACGGAAGCGGGCTTCGAAGGCGAGTTCCGAACGCTCGGCATCAAAGAGGAAATGACCCTCGTTCCTGCCGAACCCTCGGAGACCGAGAACGCCCCGAAATACCGCGTCCTGCTCGGTGACGAAGACGGCCTCGATATCGGCGCGGGCTGGATACATGTCGGCGAACGGGCCGGCGAGTTCGTCTCGATCACGATCTACAGCCCGCTACTCGGCGGCACGTTTCGCGCAAATCTCTTCCGCGCCGGTGACGATGGTTCTGCCTGGGTGCTCACCACCGTCCAGCCCTCCAAGAAGCGGCAGGAGGACTGAATGGCGGCGCCCCGATGTCGCGCCTGCGCCGGACGTTTTTCCACCGTCCGGCGCTCAGCGCTTCTTCTCCTTTCCGGCCTGCTCTTCACCCCAGCCGCAACGCCGACGGTTCTGGCGCAAAGCGTGTCGCCTACGAGCACCGTCGCCGCGCATCCGCATGCGGCGCATATCGCCGAGGCATCGCGCCGCTTCGGCATTCCGCCAGCATGGATCGTCGCCGTCATGCGCGCCGAGAGCGCGGGCGACGTGCGGGCCGTCTCCTCGGCCGGTGCGATGGGTCTGATGCAGGTCATGCCGGACACCTGGGCCGAGCTTCGCATCCGCCACGGCCTCGGCCGCAATCCTTACGATACGCGCGACAACATCCTCGCGGGTACTGCGTACCTGCGCGAGATGTGGGATCGCTATGGCGACATCGCCGCCATGCTCGCGGCCTACAATGCCGGCCCGGCGCGCTACGATGAGCATCGTTCGAAGGGCCGAGCGCTGCCCGCCGAGACGCGGGCTTATGTCGCTTCGCTCGCGCCCGCGCTGCGCGGCGAGCGCCCTTCGAAGAGCGGTTCGACGGTCGCCCGGCCGCTCGACTGGCGCGAGGCGGCGATCATCGTCGGGCGCGATGACGGCGCTTCCAGCGCCGATCCCGCGGCCGCGGACCGCTCGCCGGACGACGCCCATTCACCCGTCCCGGCGATGCCGCAGATGCTTGTCGCCGGACAGCCCGAGGGGCTGTTCGTCGCCCGGAATACCGCTGGAGACCGGCCATGAGCGGCCCTGCGGCGCTTCGCATCCCATCGTGCGCTGGCGTGTCGTGGAGGACGCCCGGGGTGGCGGCAGGCGCAGCAACCGGACGATGGCAGGATAAAAGGGCGCACGGTGCGCTTCGGTCGGGCGGTTGTTTTTGTTCATGTTTTTGGCGCGTTCCGCACCGTGCAGCGCTTTCGCGCACCGTGCGCTCCGCGCCCATCTTCATGATTTTCTTATCGTTTTTGCACCGTGCGGGGTCACGTCATGTCCGATGACCACGAGTTCCGCATACGTCCAGGCCGCATCCGATCGACCCGCGCGCAGCAGGCCCGGCCTTTCGTTGCGCAGGCGCTCGCCGCAGCGAAGAAGGCAGGCGGCGGCGTCTCGCGATCCGGCCGCGTCACCTCCGGCAACCGTTCGCGCTTCGGGCGCGGCCAGCGCGCCAGCATCCAGGCCAATCGCCTCATCACGTCGCGCACGCGCGGCGCCGTCGTCAAGGCGCGTGTGGTCCGCCATACCGCTCGATCAGCACCGCTCGGAACGCATCTGGACTATCTGCGCCGCGACGGCGTGACCCGTGACGGGGAGAAGGCGCGGCTGTTCGGGCCGGGAACGGAGAATGCCGACGCCCGCGCCTTCGCTGAGCGCTGTGGCGATGACCGGCATCATTTCCGTTTCATCGTCTCGCCCGACGACGCGCCGGACATGGCAGACCTCAGATCCTTCACGCGCGATCTCGTCGGCCAGATGGAAAAGGATCTCGGCACGAAGCTCGACTGGGTGGCCGTCGATCACTGGAACACCGAGCATCCGCATGTCCACCTGATTGTGCGCGGCGTGAGGGACGACGGCCAGGACCTCGTGATCTCGCGCGACTACATCAAGGAGGGCATGCGCGACCGGGCGCGCGAGCTCATCACCCAGGAGTTGGGACCGCGCACCGATCTCGATATCCGCCGCACTCTCGAAAGCCAGATCGAGACCGAACGCTGGACGCAGCTTGACCGCCAGCTTGTCCGCGACGCCGGCAAGTCCGGCATCATCGACCTCGCGCCCCGCGCCGACCGACAGCCGGACGAATTCCACGCCTTGAAGGTCGGCCGGCTGCGAACGCTGGAAATTCTCGGTGTCGCGGGACAGGTCGGCCATTCGCAATGGTTCATCAGGCCCGAGGCGGAGAGCGTCCTGCGCGAGCTCGGCGAGCGCGGCGACATCATCAAGCGCATGCACCGCGCTCTCACCGAACGCGGCATCGAGCGCGGGTCGGCAAGCTATGTGCTCGCCGGGGAAAGCCTCGACGTGCCCGTTGTCGGTCGCCTGCTCGAACGCGGTCTGGATGACGAACTGAAGGGCACGGCCTATGCCGTGGTCGACGGCGTCGACGGCCGCCCCCATCATATTAAGCTGCCGCATCTCGATGCCGCTGGCGACAGCCCACCCGGATCGATCGTCGAGCTGCGCGCCTACGAGGATGCGCAAGGTCAGCGCCGCGTCGCGCTCGCCGTCCGCTCCGATCTGGATATCCACTCTCAGGTCAACGCAGCGGGTGCGACCTGGCTCGATCGGCAGGCGGTTGCCCGCGAGCCCATCGCGCTCTCGGAGGGTGGCTTCGGCGCCGAGGTGCAGCGGGCCCTCGAGCAACGCGCCGAGCACCTGATCGGCGAAGGTCTCGCCGAACGGCAGGGCGGGCGCGTCGTCTTCGCGCGGCGTCTGCTCAACACGCTACGCGATCGCGAGGTCAGTGCGCTGGGCGAAAAGCTCGCCGCCGAGACCGGCCTGCCATTCAACCATGCCGACGGCGGCGAGTATGTCGCCGGCTCCTATCGCCAGCGCTTCACGCTCGCCTCCGGCCGCTTCGCCATGATCGACGACGGCCTCGGCTTCCAGCTCGTCCCCTGGTCTCCCTCTCTCGAAAAGCAGATCGGCCGCCACGTCTCCGGCGTCGCCCGCGACGATGGCGGCGTCGACTGGGACTTCGGCCGCAAGCGGGGGATCGGCCTCTAACACCCGTCAGAAAGGAGCCTCGCTATGTCCGGCACCAAGATCCTCTGGGGACAGATCACGATCGTCTTCCTGATCGTGCTCGTTACCACCTGGGGCGCGACGCAGTATGTTGCGTGGAGCCTCGGCTATCAGGCGCAGCTCGGCGAGCCGTGGTTCAGGCTCTTCGGCGTTCCGGTCTATTTTCCGGCCGCTATCATGTGGTGGTGGTACTTTTACGACGCCTATGCGCCGAGCATATTCGCGACCGGCGGCATGATCGCCGCGTCGGGCGGTTTCATCGCGATCGCGGTCGCCATCGGCATGTCGGTCTGGCGGGCGCGCGAACAAAAGAATGTCGCCACCTATGGCTCGGCCCGCTGGGCAGAGAAGCCCGAGATCGAGGCTGCGGGTCTGCTCGATCCCGATGGCGTGGTACTCGGCCGATACCATCGCGAGTATCTGCGCCATGATGGGCCGGAGCATGTGCTGTGCTTTGCGCCTACCCGATCCGGCAAGGGTGTCGGTCTCGTCGTGCCGTCGCTCCTCACCTGGCCGGGCTCGGCCATCGTCCATGATATCAAGGGTGAGAACTGGACGCTGACCGCGGGCTTCCGGTCACTCCATGGCCGTGTGCTGCTGTTCGATCCGACCAATCCCAAATCCTCCGCCTACAATCCGTTGCTCGAGGTCCGCCGGGGCGAATGGGAGGTTCGCGACGTCCAGAACATCGCCGACATTCTCGTCGATCCCGAGGGGAGCCTGGACAAAAGAAATCACTGGGAAAAGACCAGCCATTCACTTCTGGTCGGCGCAATCCTGCATGTCCTCTATGCAGAGCCGGAAAAGACGCTGGCCGGCGTCGCCAACTTCCTCTCCGATCCGAAGCGCCCGGTGGAGTCGACGCTGCGTGCTATGATGAAGACCGCGCATCTGGGCGAGGCCGGTCCACACCCTGTCGTGGCCAGCGCGGCGCGCGAGCTCCTCAACAAATCCGACAATGAGCGCTCCGGCGTTCTATCAACCGCCATGTCGTTTCTCGGATTGTACCGCGATCCTGTTGTTGCCGAGGTCACGCGGCGCTGCGACTGGCGGATCAGCGACATCGTCGGCGGCGAGCTTCCGACGACGCTCTACCTCGTCGTGCCGCCCAGCGACATCAACCGGACCAAGCCGCTGATCCGCCTGCTACTCAATCAGATCGGCCGTCGCCTGACCGAAGAGCTCCAGGCGAAGACCGGGCGCCATCGTCTCCTCCTCATGCTCGATGAGTTTCCGGCGCTCGGCCGCCTCGACTTTTTCGAGACCGCGCTGGCCTTCATGGCGGGGTATGGGTTGAAGAGCTTCCTGATCGCGCAATCGCTGAACCAGATCGAGAAAGCCTATGGGCCGAACAATTCGATCCTCGACAACTGCCATGTTCGCGTGAGCTTCGCGACGAACGACGAGCGGACGGCCAAGCGCGTCTCGGACGCCCTCGGGACGGCCACCGAGATGAAGGCCATGAAAAACTATGCCGGGCATCGTCTGTCGCCCTGGCTCGGCCACCTGATGGTGTCTCGCTCGGAAACCGCCCGCCAGTTGCTCACGCCGGGCGAGATCATGCAGCTTCCGCCGGCCGACGAGATCGTCATGGTCGCCGGCATTCCGCCGATCCGGGCGAAAAAGGCGCGCTATTATGAGGATGCCCGTTTCCGCGAACGTCTTCTGGCGCCGCCCGCCTTGAAGCGCCCGGAACAGATTCGTCCGGACGACTGGACCAGCCTGCCGATCCCGGCGCGGCCGGAAGCGCTCGATGCGCAACCGGCAGGCCGATCCGACGACCAGGACCCGACCGAATCCGAACGGCGGCTGCAGCACGAGCTCCACCGGGTAAAGCCGGTAGAAAAGAAAGCGCCGATCGAGAACGAGTTCGAGATCGAGCCGCCTGACGACATCGATGAGGATGCCGTGCGAAACCAGCGCATGATCCGCCAGATGCAGGGCGTCGCACGGCAGGTCTCGCTCGATCCGAATGACGGCATGGAACTGTAGGCGCCATGACCAGTCACCGGAAGAAGATAAAGACCACGGTCTATCTGGACCCCGATGTCGAGAAGACGCTGGCGGATTTTGCCGCCCGGCGCGATCAATCGCAATCCATGATCGCGGAGGCGGCCATCGCGTCGTTTCTCTCGCCGGACGATGCCGAGCGGCGGGAGGCGATCGTCGCCAAGCGCCTCGACCAGATCGACCGCCGCATGACGCGCCTGGAACGGGACGTCGGCATCGCCGTCGAGACCCTTGCGGTGTTCATCCGCTTCTGGATAACCACGACGCCCGCCTTGCCGGAGCCGGCGGCGCAGGCAGCGCGTGCCAAATCCAGCGAGCGTTACGAGGCGTTCATCACCGCGCTTGGCCGGCGTCTGGCGCAGGGGCCGAAGCTTCGGCAAGAGATTTCGGAAGATGTGCCCGAATCGGACGCGTGAACACCTCGCGCGCGGCATCTGGGAATCGATACGACCAGTTCAAGAACAGGGGCGCACCGCCGTTCTCCTGTATTTGCACGCCACGCTACTACTACGACCGAAACTTGTTGAATCGGCCTGATTCCGGGCTCTTTTAATCATCCCCGATCCGGGGATCATCTGTTGCGTCCCCACGAGAAACGGGGACGAGATGGCATCCACTCATCACAGACAGGAAGCGAGCCAGCGTGGCGCGCGCATGCTGCGCACCGCGCTCGGCAGCGCCATCGCGCGGTTTCTGGAAGACCCGGCGGTGGTCGAGGTGATGCTGAATCCCGATGGGCGCATCTGGGTGGATCGGCTTTCCGAAGGGCTGGCCGATACCGGCGAGACGATGACGGCCGCCGATGGCGAGCGCATCGTGCGTCTGGTCGCGCATCATGTCGGTGCGGAGGTTCACGCCCGCTCGCCGCGCGTCTCGGCCGAGTTGCCGGAAACAGGTGAGCGTTTTGAGGGCCTGCTTCCACCAGTCGTAGCGTCACCCGCCTTCGCTATTCGCAAGCCGGCTGTCGCGGTCTTCACGCTCGACGATTATGTGGCCGCCGGCATCATGACGGCCGACCAGGCGGTGAAGCTGCGCGCAGCGGTCCAGTCCCGCGCCAACATACTCGTCGCTGGGGGCACTTCTACCGGCAAGACAACGCTGACCAACGCGCTGCTCGCCGAGGTGGCGAAGACAGCAGATCGCGTCGTCATCATTGAGGATACCCGCGAGCTGCAATGCGCAGCGCCGAACCTAGTCGCGATGCGGACCAAGGATGGCGTTGCCACGCTTTCCGATCTCGTCCGCTCCTCGCTGCGCCTGCGGCCCGACCGCATTCCCATTGGCGAGGTCCGCGGCTCAGAAGCCCTCGACCTGCTCAAAGCCTGGGGCACCGGCCATCCCGGCGGCATCGGCACGATCCACGCCGGCTCCGGCATCGGCGCGCTGCGTCGCCTCGAGCAACTCATCCAGGAAGCCGTCGTCACGGTCCCGCGCGCGCTGATCGCCGAGACCATCGATCTCGTCGCCGTCCTCTCCGGCCGCGGCTTGTCGCGCCGGCTGGCCGAGCTCGCGCGCGTCGACGGCATCGATCCCGCCACCGGCGACTACCGCATCATCCCCGCAACCACCTCGAATGGAGAAGCTGAATGAATTCGCCCGTCGTTCCGAATGTGACCAATCCGCCCGTCCTGTCGCCCGTGCCCATCGGTCCAGATCTGCCCGCCGGCTCGATCATGCGCGGCAGCTACCGGCGTCTCGCCAGTTCGACCGCGCTCTTCACCATCATGATGCTGGCCGCCACGCCGCCGGCCCATGCCTCCGGCTCCTCCATGCCGTGGGAACAGCCGCTTCAACAGATCCTCCAGTCGATCGAGGGGCCGGTCGCCAAGATCGTGGCGGTGATCATCATCATCGCCACCGGCCTGGCGCTCGCCTTCGGCGACACCAGCGGCGGCTTCCGCCGCCTGATCCAGATCGTATTCGGTCTGTCGATCGCCTTCGCGGCCAGCTCGTTCTTCCTCAGCTTCTTCAGCTTCGGCGGCGGGGTACTTGTCTGATGGCGGCGGTCTTCGAACAACTCGACGCGGTGCCGGGCTTTTCGGTGCCCGTCCATCGCGCCTTGACCGAGCACATCCTGCTGGGCGGTGCACCGCGCTCCATCGCGATCATGAACGGCACGTTGGCCGGGGCCGTGGGCCTCGGCCTGCGCCTCTGGCTCGTCGGCCTCGCCATCTGGGCAATCGGTCATTTCGTGGCCGTCTGGGCGGCCCGTCGCGATCCACTCTTTGTCGAGGTCGGGCGCAGGCATCTGCGCATTCCGGCTTTCCTCGCGGTGTGAGGAGGCGGCCATGATGAATCTCGCCGAATATCGTCGCACTGCCGCTCGCCTCGCCGACTATTTGCCATGGGTCGCTCTGGTCGCTCCCGGCATCGTGCTGAACAAGGATGGCTCGTTTCAGCGCACGGCCCGCTTTCGGGGTCCGGATCTGGATTCCTCCGTCGCGGCCGAGCTGGTTGCCGTTGCGAGCCGCATCAACAACGCTTTCCGCCGCCTTGGCCTGGGCTGGAGCATTTTCATCGAGGCACAACGGTACGAGGCCGCCACCTATCCCGACAACATCTTTCCCGATCCCGCGTCGGCTTTGGTCGATGCCGAGCGCAAGGCCGACTTCGAAGAAGCTGGCGCACATTTCGTATCGAGCTACTTCCTCACCTTCCTGTTTCTTCCGCCGGCCGAGGAAGCCGCACGTACCGAGTCCTGGCTTTACGAAGGGCGTGAGCGCTCGGGCGTCGACCCGCACGAGATCCTGCGCGCCTTCACCGACCGCACCGATCGCGTGCTGGCCCTACTTGACGGTTTCATGCCGTCCTGCGGTTGGCTCGATGACAGCGAGACGCTGACCTACCTGCATTCCAGCGTGTCGACGAAACGCCATCGTGTCCGCGTACCGGAAACGCCGATCTATCTCGACGCGCTGCTCGCCGATCAGCCGCTCACCGGCGGTCTGGAGCCGCGTCTTGGCGATCAGAATCTGCGTGTGCTGACCGTCGTCGGCTTCCCGACCGCGACGACGCCCGGCCTGCTCGACGATCTGAACCGGCTGGCCTTCCCGTATCGCTGGTCGACGCGCGCGATCCTCCTCGACAAGACCGACGCGACCAAGCTGCTCACCAAGATCAGGCGGCAATGGTTCGCCAAGCGCAAGTCGATTGCCGCGATCCTCAAGGAGGTGATGACCAACGAGCAATCGGTGCTGGTGGACACCGACGCCGCGAACAAGGCCGCCGACGCGGACATGGCCTTGCAGGAGCTCGGCGCCGACGTAGCCGGCATGGCCTATGTCACCGCCACGATCACGGTCTGGGATGCCGATCCGCGCCTTGCCGACGAAAAGCTGCGGCTGGTCGAGAAGGTCATCCAGGGCCGCGACTTCACGGCCATGATCGAGACGGTCAACGCGGTGGACGCCTGGCTCGGCAGTCTGCCCGGCCATGTCTATGCAAACGTGCGCCAGCCGCCGATCTCGACGCTCAATCTCGCCCACATGATCCCCCTCTCTGCCGTGTGGGCGGGGCCGGAACGGGATGAACACTTCGATGCGCCCCCGCTGCTTTACGGCAGAACCGAAGGTTCGACCCCGTTCCGGCTTTCTTTGCATGTCGGCGATGTCGGCCACACGCTCGTCGTCGGCCCAACAGGGGCGGGCAAATCCGTGCTGCTCGCCCTCATGGCCTTGCAATTTCGCCGTTACCTCCGCAGCCAGGTCTTCGCTTTCGACTTCGGCGGTTCGATCCGCGCCGCATCGCTCGCCATGGGCGGCGACTGGCACGATCTCGGCGGCGGCCTGACCGAAGGATCGGAATCCTCGGTATCGCTTCAGCCGCTGGCCCGCATTCACGACACCTATGAGCGCGCCTGGGCCGCCGACTGGATCGTCGCGATCCTTCTGCGGGAAGGGATTAAAATCACCCCGGAGGCAAAGGAGCACATCTGGACGGCGCTCACCTCGCTCGCCTCGGCGCCGATCGGTGAGCGCACGATCACCGGCCTCAGCGTCCTTCTCCAGTCCAACGACCTCAAACAGGCGCTCCGCCCTTTCTGCGTCGGCGGTCCCTATGGCCGCTTGCTCGATGCCGAAGCCGAACATCTCGGCTCGGCCGACGTGCAGGCATTCGAGATCGAGGGGCTGGTCGGGACGGGCGCTGCGCCTGCTGTGCTCGCCTATCTCTTCCACCGCATCGGCGACAGGCTGGACGGGCGGCCGACGCTGCTCATCATCGACGAAGGCTGGCTGGCGCTAGACGACGAAGGCTTCGCCGGCCAGCTCCGCGAGTGGCTCAAGACGCTGCGCAAGAAAAACGCCTCGGTCATCTTCGCCACCCAGTCGCTCAGCGACATCGACAATTCGGACATTGCCCCGGCCATCATCGAAAGTTGCCCGACGCGACTGCTCCTGCCGAACGAACGGGCAGTCGAACCGCAGATCACCGCCATCTATCGCCGCTTCGGTCTCAATGACCGTCAGATCGAGATCCTCGCGCGAGCGACGCCCAAGCGCGACTACTACTGCCAGTCCCGGCGCGGCAATCGTCTGTTCGAGCTCGGCCTGTCCGAAGTCGGGCTCGCGCTCTGTGCCGCATCTTCCAAGTCCGATCAGACGCTGATTGCCCAGATCGTCGCCGAGAACGGACGCGACGGCTTCCTCACGGCGTGGCTCGCCGCTCGCGAGGTCGGCTGGGCCGTCGATCTGATCCCGAACGTCCAGACGACCGTCCTCCAATCCCAAAAGGAACCTCTATCATGACGACCTCCCGTTTCCGCCTGCGCGCAGTTCTGCTTGCCGCAACCGCACTCGCCGCACCGATCGCCTTCTCTTCCGTCGTGACCTCGCCCGCCTATGCGTGGCGGATCGTGTTCGATCCGAGCAACTACGCGCAGAATGTGCTGACGGCTGCGCGCACTCTGGAACAGATCACGCACCAGATCACCTCGCTTCAGAACGAAGCGACGATGCTGATCAACCAGGCGCGCAATCTGGCGAACCTGCCTTTCTCCGCTCTCCAGACCTTGCAGCAGAATGTCCAGAAGACGCAGCAGCTTCTCCAGCAGGCGCAGGGCATCGCCTTCAACGTCCAGCAGATCGACCAGATGTTCAGCCAGAAATACGGCAACGTCTCCATGTCGGCCACGGATCAGCAACTCGTCTCCGATGCACGATCGCGCTGGCAGAACACGGTCGGCGGCCTTCAGGACGCCATGCGCGTCCAGGCGGGTGTCGTCGGCAACATCGACACCAACCGCACGCAGATGAGCGACCTGGTGAGCCAGAGCCAGGGCGCAACGGGCGCGCTTCAGGCGACGCAGGCCGGCAACCAGCTCCTCGCACTCCAGTCGCAGCAGCTTTCCGATCTGGTCGCCTTGCTTGCGGCCAACGGGCGTGCCGGCGCGCTGACCGAAGCCGAGCGCACGGCTGCGGCGGAGCAGGGACGGGAACAGCGCCGCCGCTTCCTGACGCCGGGCTCGGGCTACCAGCCGGGCAACGCGCAGATGTTCAACGGCAACTGAGGGCGGGCTTATGGACGGCAAGATGCTGGCCCGGCTGGGCGCTGTCGTGTTCGTCGCCGTCGCCATTACGGCGGCGGTCGTCGAACTGACCCGAAAGGAGGACCCGAAAGAGGATTTCTCCACGCGCGTCATCGAACCCTCGCACGATCCGCTGCGCGCGGGGCAGCGCCGGTGCCAGCAGCTTGGCCAGCAAGCCGCGAATGACCCCGAATGCCTGCGCGTCTGGGCGGAAACCCGCGACCGTTTCCTGCGTCCGTCCTCTGCACCGGCGTCGCCGTCCTCCAGCGAAGGGCGGTGAAGCATGGGCGGCTCCGGCGTTATCGACACATTTCTCGGAACCTTCACCCGCTATATCGACAGCGGGTTCGGTCTGCTCGGCGGCGAGGTGGCGTTTGTCGCCACCACCCTGATCGTGATCGACGTGACGCTGGCCGCTCTCTTCTGGAGCTGGGGCGCCGACGACGACATCATCGCCCGTCTGGTGAAGAAGACCTTGTTTGTCGGGGTGTTCGCCTACCTGATATCCAACTGGAACAACCTCGCCAAGATTGTCTTCGACAGCTTCGCCGGCCTCGGACTGAAAGCCTCCGGCACCGGCTTCACTGCGCAGGATCTGCTTCGTCCAGGCAAGGTCGCACAGACCGGCCTCGATGCCGCGCGTCCCTTGCTCGACGCGATATCGCCCCTGATGGGCTGGATCGCGGTTTTCGAGAACCTGATCCAGATCGTCTGCCTTTTGTTTGCCTGGGCGCTGGTCATCCTCGCCTTCTTCATTCTGGCGATCCAGCTCTTCGTGACGCTGATCGAGTTCAAGTTGTCGACGCTCGCCGGTTTCGTCCTGATCCCGTTCGGCCTCTTCGGCAAGACCGCCTTCATGGCCGAGCGCGTGCTTGGCAATGTGATTTCCAGCGGCATCAAGGTCCTGGTCCTCGCTGTCATCGTCGGCATCGGCTCAACGCTGTTCAGTCAGTTCACGCAAGGCTTCGGCGGCCAGACCCCGAGCATCGACGACGCCATGGCCATCGTTCTTGCGGCGCTCTCGCTCGTCGGCCTTGGCATCTTCGGTCCCGGTATTGCCTCCGGTCTTGTCAGCGGCGGCCCGCAGCTTGGCGCAGGCGCCGCGGTTGGCACCGGCCTTGCTGTCGGCGGTGCGGCACTCGCTGCTGGCGGCGGCGCGGTACTGGCCGCGAAGGGCGGAGCCGCTCTTCTTTCCGGCGGCGCCGCTGCCGCGCGTGGTGGCGCTGCGGCGGCCGGCGCGGCATCGTCGGCCTACACATTGGGCTCTATGGGACAGTCGGGCGCGTCCGGCGTCGCGTCCGGCCTCGGAGGCGTAGCACGCGCCGCCGGATCGGCCTCCGTTTCCCCGTTGCGCCGTGCCGCGTCCCGCGCCTCGGAAAGCATGAAATCCAGCTTCTCCGACGGCGCGCGTGCAGGCGTCAGCGCCACCGGCGGCTCCTTCTCGTCTGGCGCGGGCACTGGCGAATCCGATCCCGCTTCCGTCGCTCCCGCAACCACACCCGATCAGCCGCCGGCATGGGCCCAGCGCATGAAGCGCGGCAGCCATGTCGCCCACGGCGTCAGCGCCGCCGCCCATGCCGTTCGCTCGGGCGACAGCCATGGGTCCGGCGCATCCGTCAATCTCTCCGAAAGTGACCGTTCATGAATCTCTTCAAACGACCGGCCGTGCATTACGGCAAGACACCTCAACCGGAAACACCTTACCAGAAGGCCGCACAAGTCTGGGACGAACGTCTTGGGTCAGCGCGCGTGCAGGCGAGGAACTGGCGCTACATGGCGTTCGGTTCGCTGATCCTGTCAGCGGGCTTCGCTTCCGCGCTGGTCTATCAGTCCGCGCGTGGGACAGTGGTTCCCTGGGTGGTTCAAGTAGACAATCTGGGTCAGGCCCAGACCGTCGCCCCGGCCGCGGCGGACTATCGTCCGACCGATCCACAGGTGGCGTGGCATCTCGCACGCTTCATCGAGCAGACCAGAAGCATTCCCGCCGATCCGATCATCGTCCGCCAGAACTGGCTCAGGGCCTATGAGTGGACGACTGATCGGGGCGCGGCTGCGCTTAACGACTATGCCCGCGCCAACGATCCCTTCACGAAGGTCGGCAAGCAGCAGATCGCCGTCGAGGTTTCCAGCGTCATCCGCGCTTCTCCGGACAGCTTCCGCGTCGCGTGGACGCAACGGCATTTCGAGAATGGCCAGCTCGGCGCGACCGAGCGATGGACCGCGATCCTGACCATCGTCATCCAGCCTCCGCGCGATGCCGAGCGGCTGAAGGTCAATCCGCTCGGAATTTACATCAACGCCATCAACTGGTCGCGGGAGATGAGCCAATGAAATCGGCTTTCCGTAACCCCGCCATTCCGGTTTTCCGTAAATCCGTACTCCCGGTTCTGCTGCTTTCCGCCACCGCGTTGGCTGGTTGTGCCACGCCGCAAAAGCCGCCGGAGATCAGCTACGATCGAGATGTTCCGGCTTTGCCGGCCGTTCCGGCATCGGTGACGGACGATCGGCCCCGTCCGATCCACATCCCTCCGGCCTGGACGCCGGCAAAGGGCGGCACGGCGGCCAGCACACCAGTCGCTCGCGTCGAGAACGCCAACGCTGCCGCTCGCGTGCAGCCGCGCCGAGAGGGCTACTTCAACGCGATCCAGGTATATCCCTGGTCGGAAGGAGCGCTCTATCAGGTCTACGCGGCTCCTGGGCAGATCACCGACATCGCGCTGGAACCGGGAGAGTCGCTGACAGGGGCCGGACCGATCGCGGCTGGCGATACCGCCCGCTGGATTATCGGCGACACCGAGAGCGGCAGCGGAACGACCCGCCGCGTCCATATTCTCGTGAAGCCTTCCCGGCCGGACATCACGACCAATCTCGTCGTGACTACAGACCGGCGTGTTTACATGATCGAGCTGCGTTCCGGCGCGAAGCCCTATATGCCGTCCGTCGCCTGGTCCTATCCGCGGCCGCGCGCCGGTCAAGGCCAGAGCATTCCGGCGACGCCGGTCATCCCGGCCGTTGCGGCCCGCAACTACCGATACGGTTTGACCGGCGGGAATCCGCCCTGGAAACCCGTCTCCGTCTATGACGACGGCCGCAGGGTCTACGTCGAGTTTCCGCGCGGGATCGTCCAGGGCGAAATGCCGCCGATCTTCGTCATCGGTCCCGATGGCGAAGCGCAACTCGTCAACAGCCGTATTCACCAGCACATCCTGATCGTCGATCGCCTGTTCGGCGCTGCCGAGCTCCGCCTTGGCGGCGGCGACAAACAGCAGGTCGTCAGGATTGTCCGCACCGACGGGAGACCCGCATCGTGAGCGAGAACAATACCGACAATACAGCTCCCATGCGTCTTCGCGCCGAGGCACCGCGCGTCACGCGCCTTTCGCGGAGGGTGTTGGCAAGCATTACGGCCGTCGGGCTCGTTGGCATCGGCGGCGCGCTAATCTACGCACTCCAGACCCGCGATGGAGGTCAAGGCGGCGAAGAACTTTATTCGACCAACAATCGCCAGACCGCAGATGGCCTCGCCGGCCTTCCGCGCGACTATACCGGACCTGTTCTCGGCCCGCCGCTGCCCGGTGATCTCGGCCGCCCGATCCTCGACGCCCAGAACCGGGGCCAGCCCGTGGTCCCGCCGACGATCACAACACCGACCGTTGACGAGGCTGAGCAGCGCCGGCGGGCCGAGGAAGAGGCTGCGCGCACCAGCCGCGTGTTCTTTCAGACCCAACCCGGCTCGACAGCGACGACACCCGGCGGCTCAACCATGCCGAACGTTCCCGGCTTCGATCTCGCCGGGCTCGCGGGGCAATCCGGTCAGCAGACCGCCCAGGATCGGCAGCTTGCGTTTCTGAATGCACCGGTTGATCGCCGGACCACATCATCGGATCGGGTCATAGCTCCGGCTTCGCCGTTCATCCTTCAGGCCGGGGCGGTGATCTCAGCCGCGCTCATCACCGGCATTCGCTCCGATCTGCCTGGCCAGATCACTGCGCAGGTGACGGAAAACATCTACGACAGTCCGACCGGCAGATTGCTTCTGATCCCGCAAGGCACGCGGATTGTCGGCCAGTACGACAACAACGTGCAGTTCGGGCAAAGACGGGCGCTGCTGGTCTGGAACCGGCTGATCTTCCCGAACGGCCGCTCCATCGTCCTCGAACGCCAGCCGGGCGCCGACACGCAAGGATACGCTGGTCTCGAGGATGGGGTCGATTATCACTGGTGGGATCTCGCCAAAGCGGCCGGTCTCTCCACGCTGCTCGCGGTCGGCACGGAACTGGCGGTCAGCGATGAGGACCGCCTGGTCCGCGCTATCCGCGACGGCGCACAGGACACCATCAACGACGCCGGTCAGCAGATCGTCCGGCGCCAATTGCAGGTCGCACCGACGTTGACCATCCGGCCGGGCTTCCCCGTTCGCGTTATCGTCACGCGCGATCTCGTCCTTGAACCCTACAGAGGCTGACTGTGGCAAAACTGAAACTTGGACCGATCGCCGACGATAAGCCCGTCAAAGTCACGGTGGAATTGCCCGCACAACTCCACCGTGATCTCATCGCCTATGCCGAAATCCTGGCGCGTGAGTCGGGCCAATCTGTCGCTGATCCGGTGCGCTTGATCGTACCAATGCTTGATCGGTTCATCGCAACCGATCGCGGGTTCGCCAAGGCGCGGCGTCTGCCCTAGAAGAGGATAATTGAGATCTGCAACCATGACCGAGCGCTATTTGGAACAACAGTTCAAATGGGCAGAGTGAGCACCAGCATCATGTAGGCTATTGCTGATTTCGACATCTTCCTTGCCATGCTTAGCAAGCTGCGAAATGCCGGGTTATCATTCCTGGCAGACCAGATCGCGCTGAAAGGAAGAATTTCATCGACAATGGGTCGATAGGTGATCCCCGGAAGCCGTGCTGCCGCCATCGCTTCACTGACGACCGTCAGGCCACGTCCAACAGCTACGAGCGAGAGAAGATTATCTCTCCCGACTGACTGAGGCTGTATGTACGGATGATGACCCAGATCAGCGAGTCGCTTTACGAGGTAGTCGTGAATCTCAGGGCCGGGCGCGACATCACTGACGATAAATTGCTCCATGGTGAGGTCACTCCAGCCCACCACCGGTTTCTCAGAAAGCGCATGCCCTTCGGGAAGCACGACAAACACCCGTTCGAACCAAAGCTGGTCTGTTTCACACCCCGGCCAGACCCGTGTGCCGGTCAAGAACGCGACGTCGATCTGGAATTGACGCACCGCCGCGATATGTTCGTCAGGATTTCCTTCGATGAACTCTATATGGACCTTCGCATGGGCGCTGTCGTAAGCGAGCAGCAGATTCGCCAGAAAGCCTGACGCTAGGGACGAGAATATTCCGATCTTAAGCCGCCCGTTCTCTACACGCCCGATCCTCGCCACGTCCTCAACGCTGTGACCGATATCCCGAAGAATGCGACGCGCCTGAGGGAGAAAGCGCTGCCCAGCGTAAGTGAGGGTGACGCCGCTGCTACGCCGATGGAACAGTGAGGCGCCAACCTGATCTTCGAGGTCTCGTATAGATCGGCTGATCGCCGACTCCTGCACCCCTGAAGCCGCGCCGGCTTTTCTAAAGCTGCCCTGCTCGGCCGCTGCCACGAAGTAGCAGAGATGGCGTACATCGATTGCCTCGCGGCGCTTCGCGAGCCTATCTCTCATGAGCGAGCCTATCCCCCTTCGCATCCGCCACAACCGGGAGGGGCGATAGCTCCCCGTCGTTGTGGCGGAACTCGCCGCGGGGCGTTGTCGAACTTGGAGCGGCGTTGAGGTGCAGTTCAGCGCGGAAACCTCCCTCTGGACGGTTTTTCAGAGACAGGCTCCCGCCGAGCCGCTTCGCCGCGAGGTCGGCAATCGCGAGGCCCAGCCCACTTCCCATCGCGGTCTTGTTGCGACCGCGATAGAACCTCTCGCAAACCTTGGGCAGTTCGTCTTCAGGTATTCCCGGTCCGCTGTCGTCGATCGTCAGTGCGACGCCGTCGCCTTCAAGCCTCATGCCACAATGGACAGGGCTTTCAACGCGGGAATGCAGAACGGCATTTTCCATGAGGTTCCGCGTCGCGAGCATGAACAGTGACGGATCGATATCAAGGTCTATGTCATGCAGTTTTTCGTCGATCTCGAGGAGCGCAGCGCCCGGGTAGTGCTGGCGGATGTCATCTGCGAGCCGGCTGGCCAATTTGCCCAAATTGACACGATGATTGTCGCTGTCGGTCTCGCCCCTTTCGGCATTCGTCAGGTCGGTGAGCTGTCGCATCAGCCGAGACGTCCGGTCCACGCCGACCACGATCTGACGCAGGGCGTTCGCACGAATGCCCGGATCCTCGCTCCCGAGCGCCACCTGCGCCTGAGTCTTCAGTCCGGCGATCGGCGTACGCAGCTCATGCGCTGCGAAGGCTGTAAAATCGCGCTCCCGTTCTCGGGCCGCATGCACCCGCCCGAAGAGACCGTTGAGCGAGCGGATGACCGGCTTGATCTCGGAAGGCGTATCGACGTCGGGCAGGGCGCTCAGATCGGAGGCGGACCGCGTCTCCAGCGCGTGAGCCATGTTGTTGAGGGGACCGAGACCTTTCCTCACGCTCAGCCAAATCAGCCCGGCCAGGATCGGCAAGATCAGCAATGCAGGCAGTGCAAGACCCCGGATCACATCGGCCACCAGCCGATCGCGAACGCGCATATTGTCTCCGACGAGGACTCGCATGCCGAGATCGGTGTTGACCACCGCATAGACGCGCCAGGTTTCGCCCCCGATAAGGGTCTCGGAAAAGCCGTCCTGTGCATCAGACAGCGGCGTTGCCGGGGCCGCGTCGGAGCGGCCCACCAAGGTGCCGTCCAGCGCCCATATTTGGCAGGATAGCTGCCTATCATAAGACGCATGCATCGTCGGCTCGACGGCCGGAATCTGGGCTGCGCGCTTCGGATCGATCTCCTGGCTGGTGATCAGCGAACTCACCATACGCGCCGCCTCGATCAGGCGAGCATCGAGGACGCGTTCCACCTCGGCTCGCGTGCTGAGATAGATCCAGGCGATCGCCGACATCCAAACGACGCCCGTCGTGATCATCAGGATCATGAAGAGCCGGCTTCGGATCGATTTCATATGCTGTCCTCCGCCAGCCTGTAGCCCACCCCGCGCACGGTTTCGATGACGCCAGGGCCGAGCTTCTGTCGCAGATTGTGGATGTGAACCTCGATCGTGTTGCTCTCCACGTCCTCCTGCCAACCATAGAGCCGGTCCTCGAGCTGCGATTTCGACAGGATCTGGCCCGGCCGCTCCATCAGCGCGTGCAGAATGGAGAACTCGCGGCGGGAGAGCCGCACACCCTCGCCCGATTTCGAGACCGCCATCGTCGCAGGGTCGAGGCGCAGATCGCGCCAGATGCGGCAAGCCGAGGCGCCGCCGTTGCCCCGTCTCGTCAAGGCCCTCAGACGGGCGGCGACCTCGTTCAGGTCGAAGGGTTTGCCGAGATAGTCGTCTGCGCCGGCATCGAGACCGGCAATGCGGTCGGGGATGCTGTCACGCGCGGTCAGCAGCAGCACCGGCGTTCCCACCGCCCGTCCTCGAAGCTCGTTCAGAACGTCGAGACCGGACCCGTCCGGAAGCATCAGATCGAGAACCACCGCATCGAAGGCCGAGCTGCGCAGCGCAGCCGAGGCATCCACGCAGGTGGAAACGGCGTCCACAGTGAAGCCGGCCAGGCCGAGGCCAACTTGCAACCCGTTCATCAATACTGCGTCGTCTTCGACTACCAAAACTCTCATCGTAACCTGCTCGACTTCAACAGAACAACCGCAATCTGCCGCCGACCTTAAGCCAGCCTTAAGGTGACGGGCGCGGGTCTCGCGTCCAGGCAGGGTCCCACCCTGTCCGGCTCACACGAAAAGGAGATCCCGTATGCCTACTCTCACGCGTCGCGGCGCCATGATCACATTGGGGGGCGCGGCCCTGGCGGTGCCTCTCATGCACCGCACGGCTCTCGGGCAGAATGCCGACGTGTCTAAGGAAATGATCCTCAACGACCCGGCTGCGCCCGTTGCGGGCAACCCGAAAGGCGACGTCACCATCGTGGCCTTCCTCGACTACAATTGCCCGTTCTGCAAAAAATCCGCGCCCGACCTTGATCGCGTCGTCAAGGAGGACGGCAAAATCAGGCTCGTCTACAAGGATTGGCCTGTCATCCGGCCGACCTCGATCGACGGCGCGATGATGGCGCTCGCCGCCAAATATCAGGGTAAGTACGACGTCGCGCACCATGCCCTGATGGGCATCCCCGGCGTAGGCGTTCCAAAAGACAAGATGCGGCAGGGCCTCCAGTCCGCAGGCATCGACATGGCTCGTCTCGACGCCGACATGAAGGCCAAGTCCGCGGAAATCGACGCCCTCATCAAGCGCAACATGGCGCAGGCCGATGCCATCGGGTTCTCGGGCACGCCGGCTTACCTCGTCGGCCCGTTCCAGACCTCGACGCTCGACTATCAAGGTTTCAAGCAGGTCGTCTCGGATGCGCGCAAGAAGCAAGCCGGGGAGCAGTGAGCCGGGTCCCGCGCTCACCATCCCCGCTCGCGATGCCTGATGTCGATTGTGCCGCCTCTGAGCATGTGGGACCAATAGAGCCACGGCAGAAACTTGGTCTTCAAGTACCACATGCTCTTGCGGGGCACGCGCGGATCGAGCGGAAAGCTTGGCGTCACCTTGCCGCCATAGGCGAACTCGGCGAGCACGATCTTGCCGAGGGCCACCGTCAGCGGGCAAGAGCCGTAGCCATCATAGGCCTCGGCCATGTCCTTGCCCTGTATCGCCGCCAGCAGATTGGCGACCACGACCGGAGACTGGAGGCGGACGGCCGCCGCCGTCTTGGCGTTGGTGGTGGAGGCGGCATCACCGAGCGAGAACACGTTCGGATATCGCACATGCCGGAGCGTCGCCGCATCGACCTCGATCCAGCCCGCCACGTTCGCCAGCGGACTGTCTCGAACGACATCAAGCCCCGTCTGCGGCGGGACAACATGGATCATGTCGAAGCGCATCTCGACGTCGCGCGCCACACCATCCTTGTCCGTCACGGAAAACAACGCCGCCTTCGCAGGTCCGTTGATGGCGATGAGGTTGTGCCGGTAGCAGGTGTCGATACCGTAATCGTCGACCGCTTTCTGCAAGGGCGGCACAAAGAAGGGCACGCCGAACAGCGCGTCGCCGGCAAGGCAGAATTTCAGCTTCGAGGCATCGAGCTTGCCGCGACGACGCAGATGATCGGCCATCATGTACATGATCTTCTGCGGGGCGCCGGCACATTTGATCGGCATTGCCGGCTGGGTGAACAGCGCGGTCCCGCCCTGGAATTCCTGAATGAGGCGCCAGGTATATTCCGCCGTGTCGGCCCGGTAGTTGCTGCACACGCCGTTCCTGCCGAGCGTATCCCTCAACCCCTGGATGGCGTCCCAAGCGATCTTCAGTCCAGGGCATGCGACGAGATAGTCGTAACCGAGCGTTCGGCCGTCGCTCAGGCTGACGACGTTATTCTCCGGGTCGAAGGCGCTGACGGCTGCTTTGATCCACGTCACACCTTTGGGAATCAGCGAGCGTTCCTCCCGCTCGGTTTGCCTGCGCGTGAACACGCCCGCACCGACCAGCGTCCAACCCGGCTGGTACGAATGGGCCTCCGAGGGTTCCACGATTGCGACATCCAGCCTCGCGTCCCGTCGCTTCAGCTCGGCCGCAACCGTGATGCCCGCTGCCCCGCCACCGACGATGACGATCCGATGCTTAAGCGCAGCGGCTCCGGCAGTTTGTTGCTTCGATGTGGTGTCCATGGCGATCCTCCCACTTGCAGATTTACATATCTGGTTTTATGTAAGTATGTAATTCATATTGACAAGCGTCAAGGAGCGGCTCCATGAAACCCATTCCCGTCACAGAGAAATTTTCTGTCCTGGGGCAATTGCAGCCCAAGGACTTCGCGGAACTCGCCCGGCGCGGCTACAAGACGGTCATCAATAATCGGCCGGATGGCGAAGAAGGTTCACAGCCGGGATCGGCGGCGGAAGAAGAGGCGGCCAGAGCGGCGGGTCTCGACTATGTCTTCATCCCGGTAACGAGCAGCAACATGCGGCCGGAGGACGTTCGGCGGTTCGCGGAGGCGATCGTCGCGTCGGACGGACCAGTGATCGCGCATTGCCGCTCAGGGGCGCGCTCTTTCTACATGTGGATCCTGGCCGGCAATGCCGATGTGGAAGGCTTCGGCAACGACAAGCTGATCGCCGTCGCGAACGACGTCGGGATTGCGCCCGATGCCGCGCGGACATGGCTTGCCGCAAATCGCCCTCCCGCTCCCGTCAAGCCAAAAGTTAAAGGCTTCTTCGATCCGCGCACCTGGAGCATCCAGTACGTCGTCAGCGATCCAGCCACGGCGAAATGCGCCATCGTAGACCCGGTTCTCGACTACGACGAGAAATCCGGATCGACCAGGACCGAGCATGCCGACGAAATCCTCGCCTACATCGCCGACGAGGGCCTGACGGTCGAATGGATCCTCGATACCCATCCTCACGCCGACCATTTTTCCGCCGCCCGCTATCTCAAGGAGAAGACCGGAGCTCCGACCGCGATCGGAGCCCATGTCGTGGATGTGCAGGCTCTATGGAAAGGGATCTACAATTGGCCGGACTTCCCGGCTGACGGCCGCCAGTGGGACCAGCTCTTCGCCGACGGAGATACCTTCAAGGTCGGCACGATAGATGCGCGGGTGATGTTCTCGCCGGGGCACACCCTTGCCTCAATCACCTATCTCATAGGCGACGCCGCCTTCGTCCACGACACGCTGTTCATGCCGGACTCCGGCACGGCGCGCGCCGATTTCCCGGGCGGTAGCGCCAAGGTTCTCTGGAAGTCCATTCAGGACATTCTCGCGCTGCCGGACGAGACGCGCGTGTTCACCGGGCACGACTACCAGCCTGATGGCCGCCAACCGCGGTGGGAAAGCACCGTCGCCGAGCAGAAGAGCTTCAACCCGCATATCGTCGATCAGACCGAGGCGAGCTTCATCGCCCTGCGCGAGGCACGCGACGCCACGCTGCCGATGCCCAAGCTCATCCTGCATGCGCTTCAGGTGAACATGGCCGGCGGCCGGCTTCCCGAACCGGAGTGCAACGGCCGGCGCTATCTAAAAATTCCGCTCGACGCGCTCGAGGGGGTGGTCTGGTGATGGACGCCTATCTTGCTCCTCTGGCAGGCGGCGCGCTGATCGGATTGTCCGCCAGCCTCCTCATGCTGGTCAACGGCCGCATTGCCGGCATCAGCGGTATCGTCGGCGGATTGCTCGGCCAGCGCGGCGAGCGCTTCGGCCACGACATTGCGTTCGTCGCCGGCCTCCTTCTCGGTCCGCTGACCTATTTCACCATCTTCGGCAATGCGCCGCAGGTCATCGTAACGGCGTCCTGGCCCCTCCTGATCGTCGCCGGCCTGCTCGTCGGCTTCGGCACCCGCATGGGGTCCGGCTGCACCTCCGGGCACGGTATCTCGGGACTGGCACGTCTGTCGCCCCGGTCGTTCGCCGCGGTGCTGACCTTCCTCGCGACGGCGATCGTCACGGTGCTGGTGATGCGCCTCGGAGGCTGGCTATGACGCCGCTGCTTCGCATGCTGACGGCGCTCGCAGCCGGCCTTCTGTTCGGGCTCGGTCTCGCAATTTCGGGCCTGCTCAACCCGGCCAAGGTCAAGGCCTTCCTCGACATCACCGGCGCGTGGGATCCGAGCCTGATCTTTGTTCTCGGTGCCGGCGTGATCGTCGCCTTCATCGGCTACAGGATCGCTTTCGCGGTCAATAAGCCGCTGCTCGACGCCCAACTTCATCTGCCGGCCAAAACCCGCATCGACCGCCCGCTCATCCTCGGATCGGCGATCTTCGGCGTGGGCTGGGGCCTGGCCGGCTTCTGCCCCGGTCCTGCGATCGCATCCCTGTCACTCGGCCTGCTCCCCGCGGTGATCTTCGCCGTCGCGATGGTCATTGGAATGGTCACGCATGATCGGTTCCTGGCCGGAAAGGGGTGAGCCATGCTTGCCAATATCGGCCCCGCGCTCGCTTCGGGCGGACTCGTCGGCTTTTCCCTCGGTCTCGTCGGTGGCGGCGGCTCGATCCTGGCGACGCCGCTGCTGCTCTACGTCGTCGGCGTGACACAGCCACATATCGCCATCGGCACGAGCGCGCTCGCCGTTTCGGTCAACGCCTTCGCCAATCTCATCGGCCATGCTCGCAGCGGCAACGTCCGTTGGCGCTGCGCGATCGTCTTCGCCGGCGTCGGCACGTTCGGCGCGCTCGCCGGCTCGACGCTCGGCAAGCTGGTTGACGGCGAGCGCCTTCTCTTCCTGTTCGGCCTGCTCATGATCCTTGTCGGCGTCATGATGCTGCGGCCTCGCAAGGCCGCCGCATCCGCCGAGCGTCCGGCTGATCTGAGGACATGCCTGATCACCGCCGCTGTCGCCTTCGCGGCCGGGTCCGCCTCGGGCTTCTTCGGAATCGGAGGAGGCTTCCTGATCGTGCCCGGCCTCATCCTCGCGACGGGCATGCCAACGATCAAGGCGGTCGGCTCATCGCTGCTGGCCGTGGGCAGCTTCGGGCTCGCCACCGCGCTGAACTATGCCGCGTCCGGCCTCGTCGACTGGCCCGTCGCGTTCGAGTTCATCGCCGGAGGGATCATCGGCGGGATTCTCGGCATGATGCTCGCCAACCGCCTGTCGGCTGGCAAAGACACGCTCAACCGCGTCTTCGCGGCGCTGATCTTCGTGGTCGCGGCCTATGTTCTCTACCGGAGCGCGGGGGCCTTCATTGGTTAACCGCAGCGCTCTGCGGGCTGACCACGTCCGATGCCGGCGGCGCATCGCCCACCATGCTGAGGGCGCGGAAAGGCCGGTGCGATACGCGAGCAGATCGGAGAGACGCTGGCACCAGCAATCACCGCCCACGCCTAACCGTGCGAATCCGGCTTCGTAGCTAGACCAACAACTTCAAAAAACCGCGGAGGAAAGACATGACCCTATTTCGGCTAGTTCTTTTTGCTTTGTTCGCCTTCGGCGTGCCGATCGCTGGCAGTGCCGCGGATCTCAGGGTCTATGGACCTGGAGGTCCGGCGCCCGCGATGAAAGAGGCGGCGGCCGCTTTCGCGAAACTCAAGAACAAGGACGTCGTAGTCACCGCCGGGCCCACCTCGCAGTGGCGTCAATCGGCTTTGAACGACGCCGATCTGATCTACAGCGGCTCGGAAACAATGATGCACGACTTCGTGTCCATGTTCGACGGCCGCCTGAAATCGGAGGACGTCTACCCGCTTTACCTGCGACCGTCTGCAATCCTCGTGCGCCCAGGCAATCCGGAGAAGATTGGCGGCATTGCCGATCTGCTTAAGCCCGGTCACAGGATCCTTGTCGTCAACGGGGCGGGACAGAACGGACTCTGGGAAGACATTGCCGGACGCCTCGGAAGCATCGCCGATGTCCGAGCGCTTCGCTCAAATATTGCCGCCGTCGCCGAGAACAGCGCTCAGGCGAAGAAAGCATGGACGTCGGACCAGACATTGGATGCATGGATCATCTGGAACATCTGGCAACGCGAGGCTCCCGAACTGGCCGATCTCGTCGAGGTCGAGCCCGGTTATCGCATCTATCGCGACACCGGCATTGCAGCGACCGAGCTCGGCAAACGCAACCCTCTGTCGGCGGAGTTCGTCGAGTTTTTGCAGGCCAAGGAGGGTGCCGCCATTTTTGCGAAATGGGGCTGGATCACTCGATAATCGGTGAATCCGAGCGACCGCCTCAAGAGGGGGTGCCGCGCATCCCCGACTCACAAATGCACGTTTCCGGATTTGACCCGCGCATATACGTCCTCCGTGTTTTCGAGCCCCCGGTCATCATTCTCTTGGCCCGTGGTTCTCTACCGTAGCGCCAGCGCATTCTTGGCGCCCACGGGACCAAAGAGGATACAAGCGGTGTGAGAGAACCGTCGGCGTATCCACTTAAGGCTAGCTTAAGCTTGCAACTGCGTTTCGGTCCGAAAGCCCACGGAGGACCGAATGAATGCAGTCACGACGATGTTTTCTGATTTCGACCGTTGCGCTCTTGGCGATCCCTGCGACCGTCACGCACGTCGCTGCCCGGCAGCCGTCCCGTGAGGAGGTGTTTTCCGATCCGGTGACGCCGGTGCTCGGCAATCCGGATGGCGACATCACGATTGTCGAGTTCTTCGACTACCAATGCCCATTTTGCAAAAGCACCTATCCAGAGCTCAAGAAGTTCGTCAGCGACGACGGCAATCTGCGCCTCATGATGCGCGACTGGCCGATCTTTGGCGAAGCGTCGCGGTTTGCAGCCGAGCGTGTTCTGGCCCTCGATCCACAGGCCTACGGCCGCGCCCACGAGGCGCTGATGGGTACGGAAGGACGGCTCACCGAGAACGATGTCATCGAAGTGCTTGAGGACGCCAGCGTCAAAAGTCTCACGCCAGCTCACTCACCTGAAGCGGTAGCCGAAACCTTGTCGCGCAACGACCGCATGGCCAAGGCATTCGGCCTGGCCGGTACGCCCTCATTCGCCATCGGTACGAAGATCTACGGTGGTGTCCTCGATCCAACCGGCCTTGCCCAGGCAGTTCTCGAAGCGAGGGGGAAACGGACTTGATGCTGGACCGACGCTCTCTTCTGATCGGCGGGCTGGCATCCGCGACCTTCTCCACTGCGTCCGCTCGCGACTGGGAGGGGGCCTTCGACACGGCAAGCGCCCGTATGGATGGCCTGCAGGACGTGGAAACGCCGCTGCTCTCGGCGACGACATTGCACGCGACGCGGATTGCCTCCGAAACCTACGCCGGTTGGGCGGCGGAAGGCGGATGGCCGGCCTATCCGTTCACGCAACGGCTTTCCCTTGGCGCGCAGGGCAACGACGTTTCCTGGCTGCGCCAACGCCTCGCTGTGACGGGCGACCTGGCGACGCAATATGGCGCGGGCACCGTCGTCGACAGCTTCGTCGACGCCGCCATTCGCAGGTTTCAGGCGCGGCATGGCCTCACCGTGGACGGGGTGGCGGGCGCTGCCACGTTCGAGGCGCTCAACCGTCCGGCGGCAGACAGGGCGCGGAGCCTCACTGCGAATATTCCCAGATTGCAGGCCGCTCTGGTCGACGATCGTCGCCAGGTGACGGTCAACGTTCCCTCGGCGCAGATCGAGATGGTCGAAGATGGCGCCGTGGTGCTTCGCCAGTCGGCCGTCGTCGGTCAGCCCAATCGCGCGACGCCGCTGCTTTCGAGCAAGATCCACGAGATTAACTTCAATCCCTATTGGCATGTGCCGAAAAGCATCATCCGCCGCGATCTCATCCCGATCATCCGCAGGGACTCGGATTACCTGACGCGTATGGGGATGCGTATTTACACCGGCAACTGGAAAGAAGTGTCGCCGTCGAGCATTGACTGGAGCACCGACGAGGCGACCAACTACGTATTCCGGCAGGAGCCGGGGAGCCGCAATGCCCTTGGACGTGTCCGCATCAACTTCGCCAATCAACATTCGGTCTATCTTCACGACACGCCCGACCCGGGCCTGTTCGGCGATGCCAGCCGCTTTCACTCATCCGGCTGCGTCAGGGTTCAGCGCATTCCGGAATTCGTGACCTGGCTGCTCAAGGATACGCCGGGTTGGTCTACCGAGGCCGTCGCGGAATTCCTGACCAATGGTCAGCGCCGGGACGTCGCGATCACCAATCCCGTTCCGGTCCACTTCGTCTACATCACTGCCTGGGGCGTTCCGGCGGGGCCGGCGCAGTTCAGGAAAGACATCTATTCTCTGGTGGACGGCTCGTGACGGCAAACGCCGCGGCGGAGCTTAATGCTGCCTTAAGCTCGCAGGCAAAAGGCAGCAGACATTCAGATCTGTCCATAACATCGACTGGTGCCTCACGAATGAAAAAGCTTCTACCCGCCATCGCGCTCGCAACGATGCTCGCCGGCTGCAACGACAATACTGAAACGGCCTCGTTACAGACGGCAAGCAACTCCGAGGCGATCCTTGCGTCGCTGAAGAGCCAGGGCCTGACTATCCACGGCCCCCTGGAGGTGCCGGGCGGATTGCAGGCCTATGCCGCGAGCTCGGGCACGCAGCCGCTGGCCGTCTACATCATGCCCGACGCCAATTATGCGCTGATCGGCACCCTGATCGATGCCAAGGGCGATTCTGTTGCCGACGCCGCGTTGAAGCAGGCAACGAGCGAGCCGATGCAGCGGGAGGCCTGGGGAGCGCTTGAAGCCGCGGCCTGGGTTCAGGACGGCAATCCGAATGCGGAGCGCGTCGTCTACGCATTCACCGACGCCAATTGCCCATTTTGCAATGAGCTATGGCGTTCGGCGCGGCCATGGGTGGAGGCCGGCAAGGTCCAGCTTCGCCACGTCATGGTGGGTGTGATCCGGGCAGACTCGGCTGCGAAGGCAGCCGCAATCATCGAAGCCGCCGATCCGCAAGCCGCCTTGACGCAAAACGAGATGAACCACGGCTCCGGCGGGATTGCCCCGCTGGCGAAGATCTCGCCGGAGACCAACACCAAGCTCACCGGCAATGTTGAGCTGATGAGGCGGCTTGGCTTTAGCGGTACGCCCGGCCTCGTCGCGCAAGGCAGCGATGGCGAACTGATCCTTCAAAGCGGTGCACCCCGAGGAGCCGCTCTGGAAGCTTTGTTCGGGCCGCTCTAGGCGTTTCGGCGGGGTTTTCCTACATCCAACGAATAAAGATGCCCTTAAGTCTGCCTTAAGCTGCCGATCCGACCTCTCCCGCCGTCGTAACGTCAAGCGGGAGCGTGCATTGCCTTCAAGAACTGTCTGGTCCGTCATTCTCGCGGCCATGATCATGGCGTTTGCAGCGCTGTCGATCACACCGGCATCGGCGCAGGTGACGTCTTCGGGTGGAATGCCGCTTCCCGTCGATCAGGCGTTCAAACTCTCGGCGACACGACAAAACGACGGTAGCGTCCAGATTCGGTGGACGATCGCGCCGGGATACTACCTGTACCAGGACAAATTCAGCTTCGCTCGCAGCGGCTCGGATCTTCCGGTTCCCGAGCTCCAGGGGAACGGCCAGAGCAAGGACGACCCGACCTTCGGCCCCTCGACCGTCTTTCACGATCACGTCGCCGCAGTGCTTCCCCTTGATGCCTCGGCATCCGCTCCGCTCGAAGTCCGCTATCAGGGATGCCAGGACCACGGCATCTGCTATCCGCCGATCGTGCGCCATGTCGATGCGACGACGCTTGCCGTAACCGATCCGGAGGAGCGCGCCCCGGCGACGCAGGCGAACGAGTGGACGACCCCGGCCGTCACGACTCCTGCGAGCGGGCCGGCGACCGGAAACGAGACCGGCATTTCCATCGCGGCCGACAATGGCGGCATGATCGGTTCGCTGCTGAAGGACGGCGGCGTCGCAATGGTTCTGGCAAGCTTCATGCTGTTCGGCGTGCTGCTCGCCTTCACCCCATGCGTCTTCCCGATGTACCCGATCCTTGCCGGAGCGATCGCGCGCCAGGGCGAGTCCGTCACCGCGCTGAGGGGCTTCACCCTGTCGCTTGCCTACGTGCTGGCGATGGCAAGCGCGTTGGGCCTGCTCGGCGTGGCGGCAGCCTGGTCCGGACAGAATTTGCAGATGGCGCTTCAGTCGCCGCTCGCCATCGGCGCGGTCTCCGTGCTCTTCGTCGTGCTGGCCTTGTCGATGTTCGGGCTGTTCGAACTGCAACTGCCATCGGCCTGGGTCAATGCCATCGGCCGGCTCGGTCAGGGCAATCGCGGCTCTTTGGCCTCGGCCGGGCTGCTCGGCTTCACCTCGGCACTGATCGTCGGGCCTTGCGTGACCGCGCCGCTCGCCGGTGCTCTGATCTACATCGCCCAGACCGGCGACGTCGCGCTCGGGGCAGCATCCCTCTTCGCGCTTGGCCTGGGCAAGGGCATTCCGCTGATCGCTTTCGGCACACTCGGCCCGAAGGCGCTGCCCAAAGCGGGAGCGTGGATGACCGTCGTCCGGCAGGCGTTCGGGTTCGTCTTCGTGGCGACCGCCATCTGGATGGTCTCGCGCATCATCCCGGCAGAAGCGGGCCTTGCGCTCTGGGCCCTATTCGCGATCGGTCTTGCGGTCTGGCTGGGCGCCTTCGATACGATCGGGCCGGATGCTTCGGGGCGGCGGCGGGCGGCAAAGGCCGCCGGCATCGCGGCTGCACTCTATGGCATCGTGCTGGCCGTCGGGGCTGCCAGCGGTGCCGGAGATCCCTTCCGGCCTCTCGCCAACCTTGCGGCCGGAACCGGAGGCGCTCCCGGTTCTTCGGAAGCGCTTGCCTTCCGCAGCGCGGGCACGCCCGCCGAGCTTCAGACGGAAATCGCGGGACGGAACGGTAAACCGAGCCTGCTCTACGTCACCGCGGACTGGTGCGTAACCTGCGCCGTCATAGACCGCAGCGTCCTGTCCGATCCCGCCGTCCAGTCCACGCTCGCCCGCTTCAATCTCATCAAGCTCGATGTCAGCGGCAACACGCCGGAACAGCGGCAGATCATGCAGGGCCTTCAGGTGGTCGGTCCGCCGACGATGATCTTCGTCGATCCCGAAGGGCGAGAGGCGACCGGAACGCGGCTTGTGGGAGATGTGACCAAAGCGACCTTGCAAGCCTCTGTTGAGCAGATTGGGTCCGACAAGACCGGGACGGTGCGATGAACGCCATCGCGATTGGGCCTTTCGTCTTCGCCTCGGAGCAATTCGCGGCCGTTCTCGGCATCTTCACCTTCACGATCGCGACGTCGATCCTCGCGCGCCGCGTCGACCCTATCATCGGTCAATGGTCGACCTGGGCGCTGATCGGCGGCCTGGTCGCTGCCCGCCTTGGTCATGTCGCGCTGCATTGGCAAAGCTTCGCGGCCGAGCCCATGCGGATCTTCGCCTTCTGGCAGGGCGGCTTCCAGCCGATTGCCGGCTTTGTCGGCGTGCTGCTCGTCAGCGTGTTCTTCATCCGCTCGCTCAAGGCCGGGCTTGCTGCCGCAGGGGCCCTCGGCCTCAGCCTCGTGCTGTGGGTCGGCGTGACCCAACTCACCCAGGCCACGCTCGGTCAGCCCGCCCCGACAATCGCGCTTCAGCAAATGGACGGTCCTCCGCTCGCGGTCAGCGACGTGATCGGCAAACCCGCTGTCGTCAATCTCTGGGCGAGCTGGTGCCCGCCATGCCGCAGGGAAATGCCGCTGCTGGCGGAAGTCGCCGCAAGCCGTGATGACGTCGCCTTCCTCTTCGTCAATCAGGGCGAAGGCTCGGAAACGATCCGTGCCTATCTCGCAAAAGAAAACCTCAAGCTCGATCGCGTCCTGCTCGACCAGTCGATGCAGATCCCCCGCCACTACGGAAGCATGGGACTTCCCATCACCCTGTTCCTCAGAGCCGACGGGACACTCGCCTCCATGCACATGGGCGAGATCTCGCGCGAGGCGCTCAATGCCGCCATCGAGAGGCTTGGAGGCTCGACATGATGCCTGCCTGCCCGATCCGATGGCGGGCGGCCCGTTCCCTTAACCCCGAACCTGAACCATCCGCATTCCCTGACCGGAGCGCGGACAACGATGCGTGAATCGAAATGAGTCTATCAAAAAAGAGCGGATTGTTTTCCGCCTTCCTGTTCAGCCTGGTCGCCGCCGGCTGCACCACGGCGACGATGCCGACAACCGCCGTCACGCAGCCGCTTGACCGCAATCGGCCCGCGACAGTCGCCAGCTACGCCGCCCAGACCAATGAAAGGTTTCCGGTCGCGGCGATCGACACATCTCGCGTCAATCCGAAGAACCTCCGGCAGCAGGTGGACTACCGCACAAGCGAGCGGCCGGGCACCATCGTGGTCGATACGAAAAACCGCTTCGTCTATCTCGTTCAGGAGGGCGGAAAGGCGATGCGTTATGGCGTCGGCGTCGGCCGCGAGGGAATGGAATTCACGGGCACCGCCAATATCGCCTGGAAGCAGGAATGGCCGAAGTGGACGCCCACACCGGACATGATCAGGCGCGAGCCGGAAAAATACGCCCAATGGTCCGGAGGCATGGAGGGCGGAGCCAACAATCCGTTGGGCGCCCGTGCGCTCTATCTCTTCAAGAACGGCAAGGACACCCTGTTCCGCATTCACGGCACCAACCAGCCGGAAACGATCGGCCATGCCGTTTCCTCCGGCTGCATCCGCATGATGAACCAGGATGTCATCGACCTCTATCGCCGGGTTCCGACGGGTTCGAAGGTTGTCGTGATCTAGCCATACCGACAATATGCCTGCCTAACAAAAACAGGCTTCTGTCTCCTCGAGCCGGAAGCCTTTCAAGCCACTGGGACGACTGCCATGGAGAACGATTGGGATCGTAGATTTGAAGGTGAAGACTATCTGTTCGGGACTGAGCCGAACGCCTTTCTTGCCTCGCAAGCCTTCCGGCTTGAGCCAGGCATGAAGGCGCTCGCAGTGGCCGATGGAGAGGGCCGTAACGGCGTCTGGCTCGCCGAGCGCGGCCTCGACGTCGTGTCGATCGACGCCTCGACGGTCGGCCTTGCCAAGGCGCGCGAGCTCGCCCGCCGGCGCGGCGTCACCCTGGAGACCGTGCTTGCCGATCTCGCCGAATGGGAGTGGGAGCCCGAGGCCTACGATCTCGTCGTCGCGATCTTCGTGCAGTTCGCTCCGCCCGAGCTGCGCCGGATCATGTTCGAAGGCTTCCACACCTGCCTGAGGCCGGGCGGGCTCCTGATCATGCAGGGCTATCGCGTCGAACAGCTCGGCTATGGCACCGGCGGCCCGCCGCACGCCGATCATCTCTATACGCAGGACCTGCTGATCCGATCGTTCGGGCATTGGGAAATCCGCCATCTTCGCGCGCATGACAGCGCGATCGAGGAAGGCGTGGGGCATTCCGGCATGTCTGCGCTGATCGATCTCGTCGCGGAAAAGGCAAGGCACGATGCCCTTCCGTTGCCGGCGATCGGGGCGGAGCATGCCGAGCTTCGCGTCGCCGCTCAGGCTTCCGCACGGCCCGGAGCGGATATTGCGGAGGCACACCCCTGATCATCTCCCAGAAGGGCCGCAGCCATCCGATCCAGGATTCCGGCCAGACGATCGGCCGGGCCCGCGCGCAGGCGGCTCATCACGAAGTGATCGACGCCGGGTAGCGAGATCACGGCGGAGCAATCGGAAGGCATTGCGTCCGCGCAAGCCTCGATCACGCCGGCCGGGATCGTTCGATCCTCTTCGCCCGCAACGATCAGCACCCGCCCACCGAAACGTCTCAGGATGTCAAAGGCATCGCTGTCGCGCCAGCTCTCGTAGCGCCGGATGATGGCCGAAAACGCCGGGCCAAAGGGCACCGTAAACGCCTGGCCGACGTACATCGCCGGCGCGATCATGACCAGGGCGTTCAGCGAGACGGTTTGCGACAACCTGACAGCGACATAGCCTCCCATGCTCATGGAAACCGCACCGAGCAGATTGCGCGGCCGGACCGCCTCGATCGCTGCTCGCGCTTCGTCGACCCTCAGCGCCAGCGAACTCTTCTGTACATCGCCGCCGGTCAGTCCATGGCCCCGATGATCCAATGCCAGCGTACCAATACCGCGCTCGGCGAGATCGACGCGAAGCGGGAATATGTCTGCGGAGGCCGTGTTACCGCCGCCGTGCAGCAGCAACGCCGATCGATCCCGAGGCCCGAAGTAGCTCGCGTGTAGCACATAGCCACGCATCTCGACTTCATAGCTGACGACTTCGTTCGGCATCTGACCCCAGCTATCCAACCAGCAAATGCGACATCGAGGGATCGGGGATGACCACAATAGCGCTGCCGTCGCGGACGTTGTCGGCGAGATGAATGACATCCTGATTGAGCATGCGGATGCAACCAGAGGACACCGACTTCCCGATGGTTGAGAATTCAGGAGTGCCATGGATGCGATAGATCGTATCGCGGTTTCCTTCATGAATATAAAGCGCCCGGGAGCCGAGCGGGTTGTTCAAGCCGGGAGGCATGCCGCCATTGTCGATGCTATACGGCTCGAGTTCAGGCTGGCGCGCGACCATTTCGTTGGGCGGACGCCAACGAGGCCATTCGCGCTTGTATGCGATGTGCCCCTGACCGGCCCAGGCGAACCCATCACGTCCGACGCCCACGCCATACCGGGTCGCCCGACCGTTCGATCTGACATGATACAGATAACGGTTTGGTGTATCGACGACGACCGTCCCTACCTTTTCGCCGGTCGGATAGTCGACTTCGGTTCGCCACCATTTCTGGTCGACCTTGGAGACATCGACTTCGGGGATCGGAAATTGCTCGTTCGGCAGCGCCGCGTACATGAGCGGGACCACAGGTTCCGGCTCGATCTCAGCGACAGGCGTCATCGTCGGAACGGTTTGGCCGGTCGAAACGCAGCCGGCCAAAATAAAGGCGCTGGCACCGAGCATGAACGCGCGTCGGCCCATCGGGCCGATAAACATGGTGTTCGTCAATTGTCTCTCAACCTTCTGAATTCGTTCAGTTCAGAAGGCCGAAACTCCAGCCCCACCTTAAGCCTGCCTTAAGGCCGGCGCTTCCCGTTGCCATCGACAACGGAGAACCCTGCATGCCTCATACGAAATGGACATACTTTGCGGTCCGCGACCGCGCTTCTAAACCAGCGAGCCGCCAGAAGGTCTCACGACAGCTTGAGGGCGCTGCAACGCGGCGGCAGATCCTCGTCGGCGCGCTCTCGATGGCGGCAGCCTGCGCTCTGTCTGCCGACGCGACCGCCGCACCTTCGCTCGTCACGAACCTGCGCGAGTATCACGAGACCCTGGCGCGGCTGTCGCCGCACTACCAGGCGGCACTTGTCGACATCGGAGCGGAATGGTGCGCCGTCTGCAAGACGATCGATCAGAAAATCCTGCCCGATCCCGGTGTCCAGCACGCGATGCAACGGATCGCGCTGATCAAGGTCGACGTCACCCGGATGGATCAGACGAGCCGCGAGCTCCTCAGATACCTGCGCGCCGACGGGCCGCCGACGCTCTTCGTGGTCCAGACCGAGAGTGGGCGCGAATACAGCGGCACCCGGTCGGTCGGGTCCGTGACCGCGCGCGATCTCATTCGACGCCTGCGCCCCTTCGCTTAGGTGCTGAAGCGTCCCCGTTCTCATTGATTGAAATCAAAGCGGGATGGAGGAAAGTTAGGATATTTACATAATTAAAGAAAGTCATGGAACGTGTCGTGAAACTGTTGCTCAAACTCGCATTTGCCGGCGTATGCGGGCTTGGTCTGTCCTACGCCATCGCCATCTCGACGCCGTATTGGTTCAAGCCGAAGACCGAAGCGTCCGTCGATAGTACGGATGCGACCCTGATCCGGCAGGGCGAATATCTCGCCCATGCCGGCGATTGCATCGCCTGCCACACCGCCCCCGGCGGCAAGCCCTTCGCTGGAGGGCTCGGCATGCAGACACCGATGGGCACGATCTATTCCACGAATATCACCCCGGAAAAGGACACGGGGATCGGCGGCTACAGCTATGGAGATTTCGAGCGGGCCGTGCGCAAGGGTGTCCGACCGGACGGCACGCATCTCTACCCGGCCATGCCCTATGTCTCCTATGCCGTCGTCCGCGACGACGACATCAAGGCACTCTACGCCTACTTCATGTCGAGCGTCCCGGCCGTTCGGCAGGACAACCAGCCAACGACCATGCCGTGGCCGCTCAGCATGCGCTGGCCGCTCGCTTACTGGCAGCTCGCTTTCGCCCAGCCCCGCCACTTCACCACCACGGTCACGGATGCGCAGCTTGAGCGTGGGGCCTATCTGGTCGAGGGGCTCGCCCATTGCGGCGCCTGTCATACGCCGCGCGGCATCGCGTTTCAGGAGACGGCGCTTGCCGACGGCGCCAACAGCCGCTTCCTGTCGGGCTCGGTTCTTGAGGGTTGGTACGCGAAGAACCTGCGCGGCGAGGACACCGGCCTCTCGACATGGACGACCGCCGAAATCGTCGACTTCCTGAAGACCGGACGCAACGACAAGACCGCCGCCTTCGGCTCAATGTCGGATGTCGTCGAGCATTCGACCCAGCATCTGTCGAACGAAGACCTCACGGCGATCGCGACCTATCTGAAATCCCTGAAAGCTCGCGACGGCCGCAGTCCGACATGGCAGCCGAAAGAGGATATCACCACCGCGGCGCTCAAGGCCGGCGACTACAGCGCACCGGGCGCCACCTCCTATGTCGAGCACTGCGCGATCTGTCACCGTATGGACGGCAAGGGGGCGCCACGCATCTATCCGGCGCTCGCCGGAAATTCGATGGTGTTCGCCGACGATCCGAGCTCGCTCATTCAGGTGACGCTCGCCGGAGGGCGGATGCCGAAGACCCCGCACGACACAATGGCCTTCACCATGCCGGGCTTCGCCAGCCTCACCAACCGCGAGGTCGCCGACGTCCTGAACTTTATCCGCAACGGCTGGGGCAATCACGGCAGCGAGATCAGTGAAGCCGACATCTCGCGTATGCGCCACGAGATTGAGCGCAAACCGAAACACTACGTGCCGGGAGAACAAAAATGAACAAGCGCTCCCTTACACTGACCGGAGCTGCCATCGTGGCGGTCGCTGCGACAGCAGGAGCATTCGCGTTCCTGCACGAGCCGACACTTGACGCGCCGGCCGTGGACGCGATCGCAGTGCTGGATGCCAACGGCAAGAGGATCGGCGACTATCGAATTCCGGCGGACAATACCATTGCGGCGGAACCGAACGCCGATGCCATTCGGCTTGGACAGCGGCTCCTCAACGAGACCGCGCGCCTGCTGCCTGCGAATGTCGGCAATGGTCTCAACTGCAATTCGTGCCACATGGCTCAGGGAAAGCTGTCCGACGCCAATCCCTACATCAACACGACCAACAGCTATCCGTCCTTCAATCCGCGCGCCAACCGCGAGGTCGATCTGACCATGCGCATCAACGGCTGCTTCCAGCGCTCGATGAACGGCAAGCCGCTCGGCACAGACAGCACCGAGATGCATGCGATGCTCGCCTATATGGACTGGCTGCGCCAGGGGGTGGCGAAAGGCGACAAGACAGCCGTGCGCAACGCCGGGCCGATCGACGAGAGCCTGGTGCCCGATCCCGAGAGGGGGAGGACGATCTACGCCGCCCAGTGCGCCTCCTGCCATGGGGCCCACGGCCAGGGCATGAAGGATCAGGCCGGAGATTACATCTTCCCGCCGCTCTGGGGTGATGAATCGTTAAACATTGGCGCAGGCCTTGCCCGGACCTACAAGGCGGCGCAGTTCGTCAAATACGCCATGCCGCCGGCCATGCATCTGGAGGCGCCGCTCGGAGCCGGCGGGGTGCTGTCGGATCAGGATGCCGTCGACGTCGCGGAATTCTTCACCCACATGCCGCGGCCCGATTTCGCCGGCAAGGTGAACGACTGGAAGGGCGTCAAGAAGCCCAAGGACGCCCGGTACTAAACGTGACTTTTTTGTGGCTGGATCGCTTCTCTTAAGCTTGCCTTAAGGTTGGTTTCCGAGCGCTGAACTCCGTGTGCCTGCCGCAAGAGCCAGGACGCGAGCGGGAGGGATAGCGCATGGTGACGATGGGACTATTGCTGGCGTTGAGCTTCGCCGTATCGTTGCTCGCGCTCGCCTTCCTGATCTGGGCGATCAGCAACCGGCAGCTCAAGCTCGATCAGGACGACGCCAAAGTCATTTTCGCGGCCGGCGATGAAGGCCACCTCGACAGTCCCGATGCCGAACACTCGCCTGCCAGACGCCATTACTTCGACGCGGCTACCTCCGGGATCGATCGAATTTCCAAGAAGCCCGTCACCGTGCTTCTGGTCGCGGCGACCGTCTGGCTGATCGTCGGCTCGACCTTCGGCTTGATCGCCTCGCTGAAGCTGCACTGGCACGACTGGCTTTCGGCCTATGCGCCGCTCACCTTCGGCCGCGTCCGCACTCTGCACCTCAACCTCGTCATATACGGCTGGCTCTCGCAGATGGGCGTGGCCTCGATGATCTGGATCCTGCCGCGCATCTTCCACACGCCGTTGCGTGCCCCGCGGCTGCCGATCATCGGCGCGATCCTCTGGAACATCGCCGTCTGTCTTGGAGCCATTGCCATCGCCAACGGCTGGACCGATGGCGAGGAATGGCTGGAAATCCCCTGGCAGCTCGACATGCTGCTGGCGCTCGCCGGTGTGTTTTTTGTCATCCCTCTGGTCAAAACGACGATCGCCCGGCAGGTGCACCACATCTATGTGTCCGGCTGGTATTTCCTCGCCGGCATCCTGTGGTTCCCCTGTCTCTTCGTCATCGCCAACATCCCCTACATCCATTCCGGCGTCGAAGAGGCGACCGTCAACTGGTGGTTCGCCCATAATGTGCTGGGGCTCTGGCTGACGCCGCTCGGGGTCGGCACGGCCTATTATTTCATCCCGAAGATCATCGGCAAGCCGATCTACTCCTATTCCGTCTCATTGCTTGGGTTCTGGGGCCTCGCGCTCTTTTACAGCCAGGTGGGCATCCATCATCTGATCGGCGGGCCGGTGCCCACCTGGGTTGTGACCCTGTCGATCGTCCATTCGGTGATGATGTTCATCCCGGTAATCGCGGTCGCCATCAATCAGCACGTCACCGTCGCGCGCAATCTCTGGGCGCTGAAGGAATCGCTGCCGCTGCGCTTCATCTCCTTCGGCGCGGTCATGTACACGCTCGCCTCGTTCCAGGGCTCGACCGAGGCGCTGCGCTCGATCAACACCGTCACCCATTTCACCCACTATACGGTCGGCCACGCCCATCTCGGTGCCTATGCCTTCGTGACACTCGTCATGTTCGGCGCCGCCTATCACATGCTGCCGCGCATGACCGGACGGGCCTTTCCCTGGCCGGCGCTTATCAACGCGCATTTCTGGCTGATCGTCGTCGGCTTCGCGATCTACTTCTTCGGGCTTTCGATCGGAGGCGTGCTTCAGGGCCTAGCCATGCTCGACGCGACCCGCCCGTTCTCCGACAGCGTGACGGTCACGATTCCCTATCTCGAAGCTCGCAGCGTCGGCGGCGGCCTGATGACGCTCGGCCACATCGTCTTCGCAATCAACGTCGCCGCTATCCTTCTTCCGCGCCGGGCAATGGCCGCCGCAAAGGTGGTGCCCGCAGAATGAACCGCTATCTCCCTCTTTCCATTCTGGCCCTCGGCATTCTCGCTTTCGCGACCCTCATGCTCGTCATCGCGCCCGGCATCCAGATCAGCCGGCACGACATCCCGCCGGAGCTCAAGCCTTATACCGAGCAACAATTGCGCGGGCGCGAGGTCTATGTCTCGCTCGGCTGTGTCTACTGTCACAGCCAGCAGCCGCGCTCGCCCGACCAGGCGCCTGACGGCGTGCGTGGCTGGGGCCGGCCGGCGATTGCCGCCGACTACACCTACGACCGTCCGCACCAGCTCGGCACGATGCGCACCGGACCGGACCTCCTCAATGTCGGCGCGCGCCTTCCCTCGCGTGACTGGCATCTGACCCATCTCTACCAGCCGCGCGCCATCTTCGACTGGAGCATCATGCCGGCCTATCCCTTCCTGTTCGAAGAAAAGGGGGCGGCTGCGCCCGGCGATGTCGTCGTCGCCCTTCCATCGGAATACGCGCCGAAATCCGGCGTCGTGATCGCCAGGCAGGAAGCGCTCGACCTGACGGCCTACCTGCAATCGCTCGACCGGACCTATCCCGCGCCCGCCAACGCGCTGCGCGACGACGGCTACAACCGTCCGGAGGGCGCGCGATGACGGCAGACAAATCTCCCCGCAAGGACTCTGCCGGACGGCCCGACGAGAACTTCGAGCCCTACGAGCTTCATGGCAAGATGCCATGGCCGCTGATCGCTATCGCCGTCGGCCTCGGCATCTGGGGCGCGGCGACGCTGTTCGACACGCGCGAGGATGTCGCGGCAGCGCGCGATGAGCGCATCGCGGAAAGCCGTGTGGCGACGGGCGCCGGTACGGAGCCAGGCTCCGCGCTCTTCGTCGCCCGCTGCTCGACATGCCACCAGCCTGACGGCATGGGCGTGCGCGGCGCTATTCCCCCGCTCGCCGGCTCCGCCTTCGTCGCGCAAGGCCCCGAGCTCGTCTCGACGATCCTGTTGCGCGGCATCGATGGGCCGATCCGCGTCGGCGATCACAATTTCAACGGCCACATGCCGAGCTTCGCCAGCGTGTTGACCGATGTCGAGCTCGGCGAACTCGCGACCTATGTGGCGCACCGCTTCGGCAAGTCGTCCGAAACGATCGAAGCGGCAGCCGTCGCGAAGCTGCGCGGCGAGCTCGCGGACGAGGGCAGCTTCAAAGGCGGGACGGAGATCGCGTCCTCAACCGCACTCGAACTCGGCAGTCAGCCCCCCTTCGTGGAGCAGACTGCCGTCTCCCTCAGCCCGGACGTCTCCGCGATGATCTTTACCGGGCGCGGCGAGCAATGGGCCTGCGCGAGCTGTCACGGCGATCTAGGCCAGGGCAAGGAAAACGTCCCGCGTCTGGCGGGCCTTCCCGCCGATTACATCGTCAAGCAGATCGACGATTTCCATAGCGGGCGTCGCCAGAACGAATCCATGAAGATCGTGGTGGCGTCGCTGACCGACGAGGAGAAGCGCCAGCTCGGCGAATACTATGCCGGCCTGCGCGTACCTTCTAACGCCAAACCGGAACTCGGCGGCAATCTCGCGCGCGGCGAGGCGCTGGCGTTGCACGGCGACTGGAGCCGCAACGTGCCTGCCTGCTTCTCCTGCCACGGACCCTCGGGCTTCGGCGTCTCGCCGGAGTTTCCCGCACTCGCCGCCCAGCACGCCTCCTACACGGCAAGCCAACTCGCCGCTTGGGTCGGTGGACAGCGCAACAATTCCTCGCTCGACCTGATGGGACGAATTTCCCGCGCGCTCTCCGACGCCGATCGCAGGGCGGTCGCAGACTATCTCGCCTCGCTTCCCCCCGTGCCGGCAGGAGAAGACGCCAAGATTGCAAAGATCGGAGAACGGCCATGACGGAGCCTGTGCAAAGCGTAAGCGCAAAACCCGCCGATCCCCAGAAGGGACGCATCGCGCGAATGTGGATCCATGCGGCCGGAGCGGGCCTGATCGTCGCCGCGCTCGGCGCACTCGCCTATGAGAGTGGTTTCATTCCGGGTCGACAGACTGCGCAGGACACCGCTGGCCATGCGACCGCCGGCTTCTTCCAGCCACCGACCGACGACCAGATTCCGAACGACCAATTCGGTGCTGCTGTCCGGCGCGGGCAGGCGATCTTCATGAACACCTCGACCAACGCCTCGCAGTATGTCGGCAATGGCCTGTCCTGTTCGAACTGCCATCTCGGCGCCGGCCGCCAGCCCTTCTCGGCGCCTATGTGGGCTGCCTGGGTCCAGTACCCGAAATACCGGTCGAAGAACAAGCAGATCAACACCATGGAAGACCGTGTCCAGGGCTGCTTCACTTTCTCGATGAATGCCCAGCACTCGGTCAACGGCGGCCCGCCGCCGCATGGCGACGACATCTATCGCGATCTCGAAAGCTATTTCTTCTGGCTGGCGACCAACGCGCCGACGAACAAGGAGCTGGAGGGTGTCGGCTTCGGCAAGGTTGCCAAGACGGAGCTCGGCTACTCCCCCGAACGCGGCGCGCAGGTGTTCGCGGCCAATTGCGCCGTGTGCCATGGCGGTGACGGACAGGGCCAGAAGGACATCAACGGGCGCTATGTCTTCCCGCCGCTCTGGGGCGCCAGTTCCTATAATTGGGGCGCCGGCATGGCGCGCATCGACACCGCGGCCGCTTTCATCAAGCACAACATGCCGTTGTCGCAGCCCGGCCGACTGACCGATCAGGACGCCTGGGACGTCGCTGCCTACATCAACAGCTTCGAGCGCCCGAAGGATGCGAGACAGAAAGGCAAGACGATCGAGGAAACACGCAAGCAGTACCACGACGGCGATCAGATCTACTACGGTCAGACCGTCAACGGGGTGCTGCTCGGGGTGGGCACGCCGGATCCGGAACGTCCGGTCGGCGCCGTGGACTGAGTGCCGTGCGCCGCCTGTTCGGCGTCAGTGGCATGGCTTGCGGCGGCTGCGCGCGCGGGCTGGAACGGCAGATCGGCCGGCTGGAAGGGGTCAGCGCCGTCGGGGTGCATCACCTGACCGCGTCAATGCTGGTCGATTGGAACGCGGAGCGGCTCTCCGTTGACGACATTGCCGCCGCTGTCTCACGCGCCGGTTACAGGCTGATCGACCGCCACCGGCCCGAGGAGCTCTCGGCGATCCTCACAGCCGATATAAGCCGCCTCTCGCTGCGCCTTGCCGTCGCCGTCATGTCGGGGATGTGGTCGATGGCTCTTGCCGTCGTGCTCTACGTCTCCGTTCTCGATCCGGACGTCGCGTGGTGGATCGCGCTCGGGTCCGGTCTGCTGGCCCTGCCGGTTGTCGCTTGGGCGGGAGCCGACATCTTCTGGATGGCTGTGCGATCGATCCGCCTGCGCGCGCCCGGCATGGACCTGCTGATCGCGCTGGGCGCCGGCGGCGCCTTCCTCCTTTCCATCGCCTCGCTCGTCTCCGGCTCCTCCCATGTCTGGTTCGACACAGCGACGATGCTGATCACGCTTCTTCTGGTCGGGCGACTGCTCGACTCCACCACCCGTCGCGGCGCCCTCGATGCGCTGAAGGCGCTCGAGGACGCGGCCGCTGAAACCGCCGTCAGGCGTACGGCGTCGGGAGACGAGGTGGTCCTGTGCGCGCAGGTCGGAATCGGTGATCTCGTCGTCATCGACGCCGGAATGACTGTTGGCGTCGATGGAACCGTGCGGGAGGGCGCGACGCTGGTCGACCGCGCCGTGTTGACGGGCGAGAGCCGGGCGATTCCCGTCGAGGTCGGGCAGCGCGTCGAGGCCGGCTCCGTCAATCTCCAGCGGCGCATTGTCGTCGCGACCGACCGTGCGTTCGGCGACCGCGATCTCGACCGGATGGGCGGAGCGATCGCGATCGAGCTTGCCCGGCGCGGCGCGGCTGCCTCACGCGCCGATCGTCTCGCCGCCGCGCTGAGCTGGGCAATTCCTGCGCTCGCGCTGTTGACCGCGCTCCTGACACCGCTGTTTAGCGTCACCCCGCAGGATGCCGTCCTCAGAGCCTTGACCGTGCTGGCGGCGGCCTGCCCATGTGCGTTGTCGATCGCCGCTCCGCTCGCTCAGGCGCGCGCGGCCAGCATCGCCGCGGCCTCTGGCCTACGTTTGCGTAATCCCACCGCCTTCGAGGCGCTCGCCCGTCCGAAGACTGCCATCTTCGACAAGACCGGCACCTTGACCCATGGACGCCCCATCGTGGTCGACGTTGCTCCGGCGTCCGGCTGGTCCGAAGCCGAAGTTCTGCAAATCGCCGCGCGAGCGGAAACCGGAATCGACCACCCGCTGGCGCGCGCGGTCGTCGATCGGCACGGCCGGGAAGAAGGGGCGGGCGGGACGCGTCTGGAGCGGGGCGCCGAGGCGCAGGATCACGCCGGACACCGCATCGCTGTTCACGGAATTGAGCGCGACGACGGACTGACCTCGCTGGCCGTAACCCTGGACAGTATCCGCATCGCGACGCTCGCCCTGGCCGATGCCCCGACCAGTGACGCGCGGGAGACGCTTGCCCGGCTTCGAGCGCTCGGCGTTGAGACATGGATCGCCTCGGGAGATGCCGTCGGGCCGACTCTGCGGATCGCCGACGCGCTCGGCGTTCCGCACGACAAGGTGCGTCACGGCTGCACGCCGGCCGGGAAGGCCGAACTCGTGAAGGCCTTGGCCTCGCCGGTCCTGTTCCTCGGCGACGGTGTGAACGATGCCCCGGCACTCGCCGCCGCCGATTGCGGGATATCGGTCGCGGGGGCCCACAGTGCCGCAGCCCAGACCGCCGACGTGGTGATTGTCAGAGGTGGCATTGGCCGGCTTTTGACCGGGATGAACCTTGCGCGCAGCACCGCATCCGTCACACGACAGAATCTCGGCCTCGCCCTGGTCTACAACCTCGCCGCCATTCCTTTCGCAATCTTCGGCGTCTTGTCTCCATCGCTGGCTGCACTCGCTATGCTCGCGAGCTCCTTGTCGGTCGGTCTCAACAGCCTCCGACTGACCCTGCCGCCCGCTACGGCGCCCTCATCGGCAGCCGAGGGACCGCCCGCGAAGCTCTCGGACGCACCAGCAAGCTAGCGGCGTCATCATATCGCGATCACGCGGCCAGGACTTGTCACCTTAGCGGGCGGGTGGCGGAAATAGGCCTCCAGGGCCTCGATCGCCGTGACGGACATCTGGCCCCGATCACGCCCAAAACGGCCGGGCACTCCCTGGGCGGTGACGAAGGCAACGTCATAGGATGCATCGAGGTCGAGCTTTTGGTCCCCGACGAAAATCTCCGCTATGCGGGTTCCGGATGGATTTTCGATCTTTGCCAGGATCGTCAGGCCGCAGAAGCGCTTCACGTAACCGCTCATCTGGCCGAAGGGGTCTGGCGAGAACGTCCGTTCCAGATTCTCCTCCATCATCATGCGAATTTCCTCTCCTTTGAGGATCACCGTCGAGATCGGAGGATTGACCGGTATCATGTTCCACAGATCGCTCAGCCTGACAGGGCCAGGCACGACCGGAGCGCCGTAACGCCAGCCATTCGAGAAGGCGATTTCCCGGCCCGAGGCGTTGCAGAGCGCCGCCAGGAGGACGTCGTCCATCGAGCAGTCAAGGATCGTGTTGCGATGCAGGGCGGCATCCACGCTGCCCACCGCGGTGGCCAGGTGGTCACGCATGGGTGACACCACCGCCTCGACCAAATCCGACATCATGGGATCAGGATCAATCGTCTCATCCATGGCGACGAGCTCATGCCGTTCGACCCGGACCGTCCCGCGCTCGACGCCGAGATCCAGACGGCCGACGAAGGCGCCATGACAACCAGACTGGATGATGGTTGCTCCATTGACGACGATCGGCTTCTCAAGCCGGTCATGGGTATGGCCACTCAGGATGACATCCAGCCCATCTACGAGTCCGGCGAGCTTGATATCCTGTGGCAAGCCGAGATGGGACAGGACGACGATGAGATCAACCCGTTCCTTCTGACGGAGCCTGCGAATCTCGCGCGGCAGCTCCTTGTCTCCGTTCGTGAAGCGTAGCCCTTCGCTGAAATGCGGCGGCATCGTCTTGTCGAGGATCGTCGCCGCGATTCCGACCACTCCGATCCTGACCCCGCCACGCTCTATAATGCGCGACGGGCGAAATGGGCGACGGCCGGTCTTCAAATCAAAGCAGTTGACCGCCAGCACCGGGTAGTCGAGGCGCTTTGCCAGCGCCCTGAAATGCGCCGGCCCCCAGGCAAACTCCCAATGTGCGGTCATGGCGTCGATGCCGAGCGCATTGGTGAGCGGTACCAGCGCCTCGCCTCGCGAAGAGACGGCCGCGTAGGTCCCATGAAAGGTGTCGCCATTGTCCAGCGCGACGACGGCGTCGGGACGTTCCGCTCGAACCTTCTTGAAATATCCCGCGATCCGGGCGTAACCGCCGAGCATCGGAAAGCGCGGCGTCGCGCCGTGCCAGATCAATTCTGGATGCGGCTCCACATACCCATGCGTGTCATTGATTTGAAGAAGCGTTATACTGCGCTTTGACGATGCACCCATTTTGCCCATCCTTTCCGGGCAACGCGCCACCGGATGGCTGAGTGCTTGGCTCACGAGCTTAAGGCTGGCTTAAGGCAATGCGGACTGGTCAGCGAATCCGGGCGAAATTCGCGGCGCCGCGCACGATGCCATTCCGCTCGGAGCGGGCTTCCGGCCTGACCATGTTCAGGAGCGCCCGCTCCGGATCTCCGGCCCCGAACACGGCTTCGATGCTGCGCACGCACAGAATGACCGACTCGTCGGCTAGGCTGTAATAGACCTGCTTGGCCTGGCGTCGTGTCGTTACCAGCTCGGCCTTGCGCAGTTCCGCAAGCTGCTGGCTAAGGGCAGGCTGGCCGATTCCAGAGGCCATATCGATTTCGGTTACGGATTTTTCCCCGTCCAGCAGGAGGGACAGGATCATCAGCCGTTGAGGCTGAGCGAATTTACGCAGTTTGTCGGCCGCGACATCAGCCTGCGCGCGCGACTGCCACAGGGTTTTCATGCCTCTCTCCGGCAGAACCAGTCGGTTTCCTGCTGTGTTTTTTCATTCGCCGGCAAGAGCAGCGGCTGGCCCGGTTGCCAATCCGCCGGGGCGAGCTTGTCTCCTGAGTGGGCAGCCTGCAACGCCGTCACCATCCGCAGCATCTCGTCGATCGAACGACCGATCGTCAGGGGATAATGCGTAATCGCACGGATCACGCCCTCCGGATCGATGAAATAGGTCGCCCGCACCCCTGCGCTGTTCTCGGCGGCCTCGTCGATCATGCCGTAGGCACGACCCACGAGCATCGACGGGTCTTCGATGACCGGGAAGGGGATCTCGACCGAGAAGAGCTCGCGGATCGCTCGGGTCCAGGCGAGGTGCGCATAAAGGCTATCCACCGACAATCCGACCAGGGCGCAGTCCAGCGCGGCGAAACGGTCGTGCGCCTTCGCCAGCGCCACGAACTCCGTCGTGCAGACCGGGGTGAAATCCGCAGGGTGGGAAAAGAAGACAAGCCACCGGCCCCTGTAGTCGGAAAGCCGGAGCGCTCCTTGGGTCGAACGTGCCTCGAAGTCGGGAGCGGGGTCGCCCATCCGCAAAGCACTGGGATACGTGGTCACATTGTCCATTCGTAAAGCGGTCTCGCAAACGTCATTCACCCACTATGTCGCACGGCGTTCGGGTTGACGCAAGACGCTTACATAATTACATAGTTCGACAATAACATAAGTGATTGGCGTGCCGTGGTGGCAAATGCTGCCGTTGTCGAGCTGGGCGTGCCCGATCAAAGCTTTCAGGAAGCCCGACAATGAACGTGAAGCTCGGCCGCGGAGCGGAGTTTCAGTACTCGACGGGTCGGCTGTTGTTGGCGGGCGGCGCGTCGGGACCCGCACCTCTGCTCAATCCGAGGAAAACCGCGATGCTCGACGCCCTGCTGCTCGCCAGAATCCAGTTCGCCTTTACCGTCAGCTTCCATTTCATCTTCCCGGCTTTCTCCATCGGCTTGGCGAGCTACCTCATGGTTCTGGAGGCGCTCTGGCTGAAGACCGGCAATGGGGTCTACGCCAATCTGTACCGGTACTGGCTCAAGATCTTCGCACTTGCGTTCGGGATGGGCGTCGTATCGGGGATCGTCATGTCCTACCAGTTCGGCACGAACTGGTCGGTCTTTTCCGACAAGGCCGGTCCCGTCATTGGTCCGTTGATGGCCTACGAGGTGCTGACGGCCTTCTTCCTTGAGGCCGGCTTCCTTGGCGTGATGCTCTTCGGCATCAACAAGGTCGGGCTGAGACTGCATTTCGTGGCGACCTGCATGGTCGCGCTCGGCACCTTCATTTCCGCCTTCTGGATTTTGTCGGTCAATAGTTGGATGCAGACGCCGACCGGCTTCGAGATCGGCGCCAACGGCCAGTTTCTGCCCGGCCCGAGCTGGTGGGCGATCGTTTTCAATCCAAGCTTCCCCTATCGCCTCGTTCACACCGTCATCGCCGCTTACCTCACAACGGCGTTCGTGGTCGGCGCGGTCGGCGCTTGGCATCTTCTCAAAGACAAGACGAATCCCGGCGCGCGCAAAATGTTCTCCATGGCGATGTGGATGGCGGCGATTGTCGCGCCGATCCAGATCTTCGCCGGCGATCTGCATGGCCTTAATACGCTCGAGCACCAGCCCGCCAAAGTGATGGCGATGGAGGGGCACTACGACAGTCATCCCGAAGGTGCGCCGCTCATCCTGTTCGGTATCCCCAACAGCGCCGAGAAGCGCGTCGACTACGCCCTTGAGATTCCGAAGGCGTCCTCCCTCATCCTAAAGCACGATCTTAATGCGCCCCTGGCCGGACTCGACACGATTCCCGAGGATCAGCATCCGCCGGTTGGCGTGGTCTTCTGGTCCTTCCGCATCATGGTTGCTCTGGGTTTCGCGATGCTGGGGCTCGGCCTTTGGAGCCTCGCCGCCCGGTATCGCAAACGTTTTTACGATTGGCCGTTGCTACATCGCGCTGCGATCGCAATGGGGCCGAGCGGTTTCGTGGCGGTGATCGCCGGCTGGGTCACAACCGAGGTCGGGCGTCAGCCTTTCACAGTCTACGGCCTGCTGAGGACGGCGGAATCGGCGGCGCCCTTGGAGGCACCCGCTGTCGCCGCCTCATTGGTCGCGTTCATCGTCGTTTACTTCGCGGTTTTCGGCGCGGGGACCTTCTACATTCTGAAGCTAATGGCCAAACCACCGCAGCCCCACGAGACAGCCGATCCGTCGGGTGGAAAGCCTATCCGCGCCGCCGGCATCACCCCGGCAGTGGCCGTCGAAGGGAGAGCGTCGTGATGATCGATCTCACCATCATCTGGGCAGCGATCATCGCTTTTGCCGTGGCAGCCTATGTCGTCATGGACGGGTTCGATCTCGGAATCGGTATCCTGTTCCCGACGTTTCGCGTTGGCGGCGAGCGCGACCGCGCCATGAACAGCATCGCGCCGGTTTGGGACGGCAACGAGACCTGGCTAGTTCTCGGCGGCGGCGGCCTGATGGCCGCGTTCCCGCTTGCGTACGCAATCGTGCTTCCGGCCCTCTACGCTCCGCTCATCGCAATGTTGCTTGGCTTGGTATTTCGCGGCGTCGCCTTCGAATTCCGGTGGCGTGATCCCGGCCATCGACGTTTCTGGGATATAGCCTTTTGCGGCGGGTCGGTTGTCGCCACTTTCGCTCAGGGGATCACGCTCGGCGCGCTTCTTCAAGGCATCCATGTCGAGGGCCGGGCCTATGGCGGCGGCTGGTGGGACTGGCTCACCCCGTTCACCCTTCTTACGGGTGTCAGCCTAATGTCGGGATATGCACTGCTCGGAGCGGGGTGGTTGATCTGGAAGACTGACGGCCCAACGCAGGCCCATGCGCGCAAACATGCTCGCATGCTCACGATCGCCCTTGTCGGGGCAATCGTCGCTGTCAGCACGGCGACTCCCTTTCTCGATGCCAGCTATTACCAACGTTGGTTCGGCTGGCCGGGTGTGCTCGCCGCGGCCCAAATGCCTCTGCTCGTCGCCATTGCCGCATTTATTCTCTGGCGATCGATCGACCTCGGCCGTGACTGGCTGCCGTTTGCGATGACGCTTATCCTGTTCGGTCTCTCGATGGCCGGGCTGGCGATTTCGATCTGGCCCGATGTGATCCCCGGCCGCGTTTCGATCTGGGATGCCGCCGCGCCCGAACGAAGTCAGGTCTTCATGCTGATCGGTGCGGGCCTGCTCGTCCCGGTTATCCTGGCCTACACAGCCTGGGCCTATTGGGTCTTCCGAGGCAAAGTCGATGAAACCGGATACCACTGACAAGGCTTTGCCGAAGCTCTGGAAACGTCTGATGTGGTTCGCCGCCATCTGGCTTGCCAGCGTCCTGGTGTTGACGCTGGTCGCTTTCGTTATCCGAGCGGTTCTCAAAACCTGATGCAGACTCAGGGCGTCTACGCCGCGACCATCGGACCATTTGGCTGCAATATCCAGATGTACCGTTGGTTCAATCCGCGGAAAGTCATGCAATAGGGATCGCTCGAAAATCATGATCCATATAGCTATTTGCCGATCTCACTGTCTCCTTTGCCGAGGGTTCCTCCTTTAAGCTTGCGTTAAGTTTGAGATGTTGCCTCGGGCGATTGGAAACGGGGGAAGGACGTTGAAGCCCGGCAAAATGATCGCCCGCCGAAGCGCGTTGCGGACCATCGCGAACTCGGCTGCTCTATTAGGGGCGGCGGCGCTTGGGGGCTGCCAGACCGACATATTGGCGAGCGCCAGCACTAAGGCAACCGCCCCTGTCCCGAGCAGGCTGCGAGCAGAAATGGCAACTCTGAACATGGAATTTGGGTCGCCGATCCTCCTGCGCGTATTCAAGGTGGAAGCCGAGCTCGAAGTCTGGAAGGAAGATCGCAAAGGCCGCTTCGTGCTCCTGAAAACCTATCCAATCTGTAAGTGGTCAGGAGATCTCGGCCCGAAGATCACGGAAGGCGACCGGCAGACGCCGGAAGGCTTTTATGACATCACGCCGGCGCAGATGAACCCGAATTCGGAGTATTATCTGTCGTTCAATCTCGGCTTCCCGAACGCCTTCGATCGTGCCCATGAGCGCACCGGAACCCATCTCATGGTGCATGGCGATTGCTCTTCGCAAGGCTGCTACGCGATGACCGACGCGCAAATCCTGGAAATCTTCGCACTCGGCCGGGAGTCCTTCTCCGGCGGACAGAGATCTTTCCAAGTGCAAGCTTTCCCGTTCCGCATGACCCCCGCCAACATGGCCAGGCATCGCGGAAACCCCCACATGCCGTTCTGGCGCATGCTCAAGGACGGCAACGATCATTTCGAGGTGACGCACCGCCCACCTAAAGTCGATGTCTGCAATAAACGCTACGTGTTCAATGCGTTCGCGCCAGGAGATGATGCCATTCAGTTGAAATTCGATCCATATGGCGAATGCCCGGCCTATGAAGTGCCACCGGAGATCGCTCAGGCGGTGCGGAAAAAGCAGCGCCGTGATGACCAGGAGTTCGAGCAACTCGTCTCGCAGGGCGTGGAAACTGCCCCGATCAAGAGCGGGCGCGATGGGGGAATGCACCCGACTTGGGTCTCAAAATTGCGCCCGCGAGAAATTATCGATGAGCACGGTAATCTCAAGCTAGTCGTTAGTAAGACCGACTTCAGCCGATAATTCCTGGCAATCCTTCGCGTCGACTCGATGGACGTGGCGCCGAAGTTCTGGCAACATTTATGCTGCCGTACGAAAAAGCAAGTTAAGATGGGTGCATGCTCCCGCAACCATCTTTGCTGGCGTCGATCGCAAGTTATGATCGACGCCGGTCCCCGCAACCATCTTTACTTGCTCGGGGCGCAAGTGAAGATTAGATCCTGCCCCCGCAACCAGAATTTATGTGACTTATCAAAAAGCCCCGCAGACAGAAATGTCGCGGGGCTTTTTGATGTCGGCGCCAGGGCTCGACTGCCTGGCAAAGAGCTGGCTCGGGAAATCTGCACAGCGGGGATAAGTGGAGTTTCTGCCTGACTTCGGCTTAGATGCCGGGAACAGGAGAGACTATGACGAGAC
>NZ_SLVX01000024.1 GCF_004341885.1 Shinella granuli | reverse complement strand
TCCGCTGTCCGTACCCGGAATTCACTCCCGTGTTCGGCGCTGAACATCAAATTCACGCCGACCGCTGGCGTGTCGCCGGCGTTATAGATAATTTCCGCATCGCCCGCTACATCAATGTATCCATTTGCATACTGCCGTTCGGCGAACGGGGGCTTCTCCAATTGCGAGGCCCTGTTTTCATTTCCGATTTACCGATCGATGCCGTGCGGCGGCGGCCGTCCTCTCGTCATCCGCTTGACTGTATACAAATGTGTGCAATAAAGCAGGTGAGGTGCAGCAAAGTGAAACGGTTCCGGCATGCTTGACGGCTCGACAGACTACGACGTGCTCATCGCAGGCGGCGGCAATGCCGCGCTCTGCGCGGCGATCAGCGCCCGGCGGGCCGGCGCGCGGGTGCTCGTCGCCGAGGGCGCACCGCGCTTCTACCGGGGCGGCAACACGCGCCACACCCGCAACATGCGCTGCGCGCACGACGCGGCGACCGAAACGCTTTCCGGCCCCTACAGCGAGGAGGAGTTCTTCGACGACCTGCTGCGCGTGACCGGCGGGCGAACGGACGAGGCCCTGGCGCGCATGATGATCGCCGAATCCAAGGAGATGCTGACCTGGATCGTCGAACAGGGCGTGCGCTTCCAGCCCTCCCTCGGCGGTACGCTCAGCCTCGGGCGCACCAATTCCTTCTTCCTCGGCGGCGGGCGGGCGATGCTCAACGCCCTTTACCGGACGGCCGAAAGCCTTGGCGTCGAGATCGTCTATGACGCCGAAGTCGTGGACCTTGCGATCGAGGGCGCGCGGTTCCGCTCCGCCACCGTGCGGCATGCGGGCAAGGACGTCTCCATCCGCGCAAAGACCTTCATCGCGGCCAGCGGCGGCTTCGAGGCGAATATCGACTGGCTGAAGGAGGGCTGGGGCGAGATTGCCGAAAACTTCCTCATTCGCGGCACGCCCTACAATCGCGGCACGGTGCTGCGGATGCTGATCGACAGGGGCGTGATGCAGATCGGCGATCCCACCCAGTGCCATGCCGTCGCGATCGACGCGCGTGCGCCGAAATTCGACGGCGGCATCATCACGCGCCTCGACTGCGTCGTCTTCGGCATCGTCGTCAACAGGCATGCCAAGCGCTTCTATGACGAGGGCGAGGATGTCTGGCCGAAGCGCTATGCCATCTGGGGGCGGCTCGTCGCCGCCCAGCCGGGCCAGATCGCCTATATCGTCTTCGACGCGCCCTCGCTCGAACTCTTCATGCCCTCGCTCTTCCCGCCGGTAGAAGCCGAGACGATCGGCGAACTTGCCGAGAAGCTGGGCCTTTCACCCGCTGCGCTGGAGCGTACCGTCGCCGGTTTCAACGCCGCGGTCCGGCCCGGCACCTTCGACCATACGGCCCTCGACGACTGTCGCACCGAGGGCCTCGAACCCGCCAAGACCCACTGGGCGCGGCGCATCGAGACGGCGCCCTTCTATGCCTATCCGGTCCGGCCGGGCATCACCTTCACCTATCTCGGCGTCAAGGTGGACCGTGCGGCGCGCATGGTGATGGCGGATGGCCGCCCGGCGGCCAACATGTTCGCCGCCGGCGAGATCATGGCCGGCAACGTGCTCGGCCAGGGTTATGCCGCCGGCATCGGCATGACGATCGGCAGCGTCTTCGGCCGCATTGCCGGGCGGGAGGCCGCCCGTCTCGTTTCGTCCGCAAGCCAGTCCCCGGAGGCCGCATGAACATCCACACCTCCCTCCCGCCGGTCCATGCGACGGCAAGCCTTGCCGAGGCGGACCGCCTGATGACGGTCTGCAATTCCTGTCGCTATTGCGAGGGGCTCTGTGCCGTCTTTCCGGCCATGGAGATGCGGCGGGCCTTTTCGGACGGCGATCTCAACTATCTTGCCAATCTCTGTCACAGTTGCGGCGCCTGCTTCCACGATTGCCAGTTCTCGCCGCCGCACGAATTCGATGTGAACGTGCCGAAGACGCTGGCGATCGTGCGCAACGATTCCTACCGGGCCTATGCCTGGCCGCGCGCCTTTTCCGGCCTGTTCCATCGCAACGGACTGGCGATCAGCCTGATCGCGGCGCTGAGCGTCGCGCTCTTCATCGCCGGCTTTGCCGCCTGGCACGATCCCGCCGTGCTCTTCGGCGTGCATACCGGGCCTGGCGCCTTCTACAAGCTGATGCCGCACAATGTGATGGCGCTGCTCTTCGGCGCGGCCTTCGCCTATGCCGTGGTGGCGATGGCGATGGGCATCCGCAATTTCTGGAAGGATATCGGCGAGCCCGCCGGCACGCTCGGGGAACCCGCTTCGATCTGGCAGGCAGTCCGCGATGCGGGAAGCCTGCGGTATCTCGACGGCGGCGGGGTCGGCTGCATGAACGAGGACGACAAGCCGACCGACCGGCGGCGTCTCTACCATCACATGACGTTCTACGGCTTCCTCCTGTGTTTTGCCGCGACCTCGACGGCGACGCTCTACCACTACCTTCTCGGCCTCGAAGCCCCCTACCCCGTCTATGATCTCCCGGTCGTGCTCGGCACGCTCGGCGGCATCGGGCTCCTCGTCGGGCCGGCGGGCCTGCTCCATGCGAAATGGCGGCGCGATCCCGTTCTCAAGGACGGTTCGCGCACCGGCATGGACGTCGCCTTCCTCGTCATGCTGTTCCTGACGAGCCTAACCGGCCTCCTGCTGCTCGTCCTGCGCGCGACGCCGGCCATGGGCCTGCTGCTCGCCCTGCATCTCGGTGTCGTCTTCAGCCTGTTCGTCACCATGCCCTATGGCAAGTTCGTGCACGGCATCTACCGCTTCCTCGCGCTGGTGCGCTATGCGAAGGAGAAGCGGCAGATCGACGGAGCCTGAAGCCTATCGGAACCATGACGCCGTTGCCGTGGTGGGCTTGCGACAGCGGACCCTGGCTTTGTTCGTAGTGCCTGCGCTTCCTCGCGCTTGAACAGGCAATGCCGGTGACCTATCGCCTTTCCGGCAGCGACGGGAATGTGCTGCAAGGGGCTGCCGCCTTCGTCCTCCAGCGCATCGACGGCGTGATCGATCTTGCCTTCAGGATGCCGGCATCATGAACATCAGGCAGCTCGAAGGAGAAGAAGGACGGCAAACCCTATGTCTGCCCCATTCCGGCCGGGATGAAGCCGACCGAAAAGCGATCGTGAGGACGCCCTCTCAGGAATGGACGGTGATTTCCGGCCCGGTCATCCTTCCCCGTCATCCGCCGGGGCCGGAAGGGTTTCATCGACCATTTCCTTGCGGCTCAGCAGTCCGGCATCTTCCAGCGCTTCGATATCCGGCAGGTCGCGCAGCGTCTCCATGCCGAAGGCGGAGAGGAACTGTTTGGTCGTCACATAGGTATAGGGCGCGCCCGGCGTCGGGCTGCGCGGTCCGGAGCCGATGAAGCCGATATTGCGCAGGGCGCCGATCGTGTCGCGGCTGACCTCCTTGCCGAAGATCTTCGACAGTTCGCCGCGCGTGACCGGCTGGAAATAGCCCACCGCCATCAGCACCATCGCCTCGAATTCCGAAAGCAGCGCCCCGCCCCCGCGCGTGGGCGTGGAGGACGCCCGGATCGCATCGGTGTAGCGTGGGCGGGTCCGGTGCTGCCAGCCGCCGGCGACGGCGACGATCTCGTAGGGGCGCCCGTGCAGGTCTTCCTTGAGATCGTCGATGAGGAGGTCGATGCTGCAATCCCTGCCGACGATGCGGGACAGCGTCTCGCGTGTGACCGGTTCGGCCGAGGCGAAGATGACGGCCTCGATGCGCAGCATCCATTCCCGCCAGCGCAGGTCTGGCGGCAGGTCCTCCAGCTCGCGATCGAAGAGGATCTCCTTCTCCGTCTTCGCCTTGCCGGCGCGCGGCGCCCTGGGAGCGGTCGATCCGGTCATCGTCACAGCCCGAAGATCCGGAAGGAGGTGCGGCCCGACAGTTCACGCACGGCGCCGAACCCTTCCAGTCGCTCGAACAGCCGCGTGCTGGCCCAGCGGGAGAGGTTGGTGCTGCGTGCGGAGGCCGAGATGGCGTCCTCGTCGAGCAGCTTGCGGATGACGGCGCCGGCCCCCTTTGTGCGCACCTTCGGCGCGGCGGCAAGAAGCTGTTCGGCACGACGCGCGACTTCGCCGGCCGAGCGCAGCGCGGCCCCGGCACCCTCGGCCAGCGCGAGGCAGACGGCGCGCTCGAAGCCCGGCTCGCCGGGGCGCACACGCCCCCTCCCCCCAAGCGTGCGGAAAGCCGGACCATGGCGTTCGGCCATCAGCAGCGGCACGGCATGCTGCCATTTGAGCTTTTCCGCGATCATCGCATCGCCGAGCGCCCAGGCGAGCGCTTCGGCGTCCGGCCGCTCGGCATGGATGGCGGCCACGAGCTCGGCCGCGGCGAAGGGCGCCGGGCGACCCGACTGGAGGATCGCTTCGGCATGATCGACGGCCGCACCGAGCCGCGCGTCCCAGGCAAGGCCGAAGAGATCGGCAAGGTCGGCGACGAATTTCGAGGTGATGGCGCCCTTGCGGCCGGCGAGCCTGCTAAAAGCGAGGAAGAGTTTTCCGGCCGGGCCCGGATCGTCGCCCGGTGCCGTCAGCAGGGCCGCATCGCGCAGGGCCGCCTCGTCCTCTCCCCTGCCCGCCAGCCGGACGGCGGCGACGGCGCAGGCAAGCGCCTGGCGCGCGCGCCAGCAGCCGGCCCAGACAGGCTCGGCGCGAACGAGGTCGTCCAGGGTTTTCAGGGCGATGCCGGCGGCGAAGGCGGCGTCGAGTTCATCCGGGGTCCGGCCGCGCGGCTGCGCCCAGCCGGGCAGATGCGTGGGCGGCAGGACGACGGGAACAGGTGGGCGTGCGCGCGAATCCATGTCGGCGAGTTTACATGGCGCGTGCGGTTTGTGCTGTTTTTTCCAGCGCATTCGCACAGCTTTTCGATTTTTCCCGGCGGACGCCCGCCTAATGAACCGTTAAGGCGGTTGGTACGACTTTAAATGTATATTAATGCAAATTTAATCGCGTGCCGGTGCTTGCCCAGTCTTTCCTTGGTTTCCCGGCCGTCTGCATGCAGGCTCCCTCCCGTCAGCGCGCAGGGATCCGCCCTTCGTTGCAGCGACAGGGCCTGGATTGCTGTGGAATGATCTCGTTCGTCATCCGACTGAAGAGCCGCGCGCATTTCGTCCTCGACCGGGGCCGGCACGCCAGGGGCGAGGCATTCGTCGGCACCAATGCGCGCCGCAGGAAGCAGGCGCGGCAGCGGGTGGCGATCATGATCGCGATCTTTTCGGCGGTCTATCTGGTGATCGGCGGGCGCCTTCTGCAATACGGCCTTTCCGAGCCTGTCCTTTCCGCGTCGATCGGCGGAAATGGCCATGCGATCGCCTCACGCCCCAACATCACGGACCGCAATGGCGAGCTGCTGGCGACGGACCTCCACATGGTCTCGCTCTATGCCGATCCCCGCCGCATCGTCGATGCCGACGAAGTGGTCGAAAAGCTCGCCCTCGTCATTCCCAACCTCGACTGGGGCGATACGCACAGGAAGCTGCGCTCCCCCAGCGCCTTCCAGTGGCTGCGGCGGCAACTGACGCCCAGGCAGCAGGCCGAGATCCTGGCGCTCGGGCTTCCGGGCATCGGCTTCCGGCCAGAGAAGCGGCGGTTCTATCCGGGCGGCGCCACCGCCTCGCATATTGTCGGCCATGTCAATGTCGACAACCAGGGCCTTGCGGGCATGGAGCGCTATCTCGACCAGCAGGGGCTGGCGGACCTCCGGGCCGCCGGGCTGACCGACGATGCCCACCTGGCGCCGGTCCGGCTGTCGATCGACCTTCGCGTCCAGAACATCGTGCGCAACGTCGTCGCCAAGGCGATGACCGACTACGAGGCCGAAGCGGCCGGCGCCGTCATCCTCGACGTGGAGACCGGCGAGGTGCTGGCCATGGCCTCGGTGCCTGACTACGACCCGAACGCGCCGTCCCGCACCCTGGCGGATGGAAGCGTCGACAGGGACTATGAGAAAGGCTGGTTCAACCGCATCAGCAACGCGACCTTCGAGATGGGCTCGACCTTCAAGAGCTTCACCCTGGCGATGGGGCTCGATGCGGGCAAGATCACGCTGAACTCCGTCGTCGATGCCTCCCGCCCGATCCGCATGGGCGGCTTCACCATCCGGGATTTCAGGGGCAAGAACCGCCCGCTCTCCATCCCGGAAGTGTTCCAGTATTCCTCCAATATCGGCACCGCCGCGGTGGCCGACATGGTCGGCATCGACGGCCACCAGCAGTTCCTCACCCGGCTCGGCCTGTTGTCGAAGCTGGCGACGGAGATGCCGGGCGTCGCGACGCCGACCCAGCCGCGCACATGGAAGAAGATCAATTCCGTCACGATCTCCTTCGGCCACGGGGTTGCCACCACGCCCCTGCAGACCGCCGTCGCGGCCGCCGCGCTGGTGAATGGCGGCTACCTCATCCCGCCGACCTTCCTTCCGCGCACGAAGGACGAGGCGCAAACGCTCGCGACCCGCGTCCTCAAGGAAGCGACGAGCGCGGACATGCGCTTCCTCTACGACTGGAACGGACAGAGGGGATCGGGCCGAAACGCGCAGGTCGACGGCTTCCATGTCGGCGGCAAGACCGGGACGGCCGACAAGGTCATCAACGGACGCTACGCCAAGAACATCAATTTCAACGCCTTCGTCGCCGCCTTTCCGATGGACAGGCCGCGATACATCGTCCTTTCCATCATCGATGCGCCCCGGACGGGCGAAAACGGCGGGCGAACCGCGGCGTCCACCGCAGCGCCGATGATCAGGGCCATCATCCAGCGCGTCGCGCCCCTTCTCGGCGTCAAGCCGCGCTTTGGCACGCCGGAGGCGGAGATGCGGCTGGTCGATTATTAGGTTTGCCGTTCTACTGGCGCGCGAATAGGCGCATGCATCGGCACGCCTTTATCCTGTGGCCTTCAGCGACATAGTCTGCGCTTCGGATCGAAGCGGCCTATATCGGCCATGTCCGCATCACGATCGATTTTCTCGGGGAGATGCAGGTCAATATCGATATTGCGGCTGCGAGGGGTCGGCGCCATGCATATCGCGATAGCCAACACGCCGTCACGCTGTTCACCCCCGCCGACGAAGACGACCTGCTCTATCTCGGCATCGCCGGTGGCAATCGGCGGCGGGCCAGCCGCTTCGGCGTGCCGCGGCCGATGTCGGTTATGGACCGCTCATCAACTTCAACCGCAATGTCAGGGCGCGACGCGGCGGGCGACGGAGCGGCTTCGCTTGTCCAGCGCCAGGGTGAGAGCGCCGGTGATCTCCTCGTCGCGGAAGGGCTTGTTCACCACCGCCAGCGCACCGTCGAAACCCTGTTGCACCGATGTCGGATCGCCCGTCACGAAAATGACGTCGATGCCGAAGCGGTCGATCAGCCGCCGCGCGAGAAGCTGGCCGCTGTTTCCGTCGGAAAGGTTGAGATCCACCAGTGCGATGTCGGTGCGCGGGGCATAGGCAAGGGCCTGCTCCACGGTCGACACCGGGCCGATGGCTTCATGGCCCCCGTTTTCCACCACGTCTTCCAGAAGTTTGGCGATCAGGAATTCGTCCTCGACGATCAGAACGCGCATCGGCTCCTCCCGTTCAACGCGTCAGGCGGATTTCGAAGCGTGCTCGGGCTTGCCCTTGCGCTTCGTTGAAGCGAGTTCCTTCAGCTCGCTCTGCGACATGGATTTTTCCATGCTGCGCGAGGCGCCCTTCAGTTCGCTCTTCTTGATGTCGCCGCGCTTGGCGGCCAGTGCGGCCCCGGCAGCCTTCTGCTGCGCTTTCGATTTTGCAGGCATGGAATACCCTCCTTGTGGGAATATTCCCAGCAAACCCGCAGGCCTTCCAAATGTTCCCTCGATATCGGCGGGTTTTAGCGGCGGCACGGCATGTCGGTTTCCGGTTTTTTGGGGAACCAAGCGGGGGCGCTTGCGTTTGTTGAAAAGACGAAGCCCGTTCGCAGGAGTTCAACGTGCGCCAGAAGAAAAAGCCGCTTGCCCGCAAACCCGCCGTCACCCCCGAGGCCGACCTGAGGAACACCCGCAAACACCGCAATTCCTGGGAACCGCAGGTGATCGTGCCGCAACAGGTCGATCTGCCGCTCATCCGGCAGGATCACGAGGAAGTGGTCGTGCCCGCCGCGCCGAACGGCCGCAGCCTCGTCAACGGACGGCTGTGAAGGGGCGACGGACATGCTTGTGAAGGACGTGATGTCCGCCCAGATCGTGACCGTCTCTCCCAATGACACCGCCCAGTCGGCCGCGCGGCTGATGCTTGAAACCGAAGTGGGCGCCCTGCCGGTCGAAGTGCCGGGCGTCGGCGCCATCGTCGGTATCATCACGGATCGAGATATCGTTGTCTCGGTCCTCGGGCGGGGGCATTCCACCTCGATGGCGATTGCCGAATTCATGACCGTGTCGCCTGAAGTGTGTAACGAGGGCGATGACACGGCAATGGTGGCGGCCCGCATGCGCGAACTCGGTGTGCGCCGTCTCGTGGTGGTGAACGACGACCGGCGGGTCGTCGGCATCGTCAGCCTGGTCGACATTCCCGCCGAAAGACCCGCGACGGAGGAACGCCAATGACCATCTTTGCGACCGATCGGCTGTGGGATGAGGCCGTCGTGCTCGAGAGCGACAGGCAGGTGCTTCGCGTGCAGAGCACGCGGGACGCCCTCCTGTGCCTGAAGAACCATTGGCCGATCGAAGACGGACCTGCAGCGCTGATGGCCAGAAGCGTCTGCGAGCAGGGGCTGACGAGTGACGACGACCCGGCCTTCGCGCGCCGCGCCTTCATCGAGGCGGCGAAGGAAGCCGGTTTCCGCGTGAATTCATGGACGACGACATAGATCGCCGCCGCCACCGAAGGGACATCATCGTGAATGACGAGCGCCAGGAATGGATCAGCAAGCGCGCCTATGGCCTGTGGGAGGCGGAAGGACGCCCCCACGGCAAGGATCGTGAACATTGGGAACAGGCGGCGCGCGAGCGCGCCGAACTGGAACGGGTCGCCCTGCCCGAGCATCTGAAGACGAAACGCAATTCCAACGAGGCCGACGACGCCACCCGCAAGGCCGTCGACGCGATCCGCCGGCCGCGGCGGAAAGACGACGAGGCGCTTGCGCTTCGCCACTAGAGCAATTCCAGCAAAAGTGCGAAGCGGTTTTGCGTCCGGAACTGCGTTGGAATTGAAGAGTTGGGGCCTTTTCGCGATTCGAAAAAAAGCGGAAATGCTCCAATGCGAGCATCCCTAACCCCGCTGCGCCCTTTTGCGGGTTTCGAGAAAGCGCAGCAGGCGTTCCTCTTCCACCCGCAATCCTGAAATGTCGAGCGCGGGGCGCCGCAGCGCAAGGCCAAGGGTCTCCGGTTTTTCGGCGAGCGCGATGATGTCCGGATGGATGTAGCTCGACCGGGCAATGGCCGGCGTGTTGTGCAAGCTTTCCGCCGCCGCGTCGGCCATGCCCTTGATCGTCGGGCGGTTGCCCTCTTCGATCGCATGGCGAGCATGGGCGAAGGCGACGAGGCTGCCGGCCCAGGTGCGGAAGGTCTTCGCCGAAATGGCGATGCCGGAAATCTCGGCGAGATAGGCATTGAGCCGGCCGGAATCGATCGGCCGGACGAGATCACCCTCGTCCTTCCACACGAAGAGCTGGCGGCCCGGCAGGTCGGCGCACTCTTCGAGCAGGCGCTGGAGGCGGGGATGCTTCAGCGTGCGGCGCACGCGCTTGCCGCCCTTGGCGGTGAAGCGCAGCGCGATGCGCCCGTCGACAAGGGTCACGTGGCGCTTGAGCAGTGTCGTCGCACCGTAGGTCTTGTTCTCGACCGCATAGGCCCGGTTGCCGACACGAAGCTGGGCTTCGTCTAGCAGCACGGTGATTGCCGCCAGCATCGTGTCCACAGCGCCGGCCTCGCCTTCAAGATCACGCTTCACCGCACGCCGCAGTTTCGGCAGCGCGCGGCCGAAGGCGATGAGCTGGCCGAACTTGTCGCCGCTCTTCAGCGCCTGCCAGTCGGGATGGTAGCGATACTGCTTGCGCCCGCGCGCATCGTAGCCGGTCGCCTGCAGGTGGCCGTTGGCCTCGATGCAGATCCAGACATTCTCATAGGCCGGCGGCAGGCCGAGGGCGGTTATGCGTGCCTTCACGGCAGCGTCGCGCAGGAGCGCGCCGTCGGGCAGGCGATAGCAGAAGCCGCGGCCGGTCCGCTGGCGCCGGATGCCCGGTTCGCTGTCGCTGACATAAACGAGACCGGTCTCCTTCAGGTTTTCCGGCGCCATGGTCGATCGTCATCCCGCAGGTTCGAAGACGGCGATGCTTGCGCCGGCGACCATGACGGGGCCGTCCGCAGGATGTTCGGTGAAGGCGCCGTCTTGCGATCCCGTGTCGAGCGTCCGCTTCCATGCCGTGATGCCGTTTGCGGCGGGCAGCATCACGTCGCAATCCCCGCCTGCATTGAAGACCATGAAGAGCTGGTCCGCCCCTTCCCCGTTGGCCGGTTTTGCGAGGAAGAGACCGAGGGTGCGCAGATTGCCGTCCGTCCAGGTAGCATCGGTCATGTCGCCGCCGTCCGGCTTGTACCAGGCGATCTCGACCGTGCCGCCCTCCCCCGCTTCGCCCGTCAGGAACCGCTCCTGCCGGAGCACCGGATGGGCCTTGCGGAAGGCGATGGCGCCCTTGCAGAAATTGAGGAACGGATCGTCTAGACCGTTCCAGTCTGTCCAGCCGATCGCGTTGTCCTGGCAATAGGCGTTGTTGTTTCCGCTCTGGCTGTTGCCGAGCTCGTCGCCGCCGAGCAGCATCGGCACGCCCTGGCTGAGCAGCAGGGTCGCGATCATGTTGCGCCGGCGACGGTCGCGCGCCGCGCGGATGGCCTCGTCCTCGGTCGGCCCTTCGGCGCCCATATTGTGCGAGTGGTTGGCGGAATGGCCGTCGCGGTTGTCCTCGCCATTGGCCTCGTTGTGCTTGCCGTCATAGGAGACGGTGTCCATGAGCGTGAAGCCGTCATGGGCGCTGATCAGGTTGACCGACGAGGTGGCGCCGCGGTCGGAATGGTGGAACTGCGGAGCCGAGCCGGTGAGCCGTGCCGCAAGCCCCGAAACGAGGCCGTCATCGCCCTTCCAGAAGCGGCGCACGTCGTCGCGATACTTGTCGTTCCATTCCCGGAAAGGATGCGGGAAACCGCCGACCTGGTAGCCGCCGTCGCCGACGTCCCACGGTTCGGCGATCAGTTTCACGCCGGAAAGCATCGGATCCTGCCGGATCGCATCGAAGAACGTGCCTTGGCGGTCGAACTCGATGTGCCGCGTGCGGCCGAGGGTGCTGGCCAGATCGAAGCGGAAGCCGTCGACATGCATGATGCCGACCCAGTAGCGCAGGCTGTCGAGCACCATGCGCAGCACCATGGGATGGGCGATGTTGAGCGTGTTGCCGGTGCCCGTCGTGTCATAGGTGTGGCGCAGGTCGTCCGGCGACAGGCGGTAATAGCTGAGATTGTCGAGCCCGCGGAAGCTGAGGGTCGGGCCGCGCTCGGAACCTTCGGCCGTGTGGTTGTAGACGACATCCATGATCACCTCGATGCCGGCGGCATGGAAGCGTTTCACCATGGTCTTGAACTCGATGACGGCACGGCCGGAGAGGAAACGCGGCTGCGGCGCGAAGAAGCCGAGCGTCTGGTAGCCCCAATAGTTGCGCAGGCCCTTTTCCAGGAGATGGCGGTCGTCGGGAAAATACTGGATCGGCAGGAGTTCGATGGCGGAAATGCCGAGGTCGACGAGATGCTCGATGATCGGGTCGCTCGCCATGCCCATGAAGGTGCCGCGCAGCTCTTCCGGCACGCCCGGATGGTTCATCGTCATGCCGCGCACATGCGCCTCGTAGATGATCGTCTCGGTCCAGGGCCGGCGGATGGCGGCATCGCCCGCCCAGTCGAAATCCGGATCCTGCACCACGCCCTTGACCATGAAGGGCGCGCTGTCGCGATCGTCGAAGGAGAGGTCTTCCTCCGGATCGCCGATGCGGTAGCCGTAGAGCGCATCGTCCCAGGCTATCTCGCCGATGATCTCCTTGGCATAGGGATCGAGCAGCAGCTTGTTCGGATTGAAGCGGTGGCCGTTCTTCGGATCGTAGGGGCCTTGCGCCCGGTAGCCGTAGACGGTGCCGGGCTTCAAGCCGGCAATATAGCCGGACCAGATGCCGCCCTCGCGCTTGGGGAGCGGCAGGCGCGCCGTCTCCTCCTTGCCGTCGTCGGAAAACAGGCAGAGCTCCATCTGTTCGGCGTGGGCAGAGAACACGGCGAAATGCGTGCCCTCGCCGGTGAATTCGGCGCCGAGTTCCGGCTTCATGAAATCGAGTTCGGAAAATGAATAGCCCATGTGATGTCCCCTTCGGTCGAGCATGCGGCTCCTGAAGCCCGGACCGCTGCTGCGGATGTTCCATCGCGACCTGCGACGGGTTTCGGAAGCGCCGGTCGGGGGTGCGAAGAGAGCGATGGTGCAATGCGAAAAGGCGCGATTTGTTCCGGAACATTTTCGTCGCCGCCCGGTTCCCTCCCCCATTACGCCACGAGAGGATCCGCATGACGCAGACATCGTCGACGCTGGGACGCTGGGGACCGAGCCTCCTCGAGGACGGCCGGGTGCAATTCCGCCTCTGGGCGCCTGCCGAAGAGACGGTCACGCTGCTCGTCGGAGGAAACGAGATCGCCATGCGCCCGGCGGGTGAAGGCTGGCATACGGCCGAGACAGATCTTGCCCGGCCCGGCGACCGTTATTCCTTCCGCCTCCCCGATGGTCTTGTGATTCCCGATCCCGCCTCGCATGCGCAGGAGAAGGGTGTCGAAGGCCCGTCCATCGTCGTCGACCATGCCAGCCATGCCTGGCAACACCCCGGCTGGAAGGGCCGTCCCTGGGAGGAGGCGGTGCTCTACGAGCTGCATATCGGCACCTTCACGCCGGAAGGCACCTTCCGTGCCGCCATCGACCGGCTTGCCCATGTCCGTGACGTCGGCATCACCGCCATCGAGATCATGCCCGTCGCGCATTTCGCCGGGCGACGCGGCTGGGGCTATGACGGCGTGCTGCACTATGCGCCGCACAACGCCTACGGCACGCCCGATGACCTCAGGGCGCTGGTCGATGCCGCCCATGGCCATGGAATCATGGTCCTGCTCGATGTCGTCTACAATCATTTCGGCCCGGTCGGGAACATCCTGCCGCGCATCGCTCCGGCCTTCTTCCATCCCGAGCGCCATACGCCCTGGGGCGCGGCGCTTGCCTTCGAGCAGGAGCCGGTGCGCCGCTATTTCATCGACAATGCTCTGCAATGGATCGTCGACTACCGGTTCGACGGCCTGCGTCTCGATGCGACCGAGGAGATCAGCGACGAGAGCGAAAAGCATGTCCTCATCGAGATGGCGGAAACGGTCCGGCAGGCAGTGCCGGACCGGCCGGTGCATCTCGTCGTCGAGGATCAGTTGAGCCGCAAGAGCCTTCTCAACCGCGATGGCGGCGTGGTGCGCCACTATACGGCCGGCTGGAACGACGCGTTCCATCACGCCCTGCATGTCGTCGCCACCGGGGAGCGGCAGGGGCACTACGCGCCCTTCGCGGAAAACACCACGGCTCTCCTGCGTGAGGCGACAGCCAAGGGCTTCGTGCATGCGGATCGCAACCAGGACCGGGTGGGGCCGGCGCCGCAGGACCGCCTGCCGCCGCAGGTCAACGTCAATTTCCTGCAGAACCACGACCAGGTCGGCAACCGCGCCTTCGGTGACCGGCTCACGCAGATTGCCGATCCGGCGCTGTTCGACGTCATGACGGCGATGCTGTTGCTGGCGCCACCGGCCCCCATGCTTTTCATGGGCGAAGAATATGGCGAGGAACGCCCCTTCCTCTTCTTCGCCGATTTCACCGGCGATCTTGCCCAGGCTGTACGGCAGGGGCGCAAGCAGGAGGCGGAGAAGTTCGGCGGGCTGGAGACGGACAAGACCCTCGACGATCTTCCCGATCCGATCGCGGAGGAGACGATGCGGCGCTCGACGCTCGACTGGTCGCGCGCCGCATCGCCCGATGGCCGGCGGCGGATGGATTTCGTGCGCTATCTCATCCGGCTCCGGCAGGCGCATGTCGCGCCGCTGCTCTCCGCGGCAGCCGCGCCGCAGATCCTGCCTGCCGAGGACGGCGTTCTTGCCGTGGACTGGCATTTCTCTGCTGGGACGCTTCGCCTGCGCGTAAACCTGACGACGGAACGCAAGGCCTGGCCGGCGGCCGGCGGAGAGACGATCTTCGAACGGGGGGCGGACGGCGCGGCCGGGCCGGCGATTGCCGTCACCATCGATCGCGCCGGCAAGCCGCCGCGTGGAGCCGCCATTGGAACCAAAGTGCCGCTCGTCTGTTTCTAGAGCAGCGCCGTCGGACCCGGTTCGCCGGCGCGGCTTTAGAGTGTTGTTTTTATCGCAGTCCGGTGCCGAGGCGACATTCCTTCATCCGGACATGCTCTCGTCAAAGCGCAGCAAGAGGTCCTCATGCCCATCGGCGACATCATGACCCGCAATGTCCATCTCGTCCGGCCCGAGGAGACCCTGCAGTATGCCGCAAGCCTGATGGCGGAATGGGATATCGCCTTCCTGCCCGTGGCGGATGCCAGCGGTCTTGTCGGCACGCTTACCGATCGCGACATCATCCTGCGTGCCGTCGCGCCGGGGCTCGATGCGGAAACCACCAAGGTCAGCGACGTCATGACGACCAACATCACCTATTGCTTCGACGACGAGGAGCCGGAAAGCGTGCTGGCCAACATGCAGTCGCTGCATCTGCGCCGCCTTGCCGTGCTGGATCGCCAGAACCGGCTGGCCGGTGTCGTTTCGCAATCGGATTTCAAGCGCCGCCGGACCTGACCGTTGCGTACCGCCGGCCAGCGAGGCAATGTCTTGATCCCGATCCGTTCGACCTATCGCCTCCAGTTCCGCAACGGCCTGGATTTTGCCGCCGCCCGCCGGCTCGTGCCCTATCTCGAGGCGCTCGGTATCAGCCATCTCTATGCGTCTCCCGTCATGACGGCGGTCGGTGGCTCGACCCATGGCTATGACATCACCCATGCAAACGAAATCGATCCGTGCCTCGGCGGGCTCGACGGCCTGCGGCGCCTGTCGCGCGACCTGCACGACCGCGGCATGGGTCTCATCCTCGATATCGTTCCCAACCACATGGCCGCCCATCTGGAAAATCCCTGGTGGCGGAGTGTCGTGACATGGGGGGCGGACAGTCCATATGCCCGGCATTTCGATATCGACTGGTCCGAGCGCCTGACGCTTCCCTTTCTCGGCAGCGGCTTCGACGCGGAGCTGGCAAGCGGGGCGATAAGCCTTGCGCTCGACCCGCGCGACGTCGTGCCAGCGCTTCGCTATCACGAGACCTTCTATCCGCTGCATCCGCACAGCTATCCGCAGGCTCTGGCGGATGTGAGGTGGCCGGCCCTTGCGGATCTGTGCACGGCCGGCGCCGGCCTCCAGCCCGGGGACGAGGCGGAAAACCGGCGCCGCCTGTCCGGCGTGCTTGCGACCCCGGGCCATCGTAAGGCCATCGCCGAAGGGTTGGAGGCGATATCGCGGGACGTCGCGCGGCTTCATGCAATACACGATGCCCAACCCTGGCGGCTGACCGACTGGAAGACCGCCGGCCGGCACCTCAATTATCGCCGCTTCTTCGAGATCGCCGGCCTGGTGGGCATGCGCGTGGAGGATGTCGGCGTCTTCGAAGATACTCACCACCTGATCATCGACCTCGTGCGCGAGGGGATCCTGGACGGGCTCAGGATCGACCATGTCGACGGGCTTGCCGATCCTCTCGGCTATCTCAGGCGCCTGCGCGATGCCGTCGGCCCCGCGCCCTCCATCATCACGGAAAAGATCCTGGAGAGGAACGAACCCTTCCCGGCGGATTGGCCCGTCCAGGGCACGACCGGTTACGAATTCATTGGGGCGCTTGCGGATGTTCTCGTCGATGAATGGGGGCAGAAACGGCTGCAACAGGCTTTCACCGCATTGAAACCGCCGGACCGGCAGAATTCCTATTCCGAGGAGAGGCGGAGCGCCAAACGCCAGATGCTGATGGAGAACTTTGCGGGCGAGGTGGCGGGCGTCGCGCGCCTTGCAAGGGCGATCGCCGATGCGGACGGGCTGGAATTCGACCGTGGGGCACTGGCCGGGGCGATCCGCTCCCTTATCATCGCGCTGCCCGTCTACCGAACCTATACGACGGCGACCGTGGTGCCCGAAGGCGACCGCATCTTGGTGCAGGGTGTACGCAAGGACGCGATCGAGGCGGCGGAGGGGGACGAACTCCGTTCCGCGATCGATTTTGTGGCCGGCCTTCTGGTCGACGATCCGCATCCTGCCGAAGCAGGCTCCCGCGCCGAATTCCGGCGGCGCTTCCAGCAACTCAGCGGCCCGATCATGGCAAAGGCGGTGGAAGACACCCTTTTCTATCGGGAAAACGCCGTCATCGCCCTGAATGAGGTCGGGGGCGATCCCGGTGCCGCGATCGGTGGCGTATCGGCCTTTGATGCCTTCATGGCGCACCGGGCCGAGACCATGCTGCACGGCCTGTCGGCAACCGCGACCCATGATACGAAGCGGGGCGAAGATGCCCGCGCCCGGCTTTACACGCTGACCGAAGCGCCGGACACCTGGATTGCCGCGACGCGGCGATGGAGCGCGCTCAACGCATCCCTGCGCACCATGTTCGATGGGCGAACGGTGCCGGAGCCGGAGGTAGAATGGCTCATCTATCAGTCGCTCGCCGGCATCTGGCCCTCCGGTGCCCTTGGCGATTCCGCTGTGCTGCAGGCACTGGCGGAGCGGATGAGGCTCTACGCCACCAAGGCCCTGCGCGAGGCCAAACGCGCCACGAACTGGACAGAACCCGATGCCGAATACGAGCGGTTGGTCGGTGCTTTCATCGACGGTCTGATGCGGCACGATGCCTTCCTGCGGGATTTCGACGCGACACTTGCCCCCTTCATCGATGCCGGCCGGGTGAATGCCCTCAGCCAGGCGATGATCAAGCTGACGGCGCCGGGCATTCCCGATCTCTACCAGGGCAGCGAGCGCTGCGATTTCTCCCTCGTCGATCCCGACAACCGGCGATGCTGGATGTCACCGGAATGGCGATCCCCGAAAGGCCTGAACCCGCCGGTGCGGCCTTTCCCCTCTACAAGCAATGGCTCACGGCGACCGTGCTGGCGGCAAGACGGAAGAGCCCCCTCCCCTTCTCGGGCCCTTACCAGCCCCTCGCCGTTTCCGGCGGAGACGGTGGCGTGCTTGCCTTCCTGCGCGGCACGCAGCAGGCCTTCGCGATCGTCGCCGTTCCCCGGCTCGCCTTTGGAAAGGTGGCACCCGGCACCCTGCTGTTGCAGGATACGGCCCTGCGCGAGATGGCCACTGCCCTCCCCTCTCGCTTGGTTGGTTGCGTCGTGCGCTCCGTTCTCGATGGAGACACTTTCACGCTCGGCCAGGATCTCCCGCTTTCCCTCCTCTTCGCCAAGTCCCCTGCGGCACTGCTCCTTTCGGTGGACCAGTAGGTAAGCATTCGTTAACCATCCCGAGCGATCGCGGCACCGGCAGCCCAGAGATCGAGCACCATCCGCCGGAGCTGAAGCGCCTCCTCCCACCGGTCCGTCGTGTCGTTGCCGTCCCGGCCGGTGATCGCATAGGGTTTCGGCCCCAACTCGCAGGTGAAGACCAGTGCGGCATCCTCGGCCGCACGGGAGCGCCAGTCGCGGAAACCGTAGTCCCACCACGCGCGGAAGAGATCGACCCAGGGGCGGTGATGCGGGAAGGAGATTTCGATCTGCACCTGCTCGCGCGAGGCGATGCGGCCATGGAAGGCCTGGGCATTGTCGAGGATGCGCCGGATCAGCGCATGGTTCTCCTGCGAGACCGGAAAGGCGAACTCCCGGCCGACCAGGAAATGCGAGAGGTCGGCGAGAAGCGGCAGGTCGGGCCGCCGGTCAAGGAGATCGAGCGTGAAATAGAGGTCCGTGGTCATCCGGTCGCGATGCGTCTCGATATAGACGGGAATGCCCGCCTCCTCGGCAAGCCGCATCCATCCGTCGAGAAGCGGCAGGCAATCCTCGATCCGGCGCGGCCGGATATCGGGTTGCAGGTTGATATGGCTGACCGGGAATTCGGCGGCCAGCTCCAGCGGCAGGCGCAGGTCGTCTATGCTGCGCGGGAAGCAGACGCCTTCGATCTTCAGGCCGGTGCCGCCTAGTGTCTCGTTAAGGCGGGTGACATCGGCGCGGTTGGTATAGTGCGCGCTGACACCGTCGAACCCTGCCCTTGCAATCATCGCGATGTTTTCTGCAAGGCTGCGTTCATGGCCATCCGTATGGCGGCGCTCCATGGCCCAGAGCGACTGGAAGACGAGCAGCGTCTGCATCAGGCGGCCCGGGCGCTCTTGAGAAGAGCCTTGAGGTTGACGGCCGGATCGGCAAGCGCCGAGAGATCGGGACGGATGCCGGCGGCAATCAGCATCTCGGCCAGCTTGACGTCCTTCGCCACCGCGTTGCCGGTGCCAAGGCCGGCCGCCGCCACGAGGCGCCCGTCCGCAAGGTAGAATTCCAGTTCGCCCCCGGCGACCGGTCGCAGGATGCTCTGGTGCCCCGGCTGGGGCAGGCCTGCCACCTGCAGGCCGAGATCGTACTGATCGGACCAGAACCAGGGCAGGGCGGCAAAGGCCTCGCGGGTGCCGGTCATGTTCCGTGCGGCCGTCTCGGCCTGGCTGCGCGCATTGCGCCAGCTCTCGAACCGAATGGCGCGGCCGCCCGGCTGGGAGACGGCGGCGCAGTCGCCGGCGGCGAAGATATGCGGATCGCTCGTGCGCAGGAAGCTGTCGGTGAGGATGCCGTTCGCCGTTGCGAGCCCTGCCCTCTCGGCAAGCGTGATATCGGGCAGAACGCCGATGGCCGAGATGACAGTGCCGGCGGGAACGCGACTGCCATCGGCAAGCATGACGGCATCGGGGGTGATTTCGGCAATGCCAAGGCCGAGATGAAAATGCACGCCCTCCTCCCGGTGCCGGGCGTGCAGCCTTTCGGCAAAGCGTGGCGGAACCGCCCGTCCGAGCGGCCTGGGCGCTGCCTCGATGATGCTGACGGCAATGCCCTTGCCCCGCAGCACCGCGGCAAGCTCCATGCCGATCAGCCCGCCGCCGATGATGGCGACAGGCCCGCCGGTTTCAGCGCGGGAAAAGAGGGTCGCGGCATCGCGATAGGTGCGGAAGTCGAGCGTGCGCTCGGCGCCGGGGCATGCCAGCCGGCGGGTCTGGGCGCCGGTGGCGAGCAGGAGTTTGCCATAGGGCAATGCCCGGCCGTCGCTGAGCGCTATGCTGCGGGGGGCGGCGTCGATGCGGATGGCGGCAAGGCCCTGGTGATAGGCAATGCCGGCGGCTTCCAGCGCCTCGGACGTGCAGATCGTCTTCATCTGCACGGCTCCGCCCAGCGGCTTGGAGAGCGGCGGACGCTCGTAGGGCAGGTGCGGCTCCGTGCCGATCAGCGTGACGGCGCCGGAAAAGCCGGCTTCGCGGGTGGCGAAGGCTGCGCGGGTGCCGGCCTCGCCCGCCCCGATGATGACGATATCGTCCATGCTGGTCTCCGTGGAAAGGGACCGGCGCGGGGGCGCCGGTCGGGGAGGATCAGTTCCGGCTGGCGTAGTCGGCCATGTTCTTCGGCGTCACGAGCTCGAAGGGCACCCAGACCTGCTTTTCGATCGCCTCGCCGCGCACCAGCGCCACCGCGGCATCCACCGCGCTTGCCGACTGGCCCTTGGCGTTCTGGAACACGGTCGCGTCGAGGTCGCCCGCCGCCATGGCGGCAAGACCGTCCTGCGTCGCGTCGATGCCGATGACGATCACGTCGTCCATGGAGACGCCCGCCGCCTTCAGGGCCTGGATCGCGCCGATCGCCATTTCGTCATTGTTGGCGAAGACCACGTCGATGGGCTGACCCGCGGTGATCCAGTTGGTCGTCAGGTCCATGGCATTGGTGCGCGTCCAGGCGCCGGACTGTTCGTCGGCGATGGTGACGCCCTTGCAGTCGCTGGCGGCCAGCGCGTCCTTGAACGAGGAGGTACGGTCGCGCGAGGCCTGGTGGGCAAGGTCGCCCATCAGGATATAGACCTGCGCATCGCTCGCCTTGCCCTTTTCCTTCAGCAGGGAACAGGCGGCCTGCGCGCCGAGTTCGCCGGAATCGGTCTCCTTCGACCCGACATAGGCCTGCTTTTGCGGCAGCGCGCCGACATTGTCGGGTTCGAGATTGAGATAGACGAGCGGGATGCCGGCCTTTTCGGCCGCCTCGCTGATGCCGGGGGCGGCGGAGGTGTCCGTCAGCGTCATGATGATCGCGTCCACCCCTGCGGCGATGAAGTTGTTCACCTGGTTGAGCTGCTTGGAGATGTCGGTCTGGGCGTCCTCGACCTGGACACTGACGCCGTCGACCTCGGCGGCCCGCGCGCCGATCCCCTCGCGCAAGAGGGTCTGGAAGTTGTTGTCGAAACTCTGCATCGAGACGCCGATCGTCTCCGCTGCGGCAGCACTTCCCATCAAGGCGGCCAGAGCGGCCGCCAGGCACATGGATTTCATGGTATCCTCCCAATGTGGGTGCCGGTCCACCCGCTCGCACGCCGGAGGCCCGACGGGCCTGCTTGTCGGCACGCCGCCCTAGCCGAGGGCGACGCGAACCTCTCCGTCGATCACTTCGGCGGGATAGGTTTTCAGGTTCTCGCAGGCCGGCAGGCGCAGGGCCTCGCCGGTGCGATAGTCGAAGGCGCCGGAATGCTTGGGACATTCCACCTCGAAATCCATGACCAGCCCTTCGGCAAGATGGATCGCCTCGTGGGTGCAGAGGCCAGCGGTGCAATAGACGCTGTCATCGGGCGCGCGGTAGATCGCGTAGGTGCGGCCGCCATGATCGAAGCGGATGGCGCCTTCCTGCTCGATATCGGTGAGCTTGCAGGCTTGAACCCAGGTCATTCGGCGGCTCCCTGGGCTTCAGCGTGGGCCTTGCGGGCGGCGAGCTTTTCCTTGCGCCTGCGGTAGCGCTCCTGCATGCGGGCCTCGCCTTCCGCCGAGCCGTCGTGCCAGGTGCCGAACCATTTATCGAGCGGGATCAGGGCGTCGCCGTAGTTCACCTCGAAATATTTGTGGTGCAGGTAGTGTGCATAGGCGTGGCTGTCGACCAGCGTCTCCTCGCCGACCTCCACCTTGTCGAAGCCCACATGGCCGGGGATGGCGCCGAAGCCGGCATAGTGGAGCTGGTAGAGCATCAGGACGGGGTTCGACGGCAGGATCAGGTGGTAGAAGGCGGTGCCGAGATAGAGCAGGTGCTCGACCGGATGCATCGACAGCGACGACCACGGCGACGGGTTCACCGAATTGTGGTGGACCGAATGCACCCACTTGTAGAGGAACGGCGTGTGGATGAGCCGGTGGATGCAGAAGAAGTGGAACTCGTGGATGATCGGCACCACGAGGGCGACGAGTGCCAGCGTCCACGGATTTTCGGCAAAGCTCAACCAGGGCGCATAGCCATTGGCATAGGCCCAGAGCATGGCGACCTCGATCGTCGTCCAGATGGTGACGCCCGAAAGGAACGTGCGCAGGATGTTGTCGAGGTTCTGGCTCTCGAACCAGAAGGCCGTGTTCTTCTGGTCGGCGGGGAACTTTCCGTTGTACTTGAAGCGGTTTTCCTGCCGCTTGAGCACATAGAGATGCAGCTCGAAGGCGCCGTAGAAGAGAAGAACGCAGACTGCGTTCACCGCATAGAGCCAGGCGGCCCAGCCGATGCCGAGCCTCTGCATCGTCTCGACCGGCGGGACCACCCAGGCCCAGTAGGCAACGGCAGAGGCCGCGAAGATGGCGTTCCACGGAAAGAAATAGTGCGGCAACCACTTGAGGATCGCCAGGAAGCGGGGCGGAAAGGTAAACAGCGGCGCGGTTTCCACCGGCTGGTTCGGCGCCCAGTCCCCACGCTTGTTGCGCGTTCCGTATTTCAGATCGTCCATTGCGCTCTCCCTCGGACGCGCGGGTGCGTCGGCACCCGCGGAATTTCCCTGTCGGAAGGAGCGCATGCCGCGCCGCTCGCCGCGTTACGCCTTGCGCAACGCCGGCTTTCCTCCCGACTTGGAAATTATCAAGAGCTCGCTGGAATGCCGAACGGTTCCTTGATCAAATCAGATCAGAGGCCTTCGGCGGTGATGGTGATGAAGCGGATGGGGCTCGGGTCTGGTTCGACATCCGTCAGGCCGATGCGACGCAGGACGAGATCGAGCGCGCGCTGGGCCTGCGCTTCCGGCGCCTGGTCGAGAACGACATCCATGATGCCTTCGCTGAGCGCCGTGCGGGTATAATCGGTCAGCTCGTGCCCGACGAACAGGATGTCCCTGCCCCGCGGATGGCGACGCAGCACGCTGATCAGCGCGGAATTGGCCCCGCCGGCATTGTAGAGGCCGACGAGACCGGGATATTTCTCCAGCGCGATGGCAAGGGTCTCCGCGCTGAAATGCTCCTCGTCCCGGGTGAAGCCGAGCCATTCGAAGGTAATCGGGCCGGGATGGGCGGCGAAATAATCGGAAAAGCCGCGGATGCGGTCGCGGTGTACCTGGTAGATCGGATGGCAGAGGGCGACGACGGGGCCGTCTGTCCGGGCCATGCGGGCGATGAACCAGGCGGCCGTCCGCCCGGCGGCCTGGTTGTCGATGCCGACGAAGGCGCCGGTCTTTTCCGAGGCGCGGGTGACGACATGCACGACGGGCACACCCTGGGCCGCGACCGCCTCCACCGCCGCCTTGATGAGCGGGCTGTTGGGCACGGCGAGGATGAGGCCCGCACGCGGCAGGTCGGTCGAGCGGATATGGCGCGCGATCTGCTCCGGGTTCATCTCCTCGGTGAAGCTGCGATGCACCACGACCAAGGGATCCAGTGTCGCGGCGATGCGCTCGAACGCCTTGGACAGGCGCCTGTAGAACGTCGTCTCGGGACGGACCATCAGGACCTCGATGCGCAGCAAGCCGCGATGTGCATCGGGCAGCGTGCGGGGATAGTTGAGGCTGCGGGCAGCGATCACCACCTTCTCGGCCAGCTCGGGGCGCACGCCGCCGCGCCCGTTCAGCACCCGCTCCACCGTCGCGGTGCCGACCCCGGCAAGGCGGGCAATGTCCCTGTAGTTGGACTTGCTCATTGTATCGCAGGCTCCTCGAACCGGTCCGTGCTTCGCCGCGCAGGCCTTGCGCCTGTCGCGGGTTTGCGCATGAATGCACCACCAAATCGCCGTCTCCAACAGGCCCATTCTCGACAAATCTGTCGATGAGCCTGCAGAACTGCAAGGCATCGGTGGAATGCGGCGCGGATGGCAGGATGAAACCCGATTCGGCCGCCAAGCGTGCCGGGCCGTTGATGCGGCCGCGGTGCGCGGGTGTTGCGGAGGATCGGACAGCTTGCTGCAGATGCCTGTGATGGGGCGAAAAAGCAATGCTGCGGCAGGGTGTTAGCCTTTTGCAGCCGTCTCACGGCGATTGGCTGGCGGGTTGTTAACCTTAAAAACCTTGTCCCCTCTAGAGAATCGCACATAATCCCGCTTATGTAGCCTTTTACGGCTGAAAATCGTTATCTGAGAGAATGACCGTTCATGAACGCTAATCCGAGCGCTTCGGTGCACAACCTCGTGAATTTCGAGGACCAGATCCTCGAACAGGGCGATCTGATCTCGAAGAAGCTGCACCTGCTCAGCGTGCAACGATTCCCGCCGAATGCAAGGAAGACGTTGCGGTCGTTCTCGCTTGCGGAGGTGGCGCATTATGTCGGCGTTTCGCAAAGCACCCTGAAGAAGCTGCATCTCGACGGCAAGGGACCCTCCCCGCAGACTTCTCCGTCCGGTCGCCGCTCCTATACGGCCGAGCAGATGCTGGAACTGCGCCGGTATCTCGACCAGCACGGCCGTTCGGAAAGCCGCATGTATGTGCCGCATCGTCGCAACGGCGAAAAGCTGCAGGTGGTCGCCGTCGTCAACTTCAAGGGCGGCTCCGGCAAGACGACGACCGCGGCGCATCTGGCGCAATATCTCGCCCTGACCGGGCACCGGGTGCTGGCGGTCGACCTCGACCCGCAGGCCTCGCTCTCCTCCCTGCACGGCTTCCAGCCGGAACTCGACCAGGTGGCGTCGATCTACGATGCCATCCGCTATGACGGAGAGAAGAAAGCGCTTGCGGACATCATCCGGCCGACCAATTTCCCGGGGCTCGATATCGTCCCGGCCAATCTCGACCTGCAGGAATACGAATACGACACGCCGCTCGCCATGGCGGACAAGTCGTCGAACGAGGGCAAGACCTTCTTCACCCGCATCTCGCGGGCGCTGGCCGAGGTGGACGACAAGTACGACGTCGTGGTGATCGACTGCCCGCCGCAGCTCGGCTACCTGACGCTGACGGCCCTGACGGCTGCGACCAGCGTGCTGATCACCATCCATCCGCAGATGCTGGACGTCATGTCGATGGGCCAGTTCCTGCTGATGCTGGGCGGCATCCTGAAGCCGATCCGTGCCGCCGGTGCCGAAGTCAATCTCTCCTGGTACCGCTACCTCATCACCCGTTACGAGCCGATGGATGTGCCGCAGGCGCAGATGGTCGGCTTCATGTCGACCATGTTCCACGAATTCATGCTGAAGAACCAGATGGTGAAGTCCACGGCCGTCTCCGACGCCGGCATCACCAAGCAGACGCTCTACGAGGTCGAGCGCGCCACCATGAACCGTGGAACCTATGATCGCGCGCTGGAATCGCTCGATGCCGTCAATGACGAAATCGCCGATCTCATCCATCGCTCCTGGGGGCGCTGATTTGTCGGCTGACAAAATCGGTATTTATTGAAGGAAAAACAATAGGCTGAGGCCTATCGGAACTGACAAGATGGCAAGAAAGAATCTCCTGGAAGGCCTGGCTGCACTGCCGGATGACAATACGGTGACCGCCTCCTATCCGATGCGGGGCGCCGGAAAGTCGCTCGTGCGTTCGCTCGACGAGCTTGCCAAGCAGGCGGACCGCTTTCTCGAAGGCGAGGCGGTCGTCGAGTTCGATCCGGACCTGATCGACGATTCCTTCGTGCAGGATCGCCTGGCACAGGACAATGACGATTTCCGCGAGCTCGTCGAGGCGATCCGCGAGCGGGGTCAGGACACGCCGATCCTCGTGCGGCCCCATGCGACGGCGGCCGGGCGCTACCAGGTCGTCTTCGGCCACCGGCGGCTGCGGGCAGCGCGCGAGCTCGGCCGCAAGGTCAAGGCGGTCGTCAAGTCGATCGACGACCGTACCCACGTCATCGCGCAGGGCCAGGAAAACTCCGCACGCGCCAACCTGACCTTCATCGAGCGGGCGCTCTTCGCGCGGCGCCTGGAGGATCTGGGGTATGATCGGGAGGTCATTTCCTCGGCGCTGGCCGCCAATGCGGCGGCGATTTCCAAGATGATGTCCGTCACCGAGCGCATCCCGGCCGACATCATCCGCGCGATCGGCGCGGCGCCGGGCATCGGCCGGGAGCGCTGGGTCGAGCTTTCGCTCCTGGCCGGCAAGGCATCCAACAATGACAAGGTGCGCAGCATCGTCCGTGACGCCGACTTCCAGGCGCTGGCGCCGGACGAGCGCTTCCTGGCGCTCTATGCCGCGCTGAACAAGAGCACGCGCCCGGTCCGGAAGGCAGAGCCCGCTTTGGCCAAGGCCAAGTGGGAGCCGCAGGACAAGGCTGTGCTGGCGGAGATCAAGAACAGCGGCAAGATCTTTTCGCTGTCGATGAAGGCGAAGAATGCCGCCCGGTTCGGTGACTTTCTTTCGCGCAATCTGGACGCGCTCTACGCGCAGTTCCTGGACGAGGAAAACAAGGGAGACTGAACAGCAAAAGAAAAAGGCCCCCAAGCGGTTGCCCACGTGGAAGCCTCTCTCAGAACTAAGCACTCCGAGAATCGCATTTCCACGAATCACAGTCAAGAGTCTTTGGCACCCTTTTTGGTGAGCAGATTTCTTTTGCCTTTTGGAAGGTGAAGGAAATGCACAGTGGACATGTGACGACGCCCTTCGGGCGGCGGCCGATGACGCTTGCGCTGGTGAAAGGCCAGTTCGAGACGGCCAATATCAAGCGTGGGAAATCCGCCGACAAGTGGAAGATCTACCGCGACGCCTGCGATGCGCGATCCCTGATGGGGCTGCGCGACCGGGCGCTTGCGGTTCTCAACGCGCTTCTTTCGTTCCATCCCGAGGTGGAATTGAAGGAGGACGCGAACCTTATCGTGTTTCCCTCCAACGCGCAGCTCTCGGCGCGGGCGAACGGCATTGCCGGCACGACCCTTCGCGAGAACCTGGCGCTTCTCGTTCAGGCGGGCCTCATCCACCGCCAGGACAGCCCCAATGGCAAGCGCTACGCGCGAAAGGGCAGGGACGGCACGATAGAGACGGCTTACGGCTTCAGCCTCGCGCCCTTGCTCGCCCGCTCGGAAGAGCTTGCGCAGATGGCCCAGCAGGTGGCCGAGGAACGCCGACGCCTGAAGATCGTCAGGGAACGCATCTCCATCACGCGCCGGGATATCCGGAAGCTGATCTCGGCGGGGATGGAGGAGGGGGCTTCAGGCGATTGGGGCCTCATCGAAGACCACTATGTGGCGGCTGTCGCCCGGCTGCGTTTCGCAAAGCATGCCACCGAGCTGGAAGGATGCCTCGACGAACTGGCCCTGTTGCGGGAAGAGATCGTCAATATGCTGGAAGATCAGCTTATTTCAAAAAAAACCGACGCCAATGATGCCGAATACCGTCAGCACAAACATAATTCAAAACCCGAATCCATCCATGAACTTGAACCTCGCTCTGAAAAAGAGCAGGGCGAACCGTCCGTTTCCAACAGGGAACGCCCTGTCGAACCGGTCAGGTCGTTCCCGCTGGGGATGGTGCTGAGGGCATGCCCGGAAATCGGGATGTACGGACCGGACGGCGCGATCGCCCACTGGCGGGACCTGATGGCGGCGGCGGTGGTCGTCCGCTCCACGCTTGGCGTCAGCCCGTCGGCCTATCAGGAGGCCTGTGAAACCATGGGACCGGAAAACGCGGCCGTCGCGATCGCCTGCATTCTCGAAAGGGCAGGGCATATCAACTCGCCGGGCGGCTATCTGCGCGACCTGACGCGAAAGGCGGCGCGCGGCCAGTTCTCGCTCGGCCCAATGCTCATGGCATTGCTCCGGGCGAACGGTAAGGGGGTGCCTGTCGGGAATGTCGGTTGAGGCTGCTGGTCAATGTTGGATTAACATGTGCACGGTAGGTTCGTTTCGCGAACTTCGTGGAGCAGGTGCGGAATGACTCATATCCGGCAGGTCCTTATGGGCAATCTTGCCTGCGCCGCGCTGCTGGTTTCAGCCTGCATGCATGGGAGCGATCGGTTCCATCGGCTTGCGCCACGACAGGAACAGGTCTGTTTCGGCATCGTCCTCAGCCTTGGCGCGATGGTCTTGATGATGCTCTCGGTGCGGTTCGAGCCGAGCACGGCTCTCATTGAGGGTTCGACCTTGTTCGGCGGGCCGGCTGTGCTCTTGCTCTCCATCCTGGATGCCGGCGACGTTCGGCTCTTTCTTGGCGGAGAGAATGGGACGGTGCTCACGGACAACGGGTTTGTCGCGGCTTTCGGGCTGCCGTTGTGGTGGCTGGTTACGCGGGGGAGGGGAGCCGGGCTTTGGCGAAGGCTTGTGACGAAAAGGTCCACTTTACAGGAAAGATGCAAGGCCCATCTCCATTACACTATAAGACACGCCGACCGGCCTCAGTCGCTTTTCGAGCCTGTGGGGCACCGGCATCAGGCGTTACATGATGTCGGTGTCGGCGAGAAATGCGCCTGCAGGACGGTGTCCGATGGCACCCAGAGGGGAGAATGCAAAAGCCCGGACGAGACCCTGGATTTCCTGTTGGATACCAGCTTGCCGTACGGTGACGCTGATGCTCCCGGAGCGAAGTTTTTGCCGTCCTTGTCGTCCAGACGGATACCTCTTCGTTGAAAAGAAAGACGACCGATAAGGCAATCTTATCCATTGTTATGGGGATGCGATGCACCGTGCGGTTGAGGCCTGAATGAAGGGAATAAACCGCACAGTTCCATAAGGTGTGTGGTCATGGATTCGCACGACATTCCGCCTGTTCTTCCCTCGTAATCCTCGCAGGTTTGCCCGACGGGGTCCTGCCGCGAAGCTGCAGCCTCGCGCTATCGTAGCTGCGCCGCGGCCAGGCGTTCCATTGCGAGGCATGATTGTCGATACGGAGACGACAGGCCTTACTGCTCGCAAGGACGAAGCTCAGCGCTGAGGAGCATAAGTGGCTCTCGACGACGTCAGACGGGCCTGGCTGCAATATACCTACTGGCACCAAAGGGCGGATCGCCTTGGAACATTGGCGATTTCCGGGCGCCGGTTCGCGCGTACGAAAACATTAACTTGTCGTGATATAAGCTGTATCCGGGAGATAGCCGAACACCGCTGGGTGCGAGGGCCTGTCGAGGACGATCGACTGTCGGCCGGTGCGGTTCGAGGCTGGTCGGCCCGTCTGCTGTTGCAGGCCGACGAGGCGTCCGGGCATCCCGAAGCTCGGCATGATGCCGTCATGTTCTCCGTCGCATGAGTGTCGGCGGCCGCGTCGTTTTCCGGCGCGGAGAGCATCGCAATCCGTTCATGCAGGTTGGTGAAGGCGGGATGAAGGACGAGGCAGCCAGTGACAGCAAGGCCGGGACAGGCCTTCGCGCCTTTGCGCCCGCCCTTGCGATGGCTGTCCTGACGGCGACCGGACTGGGCGCTGCCGAATTGGCCCCGCCGTCGACCGGGCAGATGGCGGTCGTGTTCCCGCCGCTCACCGGCGAGGCGGCCGCCTGGCGGCGTGTCACCGAAGCCGGCGGGACGATCGTCGGTCCTTCCCGTTTTTCGAACGTGGTCATCGCCTATGCGAAGGACCCGGATTTTTCATCACGCGTCCGCTCCCGTGGCGCGCTCTTCACGCTTGCGGCGACCGGCCTCTGCCGGTCCGTCGACGGTCAATCCAGATCAGGCGCAGGTGACACATGACGCTCGACAACATCCGCAGGAACGCCACCATCGCGCTTTGCGCCTTTATCGCCATCCTGGCGGGCTGCGTCCTGGCAACCGATCTTCTCCTGCAGGGCGCGTTTGGCCTCGGCTCCGGACTTGCCGTGGCCGGCCTGCTCGGCCTCGGCGCCACCTGGTTCCTCGCCCGCCACGGCGACGCGCTCCGGCTCATGGTCGTATCCGTCCTGGTGGCCGAGATCGTCGCCCTTCTCATCGTTGCCCGCAATCATCCCTGGCAGACGGACATTCACATGATGTTCTTCGCAGCGCTTGCGGTCAGCGCCCTGATGTACGATGTCCGCGTGATCCTGCTCGGCGCCGGTCTGGTCGCGCTCCACCACATCGGCCTCGGCCTGTTTCTCGATACCTTCGTCTTCTACGGCGGCGGAAGCCTCGAGCGGGTCATGCTGCATGCGGTCATCCTGATCCTCGAAACGGTGGCGCTCGTCTGGATGATCGAACAGACGCGCAAGCTTCTGGCCTCCGCGGTGGAGAAGGGCGAGGAGGCCCGCCAGGAAGCCGGGCGCTCGGCCGATCTCCTGGAAGTCGCCCGAGATGCCCAGAGCCAGATCGAAGCCATCTCCCGCTCGCAGGCCGTCATCGCCTTCTCCACCGACGGGGAGGTCCTCACCGCCAATGACCTTTTCCTTTCTGCGCTCGGCTACGAGCTTGGCGAGATCGTCGGGCGGCACCACAGCCTCTTCGTCGAACCGTCCCATGCGCGCAGCGCCGCCTATGCCGATTTCTGGAAGAAGCTGCGTGCGGGCGAGTTCGTCGCCGAGGAATTCCTGCGCATCGGCAAGGCGGGCAGGGAGGTCTGGATCCAGGCGTCCTACAACCCGATCCTCGACAAGGACGGCAAGGTGGTGAAGATCGTGAAGTTCGCCACCGACATTTCGGGTCGCGTGCGGGCCGTGCGCGAAATCGGCGCAGGCCTCGGCCGCATCTCTACGGGCGACCTGGCCTGTGAGATCAGGGAGCCGTTCATTCCCGCGCTGGACAAGCTGCGCGAGGATTTCAACCATTCGGTCAAGACGCTGTGCAGCACCTTGCAGGCCGTCGGCGGCAATGTGGTCACTGTCGATGCCGCCGCAAGCGAAATCAGTCACACGGCCGCCGACCTGTCCAAGCGCACCGAGCAGCAGGCTGCGTCCATCGAGGAGACGGCCGCCGCGCTCGAACAGATCACCGCCGTGGTGAGCACGACCGCAAAACGGGCCTCGGAGGCCGGGCGGCTCGTTGCCGAATCCCGGCAGAGCGCCGAGCAATCCGAAACGGTTGTCCGCAGGGCGATCACCACGATGGGCGAGATCGAGCAATCCTCCCGCGAGATCGGCTCGATCACGGAGATGATGGACGAGATCGCGTTCCAGACGAACCTGCTGGCGCTGAATGCCGGCGTCGAGGCCGCCCGCGCGGGCGAAGCCGGCAAGGGCTTCGCCGTCGTCGCGCAGGAGGTCCGTGAACTGGCGCAACGCTCGGCCACGGCTGCCAAGGAAATCAAGACCCTGATCGCCCGGTCGGAACAGCAGGTGAAATCCGGCGTGGCGCTTGTGGGCGAGACCGGAACGGCTTTGCAGGCGATCGTGGGCAATGTGCAGGAGATCAGCCAGCACGTCACGGCCATTGCCGAAGCGGCGCGCGAACAGGCCGTCGGCCTGCATGAGGTCAACAATGCCGTGTCGATCATCGATCAGGGCACGCAGCAGAACGCGGCGATCGTCGAACAGTCCTCGGCGGCGAGCCGGAGCCTCGCGACAGAGGCCGAGCACCTGAAGCAGTTGCTTTCCGGGTTCCAGCTTGGCGGCCGTCCCGCCGGTGCGCAGTGTCAGATCCCGGCGACCGGGAGACTGCCGCCAAGGGCGGCCTGAGCGGGCCGCGGTATTTCCGGAACTGCCATATCTCGAAGTCCCGGCCCAGATCGACGGGTTTGCGGACGCTGAAATCGAGAGCGGCCGGGTGGTCGATGTGGTTCGGCATCAGCCGGCAGGCGCTGCCGGCGTCGCCCGTTTCGAGCGTCGTCAATGATCTCCTCGTGGTCCCGTGGCCGCATTTCGACACCGTCGACCGGCTGTAGAGAGGATTACGAGGGAGGACTCGCACAACATATTCGAGCACGGCCGAAAAGCGCTCGGCAGAGACCTCCAGCCTTGCAGACGGAAACGCTTGCCTGCAACAGTCGCTGGCTCGGCTTGATTTCGCGCACGAAAGCTGACGATCGGAAAGGCAGAAACGTAAGATGAATTCACAGACGTCAAGGAAAACTGGCTATGAATCCCTGTTAACCGGATTTCCCGGCCGCACGGATCGGGGTTTCCTTGGATGGAGTACGACGGTTCTCCTGCGGACGGCAGCCGGCTATGCGCTCTTCGATACCGGCGCTGCCGGAGACCGTCCCGGGCTTCTCAGCGCGCTGGCCGCGAGGGGAGTTCGAAACAGCGATATCAAGACCATCATTCTTTCGCATCTGCACTTCGACCATGTGGCGAATGCCGAATGCTTCCCGCAGGCCGAATTTCTCCTCCATGAAACGGAACGCGACTATCTTGAAAATCACGGCGCGGCCGATCCCGCGGTCCCCTTGTTTCTTGCAGAAACCCTGTTGCGACAGCCCCAGCTCCGCCTGATGTCCGGGGAGCCGGAAGTCTTGCCGGGGATTCGCGTGCTTTGCACCCCGGGACATACCGGTGGGCATATTTCGCTTTCATTGACCGTCGACGGCAAGCAAGTCGTGCTTGCGCAGGATGCGCTCAAACATCGCGGTGAAGTCACTGCCGTGACCCTGACGGGCGCCTTCGATGCCGAAGCCGCGCGGAAAAGCATCGACCGCATCCTGGCGATGGCCGACATCATCGTCCCTGGCCACGATGTCCCGCTCGCCCGCACCGACGACGGGTTCCGCTCCCTTTCCACCTGCCGTGAACGGATCGAGATCGTGCCGGGCGGCCAGTCTCACGCCCTGACGGTCCAGTAATCCGGTTGGGAATAGGCGTTCTGCAGCGTCTCGACGAAGAGACGCGCCGACTTCAGAGGCCGGTCACGGGGATAGACGGCGGTGATATCGAAGCTGGGCAGCGCATAGTCGTCGAGAACGGTGACGAGGCGGCCGTCGGCGATCTCGGCGCCGATTTCCCAGGTCGACCGCCAGGCCAGACCCAGCCCGTCGCGGGCCCAGCGGATCAATGCATCGGCATCGTTGCAATCGATCGTGCCCTCCACCTTCACGGAAACGGGCTTGCCGTTCTCCTGAAAAAGCCATTCCCGGTGCAAGCCGGCCCGCAGGTTGACGCAAAGGCAGTTGTGCTGCCCGAGATCCTCCAGCGTCCGGGGCCGGCCGAAACGTTCGAAATAGGCCGGCGTCGCGCAGACCACGCGCTTGTTGCTCAGGAGTTTCGTCGTCACGAAGCTTCGATCGATGACGTTTCCGATGCGGATGCAGAGATCGTATTCGGCCGTCGTCGGATCGACATAGTCGTTGGAAAGATTGAAGGAGAGCTGCACGTTCGGATGCGCGGCGAGGAAGGCTCCGGCATGCACGGCCACGTGATGCCGTCCGAAATGCGGCGGTGCGAGCACGGTGAGGCGCCCCGTCACCTGCGCGATATCGGGAAAAATCTCCGCCTCGCGCACATCGATTTCGGTGACCAGTTCCTGACAGTGCTTCAGGAAGAAGACGCCCTGCTCCGTCAGGGAAAGGTGCCGGGTCGTGCGGTGCAGCAAGCGGATACCGAGCCGCCGCTCGAGGCTGTCGATGTACCGGCCCAGCATGGAGGAGGTGATGCCTTCCTTGATGCTGGCGGCCGCCAGCGAGCCTTCCTTGACGACGGCGAGAAAGGCCCGCATCTCCTTGTAACGATTCATGGCGCCTCCCAGTAGCCCGGCCGGGCATAGACGGTTCGCAGCCATTCGATGAGCAGGCCGATCTTTGCCGGAAGGTGCGGCTGCACCGGATAGACGGCGGTCACGTCGTAGCCCGGCGGCATATGGTCGTCGAGAACCGTCACGAGCGCTCCGCAAGACAGTTCGGCGGCCACCTCCCAAAGCGAGCGCCAGCCGATCCCGCGCCCCTCGCGCAGCCACTGCGCCAGGACCTCGCCATCGTTGCACGAGAGCGTCCCCGACGGCCTGAACGTGACGGGCCGGTCGTCGACCAGGAAATGCCAGCCGCGCGGCTGGCCGCCATATTCGTTGAAGGCCAGGCAATTGTGATGGGCCAGATCGGCCGGGACGAGCGGGGTGCCACGCTCGCGCAGATAGCCGGGCGCCGCGCACAGGATGGCTCGGTTGGTCGCAAGCCGGACCTGGACGAGGCTCGTGTCGATGACCGGCCCCAGCCGGATCGCGACCTCATAGCCCTCGCGAACCAGATCCGTGATATGATCGCTGAGATTGAGGGAAACCCGCACGTCGGGGTTCTCCCGCATGAAGGGCGGAAGGTGGGGGGCGACATGGCGACGGCCGAAGGCGGCGGGCGCCGACAGGATCAGATGGCCTGTTGCATATTTCCTGCCGTCCGAGACCAGCCGTTCGGCGGTTTCGAGACGCGTCAGTATCACCTTGCAATGCCTGTGGAACTCCTCCCCTTGCGGGGTGAGGTCGAGCTTGCGGGTCGACCTCACCAGCAGGACCCCGCCCAGCCGCTCCTCGATCTGGCTGATGCGCCGGCCGATGATGGCCGGCGTCAATCCAAATTTCCGCGCAGCGCCGGCAAAGCTCTGCTCGGCGACCACCGCCACGAAGGTTTCGATTTCACGAAGCTTGTCCACGGTTAATCCGATACTTTCAGTACATAATGAACTGCATTTTTTGCTTCTTATCAATCATAAAGTTTAGATTTAGCATCCCTGTGAAAGTGAAGGCGGCCCGCTCGCAGGAGCCGTCCCAAGCTTTGGGGGGCGTGGAGGCGCCCATCCGCCAACAACAGGGAGGAACGTTGTGAACATCAGCAAAATGATTTTGGGGCTCGGCATGGCCGGCATGCTGGCAAGCCCATCCTACGCCCAGGACAAATCCGGCGATATCACCATCGTGCTGTCATCCGCCGTCGACGTGGTCGAACCATGCCACATGAACTCGACGGGCTATATCGGCCAGGTCCTCAAGGCCAATGTCGTCGAGACGCTGACCCGCATGGATCCCGAGACCAGCGAGATCAAGCCCAACCTCGCCACGGAATGGAAGCAGATCGATCCGCAGACCTGGCAGATCACCCTCCGTCAGGGCGTGAAATTCCAGGATGGCACCGATTTCAATGCCGATGCGGTGATCGCAGCGCTCAACCGGCAGTTCAGCCCCGAGCTCCAGTGCCGCGACACCATCCGCCTGTTTGCCAAGACGACCATCGAGGCGAAGGCTCTCGATCCCTATACCGTCGAGATCAAGACCAGCACGCCCATGCCGCTGATGCCGACCACGCTGTCGCAGATCGGCATGACGGCGCCGGGCACCAGCACCACGGAAGCTACGAAATCGCCCGTCGGGACCGGCCCCTATGTCTTTACGAGCTGGGATCCGGCCAGCAGTCTGGTCCTGACCCGCTTCGACGGCTACTGGGGCGACAAGCCGCAGGTCAACCAGGCGACCTATGTATGGCGTGAAGAGCCGGCCCTTCGTGCATCGATGATCAAGGTTGGCGAAGCCGATCTCGGCCTCCAGATCGCCCCACAGGATGTCGACGCACAGATGGATGTCGGCTACCTCAACGCCGATACGAGCCGCATCCGCATCTTCATGGACAAGCCACCGCTGAACGACATCCGCGTTCGCAAGGCTCTCAACATGGCGTTCGACCGCAGCGCTTTCGTCGGCAGCATCATGAGCGCCGATGCCCTGCCCGCCAGCCAATACATGCTGCCGAGCGTCAGCGGTTATGACGACGGTCTGAAGCCCTGGCCCTACGATCCGGAACAGGCAAAGGCGCTCGTCGAAGAGGCCAGGGCCGCCGGCGTTCCGGTAGACGCGCCGATCGACCTGTACGGCAGTCAGTTCATGCAGGCGAACCTGGATGAGATGCTCCAGACGCTCACGCAAAGCTGGCAGGAGGTCGGCCTCAACGTTCAGATCCGGATGGTGGACAAGATCCAGCACTCCGCGATGCGCCGCAAGCCCTATCCGACGGACCGCGGCCCGACCATGGTGCATGAACTGCACGACAACACGGCGGGCGACGCGTTCTTCACGATGATGGTCTACTACACCTCCGAAGGCGCGCTTTCCAACATCTCCGACCCGGCACTCGATGCCGTGCTCAATGATGCCAGCGTCTCGACCGGCGACAAACGCCGCTCGCTCTTCCAGCAGGCCAACCGGACGATCCAGCAGGAGGTCGTTCCCGATATCATGCTGTTCCACATGGTCAGCTACATGCGCATCGGACCGCGCGTCAGCTTCAAGCCGGATTTCACCACCGGCGGCCAGCTCGAACTTGCAGCGATCAGCCTGAAATAACCCCCAAGACGAATGGGAGAGGCGGATACGCCGCCTCTCCGTCTCTACTCAATGCAATCCGCTCGAACGGAAGGTACCAGCATGCCTATCTACAAGTGGGACAACAAGTCCTATGAAGGTCCTCACGTCCTGGACAACCCGCCGCCATTCCATGAAAAGCTCTGCGACTACGGTGCGCGTCCCTACTGGTCCCCGGATGGAAAGCGCATCGCCTTCGTGGAAAAGGCCTATGGCGACGTCCACGAGATCGACCTCGAAACGCGGCAGATCCGCAATCTGACCGGCGGCCTCGGCGACCATCATGCGTTCCTGCGGGTGCTTTTCCTGCCGAACGGCGATTATCTTCTGATCGGCCCCAAGGAATTCAAGGATCATCACGTCAGCCGCTACGTGGAGTCGGAACTCTGGTTCATGGACCGCGAGGCGAAGACACCGCCCCGCCCCCTCGGCCTGACGATCTTCGAAGGCATCGGCGTCTCGGCCATCGCCAACCGCATCACCTATTCCCGGCATGGCGAGCACGATCCGCGCCTCGGCAAGTTCGAGGATTTCGAATGCTACGTGTCGGAGATCGACTACGGGCCGGATGGGCCGACGATCGGCGCGACCCGTCCGATCTACCGGAACGTCACGGGATTGCGCCGCCCGGAACCGCAGGATTTCCGCAACAACGACACGGAAGTCATCATGGCCGAATATATCGGCCCGCGCGATCGCAGCACCACCTGGAAGACCCAGACACGGGGCATCGACCTGAAAACCCTCGATGTCCGCACCTATATCGACGAACCGCTCACCCACAACGAATGCGAGGGCATCTTCCCCGACCAGGAGCATATCTGCCTGGAATCCTCCTGCGACTTCGTCGACCAGTTCCCGCCGATCGATCTGTGGAAGCTGAAGCTCGACGGGTCCGGGCGCCGCGTGCGCATGACGCGCTTCTTCGACCGCGCGCCCTGGCGCGCCAGCAATTCGAATGTCAGCCCGGACGGCAAATGGCTGGCCTTCATGGTCAATACCTATACGAGCGAACCGGGTTTCGGCATGGGCATCGGCCTGATGGATCTCGAAGCCTGGGAAAAGAGCGACTACGCACAGGAATGGGAGACGCCGGAAGATCGTGCCGTGATCCGGAAAAAGGACGGTACCTTCGCGGAAATCAAGTAGGCCTTCATCCGGGACGGTGTCCGTCGGCCGGGGAGGGCTGGCGGATACCCGTTAGGAATGGATGGATGAAGGGAAAGGGAGGAACATCTTGCGCGGTTATATTGGGTCGAGAGTGGCGCACAGCGCCATTTCCATGGTGGGGCTTGTCGTCCTTGTCTTCTTCCTGGCGCGGCTGACCGGCAATCCCGCCGATATCTACCTGCCGGTCGAAGCCTCGGCCGAGGCCAGGGCCGCCTTTTCCGAAGCGCATGGCTTCAACGATCCGCTGATCGTGCAGTTCTGGCATTTCGTCCGGGATCTCGCCCATCTCGACTTCGGCACCTCGCTGCGCCAGGATCGGCCGGTCCTCGATCTGGTGTTCGCCGCATTCCCGACGACCCTGCTGCTGGCGTTCTTCGCCATGTTCTTCGCCCTGGTCGTCGCGATCGTCTCGGGGGCGCTCGCCGCCCAGAGGCCCAACGGTATTCTCGACCGTTTCGTCAACGTCATCTCGCTTGCCGGCGCAAGCCTGCCGAATTTCTGGCTGGCGATCGTCGCCGTGCTCGTCTTCTCCGTCTGGCTCAGATGGCTGCCGACCTCCGGCACTGGCGGTTTCGTCTACTGGATCCTGCCGATCATGGTGCTCTCCATCCGCCCCTGCGGCCTGATCGCCCAGGTCGTACGGGGATCGATGATCAGCGCCATGTCGTCCGCCTATGTGAAGACGGCGAGGGCCAAGGGGGTCCGCAGCTCGACGATCATCTTCGTCCATGCCCTGCGCAACGCGATGCTCCCGGTCATCACCGTCGCCGGCGACCAGGCGACGGGAATGATCAACGGCGCCGTGGTCATCGAGGTCATCTTCGGCCTGCCCGGCATCGGCAAGCTGATGATCGACTCGATCCAGTATCGCGATTTCGCGATGGTGCAGGGCGGCGTCATCATCACCGCGGTCGCCATCTTCATCCTCAATATCGCGATCGATCTCTCCTATGCGCTGCTCGATCCGCGCATCCGATATAGCTGAGGCGACGACATGCGCACCACCATCGCATCCAACGGCCAGCCGAGCCGGTCCACCATCCGCCGCTATCTGTCGTTGCTATGGCACGACAAGTTCGCGGCGGCGGCGGTCCTGTTCCTCCTCCTGGTCTTCTGCGCCGCCCTTTTCGGGCCGGCGGTCTTCGAGGCCTCGTCCAACAGGATCAACCTCATCGCCCGCAACGCACCGCCCCTGTCGTTCAAATACGGCTGGGCCTTCGTCCTCGGAGCGGACTCGCTCGGCCGGTCGATCCTTCTTCGCCTCATCGTCGGGGCGCAGAACACGATGCTCCTGGCCGCATCCGCCGTCATCTGTTCGCTGGTCATCGGGTCCTTCCTCGGCTTCATCGCCGGCTACCGCAACGATTGGACCAGCGCGGTGATCATGCGGGTCGCCGACGTCGTGATGAGCTTTCCCTCGCTCCTCCTCGCGCTGATCGTCCTCTATGTCCTCAAGCCCGGCATCGCCAACGTCATCCTCGTGCTCGCGATCACCCGCATTCCGATCTACCTGCGCACGACGCGGGCCGAGGTGCTGGAGGTCCGCGAACGGACCTTCGTGACGGCGGCGCGGATCATGGGCGCCTCGCCGCGCCGGCTCATCTGGCGGCATATCCGCCCGACCGTCACGCCGACCCTGATCACCATCGCAACACTCGAATTCGCCTTCGTGATGCTGTCGGAATCGAGCCTCAGCTTCCTCGGCCTCGGCATCCAGCCGCCCGCCTTCACCTGGGGCGCCATGGTCGCCCAGGGGCAGAGCTATCTCAGCACCGCCTGGTGGGTCGCCTTCTGGCCCGGCGTCGCGATCACCCTGACGGCAATGTCGCTCAATCTCTTCGCGAACTGGCTGCGCATCGTCGGCGATCCGGTGCAGCGTTGGCGGCTGGAATCCAGAAAGAAATCTTCATGACCAGGAACGACCAACATCTCGTCGAAATCCGCAACCTCTCCGTCGAATTCCATACGCAGGAAGGCACGGTCCAGGCGGTTCGCAATGTAAGCTGGCATATCGACCGCGGCGAGACGCTTGCGATCCTCGGCGAAAGCGGATCGGGCAAGAGCGTCAGTTCATCGGCGCTCATGGGCCTGATCGACATTCCACCGGGCCGCATCACCTCCGGCGAGGTCCTCTATCGCGGCGAAGACCTGCTCAAGGCCTCCTATGAACGGCAGCGGGCGTTGAACGGCTCGAAGATCGCGATGATCTTCCAGGACACGCTTGCCGCCCTCAACCCGGTTTATCCCGTGGGCTGGCAGGTGGCGGAGACGTTCCGCGCCCACGGCGTCGACCGCCAGAAGGCCAATGCCAGGGCGCTGGACCTCCTGGAGCGGGTCGAACTGCCGAATGCGCGTGCGCGCTTCAACGATTATCCACACCAGTTCTCGGGCGGACAGCGGCAGCGCATCATGATCGCCATGGCGATCGCGCTCGATCCCGACCTCCTGATCGCCGACGAGCCGACGACGGCGCTCGACGTCTCCGTCCAGACCCGCATCCTGCGCCTGCTGAAGGAGCTCCAGCGCGAACGGGGCATGGGCCTGCTGATGATCACCCACGACCTCGGCATCGTCGAGGGTCTTGCCGACCGCGTCGCGGTCATGAATGGCGGCGAGATCGTCGAGACCGGCCCGGTGAACCAGGTCTTCAACGCCCCCCGACACGCCTATACCCGCAATCTGCTGAATGCGGTTCCGGGCAAGCACAGTTTTCCGGCATCCGCCCCCGAGGGCGTGCGGGCGGAACCGCTGATCGCCGTCAAGGACCTGTCGAAGGGCTATCCGAGCGCGTCGAGGTCTCCGGCCATCATGGCGCTCGACAAGGTGTCCTTCACGCTCGCGCGCGGGGAAACGCTCGGCGTCGTGGGCGAATCGGGCTCCGGCAAGTCGACGCTCGCCCGCACGCTGCTCGGTCTCGAAAGGGCGTCGGGCGGCACCGCATCCTACAGGGACTGCGACATGCTGCGGCCGACGGAGGCCGACCGGACGATTCTGCAGCGCCAGATCCAGATGGTGTTCCAGGACCCGACCGCATCCCTCAACCCGCGCATGACCGTCGAGGAGATCATCTCGGAACCCTGGGCCATCCACCGCGACGTCCTGCCGAAAAAGGAATGGAAAGGGCGGGTCGGCGCGCTTCTCGAACAGGTCGGCCTGACGAAGGAACATGCCCAGCGCTATCCGCACCAGTTCTCCGGCGGCCAGCGGCAGCGCATCGCCATCGCGCGGGCGCTCGCCCTGCGGCCGGATGTCATCATCTGCGACGAGGCGGTCTCCTCGCTGGACGTGTCCGTCCAGGCGCAGATCATCGCGCTTTTGAAGAACCTCAAGGACGAGCACGGCCTCTCCTACATCTTCATCGCTCACGACCTGCCCGTGGTCCGCAGTTTCGCCGATCGGGTTCTCGTCATGCGGAAGGGCCAGATCGTCGAGCAGGGCAGGACCGACAGCCTCTTCACCGACCCGCAGCACCCCTACACCCGCGAACTCCTTCAATCCGATCCTGTTCTCGGCAGCCATGTGGCCGCCTAGGCGCGCGGCATCCGATCGTCCAGCGTGCAGCGCAAGCCACCCGAAGCGTCCGCTTTGCGGCGCATTCCAATGGAGACTTCAATGACATCGCACTCCCAATACAGTTGGCTCCGATCCTCGCTGGTGATGATCATGACGCTTCGCGAGAGCGATGCGGGAAGCTGGAACACCGAGAAAATGGCCGATTTCGCCAAGTCGTTCTCGCTCGACGCGCTGGGATTTTCGGTGGGTGGCATCATGGCCTTCTATCCGAGCGACATCCCTCTGCACCCCCGCGCCAAAACCCTCGGCGAGCGGGACCTCGCCGCGGAGATGATCGCCTCGCTCGCCAAGCGCGGTATCCGGCCCATCGCGCGCATCGACCCCAGCATGGCCTCCCGCGCCCTCTACGCCGAGCGGCCGGAATGGTTCGCCCAGGACAAGTCGGGGGCTCCGGTCGAGGTGCACGGCCATTTCATCACCTGCCCGAACGGCGGCTACTACAACGACTTCATGATCAGGGTCGTCGAGGAGATCCTGACGCGCTACGCCTTCGACGGCCTGTGGGCGAATGCCGCCCAGTTCTCCCCGTGGCACACGCCGCAGTGCCACTGCACCGTCTGCCAGCAGAAATTCCGGGCGAAGACCGGCAAGGCCATTCCCGACGAGAACTGGAACGATCCCGTCTGGCGCCAATACAACGAATGGCGCTACGAATGCATCGCGGAATGGAACGCCCGTGTTCAGGCCGCGAAGATGCGCGTGCGGCCTTCCTGTGCCTGGATGCCCCTCAGCCAGGTCGCAGAATCGTGGGATCATTCCCGCGTCGGCGGATGGGACCTCGACTATACGGAACCGCACCAGGACGGCATCGTGCTGGAAGCGCAGCGGCGCTATGCGAACATGTTCTGGCCGGGCCTCGAAGCGCGCTACATGCGCAGCCTCGCGCCCGAAAAGGGCGGCGGCATCACGACCAGCTACTTCCTGCCCTGGTGGCGCTTCTATCGCGTCCCGGTCGCGGAGAACCGGATGTGGGCCGGCCAGGTCATGGCGCAGGGCGTCATGCCGTGGATCCATGTAACGGGCTACCAGAAGGAACAGTTCGACCACCGGGGGCTGGACGGCCTGCGCGAGACCTTCGCCGTCTTCGACCGCAACCGGGAAACCTATATGGAGGCGAAGCCGGTGGCCGATCTCGCCCTTGTCTATTCCCGCCACAGCCTCGACAATTTCGGCCACAAGGACCCGGCCGCCCGCTACCTCGATCATTTCCGAGGCGCCTACAACGCCATGATGGACCAGCGGCTTGCCTTCGATATCCTCAGCGGCAACCGCCTCACGGCGGAGATGCTGGCGCGCTACAAGGCCGTGATGCTTCCGAACGCCGCCTGCCTGTCGGATGCCGCCTGCGCGGCGCTCGAAACCTATGTCCGGAACGGTGGCCATCTCGTCTCGACCTATCGCAGCGGCGACTTCGACGAGATGGGCGCCCCCCGGGAGACGACACTCCTCGGCAGGCTGATCGGCGCGAAGGGAACCGGCGTCACCTGGAAAAGCCTGCGGGCGGCCTATGCCGCGATCCGCGACCCGTCGTCGCCGCTGCTGGCCGGGTTCGAGGGAACGGATCTGCTGCCGGTGGCCGGCGATATCACCTTCATGCGCACCGACGACCAGCCGGCCATTCCAGCGCCCCTGACCCTCGTGCCGCCGGTGGAAGGGGAGGTCGGAAGCGGGATTTCGGTGCCGGAATTCAATACGATCGATCACGTCACCGACTATCCGATGATCGTGGACCGCCGCGTCGGCAAGGGCCGCATCATCCATTTCCCCTGGCAGCCGGACCTGATCGGCTTCCGTTACGGCTTCAGGGATCTCTTCCGGCTTATCGCCAACGCAGTAAGACAGGCGGAGGGCTGGCGCGATGTCGCGACCGTCAAGGGGCCGGGCCTGATCGACCTCTCCGTCATGGAAAAGAGCGACCGGCTCGTCGTCTCGCTCGTGAACTTTTCCGCTCCGGGCAGTTTCAACACCGGGCAGCGGCGCATCATCGAGGAACTGATCCCTCTCCACGATCTCGAAATCACCGTCGACGTGCCGTCATCCTTCAGAAGGGATCGCGTCCGGCTCGTCTTTGCAGAACGCGAAATCCCCGTGACGCGTCTGGACGGCAATCGCATCCGGTTCACCCTGCCGCGGCTGGAGGCCATGGAAACCATAGAAATGCTCCTTGGATAGCCGCGCCGCGGCTCTGAAAACCGGCGCCATCCGGTTACGCACAGGAAGGAACAAAAGTGGGCACCATCATCAAATCGGTCCAGGCCTTTCAGGTCACCTGGGTGGAGAACGAACCGCCGGGGCGCAGGACGGCGATCGTGCGCGTGACGACGCAGGACGGGCTGGTCGGCTACGGCGAAGCCTCCCCGATGCTGGGCGGCGAGCATTCGCTCGGCATCGTGCGGGATTTCGCGGGTTCGCTGGCCGGTCTGGACGCGTTGGACCAGGCCGTCATCTGCGACAGGCTGCTTCACAAATATGTAAAGCTCGGTCCGGAAGGCGCGGTGACGGGCGCGCTTGCCGCGCTGGACATCGCGCTCTGGGACATCAAGGGCAAGTATTTCGACCTTCCGATCTACAAGCTTCTCGGCGGGGCGTGGCGTACCGAGCTGCCGTTCTATTCGTCGGTCGGAAGGAATGCCGGCCGCACCGTGGACGAGACCGTGCGGGCGGTCGAAGAGCGGCTGAAATCCGAGCGTCCCGCCGCCGTCAAGATCCGCTTGGACGGCGACCGCACGCGGCAGGACCATGACATCCCCGGCGATATCGCGAAGGCCAAGGCGGTGCGCAAGCTGGTCGGAGACGACTTCTCCCTCGCCTTCGACGCCAACAACCAATATTCCGTCGGCGGTGCCATCCGTGTCGGCCGCGCGCTCGAGGAGCTTGGCTATATCTGGTTCGAAGAGCCGGTCCAGCACTACAATGTCCGGGCCATGGGGGAGGTTGCGCAGCGTCTCGACATTACCGTCTCGGCCGCCGAACAGTCCTATACAATGCAGGCGGTCGTCGACATGATCAATGCCGGCGTGCGCATGGTGCAGCCCGACATCATCAAGATGGGGGGCATCACCGGCCTGATGCAGTGCGCCGCCATCTGCTTTGCCCACGGCGTCGAACTCGTGCCGCACCAGACCCAGCCGACGATCGCCCATGCGGCGAACCTGCACCTGCTCGCCACCCTGATGCACAACACCAAGCCCGCGGAATTCTCCGATCCGTCGACGCGCATGCACGTCGCCTTCGCCAATCCCCCGATCCCGGAGAACGGAATGTTCAAGGTGCCGTCGGGACCGGGCCTCGGGCTCGTCGTCCATGATGGCGAACTGCAAAGACGGCGAAGCTGACGGCTTTGCGATCCATCCCGTCCTGTCCATAGCCTTGGATTCTGTCTCATCGGATGGCACGGCCCCAAGGGTCGCACGATCGTTGCCGTGCTGCACGACCTCAACCACGCCTGCCGCTACGCCGCCGTGTCGGAAGGCAGGCCGCAGGACATCGTTTCCGAAGACCTCGTCGCGACCGTCTTCGGCCTTTCCGCCCTCGTCATCGACGATCCCGTCTCAGGGACACCCCTGGTCGTGCCCGGGGGGCGGAAAATGCGCCCCGGCCCGTGAAAAGCTGTGCCGAATATGGGAGAAAGGGCGACCTCGATCGTCTTAACAGATAGAACCGATACCGAAAGCCTGCCCGCCGATGCCCGATCTCCTGAAACGTTTTGCCGCCTACTACCGCCCCCATCGCGCCCTGTTCGCGCTGGATTTCTCCTCGGCCGTCGCCGCGGGCCTGCTGGAACTTGCCTTCCCGGTCGCCGTGACGCTCTTCATCGACCGCCTGCTGCCGACCGGCCGGCTCGATCTCATCGGGCTTGCCGCCATCGGCCTGTTCCTCATCTACCTCGTCAATGCAGGCCTGCAGGTGATCGTCACCTATTGGGGCCACATGCTCGGCATCCGCATCGAGGCGGAGATGCGCCGCAAGGCTTTCGACCATCTGCAGAAACTCTCCTTCGGCTTCTTCGACAATCAGAAGACCGGCCATCTCGTGGCACGGCTGACCAAGGATCTCGAAGAGATCGGCGAGGTCGCCCACCATGGGCCGGAAGACCTCTTCATCGCCGTCATGACGCTGATCGGCGCCTTCATCCTCATGCTCTGGGTGCATGTGCCGCTGGCGCTGATCACCGCCATCATCGTGCCGCTGACCGCCTTCGTCACCACCCATTACGGCGCGCGCATGACCTCGACCTGGCACGCGATCTACGGCCGCGTCGCCGATTTCAATGCCCGCATCGAGGAGAATGTCGGCGGCATCCGCGTCGTGCAGGCCTTCGCCAACGAGGACCACGAGCGCCGGCTCTTCGCCGAGAGCAACCGCAACTACCTCGTCACCAAGCTTCAGGCCTACAAGGTGATGGCCGCCTCGATGTCGCTCTCCTACCTCTCCATGCGCTTCGTGCAGGTGGTGGTGATGCTGGCGGGCGCCTGGTTCGTGACGCGCGGCGAGCTTTCGGCCGGCGGCTTCGTCGGCTTCCTGCTGCTGGTGAACGTCTTCTTCCGGCCGATCGACAAGATCAACTCGATCATCGAGACCTATCCGAAGGGCATTGCCGGCTTTACACGCTACACGAAGTTCCTCGACACCGAGCCGGATATCCGGGACCACGACGGGGCAAGGGACGCCGGCCGGCTGCGCGGCGACATCGAATACCGCGATGTGCATTTCGGCTACCGCAACGACCGGCCGATCTTCGACGGGCTCGGCCTTGCGATCAAGGCGGGCGAGACGATCGCCTTCGTTGGTCCGTCGGGTGCGGGCAAGACGACGATCTGCTCGCTGCTGCCGCGTTTCTACGAGATCGCATCGGGCGCGATCACCATAGACGGCGTGGACATCCGCGACATGACGCTGAAGTCGCTGCGCTCCAATATCGGCATCGTGCAGCAGGACGTGTTCCTCTTTGCGGGCACGGTCCGCGAGAACATCGCCTATGGCCGGCTCGACGCGACGGAAGCCGAAATCCTGGATGCGGCCGGGCGGGCACGTCTCGATGACGTGATCGCCAGCCTCGCCGACGGCCTCGACACGATCATCGGCGAGCGCGGGGTAAAACTCTCCGGCGGCCAGAAGCAACGCCTCGCCATTGCCCGCATCTTCCTGAAGAACCCGCCGATCCTGATCCTCGACGAGGCGACCTCGGCGCTCGACACGGAGACGGAACGGGCCATCCAGCAGTCGCTCGCCGAGCTCTCGGCCGGCCGCACCACGCTGGTCATTGCGCACCGGCTCGCCACCATCGCCAATGCCGATCGCATCCTCGTCGTCGACGACGGCCGCATCGTCGAGCAGGGAAGCCATGCCGACCTCATCGCCCGAAAGAACGGCCGGTACAGAAACCTCCAGACTGCGCAGACGGATACCGGACCGTTTCATCCGCTCGCGTTCAAGAGGTAGAGCGATCTTTCAATCCTTTGCCAACTACAAGTCAGGCCGCTCTTGAGAGACGGATCAGGAAAACAAGCATCCCAACATCGGGTTAAGGCCAAACTGGGCGAAGATTGCGGATTATTTTGAAACTCCGGAGCGTTTATCCGGTCTGCTGGATGCGGTCTCTTCTGTCGGTTTGCGGCGGTAGGTTCAACCCGCAACCGCTTCCTGCGCTCTCGCGACCTTCTGCGTGAAATCGGCAAAGAACTGTGCCGCCAGTTTTTTCGCCGTGGAGTCGATCAGCCGGCTGCCGAGCTGGGCGATCTTGCCGCCGACCTCCGCCTTGACGACATAGGTGAGAAGGGTCGCGTCCGGTCCGTCCTCGGCAAGCGCCACATCCGCGCCGCCCTTGGCGAAGCCGACCATGCCGCCCTTGCCTTCGCCGCTGATCGTGTAGGAATGCGGCGGGTTGAGGTTGAGGAGCTGGACCGTGCCCTGGAAACGGGCCTTCACCGGGCCGACCTTCAGCGCGACGGTCGCCGTCATTTCGGTATCGGAGGTCTTTTCCAGCGTCTCGCAGCCGGGAATGCATTGGCGCAGGATGTCCGGGTCGTTCAGCGCCTGCCAGACGGTTTGCACGGGGGCTTCGATCCGTTCGCTGCCGTTCATGTCCATGAGATGGTCCTTTCAGGGTGTGGTGGCGTCGCCGCGCTGGTCGCGGCGGCGGATGACGAGGATTTCGGCGAGGATGGAGAGCGCGATCTCCTCCGGCGTGATGGCGCCGAGGTCGAGGCCCGCCGGTCCCTTGATCCGGTCGAGCCGCTCGGCCGGGATGCCCGCACGGGACAGATCGGCCTTGAGCGCCGCCATCTTCCGCCCGCTTCCGACGAAACCGTAATATTCGGCCTCAAGGGCGAGCGCCGCCTGGAGTGCGGCGAGGTCGCCGCTGCCCTGGGTGGCGACCAGCGCGAAAATCTTGCCGGCCGGCGGCTCGGCGATGGAAAATCCGTCCACCACGATATCCACCATGGGCGGCTCGGCGCGGTCGGCGGCGGGCGCGGCGAGCGTGATGTGGAAGCCGAGCAGGGCGGCCTGTTCCACCACCGCCATGGCGACGGGGCTCGCCCCGAAGACGACGAGCGCGGGGCGCGGCAGCACCGGCTCGATGAAGATGTCCATCGTGCCCTTGCTGGGGCACATGTTGGCGGAGAACTGGATGCCCTCGCGCAACTCGCCGGCCGCCACACCGCGTTCGGCCAGAAGCTCTTTCGGCTGCACCGAGATCAACCGCGCCTTGCCGTCGATGAGCGCCTGGCGGGCGGCGCGCAGCACCGCGCCGCGGGCGCAGCCGCCGCCGATCCAGCCGGCGACGATCGTGCCGTCCGGGCGGATCACCGCCTTGGCGCCGGCCTTGGCCGCCGTCACCGAGACGGTGCGCACGACGGTGGCGAGCACGAAGGCTTCCTCGGCGGATTTGAGGCGGTTGGCGAGATCCATCACATCGACATGGGCGTTCATCGCGACCTCCCTCAGAGTTTCGCAAGATAGGGTTCGAGCGCCGCAAGGCTTTCGAGCGTATTGGCCGGCGCATGCAGATCGACGAACGGCAGGGCGGCGCGGATGCCGGCGGCCTCCGGCGCATATCCGTCCCAGCCCATCATCGGGTTCAGCCAGGCAATGCGCCGGCAGCGGCGGCGCAGCGCCGCCATCTCCCGAGCCAGCAGCGCGGAATCGCCCGTCTCGTAACCGTCCGAGACGATCATCACGCAGGTGCGCGAATGGATGACGCGGGCGGCATGCCAGCGGTTGAAGGTGGCGAGGCATTCGCCGATCCGCGTGCCGCCGCCAGTGCCCTTCGCCATCATCGAAAGCCGGTCGAGGGCGCGTTGCGCGTCGCGCTCCTTCATGGCGTCGGAGACATGGGCGAGCCGGGTGTGGAAGAGGAAGGCTTCCGACTCGCGAAAGGCGTCGAGCACGCCATGCATGAAGCGCAGGAAGAGGCCGGTATAGGGCGTCATCGAGCCGGAGGCGTCGAGCAGCATGACGAGGCGCAGCGGCTTTTCCTTGCGCCGGCGCCGGACGAGATCCAGCGGCACGCCGCCATGGCCGATATTGCCGTGGATCGTGCGGCGCAGATCGATGCGATAGCCGCGCCGGCGGGCAAGATCGCGGCGGGTGAGCCGCGTGCGCATCGCCCGCGCGAGATCGGCGGCGATGTCATGCGCCCGCGCCATGTCCGCCGGATCGGACAGTTTCCTGAAGTCGATGCCGGAAAGTGCCTCGACCGCGGAGGCGCCCTCCATCCGTCCTTCGCCGCCGCCCGCGCCCTCTCCGCCGTCGGCGGGGACCTGATCCGACACCGCGCCGCCCTTCGCCCCGCCGCCCTCCAGCGCTTTCAGCCCGGGGCCGGCATTTCCCGAAACCGCGCTCCGGCTGCGCACGCGCTTTCCCAGCCAGAAGGCATCGAAAATGCCGTCGAACCGCTCCCATTCGCTGCGGCGGGCGGAAAACAGATGCTTTAAGGCGGAGCGCAGCAGGCCGGGCTTTTCCGCATAGCCGGCGGCCATCAGCGCCGCGGCATCCCGGCCCTCGCCGAGCCCGACGGAAAAGCCATTGTCGCGCAGCGTCTTCAGGAAGGCCGACAGTTTTTCCGCGACGAGGCGGGCGACCGCGCTCGATTCCTCCGGGGTCAGGGGGGCGCCGCAACAGCTCATGCCACCCTCCCCAAAAGGCGCTCGGTGACCTCGCGGCGGAAGCGCGCCTTGTCCTCGCGGGTCTTCAACAGGCAGGCGAGCGTCTCGTGCACGGCTTCGGGATCGTCCTTCAGGTCGGCGATATCGAGGCCGACGAGCACCGCCGCCCAGTCCAGCGTTTCGGCGACGCCCGGGACCTTGCGCAGCTCCTCCTTGCGAATGCCCTCGACCATGCGGGCGATCTGCAGGGCGAGCACCGCGCCGGCCCCTTCGATGCGGGCGAGGATGATGCGCGCCTCGCGCTCGACATCCGGATAGTCGATATGGTGATAGAGGCAGCGTCGCCGGAGCGCGTCGGAAAGCTCGCGCGTGCCGTTCGAGGTCAGCACGACATGCGGGATCGTCACCGCGGTGATCGTGCCGAGTTCGGGAATGGAGACCTGGAAATCGGAGAGCAGTTCCAAGAGGAAGGCTTCGAACTCCTCGTCGGCCCGGTCGATCTCGTCGATCAGCAGCACCGGCGCCTTCTGCTGGCGGATGGCGGCGAGCAGCGGGCGCTCCATCAGGTATTTTTCGGAGAAGACCTCGTCCTCGACCCCGCCGGCATCCTGCCCCTGCCGGGCCTGTATGGCCAGCAGCTGGCGCTGGTAGTTCCACTCGTAGAGTGCGGCCGACTGGTCCAGCCCCTCGTAGCATTGCAGCCGGATCAGTTCCGTCTCGTGGACCGCTGCGATGGCATAGGCGACCGCCGTCTTGCCGACGCCGGCCTCACCTTCCAGCAGCAGGGGGCGGGAGAGCATCTGCATCAGCGAGAGGGCGACCGACAGGTCGCGGTCGGCGATGTAGCCGGCGCTCGCCAAACGCTCGCCGATTTCGGGGCGGGAGAGCGTGTTCATGTCGTGGCCCCATCCGTCGCATGGCGGGAGGGCCGCCCCTCATCCGCCTGCCGGCACCTTCTCCCCGCAAGCGGGGAGAAGGAGAACGATGCACCGTTTTCCCTAAACAAGATGAAGGAAGGCCAAGCCTCCTGCCCCTTCTCCCCGCTTGCGGGGAGAAGGTCGCGGCAGCGGGATGAGGGGCGAAACCTGCGCATCGAACCAATCCTACACCGCGCCAAGGGCCTTCGCCGCCTGCCAGTTGCGCCAGAAATCGTGCGGCATCTGGATATGCGTCGATCCCAGGAACGAGAAGGCGTCGTTGACGGCATTGGAGAAGGCCGGCACGCCGCCGACATTCGGGCTTTCGCCGACACCCTTGGCGCCGATCGGGTGATGCGGCGAGGGCGTGACGGTGAAATCCGTCTCCCAATGGGGCGTTTCCACCGCCGTCGGCAGGAAGAAATCCATGAAGGAGCCTGTCACCACATTGCCGTTCTCGTCGTAGCGAATCTCCTGGCCCATGGCGATGGCAAAGGCTTCCGTCAGCCCGCCATGCACCTGCCCCTCGATGATCATCGGGTTGATGCGCGTGCCGCAATCGTCGAGCGCATAGAAGCGGCGCACCTTGTAGACGCCGGTATCGACGTCGATATCCATGACGCAGAGATAGGCGCCGAAGGGATAGGTCATGTTCGGCGGGTCGTAATAGCTCACCGCCTCAAGGCCCGGTTCCATGCCGGGCGGCGGCGCATTGTAGGCGATCCAGCAGATATCCTTCATGCCGAGGAATTTTTCCGGCAGGCCCTTCACGCGAAAACCGTCGATATCCCATTCGAGGTCGTCCTCGTGCACCTCCAGCCGGTAGGCGGCGATCATCTGCGCCTTGGCCTTCACCTTGCGCGCCGCCATGGCGATCGCCGCACCCGCGACGGGCGTGGAGCGTGAGCCGTAGGTGCCGAGCCCGTAGGGCGCGGTATCGGTGTTGCCTTCCTCGACCATGATGTCGTCGGCGGGAATGCCGATCTCCGTGGCGATGATCTGCGCCCAGGTCGTCTCGTGGCCCTGGCCCTGGCTTTTCGTGCCCATGCGGGCGATGCCGGCGCCGGTCGGGTGGAGGCGAATCTCGCAGCTGTCGAACATGGCGATGCCGAGGATGTCGCAGTTCTTCGAGGGGCCGGCGCCGACGATCTCGGTGAAGAAGGAAATGCCGAGGCCCATGATCTCACGGGTCTCGCCGCGCCGGAAGGCCGCGCGCTTTTCCGCCTGCTCGCGGCGCAGGCCGGCATAATCCACAGTGTCCATCATCTTCTTCATGGCGGTGTGGTAGTCGCCGGAATCGTATTCCCAGCCGAGCGCCGAGTGATAGGGGAACTGCTCCTGGCGGATGAAATTCTTCAGCCGCAATTCGGCCGGGTCCATGCCGAGCTTCTGCGCAAGGATATCCATCGCCCGCTCGATGCAATAGGCCGCCTCCGTCACCCGGAAGGAGCAGCGATAGGCGACGCCGCCCGGCGCCTTGTTGGTATAGACGCCGTCGACCGCGAGATGGGCGGTGGGGAAATCATAGGATCCGGTGACGATGTTGAAGAAGCCGGCCGGCCATTTCGACGGGTCGGCGCAGGCATCGAAGGCGCCGTGGTCGGCGAGCACATGGACGCGGAGGCCCGTGACCTTGCCCTCCTTCGTCGCGGCGATCTCGGTCGTCATGTGGTAGTCGCGGGCAAACGAGGTGGCGCATAGATTCTCGATGCGGTCCTCGACCCATTTCACCGGCCGCCCGGTGACGATCGAGGCGACGGCGGCGCAGATATAACCCGGATAGGCACCGACCTTGTTGCCGAAGCCGCCGCCGATATCCGGTGCGATCACATGGATCTTGTGCTCGGGAATCTTGGCGATCAGCGCGACCACCGTGCGGATGACATGCGGCGCCTGGAAGGTGCCGTAGATCGTCAGTTCGCCCTTCACCTTGTCGAAGGAGCACAGGCACTGGCAGGTCTCCAGCGGCGAGGGATGGGTGCGGTGATAGGAGATCATCTCCTTGATCGTCACCTCCGCCTTGCGGAAGGCGGCATCCGTCAGGTCCCGGTCGCCGACGGTCCATTCGAAGATGTGGTTGTGGTGTTTTCGCGGGCCGTGGGCGCCTTCCGTCTTGCCTTCCAGGTCCTCGCGCAGCACCGGCGCATCCGCGTCCATGGCGTGGAACGGATCGACGAGGACAGGCAGGGCCTCGTACTCCACCTCGACGGCATTGATGCCGTCATCGGCCGCATAACGGTCGGTGGCGACGACGAAGGCCACTTCCTGGTTCTGGAACAGCACCTTGCCGTCCGCCAGCACCATCTGCACGTCGCCGGCCAGCGTCGGCATCCAGGCGAGGTTGACGCCCTTCAGGTCCTCCGCCGTCAGCACGGCGAGCACGCCCGGCACCTTCAGCGCCTTCTCCTTGTCGATGGACTTGATGCGGGCGTGGGGATGCGGCGAGCGCACGAAATCGCCGTGCAGCATGCCGGGCAGCTTCACGTCGTCGACATAGTTGCCCTTGCCCTGGGTAAACCGGATATCCTCGACGCGCTTGCGCTTGCAGCCCATGCCTTCGAGTTTGGCCTCGCGCTCGGCGCGCGTGATGGTCATGTCGTTCATTCCGCAGCCTCCCTGAACTCCGTGCCGTTGATCTTGGCGGCAGCGTACTGGATCGCCTTGACGATGTTCTGGTAGCCGGTGCAGCGACAGAGATTGCCGGCGATGCCGAAGCGGATCTCCTCTTCGCTCGGGGTCGGATTTTCCTTCAGCAGGCGGTGGGCGCGCACGATCATGCCGGGCGTACAGAAGCCGCATTGCAGCCCGTGCATCTGGCGGAAACCCTCCTGGAGGGCCGAGAGCGTGCCATCCGCATTGGCGATGCCTTCGATGGTGGTGATCTCGGAACCTTCGGCCTGCACGGCGAAGACGGTGCAGCTTTTCACCGACATGCCGTCGAGATCGACGGTGCAGGCGCCGCAATGGGTGGTCTCGCAGCCGATATGGGTGCCGGTCAGGGCGAGATTTTCGCGGATGAAATGCACGAGCAGCGTGCGCGGCTCGACAAGGCCCTCGACCTCGCTGCCGTTCACCCGCATCGTCACATGGGTCTTTGCCATCGTTTCCTCCTATACTGCTTTTGCAGCAGCGCGCTTCAGCGCCCGCATGACCATGATGCCGCCGACATGCGTGCGGTATTCGGCCGGGCCGCGCCCGTCGGCGGCCGGCTGCATGACGGCGCGGGCAAGATCGGCGGCCTTGGCCAGCGTTGCCTCGTCGAGCGTCGTGCCGATCACGCAGGCGGCGGCGTCCTCGGCGAGAAGCGGCGTCTCGGACAGGTTGGTGAGGCCGATGCGACAGGTCGCCACCTTGCCGGCGGAGAGCGTCAGCACCACCGCGGCGGCGGCCGTCGCATAGTCGCCGATCTTGCGCTTCAGCTTTTCATAGGCGTAGCCGTGGCCGGAGGGCGGGACCGGGATGGCGATCTCGGTCAGGAGTTCGCCGGGTTCGAGCGCGGTGAAATAGGCGCCCTGGTAGAAATCGACGGCATCGACGTCGCGTGCGCCGTCCGGCCCTTCCAGCCGGTAGCGTGCGCCGAGCGCCATCATCAGCCCCGGCATGTCGTTGCCCGGATCGCCATTGGCGACGTTGCCGCCGAGCGTGCCGCGATAGCGCACCTGCGGATCGGCGATCTGCAGCGAGGTTTCCTTGACGATCGGCACGAGCGCCGCGATCTCCGGCGAGGCCACCAGCTCATGCTGGGTGGTCATGGCGCCGATGACGAGCGTGTCGCCCTCGCGGCGGATGCCCTTCAGCGATCCGATGCCGTGCAGGTCGATGAGATGCTCGGGCGTGGCGAGGCGCAGCTTCATCATGGGAACGAGGCTGTGGCCGCCGGCAAGCGGCCGCGCCTCATCCCCGAGGGTGGAGAGCAGTTTCACCGCATCGGCAACCGATTGCGGCCGATGGAACTGGAATGGGCCGGGTATCATGGGTCTCCTCCGGTATATACCGGGGATCAGCATTTTCCCTGGGAAGCGGACAGGCAAGGAGACGGCCGGCTTTCCGGCACCAGCGCCGGATTTCTGCACGAAAGGCGGTTTCGCCCGCACGAATTGCGTCAGGCACTTTGACCTATGGCGTCGTCCCGGTGCGGCCCGTCGCGCCGGCTGAGGCCCAGCCGCGCCTTCAGTTCGGAGATCTTCGTCCGGCTCACCGGAACGAGGTGCGGGACGGGCCCGCCAAGCTCGACGACCGCGCCATCCCCTTCCTTGCGCATCAGCACGATATGCGGAACCGCGACGATATGGCTGCGATGGACGCGCAGGAACGTCTCGGGACAGAGCTGCGTTTCCATCTCCGAGATCGACCAGGCGCACATGCGCTCGCGCTGCCCGTCATGGACGAGCGTATAATGCGCATCGGCGCGGACGCTGCGGATATCGGCCGCATCGATGAACCGGATGCCGTCCGCCCCGTCGACGGGCACCTTGGTGACCAATGGCCGGGCCGACTGGCCGAGGCCGGCCAGTGGGGCCGCCCTGTTCGCCCGGGCGGCGGAAAAGGACGGATCGGGCCGCTCGGCCTCCGCCTTGAGATGCGCTTCCGGCACGAGGAGAAGCAGGAAACCGCCGGCGACCAGGAAACAGAGCAGCGCCACGACCAGCGACAGGACCTGCTGCGAGGCGGCGAGCCCATCCATGGCCATGGCATGCCCGCCGGTGGGGCCGGGTTCGAAATGCATGCCGTACATGGCGGTATAATGCATGCCGGACACCGCGATGCCGAAGGCGACGGCGCTGAGCGCCAGCCGCAGGCCGCCATGGCGCGCGATATAGATGCGCAGGCCCCCATAGGCCGCCCCGATGGCGATCAGCAGCGACAGCGCCACCATCGGATAATCATGGCGGATGGTGAAAGGCCCCGCCAGCCCATGGATGCCGACATAGTGCATGGAGGCGATGCCGAAGCCGAGCAGCAGCGCCGCCCAGAGCACGCGCATGCGCGAGGGACCGCCGATGCTGACGAAATAGAGCGAGATGCCGACGACAAGGGCGCAGATGAGGAAGGAGACGAGCGTCGGCAGCACGAGATAGGCCGCATCCTGCGGCAGGGGCGCCGCCATCATGCCGACGAAATGCATCGTCCAGATGCCGACCGCCAGAAAACCGGCCGCTCCGGAAAGAAGCAGCCGCCGGCCGGTATGAACCGAGCTGCGGATCCGCGCCGCAAGGCCGAAGCCAGTATAACCTCCCAGTATCGCCACCAGCACCGAAAGTGCGACGAGATACGGATCGTGTTCCTCGAACATCGCCGTGCCAACCGTACCCGTTCCTCCCCGGGCCGGCTTTCTCCTTGTGCAAGCGAGGGTACATCCCTCCTCGAGAGCTTGGCAAGCGATTGTCGACCCGGTCGCCATCACGCGGCTTGCCAAGGTAACAAAGCAGGCCGCCTGATTGGCCGACGGTCAGAGATCGTAGCGGCGATCGAGCTCTTGCAGTGCAGACTGCACGTCATCGATCGAAACGGCCTCGGGAGTTCCCGGTATCTGACGCAGTGCCGGTTTCGAATCGACGGCGTAATAGTCGGACGCCCAGGCCGCGAGGATCGTTCGCTTGTCGGGAGCGGAGAGGGCGGGCGAATCCACGACGTCGATGGGGCGCCGAAACCGGATGTTCTGCGGCATCAGAACGGCGGGTCCCATGGTCATCACGTCTTGGACGGCCTGCTTCGCCATGTTGTCCATCATCGGCGCACCTCAGCAAACGTGCGGATCCCGGTCGCGCCGCGATCCTGATGCTGTGATCAGGTGGGTGTCCGGCGCAAGCAGATCATGCTTTTCGGCGTAGGCCGCGAACAGTCCGCGTGCGGTTTCCGCGTCGATCTCACCGCGCAGCGCGGCGTTGCAGGCGTTGAGGGCAATCGAATACGCGGCATCTCTCCATGCTGCGGGCCATTCGACGAGGTGGCGATAGGCGTCCATGACGGAACGGACCTCCGTCGGAAAGCCAAGGCCGACAAGAATGGATACGGGTTCTTTGAACATATCGGGTTTCATCATGCTCTCCTTCCCAACCCGGAATGTCGACGGGCGCCGTTGCGACGGCGCCCCTTCTCGATGGCGTTTGTCTTACGCGGCCTTCTGCGCTTCGATCTGCGCGGAGGTCGCCGATTGTTCGAGAGCCGGTGCGCTCTCGATGGAGATTTTCCGCGGCTTCATCTCCTCGGGGATTTCGCGAACGAGATCGATCGACAGGAGGCCGTTGTTCAGGTCTGCTCCATTCACCCTGACGTGGTCGGCAAGTTCGAAGCGATGTTCGAAGGGCCTGGCGCCGATGCCGCGATGGAGATAGCCATCGGCAGGCGCCTCCTGCTTCTTGCCGGTCACCGTCAGGAGATTGGACTGGAACGTGATGTCGAGGTCGTCCCGCGCGAAGCCCGCGACAGCGATCGAGATGCGGTAGCTGTCATCGCCGGTCTTGACGATGTCATAGGGCGGCCAGTCGCTGATCGAGCGTGCGCGTTGTGCGTTTTCCAGGAGATTGAAGATCCGGTCAAACCCGATGCTCGAGCGGAACAGTGGTGCGTAGTCGTAAGATGTTGCCATAGCCATATCCTCCTTGAAGCAACATGGATACGGAGCGCCGAAAGACGGCGCTTCCAGCACGGTCAGCCCTGACGTCAGCGGCTGACGGAATTCGATTTGGTTTTTGCGGTTTTCGGGTTCAAGATCCGCAAGTAAAAAATTGCCCTTCAAGACATCGCCTGCCCCGTCGGGATGACTGTTCAGGCAACGCGGTTCCGCCAGTTCGCACCCATCGCACTCCGGCATGCTCATTCATGTCCAACGGGCTCAGGAAGACGCTGCCGCGGCGGAACGAATTTTCGCGCGCGTGCGCAAGATTGAAAAAAGAATACTTTTTCGATTGATTTTATCAACTATCGTTCATTCCGTTGAATGAGCCGCGGGTCGGGTGCCTTGCCGGCCGCAGACATGATCCACGAGGTAAAGACAATGGCAAACTGGCTGACGAGAAAGATCGATCTTCTGGGCAAGGCGGCGGTCGCGCTCTCGCTGACCACCACGTTCGCACTTGCGCAGACGCTGACCATTGGTGTGACGCCCGGTTCTCTTGCCGATTCCGTCGAAGTGGCGGCGGCCGAGGCACGCGAGCAGGGGCTTGACGTGAAGGTCATCGAATTCACCGACTGGGCGACGCCGAATGTGGCGCTGAATGCCGGCGATCTCGACGTCAACTACTTCCAGCATCAGGCTTTTCTCGACAATGCGGTTGCCGAGACCGGCTTCAAGCTGAAGAGCGTCGCCGTCGGCCTCCTGCCGAACCTCGGCCTCTATTCCTCGAAGTACAAGAGCTTCGATGCCCTGCCGGAAGGCGCGCGCGTCGGTGTGGCGAACGACCCGGTCAATCAGGGGCGCGGCCTCCAGCTCATCGAGCGGGCCGGCCTGATCAAGCTGCGCGAGGGTGTCGGCGCCCGCGGCACGCTGGACGATGTCGCCGAAAACCCCCGCAAGCTGGAATTCGTGGAGATCGAAGGGCCGCAGCTCGTCCGCGCGCTCGAAGACGTCGATCTCGCCCAGGGGTATCCGGCGCACTACGTGAATGCCGGACTTCCGGACATCGCCGGCCAGGCGCTGCTCTATACCGGAATCGACGACATCTATTTCGCGATCCGCTTCGTGGCGCGCGAGGACAATGCGGATGCGCCGCTCGTCAAGCGTTTCGTCGAGATCTACCAGGCCTCCGACGCGGTGAAGGCCCAGATCCACAAGTCCTTCGCCGACAACGACAAGCTCTACAGCCTTCCCTGGACGGAAGGTGCGCAGGTCAACTGACCGGCGGCAAGGCAATCAGAACAACCGATACGGGGAAGCGACTACATGAGACTGCATACTCTCGGATTCGTGACGGCGCTGGCGCTGTCTTCCGCAACGGCGGCAGAGGCCGACACGATCAGGATCGGCGTGGTGCCGGGCGCCTATGCGGATTCCATCACCGCGCTCATACCGGAGGCCAAGGAAGCGGGCATCGAGGTAGAGGCCGTGGAGTTCACCGACTGGACGACGCCGAACGTGGCGCTCGATGCCGGCGATATCGACGCCAACTATTTCCAGCACCGGCCATTCCTCGACAATGCCATCGCCGACCGCGGCTACAAGCTGACCGACATCGGTCCGGGCATTCTGGCGAACATCGGCCTCTACTCGTTGAAGCACAAGAGCTTCGACGCGATTCCGGAAGGCGGCAAGGTGGCGATCGCCAACGATCCGGTCAACCAGGGACGCGGTTTGCTGCTTCTCGAAAAGGCCGGCCTGATCAAGCTGCGCGACGGCGTCGGCTTCACCGGCACGCTGGACGACATCGTCGAAAACCCCCGTAACCTCGAATTCACCGAGGTCGAGGGGCCGCAGCTCGCACGCATCACGGCGGACGTGGACCTGGCGCTCGGCTACCCCCACTTCATCGCCGCATCCGGCCTCTTCGATCCTGGCTCGGGCCTCATCTATTCGGGTATCGACGACCGCCGGTTCTCGATCATCTTCACCGTCAAGGAGGACCGCAAGGATGACCCGGCGCTGAAGAAGCTGGTCGAACTCTACCAGAATTCGGAGACCGTCCGGAAGGTCATCCACGACGCCTATAACGGCAACGACAAGCTCTACACACTGTCATGGCTGCATTGACCGTGGAGACGACGGCCGTACCGGTGCACGGCGCGGCCACGGAAAAGGTGGCGACGGCAACCCGGGTGGCTTCTGCCGCCGGGGCTGGTTCCGTCCGGTTCGAAAAGCTCGGCAAGATCTATCGATCCGCGGCCGGCGCGGTGAATGCGCTGGAGGATATCGATCTCGAAATCCCGGCGGGTCGCGTCTACGGCATCATCGGCCGCAGCGGCGCCGGCAAGTCGAGCCTGCTGCGCACGATCAACCGGCTGGAAACCCCGACCTCCGGCCGCGTTCTCGTGGACGGGCAGGACATCGGCCGGTTCGATGAGGATGCGCTCGTGGAACTGCGTCGCCGCCTCGGCATGATCTTCCAGCACTTCAACCTGCTCTCGGCCAAGACGGTGCGGGAGAACGTGGCGCTGCCGCTCGTCGTCGCCGGCGTACCGAAGAAGCAGATCGCCGAACGGGTCGACGAAGTCCTGGCGCTGGTCGGCCTCGAAGGCAAACACAACGTCTATCCCTCGCGCCTGTCGGGCGGGCAGAAGCAGAGGGTCGGCATCGCGCGCGCCCTCGTGCACAAGCCGGAAATCCTGCTGTGCGACGAGGCGACCTCCGCGCTCGATCCCGAGACGACGCTCTCGATCCTGAAGCTCCTGAAGGATATCAACCGCAGCCTCGGCCTCACGATCATCCTCATCACGCACGAGATGAGCGTGATCCGGGAAATCTGCGAGAACGTGCTGGTTCTCGAACAGGGGCGCATCGCCGAGGAAGGTCCCGTCTGGCAGGTCTTCGGCGCGCCGAAGCACGATGCGACGCGCGCGCTCCTGCGACCGTTGAGCCGCGACCTGCCGGAGGACATCGCGGCGCGCCTGCAGCCGCAGCCCGTTGCCGGCGGCGAGGCCGTTCTCGAACTGCATTATACCGGCGGCGAAAGTGCCGGGCCGGATCTCTCGTGCCTCGCTTCGGCTCTCGGAACATCGGTCCGGCTGCTTCACGGCACGATCGACCGCATCCAGGGGCACGCCCAGGGCACCCTGCTCGTCGCGGCGCGCGGCGTTTCGGAAAGCAATCTTGAAGCCCTCAAGGGCCATGTCGGTAGCGCAAGGATTCTCGGTCATGTCGCCAGCGATGTATAACCGCCTCTGGCTGGCCTTTCTCGACACGGTGCAGATGGTCGGCATTTCGGCGCTGATCGCGCTCGTCATCGGCATTCCCATCGCCGTCTTCCTCGTCGTCTCGGCGCCCGGCGGCTTCTTCGAGGCGCCGCGATTGAACCGCGCGGTCGCTGCCGTCGTCAACGGCTTTCGCGCGACGCCCTTCATCGTGCTGCTGGTGGCGCTCCTGCCGTTCACGCGGTTCCTGACCGGAACGACGATCGGCGTGTGGGCGGCGATCGTTCCGCTGTCGATCAGCGCGACGCCCTTCTTCGCCCGCATCGCGGAAGTCAGCCTTCGCGAGGTGGACAAGGGCCTCATCGAGGCGGCGCAGGCGATGGGCTGCCGCAAATGGCATATCGTGCGCCACGTGCTGCTGCCCGAGGCGTTTCCCGGCATCGTCGGCGGCTTCACGATCACCGTCGTCACGATGATCGGCGCTTCCGCCATGGCCGGCGCCGTCGGGGCGGGCGGCCTCGGCGACATGGCGATCCGCTACGGCTACCAGCGTTTCGACACGACCGTCATGATCGCGGTCATCATCGTGCTCATCGCCATGGTCACGCTGGTGCAGTTTGCCGGCGACTATACCGTGCGCCGGCTGCGCAACCGTTGACAGGCAGAAACGAGACGAAAATGAGCAAGACCGAAAAGGCGACCGGAAGAGGATCCGATGCAGCGCGGCGGCCGGCTGCGACCGTATCCGCCCGGCGCATCGCCACCGATGCGGAAGCGATCGCGGCTGCGACGGCGCTTGCCGACGTCCTGCGCCCGCAGGCCGCACAGCGGGACCGGGAAAGGCTGCTGCCCTGGGACGAGATCGAGGCCTACAGCGCAAGCGGCCTCGGCGCCATCACCGTGCCGAAGGCGTATGGTGGGCCCGAGCTTTCCTTCGTCACGCTGGTGAAGGTGTTCGAAATCCTCTGTGCCGCCGACCCCTCGGCCGGGCAGATCCCGCAGAACCATTTCGGCGTCCTTGCCCTGCTGCGCGATCTCGGCTCGCAAGAGCAGAAGACGCGCTTCTACGCCGATATCCTGCGGGGCGAGCGCATCGGCAATGCCGGCCCCGAGCGCGGACGCAACATGATCAACCACGTGACGACGCGCATCACCGCGACCGCCGACGGCCTGCGCCTCACAGGCCGGCGTTTTTATTCGACGGGCGCGCTGTTCGCGCACTGGATCCCGACGCGCGCCCTCGACGACGAGGGGCGCGCGGTGCAGGTCTGGGCGCGCTACGATGCGCCGGGCGTCACGGTGATCGACGACTGGTCCTCCTTCGGGCAGCGCACGACGGCGAGCGGCACGGTCGAGTTCGACGCCGTGCCGGTCGAGCCGATCCAGGTGCTGCCGGTCTGGCAGGCCGCGGACAAGCCGGGCCTGTGGGGGCCGATCTCGCAGATCATCCAGGCCGCGATCGATTCCGGCATTGCGCGCGCGGCGATCGACGACGCGACGGCCTTCGTGCGCGACCGCGCGCGGCCGTGGATGGATTCCGGCCTCGAACGGGCATCCGACGATCCGACGATCATCCACGAGATCGGCCATCTCGAAACCGAGTACCAGGCGGCGCAGGCGCTTCTCCATCACGCCGCCGCCGTGCTCGATGAGCTGAACGCCGTGCCGGTGACGGCGCAGACGAGCGCCAGGGCGTCCGTCGCCGTCGCGGAGGCGAAGATCCTGACCACCGAGATCGCGCTCGAAGCGAGCGAAAAACTCTTCGATCTCGCCGGATCGAGCGCCACGCGCGCCGCTCATGCCCTCGACAGGCACTGGCGCAATGCGCGGGTCCACACGCTGCACGATCCGGTGCGATGGAAATATCACCTGCTCGGCAACTACTACCTCAACGGCGCCTATCCGGCCCGCCATCAATGGAACTGAGAGGGGGACGCCATGATCTCGACGGCCTTCCAGGCATCCGCCAAGCCACGCCCCGTGCTCATCCGGGATGATGCGCATGCGCTCGAAACGGCACGGCAACTCGCTGCCGATTTCGCGCGCGATGCCGTCTTGCGCGATGCCGAGCGGCGCCTGCCCTGGGACGAACTCGAACGCTACACCGCAAGCGGCCTGTGGGGCGCGACCATACCGCGGGCCTATGGCGGCGCGGAAATCTCGACGGTCACGCTCGCCCGCGTCATCGCCACCATCGCCGCCGCGGACGGCTCGCTCGCCCAGATTCCGCAGAACCATTTCTATGCGTTGGAAGTGCTGCGGGTCGGCGGTTCGGAGACGCAGAAGCGCTTCTTCTTCGACCGGGTGCTTGCCGGCGACCGCCTCGGCAATGCGCTGGCGGAAATCGGCACGCGGGATTTCAAGCGGCGCACGAGGCTCGTGCGCGATCCCGCGGGCTGGTATGTCGAGGGCGAGAAATTCTACTGCACCGGCGCCATCTATGCGCACTGGATCCCGACCCTCGTGGTGGCGGACGACGCAGGCTCGGACGTCACCTATCTTGCTTTCGTCCCGCGCAATGCCCCGGGCGTGACGGTCATCGACGACTGGGACGGCTTCGGCCAGCGCGTGACCGGAAGCGGCTCCGTCACGTTCAGCCGCGTGCGCGTCGAGCCGGAATGGGTGGTGCCCTTCAAGGCCTCGTTCGACCGGCCGACGACGATCGGGCCGCACGCGCAGATCATGCATGCGGCGATCGACCTCGGCATCGGTCTCGGCGCCTTCGAGGAAACCTTGCGCTACGTGCGGGCGAGGGCGCGGCCCTGGCTCGATTCCGGCGTGGAGAAGGCCTCCGAGGACCCGTTGACGCTGCACCAGGTCGGCCATGTCCGGGTGCGGCTGCGCGCGGCGGAAGCGCTGGTCGACCGCGCGGGCGCCCTCGTCGACGCGGCGCAGCGTGTGCCGGACGAGGACAGCGTGGCGCGCGCGTCGATCGCCGTTGCGCAGGCGCGAATCCTGACGACCAAGGCAGGCCTGCTTGCGGCCGACAAGCTGTTCGAGCTTTCCGGCACGTCCTCGACGCAAAGCGAGGACAACCTGGACCGCTATTGGCGCAACGTTCGCACGCATACGCTCCACGATCCCGTCCGCTGGAAATACCAGGCGGTCGGCAATTTCCATCTCAACGGCAAGCGCCCGCCGCGGCACGGCGCCATCTGACGGACCGACATGAAAAAGCAGATCCTCCTGAACGCATTCAACATGAACAGCGTCGGCCACATCAATCACGGCCTCTGGGCGCATCCGCGCGACAGGTCGGTCGACTACAAGACGCTCGCCTACTGGACGTCGCTGGCGAAGACGCTGGAGCGCGGTCTCTTCGACGGCATCTTCATCGCCGACATCATCGGCGTGTATGATGTCTACCAGCGCTCGGTCGACCTGACGCTGACGGAATCCATCCAGCTTCCGGTCAACGATCCGCTCATGCTCGTTTCGGCCATGGCGGCGGTCACGGAAAATCTCGGTTTCGGCCTCACCGTCAACGCCAATGCCGAGCCGCCCTATACGTTCGCGCGCCGCATCTCGACGCTCGACCACCTGACGGACGGCCGCATCGGCTGGAACATCGTGACCGGCTATCTCGACAGCGCGGCGCGCGCCATCGGGCAGGATGCGCTGACGGCGCACGATACGCGCTATGACCGTGCGGAAGACTATCTCGACGTCCTCTACAAGCTCTGGGAGGGAAGCTGGGACGACGATGCCGTGCGCGGGGACAAGGCGGCGCGTGTCTATGCCGACCCCGCCAGGGTCAGGGCGATCCGGCATGACGGCCCGTTCTACCGCGTCGAGGGCTACCACCTTGCAGAACCCTCCCGGCAACGCACCCCGGTCCTCTACCAGGCGGGCACGTCGGGCCGCGGCCGCCGCTTCGCCGCGCGCCATGCCGAATGCGTCTTCGTGACCGCGGTGGACAGGCAGGCCGCCCTTTCGACCGCGCGCACGCTGCGGGCGGAAGCCGTTGCCGCCGGCCGCGCGCCGGAGGACATCAAGATCTTCATCGGCATTTCCATCATTCCCGGCCGGACCGACGAGGAGGCGCGCGAAAAACATCGCGACTATCTCGGCTATGCGAGCCCGGAAGCGGGGCTGGCGCATTTCTCGGCGAGCACGGGCATCGACTTCTCCCGCTACGGCCTCGACGATCCGATCGAATACGGCACGTCGAATGCCATCCAGTCGGCGACCGAACTTGCGAAGAAGAAGCAGTGGACCAAAAGGCAGCTCCTCGGCGAACTGGCCCTCGGCGGGCGCTATCCGCTCCTCGTCGGCACGCCGGAGGCGATCGCCGACGAGCTGGAAAGCTGGATCGACGACGGCGAGATCGACGGCTTCAACCTGGCCCGCACCGTGACGCCCGAATGCTATGAGGACTTCGTCGATCTCGTCGTGCCGGTCCTGCAGGAGCGCGGCCGCTACAAGACATCCTACGGCGGATCCAGCCTGCGCGACCGCCTCTTCGGCGCAGGCGACCGCCTTCCCGCGAGCCATCCGGCTTCAACCTTCCGGAGCCAAAGCCCGTACCGGCCGTAAAGCTGCCCGGATCCTCGACGGTTCAGAATTTTGGGCAACCGTCCAGATTTGCAGATGAATTCGCATGGTGCGAGGCCTCGAAGGGTCTTCCGCCGAACGCCGTGGCGCTTTGCCGTCAAGGGATCGCCTGCCTGAGCCCCCGCTCTGGCCTGCGGCGTACTTACGGCTCCACGATATCGAGTTCGGCGGTAAATGTGGTTCCATTGCTTCCGTCGAAGGTGTGCGTGCCGTTCAACTGGTTGACGACACCCCGGATCAGGCGGCTCCCCATGCCCTGCCGCATCGTTTGCGGATCAAAGCCGACACCGTTGTCGCGCACGGTGAGCCGGGCCCGGCGTTCCCCGATCGCCTTGAGCGCGATGGAAATCCTGCCCTCGCGGCCGTCCGCAAAGGCATATTTCAGGATGTTGGTCAGAAGTTCGCTCGTCAGCAGGGCGAGCGGGGTCGCATTGTCGGTCGAAATGGCAAGCTCGTCGATGTCGTAGTCCACGGCGACGGACGCGCCATAGGCGTTTACCAGCTTCTCCACGACGGAGGCCACAAGGTCGCGTGCGCAGAGGCGGGAGAATTCGTCATGCCGGTAGATCTGCTCGTGTACGGCAACCATGGAGGAGATGCGATCGGCCAGCGATTGCTGGACGTCCGCCGGCAGGCGCTGGAGCTGGATGATGCTCTGAACGGCCTGCAGGTTGTTCTTGACGCGGTGGTGGATCTCGCGAAGAAGCAGCTGATTGTCCGCAAGCGCATTTTTCAGCAACTGGGACTGCGCGGCGTCGCGTTGCCGCAGGTGGCGGATCCACTGGCCCGCGGCAAGAAGGCTGACGCTTGCCAGGATCAGCACCGAGATCGCCACCGTCACATCCCGCCAGAAACGCTGGATGCCGAAATCGTGGTCGGCGGAAGCTAGTGCGATGAGCCCGGTGCCGTCGACGGTTCGATAGGCGACGATCCGGTGGGCGCCATCGACGGGCGAGATGGCGTCGTAGGTGCCGTCCGGGGCCTTGGGCAGGTAATCCGTGAACAGCACGTATTTGCTCATGTCGAGCGGTCCGTCCGCGAGCGGATAGCGCGCGACGAGCTGGCCATCGGACCGGGCGAAGCTGACGGTGGAGTTCGGGCCGAGATCGACGGCTTCCCAGACATCGGCGAGGACCTTGACCTCGAAGGAAACGACGGCGGCGCCAGCGAAGCGCCCGTTTCGCTCCAGCCTGCGGCTGAAGGCAAAAATCTGCTCACCGTTGAGGCGGCTGATCAGGAGGCTGGAAATGTGCTGTTTCGCTCCCTTCGCCAGCTCCGAGAAATAGGGCCGGTCGACGATGCTGATCGGCTTCACCATGGGGTCGGTCGAATAGAGGGTCAGACCCGTATCGTCGACCACATAGGCCTTCACCTGACCAGGCAGATCTGCCACCGCCTCGTCGATGTTGCGCACCTCGACGGAGGCCGGCACGAGGTTTTCGCCAAGCGTCTCATCGATACGCTGCAAGGCCTGGCGTGCCAGGGAATCGAGCAGGGACACGTTGCTTGCAACGATCTTGGAGGCCGCGATGGCTCGCTCCTCGGTGCGGCGGACGGCATCCCGGTAGCTTGTGGTAAGCCACAGGGCGAGCATGAGGAGCAGCGAGACGAACATTGCGATGATGATCATCGCGGCCGCCCTTGCCAAGGTGAAATGGATGTTCAGCCCGCGCAACCCCACTTCCCCCCAATGCGTCGGTCGACCTTAGCCGGAAGGATGGGGCATGTCCCGGTTTTTCGTCAAGCCGGACGAGATCGGTCATCTATCGTACGAAGGGCGCGGTTGCGGGCCGTCGCCGGACATGGCTCGACGTATGACATCCTCGAGCTGGCGTTCGCTGAATGGCTTGGACAGACGAAGCAGATCCGCGCGCGCTTCCGGCGGCAGTTGCGAATAGCCTGTGGCGAGAATGATCGGGATGCCCGGCCAGCGCTCGCGGACGATATCGGCAAGCTGGGAGCCGGTCATGTGCGGCATGGCCTGATCGGTGACGATGAGATCGATGCTGCGCTCGGCCAGAAATGCCAGGGCCTTGGTGCCGGAGCCCGCCTCGCAGACGGTGTGGCCCATGTCTTCCAGCATCATGACGGTGTTCATCAGCACGAGCGGATCGTCGTCCACGGCAAGGACGGACAGCGAGTGGACCTTTTCCGGAAGCGGCGGCTCGGATGGCCCCTCCTGCCTTGCCGATCCGACGGCCTTTGCACCGTCTTCGAGGACCGGGAGCCACAGCTCCGCGGTCGTCCCCGCGCCGGGTGTGGAGTGGAGCACGAGCTTTCCGCCGGACTGCGCCATCAATCCCTGCACCATGGAAAGGCCAAGGCCCGTCCCTTTGCCGATGCCCTTTGTCGTGAAGAAAGGCGATGCTGCGTTTCTCAGCGTGTCGGGATCCATGCCGTGTCCCTCATCCTGGATATAGAGGCAGAGATAGGCTCCTTCCTGCAGGTCGGGATGCATTGCGGCGGCATCGGCTTCAAGCCGCGCGCCAATGACAAGACGGCCGCCTTCCGGCATCGCGTCCCGCGCGTTGATCGCCAGATTGAGGAGAGCGCTCACCATCTGGTTGGGGTCAGTCCGTACCGAAGGCAGGTTCAGGGGGAAATGCGTTTCGACGACGACGGCCGGGCCGATGGAACGCTGCAGCATGTCTGTCATGCCACGGATGAGCATCCAGAGATCGACGGACGCGAAATCCAGATCCTGACGCCGGGAAAATGCCAGCAGCCGCTGGGTGAGCGATGCCCCGCGACGCGTCGCCTGCAGGGCGTTGTCGATCAGGGATTGTGCCTCCGGGCTGGGCGAGATGCGCCGCTGCAGTAGGTCGAGACTCGCCTGGACGGCCATCAGGAGGTTGTTGAAGTCATGGGCGACGCCGCCGGTCAACTGGCCGAGCGCCTCCATCTTCTGCGCCTGGAAAAGCTCTTCCCTTGCCCGTTCGAGCGCCTGCTGCGCATCGCGTTTTTCCGTTATGTCGCGCGTGACCTTCGCAAAGCCGATCAGCGAGCCGTCGCCGCCGCGGATGGCGTCGATGATGGCATTGGCCCAGAAGCGTGTACCGTCTTTTCGCAGCCGCCAGCCTTCCGACTCGTAGCGGCCGTCCCGGCGGGCGGTTTCCAGCGCCTGTTCCGGAATGCCGGCAAGCCTGTCCTGCTCGGGAAAGAAGTGGGAGAAGTGCATGCCGATGATCTCGCAAGGCCGGTAGCCCTTGATGCGCTCCGCGCCGGAATTCCAGCTCGAAACGCGGCCCTCCGCGTCCATCATGTAGATCGCATAGTCGGTGACGCCCTGCACGAGAAGACGGAACTGCTGCTCCGATTTGCGAAGCTGCTCCTCCGCCTGCTTCCTTTCGGTCAGATCGCGGGTGATCTTGGCAAAGGCGATGAGGTTGCCATCGTTGTCGCGGATGGGATCAACGATGACATGGGCCCAAAATTCGGACCCGTCCTTGCGCACCCGCCAGCCTTCGCCTTCAAACCGGCCTTCCTCTGCCGCATGTTTCAAGGCGAGCGAGGGAAGGCCTTTGTCGCGATCGACGGAACGATAGAAGCGGGAGAAATGCGTCCCGATTACCTCCTTCGCCTCATATCCCTTGAAGCGGCTCGCCCCGGCATTCCAGCTGACGATATTGCCCTGCCGGTCCAGCATGTAGATGGCATAATCGGTAATCGCGTCCACCAGCAGCCTGTACCGGTCCTCGCCGATAAGCGCCGATGCCTCTTCCCCATGCATGTTTTTCCCCTCAAGAGCCAACTGCACCGAACGTTGAAGACGTGGAAAGGTTCCATGGCGTGGCCTGGATTCGCTTTCCCGCGAGTTGGCGGCCCGCAAGGCCGGCTTCAGGATCGAACCTATCGCAGAGAATGACGATCCCGCCAATCAGGCCGGTCTGCGGCAAGCTCAATCCGGCGGCTTTCGTCCGGCAAGACAGGCCGCCGCCGCTCCCTCCAGATTGGTGGCGGCCTTTGCCGTGATAGCCTTAAACGGCGGCTGCTGCGTGTTTAACGGGAGAGGGCCTTTGCCGCGCGTTCGAGCACCTCGGCGACCTTTTCGGGCTGTGAGGCGAACACCGCGTGGCTGGCGTCGATCTCGGTAATATCGCTGCCGGCGCGTCTGGCCATGTCGCGTTCGAGGTCCGGATGGATCGAGCGATCCGCCGTGGCGACGATCGCCCAGCTCTTCCTGGTTCTCCATGCCGGATCGCCGACCTTCGCGGCAAAGGCCTCCTTGGCGGCAAAGACCTGGGACCTGGCGAGGAAGGCTGCCTCGTCCTTCGGCAGGTCGGCCGCGAAATCGTTCGGGAAGGTCGCGGGGTCGATATAGAGGAACCTGCCGTCCCTGGTCTCGCGAATGTTCATGGCGCTCGCCGGTTTCGAGCTTGCGAGGCCGAGAAGGCTTTCGCCCCTGTCCGGCTGGAAGGCGGCGACATAGACGAGGCCGGCGACCTTCTCATCGTGGCCCGCCTCCGTGATGACGATGCCGCCATAGCTGTGGCCGACGAGCAGGGTCGGCCCGTCCTGGAGCGCCAGCACCCGCCCGGTGGCCGCGATGTCGTCGGCAAGCGAGGTGATCGGCTGCTGCACGATCGTGACGTTGAAGCCGCGGCCCACGAGAATGTCGGTGACCCGGCGCCAGCCGGAGCCATCGGCAAGCGCGCCGTGGACAATGACGATGTTCTTCACGTCGGCGGCCTGCGCGGCAAAGGCGATGACGCTGGCGGCAAGGGCGAGGGCGAGGGTGGAAAGGGTCTGTTTCATGCTTTTCTCCTGTGGTTCAGGTTTGGGAGGGAAGGTTCAGCCGAAGGTGAAGGCGTAGGCTTCGACGCCGGGGTCGAGGAACCGGATCTCGAACGTGCGCTCCTTCACTGCGCCCGCCTGGCGGACGAGCTGGTAGAGCTTGGTTCCGGAGACCGTGCCGCGGCCGGCCGCGTCGATATCGGCGCCGTGATCGGCGCCCGGCGCCTTGCCGTCGATCGTCACTTCGAAGCGGACAGGCTTGCCGTCGACGGCAGGCCCGAGGACGAGATGCAAGTCGCGTGCGCTGAAGCGGTAGGCGATGCGGCCGTCCGGCTGATCGAGCGTCGCCTGCTCGGCGTGGATGGTCCAGCGTCCGGAGAGGCCCCAGCGGTTGAGGGTGGGGCTGGCGATGGTGTAGGTCTGCGTGGTGTCGGCAGCGACGCCCTCCGGCGAGGCGAAGTTCGTTGCGCGCTGATAGCCGAGATAGGTTTCGCCGGAGCGGATGTTCCGGAGGTCGGGACCCGCCTCGGCGCCCTTCGCGTCCGGGTTCACCAGCGTGGTTTCGGCCATCCTGCCGCCGGCCTCGCGCAGGAGATCGCGGATCGCCTGCTCGGTCTCGGCGGTGTTGCCTTCGCCGAAATGGTGGTAGCGGACCTGTCCGTCGGCATCGATCAGGTAATGGGCCGGCCAGTAGCTGTTCTGGAAGGCGCGCCAGATGGCATAGTCGTTGTCGATCGCGACCGGGTAGGTGATGCGCAGGTCGCTGGCCGCCTTCCTGACGTTGCCGATCTTCTTCTCGAAGGCGAATTCCGGTGCGTGCACGCCGACGACGACAAGGCCCTGATCCCGGTACTTCTCCGCCCAGGCGCGGACATAGGGTACGGTGCGGATGCAGTTGATGCAGGAATAGGTCCAGAAATCGACGAGGACGACCTTGCCGCGCAGTTGCCCTGTGGTAAGCGGCGGCGAGTTCAGCCATGTGACGGCGCCATCGAGCGAGGGGGCCGCCCCTTCGATCGGCAAGCCGCTTTGGAAGGCCTGGGTCTTGTCCGCGGATGCGACGGTGACGGCCCCGCTTCGGGGTGTTGGGCGCAGCCGGTCGAGCACGGCCTGCTCGAAGGATGCGGTGCCGGCATAGGAAAGCCGCGCCAGCAGGCCCGTATCGAGGCCGAGTGCGATGGCCGCGACGCCCGCCAGGACCGCAACGCCGAGCCCCTGGCGAACCCGCTCGCCGATGCCGAGGGACTTCTTCATGCCGGCGAAGACCTTGCCGCCGGCCGCAAGGGCCAGGCCAAGCGAGGTCGCGGCGCCGGCGGCGTAGGCGAGCAGGAGCGCCGTCGTTTCGAGATTGGCCCCCTTGAGCGCCGCGCCGGTCAGTACGATGCCGAGGACGGGGCCGGCGCAGGGCGCCCACAGAAGCCCGGTCGCGATGCCGAGCAGCAGCGAGCGGGCGGCTGCCGGGGCCGAGCCGGTGCGTCCCGAGGCGTTCATCAGCCTGTTGCCGATGTCGACGATCGGGCGGGCGGCAATGCTCGCGATGCGGGGGGAGAGCAGGCTGGCGCCGAAGATGGCGAGGAGCCCGATCGCGGCGATGCGGCCATATTCGTTGGCATGGATCGCCCAGTTGCCGCCGACCGCGGCCAGCGTCGCGACCAGCGTGAAGGTTGCCGCCATGCCGGCTAGCATCGGCAGCGTGCTCGACACGAACGGCTGCCCCGCGCGAGCGAAGACGAAGGGAAGGATGGGCAGGATGCACGGGCTGAGGATGGTCAGTGCGCCCGCCAGATAGGCAATGATCAGAAGCGTCATCGTCGTTTCCTTTGAACGGGTGTCCGGTTACCGGGCGGCGACGCAGCACGGCCGGCAGGGCGATATCGCCAGCAGGACGTATCCCGCATGTGTCCGGGACCGGGGGGATTTGTACCGAAGTGTAGGGCGGCGCCGGTTGCCGGGGATGTGCGACGAGTGCCGCCGTGCCCGGCAGGCGGCTGGAGCAATTCCGGCAAACGGGCGCAGATATTTTATTGAAGGAACAAAGAGATGAACCGTTCGGCGAGTGGACCTCACCGAAAATGCTCCGGGACGGAATTGTATCAGAACGTATCCGGACGGCCGGATGTTACATCCGCATGCAGAAAGATGCCGCAGGAGACACAGTCGGGATACATGCCGCCGGCTTTTTTCCCGCCATGTTCATTCCAGCAGGAGAAAGCCCATGCCCGACACGATCAATCCCGAGCGCCGCCGTTTCTTCGGCCTTGCCGCCATGACCCTCGCCGCCGCCGAGTTCGGCCTGGCGGCCGTTGCGAACGCACAGTCGTCCGCCGCGTCATCCTCTGTCGCCAGGGGCGGGGCGATCGCATCTTTCCCGGCGCTGAGACAGACAAGGGCCGGCGTGCTCGATATCGGTTATGCCGAGCTCGGCCCGTCCGGCGGCCGGGCGGTGCTCCTGGTGCACGGCTGGCCCTATGACATCCACACCTATGTCGATGTCGCGCCCATACTTGCGGCGGCCGGCTACCGGGTCATCGTGCCCTATCTGCGCGGCTATGGCACCACGCGCTTCCTGTCGCAGGAGACGCCGCGCAACGGCCAGCAATCCGCGTTCGCCGCCGACATGATCGCGCTGATGGATGCCCTCGGCATCGAAAAGGCGATCGTCGCCGGCTGTGACTGGGGCGCGCGCACCGTCAACATCATGGCCGCGCTCTGGCCGGAGCGCTGCGAGGCCATGGTTTCGGTGAGCGGCTATCTGATCGGCAGCCAGGCGGTCAACCGCGAACCGCTCATGCCCGCGGCGGAGCTCGCCTGGTGGTATCAGTTCTATTTTGCGACCGAGCGGGGCCGCGCCGGCTATGAAGCGCACACGGCCGATTTCGCAAGGCTGATCTGGCGCACGGCGTCGCCGACCTGGATGTTCGACGACGCGACCTTCCAGCGTTCGGCGGCGGCCTTCGACAATCCCGATCATGTCGCGATCACCATCCACAATTATCGATGGCGCCTGGACCTTGCGAAGGGGGAGGCGCAATACGACGCCTACGAGCGCCGTCTCGCGGAGGCGCCTTCCATCGCCCTCCCGACGATCACGCTGGAGGGCGATGCCAACGGCGCGCCGCATCCCGATCCTGCCGTCTACGCGAAGAAGTTCGTCGGGCCATACGAGCATCGTACGATTGGCGGCGGCATCGGCCACAACCTGCCGCAGGAGGCGCCGGAGGATTTCGCCAGGGCCGTGCTCGACGTTGCGCGGATTTAAGGCGCGTTGCCGCATTTCTCCCCTTCGCGGCCAGCGGCGCACGGTCTACATGTGAGGCTGGCGCACAGATTTCGGAAGTTCCCATGGAGCATATCGACCATATCCTGATCGTCGACGACGACCGTGAGATCCGCGAATTGCTGTCGTCCTACCTGAAGAAGAACGGGCTCAGGACGACCATCGCCGCCGATGGCCGCCAGATGCGCGCCTTTCTCGAAGCCAATGCCGTCGATCTCATCGTGCTCGATGTGATGATGCCGGGCGACGACGGGCTCGTGCTCTGCCGGGAGCTGCGGGCGGGAAAGCACAAGGCGACGCCGATCCTGATGCTGACGGCCCGCAGCGACGAGATGGACCGCATCATCGGGCTCGAAATGGGGGCCGACGATTATCTCGCGAAACCCTTCGCGGCGCGCGAATTGCTCGCCCGCATCAAGGCCGTGCTTCGGCGCACGCGCATGCTGCCTCCGAACCTGCAGATCAGCGAGGCCGGCCAGGTCCTGAGCTTCGGCGATTGGCGGCTCGATACCGTCGGCCGCCATCTCCTCGACCGGGACGGTACGGAGATCGCGCTCAGCGGCGCGGAATACCGCCTCCTGCGCGTCTTCATCGATCATCCCCAGCGCGTGCTCAATCGCGACCAGTTGCTGAATCTCACGCAGGGGCGCGACGCGGAATTCTTCGACCGCTCCATCGATCTTCTCGTCAGCCGGCTGCGCCAGCGGCTGGGCGACGACGCGCGCGAGCCCACCTATATCAAGACGGTGCGCAGCGAAGGATACGTCTTCTCGGTTCCCATCGCAATCTCGGAGCCACGGCCATGAGTTCGGCGGGTCTCTCCCGCCTGCTGCCGGGCACCCTGCGCGCCCGGATATTCCTCATCCTCTTCGTCGGTCTGGCCGTTGCCTACGGCCTGTCCTTCAGCGTGCTCTATCTGGAGCGCTACATGTCCGCGAAGGCGGTGATGCTGGGCACGCTGGAAAACGACGTGGCGACATCGATCGCGGTCCTGGACCGGCTGCCGGCGGGCGAGCGGGCCGGCCTCGTCGATCGCCTCGGCCGCGGCAACTACCGGTTCGTGCTGGGGGAGGGCCTGCCCGGCGTGCCGGAAACCTCGCGGCTCAGTGCCGAGATCGTGGCGCGGATCGAGGAGGCGGTCGGCCACCGGTTCCCCCTGCGCGTCGAATCCGTTCCCGGCGACGTGCCGCGCTTGCAGGCGCATCTGGCGCTCAGCGACGGAAGCCCGTTGACGATCGACATCACGCCGCGCGGCGTCATGCCGGTGGCGGACTGGCTGCCCTATGTCTTCGTCGTGCAGATGGCGTTGCTTCTGCTCTGCGCCTGGTATGCGGTCCGGCTGGCGGTGCGGCCGCTGGAAACGCTCGCCGCCGCCGCCAACGCGCTCGATCCCAACCGGCCGGGCCTACCGCTCGACGAGGGCGGGCCGAGCGAGGTCACCCATGCGGCGACGGCCTTCAACGCCATGCGCGAGCGCATCGTGCACTATCTGGAAGAGCGGGTACAGATTCTTGCCGCCATCTCCCACGATCTGCAGACGCCGATCACGCGCATGCGCCTGCGCGCCGACATGGCGGACGATACGCCCGAGCGAGACAAGCTGGTGCACGACCTTTCGGAAATCGAACGGCTGGTGCAGGACGGCATCGCCTATGCCCGCAGCGCCCATGGCAATGGCGAGAAGGCCTCGCGCATTGACCTGTCCTCCTTCATCGACAGCATCGCCTACGACTACCAGGATACCGGCAAGGCCGTTCAGGTTGTCGGCATGGTGTCCGGCACGGTCGCGACGAAGCCCCATGCGCTCCGCCGCATCCTGGCCAATCTCGTCGACAATGCCTTGAAATATGCCGGCAGCGCCGAAATCGGCGTTCGGCGGGGAGGCGGGGGCGAGACCATCATCGCCGTGCTCGATCGCGGGCCGGGCATACCGGCGGAGAAGCTTGAGGCCGCCATGCAGCCCTTCTTCCGGCTGGAGCAGTCGCGCAACCGGGAAACCGGCGGCACGGGTCTCGGCCTTGCCATCGCCCAGCAGCTCGCCGCCGCGCTCGGCGGGACGGTCCGGCTCTCCAACCGCCCAGGCGGCGGGTTTGCCGCCGAGATCGTGCTGCCCTGAAAGCACAGCGACGTCGGGGCGGCTACGTTTCGATACATTTTCGCGCGTTCCGGAAACATGCCGGATACGTGGGCCCGTCAGAACGCTCCGGTCAACAGCGTCGCAGAAGGCGACCAAACCAAGGAGCATCCCATGAGCAGGATCGAGAAGGTTCTCTATACCGGCAGGACCCGTACCACCGGCGGCCGCGAAGGCGCCGCCCGCAGCGACGACGCGCAGCTCGACGTCCGCCTTTCGCCGCCGGGCAGCGGCAGGGCCGGCACCAATCCCGAACAGCTCTTCGCCGCCGGCTGGTCCGCCTGCTTCATCGGAGCGCTCGGCCGCGCCGCCGCCGGGCGCAAGATCCGGCTGCCGGCGGAAACCGTCGTCGTTGCGGAAGTGGACCTCGGCACGGCGGGCGACGCCTACTTTCTTCAGGCCCGCCTGAACATCGGCCTGCCCGGCCTCGAGCCTGCGCTTGCACGCGCGCTTGTGGACGAGGCACACCAGATCTGCCCCTATTCCAAGGCGACGCGCGGCAATATCGATGTCGTCCTGGCGCTGGCCTGACGGGCACGGGAGGGCGCGATGAAACATATCCTCGCTTGCCTGCTGATGGGCGCCGTGCTTGCGGCGCCCTGCGCCTACGACGCCTTTTCGCCGGAACCGTCGCCGCTGGCCGGCCTTGTCGCGCTGTCGGTCATCCATCTGCAACCATGACCGGCGCGCGGGCCGGGCTCGATCACCCTTTGGCGTATCGCTACGGGGTGCTCGCCGGCGGGGCGGTCGATTCGCGCACGACGAGCGCGTAATCCACCTCGTAGTGCGTGGGAACCTTGTGGCCGTCGAGGCGGGCGAGGATATACTCGCCGGCGCCCTTCCAGGTCAGGTCCGTCGGAACGTGGAGCGTCGTCAAGGCGGGGCGCAGGTGGCGGCTCCATTCGAGGTCGTCGAAGCCGACGACCGAAAGGTCGGCGGGAATCTTCAGGCCCCTGCGCTCCGCTTCCAGCATGACGCCATAGGCGAGCACGTCATTGCCGCAGGCGATGGCCGTCGGGACACTCGGAGCCATGAGGATCTGCCGCGCGGCTTCCCGCGCATCGTCCAGCGTGTAGCGCACCTCGACATGCCACGCTTCCGGCAGGTCCAGCCCGTGTTCGGCAAGGGCACGGCGGAACCCCCTTATTCGCGCGCTGGCGCGGTCGTTGTTGCGCTGGAGCGCGCTGACTACGCCGATGCGGCGGTGGCCGATCTCGATGAGATGCATCATGGCGCGGTGCGCGGCCGCCTCGTTGTCGACGCCGATGCTCGGATGCGGCTGGCTCGGATTGTAGATGCCGACATTGATGAAGGGCACGTCGCGGGCCGCCAGCAGGTCACGCAGCGCCTGGTGGTGACAGTCGCCGCGCAGGATGAGCCCGTCGACGCCACGGCTGATCAGGTTGCGTGCCTGCTCCAGCTCCACATCGATATCGTAGCCGTTCGTCGAGAGAATGAGCATGTAGCCGCGCGAGGAGAGGAATTTCTGCAGCGACTCGATCCCGCGGGCGAACATGGCATTGTCGATGGTGGGGATGATGGCGCCGATCGTGCGCGTCCTGTTGCTGGACAAAGCCCGTGCCATGCCGTGCGGCACGTAGCCGGTCTCGTCTATCACCCGCTGAATGCGGGCGCGCAGGTCTTCGCTCACGCTCTGAGGATTGTTGAGGGCGCGCGAGACCGTTGCCGTCGAGACGCCCGAAAGCTTCGCGACCGCCCGGATGCCTGTCTTTTCCTTCTCACTGGTCATGCAACCGCCTGGATCATGTAACGTTACATTGTTGTGTGACGATCAGCTCGTGAATGTCAAACGGAAATAGCCTTGCAATGCAGCATTAATTTCATGAAGACTGAGTGTTGACAGCGACGCCTGCAACATAATATGTAACCGGTTACATAGAGATTGCGCTCGGGAGAAGCGCTCGATCTGCCGCTGAAAGCGGCCTTGTGGAGGAAGATATGCTGAAAAATCGTTCTATCCCTGCTGTTGTCCTGTCCGTGCTCCTGGCCGGGACGGCGACCTCCGCCTTCGCCTTCGACTGGAAGGCGCATGAAGGTGAAACGGTTTCATTCCTGGCCAACAACAATCCCTGGTCCCAGGCGGTCTTGTCCTACAAGGATGAATTCACCGCGCTGACCGGGATCAACCTGCGGGTCGACTCCTACCAGGAGCAGCAGATGCGCCAGCGCCTCGTCACCGTGCTCAATTCCGGCAGCGACGAGATCGATGTGTTCATGACCCTCGCCTCCCGCGAAGGGCAGCAGTTCGCGGCCTCCGGCTGGTATGCCGACCTTTCGGCCTATACGCAGGGCTCCGTGGCTCCGGAATACGATTTCGCAGGTGTGAGCCCCGCTCTCGTAAAGGCTGCGACATTCGATGGCAAGCTGACCAGCATCCCGCTCAACCTCGAAGGCCCGCTGCTCTACTACCGGACGGATATCTTCGAGAAATGCGGCCTTGCCAAGCCGGCTTCGCTCGACGACGTGCGGGCCGCGGCCGAAAAGATCAAGGAGTGCGACGCCGGCGTCACGCCCTTCGCCTCGCGCGGCCTGAAGCCGGCGATCGCCTATACGTTCAGCAACGTCCTGCACAATATGGGCGGCACCTACATCGTCGACGGCAAGTCGGCCCTCTGCGCGCCGGCGGGCCAGAAGGCCATCGCCTGGTACGGCGACCTGATGCGCGAATACGGGCCGCCCGGCGCGGCGAACTACAGCTTCTACCAGATCTCCGCGCTCTATCGCAGCGGCCGGGCGGCGATGGCCTTCGAATCCTCCAACGAACTGCGCACCATCATGGAGGGCGGCGAGCGTCTGAACGACACGGATGTGATTCCGCTGCCGGCCGGCGAGGCGGGAACTGTCCCGACGGCGATCGGCTGGGGCCTTGCGATTTCCAGCCGCAGCGCCAGGAAGGATGCGGCCTGGTACTTCGTGCAGTGGGCCTCCAGCCCGGAAATGCAGAAGCGCCTGGCGCTTCAGGGTGTCGCCTCGCCGCGCGCCTCCGTCGCCGCCGAGGAGGAGTACAAGGCCTGGATCGCCGAGGCGCCCGTGCGGGCGAGCTGGCAGGCGGCGCTCGGCGTGCTGGCGTCCGACGGGTCTTCCGAAGTCGGCTACCCCATCATCGCCAATCCGGAATCGCGGGACTATATCGGCCAGGCCGTGCAGGACGTGCTTCTCGGGCAGCGGTCGGTCGAGGAGGCATGCGCCGCCGCCGACAGCGCGCTCGACGGCCTGATCGCCCGCAAGTAGCGCATCTGCCGGGTCCTGCTTCGGCGGGACCCGGTATCCGACGCAATCGCCCACTGGAAGGACCGGACAATGACTCCAGGCTCGACCAACAGCCAGGGACGGCAGCTTGCCGCGCTCTCCGCACCGGCGGTCCTCTTCACCGTCGCCATGATCGCCTTTCCGGTGGTCTACACGATCTGGCTCGGCTTCCACGCGTTCTCGTCGACGGGGGAGGCGAGCTTTGCAGGCGGCGCCAACTATGCGGCGCTCGTTGCCGACGGCGAGTTCTGGAACGGCCTCTACGTCACCTTCGCGCTCTACGCCCTGTCCATGGTCCTGCAGCTCGTCGCCGGCATCTATCTCGCCATGCTGCTGTTTCATTCCAAGCGGTTGTCCGGCCTCTTGCGTTCGCTTCTGATCTCGCCCTTCATGATGCCGCCCGTGGTGGCCGGCATGATGTGGCTCGTCATTCTCGACCCCTCCTTGGGCGCGGCCAACTACATCCTGGTGTCGCTCGGCCTTCCGGCCTCCGAATGGCTGGCCTCTCCGACCTGGGTGATCCCGACCATCGCCCTGATCGATACCTGGCAATGGGCGCCCTATGTCGCGCTGATCGTTCTCGGCGGGCTGCAGTCCCTGCCGCCCAGCGTCTACGAGGCCGCCCAGATCGACGGCGCTTCTCCGTTCCGCATCTTCCGGCGCATCACCCTGCCGCTGCTGCTGCCGACCATCGTCACGGCCGCCGTGCTGCGGAGCGTCGATCTGCTGCGCTTCTTCGACATTATCTACATCACCACCCAGGGCGGGCCGGGCAATGCCTCGAACACGCTCAACATCTACGGGTTCCGGGTCGGTTTCGAGTTCTTCAACATCGGCTATGCCAGCGCGCTCATGATCACGCTCTCGGCCATCGTGCTGGCCGCCGTGCTCGTGCTCAACCGCCTGCGCAACGCGGTCGCCTGGTAAGGAGACGACGATGAACGACCATTCGAGCCCCCGCTGGGTCCACTGGCTGAACACGCTGCAACTGACCGTCGCGGGCATCCTTATCCTGGCGCCGACCGTCTGGATGGTGCTTTCCTCCTTCAAGCCGTCCTTCGAGGTGACGGCCTATCCGCCGACGCTGTTCTTCCAGCCGACCTTCGAGAACTACGTCACGCTGTGGCAGACGACGCCGTTCCTGTCCTATGCGGTCAACAGCTTCGTGGTGACCATCGGATCGACGCTGCTTGGCCTCGCCTTCGGCATCCCGGCCGCCTTCGCCGTCTCCTGGTCGCGCATCACCTGGCCGGCCGTCCTGACGCTTGCCGCGCGGATGGCGCCGGGCACGCTGTTCCTGCTGCCCTGGTACATCATGTTCCGCGAGGTCGGGCTGATCGGCTCTTACACGGCGCTGATCCTCAGCCATGCGGTGATCACCATGCCGATCGTCATCTGGGTGCTGCTTCCCTTCTTCGACAACATTCCGCGCAGCGTCTTCGAGGCGGCGCAGATGGACGGCTGCTCGGTGACCCGCATTCTCTGGCGGATCGCCCTGCCGCTCGTCGGCTCGGGCGTCGCGGTCGCGTCGATCCTCGCCTTCGTCTTCTCGTGGAACTTCTTCCTCTTCTCGCTGATCCTGTCGAACTCCGACACGAAGACGCTGATTGCCGCCGCCTTCAACTTCGTCGGCGAAGGTTCCACCCAGTGGGGCTCGCTGATGGCAGCCGCCACGCTCATCGCGCTGCCGCCGCTCGCGCTCGCGATCCTCGTCCAGCGTTGGCTCGTCGCAGGGCTAACCCTCGGTGCCGTCAAGGGATGATCAGGATGACAGACAGAAAGAATGCCCGCATGCGCGCCTCCGTCTTCCACGGCGACCGCAGGATCACCATCGAAACCCGGGACCTGCCGCCCGTCGGGCAGGGCGAGGTGCTGGTCAAGGTGCTGCGCACCGCGCTCTGCGGCTCGGACTTCAAGCTCTGGTACAAGGGGGCTGAGTTCACCGCCGGCCACGAGATTTTCGGCGTGGTCGAACAGCCGGGCCATCCGCGCCACGGACAGCGCTGCGCGGTCTACATCCCGGTGCATTGCGGCCATTGCGATGCCTGCCGTGCGGGCGATACGCAGATGTGCCTGGAAGTATCGAGCCTGATCGGCTGGAACCGGCCGGGCGGCTATGCCGAATATGTGCCAGTTCCGGAAAACTGCCTGTTGCCCGTCCCCGATGATATCGAGGACGACCTCGCCCCGCTGCTGCTCGACACGATCGGGACGTCCGCACACGCCGTTCGCTTCGCCATGCCACTCGTTCCTCCCGAAGGGTCTGTGCCGGTCCTCGTGACCGGTGCAGGCCCGGTCGGGCTCGGCGTGGTGCTGGCGCTATCGAGCCTTGGCTATGAGGACATCCATGTCAGCGATCCGAACGAGGAGCGGCTGGCGATCGCCGTTTCCTTCGGGGCGAAGGCCCATCCCGTCGGCGCGCGCGACAAGCGTTTCAAGCTGATCTTCGAATGCTCCGGCGCGCATGTGGCGCGCAATCTCGGCATAGAGCTGGTCCTGCCGCGCGGGGCCCTGATGCTGGTCGGGGAGAACGCCGCGCCCTGGACCATCGAGGAAGGCAAGATCTTCCGCCGCAAGGACTTCTACATGATCCGCACCTTCTATTTCCCGGTCGGCGACTTCGCGCCGAATGTCGAACTGCTGCGCGCCAACAAGGAGCGCTATCGCCGGCTCGTCGACGCCGCCTTCGGTCTCGACGACCTGCCGGAGAATTTCGCCCGCTTCGCCGAAGGCAAGCTCATCAAGCCCGTCCTTTCGTTTGGGTGACACCATGGCCTCGATCACGATCAGGAACATCGCCAAGAAGTTCGGCGAGCTCACCATCATCCCCGGCCTCGACCTGGAGATCGCCGACGAGGAGTTCGTCGTCTTCGTCGGTCCGTCCGGCTGCGGCAAGTCCACGCTCCTGCGCATCATCGCCGGTCTCGAACCGTCCACCTCGGGCGAGCTTTTCATCGGCGAGACGAAGGTCAACGACGTGCCGGCCTCCAAGCGCGACATCGCCATGGTCTTCCAGGACTATGCGCTCTATCCGCACATGACCGTCTACGACAACATGGCCTTCGCGCTCGAGCTGCGCGGCATGAGCAAGGCGGAGATCGACCAGCGCGTGCGCCGTGCCGCCGGCCTGCTGCATATCGAGCCCTTCCTGGAGCGCAAGCCGAAGGCGCTGTCCGGGGGCCAGCGCCAGCGTGTCGCCATGGGGCGGGCGATCGTCCGCGACCCGAAGGTCTTCCTGTTCGACGAGCCGCTCTCCAACCTCGACGCCAAGCTGCGCGGCCAGGTGCGCACCGAGATCAAGGCGCTGTCGCAGGAGCTGAAGACCACCATGATCTTCGTCACCCACGACCAGGTGGAGGCGATGACGATGGCGGATCGCATCGTGGTCCTGAAAGGCGGCGAGATCCAGCAGTTCGGCCGGCCGGAAGACGTCTACGAGACGCCCGCGAACCAGTTCGTCGCCGGCTTCATCGGCTCCCCGGCGATGAACTTCTTCGACATCCGGCGCTCGGGCGACGGCTTCGTGTTCGAAGGCGCGCCGCATCTTGCCGCGCCTGTGCCGGACGGGTTGAAGGCCGCGCTCGGCGGCAGGAGCAAGGCGGTGCTCGGCATCCGGCCGGAACATCTCGTTCCTGCCGACGACGTCGCCGGCGCGCTGCTCGTTACGATCGACCTCGTCGAGCCGCTTGGCTCCGACACGCTCACGCATTTCGATCTTGCGGGCGTACGGACCGTTGCCCGCGTCAACCCCGAACTGAGGCCGAAGGTCGGCGACGGGCTGGCCTTCGCCGCGCAGGTCGGCAAGGCGCATCTCTTCGACAGCGCGGATGGAAAGGCCATCCGATGATCCGCCCGCCGATCATACCCGAGGGGGCTGCACCATCGATCATCTGCCTCGGGCTCTCCGCGCTCGATCGCATCTGGCGGGTCGAAACACCGTTTTCCGGCGGCAGCGAGAAGATCCGCGCGGGCGAGCACCTGACCGAACCGGGCGGCATGGCGGCGAATGCCGCGGTGACCGTCGCAAGGCTTGGTGGCCGGGCTTCGTTCTGGGGCAGGGCGGGCGACGACGATGCAGGCCGCCTCATGGCGGAGGCCTTTGCGGCCGAAGGTGTCGACATCGGCCAGTTCCGGCTCTTCGAGGGCGGGGCATCGTCCGTCTCGGGCGTCATCGTCGATGCGCGCGGCGAGCGGCAGATCGTCAATTTCCGCGGCCGCTATCCGGCCGATCCCGCCTGGCTTCCGCTTGCTAGCTTTTCTGCCGATTGCGTGCTGGCGGATCCGCGCTGGCCGGAGGGCGCGGAGGCGCTTTTCACCGCGGCGCGGCGCCGCGGCATCCCGACGGTTCTCGACGGTGACGTCGCCGACGCCGATATCTTCGAACGCCTGCTTCCGTTGACCGACCACGCCGTCTTCTCCGAGCCCGGCCTGCGCGGCTTCGGCGGAGAGGACCTGGATGCGGCGCTGACGCTGGCGGCGGGCTTCGGCTGCCGGATGGTCGCGGTCACCCGAGGTGGCGACGGCCTCGTCTGGCAGGACGGTTCCGGCAGGCACGACATGCCGGCCCCGGCCGTCCATGCCGTCGACACCACGGCCGCCGGCGATGTCTTCCACGGCGCCTATGCCTTCGCGATCGGGGCGAACCTCGGCATTGCCGATGCACTTGGCTTTGCCAGCGCGGTCGCCGCCCTGAAATGCACACGGCCCGGCGGCCGTGCCGCCATTCCCTCCCTCGACGATCTGAAATCATCCTGAAAGGAAACGTCATGCTTACACTTGGAAAAACCCGCGGCCTTGCCCGTCTCGCCAACAAGGACGGCCACTTCTGCATGGTGGCGCTCGACCAGCGTCCGCCGCTCTTCGAAGCGCTCGCGGCGGCGCGCGGCATCGACAAGTCGGACGTCGCCTTCTCCGACATGATCACCGCAAAGCGCCTTCTCGTCGAGAATCTCGCCCCGCATTGCAGCTCCATGCTGTTCGATCCGAACTATGCCATTCCCGCCGCTATCGACGTGCTGCCGCCGGACTGCGGCCTGATCGTCACCCTGGAGGATCACCGCACGGAGGAGACCGAGGGCGGCCGTAAGTCCAAGGTCATCGCCGATTGGAGCGTCGAGAAGATCCGCCGTCTCGGCGGCGATGCGGTCAAGGTGCTTGCCTGGTATCGGCCGGACGCCTCGGCCGAGGTTCTGGAGCACCAGAAGGCGTTCGTGCGCAAGATCGGCGAGGATTGCCGTCGCCACGACATTGCCTATGTGCTCGAACTGCTCGTGTTCCCGTTCCTCGGCACCGCGGGCCATACGGCGGATTATGTCGAATCGCCGACCAAGCTGCCGGAACTCGTGATCGAGAGCGTGCGTGAATTCGCAAAGCCCGAATACGGCGTCGATCTCCTGAAACTCGAAAGCCCGCTTGCCGCGAACAGCCTGCCGCCGCGCGACGGCAGCGCGGCTGCCCTTGCCGCCCAGCGGGAATTCGATGCGATCGGCAAGATCTGCGCCGATGCGGGCATTCCGTGGGTGCTGCTGTCGGGTGGCGCGGCGACGGAAAAGTTCGAATGCGTGCTCGACTATGCCTATGCCGCCGGCGCCGGCGGTTTCCTGGCGGGCCGCACCATCTGGCTCAATGCGATCCGCTCGCATTTCCCGGATACCGCTGCCGTCGCCAGGGCTCTTGCGGAGGAAGGCGTGGCCGTGGTGGAGCGCCTGAGCGCGCTCACCGCAGCCAAGGCCCCGCGCTGGACCCCGCAGGCGCCCGCCTTCCAGGAGATCCACAATGAAGGCGACTTCGCCAAGAGCTATGCCGCTGCCTGACACGGGCCATTGACGGAAGGAACGACCATGGACGATCGATCGACGCAGCCGGTGCCGGCCCTGAAGGACCGGTCCCTCTTGACCGATAAGGCCTATGTGGCCGGCCGCTGGCTGGGCGCGGTGGACGGCAGGACCATCACGGTCACGGATCCATTCGACGGATCGGTCATCGCCCGTGTTCCGGATCTCGGCGTGGAGGTGGTTCGCCAGGCGATCGACGCGGCGGCCCTCGCGCAGGTCGAATGGGCACGGCGGTCCGCCAAGGAGCGGGCCGCCGTCCTGCGGCGCTGGTACGAGCTCATCGTCGAGAATGCGGACGACCTCGCCCAGATCCTCACCGCCGAGCAGGGCAAGCCCCTCGGCGAGGCGAGGGGCGAGATCATCTCCAATGCCGCCTATCTCGAATGGTTCGGGGAAGAGGCCAAGCGCATCGACGGCGACATCATTCCCGGCCCGAACCGCAACCAGCGCATCATGGTGCTCAAGCAGCCCGTGGGCGTCTGCGCGGCCATCACGCCCTGGAACTTCCCGAACGGGATGATCACGCGGAAGGCAGGGCCTGCCCTTGCCGCCGGATGCTCCATGATCTTGAAGCCAGCGGCCCAGACGCCGCTCTCGGCCTTCGCGCTAGCCGTTCTGGCGGAGCGTGCGGGCGTGCCGGCGGGCGTGTTCTCGGTCGTCACCGGCGAGGCACGGCCGATCGGCATGGAGTTCTGCCACAATCCGAAGGTCGCGAAGATCACCTTCACGGGTTCGACCGGCGTCGGGCGCTGGCTGATGAAGGAGGCGGCGGACGGCATCAAGCGCCTGTCGCTCGAGCTTGGCGGCAATGCGCCCTTCATCGTGTTCGACGACGCCGACATCGACGCGGCGGTCGAGGGCGCGATGATCTCCAAGTTCCGCAATGCCGGCCAGACCTGCGTGTGCGCGAACCGCATCTATGTTCAGGAGACCGTCGCGGAGGCGTTCACAGCCAGGCTCCTGGAAAAGGTCTCGGCGATCACGCTCGGCCGCGGCACGGAGGCGGGCGTCGGCCAGGGGCCGCTGATCGACGACAGGGCCGTCGCCAAGATGGAGGAGCATGTCGGCGACGCGCTCGCCAAGGGCGGCAGGATTCTCGTCGGCGGCAAGCGCAGCGCGCTTGGCGGCACCTTCTTCGAGCCGACCGTCATGAGCGGCATCACGCAGGACATGAAAGTGGCGAAGGAGGAGACCTTCGCGCCGCTCGCTCCCATCATCACCTTCCGCGACGAGGACGAGGTCATCGCCATGGCGAACGACAGCGAGTTCGGTCTCGCCTCCTATTTCTACGCGCGTGACCTCGGTCGCGTCTGGCGGGTCGCCGAAGCGCTGGAGGCGGGCATGGTCGGCGTCAACACCGGCATGCTGGCCAACGAGATGGCACCGTTCGGCGGCGTCAAGCAGTCGGGCATGGGGCGGGAAGGCTCCTCCTACGGCATCGAGGGTTTCCTCGAACTGAAATATGTCGCCGTGGCAGGCATCTGATGGGCGAGATGACGGATCCTTTCGCCTTTCCGCCCGGTTTCCAGGTCGTCGTTGTCGGCGGTGCGGGCGATATCGGCTCGGCGATTGCCGCACTGTTCCACGCCCGTGGTGCGAAGGTCGTGGCGACCGGCCACGACCGCGCCGCGCTCGACCGCTCCGCTCTGGCGCGCCTTCCGGCCGTCGATCTCGACGTCCTGGACGTTACCTCCGACGAGGCCGTGGCGGCGTTCGCCGCCCGCTTCGAGCGGGTCGATGCGCTCGTCAATTGCGCGGGCATCCTCGCCCGCGACGAGGAGTTCCGGATAGAGACCTTCCAGCGCGTGCTCGACGTCAACCTGACTGGCACCTTCCGAACCTCCACGGCCTTTCGCCCGCATCTTGCCGCAAGCCGCGGCTCGATCGTCAACATCGCCTCCATGAACGCCTTCGCCGCCTTGCCCCGCCTTCCGGCCTATTGCGCCAGCAAGGGCGGCGTCGTGATGCTGACCAAGGCCCTCGCGCTTGCCTGGGCGGAGGAGGGGATCCGGGTCAACGCCGTCGCGCCCGGCTATATCGAGACGGCGATCAACAGCGAAGGGCGCAAGGATATCGCGCATCGCGACCGGATCGCCGCGCGCACGGCGCTGAAGCGCTGGGGCCAGCCGGAGGAGGTGGCGGGCGCGGTCGTCTTTCTCACCATGCCGGCTGCACGCTATGCCACCGGAACGGTCTATGCCGTCGACGGCGGCTTCCTTGCGGGATGAGGATGCCATGAGCAAGGCAGGGTCCACCCGTTCCCCTGTGATCAGGTCCGTCGAGGCGCATGTCTTCCGCGTGCCGCTCGAAAAACCTGTCTCGACGTCCTTCGGCACGATGAGGGACCGGCCGGCCGTGCTGGTGCGGCTGGAGGATGATGCGGGCCTGGTCGGCTGGGGGGAGATCTGGTGCAACTGGCCGGCGTGTGGCGCGGAGCATCGCGCACGCCTGCTCGTCTCGGATATCGCGCCGCGCATCCTCGACAGGCCGTTGCCCGATCCGGCGGATCTTTGGAAGGAATTGACAGCGGCAACGCACATACTCGTGCTGCAGACCGGGGAGGTAGGCGCCTATGCGCAGGTGATCGCCGGCTTCGACATGGCCTATTGGGACCTCGCTGCCCGCCACCGCGGCGTGCCGCTTGCCGCGGCGTTGTCGCCCGATGCGGCGGGCGCGGTGCGCGCCTATGCCAGCGGTATCCATATCCGCGACGCCGAAACGGTCGTGGCGAAATCCCGTGCGGCCGGCTACCGCGACTTCAAGGTCAAGGTCGGTTTCGACTTCGATCGCGACCTGGCGCTGATCCGTGCGCTCGCCGGGAGCCTGCAGCCCGGGGAAACGCTGCATGCGGACGCCAACCAGGCGTTTTCCCCGGAAGCGGCGCGGGACTTCCTGTTGGCGACCGCCGATCTCGGGCTCGGCTGGGTGGAGGAGCCGGTGCGTGTGGATGCCGGGCCGGCCGTTTGGGGCGAGCTTGCGCGGCTGACCGCAACGCCGCTGGCCGGAGGGGAGAACCTTGCCGGTTTGCGGGCCTTCCGGTCGGCGATCGGCGCCGGCCACCTCTCCGTCATCCAGCCTGATGCGGCAAAATGGGGTGGACCGACAGGATGCCGCGCGGTGGCCCGGGCCGCAATCGCCGCAGGCCGGCGCTACTGCCCACATTTCCTCGGCGCCGGCATCGGCCTTGCCGCCTCGGCCCATATCCTGGCGGCAGCCGGCGGGGACGGGCTGCTCGAAATCGACGTCAATCCGAATCCGCTGCGCGACGCGGTCGCGCCCGCATGGCCCGTGGTGGAGGAGGGCGTCGTCGTGCTGCCGCAAGAGCCGGGCCTCGGAACGGTGCCGGATCTCGATCGGCTCGAACCCTTCCGTACCCTCTTCCTGGCGTCCGGCCCCGCGGCATGATCGGCACGAGCGAACTTGCCGTCTTCGCCGCGCTCGCCTTCGTGGCGGCCTATGTGCAGACCCTGACGGGTTTCGCCTTCGGCCTGTTGCTGATGGGCGCCCTGGCGCTGACGGACCTTGTCCCGCTGCCGGAAGCCGCCATCGTCGTCAGCTTGTTGACACTTGCCAATGCCATGATGGTGCTGGCGCGCGGCTGGCGGGATATCGCCGTGAAACCGTTCCTTCTGTCGCTTGCCGGCGCCCTGCCCATGGTCGCCGCCGGCTACGGGGTGCTGACGCTTCTGGCGGCCTCGTCGCTGTCGGCGCTGCGCCTCATTCTCGGGTTCGCCATCATCGTGTCGAGCCTCCAGCTGATCCGGCGGCCGTCGCCGCTGGCGCAGCAGTCGGGCGGGCCTGCCTTCCTGTTCTTCGGTGCGCTTGGCGGCCTGATGGGCGGGCTCTTCTCCACCGCGGGGCCGCCGCTGGTCTTCCAGTTCTACCGCCAGCCCCTGCCGCATCGGGTCGTCCGCGAGACGCTCGTGGCGATCTTCGCGCTCAACTCGGTCTTCCGTCTCGGCCTCGTCGGGGCAAATGGCGACTGGCAGCATCACGCGCTTGTCTGGGCGCTTGCCGGTCTGCCGGCCGTCCTGGTTTCGACCTATCTGGCGCGCCGCTGGCCCCCGGCGCTTTCGGCACGCACGCTCCGCTTCGCAGCCTTCGTGCTGCTCTTGCTGTCCGGCGTTTCCCTGATCGCGCCCGTGATCCTCGGGGCCGTTCCCGCTCATGCATGACGCGGCATTCCGCCTCGCCGATTGACCGCCGTCCCTCCGGCGCAAAGGCCGGGATATCAACCACTCTGGAACGTGTGGCCGCCCGCGTCGGCTTCCATGCTGACATGTCGTTCGAATTTCACCAGCAGGCGATGCATGGCCCTGCGGGCCTCCTCGAAGTCCGGGGAGGCCGCCCTGGCCGCCCGGTCGGCCTCGTAAGCCTCTCTTGAAGCGAACCTGCACTCCCAGCGCACATCCGGGCCGTCTCCTTCCAGTTTCAGGAGGATCAGTCCTGGCGCAAGCCCGAGCCTGTGCCTGATGTCGCTTGCCTGGCGGCGCTGCTTGAGCACCGCGTCGGCCAAGCCCTCCTTTGCGAAGTAGTTGGTCGCTTCGACAATCATGTTTCCCTCCCATCATCGGCCGTAAAAAAATCGCGCCGGCGATCCTTGACATTCAAAATCATGATCATAAAGTGTGATCACAATAGATGATCGCATTTTACAACGAGACGCCTGCGACGGCAAGGAGAGGTGGAGCCAGTGCCAACGATCAAGTCCATCGAAACATTGATTGTCCAATTGCCCACGCGGCGCGAGCACAAATGGGCGGGCCTGACCGAGGTCATCGGCCGTTATGTCCTGGTCAAGATGACCGACAGCGACGGCCGGGTCGGCTGGGGCGAGGCGCCGGCGCTCAAGGATTGGGGCGGGGAATTCGGCCGCTATTTCGGCGAATCCGCCATGATCACCCGCGCGGTCATCGACACCTATCTCGCGCCTTCCGTCATCGGGCTCGAACTCGGCAATTTCGCAGAACTGCATGCCCGGATGGATGCGATCATCCGCGGCTATCCCTATTCGAAGGCTGCGGTCGAGTTCGCCGCCTATGATCTTGCCGGTCGCTGGCTGAACGTTCCCGTGCACACCCTGCTCGGCGGCAAGGCGCGCGGCCGGGTGCCGGTCACCCATTCCATCGGCCTGATCTCCATCGAGGAGGCGCGCGCCGAGGTCGCCAAGCTGGTCGAGGAAGGCGTCAGGACGATCAAGGTTAAGATCGGCGTCGATCCGCTGCGCGATGTCGCCATGGTCGATGCCGTGCGGGAAGTCGCCGGCGATGCCGTCGAGATCTGCGTCGACGCCAACGAGGGCTACAAGACGCCGGGCGAAGCCGTGCAGACCGTGCGCAAGATGGAGAAGAACGGGCTCAAATATGTCGAGCAGCCGGTGATGGGCATCGAGCGGATCGCCGAGGTCGGACGTCGGATCGACGCGCCGGTCATGGCCGACGAATCGGCCTGGAATGCCCATGATTCGATCCAGATCGTCCAGAATGGCGGCATCCAGATCGTCTCGATCTACACGACAAAGGCGGGCGGCCTCTACAAGGCGATGGAGGTGGGCGCGGTCTGCCGGGCCGCAGGCATCATCTGCAACGTCAACGGATCGATCGAGACCGGCATCGGCAACCTCGCCAATGTCCAGCTCGCCGCGGCGTCGCCGGCGGTGACCCTGTCCTGTGTCATTCCCGTATCGACTCCGGCCGAAGCGCAGCACGGCCAGGTCGGCGGCATCTATTACAAGGACGACCTCCTGGTCGAGCCGATGCAGTTCGTCGACGGCGCGATCGTCGTGCCGGCGGGGCCTGGCATGGGCATCGATGTCGACCTTGCCAAGGTGGAAAAATACCGCGTTCGCGACTGAGCGTCCGCCAGGAAATTCATGGAGAGAGGAAAGAACATGCGGGCAGAAATCGTTGCAAAACAGGTCAGGGCCATGGCGGAGCATGGGCTCGATGCCATCATTTGCTCGTCGCCTGAGAACTTCGCCTATACGACGGGCTTCGTGGTACCGTCGCAGCCGCTGATCCGCCATCGCCACGCGATGACGATCGTCACGGCGGATGGACGCAGCGCCATCTTCGGCGTCGACATGGAAGCGTCGACGATCAAGCGGCGCCTGCCCGACGTGCCGTCGCGCATCTGGGCGGAGTTTTCCGACGATCCGATGCTGGTCCTGGCGGACCAGCTCTCCGGTCTCGGCCTTGCGAAGGCGCGCATCGGCATCGAGATGGACTATCTGCCCGCGGGCGATTTCGCCCGGCTGATCGCAGCGATGCCCGGCGCCCGGTTCGAGCACGCCGAACCGATCCTCGCGCGGCTGCGCCAGATCAAGACGGTCGAGGAGATCGCGCTGCTAAGCAGGCTCTCGCGCATCGCCGACCAGGCCATTGCCGATGCGCTGGCGGAAGTGGATGCGGGCGACAGCGAAATGGACATTGCCGGCCACCTGACCCGCAACGTCTATTCGCTTGGCGCGGAGCATTTCAAGCTCCTCATCGTCGCCACCGGCGAGCGCAGCGTGCTGCCGAATGTCGGCCCGTCCGACCGGATCCTCAAGCGCGGGGATGTCTGCCGCGTCGAGATCTTCTCCGTCATCGACGGCTACCAGGCCGGCGTGTGCCGGACGGCCATCGTCGGTGAGGCGCCGCCCATGGCCGACAAGATCTGGGCCCATCTGGTTGAGTGCAAGTACGAGATCATGGAGAAGGTGAAGCCGGGCGCGAGCTGCCGCGCGATCTACGACGCGTTCATCGCCAAGCTCGCCAAGCTCGACCTGCCGCCGATCTCCTTCGTCGGCCACGGCATCGGCCTTCATCTCCATGAGGATCCCTATCTCGGCCTCACGCCGGTGCTCGGCAAGCCGGGCAGCGATGCGCCGCTGGAGGAAAACATGGTCCTCGGCTTCGAGCCGCTCTGCTACAACACCGGCTACGGCTTTGGCATGCAGAACAAGGACATGTTGCTCGTGACGTCGAACGGATCGGAACTCCTGTCCGATTACACCGACACCGACAAGCTCATCGTCTGCGGCACGGCCAAACGGGGCATGAAGGCGCAGGCGGTCGCCTGAAGGCACGAACGGCGGCTGGCCGGTCTCCTGTCTGGCAGCCGCGCATTCCGCCCGCCGTCTCGCACGGCGGGCGATCGGGACGGAATCTTGGTAGAGCATTGGGTGGAGCCGCATGCGCACGCTGATTGAAAATCTGAACTTCGCTTTCACGGTCGACAAGAACGACACGGTGCTGCGCAACGCCAGCGTGGTGATCGAGAACGACCGCATCGCAGACATCGGCGCGGCGGACGAGGTGAAGGCGCGCCACCAGGGCAGGGCTTTCGACAAGGTGATCGATGGCAGGATGCTGGGCATGTGCCCGGGCTTCGTCGACAGCCACGTCCATCTGTCGGAAACCCTGTCGCGTGCGGTCTTCCCCGACAACCTCAACACGCGCGCCTGGGTCTTCCACTGGGCCAAACCCTTCTACGCCTTCATCACGGAGGAGGACGAATATTGGGGCGCGCTGCTCGGCATCACCGAGATGCTCCGGTGCGGCACGACCTGCTTCCTCGACATGGGCTCGCAATACGATCCCGGCATCGTCATCCGGGCGATGGAAAAGACCGGCATCCGCGGCATCACCGGCCGCCACGCCGCCGACAACCGGCCGGCCGAGTTGCCGCGCGGCTGGACCGAGGAAATGGCCGAGCATCATTTCTTCCCGGACGCGCAGACGGCGCTGAAGGTGCTGGAGGAGTGCGTCACGCGCTACAACAACACGCTCGACGGCCGCGCCCGCTGCTGGGTGAACATCGAGGGCAAGGAGCCTTGCAGCCTCGAACTGCATGTCGGCGCCGTCGCGCTGGCCGAGAAGCTGGGCGTCGGCACGACCTACCATCTGGCGACCTCGATCGAGGAGGCCAAGGTCTGCGAGAGCAAGTATGGCTGCTGGCCGATCACCCGGGTCGACCAGGCCGGCGGCATCCGCAAGAATCTCGTCATCGCCCATGGCGCGGCGGTTTCGGACGACGAGGTCAGGCTGCTGGCGGAGCGGGGTGCGAGCGTCGCCTTCTGCCCGTGCTCGTCCTTCAAGCTCGGCAAGGGCGCGACGTCCATCGGCAAGTATCCCGAAATGGTCAAGGCCGGCGTCAAGGTCGGGCTCGGAACCGATGGCGTGTCGGCGGCGGGCAACATGAACCTCATGCGGCAGATGCTGGTCGTGGCGGGCATGTTCAAGGATGCGCGGTTGAAACCCGATGTCTTTACCGCGCGCGAAGCGCTGCGCGCCGCCACCATCGAGGGCGCGCGCGCGCTGATGTGGGATGACGAAATCGGCTCGCTCGAAGTGGGCAAGAAGGCGGATTTCATTCTCTTCGACCTCGACCATATCGAGTGGACGCCGTTCTACGATCCGCTGCAGGCGCTGGTCTTCTCCGCATCGACCGCATCGATCGCGCAGACCTGGGTGGACGGCAAGGCACTCTATGCCGATGGCAAGGTGCAGGGCGTCGACGAGGCGGCGATCCGCAGCAAGGCCCGGGAACTTGCGGCCGCCGCTGTGGTGCGGGCCGGGCTTCACCAAGGGAATGTCGAGACGACCACGACGCTGTACGACGAAGGAAACTGAGGCGGGTCATCCCTGACCGGCGTTCGACGGTCGGACGAACTGCGTTCGAAGGGCTGCTTGAGAGACCGGCCGGTGCCGGCGGAGCAGCCCTTCCCGGGCAGTCGGACGATCTGGAGAAAGGCACGGCGAGCGCCGGCCGAAGGGGAAAGCCGCGTCGGCCTTGCTGCGGCGGTTCTCCCGCTTGACAATTCTATTTGTGATCATAAAGTGTGATCAAAGTTGTTGAGGAGCAACCCGCTGGAACCGGAACATGAGACCTGTTTCAGCAATAGGGTCGGGCGGTCTTCCAGCCGCACCGTCCCCCGGAGGAGACAATGAAAGTAGCAGTACTAGGCGCGGGTGCGGGCGGGGCAGCCTCGGTCGCGGAGTTGGTCCAGGCCGGGCACGACGTGCATTTCTGGGCGAGATCGGCGGAAACGCTCGAGCCGCATATCAAACTAGGCGGCGTCGCCCATGAAGGCAAGCTCGGCGAGGGCATTGCCAGGCCGGCGCTGATCACCACCGACCTCAAGGCGGCAATCGCGGGCGTCGATGTCGCGGTGGTGGCCCTGCCGACCTTCTCGCATTCGCCGATCGCCGCCGCGCTCGCCGCCGCAGGCTGGCCTTCGTCCAGCCCCGTCGTCCTCAATCCGGGCCATACCGGCGGCGCTTTGGAGTTTGCGCAAACCTTCTCGCGCAGCGGGCGTCCGGCGCCGGCCGTGGTCGAGTTCTCGACGCTGACCTATGTGGCGCGCAAGTATCGGCCGGACGGCGTGACCGTTTCCGGCCGTGCCAAGCGGCTCAAGGCGGCGGCCCTGAAGGGCGGGGCGGAGGTTCTGGAGATCGCCGGAAAGCTCTTCCCGGGCCTCGATCCCGTCGCCGATGTCATCGCTTCGGATCTTTCCAACGTCAACATGGTCCTGCATCCGCCGGGCGCGGTGCTGGCGGCCGCATGGGTCGAGGCGACGGGCGGCAACTTCACCTTCTATGTCGATGCGATGACGCCCGGCGTCGCCCGCGTCATGAAGCAGCTCGACGAAGAACGGCTGGCGGTCGCCAAGGCCTTCGGGCACGACCTGCCGAACCTGATCGAGGAGATGAAGCTTCTCGGCACGGTCGAGGCCGATGTGGTCGACACCAGCGACTACCGGGCGGCGATCGCCGGGGGCGAAGCCAACAAGCGCATCAAGGGCCCCGATTCCCTGGAATACCGCTATTACAAGGAGGATTTCGGCCACGGCCTCCTGCCGTTCCTCGAATTCGCGCGGATCGCCGGCGTCGAGACGCCGGTGGCCCATTCCCTCTACAGCCTGGCGCAGATCGCGGTCGGCGCCAATTATCGCGAGGGCGGCCGCACCGCCGAGGCGATGGGCATTGCGGGGATGAGCAAGGATCAGGTGATCGAGAAGGTGAGGGCGAAATGAGCTGGAAGAACACAGTGATCGCGGTCGTTGCGGGGGATGCCCGCGAGCAGGAAATCGCCCGCTGCGCCCTGCGCGCCGGCGCGACCGTGCGCGCCTATGGTTTCCCCTGGCCGGACGAGGGCATCGAAGGCGTCTACCATGCCAGGGATGCGGCCGATGCGCTCAAGGGGGCGGATATCGCCCTCTTCCCGATCCCCGGCATCACGGCGGAGGGCGCGCTGTTTGCGCCGAAGTGCCCCGAGAAGATCATTCCGACACGCGACATGCTCGCGGGCATGAACACGCCGGGCCACATCATCCTCGGCTGGGCCGACGCCAATCTGAAAGGGCATTGCGAGGCGCTCGGCATCACGCTGCATGAATATGAGTGGGACGTCGATCTGATGCTGCTGCGCGGCCCGGCAATTGTCGAGGGCGTGCTGAAGGTGATCATCGAGAACACGCAGATCACGATCCACAAGTCGAACGTCATGCTCGTGGGACAGGGCACCATCGGCTCGTTGCTGACCAGCACGCTGGTGGCGCTCGGCGCCCATGTCCATGTCGCGGCGCGAAACCCGGTGCAGCGTGCCGCTGCCTATGCGGCCGGCGCGCAGTCGCTGACATTGGAGGAGTTGCCCGAATTCCTGCCCAGGATGGACATCGTGATCGGAAGCGTGCCGAAGCGCCTGATGGAGCGCGAGCAGCTCGAAATGCTGCCCAAGCATGCGCTTCTGGTGGATGTGGCGGCCCCGCCGGGCACGATCGACCGCGAAGCGGCCGGTGAACTCGGGCTGAAGGCGGTCTGGGCCCGGGGCATGGGCGCGCGGGCGCCGATCACCGTGGGACGCAGCCAGTGGACCGGCATCAGCAGGCGTATTGAAGGCATATTGGAGCAAGGGCAATGAAGGTGGATCTGGTCATCAAGAACGCGCGCGTGGTTCGCCACGACGGCGAGTATTTCGGCGGGGTCGCCGTCAAGGACGGCAAGATCGTGCTGACCGGCGCGGACGAGGTCCTGCCGGACGCCACCCGCATCATCGACGCCGAGGGCCGCGTCCTGATGCCGGGCCTGATCGATCCGCATTGCCATCTCGGCGTGAAGTTTCCGTTCCCGGAGGACATGCGGACCGAGACGGCCGCCGCCGCGTCCGGAGGCGTGACCACGGCACTGCTCTATATCCGCAATCTGAAGGAATCCTACCTGCCGTTCTACGAGGAGCGCAAGGCGCTCGGGGAGGAGAATGCGGTCATCGATTTCGGTTTCCACTTCGGCATCCAGCGCGAGGAGCATATCGCCGAAATCCCCGAAATCGTCGCCAAGACCGGCGTGAAGTCCTTCAAGTGCTATTTCGGCTACGAGCCCGACAACCCGATCGGCATCGTTCCGGCGACCGACGGCTGGGTCTACGCCGCCATGCGCATCCTGTCGAAGATCCCCGGCGCGGTGATCAACGTCCATTGCGAGAACACCCAGATCGCCTCGTGGATCAAGAAGGAGATCGCCGCGACCGGGCGCCAGGACCTCGGTGCCTATACGGAATCGCGCCCGGCCTTCTGCGAGGTCGAAACGATCCGGCGCATGATCTTCCTGGCCGAGAAGACCGGTTGTTCGCTGCATCTCGTGCACACATCGGTCGGCATGGGGCCGGTCCTCGCCGCCGAGGCGCAGGCCCGCGGCATTCATGTCACGGTGGAAACCTGCCCGCACTACCTGACGCGCACCTGCTATGACGACGATCTCGACATGCGCGCCAAGATCTCGCCGCCGCTGCGCGACCGCAACGAGCTGGAAGGCCTGTGGGCCGGTATGCTCAACGGCTCGGTCTACGGCCTGGGCACCGATCACGTGCCGTTCCTGCCCAAGAAGCTCGAGGACCTCTGGACGGAGTTCCCCGGCGTCGTCAGCTTCCCCTGGGAGCTGTCGCTGATGCTGCACTTCGGCGTGCACCAGCGCGGGCTGCCGCTCAGCCGTCTGGTCGAGCTCAATTCGTTCAATCCGGCGCGCCGCTTCGGTCTCTGGCCGCGCAAGGGCCATATCGACGTCGGCTTCGACGCGGACCTCGTTCTGGTCGACCTTGATGAGGAGCGCACGGTCGAGCACACGGGCAAGGGCACCTGCATCTACGAGGGCTGGACACTGAAGGGCTGGCCGGTGATGACGGTCGCGCGCGGGGAGGTCGTCTATGAGAACGGCGCCGTCGACGCGCGGCACTACGGCCGCGGCCGTTGCGTGACCGTGCCGGCATGACCATGGCGATCCCCGATCACCTCGACCTGGCCGGCCGGATCCCGTTGACACCGGCGCGACTGTCGGTGCGCGAGGCCGTCGCCCGGATCGTCGGCCGCAAGGCGTCGATCCGCCAGGAGAGGCTGTCGGGGATCCACAACCCTTGGGGCCACGGCATCGCCTTGACCGATCCGTGGGCATTCCTCGAACTGTGCGAAAGCGCCCCTGTCCTCGATGCGGCGCGGCGCGTCCTCGGGACCGACATCATCCTCTGGGACAGCGAGCTGTTCGCCGAGGCCGGTCTATACCGTGCGTTTCTGGATGCGCGCCGGGAAGGCCGGTACTGGCCGGTCGCGCCGCTTGCCGGCGCCGTGGTGCTCGTGCCCGTCGCCGGCGACGATCCGGTGCCCCGGGCCGTCCCGCTGGAGGCGATGGGGCCCGAGATGCTTTGCGGCCTTGAAGACGCCGAACCGCTTTACGTGATCCGGCTGATGCCGGCGACGAGCCGCTTCGTGCGCGATCCCGCGCATCCGGCCAACCGGGCCTGCATGGAAGAGCAGGTCCTGGTGAACTATTCGAACCGCCCGCTATGGCTGCTCTCCGGCGCCGACCGGGCAAACAACGATCTGGTTTCGGGCTTTGCGTCCGCCGTGCCCGTCTGGGCCTCTGGCGCAACGCCTGCTGAAGGAGAGGAGACATAGAATGCCATTCGTCGTCGTCGAAATGTGGGAGGGGCGCACCGTCGAGCAGAAGCGCAACCTCGTGAAGGCCATAACCAAGGCCATGGTCGAGGAGGCCGCCTGCAAGCCCGATCACCTGCACGTGGTGATCCACGAGACCCCCAAGGACAGCTGGGGCCGCGGCGGCGTGCTCGGCATCGACATGGTGGAGCACAAGTGATGGGTCTTGAAACTCTCGACTATCGCAAGTCGGCGCTTCTGGTCATCGACCTGCAGAACGCCTTCATCCACGAGAAGGGAACGCTCGGCATTTCGGGCGTCGACACCAGGCGGCTGTCATCCATCGTGCCGCCGCTGGCCAAGCTCATCAAGCGCTGCCAGGACACGGGCATTCCGGTGATCTGGACGATGCAGGAGCATTTCGCGGTCGACCACAACCGCGCCAGGAAGAAACTGCTCGGCCATACCGCGCGCCGCAAGCAGGTTTCCGCGCTCGCCGGAAGCTGGGACGAGCAGATCATCGACGAGTTGAAGGACCTTGCGGATTTCGATCCGGCCTTCGTCATCCGCAAGCATCGCTTCGGCGCGTTCTACGAGACGCGCCTCGAGATGATGCTGAAGATGCTGGGCACGCAGCATCTCTTCGTCACGGGAGCGACCACCAATGCCTGCGTCGAAACCTCCATCCGCGAAGCCTATCTGCGCGACCTCGACGTCATCGCCGTCGATGACTGCATCTCGGGGGTGAATGCCGACTGGGAGGCGACGGCCAAGCAGGTGTGGAAGCAGTATTTCTGCGAGATCGCTCCTTCTTCCGAAGTGCTCGACTGGATCGGCGAGCAGGTCGAGCCGCGCGTGACGAACTACGGCCACCAGTTGATCATGGTCGACGATATCGACACCTCGGTCGATTTCTACGCCAACCTGCTGGGTTTCACGATCCGTCCGGCCAAGCCGCTCGCCGACGGCCGGCCGTTCACCGCCTTCCATCAGGGGATCGCCCTCATCCACGGCAAGGCGAGCGGGCACCGCCAGCTCGACCATATCGCCTTCGAGGTCAACGATGTGCGCGCCATGGATGCGAAGCTGAAGAAAGCCGGCGTCCGCTACTATACCGACCTTCACGACGGTCCCTATGGTCTGACGATCTACATCGCCGATCCCGACGGCACGAAGGTGGAGCTCTATCAGGTCGGCGCAACGGCCTGATCGTGCCGAGACAGCCGGACCGGGCAGCGCCCGGCGCCGGGACCGCCAAAGAACTCCGCCCGACAAGGGCGGGGTTTTCTGTTGGTGCGGCGACTTGCATGACGGCGACGGACGGACGGTCCATCGCCGCGCCTGATGCCGTCACGCCGGCGCCAGCCCTTCCAGCGCATCGAGTTCCGCGTAAACGGGCAGGGGGGCGGAAATCGGCGAACCCATTCGCATGACGATGCGGTCGCTCTCCGCCCGCGAGAGGATCTCCGACCAGGAACGCCCCTCGAAAATGATCAGGTCGGCCGGTTGCCCCGTTGCGATGACGCCATGGCCGTCCAGGCGCATGATCTGCGCCGGTGTCGTGGAAACCGCCTTGATCCAGTCGCCGTGGGGATGGTCGAGATGAAGGGCGCGCGTGCCGAGGCGGAACGTGTCGAGCATGTCGAGGTCCCCGTAGGAATTGAACGGGTCGCGTGTGTTGTCCGAGGCGAGCGCGACGGGTATCCCGCGCCGCTTCATTTCGTGCAGCAGGGTGACGCCACGCCAGCGCGGCGTCATGCCCTGCCTGCTGCGATCCTGCAGGTAGAGATTGCAGGCCGGCAAGGAGACGACGGTGATGCCGGCCGCCGCGACCTTGTCGAGCGTCGCGTCGACAACCGGGGGTGCCTGCATCGCCAGGGAGCAGCAGTGCCCGACCAGTATCTTGCCTGCGAAAGACACGCGCAATGCCGTGTCGGCGATGCGGCGCAGCACATCGGCGGCCGGGTCGGCGCTCTCGTCGGCATGGAAGTCGAGATCCAGCCCGTGATCAGCGGCTGCCCGGAACATCCTGTCGAGCAGGTGGTCGATATCGGGCAGCGGATAGGCGACCGCGCCGAGCACGCCTCCGGCATCGGCGACCCGCCTTGCAATGGCGCGCAGGAATGCGTCGTCCCGCGCCATGTCGATGGGAAACAGGCACGAGGCCTGCAGGGCGATCCGCCCGCGCCAATGCTGCCGGAGTTCGAGGAACAGGGGCCAGGAGATCCCGTCCTGCGGCGGCTGCGAATCGAGATGCGTGCGGATGGCGGATGTGCCGTAGTGAAAGGCCGAGCGAAGGGCGAAATCGATGCGTCTGCCGAGGTCGCCGGCGGACCACCTGGCCGTGCGGTCGCACCGCGTTGCTGCCAACGCCCCGTCGAACGTGCCGTCCGCCGCGGGTGTGCGCGGCAGGATGTGGCCCTTGTCGAGATGCGTGTGGCAGTCGACGAAGGACGGGATCACGACGCGGCCGCCGGCATCGATGGCAGGCAGGTCCGGGTCGCTTGCCGCGGCGTGGCAAGGAGAGGCAGGCGTTATTGCCAATATTCTGCCCTTCTCTACACTTGCATCCGCCAGGAAGAACTCGGTGCCTGCGGCGTTTGCGGCGTCCGTTCTCGTGGTCGCCGCGCAGAGGCGCACATTCCGCAGCACGTATCGGCCGAGACGGGCGGCGCTGTCGAGTTGCGCACGCAGGGCAGACTGGTCGGAAACGATTGCAGCCATATCTCATTCTCCCCAGGGGATCGCGGGACGACTTTCCCTTTCGGATCTCGGGCGCGGACCGGCAGCACAGTTAAAGGTTGCCGTTTTGTGAAAAGTCGTTTATTGATCACAATGTGAGATCACAAATCCCGACCTGTCAACCCCTGAGGCCGACGGGCGGGGCATGGTGGGATAGGCCTTTTGGCGGATCGCGGATTTGAGACAAGATGACGGAGTCTGAAGACAGGATGCCGATCAAGAAGCCGGAAAACGAGGTCAACGGCGGCGCTGCGGAAAAGCCGGCGCGCGGCCATGTCCATGAACATGTCCTTCGCTACATGCGGCGCGGGCTTATGGTCGGCGCCTTTCTGCCGGGGCAGGTGATGAGCCTGCGCAAGCTGGCCGTCGGGCTCGGCACCAGCCCGATGCCGGTGCGCGAGGTGCTCAGCCGCCTCGTCGCCGCCAACGCGCTGGAGGAAACCAAGGGCGGCTCGGTCCGCGTGCCGAGGCTGCGGCCGGATAAATTGAGCGAGCTGTTCACGATTCGCGAGATGCTGGAAGGCATGGCGACCGAACTTGCCGTCAAGAAGGCAGGTCCCGAATTGGTGGAGGAACTGGCGGCGATAAACAAGCAGCTTCTGACCGCCATCGAAAAGCGCGACATCCTGAACTGCCTGTCGTCCAACCAGAAGTTCCATTTCACGCTGTACGATGCGGCGGACAGCGAAGTGCTGATGCCGCTGATCGAATCGCTATGGCTGCAGTTCGGCCCGACCATGTACATGTCGCTTTTGATACCCTCGATGCCGTGGAACGCTTCGGACCACAAGGATATCCTTGCGGCTCTCAAGGAGAAGAACGCCTCGGCGGCCAAGAAGGGCATCGTCCACGACATCCGCACCACCTGCAAGGCTCTGCTCAGCGTGGCCGGCCCGCAGGGGCTGGAACTGCCTTTCGCCCACGGGCCGGAACTGCAATTCGACTACTGACATTTCCCAGGGGAGGAACCATCGTGGCGGGGAATATCGACGACAAACTGGCGAGCCTGGGCATCGTGCTGCCGACGACGACGGCTCCACTGGCCAATTATGTGCCGGCGCGCCGCCATGGCAGCCAGGTCTATGTTTCCGGCCAGGTGCCCGCCGAGGGCGGCAAGGACAAGTTCACCGGCAAGCTCGGCTCCGACTTCTCGGTCGAGGAGGGGCAGGCGGCGGCGCGCCTGTGCGCCGTCAACATCCTCGCCCAGCTCAAGGAGGCGCTGGACGGTGATCTCGACCGCGTCGTCGGCGTGATCCGGCTGGGCGGTTTCGTCAATGCCGAGCCGGATTTCAAGGACCACCCGAAGGTCATCAATGGCGCGTCCGATCTGATGGTCGAGATTTTCGGCGAAGCGGGGCGCCATGCCCGTGCGGCTGTCGGCTGCTATTCGCTGCCACGAAACGTGCCGGTCGAGATCGACGCGATCTTCGAGGTCCGCTGACCGTGCAGCCCGGCGCTTCCGTTTCGGATGATCGCATTCCCGTCCATGTCCTGACCGGCTTTCTCGGCAGCGGCAAGACAACCTTCCTGCGCCACCTGCTCGGCGAACCGGACTTCGCCGACACCGCTGTCGTCATCAACGAGTTCGGCGAGGTCGGCCTCGACCATCTGCTGGTCCGCGAAGTGTCCGAAGACGCCGTGCTGCTGTCCTCGGGCTGTTTGTGCTGCGCGGTGCGGGACGATCTGGTTTCGACGCTTGCGGATATGCTGGAAATGGTGCGGCGCGGGGCGGTGGCGCCGTTTCGCCGCGTTGTCGTCGAGACGACGGGGCTTGCCGACCCTGCCCCGATCATGCAGGCGGTGATGAGCGACCTGCGGCTGAGACGCGGCTATCGCGCCGGCACGATCGTCTCCACGGTCGATGGCATAGGGGGCGCGGGAACGCTCGCCCGGTTCGCCGAAGCCGTCCAGCAGGTGGCGCTGGCCGACTGCGTGGTCGTGACCAAGTCCGATCTTGCCGAGCCCTGGCGGCTGGACGCGCTTCGCAACGACATCGCCACGATCAATCCGACGGTCGGCCAGCTCGTCTCCAGCAAGGCGGAGATGCCGGGCGCCGGCGAGATCTTCGAAAAGGCCGGAGATCGGCGGCCGCGCCATCTCGACATTTCCGATGTCCCGCTCCGCGGCCGGCACAGCGCCGGCGTCGAGACCTTCGTCGTCGATATCGACGACCCCGTGGACTGGCCGGCCTTCGTCGACTGGCTGGAATTGCTGCTCGCCAGCCGGGGCCAGTCCATCCTGCGGGTCAAGGGTCTGCTGTCCGTGGCGGGTGATCCCCGCCCCGTCGTCATCCACGGGGTCCAGCATGTCGTCTACCCGCCGGAATACCTGCCGCGCTGGCCGGAAGGCACCTCGGGCGGCTGGCTGGTGTTCATCGCCAGGGACCTGAGCCGCGCGGCCATTGAAAACGCGTTGCCGAGTATTTTTGCCTCGACAAGGTGAGGCGATAAGTGGCCTCATCGTGCCCTGCCGGAAAGGGCCGACACCCGCGCAATCCTGCCCGGCAACGGGCGATTGTGCGGCGTGGCGCGCGTGAAATTTACAAGAGATTCCCGAACATTGGATGATGCACGGGGCCACCGGCCCGGGCATGTCGATCGGCAGGAATGCCGCGCAATTTCTCGCAGATTCTCCCCTTGACAATCCTTAAATGTGATCACACTATGAGATCAAGAATTGAGCTGATGGGGTAGGAGGCCCCGGTTCGATCCTTGGGGAAGACATGAGGCATGAAGCCAATTGGACGCCAGCGGGCGTCCGCTAGGGAGGAGTGAAATGTTGCACATTACACGTGTCATTCGCGGTGCCGCACTCGTCGCGACAACCGCCGTCGCCACGCTTGTGGCGAGCCAGGGCGCCATGGCCGAGGAGGTCAAGGTCCGTTTCAGCTGGAAGTTGAAGGGCGAATACGGTTTCTTTTATCTCGGTGAACAGAAGGGCGTCTACAAGGATGCCGGCGTCGCCCTCAAGCTCGGCGAGGGCGCCGGCTCGCAGGCGGCGCTCGGCTCGCTCATCCAGGGCCAGGAAGACGCCGTCATCCTGCCCGGGATCTTCGCCATTTCCGCCATTCAGAAGGGAATGCCGGTCAAGATCATAGCGCTCTACCAGCCGGAAACGCCGATTGCCCTGATCTCGCATGCCGACAAGGCGGTGACGACGCCGAAGGACCTGGAAGGCAAGACCATTGCCCATGCGGTCGGCGAGACCGGCACGTCCTATCTCGATGCCTTCTGCGAAATCAACCAGGTGGATTGCAGCAAGGTCTCGAAGATCCAGATGGACTCCCAGTCGCGGGTTCCGCAGTTCCTGCAGGGCCAGGTCGACGTGGTCAGCGTCTACAGGACCAATGACCTGCCCGTTCTCGAAGACAGGACCGGCCAGACGTTCCCGACGCTCGACATGACCGAATATGGCCTCGCCATTCCCGGCATGGCGGTGGTGGCGAGCGACGATGGCATTGCCAAGAGGGGGGCGGCGCTGAAGAGCTTCCTTGCCGCCAATGCCAAGGCGATCGAGATGACGCGGTCCGATCCGGCGGCCGCGACCGCAGCGCTCAAGGCGGTCTGGCAGGCCGGTCCCTCGGACAAGGTCGTCCAGCAGCAGATCGAGGCGACGTCGGCATCGCTCCACGCGCCCGCTGACGGCAAGCCCCTCGGCTGGATCGAGGAGAAGGCGATCGTCGATGCGCTCAAACTGGTCGGCAGCGCCGAGGACATCGGCGATCCCAAGCCGGCTTCGACCTTCTATACGAACGACTTTCTGACTCAGTGAGGTTACGGTGGCGAGCACGAATGTATTAGGCGCCGATCGCGCGCAGTCAAAGCAGGACAAGGCCATGCGCAGGAAGAAATCGCGAGGACCATGGCTCGAACGCTATTCGGCGGTCATTCTCGCGACCGTGTTGCTTGCGGCCTGGCAGGTCCTGGTTCCGCTTTCCGGGCTTTCGGAATTCGTCCTGCCGACACCGGTGGCGATCGCCACGCGGATCGTCAACGAGCTTCCCCTGCTCGCCACCCATGCCTACGTCACCCTGTTCGAGGTCGTTTCCGGATTTGCGATGGGCGTGCTGGTCGGCATACCCCTGGCGCTCGCGATATTCTACTCGCGTGCGTTCGAGCGTGCCATCTATCCGATCCTCGTCGCGCTGCAGACCGTGCCGAAGGTGGCGCTGGCGCCGCTGCTGGTGCTCTATCTGGGCTATGGCTGGGCGCCGAAGATCACGCTCGCCTTTTTGATTTCGTTCTTTCCCATCGTCATCTCGACCGTCGTCGGTCTCCAGGCGCTGGACAAGAACCTCGTCAACCTCGTTCGCTCCATGGGGGCCAGCGAATGGCAGACCTTCTTCAAGGTGCGCCTGCCGGCGGCGCTTCCCAACATATTCGGGGGGTTCAAAGTGGCGGTGTCGCTCGCCGTCATCGGTGCGGTCATCGGCGAATACGTCGCTGCCGAACGCGGGCTTGGCTACCTGCAGCTCCAGGCCAACTCCCTGTTCGACACCACGCTGAATTTCGCGACCGTCGTCGCCATCTCCGGGCTTGGTGTCATGCTCTATTTCGTCATCGACTTCGTCGAGAGCCGCGTCACCTACAAGCGCGACACCAAATAGGCCGGCGGCCGCTCAAACATCGAAAGATTCAGGTGAGGTAATTCCATGAATGCCATTGTCCAGACGGGTGCGGCGGTCGACATCTCCCGGCTCTCGAAGATCTACAAGACGCGCGAAGACGAAGATGTCGTGGCGCTCGACAAGATCGACCTCAAGTTCGAGCCCGGCACATTTGTCGCCGTGGTCGGGCCGAGCGGTTGCGGCAAGAGCACGCTTCTGTCGCTGCTTGCCGGCCTGATCGGAGCCTCGACCGGCACGATCGCCATCGATGGGGAGGCCATCAGCAAGCCGCATCCCAAGATCGGCGTCGTCTTCCAGTCCGATCTCCTGCTTTACTGGCGCACCGTGCTCGAAAACATCCTGCTGCCCATCGAGATCAAAAGGCTGGATGTTGCCAGATACCGGGGCCGTGCGGAGGAACTGCTGGCCCAGGTCGGGCTCGAAGGGTTCGGCAACAAATATCCCTCCGAGCTTTCCGGCGGCATGCGCCAGCGCGTGGCGATCTGCCGTGCGCTGATCCAGGAGCCCGGCCTCCTGCTGATGGACGAGCCGTTCGGCGCGCTCGATGCGCTGACGCGCGAACAGATGATCATGGATCTCCAGTCCATGTGGATGCGGCTTGGCAACACCGTGCTGTTCATCACCCACGGCATTGACGAGGCGGTGTTTCTCGCGGACCGCGTGCTGGTGATGTCGCCCCGTCCGGGCCGCGTCGACCTCGACCTCAATATCGACATGCCCCGCCCCCGCCAGTGGAGCAGGATACATGAGAACAAGGATTATCACGGCTATGTCCGCAAGATTCGCGACATCTTTGAGGCCAAGGGCATTCTGGTCGCGCACTAGAGCATTTCCGCCTTTCTTCGAAGCGCGAAAACACTCTAACTCTTTGTTTTAACGCAATTTCGGACGCAAGAGCAGCTTGCGTGACCTTGCGTCCGGACTTGTCGGAGAACACAGGGCCGAAGCAATGCGGGCGACCACCGTTCCACCGGAAGGGTCCAGCACGCGCGGCCGCTGAACATCTGGATTGAATTCGCCGGTCCGAGCGCCGCATTTCGGGGTCCATCCCAGCTGCGCCGCTCACCTCTCGGCGGTTTTCGCAACATATGCCACATAAGAGGGCCGGCTTTGCCGGGAAGGAAATGGGACAGAAGGTTGGGGCTCTCAAGGAGCTGGCCATTGGAGAGTTGCGCGTTGCGCTGACGCCTGAGAGTGCGGCACAACTCCAGAAACTCGGTTACGCATGCCTTGTTGAGGCAGGCGCCGGGGAGGGTTCGGGCATATCGGACGATGCCTACCGTACGGCCGGGGTGACGGTGGTGGAGGATGCGGCTGCGCTGGTGGCGGCGTCGGA
>NZ_SLVX01000023.1 GCF_004341885.1 Shinella granuli | reverse complement strand
TTGACGAATTGCATCTCGACTACCCCTTTGCCGGAAGTCGGATGTTGCAAGGGCTCTTGAGAGGAGAAGGTCTGGAGACCGGGCGGCGACACGTCCTCCTGGTCGTCTGCCTGACGGAATGCACTGAATATCTGGTCGAACATCCTGACCTCCGCGGGCGCGGCGTATTGCCGTCCGTCTGTTGCTTCTGCTCAGGGCGTGCTCAGAATTCTTCCCAGCCGTCGGCTTTCCCGGCGAGGGCAGTGGCGCCCGCGACACGAGCGGAGACGGCTCGCGGGAAATATTGTCTCATCCGTTGCGTTGCGGGGGCCGGTTGCTGCTGCTCTGCGCTGTCCTGCCGGAAGGAGAAGTGCCGGATCAATTCGCGCAGCTTGTGGGCTTCCGCTGCGAGCGTCGCACTGGCGGCATTGGCTTCCTCGACCATGGCGGCGTTCTTCTGGGTGACATGGTCCATCTGGTTGACGGCCATGTTGATTTCGGAAAGCCCGACGGACTGTTCACGCGCAGCGGTCGAGATCGCATCCATATGCTGGTTCATCGTCACGACGTCGTGTTCGATCGCCTTCAGCGCATTGCCCGCCTCGCGCACCAGTTCGACGCCGCTTTTCACTTCGGCGGTCGAATTGCCGATCAGGCCCTTGATCTCCTTGGCTGCATTGGCCGAGCGCTGCGCGAGTTCACGCACCTCTTGCGCGACGACTGCGAAGCCCTTGCCGGCGTCTCCCGCCCGCGCTGCTTCCACGCCGGCATTGAGGGCGAGAAGGTTGGTCTGGAAAGCGATCTCGTCGATGACGCTGATGATGCTGGAAATCTGGTTGGAGGACTGTTCGATACGCTGCATGGCTTCTTCGGCATTGGCGACGACCACGCCCGACTGGGTGGCGCTGATATTTGCCTGGCTTGCAACCTGACGGGCTTCCTCCGTCCGTTTCGCGGAATTGGCGACATTCGAGGTGATTTGCTCCAGCGCGGCGGCGGTCTCTTCGAGAGAGGCCGCCTGCTGCTCCGTTCGCTTGGAGAGATCATCCGCACTCGCGCTGATCTGGCCGGTGCCGTCGGAGATGGTCTGGGCGCTTTCCGAGACGGCGCCGAGCACGCGGCCGAGTTGGGCGACGGCCGTGTTCAGGTCGTGGCGCAGCATCTCGAAATCCTGATGGAACGGCTCGGAAAGCTCGAAGCCGAGATCGCCGCCGGCTAGCCGGCGGAGCGCGTCGGCCAGCCCGCCGGTCGCCTGGTCGAGCCGTGCCTTGGCGGCCGCTTCGGCTTCGGTCTGGATGTGCCGCCGTTCGGCTTCGGCGTTTTCTCGCTGGCGCGCGGCCTCCTCTTCGAGTGCGCGCTGGGTGAGCGCCGCCTTGCGGAACACTTCGAGCGCGCGCGCCATGTCGCCGATCTCGTCGGCCCGCTGCTGGCCGTCGACCATGGTTTCCAGATCCTGGCCGGCAATACTGCCCATCGTCGCCTGCAGGGAAACGATGCTGCGGATGACCCGTCGGAAGATGACGGCCCCGAAGGCACCCAGCATGACAAGCAGCAGGCCGCCCGCGGCCACCGTCATCATCTGATAGAAGGTGGAGGTTGCCCGTGCAGCGTCAAGCGTGCCCTGGAGGCGCGCTTCCAACGCGACGTAGAAGGCATCGATCGGCTGCATGATCTCCGCCTTGAAACGGTGATACTCCGGTGAGTTGACAAGGACATTCGCCCGGGCGCGGGAGGCCGTGCTGGTCCGCTCGTTGATGTCTTCCACGAGCTTCATCGCCTCGACTTCGAGCTGCACCAGCCCGTCCGAGCGCTTGTTCGCCTCGTCGAGCAGGGCGAATTCCTCCTCGGTGAAGCCCGCCTGCCGCATCAGGTCGCGCAGCGCGACAGCTTCTCCCAGGGGGCGCGGCTCGGGCGTGCCGCCGGCCACGAAGTCCCAATAGACGCGATGATAGTCGAGCGGACGGGGCGCCAAGCCGTTGCGGATGTCGAGGATGCGGTTGTACTGGTCCCTATACTGCGTATCGCCCGTTGAGGCGTAGACGCGTACGAGGCGGGTCAGATCGTCCGAAGACTGGCGCAGTTCGTCGGCGAGCAGATACGATCTGTATTGCGCGACATGTGCCTCCTCGACGCTCCTTTCCGCTGCGCCGTGAAGGACGAGCGAGCACCCGAGCGCCGTGCTGAGCGCCAGCGTGCCGCAGGAAAATCCAATGAAAAGCTGCTTGATCCGCATGAGTATGGCTCCACTCAATCGACGGATGCCGGGCTGGGGCTTCCTCCCGCGAGCGCCTCGCCCGCAGCCAGTCTACGGCATTCCGTCGATTGCAGGCGTCCGGCCGGCCTCGGCAGGGACCCTGCTATCGCAAGTCGAACCTTGCGCCATCATGAGGCAAGGGCTTCGGCGGGGACGGGGGCTCATTCCCCGTCCGAGGAGGATCGCCGCATGGGGAAGTGGGCAGGCCATCTTGCGCCATATTTCCGGCGATATGGGAAATATGTTTGGTCTTTCGGATTAAGATTAGGTAAAAAACGTAGAATAACTCTCTAAAATCGCTAATTTAGCAATGATACATTGTAATGTAGCATTGTGTATCAATACGTATAGTGCGTCAATATATGAATTTTAATACACATTTAACCGAATTAAACTTCTTTTAAGCGAAGATGTTCAATTTATACAAGCTGAGGATCGGGAAAATGTGCAATATTCTTCAATTTCCTCCAAAGAAGGTCTTTATCAATGGCGTTTCCGACGGTGGTGACGTCGACGACGTGCTTCGTTCCATGGCCGTGGTCACGCAACAGTTGGAGCTGATGCTCGACGTGCTGCGCGAAAGGGCGCGGCTGGAGGCACAGCCGGCCGCAGGGCTGGAGAAGGCGGCTGAAGCATAGGTCCGCAGCAGACAGCAATGAACACTTCAGGTGGCGGGAGATCCGCTGGCTGAAGACTGCGGAATGCCCGCTTTGAACCAAGGCATCCGAACGCCAACACCGACGACCGCGACGGGAAACCTGGAAGACCGTTGCATCGCACAGAGGGACAGATCATGCTTTCATTTGTAAAATCCATGGATGCAGGCCACATCGTCGAGGCGTTGTCGCGTTCGCAGGCCGTGATCCAGTTCGACCTTGCCGGCAACATCCTCACCGCCAACGAGAACTTCTGCCGGGCGCTCGGCTACGAGCTGAGGGAGATCGTCGGCAAGCATCACCGCATCTTCTGCGAGGCGGCCTATACGGCGAGCGAGGAGTATCGCCAGTTCTGGGCGCGGCTCGGACGGGGGGAATACGATGCCACCAGCTACAAGCGCCTGCGCAAGGATGGCGGCGAGATCTGGATCCAGGCCTCGTACAATCCGGTCTTTCGCGGCGGCAAGCCCTACAAGGTCGTCAAGTTCGCGACAGACATCACCCAGGCGAAGATGCAGGCGAGCGAAGACGCCGCCAAGCTCGATGCGATCTCCCGCTCGCAGGCCGTGATCGAGTTCACGCCAACGGGCGAAATTCTTCATGCCAACGAGAATTTCTGCGCGGCGCTCGGCTATGACCTTTCCGAAATCCGCGGCAAGCATCATCGCATGTTCTGCGATCAGGCCTATGTCCAGACGCCGGCCTATGCCGAGTTCTGGAAGAGCCTTGCAGAGGGGCGCTTCATCTCCAACGAGTTCGTGCGTTACGGCAAGGGCGGCCGGGAGATCTGGATCCAGGCGGCCTACAACCCGATCCTCGACCTCAAGGGCCGGGTCTGCAAGGTGGTGAAATTCGCGACCGACGTGACGGAGCGCATGTCGGCGATCAATGCGCTCGGCGCCGGGCTGAAGGCGCTGGCGGAAGGCGATCTCACGCAGAACCTCGCCACCGCCTTCGTGCCCTCCATGGAGACGGTGCGCAAGGACTTCAACGAGGCGGTCGCCGGCCTGCACGAGGCGATGCGCACGGTCGAGGCCAATGCGAATGCGATCGCCTCGGGCGCGCAGCAGATCCGCTCGGCGGCGGACGACCTTGCCAAGCGCACCGAGCAGCAGGCGGCCTCCGTCGAGGAGACTGCGGCGGCGCTGGACGAGATCACCACGACGGTCGGCGATTCGAGCCGGCGGGCGGACGAGGCTGGCACGCTGGTCGCCAAGACCCGGTCGGGCGCGGAAAAATCCGGTGAGATCGTCAAGCAGGCCATCGACGCGATGGGCCAGATCGAGCAGTCCTCCCACGAGATCTCCAACATCATCGGCGTCATCGACGACATCGCCTTCCAGACCAACCTCCTGGCGCTCAATGCCGGTGTCGAGGCGGCACGGGCCGGCGAGGCGGGCAAGGGTTTTGCCGTCGTCGCGCAGGAGGTGCGGGAACTGGCGCAGCGTTCGGCAAGCGCTGCCAAGGACATCAAGGCGCTGATCACCGCATCGGGCGAGCACGTGAAGAGCGGGGTGGCACTGGTCGACGAGACGGGGCGGGCCTTGCAGGAAATCCTGACGCAAGTGGAGGAAGCGCATACCAATGTCGACGCCATCGTCGAAGCTTCGCGCGAGCAATCGACGGGGCTTCGCGAGATCAACCAGTCGGTCAATGCGATGGACCAGGCGACGCAGCAGAATGCGGCCATGGTGGAAGAAAGCACGGCGGCAAGCCACGCCATGGCGCGGGAAGCCGATGCGCTGCATGCCCTCATCCGCCGGTTCAGGCTTTCCGGCAGTGTGCAGCCCGTCCAGCGGGTGCTGTCTTCGCCGCCTGTGGCACAGCTTCATGCCATGGCGCGCAGCATGCGGGCGCCGCGCGGCTCCACGGCGCCGGCAGCGGAGCACTGGGAGGAGTTCTGAGCGGGCGGCCATGGGATGAAAACGGCCGACGGCAAATGCCGGCCGTAGTGAGTAGCGGGAATGCGCGGTTGAGATCGGACGTTCGCCAGGAACAGCGGCGAGACGGCGTTCGAATTATCGGCGCCCGTCGGTCACCATCTTCACCGCAAGTGCGGCAAGGACGGTTCCCATCAGCCAGCGCTGAACCTGTGCCCAAGTCGGATGGCGCGCGAGGACGACGGCGATCGACCCCGCCGACAGGGCGATCATGGCATTGACGCACACACTGATGACGATCTGCGTGAAGCCGAGGACCAGCGACTGCGCAAGCACGTTGCCATTGTCCGGTTCTATGAACTGCGGCAGGAGGGAAAGGTAGAGTGCTGCAATCTTCGGATTGAGCAGATTGGTGAGGAAGCCCATGACGAACAGCTTGCGGGGACTGTCTTTGGGCAGGTCGCGCACATGGAAGGGGGAGCGTCCGCCCGGACGGATGGCCTGCCAGGCGAGCCAAAGCAGATAGATCGCTCCGGCGAAGCGAATAATGTCATACGCGTAGGGTACGGCGAATATGAGTGCCGTGATGCCAAGCGCCGCGCAGAGCATGTAGAAGACGAACCCGAGCACAACCCCGCCAAGCGAGATCAATCCGGCGACCCGTCCCTGACAGATCGAGCGCGAGATCAGGTAAAGCATGTTCGGTCCCGGCGTCAGGACCATTCCAAGAGAGATGAGGGCGAAGGCGAGCAGGTTGGCGCTGTCGGGCATAGTGGGCCTTCAACAATGGGAACTATCTGTTCAAGGATAGGGACACGTCACAGAGGCAGGCATTCAGGAGCGGATGGAAGCAATTGCGATCCTTCGCCCCCGCCATTATAAGAATGAGAGCGAACACGCCGCCAGTATCATCAAGGCCATTCCGATGTTCATCGCGCGTTCGGCGGGCGGAGAAAGCGTGATCCGGCCCAACGCGGCGCCGGTCGCCATCCACCCTAGATCGACCACAACCATCACTGCCACGCACAGGGCCCATTTGGCAATTGTGTCTGCCGTCGCAAACGCTGGTTCCAAAACGACGAACGAGCCGAAAAGGGAGACAAACGCCAGATAGGCTTTCGGGTTGGCAAAACCCAGCGCGAAGCCTATCGCTATCCCTGCCGGCCGGCCGCCGGCCCGTCCATCCGCCCCGCCGGAAACCGGCTGGCTCGCAATCTGCCAGGCCAGCCAAACGAGGTAAAGCACGGAAGCGACGCTCAACATGGTGCGCAATGCTGGAGCCGCATGAAGAAAACCGGCAAGGCCGAGCGCACTCAGGCCGGCCGCCAGGGCCAATCCTATTTGCATGGCAACGAAAAAACCTATTCCGCCGGTCAGCCCTTGTGCCCTGCCCACGGCGATCAGGGCCGCGATACCGGGGCCGGGCGAGCCGAGAAGCGCAGCGCAGGCGACTATGAAGAGGAAAACAGAACCGACCATACATCACCATCGATAATTATATAACAATATCTTTATGTCTTTATGTCATTTCTTCGTGCGGTGGCAAGACCTCTCGGCGCTCCGCTGGACGATGGGCGGGCGCCTTCGAGCTCCCGGATGCCGAAAGCAGCCCGCCGCCTCGATTGATATGGCTCGTATTCAGGTGTCTCGACCGGGATTCGGGGTTCGCCGGAGCGCCCGGCCAAGGGCACCTGCGATGATCGCAGCCATACAGGCAGCCAGTGCGACGATCAGCGCGGCAGAAGGCCAGCCATAGGTCTGGATGGCTCTGCCGACCGCCACCGGACCGGCGATCTGCCCCAGATTGTTCCCCTGTACCACGAGGCCTAGGACGACCGGCACGAGCCCGGCGGCCGGCGCAGCGAGCGGAGCGGTCGACAGAAGCGTTGCCGGGATCAAGCCGCCCACAGCGGAAAACATGACGCAGAGCATGAAGGTGGGCCCGTCCGGCAGCACCGGCAGGAAGATACCGAAGCCGGCGATGCCCATCGCAAGGCTCGCCCATGCGATCAGGCTGGCGCGCGCTACACCGCGTGACAGCAGAACGCCCGCGGCGAGATTGCCGGCGATGTTGGCAGCCGTTGCCATTGCACTGAGCAGTCCTGCCGTCTGGTGCGAGACCTGCATGCGCTCCATCAGCAATACGGGCAGGAAGCCGAACAGCGCGAAGAACATCAGGCTGTAGCAGGCGAAGGCAAGTGCAAGCAGCAAGGGACCGGCGGTCAGGATGGTCGTCGCTGCATCCTTGCCAAGGTTGCTCCACGACCAGCGCGCACGCCGTCCCGCCGCGGAAATCACGAACACGACCATGACGGCGACGACCAGCGCAAGGAGACTGCTCGCCCACCAAATGGCACGCCAGTCGCTGAAGAGCGGACCAGCGAGCATGGCGATCGCCATGCCGGCGGGCATGAAGCAACTCCATAGCGCGAAGGCAAGGTCGCGCCGCGACCGCTCGGTAACATGCTCCAGCACGGACGGCGCCGCGACAGTGATCAGCAGGAAGCCCGCACCTTCGCCGATGCGCGAGATCAGGAGCGGAGCGAAGGAGGAAACGGTGGCACCGTGCGCGGCACCGATGGCGGTTATGAGAAGACCGAGGAGGAGAATGCGCCGCGCGCCAAAACTGGCAACGAGTGCGCCGGCGGAAATCCCGCCGATGAGCCCCAGCACCGCGAAGACGCCGGTCAGCCAGCCGATGGCTGCCAGATCAAGCCCCATATCGGACTGCAACATGGGAATGGCGATAGCCGTTTTGCCGACCTGGAGGGCGGCGACGACGCCAGCCCCGACCAGCAGGGAGACTGCGCCCCAGCGCGTCGACACCGGCGCCGAGGTGGGAGCCAGCGTTGCCATCACGCCGCCTCGCTCAACCGTCCGGTCGCCAGGCGGATGGTGATCTCCGCGACATGGCGTCCCTGGAAGCGTGCGCCCTCCAACTCGTTGGCGCTTGGCTGACGGTCACCGCCGTCGCCATCGTCGGCAAGGGTGGAGGCGCCGTAGGGCGAGCAGCCGGTGATCTCGTCCATGCGCATCTGCCCCTTGAAGCTATAGGGCAGGCCGACCACGATCATCCCCAGATGCAGGAGCACGGTATGGGTGGACTGGATGGTCGTTTCCTGACCACCATGCTGGCTGCCGGTGGAGGTGAAGACGCTGCCGACCTTTCCCACCAGCCTGTCTTCGAACCAGAGCCCGCCGGTCTGGTCGAGGAAGTTCTTCATCTGCGCGGCCATGTTGCCGAACCGTGTCGGCGTGCCGATGATGATCGCATCGTAGTCGGCCAGTTCGGCGACGCTTGCGACGGGGGCCTGCTGGTCGACTTTGTATCCGGACTTTGACGCCACCGTTTCGGGCACGAGTTCCGGCACGCGCCTGATCGCGGCGGTTGCGCCCACGTCCTGCACGCCTTGAGCGACCGCAGACGCCATCGTCTCGATGTGGCCGTAAGACGAATAATAGAGCACCAGAACCTTGGTCATCGTTCTCTCCTTGCCGATTGATGTTTCCGGCAAAGATTAGGCCTGCCGACCGCTCAGCATAAGTGATATAATTCATATCAAGTCGATCATAGGAAATGATCATGCTGGATGCGCTTACCCTCGACCAGATCCGGACGTTCGTCGCAGTCGCCAGGAGCGGCAGCTTTCGGGCCGGGGCAAGCAGCCTGTCGCGCGCGCAATCTGGCGTCAGCGCCGCCATTGCCAATCTGGAAGCGCAACTCGGCGTCCTGCTCTTTGACCGCTCCGGTCATCGTCCGATGCTCACGCCTCAGGGCACCGCGCTCCTCGCCGATGCGCGCGACATCCTGCTGCGCGTCGACGCCATGCGCGCGCGGGCGCACGGTTTTGGCGAGGATGTCGAGCTTGAACTGTCGATCGCGGTCGATACGCTGTTTTCGGTCGCGGTGGTCGGGTCGGCGATAGCCGCGATGCGCCGCGTTCACCCCTCGGTCACGGTCCGGCTCGCTGTCGAGCCGCTTGGCGGACCGTTGCAGGCGTTGATCGAAAAGCGCGCGACGCTCGCGATCATGGTCGGTGAGGATTTTCGCGACCCCAGGGTCGTATTCGAAGCGCTTTCACCTGTTCGCCAGATCGCCGTCGTCGCTCCGGGCCATCCGCTGGCGACGCTGGGCGCGGAGCGGCAGGTCGAGGTTTCGGATATCGCGAACCATCTTCAGATCGTGCTGTCCGACCCGACCGCACAATCGAAAGGCCGGGATTTCGGCGTCATCTCGCCACAGACCTGCCGGGTGAACACGCAGGACGCCAAGCATGCCCTCATCCTGGCAGGCGTCGGCTGGGGACGACTTCCATTGTGGCAGGTTGGGGAAGACATCGACTGCGGAAGGCTTGTCAGGCTTGGTACGAAATCGCTCGGGCGTCACAGCCAGGTCGAATCCGAGAGTTATCTCGCCCGCCGCATCGATGAGCCATTTGGCCCGGCCGCCCGCAGCTTTGTCGATGCATTGAACCTGCTGGATGCGGACAATCCTGCCTGAACCGCCGGCGGTACCCCTCGACCGGATGGGGTGCCGCCAGCGCTGCCAGGGCACGGCGAAGTTCGACGGCGTGTGTCGTCAGGCATCGTCTGCGTGTCTGAACGACGTGCTGTTCATAACGAAAAGGCAAAGAAGCGGGGCGACCGCCACCGTCACGAACAGCCAACGCGCCGCGCTGGCCGTATCCATGCCGTCAGCGCCGCCGCTCGCCCCTGCGAGATTGACGGCCAGTCCGGCGATGGCCGCACCGAATGCGGTGGCGCAAAGCTGCACCGTCATGATGGAGGATGCTGCATTGTCTTCCTCGCCCTGCGGCGCCACATGCAGGATCATTGCCGAAAGGTGCGGATAGGCAAGGCCGACGCCCACTCCCCCGATCACCAGAGCCGCGCAGATGAGGGCCAGGGCAAGCCAGCCTTCCACGCTCGTCCACGGCATGGCGACGACGAGAACCACCATCGACGCAAGGGAGAGCATCGGCCCCGCGCGCACGACGGAGGCGCGCCGTTCGCCTTTCAACCCGGATGTGTGGATTGCCGCCGCCGTCCACCCCGCCGACATAACGGCCGCGATATAGCCGGCCTCCAGCGGCGAGCGGCCATGCAGGTCCTGCAGGAAGAGCGGCAGGAAGATTTCCGTGCAGGTGACGGTGACGGCGAGCAGCGCGGTGGCCGCGTAGAGGCTGCCGAGAGCGGCGGGGCGCTCGAACGTGCCGGCCGGAAGCAGCCTGTGCCTGGATCGTCGTTCCGTCACGATGACAAGCCCGACCAGAACGAGGGCCGTCACCATTCCAGCGACAGTGGATGAAAGATTCGCGCCCATGCCGCCCCAGGAGGCGGCAAACACCGCGAGCGTCAGGAGCGCGAGCTGAACGAGAGGAAGCGGCTCGCTCTGGACTCGTTCTCCCGTGCGCGGTGGCAATACGAAGAGCGCGGCAAGGGTGACCAGCCCGGCAATCGGGACCAGGAACAGGAACGCACCGCGCCAAAGGCCGAGTTCGGCGAAGACGCCGCCGACAGCAGGACCCAGCAGGGTGGCGATGCCCCACATGCTGGACAGAAGCGCGAGGGCGCGAGGCCAGAGCGGCTGGGCGAACACCCGGCGGACCATTGCATAGGCCAGCGCCAGCAGGATGCCGCCGCCGAAACCCTGCGCGAACCGCCCGGCCAGCATGATCTCCATCATATTCGCAATGGCGCAGACCAGCGTGCCGGCAACGAAGACGAGCGCGGCCACGAGATAGCCCCCTCTCGCCCCCGCCTGTGCCAGCAGGGGCGCGGACAGCGCCGCCCCGAGGATCGAGGCGACGACGAACAGGGTCGTGTTCCAGGCGTAGTAGTCGAGGCCGCCGATCTCGCGCACGACGGACGGCAGGATCGTGGTCGAGATGTAGAGATTGACGGCATGCAGGGCGACCCCGCCGCTCAGCGCCAGGGAGCGGATGAGGTTGCCGCCGGAGAGCAGATCGCCCCAGCCCGGCGAAGCCGAAAGGGTGTGCGAGTCGGTCATTGGATCGTCCTTTCAGCGTCGCCGAGGCGCGCCAGCTTGTCGGGATTGCGCATGATGTAGACGCCGGACAGGCGGCCTTGCGCATCGCAGGCGAGGCTGACCGAGGCGACGATTTGCGCAGCGTCGAAGACGAGCGCCCCCCGCGTCCCGTTGATGTCGGCGGGCTGCCATCTGTAGCCCTGCCAGTATCGATGGAGGGCATCGCCGAGGAACCCGAGCACGTCCGCCTTGCCCGAAAGGGGAAGCAGCAGCGTCGGTACCTTGCCGCCCCCGTCGGCCCGAAGCTCGATGTCTTCTGTCATCAGCATGGCGAGCTGCGCCGTGGCTCCTGTCGTGATCGCCGTCTGGAAGGCCGCAAGCAGTTCTTCCTGGCGCTGCTTCGGAGCGAGGGAAGCCGGTTCGGCCCGACCGACACGGCTGCGGGCGCGTGAAACCAGCTTGCGGCACGCCGCCTCCTGAACGCCCAGTGCGGCGGCGATATCCTCATAGGGCTGGTCGAATATCTCCCGCAGGAGATAGGCCGCCCGCTCCTTCGGCGCGAGCCGCTCCAGCACGAGCAGGAAGGCGAGGGACAGCGATGAAGACAGTTCCATCGCGCTTTCCGGCGTCTCGTCGGTCATGGTCTGGATCGGCTCCGGCAGCCACGCCCCGACATAGTCGACCCGGACCCGGCGAGCCGAGCGCAGCATGTCGATGCAATGGCGCGTGCAGGTTGCGGTCAGCCAGCCGGCGGGATTGGAAACGGCCCGGCGTTCGGCCCCCTGCCATTTCAGCCAGGTGTCTTGAACCGCATCCTCGGCTTCGGCGAGCGAGCCGAGGATGCGGTAGGCAAGTCCCGTCAGAAACGGGCGCCGGGCTTCGAACAGGTCTGTGTCGTGCCTGTCCATGTCAGTGCGTCGACACCTGAATGCGGTTCCACAGATTGATCATCGCAACCGTCGCGGTCAGCGCACTGATCTCGGCCTCGCTGAAATGCGCGCGCAGCTCGGCGCGCAGCGCCCCGTAATCCGTCTTCCGCTCGATCTGGGTCAGCGCCTCCGTCCAGGCGAGCGCGGCGCGTTCCTTCGGCGAAAAATCGCTCACATGGTCCCAGACCACGAGGCGATCGAGCCGCTCGTTGGTCTCGCCGTCGTCACGCGCTTCCTTCGTGTGCATCTTCACGCAATATGCGCAGCCGTTGAGCTGGGATGCGCGAAGCTGAACGAGATGATGCAGCATCCGGTCGAGGCCGTGCTCGTCGATCGCGCCATGCACATTCTCCAGGGCCGCAAAGACGGTGGGGATGGTCTTGTAGTGGTTGACGGGTTTGCTCGTCATCGGTGGTCTCCTTTTGGGCGTTACGCTCCTATGACGATCCACGCCAACGATCTGTGACGTGCCTTTGTCGAAATCCGCGGCTTGCTTGTCCCACGGCTGAGCGCTGTACGCCATTGAGCGTCCGGCATGGTTCGGCTCGCGGCTGCGGCATGCCTTCCAAAAATATATGCTTGCGCATGCAAATAGATTGACAGTGTCGCGCGCTCAATATATTGCATGCACATACATATAAATACGAGCCCGCATGATGAGCACTGTAACCGTCTATTCCGACTATGTTTGCCCCTTTTGCCTGCTTGCGGAGCAGGTTCTGTCCGATGCGATCGGCGATCGGGATATTTCCATATCCTGGCGCGCCTTTGAGCTGAGGCCCGAGCCGGTGCCGACGCTGCGTCCGGAAGACCCGTATCTGCCGGCGATCTGGAGCAGGTCCGTCTATCCGCTCGCCGACAGGCTGGGTGTTCCGATCCGGCTGCCGTCGATTTCGCCGCAGCCCCGAACTGCCAAGGCGTTCGAACTCCTCGTCATGGCGCAGGACAAGGGGCTGGACCATCCCTATTCCATGCGCGTGCTGCGCGCCTTCTTTCAGGAGGATCGCGACATCGGCGATCCTGAAATCCTGATCGCGCTGGCGGCGGAGGCGGGCCTCAACGCCGGCGAGGCCCGGCAGGTGCTTGAAAGCGGGGCCTATGCCGAACGTCATCGCGAGGCGCTGCGCCATGCCCGCGAAGACATGGCGATCACATCAGTGCCCACAATCGTTGTCGGCGACCGGGTTTTCCGGGGAACGCCACCGCTGGACGCGCTGCGCCTGGCAATCGACCGTCTCCGGGACGCCGCCGGCAATGAAGACCGCTCCCGTCCGGTGGAGCGGCCGACCCGATAGGCACATGCCTTCACAAGCTCACCACTCACGAAAGGATACATGCAATGAGCTGGCTTTATCTCGGAATCGCCGTGATCTTTGAGATCGCGGTCGCAATCAGTGCGGGCAATGCGAAAGGGTTCACGCGCGCCTGGTGGACCATTGCGACCCTCGTCAGCGGGGCCAACGCCACCTTCTTCCTCAGCCTCGCGCTTCTCACCTTCGATGTGGGCGTGGGATACGCGATCTGGACGTCGGTCGCGGGGGTCGGGATCGTCGTGTTGGGTGCGCTGTTCTTCGGACAGCAACTGAACTGGACGAAGGCTCTCGGGATCGCCCTCGTCATCGGGGGCGTCGTCGGCCTGCGCCTCAGCGGCGCGGCCTGACAAGGAAAACAGCCATCTTACTCGTCCAATTCATCCTGACCAAAAGGAACCATCATCATGGATACAATCCGCAAGACCCAAAGCAACGGCAGCGCATGGGGCATGCTGCTGCTCGCCAGCGTCTTCGAAATCGGCTACGCCCTCAGCGTGGGGGGCAGCCAGGCGTTCACCGTGTTGAGCTGGTCGGTCGCCGCCGTCGTCTTCTTCCTGCTCACGCTCTATTTCCTCAGTGCCGCCTTGCAGACCATCGACGTGGGGATCGGCTATGCGGTGTGGGCCGGGATCGGCTCGGTTGGGGCGGCCGTTTTCGGCAGCATCCTGCTCGACCAGCCGCTGACATTGATCCAGGCATTCTGGCTGGGGGTCATCATTGCCGGTGTCGTCTGGCTGAAGCTGGCCGACAGCGCAAAGCTCCGGGGGCAGGCCTGATGGTCGCCGAATCCTCTGCGCGCCACACGCGACTCATGGAGGAGGTCGTCGCCTTCTCCGTGGATCATGTCCACGACGGTGGCATTCCCTTCATCGCCTTCGTCGTCGACCAGGACGGCGTCGTTCTCGGACGCGGTGTCAACCGCGTCCGGGAGCATCACGACCCGACCGCGCATGCCGAAGTCGAGGCGATCCGTGACGCTTGCCGCACGCATGGAACAACCCGCCTGCAAGGCACGACGCTTCTGGCATCGGGAGAGCCCTGCGCGATGTGCTACATGAGCGCGCTCCATGCGGGCATCTCGCAGGTACTCTTTGCCGCGGATCGCGACGAGGCGGCTGCGCATGGCTTCGACTATCGCGGCACATACCGCCTCCTTGCCCACGATCCGCGGACCTGGCGGTCGCCCGTCGTGAACAAGCTTGCCGTCCCTGAACGGTTGCGTCCATTTCTGGAATTTCGTGCGCGGTTGCCCGCTCTTTAGCTGGGGGTCGCACTTGCTTAGGTGCTTGCATGAGCATACATATGCTGGGCAAGCACCCATTATTCGAGAGGAGTCGATATCGCTCATGCCTAAGAGAAGTGATGCCTGGCTCAAGCTGATTCATGCGGTCGCCAATGTCGAAGCCGAACTCGGGAAGGTCCTGCAAGATCGGCATGGTCTCGGCCTGTCGGACTATCGTGCGCTCGAGATATTGTCGCGATCGCCGGATTCCGAACTTCGAATGCAGGAACTGGCCACGCATTTGCGCCTGAACCAGAGTTCGGTATCGCGAATGGTCGAGCGCCTGGAGCGCGGCGGCCTTACGGTTCGAGATCTTTGCCCGGACGACAAGCGCGGCGTCTACACCGTGCTCACCGACAAGGGGCGTGCGCATTTTGAAACTGCGCAGCCCGACTACGAGGCGGCGCTGACCGCCGCCCTCAAGGAGCATGGCTGCGAAGAGCTGCTGTCGGTGAAATTCACCACGACAGGATAGGCGTTTCCTGAGCGCGGAGGTCTCGAACACCGTGGCGATGGTGTTGGCGTTTCCGTCCGGGCTTTCACCAAACATCCCGCAGGCCATGCGGATATCCCGTTCCGAGCCAACGGTATTCAAAGTTTGTCTGCCCCCATCAACCGCAATGCTGTGTAAGGTTTTTCCAATCGAACCGGAGGGTTGGCCGCTGCGGCCAGGTGCCGGTTCTGCCATGCCTTGGGGAAAACCATGGATCTGGAAAAGATCAAGACGCTGCTCGATTTCGTCGGCCGCTCGCGCGTCTCGGAACTGACGGTCAGCGAGACGGGTACGACGGTCATCATCCGGAAATCCCCGCAGGCGGCGGCAGCGGTGCACGCACCAGCGGCGCTGGAGCCGCAGGCATCAACCGCCCCGGTCGAACCGGCAAGGCAGAAGGATGAAGCCGAGGCGCAACTCGTGCGTTCGGCCATTGCCGGTGTTCTTCATCAGGCCGCAAGCCCCGGCGCGGCGCCGCTGATTGCCGTCGGCGATCCGGTCGAGGCGGGCCAGGCGCTCTGCATCGTCGAGGCGATGAAGGTCTTTACCACGGTGAGCGCGCCCTTCGGCGGGACCGTCAAGCGCATCTTCTTCGACGATGGGCAGGATGTCGGTTTCGGCGATCCGCTCGTGGAGATTGCCTGATGGGCAGGCCCTTCACCTCCGTCCTCATCGCCAATCGCGGCGAGATCGCCGTTCGCATCGAGCGCGCCTGCCTGGAACTGGGGCTGCGGCCGGTCCTTGTCGCTTCCGAAGCGGACGCGGCGGGCTGCACCAGGCCGGGTGCGGGCGGACCGCTCGCCATCGGTCCCTCGGCGCCGGGGCGCAGCTATCTCAACCAGGCGGCCATTCTGCTGGCGGCCCGCGTGACGGGCGCCGAGGCGGTTCATCCCGGTTACGGCTTCCTGTCGGAAAACGCCGATTTCGCCGATGCGGTGGAGGCGGCGGGGCTTGCCTTCGTCGGCCCACCGGCATCGGCGATCCGCATCATGGGCGACAAGATCGCTGCCAAGCGGGCGATGATGGCGGCCGGCGTGCCCTGCGTGCCGGGGCCGGGCGAACCGCTGCCGGAAGATGCCGAAGCGGTGCGGGCGATCGCCGAGGAGATCGGCTATCCCGTTATCGTCAAGGCGGCCGGCGGCGGGGGCGGGCGCGGCATGCGCGTCGTGCGCGAAAGCGCCGAGGTCGCCGATGCGATCGCCATCACCCGCGAAGAGGCGCGCCGCGCCTTCGGCAAGCCGGAACTCTATATGGAGAAATTCCTGGAGCATCCGCGCCACGTCGAATTCCAGGTCCTGTGCGACATCCATGGTAATGCCGTCTGGGTCGGCCATCGCGATTGCTCCGTCCAGCGCCGGCACCAGAAGGTGGTGGAGGAGGCGCCTGCGCCGGGCATCGCGCCTGACCTTGCCGAACGGATCGGCGTGCGCTGTGCGCAAGCCTGCCGGCAGATCGGCTATCGCGGCGTCGGCACCTTCGAGTTCCTCTACGAGAACGGCGAATTCTATTTCATCGAGATGAACACCCGCCTGCAGGTCGAGCATCCTGTCACCGAGATGACGGCAGGCGTCGATCTCGTGCATGAACAGTTGCGCGCCGCGCAGGGCGCAGTGCTGGAGACGGAACGCTTTACCGGCGCGGCGCGGGGCCATGCCTTCGAGTGCCGCATCAATGCCGAGGACCCCACCACCTTCGTCGCCTCCCCGGGGCGCATCACGGCGGTGCGCTTCCCGAGCGGTCCGGGCATCCGCGTCGATACCCATGTGTCCGCGGGCTACCGCGTCTCGCCCTATTACGATTCGCTGATCGCTAAGCTGATCGTCCATGCCCCGACCCGGGAAGATGCCATCCGCCGCATGCAGGTCGCCCTGTCCGAGACCTGCATCGAGGGCATCGCCACCAATCTCCCGCTGCACGCGCGGATCTTCTCCGATCCCGATTTCGTGCGCGGCGGCGTCGACATCCACCATCTTGAAAAACGGCTGAGGGAGGAACCCCGTGGCGAGGCGTGACCGCTCGACGGGCAGGAACACGATCGGCGATCTGTCCGATCCTGCCCTCATCTCGACCCTCACCGGCTGGCTCGAACGCTCCGGCGCAAGTGCGCTGGAGATCACGACGCCCGACGGTGGCGTGCTGAAGATCGCCCTCGATGCCGGCGCGCGGTTGGAGGAGATTGCCGAACCCGCGCCGGCAATCCCGGCCCGGCCGGAAGGCCGCGCCGTCAAGGCGCCGATGGCCGGCCTCTTCCGCGACCGGCATCCCGCTGCCCCTGAAACCGGCCCGCTTGCCGGCGAGGGCAGAGCGCTTGAAGCCGGCGCCGTCGTCGGTTTCGTCGAGGTCGGGCCGGTGCTCCTGCCCGTGACCGCTCCTGATGCCGGGGTGGTCGGTGAAATCCGCACCCGTACCGGCGACCTGATCGGCTACGGCGACCCCGTCCTGACGATGGAGCCTTCCCCATGAGCATTCGGTACGCCGCGCCCGCCGCCATCGTGCCCGACACGGATGGACAGGCAAGAATCTCCTTCATCGGCACACGCGCTTTTCTCATCGAGGCGCCCGGTGCCTTCGATCTGCCGAACCAGCGGCGCGTCTGGGCGCTGTCGCATGCGCTCGAAACCCGCCCCGATGTCGCCGAGATCGTGCCGGGCATGACGAACCTGCTGGTGATCCTCAAGGAGACGCCGGACATGCCGGAGGTGGTCGTCCGTGATCTGCAGGAGGAATGGCGGCGCGCGCGAAGCGTCGATCTGGCAGGTCGCGAGATCGAGATTGCCGTTACCTATGGCGGCGAGCACGCGGATGACCTGCCGGCGCTGTGCGACCTTTCCGGTCTCTCCGACCGGGAGGTGGTGCGCATCCACCACGAGGGCACCTACCGCGTCTTCGCGCTCGGCAGCGCGCCGGGTTTCGGCTACCTGCACGGGCTCGATCCGCGCATCCACATGCCGCGCAAGACCGTGCCTTCGCTTCACATGGCGCGCGGCTGCGTGACCATCGGCGGCATGCAGACGGGCATCGCCGTGCTGACCGGGCCGAACGGCTGGAATTCCATCGGCTTTGCCGAATTGCAGATGTTCGATCCGCTGGCCGCATCCCCCGCTGTCATGGCCCCCGGAGATACCGTGCGTTTCCGTCCTGAAAGGATCGAGCTGTGATCGAGATCGTCGCAACGGGTCCCCTGAACACGGTCCAGGACCTCGGCCGCCCCGGCTATCGCAATATCGGCGTCACGGCGTGCGGGGCGATGGATACGCTCGCGCTGACGATCGGCAATATCCTCGTCGGCAATGCGCCGGATGCGGCCGGCATCGAGGTGCAGACCTTCCCCTTCCGTGTGCGGTTTTCCGACCGGGGCGCCTTTGCCCTGACAGGGGCCGACTGCCGGGCGACGCTCGACGGTGTGCCGCTGCCGCCCTGGTGGATGGCGCAGGCGCGGCCGGGCCAGATGCTGGAACTCTCGCCGCCCCTGAAGGATGCCCGCGCCTATCTCAGCCTTGCCGGCGGAGTGGATGTGGCCCCGGTTATGGGCTCGCGCAGCACCTCGCTACGCGGCGGTTTCGGCGGGGTCGACGGGCGCGTGCTTGCCGCGGGCGACCGCATTGCGACGGGCGCGGCGGCGGATGGTTTCCTGCCGAAGGACGGCTTCGGCGTGGTGCCGCCGGCTGTGGCGCTGAAGGATGTCTTTCCCCTCGCCGAGGGCGGCGCGCTCGTCATCCGGGCGCTGCCGGCGGGTGAACATGATCTCTTCGGCGTGGATGCGGAACGCTTCTGGAGCCAGCAGTGGAAGATTTCCGCGCGCAGCGACCGCACCGGCTATCGGCTGAGCGGCGATCCGATTCATCCGACCGAGGTGGTGGAGATGCGCTCGCACGGGGTCGTTCCCGGCGTCATCCAGGTGCCGCCGGCGGGCGAGCCCATCGTCCAGATGAGCGACGCCAATACGGCGGGCGGCTATCCCAAGATCGCCGGTGTCATCGAGGCCGATCTCTGGCGGCTGGGGCAGGCGCGCATCGGCTCGCTGCTGCGCTTCGTGCCGGCGACGCATGCGGAGGCGAAGGTCGTGGAGACGGCGCTTGCCGCCTACATCGCCGATGTTCGGAAAACCGCCCGGCTGGTGCGCCAGGCGCTTGCCGCCATGGCTTGAGGCAGCCCGGAATCGCGTAGAAACGAAGAGGATACCATGCAGGTCGATCTCAATTCCGACATGGGCGAGGGCTTCGGCCCCTACCGGCTCTGCGACGACGAGGCGATGATGGATGTCGTCACCTCCGCCAACATCGCCTGCGGCTTCCACGCCGGCGATCCCGACACCATGGTGCGCATGGTGCGCCTCGCGCGGGAAAGGGGCGTCGATGTCGGCGCCCACCCCGGCCTGCCGGACCGGCAGGGCTTCGGCCGCCGCGAACTTCCCTTCGGGCCGGACGAGCTGCGCCAGCAGATGCTCTACCAGCTCGGCGCGCTGACGGCGATCGCGAGGGCCGAGGGCGTCACGGTCTCCCATGTCAGCTTCCATGCCGCCATGGGCAACATGGTCAACCGCGACCCGGCGCTTGCCGCCGCCATGATGCAGGCGATCCGCACGGTCGATGCCGATCTCGTCGTCTTCGGCACGGCGGACAGCGTGATCGAGCGCGCGGCCATCGAGGCCGGGCTGAAGACGCTGACCCTCTTCCTCGCCGACCGCGCCTATGATGCGAAAGGCGCGCTCGTGCCGCGCGGCCAGCCCGGCGCCCTCGTCAAGGACGAAGCTTCGGTCCGCGCCCGCGTGCGGCGGTTCCTTCTCGACGGAACCGTCACGGCCATCGATGGCACCGTTATTCCCATGCGGGCGCGCTCCATCCTCGTCCACAGCGATACGCCGGGCTCGCTCGACCTTGCCCGCACCGTGCGCAGCGAGATCGAGGCGGCCGGCGGCACTGTCACGCCCGTCTCGAAACTCCTTCGTTGAACTTCCCCGACCAATCGAAAGCAACCGCCATGCCCGCCATTGCCGACCGCCTGAAGAACGTTTCCGTCTCCGCTTCCGCCGCCATGACCCAGCGCGCCCGCGACCTCGCGGCCAAGGGCATCAAAGTCATCAGCCTGTCCTCCGGCGAGCCGGATTTCGCGACCCCCGCCAATGCCATCGAGGCGGGCCACGCGGCCGCCCTTGCCGGCGATACGAAATATCCGCCGCTCGACGGCACGCCGGCGCTGCGCCAAGCGATTTCCCGAAAATTCAAGCGCGACAACAATCTCGACTACGATCCCTCCGAGATCGTCGTTGCCGGCGGCGGCAAGCAGATCATCTTCAACGCCGTCCTGGCCACCTGTAATCCCGGCGACGAGGTCGTCATCCCATCGCCGTCCTGGATCAGCTATGCGGATATCGTGAAATTCGCCGGTGGCGTGCCGGTGCCGGTCGATTGCCCGCAGCAGAACGGCTTCAAGCTCAAGGCAGAGGATCTCGATGCGGCGATCACCCCGCGCACCAAATGGCTGTTCCTCAACTTTCCGAACAATCCGACGGGCGCCGCCTGCTCGCGGGCCGAGATGACGGCCATCGCCGAGGTGATGCTGAAGCACCCCCATGTCTGGATCATGACCGACGACATGTACGAGCATCTGATCTATGACGGCTTCGAGTTCTGCACCATCGCCGAGGTCGAGCCGCGCCTGAAGGAGCGCGTGCTGACGGTCAACGGCGCCTCCAAGGCCTATGCGATGACTGGCTGGCGCCTCGGCTTCTGCGGCGGGCCGAAGGACCTCGTCAAGGCGATCAGCAATGTCAACGGCCAGAACAGCGGCGGGACTTCCACCATTACCCAGGCTGCCGTCGCCGCCGTGCTCGACGGGCCGCAGGATCTCCTGAAGGAGCGGGCGGCGATCTACAAGACGCGGCGCGATTTCGTCGTGGAAAGGCTCGGCGAGATCGAGGGCATTCGCTGCCACAAGCCGGAAGGTGCCTTCTACGTCTTCCCGAACATCGCCGAACTCATCGGCAGGACCAGCAGGGGCGGGCGGAAGATCGCAACCGACACGGATTTCGTTCTGGCTCTCCTCGACGAGCACCATGTCACGACCGTGCAGGGCGCGGCCTATGGCATGAGCCCGTTCTTCCGCATCTCCTATGCCACGAGCATGGAGCAGCTCGACGAGGCCTGCGGGCGCATCGCCGAATTCTGCGCGGGGTTGCGCTAACCCTTGAGCCGTGCGGTCAGCTCCATGAGGATCGACCGCACCGCCAGCGCCGGCTCGGACAGTTCGCTCTGGTCGGAAACGCACAGCGACAGCGTCTCCTCGATCCGCGGCGTCACCACGCGCGAGACGATCGGCTCGGAGGATTCGGCGACGATGCGCTCGGCGATGGCGCGCGGCATGATCGTCGCGCCGACGCCGCGGCTGACGGCGCGGCCGAGCGTGCGCACGATCTCCACTTCCGCCACCACGTTCAGCGACAGGCGGCCGCGCGTGAAGGCGAGATCGATGGCCCGGCGCACGAAATTGTAGGGCGGCGGCAGGAGGAGCGGCAGGTCGTTCAGTGCGCTGACCGGCAATGGCGCATCGCCCGGCTCGATGCCGAGATCCCGGTGGGCGACGAGATGGAACTCCTCCACGAAGACCGGTTCGAAGCGCACGCCCTTGATCGGCCCGGTGCCGTGGATCAGGGCCATTTCCAGCCGGCCGTTCATGATCATCTGGCTGTAGGTCTGGCCGACGCTTTCGGTGAGATGCAGCAGGATGCCGGGATGACGCTTGCGCGTTTCGGTGAGAAGATCGACGGAGAGTGTCGCCGCGCTGGAAAAGGGAACGAGGCCCACCGAGACGCGCCCGACCAGCGTGGAGCCGGCTGCCTTCACGTCGGCCTGCGCCTGCTCCATCTGGCGCAGGATGATCTGGGCATGGCGATAGACCGCCTTGCCCGCCTCCGTCATCGAGACGCCCTGCTGGCTGCGGATCAGCAGCTTCTGCCGGAAATGATCCTCCAGCGCGGCAAGCTGCTGGCTGAGGGCTGGCTGGGCGATGTGCAGCACGTCGGCGGCGCGGGTGATGCTGCCGGTATCCACGATCACGATGAAGGATTTGAGACGCCTGATATCCATATGCCGAACCTGCCCTGAATGGGCCGCATGTTACAGGCCCAGGTCGCGGCGGCAAGCCCATAAGGCTTCCTTATCCATCCAGATTCAAACGGTCTTATCCAGAGCCGGAAAGCTTCGCTACTCTCTCTTTCAACAACAGGGGAACCACAATGTCCTTTTCCGATTACAGAACCGCACTGGTGACGGGTGCCTCCTCGGGGATCGGTGCTGCGGTCGTCGAACGGCTCCGTCGCGAAGGCCTCGAAGTGCACGCCGTCGCCCGAAGCGCGGGCGCCCTGCAGGACCTTGCCGCGCGCACGGGCTGCATTCCCCATGCCATCGATGTCACGGACCGCACCGCGCTGGCAAAGCTTGCCGGCGAGGTCGAGTTCGACATCCTGGTAAACAATGCGGGCGTCGATCGGCCGAAGAAATTCCTGGAGGCGGAGGACGGCGACATCGATCTCCTCATCGATGTCAATCTGCGCGCCGTGCTTCATCTTTGCCGGCTGGTCGTGCCCGGCATGGCGGCGCGCGACCGTGGCCATGTCATCAACATCACCTCGATCGCCGGCAACTACAATTTCGGCGGCAATTCCACCTATCACGCCACCAAGGCCGGCGTCGCGATGCTTTCCAATCAACTGCGCATCGACACGTTCGGCAAGCGCGTGCGGGTGACGGAAATCTGCCCCGGCCGTGTGGCGACCGACATCTTCAACCATGTGCACGGCGACGATCCGTCCATCCGCGAGCGCTTCATCGACGGTTTCGAGCTGCCGCAGGCCTCCGATATCGCCGACGCCATCGCCTTTGCCATCGCCGCGCCCGTCGCCGTCAATATCGGCCACATGGAAATCACGCCGACGCTCCAGGTGATGGGCGGCCTGCAGACGGCCCGCCCGCAGGAGCGGCAACCGTGAAGGGCTTCGATCTTGCCGCCATCCTCGGCAATGCCGAATACATGGCCATGCTGGCCCACGGCATCCAGATAACCTTCGTCATCGCCATCTGCTCGTGGCTGCTGGCGATGAGCCTTGCGCTCGTGCTGCTCGCCATCCGCTTCTCGCCGGGCCGCATCGGCAATTCGGCGGTGGCGGCCTACGTGTCCTATCACCGCAACGTGCCGACCCTGGTGCAGCTCATGCTCTGGTATTTCGGCATCTACACGCTTCTGCCGTCCGGCATTGCGGATTGGCTTTCGGCCCATTCGGCGGAAATGGTCTTCGCGATCATCGGCCTCGGGCTGTGCCAGGCGGCCTATTTCAGCGAGGACCTGCGTTCGGGCCTGCGCTCGATCAGCCCCGGCCAGATGGAGGCGGCGCGGGCGCTCGGCCATGGCTACATTTCGGCCATGCGCTACGTGCTGATCCCGCAGGGCGTGCGCAACGCCCTGCCGGCCCTCGTCAACCACAGCGTCTCGCTGTTCAAGAATTCCAGCCTCGCCATCGTCATCGGTGCGCCGGAACTCAGCCATGCCGTCAAGGAGATCGAGAACCTCTCCTTCCGGACCTTCGAGATCTACCTGATCGGCACGGTCCTCTATCTCGTCTTCTCCCTGATCATCATGGCTGCGGGGGCCTGGCTCACCTGGCGTGCCGATCCGCTGAACGGAGCGAGCCGATGATCCACGACATGATCGCCATCATCGATGAATACTGGCTGCTGCTGCTGATCGGCCAGTATCCGAACGGACCGCTCGGCGGCCTTGCCAACACGCTGATCCTCTCGGCGCTCAGCATCGTCATCGCCTTTCCCTTCGCCATCCTGCTCGCCTTCGCGCGCCTTTCCAGTTACCGGGCGCTGCGCTGGCCGGTGACGGTGCTGGTCTATGTGACCCGCGGCGTGCCGCTGCTGATGCTGGTGCTCTGGAGCTACTTCCTCGTGCCGCTTCTGACGGGCGCCGACGTGCCGAGCTTCCTGACCATGCTCGCCACGCTCGTCGTCTACCAGGGTGCGTTCCTGAGCGAGATCATCCGCGCCGGCATCGTGGCGCTGGGGCAGGGGCAGATGGATGCGGCGCGCGCACTCGGCCATAGCTGGTTCGGCGCGATGCGCTACGTCATCCTGCCGCAGGCGCTCTACAACATGATCCCGAGCATGCTGTCGACCTTCGTGGCGACCATCAAGGATACGACGCTCGGCTACGTCATCAACGTGCCGGACCTCACCTTCGCCGCCAGCCAGGTCAACAACCAGCTTCTCACGCAGCCCTTCCAGGTCTTCCTCATCCTGGCGCTGACCTACTACGTGATCTGCTGGTCGCTGACCGCGCTCACCAATGTCGTCGAGCGGCGCATCACCCGCCGCCGGGCGGGGCTTGGCCCCAGGCGCCGCGGCGAGATCGCTCTTCCCCTGACACCCAAAGTGACGGAGCAGCTATGACCGCCCCAGTATCCAACATCGGGAACGACCAGACGATCCGGCTTGCCGATGTCCGCAAGAGCTACGGCGATTACGACGTGCTGAAAGGGATCGACGCGACCGTCGCGCGCGGCGAGGTGGTCGTCATCTGCGGGCCGTCGGGCTCGGGCAAGTCGACGCTGATCCGCACCGTGAACCGGCTGGAGGAGATCAACAGCGGCTCGATCTTCTTCGAGGGACAGGACGTGCATGCGCCGATGAGCGGCCGGGACCTCAACCGCCTGCGCAGCCGCATCGGCTTCGTCTTCCAGAGCTTCAATCTCTTTCCGCATCTTTCTGCGGTGGACAATGTCGCCATGTCGCCCATCCGCGTGAAGGGCGTGCCGGCGGCCGAGGCGCGTGAGAAGGCGCTGAAGCTTCTCGATCGGGTGGGCCTGCGCGAAAAGGCCGAGTCCTATCCCGCTCAATTGTCCGGCGGCCAGCAGCAGCGCGTGGCGATCGCCCGCGCGCTCGCCATGGAGCCGCCCGTCATGCTCTTCGATGAACCGACCAGCGCGCTCGACCCGGAAATGGTCGGCGAAGTGCTGAGCGTGATGAAGTCGCTGGCGGCCGAGGGCATGACCATGATGTGCGTCACGCACGAAATGGGTTTCGCCCGCGATGTGGCCGACCGCATCTGGTTCATCGATGGCGGCCAGATCATCGAAACGGCGACGCCCGAGGACTTCTTCAAGAACCCCAAGCACCCCCGCGCGCAGCGATTCCTTGCGGACCTGCGCCACTAATATCAAGCAAAGAGGAGAACAGCATGAAGTATCATCATCTCATCCTGGCGGCGACCGTCGCCGTGGCCGCGATCGCCGGTCCCGCGAAGGCCGACCAGCTCGACGATATCATCGCCAACCAGACGCTGCGCTGCGCGACCTTCGCCGACGTGCCGCCGTTTGCTTCGCCGGATACGCAGACCCGCGAAATGGTGGGCTTTGACGTCGATCTTTGCAGCGCCATTGCGCGTGAACTCGGCGTGAAGGCTCAGATCAAGCCGGTTTCGGTGGAAGCCCGCGTGCCGGAGGTCAAGCTTGGCCGCGTCGATATCACCGTCGCCAACCTGGCTTATACGCAAAGCCGCGCCGAACAGATCCAGTTCAGCGATCCCTATTATCTCGCCAAGGAAATGCTGATCGTGCCGGTCGACGATGCCGGTCAGTCGAAGGCCGATTATGTCGGCGAGCGCATCGCCTCCACCAAGGGCTCGACCTCGGAAATGTCGATCAAGCTCAACAATTCCCAGCCGCTCACCTTCCAGGACACGGCATCGGCCTATCTCGCTGCCCAGCAGGGCAAGGCACGCGGCATGGTCGCCAACACGATGACGACCACCAAGCTCGTCAACGAATCCAAGACGAAGGGCCGCGAGATGCGGATGATCCCCGAACCCATGCTGTTCCAGCCCATCGGCATCGGCATGGCGCAGGATCAGCCCGCGCTGACCGCGAAGATCAACGAGGTGCTGCGCAAGCTGGACGAGAGCGGCGAACTCAACCGGATCTGGGACAAATGGCTGGGTCCGGATACCGAATACAAGATGACCCGCACCGACAAGGTCGTACCGCTTTCGGAGCTGAAATTCGACCAGATCCCGTAAGGGGTCACACGCAAGCGGCCACTGTCCGAAATGGATCAAACCTCTCCGGCGGCGGGTGCTGCGCCCGCCGCAATGATTACCCGTGGGAAAAATCATGACGCATATCAAGAAAATGCCCGTCCGCCCGAGTGCCACCGAGGTTGCGGCGCTTGCGAAATTCTCGCCGGCGACCATTCATGAGGCGCAGGGCCGGCGCGGCGCGCTCTCCTCGCGCATCAAGCCGGTCGATTACCGCATGAAGCTGTGCGGCCCGGCCTTCACCGTGCGCTGTGCGCCGCGCGACAACATCATGCTCCAGCTCGCGATCAACTATGCCCAGCCGGGGGACATCATCGTCGTCTCGGGCGGCGAATACGAGGAAGCCGGTTCCTTCGGCGACGTGCTCGCCAATGCCTGCCTCGCCAAGGGCATCGGCGGCCTCGTCACGGACAGCGGCGTGCGCGACTCGCTGCAACTGCGCGAGCTCGGCTTCCCGGTCTTCTCGCTCAGCGTCTGCATCAAGGGCACCGTCAAGGAAACGCTGACCTCCACCAACGACCCGATCGTCATCGGCGGCGAGCTCATCCATCCCGGCGACATCATCGTCGGCGATGCCGACGGCCTGGTCGTCGTGCGGCGCGAGGAGGCGCTTGAGGTGGCAAAGCTCTCGCAGGCCCGCGAGGATGCCGAAGCCGGCTACATTGCCGCCTACAAGGCGGGCAAATCCGTCGTCGAGGTCAGCAAGCTGGAAGCGGTGCTGAAGGCCAAGGGCCTGACCGTCGAGGCGTGAGCGATGGACCGCCTGTAAGAGGGATCGAGCTGTTTCAGGTTGGTCCTCATCCGTCCCGGGACGAGGATCGCCTGAACGCACATTTCAAGCGCCGCTACCGCGACCATATCCGGCACGAAGCCGGCACGCCCGTCACCTTCATCCACTTTCCGGCACGAAGGACCTGATGGGGATTTACAAAAGTAATATAATATGATGTTTTACCCTTGCTGCTGAGGAGCAGCTTTCTTTGGGAGGACATCATGAAATTCAGAACCGCACTTGCGAGTGCCACGATCCTTGCTGCCTCGATGGTCGGCGCCGCGTCCGCCGCCGATCTCACCGTCGGCTTCTCGCAGATCGGATCCGAATCCGGCTGGCGCGCTGCGGAAACCACCTTGACCAAGCAGCAGGCCGAGCAGCGGGGCATCGATCTGAAATTCGCCGATGCGCAGCAGAAGCAGGAAAACCAGATCAAGGCGCTGCGTTCCTTCATCGCGCAGGGTGTCGACGCCATCCTCGTCGCGCCGGTCGTCGCAACAGGCTGGGACGAAGTGCTGCAGGAAGCCAGGGACGCGGAAATCCCGGTCATCCTGCTCGACCGCACGGTCGATGCGCCGGAAGACCTCTACATGACCGCCGTCACCTCCGACCTCGTGCATGAAGGCAAGGTCGCCGGCCAGTGGCTGGCCGACACCGTCGCCGGCAAGCCGTGCAATGTCGTTGAACTTCAGGGCACGACCGGCTCCTCGCCGGCCATCGACCGCAAGAAGGGTTTTGAAGAAGCGCTCGCCGGCAAGGACAACCTGAAGATCATCCGCAGCCAGACGGGCGACTTCACCCGCACCAAGGGCAAGGAAGTCATGGAAAGCTTCCTGAAGGCGGAAGACGGCGGCAAGAACATCTGCGCGCTCTACGCCCACAACGACGACATGGCCGTCGGCGCCATCCAGGCGATCAAGGAAGCCGGCCTGAAGCCGGGCACGGACATTCTCGTCGTCTCCATCGACGCCGTGCCTGACATCTTCCAGGCCATGGCCGCCGGTGAAGCCAATGCCACCGTGGAACTGACGCCGAACATGGCCGGCCCGGCCTTCGACGCGCTGGAGGCCTTCCGCAAGGACGGTAAGCTGCCGCCAAAGTGGATCCAGACGGAATCGAAACTCTACACCCAGGCCGACGACCCGGCCAAGGTGTACGAGGAAAAGAAGGGCCTTGGCTACTGATCTCTCCCGATGCCCGCGTCCGGCCGCAAGCCGGCGCAGGCATCCACCTAGCCCGCCCGTCGTCTCCGGGGAGACGGCGGGCGGCCATTGTCATCGGGGTCGGATCATGCAGCCTGACAGTTCCCATGTTCTCTCGGCAACGGGGATCGACAAGATCTTCCCGGGTGCGCGGGCCTTGAACCGCGTCGACTTTTCGCTTCATCGCGGCGAGGTGCATGCGCTGCTCGGCGAAAACGGCGCGGGCAAGTCGACGCTCGTCAAGTGCCTCACCGGCGCCTATGCCCGCGACGGCGGGCGCATCGTGCTCGACGGTGCGGACATCGATCCGCAGAGCACGCTGGAAGCGCAGAATCTCGGCATCGGCACGGTCTACCAGGAGGTGAACCTGCTGGCGAACCTCACGGTCGCCGAAAACCTCTTCCTCGGCCGCCAGCCGCGGCGTTTCGGCCTCGTCAGCGCGCGCAAGATGAACCGGCGGGCGAAAGCGCTGCTTGCCGAATACGATCTCGACATCGACGTCACCGCCGGGCTTGCCGCCTATTCCGTCGCCGTCCAGCAGGTCGTCGCCATCGCCAGGGCCGTCGATCTCTCCGGCAAGGTGCTGATCCTCGACGAGCCGACGGCGAGCCTCGACGCGCACGAGGTCGCCATGCTCTTCCGCATCGTGCGGCGCCTCAGGGAGCGCGGCCTCGGCATCGTCTTCATCACCCATTTTCTTGAACAGGTCTACGAGATCTCCGACCGCATCACGGTGCTGCGCAACGGCGGGCTTGTCGGCACGCGCGCGACCGCGGACCTGCCGCGCCGCGAGCTGATCGCCATGATGCTCGGCCGCGAGCTGGTGCAGGAAGTCGCCGGCGGCCACGGGGCGAGGGGAGAGGCCGGCGACGTGCGCTTCCGCTTCCGCGGTTTCGGCCGCAAGGGCCATATCCAGCCCTTCGACCTCGACATATGCGCCGGCGAGGTGGTCGGCATTGCGGGCCTGCTCGGCTCCGGCCGCACGGAGACGGCGGAGATCCTCTTCGGCGCCGAGCGGGCAGACAGCGGCACGGCGCAGGCGGACGGGCGGGCGCTCGACCTCTCCTCGCCCCGCGCCGCCATCCGCGAGAAGTTCGGCTTCTGTCCGGAGGACCGCAAGGTCGACGGCATCGTCGGCGATCTCTCGGTGCGCGAGAACATCGCGCTCGCCCTCCAGGCCCGACGCGGCTGGGCGCGGCCGATCAGCCGCGGCGAGCAGGACCAGCTCGCCGACCGTTACATCAAGGCGCTGGACATCCGCACCAGCGACCGGGAAAAGCCGATCCGGCTGCTCTCCGGCGGCAACCAGCAGAAGGCGATCCTTGCCCGCTGGCTCGCCACCAATCCCGATTTCCTCATCCTCGACGAGCCGACGCGCGGCATCGATGTCGGCGCCCATGCGGAGATCATCCGCCTCATCGAATCGCTGTGCGAGAAAGGCATGTCGCTGATCGTGATCTCCTCGGAACTGGAAGAACTCGTCGCCTATTCGAGCCGCGTCATCGTGCTGCGCGACCGGGCGCATGTCGCCGAACTCACGGGCAGCGCGGTCACGACGGACGGCATCGTCGAGGCGATCGCCGCGTCGGCGGGGAGGGTGGAGGCATGACGTCCGCGCTGAAAGCCTATGCCGTCAGGCTCTTGCCCCAGGCCGCCGCGCTTGCCGTCATCCTCGTGATGGTCTCCCTCGCCTTTCCCGGCTTCTTCCGCCTCGAAATGCAGAACGGCCGGCTCTATGGCAGCCTCGTCGACATCCTCAACCGCGGCGCACCCGTCGCGCTGCTCGCCATCGGCATGACGGTGGTCATCGCCACCAAGGGCATCGACCTGTCGGTCGGGGCGGTGATGGCGATCTGCGGCGCGGTCGCGGCCGCCTGCATCACCTCCGGCCACGGGTTGGCGACTACCCTTTTGATCACGCTCGCCACGGGCATCCTGTGCGGCCTGTGGAACGGCATCCTCGTCGCCGTGCTCGATATCCAGCCGATCATCGCGACGCTGGTGCTGATGGTCGCCGGCCGCGGCATCGCGCAGCTCGTCACCGAGGGGGCGATCCTCACCTTCAACGATCCCGGGCTCATCTTCATCGGCAGCGGCGCGCTTCTCGGCCTGCCCATGCCCGTCGTCATCTGGCTCGCCTTCGGCATCGCCGTTGCTCTGCTCGTGCGCCGCACGGCGCTCGGCATGCTGATCGAGGCGCTCGGCGTCAACCGGCGCGCCGCCACGCTCTCGGGCGTCTCGACGGGCGTGCTCCTGATTGCCGCCTACATGCTGTCCGGCCTCTGCGCGGCCATTGCCGGCATCATCGCGGCGGCCGATATCCGCGGGGCGGACGCCAACAATGCCGGCCTCTGGCTGGAGCTGGATGCGATCCTCGCGGTCGTCGTCGGCGGCACCTCGCTGCTCGGCGGGCGCTTTTCCATCGCCGCCTCGCTCATCGGCGCGCTGATCATCCAGTCGATCAACACGGGCATCCTGCTTTCCGGCTTCCCGCCCGAATTCAATCTCATCATCAAGGCGGCGATCATCGTCATGATTCTCATCATCCAGTCGCCGCGCGCGCAGTCGGCCTTCGCCTTCCTCTCCCGCCCGCGGGCCGAGGACGGGAAGACGGAGCAGGAGGCGAAATGAACCAGCGCTACCTTCCCCTCGCCGCGACGATCGCGATCTTCCTGATCGCCTATGCCGTCTGCATCGCGCAATATCCGAACATGCTGTCGACCCGGGTGATGGGCAACCTCCTGACGGACAATGCCTTCCTCGGCATCGCCGCCGTCGGCATGACCTTCGTCATCCTGTCGGGCGGCATCGACCTTTCCATCGGCGCGGTCATCGCCTTCACCGGCGTCTTCCTCGCGGTGCTCCTGCAATCGACCGCGATCCACCCGCTCGCCGCCTTCGTGCTGGCGCTTGTCATCACCACGGCCTTCGGTGCGCTGATGGGGGCGATCATCCATCACCTCGAAATGCCGCCCTTCATCGTCACGCTCGCCGGCATGTTCCTGGCGCGCGGCATGGCCTTCGTGCTGACGATCGATTCCATCCCGATCCGGCACCCGTTCTACGCCACGCTGAAGAGCCTCTACTACACGCTGCCCGGCGGCGGGCGCATCACGCTGATCGGCGGCCTGATGCTCCTCGTCTTCGCCGCCGGCATCCTCGTCGCGCACCGCACCCGCTTCGGCGCCAATGTCTATGCGCTCGGCGGCGGGGCGGCGACGGCGCAGCTTATGGGCGTACCGACCGGCCGCACGACGATCCTGATCTATGCGCTGTCGGGCTTCCTCGCCGGCCTCTCGGGCATCGTCTTCTCGCTCTATACGTCGGCTGGCTATTCGTTGGCGACGGTGGGCGTGGAGCTCGATGCCATCGCGGCGGTCGTCATCGGCGGCACGCTTTTGACCGGTGGCTCCGGCTTCGTCGCCGGCACGCTGGTCGGCATTCTCATCCAGGGCCTCATCCAGACCTACATCACCTTCGACGGGTCGCTGTCGAGCTGGTGGACGAAGATCCTGATCGGCGCCCTGCTCTTCGCCTTCATCCTTCTCCAGAAGGGCCTGATCCAGTTCACGGGCCGACGGCGGCGGCATGCATAAGGACCATCCTCTTCCGGCCGCACCTGGATGGAGCCTCGGCCGCCATGGGGCTCGTCGTGCCGCGCGCCCGCATCGGCACGCGGGTCACGTCCAGGCACCGGTGTCGCGACTGCGATCCTGCGTGCATCCAGTCACTCAGACTGCGAAGCGTTCCATCACGAAATCAGGCCGAGCACCATGCGTGTCGGAGATCACGGCCAGGTCGCTTTCGGCACTGCCCGCCAACACGCCCGTCCGGACGAGGCAGGAGGCCAAGCCTGCCCTGGTGGCGCCGGCAATATCGTGTTCGATGCTGTCGCCGATGCAGATAGTGCGATCGCTGGCAATGTCGGAAAGCAGGGATCGGGCCTGCTGGTAGATCGCGGGATAGGGTTTGCCGAACCAGCGGACGGGACCGCCGAGCGCCTGATAGGCAAGCGCGATGCTGCCGGCGCCCGGTGCGGTGACGCCACCCTTGGCGAGCTTGTGACGGTCAGGGTTCGTGCAGTAGCAGGGCACGCCGCGTCGTGCGGCCGGCTCCAGCCGCTCGCGGTAGGCAGAGAGTGGCACCCTCTCCGCCTCGCTGCCCGAGATGATCACGATATCCGCAAGCGCCGCGTCCTCGACATTTTCGAAACCGAGCGCGTCGGCAAGGTTGCGGTCGCCGCCGCTCGAGATCGTCAGGCAGCGTGTCCCCGGTCTACCGGCCGTTTCGCGGGCCAGGATATCGTGGGCGACATCGCCGGAGGTCAGGAAACGATCGAAGCCCGCGCGATCGAAGCCGAGCTTTACCAGGCGCCCGGCATTGTAGTCGCCGCTTCGTCCCGAATTGGAAAGGAGGATGACGGTTTTCCCCAATGCCTTCAGCCGGAGCAAGGCCTCGTTGGCACCGCTATAGGCCCGTTCGTCATCGCGCAGCACGCCGAACTGGTCGACGAGAAAGGCGTCGTAGCGTTCGGCGAGGGCAGCGAGGGTCGTCCGCGGGGCAAGGCTCATGACCACCGGGCCTTTCCGGCAAGGACCAGCGACGCCGTGCCGACGGCCGCTTCGGCTGACCGGGCGGCAAGGAAGGGAACACCGAGCGCGTTTTCCCGCATTCTCGTCCAAGCGGGGTTGGTTGCCCCCCCGCCGACCGTGCGCACGGAGCGCACCTTGGGCCCACCGAGCTCGACCAGCCGGTCGTAACCCGATTTCTCGATGACGGTGATGCCTTCGAGCATTGCCTGGAAGAACACGACGTCATCGGCCGGGCGCGGCTCCAGCCGTGGCGGATAGGCGGGATCGTTGACGGGGAAGCGCTCGCCGGGCCTTGCGAGCGGATAATAGGCAAGGTCGGTCGGCACGTCCGGCTGCAGATGCGGCGTCATGGCTTTCAATTGCGCGTCGTCGAAGAAGCTGCGGATGACCGCGCCGCCCGAATTGGACGCTCCGCCCGCAAGCCAGAAATCCAGAACCCTGTGCGAATAGATGCCATAGCCGGCCGCATCGATCGGCCGGGCCGAGGCCAGCTTGACGACCAGCGTCGAGCCGAGGGCGGTGACGCCGTCGCCTATGGCCGAGGCGCCCGTCGCCAGGAAGGAGGCGCAGCCGTCCGTCGTGCCCGCATGATAGCGGCAGCCGGCCGGCAGGCCCAGCGCCCGGCCCGCCGGCCCGATATCCGCCAGAAGCGCGCCGGCGCGCTCGACCGCCGGCAAGAGGGCGATGTCCATTCCGCACGCTTCCAGCCAGTCCGGCCAGCGCTCGGTGGCAAGGTCGTAGCCGGTCTTCAGCGCATTGTTCTCGTCGCTCGTCGCCGTGGCAAGGCCGAGCTTCAGGAGGATCCAGTCTGCCTGATGTACGACCGTACGGACTCCGGGACGGCGCGACAGGTGGATGGCGCGGGCGAGCGCGGACGTCGCCCCGCGCGCGGGGCTATCGGCCGGCGCGTGAGCGGCGATCCGCTCGATGATCGCCGGGTCGGGGCAAGGATCGTTGTACATCAGCGCCTCGCCGACCGGCTGGCCGGTGGCGTCGAGCGCGACCATCGTGCCGGAGGTGCCATCGACCGCCACACCCTCGATGGCGGCGAAGGACAGGCGCGCGGAAAGCGCCGCAAGACAGGATTGCACGCCCGCCCACCACATGCCGGGCATGCGCCCCGCGGGCGCGCTCGGGAAGGGAAAGGCGGACATGTCGAGGGGCGTGCCATCCGCTGCAAGAGCTGCCGCGCGCACCCCTGACGTGCCGATGTCGATGCCGAGCGCGGTTGCGGGCTTGCCTGGCGCGTTCATGCCCGCTGGCTCGCCTTGCGGTCGAGCGCCTGCCGATATTGTTCCGCCTCCCAATGGGTCAATTCATGCTCCTGCTCCGGTCCGAGATAGACGACGGGCGCGCCTTCGGGAATGCGGGCGACGACTTCGGCGAGGCACCGCGCCATGACACGCCCGCCATCGGTCAGTTCGTTCGCCAGCAGGACGCCAAACCCCGGCACGAGAAGCATTTTCGGGATGGCGCGGTTTTGCGCAAGGCGCGCCTCGCAATAGGCCGTCGCCGTCTCGTCCCGGGCAAGGACGCCGATTTCCGTACCGAGGAAGATGACATGGTCCGGGTAGAGCGACCCGCCGGTCGCCATGGCGATGCTTGCCGGGCTGAGCGCGGTCTTGTGGCTGCCGGTGTCCTCAGCCGCGTGGAAATCCGACCCGTCCGCGAGGGTTGTCAGCGCCGCCGGATTGGCCGGCGCGGCGGCGCGCTCTTCGACGGCGAGGGCGGCGGTAACGCGGGCGATGCGCTCGCGCACCTCCTCCACCGTCTCACCGGTGACGATGATGCCGTGATTGTAGAGGATCAGGATATCCGGCCGGCTCGCGGCCACGCTCTCGATCTCGCGGGCGAGCGGCGTGCCGGGGCGACGGTAGGGAATGGCCGCCCAGGTGAGGTCCGGCAGCCTCGCCAGCCGTTCGGCGACGAGCCTCTCCCGGTCCGCCAGAACCGAAAGTGCGATGGCGTTGACGCAGTGATAGTGGGCAACGACCGCCTGCGGCAGTACGGCATGGAAGCTCGCTTCGATCGACGGCCGAAGACCCGAGGCATTCAATTGGGAAACGATGAAGTCGGTGGCCTTTTCGGCGCTCGGATCCCGCTGCCGCAACGCCTCCACCAGCGGCGCCACCGCCAGCGGCACCATGATGTCGCGTGCGCCGGCATGGGCAAGCCAGGTGCCCGATGCCTTCACCCACATCACGCCGTCGCGCTTGAAGGAGGTGTTGCCGCCGGCGCCCTGCGTTTGCAGCACGTCGCTGCCGATCTGCCGCGAAAGATCGAGAAATGCCTCGAAGGCGGGAATGTCCTGCGCCCGAATGCCCGAAGCCATGCCGGCCTCCTCCTTTGAACCGTCTTGCCGCGCCACGCTTGCTTGGCAACGAGAATGAGCGAACTTTTCAATGAATGGTATTTTTATGATCACATATCGTCAATAGTGAATAATTTTCGTCATTCCTGTTGATAATTTCGCGTGAGTATGATTGTCTTCATTCATCGGCGAGGGAGACGCCGGGAGGAGACGTCGTGAACGACACCGAGCGCCACAAAGCCATCATCGACCTCTTGCGCGAGACCCCCTTCGCTTCGGTGCGGGACCTCCAGGAACATCTCGGAGTCTCCCCCGCCACGATCCGCCGGGATATCGACAAGCTCCACGAGCTCGGTCGCGCGCGAAAAGTCTATGGCGGCATCTCGGCCATCGAGGCGGGCGACAGCGCACGGCTCTCGGCGCGGCCCTATGACGAGAACCGGGATATCGCCGTGGAGGCGAAGCGGGCGATCGCGGCGATGGCCGCTGGCCTGGTGCGCGACGGGGATTCCATCATCGTCCATGCCGGCTCCACCTGCTACCAGCTCGGCATCCTGCTGGCGCAGCGCAACCTGCGCATCTGGACCAATTCCATGCCGCTCGCCGCCTATCTCGGCGAGCACGGCACCTGCCAGCTTTCGATTGCCGGCGGCGAGCTTTACCGCGAGCCCGGCATCATCCACGACGCGGCGGCCGGCTCGCCGGGCTTCTTCGCCTCGCGCCTCTTCGTGGGCACGCAGGGCATCAGCGGCAAGGGCCTGCTCGAATCCCATCCGCTGCTCGTCAAGGTGATCGGCGAGCTTGCGGCCTGCGCCGACGAGATCGTGCTGCTCGCCGACAGCCGCAAATTCTCCATCCAGCCGCGCAACGCCGTCCTGCCCCTCTCGCGCATCGGCACCATCATCACCGACGACGGCCTCACGGACGCCGCCGCCAGGATGCTGGAAGACGCCGGCGTCAACATCATGATCGCGACGACGGGAGGCGCAGGTTGAGCCAGAGCCCTCTCGCCGTCTTCGATCTCGGCAAGACCAATTCGAAGCTCTTCGTCGTCTCGGCAGAAGGGCGGGTGATCGACGAGGCGCGCACCCGGCCCGTGTGGCGTCAGGCGGCGGACTTGCGCGTGCTCGACGACGCCGCGCTGTTCGACTGGATGAAAGGGGAGCTTGCCCGTGTCGTCGCGGCGCATGGCGTCGATCGCATCATGTTCTCCGGCCATGGCTGCACCTTCGCGCTGACGGCGGGCGACAGGCTCGTCCACGCCATCCTCGACTACGAACAGGAGCCGCCCGCCGATATCGCCGCGCGCATCGATGCGATGGCGCCGGATTTCAGCGAGACCTTTTCGCCGCCCCTGCCTCTCGGCTTCAACTACGGGCGGCATCTCCTGTGGCTCGACGCGCGCGATCCGGCCTTGATCGGCAAGGTGGAGGCCATCCTCTCCTATCCGCAGTTCTGGAGCTGGAAATTCTCCGGCCGCGCGGTTTGCGAGGTCTCCTATCTCGGCTGCCATTCCAATCTCTGGGCGCCGCTGAAGGACGATTTCAGCAGCCTCGTCGACCGCATGGGTTGGCGCGACAAGATGCCGGGCTTCGCAAGCGCCGGCAGCGCGATCGGAACCCATGCCGTCCGGCTCGACGACGGGCGCACCGTCGATGTCGCCGTGCACAACGGCGTTCATGACAGCAATGCCGCCCTCTATTTCTATCGTTCGCTCGGCTTTTGCGACTTCACGCTGGTTTCGACCGGAACCTGGGTCATCATCTTCAACCCGGCAAGCCCGCTCGAAACACTCGATGCGGGGCGCGACATGCTGGCCAACGTGACGGTCGGTCACCAGCCGGTCGCGACCATCCGCTTCATGGGCGGGCGGGAATACGATGTCGCAAGCGGTGGCTGGACAAAGCCGGTTTCGCCGCAAGCCGTCGCTTCGGTCATCGCCAGACGGGCTTTCGCGCTGCCCTCCTTCGCCGCCGGCGGCCCGATGCCCGGCCATGAAGGGCGCTTCATCGGCCCGGCGGTCGATGGCGAGGAACGCGCGGCCGTCGCCATGCTCTATGTCGCGCTGATGACCGACCTGTCGCTCGACCTCATCGGCTCGAAGAACACGATCGTCATCGATGGCGGCCTGGTGAAGACAGGGCTCTATGCCTCCGTGCTCGCGGCCCTGCGGCCAGACCAGACCGTGCATACCAGTGCCAATCCCGAAGGCAGCGCCTTCGGCGCCGCGGCCCTCGTCTTCGATGCCGCCGGCCGCAATCCCTTCGTCAACGACTGCGCCACGGCGAGCACGGCGAGCATCGCCGGCCTTGAGGACTACCGCCGGGAATGGCGCCGGCATGTCGATGCCATGGCTGCCGGTGAGCGGGGCGGAGCAAAGGAGAGATGCGCATGACCGTAACGGCGAGCCAGCAGCACGTGCTCCTCGAAATGCGCGATATCAGCAAGACGTTCGGGGCCTCGAAGGCGCTGTCGAATGTGAGCCTGTCCGTCCATCCCGGCGAGGTGCATTCGCTGATGGGCGAGAACGGCGCCGGCAAGTCGACGCTGATGAAGATCCTGTCGGGCGCCTATACGGCCGATCCGGGCGGCTCGGTGCTCATCGACGGCGCGCCGGTCGTGCTCGGCGATCCCCTCAGGGCCAAGGCCTACGGCATCGCCGTCATCTACCAGGAGCTTTCGCTCGCGCCGAACCTGACGGTCGCGCAGAACATGTTCCTCGGCAACGAGCCGTCCCGTTTCGGCCTTGCGGACCGGGCCGAGATGCGCCGGCGGGCCGAGCCGATCCTCAAGCAGCTCGGCATCGGCTTCGACTCTGCCCGGCGCGTGGCGGAGCTGTCGCTTGGCGAACGGCAGATGGTGGAGATCGCCCGGGCGCTGACGACCAATGCACGGATCATCGTCATGGACGAGCCGACGACGTCGCTGACCACCCGCGAGACCGACAGGCTCTTCGACGTCATCGCCCGCCTCAAGGCCGAGGGCATCGCGATCATCTATATCAGCCACCGCATGGAGGAGATCTACCAGCTCTCCGACCGGGTGAGCGTTCTGCGCGACGGCGCCTATGTGGGCACGCTGGAGCGCGCGGACCTTTCGGCGAACAAGCTCGTCTCGATGATGGTCGGCCGCGATCTCTCGTCCTTCTACAAGAAGGAGCACCGGCAGGTGACAGGCGAACGCGCCGCCGTGCTCTCGGTGAAAAATGTCGGCGACGGCGTCAGGGTGCACGATTGCTCCTTCGACGTACGCGCGGGCGAGGTACTGGGCGTTGCCGGCCTCGTCGGCTCCGGCCGCACGGAGCTTGCCCGCCTCATCTATGGCGCCGACCGGAAAACCTCGGGCGAGATCACGCTGAACGGCAGGCCGCTTGCCATAACCTCTCCGCGCGATGCGCTCGACTCGGGCATCGCCTACCTTACGGAAGACCGCAAGACGCTCGGCCTCTTCCTCGACATGTCGATCAGCGACAACATCAACATCGGCGTCATCGCCGGCGATGCGAAGGCCGGCGGCGTGCTCAACTTCGCCAGGGCAAGGGAGCGGGCGGCGCATGCGGTGCGGGCGCTGTCGATCCGCACGGCCGGCACGCAGATCAATGCCGGTGCGCTCTCGGGCGGCAATCAGCAGAAGGCGCTGCTCGCGCGCCTGCTGGAGACGAAGCCCAAGGCCATCATCCTCGACGAGCCGACGCGCGGCGTCGATGTCGGCGCCAAGTCGGAAATCTACCGCATCATCGACGAGCTTGCCCAGAACGGCATCGCCATCGTCGTCATCTCCAGCGACCTGCCGGAAATCCTCGGCATCGCCGACCGTGTGCTGGTCATGCGCGAGGGGCATATCGCCGGCGAGGTCACGGGCTCGGCCGAGCAACCGATCGGGCAGGAAGCGATCATGGCGCTGGCAACCGGCATCGCCGGCCATGCGGCCTGACAAACGGCAACGGAAGAAGACGGAACGGAACCATGAGCGCAAGTGAAACCGAACAGGCCCGGATGGACAAGCTGAAACTGCGCTCGACGCTGACGGCGCTCGGCATGCTGCCGGTCCTCGTGCTGCTGGCGATCGGCTTCCATCTGCTTTCCGGCCGCTTCCTCTCCGTCAACAACCTGTCCATCGTCATGCAGCAGGCCTCGATCAACACGGTGCTCGCCGCCGGCATGACCTTCGTCATCCTGACGGGCGGCATCGACCTTTCCGTCGGCTCGATCCTTGCCGCCTCGGCCATGATCGCCGTCATCGTCTCGCTCGTGCCTGACCTCGGCATGCTCGGCATTCCTGCGGCGATCGCTGCCGGCCTTGCCTGCGGCTTCCTCAACGGCGCGATCATCGCTTGGCTGAAGCTGCCGCCCTTCATCGTCACGCTCGGCTCCCTGACCGCCATTCGCGGCGTGGCGCGCCTGCTCGGAAACGATACGACCGTCTTCAACCCGGACCTGCCGTTCGACTTTATCGGCAACGGAACGCTGTTCGGACTTCCCTGGCTCGCCGTCATCGCCATGGCGACGATCCTCGTCTCCTGGTTCATCCTCAAGCGCACCGTGCTCGGCACCTGGATCTACGCCGTCGGCGGCAATTCCGAGGCCGCGCGGCTGACCGGCATCAAGGTGCCGCTGGTGCTGCTCTTCGTCTATTCGATGTCCGGCCTGCTCTCCGGCCTCGGCGGCGCCATGTCGGCCGCCCGCCTCTACGCGGCGAACGGCCTGCAGCTCGGCCAGGCCTACGAACTCGACGCCATCGCGGCCGTCATCCTCGGTGGCACCAGTTTCGTCGGCGGCGTCGGGTCCATCTGGGGCACGCTCATCGGCGCGCTCATCATCGCCGTGCTCTCCAACGGCCTCATCCTCGTGGGGGTCTCGGACATCTGGCAGTACATCATCAAGGGCCTCGTCATCATCGTCGCCGTCGGTCTCGATCGGTACAGGCTCAAGGGGCTTGGTCGGACGTGAGGTCCGGCTGAACGAACCGGTCGGCGACCGGAAACAACGGCGCCAAACGCGCCACAATGGAGGAAAACATGCGTCTTATGCCCAAGTTGCTCGTCGGCACCGCCATGGCCGCCGCTCTCTGCATGCCTGCAGCCGCCAAGGACCTCAACAAGATCGGCATTTCGGTCGGCCTGCTCGGCAACCCGTTCTTCGTCGCCACCATCAAGGGCATCGAGGACCGCGCCAAGGAGATCAACCCGAACGTCGAAGTCATCTCCGTTTCCGCCGACTACGACCTCAACAAGCAGGTCTCGCAGATCGACAGCTTCATCGCCGCCGGTGTCGACATCATCATGCTGAACGCCGTTGACGCCAAGGCCATCGCGCCGGCCGTCAAGAAGGCCCAGGCCGCCGGCGTCGTGGTCGCCGCCTTCGACGTGTCCGCGCCGGGCGCAGACGTCACCGTCATGACCAACAACGTCAAGGCCGGCGAAGAGGCCTGCAACTACATCGCCGACAAGCTCGGCGGCAAGGGCGACGTCGTCATCATCAACGGCCCGGCCTCCTCCTCGATCCTCGACCGCGTCCAAGGCTGCAAGGATGCGCTCGGCAAACACGCCGACATCAAGATCCTGTCCGACGACCAGAACGGCCAGGGCTCGCGCGACGGCGGCCTTGCCGTGATGCAGGGCCTGCTCACCCGTTTCGACAAGATCGATGCCGTCTTCGCCATCAACGACCCGACGGCGATCGGCGCGGAACTTGCCGCCAAGCAACTGAACCGCAGCGAGTTCTTCCTCACCGCCGTCGACGGCGCGCCCGACATCGAAAAGTCGCTCGCGAGCGGCGATTCCATGATCAAGGCCTCCGCCTCGCAGGATCCGTACGTCATGGCCGGCCAGGCCCTGAAGCTCGGCGTCGAGGTGCTGAACGGCAACACGCCGGCCGAGCCGGTCGTGCTGCTCGACCCGCAGCTCATTACGGCAGACAACATCAAGGACTACCAGGGCTGGACCGCGGCCCGCTAACGTTCCTCCCAGACGCTCGGGCACCCGGCTTCGGCAGGGTGCCCGAGCGATCCTGTTTCAATCCAGTTCAGAAAGTGGCCGGGATATGTCGAAGATCGGTGTTCATTCCTTTGTCTGGAGCGCTGGCTCCTCGCGCGATGCGCTTGAAAAGGCGCTCGAGAACACGCACAGGCTCGGCTATAAGCTCATCGAATTCTCCTATCTCGATCCCAGCCAGGTCGACGTCGCCTGGCTCGCCGGCCGCATCCGCGAACGCGGCCTTGACGTCGCCGTCAGCATGGGACTGCCGCCGGAAGGCGACATTTCGAGCGAGGACGCCTCGGTCGTCGCCAACGGCGTCGCCATCCTCGACCGGGCCGTGGCACTGGTGCGCGATCTCGGCGGCACGAAGCTCGCCGGCATCCTCAGCTCCGCGCACGGCAAGCAGGAACATGCGCTGACCAAGAAGGGCTGGGACACCAGCGTTACCGCGCTTTCCAAGGTCGCCGACCGCGCAAAGGCCGCGGGCGTCACGCTCAACCTGGAGATCGTCAACCGCTTTGAGAGCAACATGCTCAATACGGCGGCCCAGGGCATCGCCTATATCCGCGACACGGGCGCCTCGAACGTCTTCCTGCATCTCGACACGTTCCACATGAACATCGAGGAGGCCGATGTGGGCCTGGCGATCCGCCATGCCGCCGACAGGATCGGCTATATCCATATCGGCGAAAGCCATCGCGGCTATCTCGGTACGGGCACGATCGATTTCCGGGCGATTTTCGATGCGCTGGCGGCAATCGGCTGGGACGACTACGTGACGTTCGAGTCCTTCTCGACCACCATCGTCGACAAGGACCTCTCGCTGAAGACCGCGATCTGGCGCAACCTGTGGGACGACAACGTCGCGCTCGCTCGCCACGCCCATCGGTTCATCGAGCTCGGCCTTGAGACGGCCCGTCTCAAGGGTGAGCTTGTTCGCCAGGCTCATCTGCCTGCCCAGCCGATAGAGTGAAGGTGATGTGATCTGGGTGGCGCCCCCGCGCATGCGGGGGTGACGCCGCGGCCAGCCAGTTGCGTGGGGGCCGGGAGGCCCAGCGGCTGATGGTCGGCGATGCCATGGATGCGGCCGGCGCGGGCTTCAACAAGCCAGCCCGTCATGCAGGAGCCGGAGGTCGCTGCGTAACAAGGGCTAGGGCCTTCGACCAGGCCAAGGCATCCGCTCCAGCCGGCAGGCGCATGGGGCAGGCGGGATCGGTTGCCGCCCGCCAGACCGCCTCGGCGACGTCGATGGCGCGCGTGAATTCGGTCGCGCGCTGCCGGTTGGCCACGATCTCCGCCATGATGCCGGCATAGGCTTCGGGCACGTCCATTCCCATGCGGGCGCGGGCGTTCGCACCGAACGCGGTTTCGGGCGAAGCCCCCGGCAGAACGAGGCGCAGGGAGATACCGAGCGGCTCCAATTCCAGCGCCAGCGATTCCGTGAAGGCATTCACCGCAGCTTTGCTTGCCGTGTAGGCGGACAGGAGCGGCAGTGCCCGCAGGGTGACACTGGACGTCACGTTGACGATCGTACCGGCGCCTCGCGCGCGGAACTGCGGGAGAACGGCTTGCGTCATGGCAATGGTGCCGATCGTATTGGTCTCGAACAGCTCGCGGATCTTTTCGATCGACACGCCCTCCAGCGCATTCATGAGGCCGACACCCGCATTGTTGACGAGGACATCGATCGGACCCGCGGCTTCAACGGAGCGTGCGATGCTGCCGACATCCGTCACGTCGAGCGGCAGAACGCGCAGCCGGTCGGACGGCGGCAGAATGCCTTCGCGCGGCGTGCGCATCGTGGCGATGACCGTCCAGTTCCGGTCGAGAAAGAAACGCGCCGTCTCCAGGCCGAAGCCGGACGAACAGCCGGTGATGAGGATGGTGCTCATGGGGGATCTCCTGTTGGGTATGGCAGGAGGGTAGGCGTGAGAAGCCGGATGATCTATAAGGAGAAATACAGAAGATGTTTGCGATCGTACGGAAATGTCGGATCCTCTCAGCCAAGTCGTCGGTCTTCTGCAACCCAAGGCCGATCTGTCGAAGCTCATCGTCGCAGGCGGTGCGTGGCGCGTGCATCGCACGGACGAAGGCCGGCCCTTCTATTGTGCGGTCCTGAGCGGACGCTGCCGCCTTGAATGCGCCGGCCAGGCGCCCGTCATGCTCGAAGGCGGCGACTTCGTGCTCGTGCCGGCTGCCTACGACTTCGTCACGTCCAGTCTGGAGCCCTCCACACAAGCGGAGACGGCACGGGTCGAGATAAGCCCGGGCGTGTTCCGCCTCGGACCCGCAGACGCCCCGCTCGACTTGCGCATGCTGGTTGGGCACTGCAGCTTCGCGTCGGACGATGCCGATCTTCTCGTTTCGCTTCTGCCGCAGCTCATGCATGTGCGCGGCGAGCAGCGGCTGGCCGCTCTGGTGACGTTCGTGAACGACGAGATGCGTGCCGAGCGTCCCGGCCGCGAGGCCGTCCTGACGCGGCTCCTGGAAGTTCTCCTGATCGAGGCCCTGCGATCGGCTTCAGGCCCGGCGGCGCCCTCCGGGCTCCTGCGCGGCCTTTGCGACGAGCGCCTTGCCATCGCGCTGCGGTGCATCCACGACCGGCCGGCAGAGGGCTGGACGGTGGATGCGCTGGCGCGCGAGGCAGCCCTGTCGCGCACCACCTTCTTCGAGCGGTTCCGGCGCGAAGTCGGGGTCGCGCCGATGGAGTATGTCTTCGGCTGGCGCATGTCGCTTGCCAAGGGTCTTTTGCGCCGGGGCAATATCACGGTCGCAGAGGCGGCTGAGCGCGTTGGCTATGGATCGGCCAGCGCGTTCAGCACGGCCTTTGCCCGGCGCGTTGGAATCCCGCCCGCGCTCTACGCACGCGGGGTCGTTCAAGGATGAGGGGAATGAACAGAACGAACACCGCCGCGACCGCGACGAGCGCCAGTGCGTAGCCCGCCCCGTTCTCGAAACGGCGTGAAAGGATCGCTTGCAGGAAGCGCCCGTGCAGCGTTGGCAGATCGCACGCCGGCATGGTTTCCCATCGGCACGAATGGGCGTCGTCGGAGGAGCCCGTTTGATTGACGTCAAGGATACGGCCGTCGGGACGTGAAAGAAAGCAGGGCAGGCGATTTTGGGCCCTTGGGGACGGACATGGACCGGAAACACACGTTCAACATCGGTTACTTCCTTCTGGCGCTCGTTCTGTTCGGCGCGTTCCAGATGTGGCTGGCCTGGCGCGACGTCGCCCCGCTTTCCCATACCGAGCTGATGCGGATGGTGGACCAGGGCAAGGTGGCGTCGGTTACGATCACCGAGACGACGATCCAGGGCCGGTTCAAGGAACCGCAGGACGGCCGGAGCCTGTTCGTTTCCGCCCGCGTCGAGCCGGATGCGGCCGCCGCCTTCGAAAGGGCGGGAGTCCAGGTGACAGGCGGCACCGACAGCAATTGGCTCGCCACGATCCTTTCCTGGATTGTGCCGATGCTGCTCTTCTTCGGCATCTGGATGTTCCTGTTCCGCGGTTTCGCCGAGCGGCAGGGCATGGGCGGCCTCATCAACATCGGCAAGTCCAAGGCGAAGGTCTATCTCGAACGGGAGACCGGGGTGAGCTTCGAGGACGTCGCCGGGGTCGACGAGGCCAAGCTCGAACTGATGGAGATCGTGTCCTTCCTGAAGGACAAGGAGAAATACGGGCGTCTCGGCGCTCGGATTCCGAAGGGCATCCTGCTGGTCGGCCCGCCGGGGACCGGCAAGACCCTGATGGCGCGCGCGGTGGCGGGCGAGGCCGGCGTGCCGTTCTTCTCGATCTCCGGGTCCGAGTTCGTCGAGATGTTCGTCGGCGTCGGGGCCGCCCGGGTGCGCGATCTCTTCGAGCAGGCGCGCAAGGCGGCTCCCTGCATCATCTTCATCGACGAACTCGATGCGCTCGGCCGGGCGCGCACGCCGTTCAGCGGCTATGGCGGCGGCGACGAGAAGGAGCAGACGCTCAACCAGCTGCTTTCCGAACTCGACGGTTTCGATCCGCGCGTCGGCATCGTTCTGCTGGCGGCGACCAACCGGCCGGAAATACTCGATCCCGCGCTCACCCGCGCCGGCCGCTTCGACCGCCAGGTCGTGCTCGACCGGCCCGACCGCAAGGGGCGCGAAGCCATCCTCAAGGTTCACATGAAGGCGGTGAGGACTGCGCCGGGACTGGATATCGGCGACATTGCCGGGATCACCCCCGGCTTCACCGGCGCTGACCTTGCCAATCTCGTCAACGAGGCGGCGATCTTTGCCACCCGCCGCAATGCCGATCAGGTGACCATGGCGGATTTTACCGAAGCGGTGGAGCGCATCGTCGCCGGCGCCGAGCGGCGGGGCCGGTTGCTCGGCCCGCTGGAGCGGGAACGCGTCGCCTATCACGAAATGGGCCACGCGCTCGCCGCCGCGTCGCTGGCGAAGACCGATCCCGTCCACAAGGTCTCGATCATTCCGCGCTCGATCGGCGCGCTCGGCTACACCTTGCAGCGGCCGACCGACGACCGTTTCCTGATCACTGCCAGCGAATTGAAGGAGCGGATGATCGTGCTGCTGGCCGGGCGCGCGGCCGAGGAGGTCATCTACGGCGAGGTCTCGACGGGCGCTGCCGACGATCTCGCCAAGGCGACCGATGTCGCCCGCCAGAGCGTCACCCGCTTCGGCATGAGCGCTTCCGTCGGCCCGGCCGTGCTGGAGGAGGAAAAGCAGCAATGGCTGGGCGACGGCGCCCGCCTCCATCCCCGGGACTATTCCGAAGCGACCGCACGGGAAGTCGATCTTGCGGTGCGCGAGATTCTCGACGAGGCCGACGCGGCGGCAAGGGATCTCCTGCGCTCCCGCATCGACGACCTCAAGGCCGGCGCCCGCCTGTTGCTTGAGCGCGAGACCATCACGCCGGACGATTTCCCGCCGCTCCGGCGCCGGGAAGAGACGTCGCAACGACGGGTCAATCCGCCGGCCACGGATCGCGCAGGGATTTCTTCATCGCGTTCCTGACCTGCGCGATCCCGCCATGCGAAACGCCCCTTGATCTCCCGCTGCATTGACGCGGATCAAGGCCGCCGCGGCCGGGTTCTGGTTTTGATTTCGGAAGGATCGCAGGATAGCGGAGCAAGGAGCCATGACAGCATCACGAGAGAGCAGCGGCGACGGGAACCCGGCGTTGCGGGCCGCGAACCGTCCGGTCTCGCCATGAAGGCCGGCGGCGGCTTCCGGCTCGGCGCCATCCTGCTCGCGGTCCTTGCCGCCGGTGGATATTATGCCTGGCAGCAATCCCGCAACGGCGCGTTGCCGCAAGGCCTGGCGCGCGGCAACGGGCGCATCGAGGCCGTCGAGATCGATATCTCGGCGAAGTCGCCGGGGCGGATCAGGGACATCCTCGTCGACGAAGGCGATCTGGTGAAGGCGGGCGACGTCCTTGCCCGCATGGATATGTCGGAGATGCAGGCCCGGCGCCGGCAGGCGGAGGCGCAGTTGCAGCGCGCGTCGATCGGCGTGGACACCGCCAGGACGCTGATCGTCCAGCGGGAGGCCGAAAGGACGGCCGCCGCCGCCGTGGTGACGCAGCGCGAGGCCGAGCACGACGTGGCGCAGCGCACGCTGGCGCGCTCGGAACAGCTTGCCGCCAGCAGCACGATCTCGCAGCAGATCCTCGACAACGGCCGCGCGGCCGAGCGCAGCGCCGCCGCCGCGGTCGCCGCCGCCGAGGCGCAGCTTGCGGCAAGCGATGCGGCGATCAACGCGGCGAAGGCGCTGGTCGTGGATGCGGAAGCCGCCGTCGATGCGGCGCGCGCGGCGATCGAGGCCATCGACACGGAAATCGACGACGGGACGCTGCGCGCGCCGCGCGACGGGCGCGTGCAGTATCGCGTCGCCCAGCCGGGCGAGGTGCTGGGCAGCGGCGGCCGGGTGCTCAACCTCGTCGATCTCGGCGATGTCTCCATGACGTTCTTCCTGCCGACGGCGGAGGCCGGCCGCGTCGCGATCGGCACGGAGGTCCGGCTCGTCCTCGACGCCGCGCCGCAATATGTCATCCCGGCCCGGGCGACCTTCGTCGCGGATGTGGCGCAGTTCACGCCGAAGACGGTCGAGACCGAGGAGGAGCGCCAGAAGCTGATGTTCCGGATCAAGGCGAAGATCGCGCCGGAGCTGCTGCGCAAATACATCCAGCAGGTGAAGACCGGGCTTCCCGGCGTCGCCTATATCCGCATCGACCCCGAGGCCGAATGGCCCGCCGCCCTCCAGAAAAGCCTGCTGCAATGAGCGGGTCCCCGGTGGCCCGGCTGGAGAATGTCGGCCTTTCCTACGGCAGGACGCGGGCGCTCGACGCCGTGACGCTGGACATTCCGGCCGGCTGCATGGTGGGCCTGATCGGGCCGGACGGCGTGGGCAAGTCCAGCCTGCTCTCGTTGATTGCGGGCGCGCGGGCGATCCAGCAGGGCCGCATCGAGGTTCTCGGTGGCGACATGGCGCGCGCCGCGCACCGGCACGGCGTCTATCCGCGCATCGCCTACATGCCGCAGGGTCTCGGGCGCAACCTCTATCCGACCCTTTCCGTGTTCGACAATATCGACTTCTTCGGCCGGCTTTTCGGTCACGGCCGGCAGGAGCGGGAGCGCCGCATCGCCGAGCTTCTGGACGATACCGGGCTCGCCCCTTTCGCGGAGCGCCCCGCCGGAAAACTCTCGGGCGGCATGAAGCAGAAGCTCGGCCTCTGCTGCGCCCTGATCCACGACCCGGACCTCCTGATCCTCGACGAGCCGACGACCGGCGTTGATCCGCTGGCGCGCCGGCAGTTCTGGCAGTTGATCGAACGGATCCGCTTGAGCCGCGAGGGCATGAGCGTGATCGTCGCCACCGCCTATATGGAGGAGGCGGCGCGCTTCGACTGGCTGGTGGCCATGGATGGCGGGCGGATCCTCGCCTGCGGCCCGCCGGCCGAGCTTCTCCGGCGCACGGGCACCACCGACCTCGACGCCGCCTTCATCGCCCTCCTGCCCGCCGCAAAGCGCGACGGCTATCGGAAGGTCGTCATCCCGCCGCGCCCGGCCGGCGGCGGCGAGGAGACCGCCATCGAGGCGGAGCACCTGAGCATGCGGTTCGGCGATTTCACGGCCGTCGACGATGTGAGCTTCCGCATCGCGCGCGGCGAGATTTTCGGCTTCCTCGGCTCGAACGGCTGCGGCAAGACGACCACCATGAAGATGCTGACCGGCCTTCTGGAGGCGAGCGGCGGCCGGGCGAGACTGTTCGGCCGGGATATCGATCCGCGCGACCTCACGATCCGGCGGCGCGTCGGCTACATGTCGCAGGGCTTCTCCCTCTATTCGGAACTCACGGTCCGCCAAAATCTCGAACTGCACGCCCGCCTTTTCGGCCTTCCCGCGGAAACGATCCCGGCGCGGGTCGGGGAGACGGCCGGACAATTCGAGCTTGCCGGCCACATGGACGCGCTGCCCGGCGCCCTGCCGCTCGGCATCCGCCAGCGGCTGTCGCTGGCGGTCGCGACCATCCATGCGCCCGATATCCTGATCCTCGACGAGCCCACGTCCGGCGTCGATCCCGTCGCGCGCGACGGCTTCTGGCGCATCCTCGCCGACCTGTCGCGGCGCCAGGGCGTCACGATCTTCGTGTCGACCCATTTCATGAACGAGGCCGAGCGCTGCGACCGCATTTCGCTGATGCATGCCGGGAAGGTTCTCGTCAGCGATACCCCGGCGGCCATCGTCGCCAGTCGCTCCGCTGATACGCTGGAGGCGGCCTTCGTCGGCTATCTGGAGGACGCCACGGCGGCACAGGCGGTCACCGTCTCCGCACCGGCGGCACCGCCCTCGCGCGACGAAACCCCGCGCGCCCGGTCCCGCCTTTTCGACGTCCGCCGCATGTTCGCCTATACGCGGCGCGAAACGCTCGAACTCGTGCGCGACCCGATCCGGGCGACGCTCGCCACGATCGGCAGCCTGATCCTGATGTTCGTGATCGGCTACGGCATCAACATGGATGTCGAGAACCTGTCCTTCGCCATCCTCGACCACGACGACACCGCCATCAGCCGGGATTACGGGCTCCAGCTGTCGGGCTCGCGCTTCTTCACCGAAAGGCCGCCGCTCACCGGCTATGCCGACATGGACCGGCGCATGGAAAGCGGCGAGATCAGTCTTGCGCTGGAAATCCCGCCGGGCTTCGGGCGTGACCTGGCGCGCGGCCGCACCGTCGCCATCGGCGCCTGGATCGACGGCGCGATGCCGGCGCGGGCCGAGACCGTTCGCGGCTATGTCGAAGGCATGCACATGACCTGGCTGGCGCAGAAGGCGCGCGAGATCTACGGCAAGGATGCCGCGCAAGGCGATTTCCGGTTCGAGGTCCGCTATCGCTACAATCCGGATGTGCGCAGCCTCGATGCCATGGCGCCGGCCGTCATCCCGATGCTGCTGTTGATGATCCCGTCCATGCTGGCGGTGCTGAGCGTGGTGCGCGAGAAGGAACTGGGCTCGATCGTCAATTTCTACGTCACGCCGGTGACGCGGCTGGAATTCCTCATCGGCAAGCAGATCCCCTATGTGGCCGTGGCGATGCTGAATTTCCTGCTGCTGGCGGCCTTCGCCGTCGTCGTGTTCGCCGTGCCCTTCACCGGCAGCTTCGCGACCCTTGCGGCAGCGGCGTTCCTCTATGTCATCGTGGCAACCGCCATGGGGCTCGTCCTTTCCACCTTCCTGAACAGCCAGATCGCGGCGATCTTCGGCACCGCGCTCGTCACCATGATCCCGGCCGCGCAATATTCCGGCCTCATCGATCCCGTCTCCTCGCTCCAGGGCTTCGGGGCCTTCATCGGCCATATCTACCCGACGACCTATTTCGTCACCATCGCGCGCGGCACCTTCTCCAAGGCGCTCGGTTTTGCGGAGCTGTCGGGCGCCTTCGTGCCGCTGCTGATCGCCATTCCGGTCCTCATCGGCCTCGGCGCGGCGTTCCTCAGAAAGCAGGCACGCTGATGCGGGCGGCGAACGTCCTCCATCTCGGCATCAAGGAACTGCGCGGCCTGTTGCGCGATCCGATGCTTCTGGTGCTGATCGTCTACGCCTTCACGGCCGCGATCTACACGGCGTCGAAGGCGATGCCGGAAACGCTCAACCGGGCGCCGATCGCCATCGTCGACGAGGACCGATCGGCCGTGTCGACGCGCATCGCCGGCGCCTTCTATCCGCCCTATTTCCTCGCCCCGGCGCTCATTTCCCAGCAGGAGATGGACAGCCGCATGAATGCCGGCCTCGACACGTTCGCGCTCGACATCCCGCCGAACTTCCAGCGCGATCTCCTCGCCGGCCGCGCGCCGGCCCTCCAGCTCAACATAGACGCGACACGCATGTCGCAGGCCTTCACCGGCGGGGGCTACGTGCAGTCGATCGTATCGGGCGAGATCAGCGAATTCCTCGCCGGCCATCGGTCCGAGGCCGTCCTGCCCGTCACCCTCGACCTGCGCGCCCGGTTCAATCCGGAATTGAACAAGGGATGGTTCGGCGCGATCAGCGACGTCATCACCTCGATCACCATGCTGTCGATCGTCCTCACCGGCGCCGCGCTCATCCGCGAGCGCGAGCACGGCACCATCGAGCACCTCCTGGTGATGCCGGTGACGGCCTTCGAGATCATGGTGAGCAAGGTCTGGTCGATGGGCCTCATCGTGCTGGCGGCGTCGGCCTTCTGCCTCGTCTTCGTCGTGGAGGGACTGCTCGCCGTGCCGGTCAACGGTTCGCTGCTCCTGTTCCTTGCCGGCGCCGCGCTCGACATCTTCGCCATGACCTGCCTCGGCATCTTCCTCGCCACCATTGCCGGCTCGATGCCGCAATTCGGGCTCCTGCTGATGATGGTGCTGATGCCGCTGCAACTGCTGTCGGGCGGCGTCACCCCGCGCGAAAGCATGCCTGATATCATCCAGTTCATCATGCTCGCCGCGCCCAACACGCATTTCGTGATGCTGGCGCAGGCCGTGCTGTTCCGTGGTGCCGGGTTCGATGTGGTGTGGCCGCAACTGGCCGCCATGTTCCTTATCGGCGCGGCGCTGTTCGTCTTCTCACTAAACCATTTCCGGAATTTCCTCAGATAACATCAACAGTTCAAATGGGTATGCAAGCACAGGTCATTGCTGGCCCAGCAGGAAGTCGGAGCACCGTTCCGCGATCATGATGCAGGGCGCGTTCGTGTTGCCGCTCACGAGGGTGGGCATGATCGAGGCGTCGGCGATGCGCAGGCGCGGGATACCCTGCACCCGCAGCCGGTTGTCGACGACCGACAGCCGGTCCCGGCCCATCCTGCAGGTGCCGGCCGGGTGGTAGACGGTCTTGGCATTGGCCCGCGCATGCGCCTCGAAGTCCGCATCGGACGACTTGTCGTCCCCGGGGGCCAGTTCCCGGAAGCCGAGGGCCTTCATGGCGGGAGCGGCGAGAATCTCGCGCGAGAGCCTGATGCCGCGCACCAGGGTGTCGACGTCTTCCCGGGCGACCAGGTTGTTGCCGACGAAATGGATCGGATCCTCCACCCGGTTGCTGCGCAGCGAAACCTTGCCGCGCGAGACGGGGCGCAGGATGCAGGGATTGATCGAGACGCCGTGGCCCTCCATCTGGCCGCGGGTGGCATCGCCCACAAGAGTGGGCGTGACGTGGATCTGGATGTCGGGCCGCCCGCCGCCGCTCGTGTCGATGAAGCCGCCGCTTTCCACGACATTCGACGACAAGAGGCCGGACCGCCCGAACAGATAACGAAGCCCGTTTGCGATGGCCTTCAGGCCCTTGTCCTGGTCCTTCAGCGAGATCGGCCGATCGGTGATGCCGTAGACGGAGACGGCGATGTGGTCCTGGAAATTCTCGCCGACACCGGGAAGCTCGCGGACGACCGGGATGCCATGCTGCGCGAGCATCTCGCCCGGGCCGATGCCGGACAACATCAGGATTTTCGGCGTGGCGAGCGCCCCGGCGCAAAGGATGACCTCCTCTTTCGCCCTTGCTTCATAAATGCTGCCGTCCCGCCGACGATAGGCAAGGCCGGCCGCCGCGCCGTTCTCCAGGATGATCTTCGTCGCGATGCTCTCCGTGCTGATGTCCAGGAGAGGGGAGCGGCGCACCGTCTTCAGGTAGGTCACCGCCGTGGAGCCGCGCCGGGCATTGGTCGTCGTCGTCTGGTAGAAGCCGACGCCGTCCTGCCGGACGCCGTTGAAATCGTGTGAATAGGCAAGGCCGACCTGCTGCGCGGCCCGCACGAAGGCCGCGCTGATCGGGTGGCGGAAGCGGGGCTCGGAGACCTTCAGGGGACCGCCGGTGCCGTGATAGTCGTCGGCGAGAACCTCGTTGTCCTCCGAACGGCGGAAGACCGGCAGCACGTCCTCGTATCCCCAACCCTCGCAGCCGAGGTCGCGCCAGGTGTCATAGTCCTCGGCCTGGCCGCGGATGTAGATCATCGCGTTGACGGACGAGCCGCCGCCGAGCGTCCTGCCTTGCGGCACGAGCAGGACCCGGTTGTTGGCGCCTGGTTCCGGCTCGGTGGCGTACATAAAAGTCCGCCGGGTGCCGAGAACCTTCACGAAGGTGGCGGGGATGTGGATATAGGGCGTGTTGTCGGCAGGCCCCGCTTCGAGAAGCAGGACGCTCTTGCCTGCCGTCACGAGCCGGTTTGCGAGAACGCAGCCGGACGAGCCGCCGCCGGCGATGATGTAGTCGTAGCTTTTCATCAGGCGCTCACAGGCCGATATGGCTGACGAACTTCGTCGTCAGGTAGGCATCGAGCGTTTCGCTGCCGCCCTCGCTGCCGTAGCCGCTCTCCTTGAGGCCGCCGAACGGCGTTTCCGCGGCCGCGAGGCCGAAATGGTTGATCGAGACCATGCCGGCTTCAAGCTCGGTCGAAAACCGGTCGGCCGTGGCGAGCGAGCGGGTGAAGCCGAAGGCGGCGAGGCCGAAGGGCAGGCGGTTGGACCGCCGGATCGCCTCGTCGATATCGGAGACGGGCACGAGCGCCGCGAGCGGGCCGAACGGCTCGTCATTCATGATCGCTGCGTCTTCCGGCACGTCGCCGAGCACCGTCGGCTCGAAGAAATAGCCGCTGTTGCCGATGCGTTTGCCGCCGCATTCCAGCCGGGCGCCATGTGAGACGGCGTCGTCCACGAAGCGCGCCATCGCATCGAGCCGCCGGGCGTGCGTGAGCGGCCCCATCTGCACGCCGTCCGACAGGCCGTCGCCGACCTTGATGGCGCGCGCGCCGGCCACGAAGCCCGACCGGAACGCGTCGTAGACGTCTTCCTCGATGTAGAAGCGAGTGGGCGCGGCGCAGACCTGGCCGGCATTGCGGTATTTCAGCATCAGGCCGAGCTTGACGGCGGCCTCGACATCGGCGTCCTTCGCGACGATGTAGGGCGCATGGCCGCCGAGCTCCATCGTCGCGCGCTTGACCCCGGCGGCGGCCATCGCCCCGAGCTTCTTGCCGACCGGAACGGAGCCGGTGAACGAGATCTTGCGGACGACCGGCGAGGCGATGAGGTGCTCGGAAACCTCGGCGGCCGGGCCGAAGACGATGCCGAGCACGCCCGGCGGCAGGCCGGCATCCTGGAACGCGCGGGCAAGCGCGATACAGGCGGACGGCGCCTCCTCCGGCGGCTTGGCGATGATCGAGCACCCGCTGGCGAGCGCGGCGGAGACCTTGCGCACGAGCTGGTTGATCGGGAAGTTCCAGGGGGTGAACGCGGCGACCGGGCCTACGGGCTCGCGCAGGACGACCTGGCGGGCGCCGGGCACGCGCGCGGGGATGATGCGGCCATAGGCGCGCCGGCCCTCCTCGGCATGCCATTCGATGTGCTCGGCGGCGGCATTCGCCTCGCCGCGCGCCTCGGCGATCGGCTTTCCCTGCTCCCGGGACATGAGCTGCGCCATGGTTTCGGCGCGCTCTCGCACAAGGGCGGCCGCCTTGTGCAGGATCTTCGCGCGTTCGAGGGCGGTGGTCCTGCGCCAGGTTTCGAAACCCTGCTGCGCCGCTTCCAGCGCCGCGTCGAGATCGGCGTGTTCGCACAAGGCCAGTTGCGCGATCACCTCGCCGGTTGCCGGATTGTGAACGCCGGCCGACCGGTTGCCGGCGGGCGCGCGCCATTCGCCGTTGATGAGAAGCGGTTTATCCAGCATGGCTCAGTCCTTCATGAGAGCGTGTCATGGGGCGGGGCAGGGCGGAAAGCGCCGCCGCATAGTCCCGCGCGATGGCGGCGACGATATCCGCCGCCGGTAGGATGTCGTCGACGAGGCCTGCGCTCTGGCCGGCCTCGACCTTGCCGTTCTCGACATCGCCGTCGAAGGCCGCGGCCTTGAGCGAAGCGGCGGCGAAAAGCGCCTTGCGCTCCTCCAATTGCCGTCCTTCCGCTTCCGCCGCCCCCATCCGTTCGCCAAAGTCGTTGCGCAGGATGCGGATCATGCCGAGGCCGTGGCCGACCACCATCGTGTCGGTGACGGAGGCGGACAGCAGGCGCCGGCTGTAGGCGGCGTGCAGACGCGCCTCGCAGGACAACATGAAGCGCGTGCCAAACTGCGCCGCGCCGGCCCCCAGCGCCAGGGCGGCGGCAAGGCCGTATCCATCGGCAAAGCCGCCGCTGAGGATGAGCGGCATGCCGGGCACGGCCCTTGCGATCGCACGGCCGAGAACGAGCGTGGAGACGAGGTCCGGCGGAGGATGGCCGCCGGCTTCCCCGCCGACGGCGATCAGGCCGTCGACACCGGCCGCCGCCGCCTTGGCCGCATGCTCCGCACCGGCGACCACGTGCAGGCAGACGGTGCCGATGGCCTTGAAGCGCTCGAGGTAGCGCTTCGGTCCGCCCTGGGAGGCGATGAGCACGGGCACCCGCTTTTCGACGAGGAGGTCCATGATCTCGTCGGCGCCCTTGCGATAGAGCGGCAGGTTGACGGCGAACGGCCTGTCCGTGCCCGCCCGCACCGCATCGATCGCCGCGGCGAGGTCGTGCGCATACATGGGACCTGCGGCGATCACGCCGAGACCGCCGGCAGCCGACACGGCAAGCGGCAGGGCCGCGTTGGACGATGCCCACGACATGCCGGCCTGGATGATCGGAAGGTCGATGCCGAGAAGCCGCGTCACATCGGTTTCGATCCGCATGGGGGGTTCTATCCACATGGGGTCACGCTCCGATCAGCTTGCGGGCGTGTTCGGCAAGCTGCTTCTTCTGGATCTTGGCGCTTGCCGTCATGCCGATCGCTTCGAAGCTCTCGACGATCCAGACATGGCGCGGCACCTTGAAGCCGGCCATGTTGGCCTTCGCCCAGTCCATGATTTCCGCCGGTTCGGCCCTGGCGCCCTCCTTCAGGATGACGAAGGCGCCGGTCACCTCGACGAGGCGCTCGTCCGGCACGCCGACCACCGCCGCCTGGCGGATCGCCGCATGGCGATGCAGGACATTCTCCACATCGGCCGGCGAGACGTTCTCGCCGCCGACGCGCACGATTTCCTTGGCGCGGCCGAGGAAGCTCAGCCTGCCGTTCTCGTCCAGTGCGCCGAGGTCGCCGGTGGACAGCCAGCCGTCGGCCGAGAGCGCGGCCCGCGTTTCGGCGGGCTTGTCGAAATATTCCCGCATGACGCTCCAGCCGCGCACGAGGATTTCCCCCGGTTCGCCGCAGGCGGCATCCTCGCCGTCTTCCTTCAGGATGCGGATGTCGATGCCCGGTTGCGGCCGCATGGCGGCGGATATTCGGACGGCCTCCGGCTCCCACCAGGAGGATTGCGCGACGTTGGGCGCGGCTTCCGAAAGCCCGTAGCCGACAACGCATTCGCCCGCGCCGAGCTCGTCGATGACGCGGGCGACGATGGTCGGCGAGGCGGCGAGCCAGGCGCCGCGCAGGACGAGGCGTCGCTCCGGGCGCTCGGGATGGCTGAGCAGCATCAGCGCCATCGTGTCGTTGCCGGAGAAATGCGTGCAGCGCTCGGCCTCCATCAGGCGCAGCGCCTCGCCCGGCTCGAACCGGTCCATGGAGACGAGCGTCGCCATGTGCTGGAGGCAGGAGAGGATGGAGAGCGTCGTGCCTGCGACGTGGAAGAACGGCCGGGCGCTATGGAACCGGTCGCCGACGCGAAGGCCCATGCGATGACCGGAGACGAAGGCGTTGCCCAGCATGCTGCGCTGGGTCAGGAGAACGCCTTTCGGAAAGGATGTGGTGCCGGACGTATACTGGATGAGCAGCGGGTCGTTGGCCTCGCCCTGTGCCTGCGCGGGCTCGGTGCCGCTTGCGAGCAAGGCCTCCCAGGCGAGGGCCGCGGGCGGCACGTTGTCCCCGATGACGATCAGTTGCCTGAGATCGGGAAGGGCGGGGGCGGGCAGCCGGTCGGTGAGCGCGGGGTCGATCTGCCGCAGCAGGCCGATGAAATCGATCTTGAGGAACCGGTCGCACAGGATGAGGCGCGAGACTTTCGACTGGGAAAGCGCATAGGCCATCTCGGCGGCGACGAAGCGGGTGTTGATCGGCACGGTCACCGCGCCGAGCGAGCCGATCGCCAGAAAGATCGCCACCCAGCGCGTGGAATTGCCGAGGCAAAGGCCGATGTGCTCGCCCTTCTTCACGCCCTGTGCCGCAAGTCCGTCGCGGATGCGTGCGACCTCGGCGGCGAGCGCGGCATAGGTCAGCCGCCCGTCTGTCGCCACGACGGCCTCGACGTCGCCGGCAAGCGTTGCGGCCCGTGCCAGTGCGGCGGAGATCGTCGTTGCGCAGAGCGCGTCTATGTCGAAGGGGGCGGCATGGTCAGAGATCATGATTTTCCTTGCCTCCGACGCTGTTTGCGAAGCGGTTCAGGCCATCGCGCCAGCCGCCGTCCGCCAGGCACCGCTCGATCGCGGCCATTTCGACGCGAATGCCGTTGTTGAGGTCGGTTTCGCTGCCGAGATCCACCGCCTGCTTGGTCAGCGCCATGGCGAGGGGCGGCGCGGCGGCGATCGCCTCGGCGATGCTGGCGATGGTTTCGGCCAGGGCCTCCGCCGGCACGATACGGGCGACGAGACCGAGCTGGTAGGCCTCCTCGACCGGCATGGTGCGGCCGGTGAACAGGAGCTCCTTGGCCCGCATCTTGCCGATCGTGCGTTGCAGGCGCTGCGTTGCGCCGACCGTGCCCCATTGCGGCTCGGGGAAGCGGAAGGTCGTCCTGTCCGATGCGATGACGAAGTCGCAGCTCATCAGGATCTCGCCGCCGGAGCCGACCACGGGGCCTTGCGTTGCCGCGACCACCGGCTTGCGGCAGCGGGCAATGGCGTCGTAGGCGGCGAAGGAGGCGCGCCGCCGGGCGATCACCCAGGCCTCGTCCCGGCCGTTGCGCTCCTTCAGGTCCGCTCCGGCGCAGAAGACGGGACCGTTCGCCGAAAGCACGACGGCGCGGATGTCGGCATCGGCATCGAGCGCCTCGAAAATCTCCTTCAGGACAAGGCACATCGGCAGGTTGAGGGCGTTGCGCGCTTCCGTGCGGTCCAGGACCACATGGGCGACGCCTTCCTCACGCCGCAGGAGAACCGGGGGTTTCGCTTTGCTCATCAGATCACTCCCTCATTCCTCAGCCGGTCTATGGTCTCGGCCGGCATGCCGAGTTCCCCGGCAAGCAGCGCCGCCGTGTTAGCACCGAGCGGCGGCGGGCAACCGATGGCGGGATCCTCGTAACCCGCAAAGCGCAGCGGCGTGCGCAAGGCGCGGACGGTGCCCTCCTCCGGGTGGTCGAACGTGCCGACCACGCCGCGGGCCTCGCTGTGGGGATCGCTCAGGATCTCGCGGACCGTGTTCACCTCGCCGGCCGGCACGCCGCGGTCTCGCAGCGCCTCGGCGAGCGTTGCGCGTTCGCGCAGCGCGATCGCCTGCCGCATGCCCGCCATCACCCGTTCGCGGGCGTCGACGCGGGCGATATTCTTCTTCAAGGCTGCGTCGGCGGCAAGTTCGTCGAGGCCGAGGACCTCGCAGATATCGTCCCAGTGCTGGTCGCTGCCGCTGATATGCAGCCATGTTCCGTCGGCGCACTGGAACGCCGCGGAGGGAACACGGCCCGGATGTTCCGTTCCCGAGCGGCCGATATCCTCGTCCAGCGCGAAGAGGCGGGCGGCGGCAAGTGCCAGGAGGCTCGTCTGGACATCCATCATCGACAGGTCGACATGGCATCCCCGGCCGCTGCGCCCGCGCCCGACCAGCCCCGTCAGGATCGCGATCGCGATCCACAGGCCCGAGGTCATGTCCGAGACCGGAATGCCGGCCTTGGCGGGCGGCGCGTCGGGATGGCCGGTGAGATGCATGATGCCGGAGAGCGCCTGGAAGATCGTGTCATAGCCATTGCGCAGGCGATAGGGCCCGGTCTGCCCGAAGCCGGTATTGGAGACATAGACGAGGCCGGGATTGCGGCGGGAGAGCGCGTCGTAGCCGAGATTGAAGCGGTCCATCTCGCCGGGCAGGAAGTTCTCCACAACGACGTCGTGCGTCTCCGCCAGCCTGGCGGCGATCTCCTGTCCTTCCGGCGATTTCAGGTTCAGCGTCATGGAGCGCTTGGCGCGGTTGAACGCGAAGAAATAGGCGCTTTCGCCGCGGGGCAGCCGGGGCTCGAACAGGCGGGATTCATCGCCCGTGCCCGGCCGCTCGACCTTCGTCACCTCCGCGCCGAGCTCGGCGAGGATCTGCGTCGCCATGGGACCGGCGAGCACGCGGGAAAAATCGAGGATGCGAATGCCTTCCAGCGGCTTCATCAGCACTCCTCCCGGAAGCTGCGCATCTGCGCGTTGACGGTGCGCCCGGCCGCCATCGCCTCGTCATAGGGGAGGTCGGCGACGCGATAGTACAGCGACTTGACGGCGGCCATCGCCTTCGGATGCGCGGCCGCCCATTGCCCGGCGATATCAAGGGCCGCCTCGACGACGGCCTCCGGCGCGACGATCCGGTTGACGAGGCCGAGGGCGCGTGCCTCCTCGGCCCCGATGAGGCGGCCGAGGCTGACCATCTCGAAGGCCGCCTTGCGGCCGAGCGAGCGTTGCAGGCCGGTCATCACCAATGCCGGCACGATGGAATGCTTCAGTTCGGGATAGCCGAATTTCAGGTCGGTGCCGGCCACCATCATGTCGCAACCGATCGCCAGTCCGGCGCCGCCGCCGACGGCCGCGCCGCGCACGGCCGAAACGACCGGTTTGGAAAGGCGCTGCATCATCGCCTGGGTCCGGCAGGTGAGGTCGGCGCGCTTTTCCACGAGCTCCTGGTTGGCCGGCGTCAGGGTGGAGAACTCCGCCAGATCCGCTCCCGCGCAAAAGGCCCGTCCCGTCCCCGTCAGCACGACCGCCCGCACGGCCTTGTCGGCGTCCGCGGCCAGCAGCGCGTCATGCAGCGCCTGCGTCAGGGCCGTGTCGAGGGCATTCAGCTTGCCGGGCCGGTTGAGCGAGAGGATGCGGACCGGGCCACGGTCTTCGCTGATGAGGATGGGTGAAGCGTCAGTCTGTGTCATGAGAAATCCTACGCTGCCAGATGGCCGAAACCGGTCCGCGCCACCTTGCTCTGCAACTCGCGCCCAAGCGCCCGCTCGCATTGCAGCGAGGCGGCCTGGAGCCTGTCGATGTCGATGCCGGTCGCAATGCCCTCGGCCTCGAAGAGGTTGACGAGATCTTCCGTCGCCACATTGCCGGTATAGCCGCCGCCATAGCGGATCTGGGCGGGATGGCCGCCGACGCCGCCGATGGCGCTGTCGAACCAGCGGCAGCCGGCCTCATAGGCGGCCATGCAATTGGCGATGCCGGTGCCGCGCGTGTCGTGGAAATGGGCGATGGGCGTGACGTCGGGCACCTCGGCCATGGCGCGGGCAAAGAGGCGGCGCACGCTGCCGGGCGTGCCGTGGCCGGTCGTGTCGCAGATGGAGACGTGGCGCACGCCGAGGTCGGAGAAGGCCTTCAGGTCGCCGATGACGGATGCCGGGTCGACCCGGCCTTCGAAGGGGCAGCCGAGCGCCATGGAGATCACGCCGATCAGGCGGAACCGGCCATCCGCCAGCGCGACCATCTCGGCGATGTTGCGCCATTGCTGCTCGCGCGTCGTGCGCAGGTTCTTCTCGGTGTGCGCCTGTGTCGCCGACACCAGCAGGCTTATCTCCTCCGGTCCATGGCCGGCTTCGCGATCCTCGATTGCCCGCTTGACGGCATGAAGGTTGGGGCAGGTCGCCTTGTAGGCCGTGCCCGGTCGGCGGCGGATGCCGGCCAGCACGTAGCTGGCATCGGCGAAAACCGGCACATGGCGGGGGCTGCTGTAGCTCGTCGCTTCCACGCGCGGGAAGCCGGCTTCGGAAATGGCGTCGATCAGGGCGATCTTGGTTTGCGTGGAAAGGTCCGTCGTTTCGTGCTGCAAGCCGTCCCTTGCAAAGCACTCGCAGATTGTCAGCGCCTCCGACATCTCGATCCTCCCGGTTTCCTTGGAGGTAGTGATGCGAAATTTAGTTCATATTGTCAACTATAATTCTGGCGATGCATGTTCACTCCTCGTCCAGTTCGCGCAGATCCTCCTGGGACGCCCTGGTTTTCAGGTCGTGGAAATAGTGCGCGCTGTTGCGTCCCACCCGCTGCAGGAGTTCGATCAGGATCTGCCGTTCGGCGTGGCTGAGTGTCGAGAGCATGTTTTCGTTGCGCTCGAAGGCGTCGGCCAGGATCGCCTGCGACAGGTCCAGCCCTTCCGGGCTGAGCTTGAGCAGGATGCTGCGTCCGTCCTCGGGATTGGCGGTCTTCAGGATGTAGCCGCGCTCGATCATCGACGAAACCGTCCGGCTCATCTGGCTTTTCAGCAGTCCGCTGTGTTTTGCCAGTTCCTGGAGCGGCACTTCGCCGAGATATTTGAGGACGGCGAGCGCGCGCCATTCGCGTGCGGTGATGCCGTATTTCGGCCGGATCGAAAGGGCTGCGATGCGGGTGGAAAGCCCGGCCAGTCGCTGCAGTTCGAAGGAGAACAGGTCCCGTATGTCCGGTTCGCTCTTCTGGGGTGCCAGGTGTCCGCGAAAGAAACTGCCGTCGGAGCGGTCCGTCATGTTTTCGACTTTCTTATTCAAATGGTTGCTCCTTACGGTTCCCGCCCAGCGATTTTATGCGCAGAAATTTAGTTGACAAGGTGAACAATATAGTTCATTTCATCAACCAGATTGGCACGCAGGGAACGGAATGTCGATCATGCATTCGGGCCGTGGAGGATGGCTCCGGCCGGGCATCACCAGAGGAGGAACTTGGTAATGGCATCGTGTAATCGCGCATTCTTGACCATCGCCGCGACAGCGGGCGTGCTCTCCTTCGCCGGCGTCGCTGTGGCGCAGGACGTCCTCACCGTCGCCGGCTTCGGCGGCAACCTTCAGACAGACCTGCGCAAGACGATCTGGCAGCCCGCGGCCGATGCCGCAGGCGTCGAATTGCGCGAGGAAACCCATGACGGGCTCGCTGCCGTGCGGGTGCAGGTCCAGTCCGGCTCCCCGACCTGGGATGTCGTGCATCTCGGCGCGGACGAATGCGCGGTCGGCGGCAAGGAAGGGCTTTTCGAGCCGCTCGACTACGGTACGATCAGCACGAAGGGTTTTGACGCGCGCGGATACGGCGAGCACTGGATCGCGACGAACACCTATTCCGTCGTTCTGGCCTGGCGCACCGATGTCTACAAGGACAAGGCGCCGGCAAGCTGGCAGGATTTCTGGAACGTGGAGGCCTTTCCCGGCCGTCGCGCGCTCAGCACCTATCCGCAGGAAATGATGGAGATCGCGCTCATCGCCGACGGCGTCGACAAGGACAGCCTCTATCCGCTCGACACCGAGCGGGCGCTCGCGGCCCTCGAGAAGATCAAGGCCAATGTCGGCGTCTGGTGGTCGTCCGGGGCGCAATCCGCCCAGCTCCTCAAGGATGGCGAGGTCGACATGATGGCGATCTGGGGCAGCCGCGTGGCGTCGGTGATCACGGACGGGGCGCCCGTCAAGTTCACCTACCAGGATGCGATCCTCGGCTACGGCTGCCTGGCGATCCTCAAGGGCGCGCCGCACGCGGCGAGCGCCCAGAAGTTCATCGCCGGCGTCGTGTCGCCCGAAGTTCAGGCGCGCATTCCGGAAATGATGCCCTATTATGGCCCGACCAACAGCCTGGCCTTCGAGGTGAAGGCGTTTTCGCCGGAGGTGCTGGCGCAATCCAACATGTCGCCGGAAAACGTCAAGAAGCAGACCTTCCTCGACGCCAACTGGTGGCGCGACAACAACGAGCTGGTTCGTGAGGACTACAGCTTGCTGATGTCGAACTGATCGAACGAGCCGGGAGGACAGGATGCGCTCGGGCAGAGTCAACCTTCGCGAGGTCCACAAGGCCTATGGCAGCTTCAGGGCGCTCGACGGCGTTTCCCTGGATATCAAGGCGGGGGAGTTCCTGACGCTTCTCGGTCCTTCCGGCTCGGGAAAGACCACGCTTCTCAACGTCATCGCCGGCTTCGAGCGGCCCGATCTCGGCAGCTTGCTGGTCGATGACGTCGAGTTCATCACGCGTCCGCCGCACAAGCGCGACCTCGGCATGGTGTTCCAGAACTATGCGTTGTTCCCTCACATGGACGTCTTCTCGAACGTCGCCTATCCGCTGAAGCTGCGGAAGGTGGACAAGCCCTCCATCCGCAGGCGGGTGATGGACGCGCTGGAGATCGTGCACATGCAGCACCTTGCCGACCGGCGCATCACCGCGCTGTCGGGCGGCCAGCGCCAGCGTGTGGCGCTGGCGCGTGCCTTCGTCTTCGAACCGCGCCTGCTGCTGATGGACGAGCCGCTCTCCGCACTCGACAAGAACCTGCGCGAGCACATGCAGATCGAGCTCAAGCGGCTGCACAAGCAGCTCGGCATGACGACGATCTATGTCACGCACGACCAGCAGGAGGCCCTGACCATGTCGGACCGCATCGCGGTTCTCGACAAGGGAAGGATCGTCCAGCTCGACGTGCCCGCGACGGTTTATGACCGCCCGAACTGCAAGTTCGTCGCCGGCTTCATGGGCGAGACCCGCTTCCTGCCCGTCGAGCGCCGCGATCAGTCCTATGTCCTCGATGGACGGCCGCTCCGGCTCGCCGATACGAGAGCCGTCTCGTCGACGGGGGAGACCTGGCTCATGGTCCGCCCGGAGCGGCTGCGCTGGCAGGGCGATGCCAGCAGCGACAACCGCATCGAGGGCAGGGTGCTCGATGTCGTCTATCGGGGGGACTGCAACCAGGTTTCCGTCTCGCTGCCCGGCGGGCATGAGGTCGCCATCCGCCATTCCGGGGCGGAACGGCAACCCTTGCCGCAGCCTGGCGATACCCTTGCCCTGTGGCTGCCGGCGGAAGCGAGCCTCGTCATCGGGAGCGCCGCGCCATGACGCTCGCCATGGATGAAGCCCCGGGCATGCCGCTCAACCGCGCCATGCTCAAGAGCGCCAGGCGCCGGGAACGGCGCATTCTCAGCGGGCTTGCCCTGCCGGCGCTGGTCCTCGTCGCCTGCATTCTTCTCATCCCCTTCGCCTGGCTTGCCTGGCTGTCGCTGTTCGACGCCGCCGGCAATCTCTCGGCCCAGAACTATGCCCGGCTGCTGCGGCCCGCCTATGTCGGCAGCTTCCTCACCACTTTCAAGGTCGCCGGCCTGGTGACGGCGCTGTGCGTGGTCTTCGGCTATCCGGTCGCCTATCTCCTGTCGCAGCTTTCCGCGCGTGCCGCACAGATCCTCCTGGTGTTCGTCATCCTGCCGTTCTGGACGTCGGTGCTGGTGCGCACCTATGCCTGGCTGGTCCTGCTGCAGCGCAACGGCGTCATCAACGACTGGCTGCTTTCGATGGGCGTGATCGGCGAACCGCTTGCGCTGGTGCACAATCTGACGGGCACGATCATCGGCATGGTGCATGTCATGCTGCCCTTCCTGATCCTGCCGCTCTATGCGTCCATGAAGGCGATCGACCCGGTGCTTTTGCGCGCGGCGGCCAATTGCGGCGCCTCGCCGAGCCAGGCGTTCCGACAGGTCTTCCTGCCGTTGTCGATGCCCGGCCTTGCCTCGGGCATCGCGCTGACCTTCGTGCTTTGCCTCGGTTTCTACCTGACGCCGGCCCTTCTCGGCGGCGGCCGTGTCGCCATGTGGTCCACGCAGATCGCCGATGCCGTCTCGAAATTCTCCAACTGGGGCGCGGCAAGCGCCCTCAGCGTGGCGCTGCTGGTGGTGACGGCCGTCGTTCTGTGGGGCGTGCGCAGGCTGACCGACGCCCTGAGCTTTTCCGCGGGGAAACCATGATGCTGAACACGCCCGCCACCTCCACCCAGGTCACGCACGGCCAGCGCCTCTGGCTCTATGCGACGGTTGCGCTCGTCATGGCCTTCCTGGTCATTCCCTGCATCCTCGTCATCCCCATGTCGTTCTCGGACTCGCAGTATCTCGAGTTTCCGCCGCGCAGCCTCAGCCTGCGCTGGTACGAAGCCTTCTTCACCTCGACGGAATGGATCCAGTCCGCGGTGGTCTCGCTCAAGGTCGCGGGCCTCACGACGGTGCTGGCCACCGTGCTCGGCATGCTGGCCTCCTACGGGCTCTACAAGGCGACCAGTGTCTTCACGCCGATTACCCGGGGCCTCTTGATGCTGCCGATGATGATCCCGCTGATCTTCGTCGCCATTGGCGTGTTCTTCGTCTACGCCCGCTTCGGGCTCAACAACACCATTACCGGCCTCGTCCTGGCGCATACCACGCTCGCCATCCCCTTCGTCATGATCGCCGTCGGCAACGGGCTGAAGAGTTTCGACCCCAACCTCGAACGCGCCGCCCGCAGCCTCGGGGCCTCGCCCGTGACGGCCTTTCTCACCGTCACGCTGCCGCAGATCCGCATCTCGGTCTTCTCCGGCATGCTGTTCGCCTTCGTCACGTCCTTCGACGAGGTCGTCGTCTCGCTGTTCGTGTCGAGCGGCGCGAATTCCACGCTGACCAAGCGCATGTTCGCCAACATCCGCGACCAGGTCGATCCGACCGTCGCCGCCATCTCGTCCATGCTGGTGGCCCTGTCGATCGTCGTCCTGATCGCCGCCCAGTTCGTGAAGCGCAAGGACGCGTGACGGCCGTCCGATACGCCCCGCATCTCATTTCAGGAGGAAACCATGTACAACTCGCTGCGCATGCGCGACATCGCGTCCCAGATCCACCCGCAGACCAATCTTGCCGCCCACGAGACCGTCGGACCGACGATCATGGCCCGCGGCGAGGGCGCCTATGTCTATGACGACGACGGCAAGCAATATATCGAGGGCATGTCCGGCCTCTGGTGCGCGGCGCTCGGCATGAGCGAGAAGCGGCTGGTCGATGCGGCGACGCGCCAGCTCAATACCTTGCCCTACTACCAGAACTTCGCCCACCGCGCGACGGAGCCGGCGATCGAGCTTTCGGAGCGCCTCCTGAAGATTGCGCCGGTGCCGATGTCCAAGGTGCTCTTCCAGAGCTCCGGCTCGGAGGCGAACGACACCGCCGTCAAGCTCGCCTGGTACTATTTCCATGCCCAGGGCAAGCCGGAAAAGAAGAAGATCATTGCGCGCAACCGCGGCTATCACGGAACCTCGATCGGTTCGGCCAGCATCACCGGCCTGCCGCACCTGCACCGGGAGTTCAACCTGCCGCTGCCGGGCTTCCTGCATGTCACATGCCCGCATTTCTATCGCGAGGGCCGGCCGGGGGAGACGGAGGAGGACTTTTCCACGCGTCTTGCGGAGGAGTTGGATGCGCTGATCGTGGCGGAGGGGCCGGACACGGTTGCGGCCTTCTTCGCCGAGCCGGCCATGGGGACGGGCGGCGTCGTCATTCCGCCGAAAACCTATTTCGAGAAGATCCAGAAGGTTCTGAAGAAGCACGACGTCCTGCTCGTGGCCGATGAGGTCATCACCGGCTTCGGGCGCACCGGCGCCTGGTGGGGAAGCCAGACCTTCGGGCTGGAGCCGGACATGATCACCTGCGCCAAGGCGCTGACCGCCGCCTATATGCCGCTCTCGGCGGTGCTGCTTTCCGAGCGGCTTTATGCCGGCATGAAGGCGCAAAGCGAGAAGATCGGCGTCTTCGGCCATGGTTACACCTACGGCGCGCATCCCGTTGCGTGCGCCGTCGGTGTCGAGGCGCTGAGGATCTACGAGGAGGACGGCATCATCGACGGTGTCGCGGCGCTCGGGGAGCGCATGGCCGAGGGCATGTTGCCGCTTGCCGAGCATCCGCTCGTCGGCGAGGTGCGCGGCGTCGGCCTGATGTGGGGCGTCGAGATCGTCCGCGACAAACGGACGCGCGAAGCCTTCCCCGCCGACATGCAGTTCGGCATCGGCATCCAGAACCGCGCCTTCGAGAACGGGCTGGTCTGCCGTTCGCTCGGCACGGCGATCGCCTTCGCGCCGCCGCTCATCAGCACGCCGGAGCAGATCGACGCGGTCGTCTCGCGGTTCCGCGACGCTCTCGACAGGTCTCTCGATGCCTACCTTGCCGGCGGCGGCCGGCTCGGCGAATGAGGGGAGGCCATCGTGCTGGCGATCCATGACGAACGGCAGGCGCTGCACCGGCCGCTGACGCGCATTGCGGGCGGCGTGCTGAAGCCCAATCTCGAGGTTCCCGAGCGCATAGTGCTGCTGCGCGAGGGGTTGGCGCTGGCGGGCATCGATGTCGTCGCGCCCGCCGGCGACGATGCGGGCCTGATCCGTGCGTTGCATGATCCCGGCTATCTCGATTTCCTGGAGAACGGCTTTGCCGCCTGGCGCGCGATCCCGGGCAATGGCCCGGAGCTGCGCTCCAGCATCCATCCGAACGTCTACATGAACCGGCGTCCCGACGATCTTCTCGGGCGTGCCGGCTTCTATCAGGCCGATGCGGGCTGCGTTCTGGTGGAAGGAACCTGGCAGGCCGCCCGGGCGAGCGCGCTGACGGCGCTCGATGCCGCGGCGCGCGTGCTCGGCGGCTGCGACATGGTCTACGCCCTGTGCCGGCCGCCCGGCCACCATGCCTATCGCGACAAGGCCGGCGGCTTCTGCTACCTCAACAATTCCGCCCTTGCCGCCGAACGGGCGGTCCTGGCAGGGCGGCGCGTCGCGATCCTCGACATCGATGTGCACCACGGCAACGGAACGCAGACGATGTTCTACGATCGCGGTGACGTGCTGACGCTGTCGGTGCATGGCGATCCTGCATATCTCTATCCCTACTATGCCGGTTATGCCGATGAGGCCGGGATCGGCGCGGGGGCGGGAAGGAACCGCAATTTTCCCCTTCCGCTCGGCAGCGACGGCGCGGCGTACCGGGCAGCGGTGCGGGCAGCATGTGACGAAGTCCGACGGTTCGGCGCCGACTTCCTGGTCCTTGCCCTCGGCCTCGATGCGTCCGTGAACGATCCCTTCGCCTGCATGACGGTGAACGACGAGGACTTCGCCCGCATCGCAGAGGACATCGCGGACCTGCGGATCCCGACCGTCATCGTTCAGGAGGGGGGCTATGTCTCGCCCTTCCTCACCGGAACGCTGGCCGCCTTCCTTTCTGGCATCCTGCAATAGGTTCGGCGCGTTTCTGCGTTCGTGTCCTCTATCCCGGTGAGGCGGGGGAGGGCGTCGCCGGCATGGTGTGAGGCGCATGTCGGCGGATTGGAGCCCATGGCAGGCTAGCCCGGATCACGCTCGATAACGCAACGCCGCGATCAGGGCCGCGAGCGCGGGCGATTGCTGGCGGCGATTGGGGTAATAGAGGTGATAGCCCTCGAAAGTCTTGCGCCAGTCGGCCAGGACCTCGACCAGCCGGCCGGCCTCGATCGCGTCGGAAACGTAGTCCACCGGAAGATAGGCCAGCCCGAAGCCGGCCAGGGCCGCCTCCCGTATCTGGCGCACGCTGGTGAAGACCAGCCGGCCCTCCGCGGTGGCGCGCAGATCCTTGCCGCCCTTGCTGAAGGTCCAGGCCATCAACTCGCCATGGGTGGGCAGGCGCAGGTTGATGCAGGGATGGCCCGACAGGTCCTGCGGCGTGCGGGGTCTCTTCCGGCCGGCAAGGCAGGACGGGGCCGCGACGACCGTCATGGGCACATCCGGCCCGATGCGCATGGCGATCATGTCCTTTGAGACAAGCTTCCCCCGCCGCACCCCGGCATCGAACCGCTCGCGCACGATATCGGTGCGGCCGTAGTCGGTGACGAGCTCGATGCCGATCTCGGGATAATCGGCCAGGAACGGCGACAGCCGCGGCCAGAGAACCGTCTCGATCGCATATTCGTCCGCCGAGATGCGGATCGTGCCCGTCGGCCGGTCGAGCAATGCTCCGATCTGCGCGAAGCCGCGCTCGATCTCCTCCAGCGCGGGCGTCACATGCGTCAGCAGCCGTTCACCAGCCTCGGTCGGGGAGACGTTCCGGGTCGTGCGATTGAGCAGGCGGATGCCGACCCGTTCCTCCAGATTGCGCAGCGTCTGGCTGAGCGCGGATTGCGACACGCCCAGCCGTGCCGCCGCGCGGGTGAAGCTGCCCTCGCGGGCCACGGTGACAAAGGCCTGCAAGTCCCTGAGGTTCTCGTTCGGCATTCATAAGCCTGTCTAATGATGGCATCCCGTTTGCCACCCATAATCGAAAAAACGGTGCGGCGCTATATTCCCTTCATCGCAAACGACAGAAGCGGAGTGATGCTGATGAACCCTGTCAAATTCCCCAACGGCAATCTTGAAATGGCCGCAAACCTCTGTCTGCCGGAAGCCTTCGACGAGGCCGGGACCTATGCGGGCATCGTCGTCGTGCATCCCGGCGGCGGCGTGAAGGAGCAGACCGCAGGCGGCTATGCGCGGAGGCTGGCGGCCGAGGGCTTCGTGGCGCTCGCCTTCGACGCTTCCTTCCAGGGCGAGAGCGGCGGCGCGCCGCGCTTCCAGGAAGATCCCTATGCCCGCGTGAACGACGTCCGCGCGGCGGTCGACTACCTGACCACCCTCGACTTCGTCGACAACGAGCGCATCGGCGCGCTCGGCATCTGCGCGGGCGGCGGCTATGCCATCCACGCGACCATGACCGACCGTCGCATCAAGGCGGTGGGCGGCGTCAGCGCGGTCAATATCGGCGACATGTTCCGTAAGGGCTGGACTGGCGATAGCGACGTGGCGCAGGCCATCGGCCTCCTGGAGATGGGCGCGGCCCAGCGCACGGCGGAGGCCAATGGCGGCGAAGCGGCTTTCGTTCCCTTCTCGCCCCCGAGCCTCGAAGGTGTCGAGGAGCGCGACATGCAGGAAGCCTACGACTACTACCGCACCCAGCGCGCCCAGCACTGCAACACCGAAAGCAAGTTCACGGCGGTAAGCCTGCCGCAACTGGTCACCTACGACGCCTTCCATCTGGCCGACCAGCTTCTGACCCGGCCGCTGCAACTGGTGGTCGGGCGCGAGGCGGGATCCTTCTGGTACAGCGAGACCATCCTCGCCAAGGCAGCGAGCAGCGTGAAGGAGCTGCACGTCGTCGAAGGCGCCACCCACATGTCGCTCTACGACACGCCGAACCAGATGGAGGAGGCCATGTCGAAGCTCGGCCCCTTCTACAGGGCCAACCTGGCGGCCTGACCGGCGGATGGTGGCGCGGACGTTTCGCGCCACCTCCAGATTCTTGCCGTGCAGAAACGCCCCGGCTGGCGGAGCTGCCGCGCGTTCTGGCCGATTTCGAAGCGGAGAATCCGACGGTTCGCGTCGATCTTCTGATGGAGGGAACGCAGCGCAAGGCGAATCCGGACCTGATGATCCGCTTCGGGGAGGAGCCGCATCTTGTGCGGCATCCGCGGTGGTTGATGGGCATGTCCCACGTCATCATGTGCCGCAAGGAGGATTCCGCGCGCATTGCCAGTCTGGAGGATCTGCTGTCGTTTCGCCTCTATGACGTGGCGTCCCACGCCATTGGCTGGACCGCGCTTCTCAATCACAATTTCGGTCCGCAGCCGGGCCGGCAATTGAAACTCGAAACCGTCGATACGACGCCTCTGTCCCTCATGATGGTCAGCCAGGGCCTGGGACTTGCGATCGGCCACCTTCCGGTATGCGGTCCGATTGCCGCCGCCCTTGGCCTCGTCGTTTGCCCGTTCGTGCCGGGAACGCCTGGTCCGGGCAATTATTATCTCGAACAGCCCCGGGATCAGCCGCAACGTCCTTCCGTCAGCCGGTTGGAGCAAGCCCTTCAGGATGCGGCGCAAGCCTCAATGCGAACTGGTTAGTGCATGAGCGGTTGGAACGAGGGTTCCCTTCATGTCAAACGGCGACCAGGCGCATGATTGTCTCGATGTTGAACTGGATGCGCTCCTCCAAGGCCTCCTTGGCCATCAGGTCCCGCTCATAGATGATTGAGCCGGTAAAGCGGTTTGTCAGATAGTAATAGCCGACGGCGGCAATGGTGATGTTGAGCTGCACGGGGTCGACGCCGTCGCGGAAGACGCCCGCCTTCACGCCCCGCTCGAGGATGCTGGAGACCAGGCTGACGAGCTTGCGGCTGGAGGCCTTGACGATCTCGGATTTTTTCAGGTGCTTTGCGCGGTGAAGGTTCTCGCTGTTCACGAGTGTCAGGAATTCCGGGTTTTTCAGGTAATATTCCCATGTGAACCGCACAAGTTTTTCGAGTGCGGCGGTGGGCTCGAGATCCTCCAGGTGCAGCTTCTGCTCGGCGCTGCGTATGTCGAGATAGACTTCCTCCAGGATCGTCCGGAACAGGCCCTCCTTGCTCTCGAAATAGTGGTAGATCATGCGCTTGTTGGCTTTCGCCTTCTCGGCGATGTCATCGACGCGCGCGCCGCCCAAGCCGTTCTTGGCGAATTCCTTTTTGGCAGCATCAAGAATGCGCGCCTTGGTGGCTTCCGCATCGCGGATGCGCGGCTTGCGGCCGGGTTTGTCTTGCTGCTCGCTTGTCGTTCTCAAGGCCGTTCTCCGCCGCGGTCGAGGTTTCCACACTTCCAGTCATATACGCACGAATCGCGCGGCGTCAAAAACGCCTGAACCGCGCGATGCGCTCGCAGCCAGTGTACCCCACTTGACGGCAATGGCAATAATGCAGTAACTAGTTAGTGCGTTAGTGGAGTGGCGCGTGTTGTTGGCAGCGGACATCCGGGCATTGTGGCCTGCCAGATCTGCCGTAACGCGAAAGTGGATTTTTCAAACGGGAACCGGAGGAGCCAATGTCGACCTTCATCAAGGATTTCATCGAGCGGGAGACGATCAGTCGCCGCAACTTTCTCTTCGCCACGGCCGCCGGTCTCGGCGTTGCCGCGGTGCCGGGCGTGTTCGGCCGCGGGACGGCCGCGGCAGCGCTGACGGACCCGGCGATCGCCTGGAGCTATCGCGACCGGGCGTCCGCCTACTGGAACTCGGTCATCGCCGGCGGCGAGGCCTTCGTGGAATCGCTCGGCAGGCCGAAGAGCGCGCTGGTCAGCCTCATCAACGAGGGCTCGACGGAAAAGTCGCTGTCCGACATCAAGGCCTTCCTCGCCAAGAACAACGGCAATTGCGCCATCGCCTGCGATGCCAATGACAGCCCGAACGCCCGCCCGGTCGTCGAGGCGGTCCAGGCGGCCGGCGCCTATATTTCCACGATCTGGAACAAGACCGATGACCTGCATCCGTGGGATTTCGGCGACAACTACGTCTCGCACATGACCTGGTCAGACGAGAAGCCGGCGGAAGAGACCGCCCGCATCCTCTTCGAGGCGATGGGCGGCGAGGGCGGCGTGGTCCATCTCGGCGGCATCGCGGCCAACAACCCGGCCGTCGAGCGCCTCGCCGGCCTCCAGAATGCGCTGAAGGATTTCCCGAACATCGAGCTTCTCGACGCGCAGCCCGCCGACTGGGACACCCAGAAGGGCGCCGCCCTGATGGCCTCGTTCCTTACGCGCTACGGCGACAGGATCAAGGGCGTGCACTGCGCCAACGACAACATCGCCTATGGCGTCATCGAGGCGCTGCGCGCCGAGGGCATCGAGGACATGCCGATCGTCGCCTATGACGGCAATCCGGAGGCCGTGCAGATGGTCATGGACGGCCAGCTGCTCGCCACCGTCTTCACCAATCCGCATTGGGGCGGCGGCATCAGCGCGGCGCTCGCCTACCATGCCGCCATCGGCACCTTCAAGCCTTCCGAGGAGCCGAAGGAGCACCGCGAATTCTACGGCCCGACCATCCTCGTCACGGCCAGGGACGCGGCGGAATTCAAGGCGAAGTACCTCGATTCCGTGCCGGCCTACGACTGGAAAGATTTCTGGGGGCCGTCGAACGGCCAGATCCAGTACAAGGCCTAATAGGGCCAAGGCGGCAGCCGCACGCGCTGCCGCCGCTTCTCCTGAGAAATTTTCCTGGAAGAGGGGTGTCTGACGTGACACGTCGCCTATCGCGCGAAACCTTGATCAAATGGGCGCCGCTGCTGGTGCTGATCGCGCTGGTGATCTTTTTCACCGCGCTCAATCCGACCTTCTTCTCGCTGCGGAACTTTGCCCGCATCGCGATTGCGGCGGCCCCGGCGCTGATGGTCGCCATCGGCGTCACCTTCATCATCGTCATGGGATCGATCGACCTTTCCATGGAGGGAACGGTCTCGCTCACGGCGGTCTCCTTCGCCTTCATCTTCGCCCAGCTCGGCGGCTCGCTCGCCGGGTTCGGCTGGATCGCGATTCCGCTGGTGCTGGTGCTCGGCGGCCTGATCGGGCTTTTGAACGGGCTGGTCCATGTGAAGTTGAAGATCCCGTCCTTCATGGCGAGCCTTGCCATGGGCTTCGTCGGCACGGGCGCGGCGATCCTCCTCACCGGCGGCGATATCGTGAAGGTCGGCGACGCCGCCTTCCGCGGCCTCTTGACGGTGCGCTGGCTCGGCTTTCCGCTGATGGTCTATGTCGCGGCCTTCTTCCTCTTCGTCGGCTGGTTCATCCAGACCCACACGACGCTCGGGCGCAACTTCTATGCCGTCGGCGGCGGCGAGGATCTGGCGCATGCCTCGGGCCTCAACGTCACCCGCGTCCGCGTCACCGGCTTTGCGCTGGCCGGCGTGTTCTATGCCATCGCCGCAATCCTCGTCGTCGCCCGCATCGGGCAGGCGGAATCGGTGACGGGGGCGAACTTCATGTTCGTCTCCATCACCTCCGTCGTGGTCGGGGGCGTGGCGCTGTGGGGCGGCATCGGCGGCGTGTGGAACGCGCTCGTTGGCGTCCTCATCGTCAATGTCATCGACAACGGCATGGTCGTCATCGGCCTGCCGGATTTCCTCCAGGACGGCGTGCTCGGCCTGCTCGTCATTCTTGCCGTCGTGCTTTCGACCGACCGCAAGATGGTTTCCTTCGTGAAGTGAGGCGCGCCATGTATGAGCTGAAAGCCGTCGACAAGAAATTCCCCGGCGTCCATGCGCTGAAGGCGATCGATTTCCACATCAGGCGCGGCGAGATCGTCGGGCTGGTGGGCGAGAACGGCGCCGGAAAATCCACCCTGATGAAGGTCATCTACGGCGCCTACCAGCCGGATGGCGGCCAGGTCCTCATCAAGGGCGCGCCCGTCCGCTTTGCCAATCCGCGCCAGGCGATGGAAAAGGGCATCGGGATGGTGTTCCAGGAACAGTCCCTGATCCCGAACCTCTCCGTCATGGAGAACATCTTCCTCGGCTACGAGCGCCAGTTCGTCCGCTTCGGCGTCGTCGACTGGAAGGCGATGGCGAGCGCCGCCAGGGCGCAGCTTGCCAAGGTGAAGCTCGATATCGACCCGGCGATGGTGACGTCAAAGCTCTCCTTCGCCCAGCGCCAGCTCGTCGAGCTTGCCAAGGTGCTGACGCTGGAGGAGCGGGTGAAGGGCGACCTCGTCATCCTGCTCGACGAGCCGACCTCGGTCCTCTCGAAGGAAGAGGTGGCGCTGCTCTTCAAGCTGGTGCGCGAACTGACGACCCGCGCCTCCTTCATCTTCGTCTCGCACCGCATGGACGAGGTGATGGACCTTTCCGACCGCATCTATGTGATGAAGGACGGCGAGGTGGTCGACGTGGTGGAGCGCGGCGGCGCGACGGCCGAGGCCATCCAGCACAAGATGGTCGGCCGCAATGTCGACAAGCAATATTACCGCGAGCACCTGCAAAAGCCGTTCGATGCGTCGAAAAGGCTGGTCGAGATGGAGGGCGTCGGCCTTCCCGGCCGCATCCAGGATATCTCGCTGAAGCTGCATGCCGGCGAAGTCCTGTGTCTCGTCGGCACGGAAGGCTCGGGCCGCGAGGCGATCCTGCGCACCATCTACGGCATGCTGACGCCGGTGACCGGCCGCCTAACGATTAAGGGCGCGGCGGCGAACGGCTATTCTCCGCGCCAGTCGGTCGCCCATGGCGTCGGCTATGTGCCGCGCGAGCGCAAGGTCGAGGGCATCGTCGCCGGCATGAACGTCTATGAGAACATGACGCTCTCGCAGATGAAGAACCATTCGCGCGGCGGGGTGCTGCGCGTTGCCGAAGAACGGGCGCTGGCGCGCGACTGGATCAGGAAACTGTCGATCAAGGCGCATTCCGAGTTCGCCGATTGCGGCAATCTCTCCGGCGGCAACCAGCAAAAGGTGGTTCTCGCCAAATGGCGCTCCGGCGGCTCCGACATCATGCTGCTCGACCACCCGACGCGCGGCCTCGACATCGGCGCCAAGGAAGACGTCTACGACATGATCCGCGCCATGAGCGCGGCGGGTGTCGGCATCGTGCTGGTCGCCGATACGCTGGAAGAGGCGATCGGCCTGTCGCACACCATCATCGTCGTCAAGGACGGGCGCATCCAGAAGCAGTTTTCCTGCGAGCCGGGTGCCAAGCCCACGCCCTTCGACCTCCTGCACTACATGATCTGAGGGACAAGATGGATATTCAGCGCCTCAAACCGCACCTGCCCTGGATCACGCTGGTCGTGCTCGTCGCCATCGTCGGCGTCAACGATCCCGGCTTCCTGCGCCCGTCGAACCTGCTCGGCATTGCCGGCGATATCGTGCCGCTGTTCATCATGGCGCTGGGGCTCACCTTCGCCATCTATATCGGCGGCATCGACCTTTCGGCCCAGTCCATGGCCAACATGGTGACAGTCGTCGCCTCGGTCTATCTCGCCTCGATGGGGGCGTGGGTCGCCGTGCTCTGCGTGATGGCCGGCTTCCTGCTCGGCATGCTCTCCGGCTATGTGACGACACGGCTCTTCGTGCCGTCCTTCATCTCGACGCTCGCCGTCGGCGGCGTCGCCTTCTCCATTGCGCAATGGCTGTCCGGCCAGCGCGCGCTCAACATGGACGCCGCCCAGCGCAACGAGACCTTCGGCTGGATGATCGGCCGCACCTGGGGCGTGCCGCATGAACTGCTGATCGCCGCCGTGCTCGTTGTCCTCTGCCTGTTCATCGAGCGCCGCACGACGCTGGGGCGCGCCCTGAAGGCGGTCGGCGCGGGCGAGCTTGCCGCCGCCGCCTCGGGCCTCAATGTCGCGCGCTACAAAATCCTCGCCTTCGCGATATCCGGCGCGCTTGCCGCCATCGCCGGCCTGCTCTTTGCGGTCAAGCTTTCCGGCGGCGCGCCGACCATTGCCAACGGCTTCCTGCTGCCGGCCATCGTCGCCGTGCTGGTCGGCGGCACGCCGTTGACGGGCGGTGTCGGCGGCGTGGCCAATACGGTGGTCGGCACGCTCATCGTCGCCGTCATCCGCGCCTCGATGCTCTATTTCGAGATCGACGCGACACGCCAGCAGATCGTCTTCGGTGTCGTGCTGATCGTCGCCATCGCGCTGACCATCGACCGCGCCAAGCTGCGCACCGTGAAGTGAGGCCGGCCATGAACACCATGCAAGCCGCCGTCCTCACCGCGCCGAAACGCTTCGAGATCCGTGCGGTCCCGGTGCCGTCCATCGGCCCGGACGATGTGCTGGTGCGGGTGACGCGCACGGGCATCTGCGGCACGGATATCCACATCTTCAACGGTCACTACGCCGCGGACCGGCTGCCGCTGGTCCCCGGTCATGAATTCTGCGGCACGATTGCCGAATGCGGCGCCAATGTCCGCCACCTTGCGGCCGGCACGCGGGTCGTCGTCGATATCAATATCGGCTGCGGTACCTGCTTCTGGTGCCGCCGCAACGAGGTGCTGAACTGCGCCGAGGTCACCCAGGTCGGTATCACCAGGGATGGCGCCTTCGCCGAATTCGTCGCCGTGCCCGCCCGGCTCGCCATCCCCGTCGCGGCCGATATCGCCGACGAGGTTCTCGTGCTCACCGAACCGGTCGCCTGCGTCGTTCGTGCGGCGCGCAAGGCGAAGGCGGCGTTCGGCCAATCGGTGGTCATCTTCGGCGCCGGGCCGATCGGCAACCTGCATGTGCAGATGATGCGGCTTGTCGGTGCCGCGCCCATCATCGTCGCCGATCTCTCGGCCGAGCGCTGCCGGATGGCGCTTGCGGCGGGGGCGGATGCGGCGGTGTCCGACCCGGCCGAACTCGGGGAAACCGTGCTGCGGATGACCGGCGGGCGCGGCGCGGACCTGGTGATCGAAAGCGTCGGCAACAGGAAGCTCTATGAGCAGGCATTTGGCCTGGCGCGCCGCGGCGGGCACGTCGCCTTCTTCGGCATCACGCCGCCCGGCGAGACCGTGCCGATCGATATTCTCCGCACGGTTCTGGAGGAGGCGAGCCTCAAGGGCTCCGTCGCGGGCATGGGGGAGGATATGCACGATGCGTTGACCCTCCTGTCGCATGGCCGGTTCCATACGGAGGATTTCACGAAGGCGAGCTATCCGCTGGAAAAAATCCAGGAGGCTTTCGAAACCCTCGGCGACCGGCCGCAGCACCTGAAGACGCAAATCGCCGTTTCGGCGTAAACACCATCGAAGTGGAGGAGATCTCATGGACCAGAAAAACCCGTATCTTTCTGCCCCGACCGCAGCGCGCACCTTCGGCTTTTTCGTCGACGGGCAGTGGAGGGACGGCGCGGAGCACTTCGAGCGCGCCTCGCCGGGCCACGGCACGCCCGTCACGCGCACGGTCCGCTGCACGGTCGAGGACCTGAACGCCGTGGTCGCCGCGGCAAGGCAGGCCTTCGAGGATCGCCGCTGGTCGGGCCTTTCGGGCGCGGCGCGCGGGAGCGTCCTGTTGCGCGTCGCCGAAATCCTGCGCCGCCGCCGGGACGAGATCGCCTATTGGGAGGCGCTGGAGAACGGCAAGCCGATCTCCCAGGCGCGCGGCGAGATCGACCATTGCATCGCCTGCTTCGAGGTCGGCGCCGGTGCGGCGCGCATGTTGCATGGCGACAGCTTCAATTCGCTCGGCGACGACCTCTTCGGCATGGTGCTGCGCGAGCCGATCGGCGTCGTCGGCCTGATCACGCCCTGGAATTTCCCCTTCCTGATCCTGTGCGAGCGGGTGCCCTTCATCCTCGCTTCCGGCTGCACGATGGTCGTCAAGCCATCGGAAGTCACCTCCGCCACGACGCTGCTGCTCGCCGAAGTGCTTGATGAAGCGGGCCTGCCGGCCGGGGTCTACAATGTCGTCACCGGTTCCGGCCGCGTGATCGGCCAGGCGTTGTCGGAGCATCCGGACGTCGACATGCTGTCCTTCACCGGTTCGACGGCCGTCGGCCGTTCTTGCGTCCACGCCGCCGCCGACAGCAATTTCAAGAAGCTTGGCTTGGAGCTTGGCGGCAAGAACCCGATCATCGTCTTCGCCGATTCCGATCTGGAAGACGCCGCCGATGGTGCGGCCTTCGGCATCAGCTTCAACACCGGGCAGTGCTGCGTCTCGTCCTCGCGGCTGATCGTCGAGCGCTCCGTCGCGGCCGATTTCGAGAAACTGCTTGCCGAAAAGATGACAAGAATCCGCGTCGGCGATCCGCTGGACGAGGCGACGCAGGTCGGTGCCATCACCACAGAGGCGCAGAACGCCACGATCCTCGACTATATCGCCAAGGGGAAAGCCGCAGGCGCGCAGCTTCTGGCCGGTGGCGGGCCGATCGATCTCGGCCGCGGCCAATATATCGCGCCGACGCTGTTCTCCGGCGTGTCCCGCGACATGGCGATCGCCCGCGACGAGATTTTTGGGCCCGTCCTGTGCTCCATGCATTTCGATACGGTGGAAGAAGCCATCCAGCTTGCCAATGACACCGTCTACGGACTTGCGGCGAGCGTCTGGACGAAGAATATCGACAAGGCGCTGACGGTGAGCCGCCGGGTTCGCGCCGGGCGCTTCTGGGTCAACACGATCATGGCGGGCGGTCCCGAAATGCCGCTCGGCGGCTTCAAGCAATCCGGCTGGGGCCGCGAGGCCGGCGTCTATGGCGTGGAGGAGTATACGCAGGTGAAGTCCGTTCATGTCGAGATCGGCAAGCGCACGCATTGGATCGCATGATGTCCGCCGGCTATGACTATGTGATCGTCGGCGGCGGCAGCGCTGGCTGCGTTTTGGCGGCGCGGCTTTCGGAAAACCCGTCCGCGCGCGTCTGCCTCATCGAGGCGGGCGGGCGCGATACCAATCCGCTCATCCACATGCCCGTCGGCTTCGCCAAGATGACGACGGGTCCGCTGACCTGGGGCCTGAAGACCGCGCCCCAGAAACATGCCAACAACCGCGAGATCCTTTACGCGCAGGCAAAGGTGCTCGGCGGCGGTTCTTCCATCAATGCGGAAGTTTTCACGCGCGGCGTTCCCGGCGATTATGACCGCTGGGTCGAGGAAGGCGCCGAGGGCTGGGGTTTCCGGGACATCCAGAAATATTTCCTGCGCTCGGAGGGCAACGCTATTCTGTCCGGCGCCTGGCATGGCACGGATGGCCCGCTCGGCGTCTCGAACATTCCCGAACCGCAGCGCATGACGCGGGCCTTCGTGCAGAGCTGCCAGGAATTCGGCATTCCCTACAACCCGGACTTCAACGGCCCGGTACAGGAGGGCGCCGGCGTCTACCAGACGACGACGCGCGACAACCGCCGCTGCTCGGCCGCCGTCGGCTATCTGCGCCCGGCCCTCAAGCGCAAGAACCTCACGGTCGTCACCGGCGCGCTCGTCCTGCGCATCGTCTTCGAGGGGCGCCGCGCCGTGGGCGTCGACTACGCGGTCGACGGCAAGCGCATGACGGCGCGGGCGGAGAGCGAGGTGCTGGTCACGTCGGGCGCCATCGGCACGCCGAAGCTGATGATGCTCTCGGGCGTCGGCCCGGCCGATGCGCTGAAAAACCACGGCATCGACGTGGTGCAGGACATGGCCGGCGTCGGCCAGAACCTCCAGGACCATTTCGGCGTCGATATCGTCGCGGAACTGAAGAACCACGACAGCCTCGACAAGTACAACAGGCTGCATTGGTCGATCTGGGCGGGCATTCAATATACGCTGTTCAAGTCCGGCCCCATCACCTCCAACGTGGTGGAGGGCGGCGCCTTCTGGTACGGCGACAAGGCGAACCCCACGCCGGACCTGCAATTCCACTTTCTCGCAGGGGCGGGGGCGGAAGCGGGCGTTCCCGGCGTGCCGAAGGGCTCCTCCGGCATCACGCTCAATTCCTATACGCTGCGGCCGAAATCCCGTGGAACGGTGAGCCTGCGCTCGGCCGATCCGCGCGCCCTGCCGGTCATCGACCCGAATTTCCTGGCCGATCCGGAGGATGTGAAAATCTCGGTCGAGGGCGTGAAAATCAGCCAGGAGATCTTTGCTCAGCCATCGCTGCAAAAATACATCAAGACGCTGCATTTCCCTGGCAGGAATGTGCGCACGCAGGACGACTATGTCGCCTACACCCGCCAGTACGGCCGCACCTCCTACCACCCCACCTGCACCTGCAAGATGGGACGGGACGAGATGGCGGTGGTCGATCCGCAGTTGCGCGTGCACGGCCTCGACGGCATCCGCATCTGCGACAGTTCCGCCATGCCGAGCCTTGTCGGCTCCAACACCAATGCGGCGACGATCATGATCGGCGAAAAGGCCGCGGACATGATCCGCGGCAATGCCTGATCCATCGCAGGCAGGAAGGGCGGCCTTGCGGCCGCCCTTTTGCGTCAATCCCATTCGGGAACCCAGGGCAAAAGCCCGGTCTTGACGATGCGGTGACCGGTCGCCGTCAGGGCATCGATGCGGTCCATGTCGATGGACGACAGCGTGAAATCCATGATCTCGAAATTCGCCCGGATATTTTCCGGCTTCGTCGACATGGTGTTGAGCGGCACGCCCTTCTGGAGAATCCAGCGCAGCACGACCTGCGCGGCGGACTTGCCGTAAGCCGTGCCTATCTCGGCGAAGAGGCCGTGCTTGAACACTTCGCCGCGGGCCACCGAGGCGTAGGATGACAGCGGAATGCCCGTCTCCGTGGCTGCCGCGAGCAGTTTCCGCTGATCGAGCAGCGGGTGGAATTCCACCTGGTTGGTGACGAGCGGCCCATCGACGGTGGCGCGGGCCACATGCATCATGCGTGCCGTGTAGTTCGAGACGCCGATGGCGCCCGCAAGGCCCGCCTCCCTGGCGGATTGCAGCAGGCGGAGGGAGGGGGCGACGTCGCCATCCGCCGGCGGCCAGTGGAGCAGAAGCACGTCGACGCGATCGATCTGCAAGGCCTTCAGGCTGGCCACGACCGAGGGGAGAAAGGCCGCTTCGGTGTAGTTGTCCGGATGCACCTTCGTCGTGATGCAGAGCTTTTCACGCGCGACGCCGCAGGCGGCCAGCGCTGCGCCGGTTTCAGCCTCGTTGCCGTACATCTGCGCCGTATCGAAAGCCCGGTAGCCGGCGGCAATGGCGGCGTCGATGGCGTTCCTGAGATCGTCACCCTTCAATGGAAAGGTGCCGAAACCCCGCTGAAAGCTCTTCTGGAAATAGATGTTCATGCCTCCTCCTTGGCTGCCGGCGCGATGGAAAATCGCGGGCGGCGGATTGATCTTTCCGCAATTAATGTATAACTAGTTAGTTACTTAATGCAATGGAGAACGGAGGTTTCGGCGATGAAGAAGGTGAAGACCGCGGAGGAGGCGGCCCGGCTCGTCAGGGATGGGGCGGTGGTCGCCGTCAATTCTTCCTCGGGCCTGTGCTGCCCCGATGCCGTGCTGAAGGCGCTCGGCGAGCGTTTCGATCGCGAGGGTTATCCGCGCGGGCTCACCTCTGTCCACCCCATCGCGGCCGGCGATTTCTTCGGCACCAAAGGCGTCGATCACATCGCCAAGCCCGGCATGCTGGTGAAGATCATCGGCGGCTCCTATCCCTCCGGGCCGAGCAATGCCGAACCGCCGCTCGTCTGGCAGATGATTTTGAAGGAAGAGCTTGCCGCCTGGAACGTGCCGTCAGGCATCGTCTTCGACATGCTGCGCGAGGGGGCCGCCAAGCGCCCGGGCGTGCTGACCCAGGTCGGCATGGAGACCTTCGTCGATCCCGTTGAGGACGGCTGCGCCATGAATGCCAGCGCGCGCGCCGCGCCGCTCGTCAAGCGCGTTTCCTTCGAGGGGGAGGAGTGGCTGCATTTCCCGGCCATCCGCCCCGACGTGGCGATCATCCGGGCGACGACCGCCGACGAGAAGGGCAACCTTACCTTCGAGCAGGAGGGCGCGACGCTCGGCGCGATGGAGATGGCGCTCGCCGCGCGCAATTCCGGCGGCCTCGTCATCGCGCAGGTCAAGCGCGTGGCGGCGAGCGGCACGCTGCGGCCGCATGATGTGCGGGTGCCCGGCATCCTCGTCGATGTCATCGTGGAGGCGCCCGACCAGTTGCAGACGACCGCGACGCCCTATGATCCGGCGATATCGGGCGAGCTTTTCCGGCCGCTCGAAACGTTCCGCCTGCCGGGGCTGGATGTTGGCAAGGTCATCGCCCGTCGCGTGGCGCAGGAACTCAAGGCGGACTGGGCGGTCAATATCGGCTTCGGCATTTCGGCCAATGTGCCGCGCATCCTCATCGAGGAAGGGCTTCATGGCAAGGTGACCTGGGTGATCGAGCAGGGCGCCGTCGGCGGCGTGCCGCTGCTCGATTTCAAGTTCGGCTGTGCTTCCAATGCGGAAGCCTTCGTCGCCTCGCCGCACCAGTTCTGTTATTTCCAGGCGGGCGCCTTCGATTGCTCGCTGCTGTCCTTCCTCGAAATCGACGCCGAAGGCTCGGTCAATGTCAGCCGTCTTGCCGCAACGCCGCACCGCACCGCCGGCGCCGGCGGCTTTGTCGACATCACCGCCCGGGCGAAAAAGATCGTCTTCTCCGGCAATTTCAATGCGGGGGCGAAGATGCATGTCGAGGATGGGCGCCTGGTGATCGACAAGGAGGGCCGCATCGCCAAGTTCGTGCAAAAGGTCGACCAGGTCAGTTTCTCCGGCAAGCGCGCCCAGGCGCAGGGACAGGACATCACCTATGTCACCGAGCGCTGCGTGATCCGGCTCGATGCGGACGGGCTTGTCGTCACCGAAATCGCCCCCGGCCTCGACCTCCAGCGCGATATTCTCGACCAGGCGGCAACGCCGCTGCGGGTCTCGAAGGGGCTCAAGGTCATGGACGATGCGCTGTTCCGGGCCGAGACCATGGGGCTCAGCCTGTGAGCGATCCGCGCATCGAACTCGTCATCGCGGACCGCATCGCGCGGCTGACCCTTCGCCGCCCGGAAAAGCTGAACGCGATCGACGCGGACATGGTCGATGCGCTGTTGCAGGCCTGTCGCACCATCGAACGTTCGGATGCCCGCGTCGCCATCCTGACGGGCGAGGGGCAAAAATCCTTTTGCGCGGGCGGGGATATCGAGGCCTGGAGCAGCCTCGACGCCGAGACGTTCTCCCGCCGCTGGCTGCGCGATGGGCACGATGCCTTCGATGCGCTGGCGCGCCTCACCGTGCCGCTGATCGCGGTGCTGAACGGGCATGCGCTCGGCGGCGGGCTGGAGCTTGCCGCCTGCGCGGACCTGCGCATCGCCGAGGCGCATGTGAAGATCGGCCAGCCGGAGCCCGGCCTCGGCATCATTCCCGGCTGGTCGGGCACGCAGCGGGCCGCGCGGCGGTTCGGTGCGGGTCTTGTCCGCCGCATGGCGCTGTTCGGCGAGATGTTTTCCGCCGGGGACGCGCTGGCGCTCGGGCTGGTGGACCGGGTCGTGGCGACGGGAGAGGGCGCGGCGGCCGCGCAGATTGCCGCGGCGCGCGTGTTGCAGCGGTCTACCCGTGCGACGGAACTCACCAAGATGCTGGTCAACGCCGCCGAGGGCGAGGAGAGCGAGCGGGTGGTCGAGGCTCTGGCCGGCGCCGTCGCTGCCTCCTCAGCCGATCTGGCGGAGGGCCTTGCAGCCTATCGGCAGAAGCGCCCGGCCCGATTCGGACAATAGAGCATTTCCAGCAGAAGTGCGAAGCGATTTTGCGTCCGGAAATGCGGAAAAACAAGGAGATAGAGCGTTTTCGCGATTTGGAGAAAAGCGGAAATGCTCTGGAACATCGGCAATACATTCGACCCGTGGGACACAGGTCATGAAACCAGGCGACAAAGAATTCCTTGCCGAACTCTTCGGTGCGGCGGTCGAGGCCGCCGATCCGGAGGCGGCGCTCCGTGCCCGTCTTCCAGCCCGGCCGCGCGGGCGCACCGTCGTCATCGGCGCGGGCAAGGGCGTGGCGCAGCTCGCGGCGGCCTTCGAAAGGTTGTGGGACGGGCCGCTCGAAGGCGTGGTGGTGACGCGCTACGGTTACGCCGCCCCCTGCCAGCGCATCCGCGTACTCGAAGCCGCCCATCCCGTGCCGGATGCGGCAGGGCTGCAGGCCTCGCGCGCGCTTTTCGAGGCGGTGGAAGGCCTCGGTGAAGACGACCTTGTGGTCGCCCTGATCTGCGGCGGCGGATCGGCGTTGCTTCCCTGTCCGCCCGGGCCTCTCACGCTGGCGGACGAGGCGGCGATGAACAGCGCGCTTCTTGCCAGCGGCGCGCCGATCTCCGTCATGAATGCGATCCGCAAGCAGGTCTCCGGCATCAAGGGCGGCCGGCTTGCCGCGGCCTGCCATCCGGCGAAGGTCGTGACGCTGGTCGTCTCCGACGTGCCGGGCGACGATCCGGCGCAGGTCGCCAGTGGGCCGACCATACCGGACGCCGCCGATCGCGTGGAGGCGCGGGCGCTGGTCAAGACCTGGGGCATCAGGCTGCCGGAGGCGGTGGAAACCTGGCTTGCCGGAGAGGAGGGGCAGCCGCCGTCCCCAGACGATCCGGTCTTTGCCGCCCATGCGGTTCACGTCGTCGCTTCGGCGCGTCTCTCCCTGGAGGCCGCCGCCGCGCGGGCGGAAGCGCGCGGCGTGCCGGCGGTCATCCTGTCCGATAGCATCGAGGGCGAGGCGCGGGACGTCGCGCGCGTGCATGCGGCCATCGCCCGCGAAGTCGCCGGCCGTGGCCGCCCGTTCGCGCGCCCGGTCGTCATCCTGTCGGGCGGCGAAACGACGGTGACGATCCGGGGGCAGGGCAAGGGCGGCCGCAATACGGAATTCCTGTTGTCGCTCGCGCTTGCCGGCGAGGGCGTCCCGTTCGCCGCGCTCGCCGCCGATACGGACGGCATCGACGGTTCCGAGGACAATGCGGGCGCCTTTACCGACGGCGCCAGCATGCAGCGTTTGCGTGGAATGGGTGCCGACCCGGCCGCCCTGCTTGCCGGCAACGATGCCTGGACAGCCTTCCACCGTCTGGGAGACCTGTTCGTGCCCGGCCCGACCGGGACCAATGTCAACGATTTCCGGGCAATTCTGATTCGGTAGTCCCCGCGCCGCTTTTTGCAGCGCGGGCAGACCGGGCTTCAGGCCGGAACGGGCGCGTCCTCGCGCAGCAAGCCCTTCTTCTTGAGGTCCGCCCAGAAATCGGCCGGGATCGGATGGGAGAACCAGACAAGGTTCTGGTCGAGCTGTTCGATCGTGCGCGTGCCCGCCATGAAGGACGGGACGGCGGGATGGGCGACGACGAATTGCAGGGCCGCGGCGGCAAGCGGCACGCCATGGTCGGCACAGACGGCCTCGATCTTCGCGACCTTTTCCATCACATCGCGCGGGGCCGGCGCGTAATTGTACTTCGCACCCTCCACCGCGCCGGTGGCGAGGATGCCCGAATTGAAGCCGCCGCCCACGACGACCGCCGCGCCGCGTGTCGCGCAGAGCGGAAGGAAACTGTCGAGCGCCTCCTGTTCGAGGAGCGTATAGCGACCGGCGAGCAGGAATCCGTCGAAATCGTGGCGCAGCAAGGCCTCGTGGCAGACCTGCCATTCATTCACCCCGACGCCGATCGCCGTCACGACCTTTTCCGACCGCAGCCGCTCCAGTGCCCGCCAGGCGCCGTCCATCGCCTGTTCGAACACCTCCGGCTGCTCGCTTCCGCGCGTGAAGACGTCGATATCGTGGATGAAGCACATGTCCATGCGCTCCAGCCCCAGCCTTTGCAGGCTGTCCTCGAAGGCGCGCATCGTGCCGTCATAGCTGTAGTCGAAATGCAGGGTGAAGGGGGCGGCATTCGTCCAGGGCGCGAAATCGATGCTCTCGCGCCTGGCCGGGCGCAGCAGGCGGCCGACCTTGGAAGCGAGGATGAAGTCGTCCCGCTTCTTCCAGCGCAGGGCATGGCCGGTGCGAAGCTCGGCGAGCCCATGCCCATACATGGGTGCGCTGTCGAAGAAGCGCACACCGGCCTCCCAGGCGCGCGCGAACATCGCTTCCGACGTCGCCTCGTCGATCTCGCGGAAGATATTGCCGAGCGGGGCGGTCCCGAAACCGAAGGCCGTCACCTCCAGATCCGTCCGGCCGAATTTCCGCTTTTCTCCAGGATGCATGGTTCTCCTCCATAAGTAACCAGATAGTGAATAATATGCATGCGTTGAACCCCTGTGCAAGCGGCTTCCTCGTCGTGCGGAGGTTTTTCCATCTTGACGGAAGATCAGCTTCAAATGTATGTAACTAGATAGTTACTAGATTGGAGGATGCGGATGTATCTCACCGAAACGCAGGAGCAGGTGCGCGAGATGGCGCGCACGTTCGCCGACGAAGTGATCCGGCCGATGGCCGAGGAGCTGGACCGCGAGGAGCGCTTCCCGGCCGCGCTTTACGACGAAATGGCCAAGCTCGGTCTCTTCGGCATCGGCGTGCCGGAAGCGCTCGGCGGGCCGGGTTTCGATACGCTGACCTATGCGCTCGTCATGGAGGAACTGAGCCGGGGTTACGCCTCCGTCGCCGACCAGTGCGGCCTCGTCGAGCTCATCTCGACCCTGCTGGTGCGCCACGGCACGGAAAATCAAAAGGCCATGCTGCCGGAAATCCTCGGCATGCGCGCGAAGGTCGCCTATTGCATCACCGAGCCGGAGGCGGGCACCGATGTTTCGGGCATCCGCACCACGGCCGAGCGGGACGGCGATGGCTGGCGGCTCAACGGCGGCAAGATCTGGATCCACAATGCGCCGGTCGCCGATTACGGCTTCGTGCTGGCGCGCACCGACAAGGACGCCGGCAATCGCGGCATGTCCATCTTCATCGTCGACCTGCATGCCGATGGTGTCGAGAAGGGGCCGAAGGAACACAAGATGGGCCAGCGCGCCAGCCAGGTCGGCGCGCTGAACTTCACCGATGTGCGCCTGTCCGCCGATGCCCTGCTCGGCGCCGAAGGACGCGGCTTCCACATGATGATGTGCGTGCTCGACAAGGGCCGCGTCGGCATCGCCTCGCTGGCCGTCGGCATCGCCCAGGCCGGCCTCGAAGCTGCGCTCGATTATGCCGGCACGCGAAAACAGTTCGGCAAGGCGATATCCGATTTCCAGGGCGTGCAATGGCTGCTCGCCGACATGGCGAAGGACATCGAGGCCGCGCGCCTGCTCGTCCACTCCGCCGCCTCGAAGATCGATAGCGGGGCGGATGCGACGAAAGCCTGCTCCATCGCCAAATGTTTTGCCGGCGACATGGCCGTGCAGCGCACGGCCGATGCCGTGCAGGTCTTTGGCGGCTCCGGCTATATCCGCGGCTTCGAGGTGGAGCGGCTCTACCGCGATGCGAAGATCACGCAGATCTACGAGGGCACGAACCAGATCCAGCGCATGATCATCGCGCGCGAGCTTCTGAAGAAGGGGGCGCGGGCATGAGCGCCGCATCCGCCCGGCCGGTCGCGCTTGTGACCGGCTCTTCGCGCGGCATCGGGCTTGCCGTCGCCGAGGCCTTGGCGCGCGAGGGTTTCGCGGTCGCCGTCAACGGGCCGGCGGACGATGCCGAACTTGCCGCGGCCGTCGAGCGCATCGCCGCGCACGGCGTGCCGGTCGCGGCCGCTCCGTTCGATGTCGCAGCGGTTGCGGGTCACGCTGCGGCGCTCGATGCGGTCGAGCAGGCGCTCGGGCCGCTCACCACATTGGTCAACAATGCGGGCGTCGGCGTTCTGAAGCGCGGCGACATGCTGGACGTTTCGGAAGAGAGCTGGGATCGCTGCTTTGCCGTCAACGCCAAGGCGATGTTCTTCCTGAGCCAGGCCTTCGCGCGTCGTCTTCTTGCGCGCAGCCGGGCGCCGCTCTTTCATTCGATCGTCAACGTCACCTCGTCGAATGCCGTCGCGGTGGCGGAGCAGCGCGCGGAATATTGCGCCTCGAAGGCCGCTGCCGCCATGGTCTCCAAGACGCTCGCCGTCCGCCTCGGGCGCGAGAACATCGCCGTCTACGACGTGCAGCCGGGCCTGATCGCCACCGAGATGACCGCGCCTGTCATCGCGGCCTATCGCGAACGGGCCGCCCAGGGGCTCACGCTCTTCCCGCGCGTCGGTGAGCCCGATGAGGTCGGCACGCTGGTGGCGTCGCTTGCGACGGGCCGGCTTCCCTACACAACCGGACTGTCGATCCCGGCCGATGCCGGCATGCTCGTCCCGCGCTTCTGAGGTTTCCTTCCATGAAAATCGCTCTTCCCGATACCACCGGCCGTTTCACCGATTACGCCCTTTCCGGAACACCGATCGCGGCTGCGGCTCTGGGAAAGAATCCGGCGCGTGTTGTCTATTCGGCCGCGCACGTCGTCGCCGATCCCTTCACGGCGAATGATCCTTCGGGCCGCGCCACGGTCGATTGGGCGAAGACGATGGAGTTTCGCCGCTATCTCGCCGGCCTCGGCCTCGGCATCGCCGAGGCGATGGACACGGCCCAGCGCGGCATGGGCCTCGACTGGCCGGGCGCGCTGGAGCTGATCCGCCGCACGCGCGAGGAACTTCCGGATGCGCTGGTCGCCAATGGCTGCGGCACGGATCATCTCGATCCCGCCGACGCCCGCAGCGTCGACGACGTCCGCCGGGCCTATCTCGAACAGGCCGAAGCGATCCAGACGGTCGGTGGCCGCCTCATCCTCATGGCTTCGCGCGCGCTGGTGCGTGTCGCCAAGGGGCCGGAAGATTACGTCAGGATCTATTCGGACGTGCTTTCCGCCTGCGATGAGCCGGTGATCCTGCACTGGCTCGGCGACATGTTCGACCCGCAGCTCGCCGGCTATTGGGGGAGCGCCGGTTTCGATCCCGCCATGCAGACGGCGCTTGCCGTCATCGAAGCGAACGCGGCCAAGGTCGATGGCATCAAGATCTCCCTCCTCGACGAGGAGAAGGAAATCGTCATGCGCCGCCGCCTGCCGGCCGGCGTGAAAATGTACACGGGCGACGACTTCAACTATCCCGAACTCATCGAAGGCGACAGCGAAGGCTTCTCTCATGCGCTGCTCGGTATCTTCGACCCGCTGGCGCCGGCGGCGGCCTATGCGGTGGAGCGGCTGGGCGAGGGCGATCACGCCGGCTTCCGCGCCGCGCTCGACCCGACCGTGCCGCTCGCCCGCCTGATCTTCCGCGCGCCCACGCAATACTACAAGACGGGCGTCGTCTTCCTCGCCTGGCTGAACGGTTTCCAGGATCATTTCGTGATGCTGAACGGCGCCCAGGCCATGCGGCCGCTGCCCTATTTCGTCGAGGTCTTCCGCCTGGCCGACCAGTGCGGCCTGCTGCGCGATCCGGAGCTTGCGGTCGAGCGCATGAAGAAGCTGCTCGCCCTTTACGGTGCATGACGATGCGCGACTTCTCGACGGATCATTCGGCGCTCGCGCTCAACACCGCGAGCCTGGGCCACAACCTGGACGGCCACGGCGCGGGCTGGTCGCCGGAGCGCGTGATCGACGCCTGTGCAGCGCGCGGCTTCGGCTCGATTGTCTTCTGGCGCCGCGAAATCGGTTCGCGGGCGGTGGAAATCGGCGAGCGGGTGCGGGCGGCCGGGCTGTCCGTCGCGGGGCTCTGCCGGACGCCGTTTCTCGTCGGCGCCGAGGCGACGGACCGGCAGGCGGTCATCGACGGTGCGAAGGCCTCCATCGACATGGCGGCGGGCCTTGGCGCTGCCGTGCTGACGATCGTGGTCGGCGGCGTGCATCCCGGCACGAAAGGCACGGCCGAGAGCCTGAAGATCGTCACCGACCGCGTCGGCGAGATCGCGCCCTACGCGGCCCAACGCAACGTCCGGCTGGCGCTCGAGCCGCTGAACCCGGTCTATGCCGGCAACCGCTCGTGCCTGGTGACGCTGCGGGACGCCCTCGATATCTGCGATGCGGTCGGTGCGCCGAGCCTGGGCGTCGCGGTCGACGTCTATCATGTCTGGTGGGACAGGGGGATCGATGTCCAGATGCAACGCGCCGGGCCGGAGCGGATTTTCGGCTACCACCTCTGCGACTGGCTCGCCGATACGACCGACGTGCTGCTGGATCGCGGCATGATGGGCGATGGCGTTGCCGATCTCAAGGCGATCCGTGCCGGCGTCGAGGGTGCGGGCTATGCCGGCCCCTGCGAGGTCGAGATCTTCTCGGCGAACAACTGGTGGAAGCGGGATCCCGGCGCGGTTCTCGATGTGATGGTCGAGCGTTTCCGCACACTCTGCTGACAATTGAGGAGAATGCCATGAAGATCCTGGTCCCTGTAAAGCGGGTCGTAGACTACAACGTTAAGATCCGCGTGAAGGCGGACGGCTCGGGCGTCGAGCTTGCCAACGTGAAGATGTCGATGAACCCGTTCGACGAAATCTCCGTGGAAGAGGCGCTGCGCCTGAAGGAAGCCGGCAAGGCCGAGGAGGTCGTCGTCGTCTCCATCGGCCCGGCCAAGGCCGAGGAAACGCTGCGCACCGCGCTCGCCATGGGCGCCGACCGCGCCGTGCTGGTCGAGACGGACGATGCCGTCGAGCCGCTCGCCGTCGCCAAGATCCTCAAGGGCGTCGCCGAGGCCGAGCAGCCCGGCCTCGTCATCGTCGGCAAGCAGGCGATCGACGACGACAGCAACCAGACCGGCCAGATGCTCTCGGCCCTTCTCGGCTGGGCGCAGGCGACCTTCGCCTCCAAGGTCGAGATCGGTAACGGTTCGGCCCAGGTCACCCGCGAAGTCGACGGCGGTCTCCAGACGATCGACGTGAAGCTTCCGGCCGTCGTCACGACGGACCTTCGCCTCAACGAGCCGCGCTACGCCTCGCTGCCGAACATCATGAAGGCGAAGAAGAAGCCGCTCGACAAGAAGACGCCTTCCGACTTCGGCGTCGATACCGCCCCGCGCCTGAAAGTGCTGAAGACCGAGGAGCCGTCCGGCCGCAAGGCTGGCGTCAAGGTCAAGTCGGTCGCCGAGCTGGTCGAGAAGCTCAAGACCGAAGCCGGCGTGCTCTGAGAACGGAAAGGGAGAACTAAACCATGGCCATTCTTCTTCTGGCAGATCACGACAACGCACACCTTTCCGACCAGACGGCAAAAGCGCTGACGGCAGCCTCCAAGATCGGTTCCGATGTGCATGTGCTCGTCGCCGGCAGCAATGCCAAGGCTGCGGCCGAACAGGCGGCAAAGCTGTCGGGCGTATCCAAGGTGCTCGTCGCCGACGACGCCAGCCTTGCCAACAACCTGGCCGAGCCGCTGGCCGCCCTCATCGTCTCGCTTTCGGGCAACTACGATGCGATTGTCTCGGCCGCTACCTCTGTCGGCAAGAACGTGCTGCCGCGCGTCGCCGCCCTTCTCGACGTGGCGCAGGTCTCGGAAATCGTCGAGGTCGTCAGCCCCGACACGTTCAAGCGTCCGATCTATGCCGGCAATGCCATCCAGACGGTGCAGTCCACCGACGCCAGGAAGGTGATCACCGTGCGCACGGCCTCCTTCGCCGCAGCCGGCGAAGGCGGCAGCGCCTCGGTCGAGACCGTTCCGGCCGCTGCCGATCCGGGCCTGTCGACCCACGTCCAGGACGCGCTGTCGTCCTCCGATCGTCCGGAGCTGACGTCTGCGAAGATCATCATCTCGGGCGGCCGTGCGCTCGGCTCGTCGGAGAAGTTCCAGGAAGTCATCCTTCCCGTCGCCGACAAGCTCGGTGCCGCCGTCGGTGCGTCCCGCGCTGCCGTCGATGCGGGCTACGCCCCCAACGACTGGCAGGTCGGGCAGACGGGCAAGGTCGTCGCCCCGCAACTCTACATCGCCTGCGGCATCTCGGGCGCGATCCAGCACCTTGCCGGCATGAAGGACTCGAAGGTGATCGTCGCGATCAACAAGGACGAGGAGGCGCCGATCTTCCAGGTCGCCGACTACGGCCTCGTCGCAGACCTCTTCGACGCCCTCCCGGAACTCGAAAAGGCGCTTTGACCAGCATGGCGTCGATGGAGGAACTCCCCGAACGCGAGAGCATGGAATTCGACGTGGTGATCGTCGGCGCGGGTCCGGCGGGCCTGTCGGCAGCGATCCGGCTGAAGCAGGTGAACCCGGACCTGACCGTCGTCGTGCTGGAGAAGGGCGCGGAAGTCGGCGCCCATATCCTGTCGGGCGCGGTGGTCGATCCCATCGGTATCGATCGCCTCCTGCCCGACTGGCGCGAGGACGCCGACCATCCCTTCAAGACCGAGGTGACGGACGATCATTTCCTCTTGCTCGGCCCGGCCGGCTCGGTGCGCCTGCCGAACTTCGCCATGCCGCCGCTGATGAACAACCACGGCAACTACATCGTCTCGCTCGGCAATGTCTGTCGGTGGCTCGCGACCAAGGCGGAAGAACTCGGCGTCGAGATCTATCCCGGCTTTGCCGCAACCGAAGTGCTCTACAACGACGAGGGCGCCGTCATCGGCGTCGCCACCGGCGACATGGGCATCGAGCGGAGCGGCGAGCCCGGCCCGAACTACACCCGCGGCATGGCGCTGCTCGGCAAGTACACGCTGATCTCCGAAGGCGTGCGCGGCTCGCTGGCCAAGCAGCTCATCGCGAAGTTCAGGCTGGACGAGGGCCGCGAACCCCAAAAATACGGCATCGGCCTCAAGGAACTCTGGCAGGTGAGGCCCGAGAACCACAGGCCCGGCCTCGTCCAGCACTCCTTCGGCTGGCCGCTCGGCATGAAGACCGGTGGCGGCTCGTTCCTCTATCACCTGGAAGACAACCTCGTCGCCGTCGGCTTCGTCGTGCACCTCAACTACAAGAACCCGTACCTCTTCCCCTTCGAGGAATTCCAGCGCTTCAAGACGCATCCGGCCATCCGCGGCACCTTCGAGGGCGGCAAGCGGCTGTCCTATGGCGCGCGCGCCATCACCGAGGGCGGCTACCAGTCGGTGCCGAAGCTGTCGTTCCCGGGCGGCGCGCTGATCGGCTGCTCGGCCGGCTTCGTCAACGTGCCGCGCATCAAGGGCAGCCACAATGCGGTGCTCTCGGGCATCCTTGCGGCGGAGAAGCTGGCGGATGCGATTGCGGCGGGCCGCGCCAATGACGAGCCGATCGAGATCGAGCAGGGCTGGCGCGACAGCGCCATCGGCTCGGACCTGAAGAAGGTCAGGAACGTCAAGCCGCTGTGGTCGAAGTTCGGCACGGCGGTGGGCGTGGCGCTCGGTGGCCTCGACATGTGGACGAACACGCTGTTGGGCTTCTCCTTCTTCGGCACGCTGAAGCACGGCAAGACGGACGCGCAGAGCCTGGAGCCGGCGGCCAAGCACAGCCGCATCGACTATCCCAAGCCGGATGGCGTCCTCACCTTCGACCGTCTCTCCTCGGTGTTCCTGTCGAACACCAACCACGAGGAGGACCAGCCGATCCACCTCCAGCTGAAGAACCCGGAGCTGCAGAAGACCTCGGAGCTCGACGTCTATGCCGGTCCGTCCACCCGCTACTGTCCCGCCGGGGTCTACGAGTGGGTGGAGAAGGACGGCAGGCAAGTCTTCGTCATCAACGCGCAGAACTGCGTGCACTGCAAGACCTGCGACATCAAGGACCCCAACCAGAACATCAACTGGGTGCCTCCGCAGGGCGGCGAAGGGCCGGTCTATCCGAATATGTGATGTCTGGGAGAGGTCGGGCCGCACGGACCCTCGCCTGAAAGAGCACGGCGAGGGACGGTCTGTCCTGATATGTGATCTTCGGCCGGCCGCAGAGATGCGCGCCGGAGGCACCGGCGAAGGTCCGATCTATCCGGCCGGGAGCAGGGCAGCTGCATGTGGAGTGCGACAATGCCGCTCCTCCCTTCTCCCCCGCGGGGAGGAGGTGGTCCCCACCGATCTCGCCAGCTGGAAACGCAAACCGTGTCCCCCCTTGCGAAAACCTCGATCTTCCCCGGCTGTTCGGCCGCAATGGCGGTGGCCTTTCGATTGCCGGCGGCTGCGGATGTCTTTGCAACGAACCGGGCCAGCCGTATTGACACCGGTGAAATTTCACAATTAATATTGCATCCAATTTATGGCTGCAATTTTTGATCTGCGCTTGCGGTTCGCCGTGCCCGGGGAGGGGCGGGGTGAGAGCGACGGCGGCTGCCGCCGGGCCGGCTTTCAGGCATCGGACAGGAGGATTTCGATGAACGATATTGCAACGGCGATCGACCTTGCGCAATTCCGGCGCCAGGTGGAGACCGAGACGACCATGGCGATGTGCCCGACGGCGATCGCCATCGAGAAGAACATCCCCATCTATGACGGCGCATCGGTCGATGACGGCATCGGCCCGGAATGGGCCTCGGTCATCGGGGAGGGGCCGGGGGTCTTCGTCGTCAAGCGCGCCTTCACCGATCCCGGCGCCATCGACGCGGCAAGCGAGGTCTTCCGCGCGATCATCGCCGACGAGCGGGCGGCGGGCACGGCGGCGGGCGACCATTTCGCCAAGGCAGGCGCCAACGACCGCATCTGGAACTCGCTGCAGAAGCTCTGCCTGCGCGATCCCGCCGTCTATGCCCGCTACATGGCCAATCCGGTGATCGACATCGCCTGCCGCGCCTGGCTCGGCCCGGGCTACCAGATCGCCACCCAGGTCAACCAGGTCCGCCCCGGCGGCAAGGCGCAGGCGCCGCACCGCGACTATCACCTCGGCTTCATGAAGCCCGAGCAGATGGCGCAATATCCGAGCCATATCCACGCAACCGGCCCGACGCTCATCCTGCAGGGCGGCGTCGCGCATTGCGACATGCCGGTGGAAAGCGGCACGACGAAGCTCCTGCCCCATTCGCAGCGCTACCTGCCGGGCTATGTCGCCGCCACGCGGCCGGAGTTCCGGGATTATTTCGAGGAGAACCATGTCCAGCTTCCCTTGGAAAAGGGCGACGCGATCTTCTTCTCCCCCGCGCTGTTCCACGCGGCCGGCGAGAACCGCACGGCGGATGTCGTGCGCATGGTCAACCTCATCCAGACGGCCTCGGCCTTCGCCCGCCACATGGAAAGCCTCGACCGCACCGCGATGGTCCGCGCGGTCTATCCGCATCTGGCGGCGCTGTCGCCGGCCGGGCGGCGGGCGGTGATCGCCGCGACGGCGGACGGTTATCCGTTCCCGACCAATCTCGACACCGATCCGCCGCTTGGCGGCCTTGCGCCGGAAAGCCAGCAGGATCTCGTCGCCCGGGCCGTCGAGGAGGGCTGGGACCAGGCGCGCCTCGACGCGGCCCTTGTCGCGCAGGGCGCCAAGCGCGCGGCCTGACGCAGGAAGTTACCCGCAAAGGCTTCGGGCGGGGAGCGAACAGGAAGCCAACTTCGGGAGGAAGTTAAGCATGAAGAAAATCCTGCAATCCCTGGCCCTCGGTGCGCTGCTGGCGACGACGGCGCTTTCCGGTGCTGCCCATGCGGATGGCGAGAAATTCGTCTGGATCAGCCACGGCCCGGACAGCGACAGCTGGTTCAACGTCATCAAGAACGCGATCAAGGTGACGAACGAGCAGATGGGCGTGACGACCGAGTACCGCAACCCGCCGACCGGCGACCTTGCCGACATGGCGCGCATCGTCCAGCAGAGCTCGGCCGCCGGCGTCGACGGCATCATCGTCACCATCGCCGATTTCAACGTGCTGGAAGGGCCGATCAAGGATGCCGTCGCCAAGGGCATTCCGGTCGTCACCGTCAACTCCGGCACGGTGGAGGAGAGCGAGAAGCTCGGCGCGCTGATGCATGTCGGCCAACCGGAATATGAAGCGGGCCTCGGCGCCGGCAAGCGCGCGAAGGAGGCCGGCATCAAGAGCTTCCTGTGCGTCAACCACTACATCACCAACCCCGCCTCGGTACAGCGTTGCCAGGGTTTCGCGGAAGGCATCGGCGTCGAGCTTGGCAACCAGATGGTCGATTCCGGCATCGACCCGTCGGAAGTGCAGAACAAGGTGAAGGCCTATCTCACCGCCAATCCCGATACCGGCGCCATCCTGACGCTCGGCCCCAACTCGGCCGAACCCTCGATCCGCGCGGTCAAGGACATGGGCCTCGACGGCGACATCTATTTCGGCACCTTCGACCTCTCGGCGGAAATCTCCGCCGCCATCAAGGACGGCACGATCAACTTCGCGATCGACCAGCAGCCGTTCCTGCAGGGCTCGATCCCGATCCAGGTGCTGACGAGCTATGTGCGCTACGGCGTCGCCCCGGCCAATTCCATCTTCACCGGCCCGGGCTTCGTGACGAAGGACAATATCGCGCTGGTCGAGTCCCTGGCGGGCCAGTACCGTTGACCTGACGGTTTTCGCGGGCGCGGGCGGGCAGCCGTCCGCGCCCCGGTCTTTCGAGGCCCGATCTTTCGAGGGAGGAGAATGCATTCATGACGGACGTCATTCCAGACGCGCTGAAGGACGAGCGCATCAAGCCCGTCTCGCCGCTCCGGCGCGCGCTGATCCGCCCCGAGCTCGGCGGCATCTGCGGCACCATCCTGGTCTTCCTGCTCTTTGCGGTGGTCGCCGGCGACAGCGGCATGTTCGCCGCCGAGGGCGTGATGAACTGGACGGTGGTGTCGGCCCAGTTCATGGTCATCGCGGTCGGCGCCTGCCTTTTGATGATCGCCGGCGAGTTCGACCTCTCCACCGGCTCGATGATCGGCTTTTCCGGCGTGATGATCGCCATTCTCTCGGTCCATATCGGCGTGCCGCTCTGGCTCGCCATCGTCATGACCTTCGTCTTCTGCATCCTGCTCGGCGGGGTGAACGGCTGGCTCGTCATCCGCACCGGCCTGCCGTCCTTCATCGTCACGCTCGCCTTCCTCTACATCCTGCGCGGGCTGACGATCTGGAGTTCGATCTACTTCACCCGCCAGACGATCATCGGCGGCGTCGCGGAAAAGGCGGCCACCGACTGGCTGGCGCCGCTCTTCGGCGGCAAGATCCTCGGCGGCCTCTTCACCTGGATGGGCGAGATGGGCTGGATCGCCACCTTCACCCGCGGCAACCGCGCCGGCCAGCCGGTCATCGACGGCATTCCCATGCTCGTCGTCTGGGCGATCGTGCTCGTCGTCTTCGGCCATTGGCTGCTCACCCGCACCAAGTTCGGCAACTGGATCTTCGCGGCCGGCGGCGATGCGCTCGCCGCGCGTTATGTCGGCGTGCCGGTCAACCGGGTGAAGATCCTGATGTTCATGTTCTCCGCCTTCTGCGCCTGTGTCTTCGCCACCTGCCAGGTGATGGAGTTCGGCTCGGCGGCGGCCGACCGGGGCCTGCTCAAGGAGTTCGAGGCGATCATCTGCGTCGTCATCGGCGGGGCGCTGCTCACCGGCGGCTACGGCTCGGTGATCGGCGCGGCGCTCGGGGCGGTCATCTTCGGCGTGGTGCAGCAGGGCCTGTTCTTCGCCAATGCGGAAAGCTCGCTCTTCCGGGTGTTCCTCGGCGTCATCCTTCTGACCGCCGTGATCATGAACACCTACATCCGCCGCATCATCACGGGAGAACGCTGATGTCCGCCATCGTGGAGATGAGAAACATCACCAAGCACTTCGGCCATGTCATCGCGCTGGCCGGCGTCTCCTTCGACATCCGGCAGGGCGAGTGCCACTGCCTGCTCGGCGACAACGGCGCGGGCAAGTCGACCTTCATCAAGATCATGTCCGGCGTCTACAAGCCGAGCGGCGGCGAGGTGCTCGTCGAGGGCGTGCCGACGCTCTTCCAGAGCCCGCGCGACGCCATGACGGCGGGCATCGCCACGGTCTACCAGGACCTCGCGATGATCCCGCTGATGAGCGTCAGCCGCAATTTCTGGATGGGCCGCGAGCCGGAGCGCGGCGTCTGGCCGTTCAAGACCTTCGACACCGGCAAGGCCGACGAGATCACCGTCACCGAGATGCGCAAGATGGGCATCAACCTGCGCGGGCCGGACCAGGCGGTGGGCACGCTCTCCGGCGGCGAACGCCAGACCGTCGCCATCGCGCGCGCGGTCTATTTCGGCGCCAAGGTGCTGATCCTCGACGAGCCGACCTCGGCGCTCGGTGTGCGCCAGACGGCGAACGTGCTCAGCACCATCGACCGGGTGCGCAAGCAGGGCATCGGCGTCGTCTTCATCACCCACAATGTGCGCCATGCGCTCGCCGTCGGTGACCGGTTCACGGTGCTCAACCGCGGCCAGACGCTGGGCACGGCCGAGCGCGGCACGGTGGATGCGGCGGCCCTGCAGGACATGATGGCGGGCGGGCAGGAGCTGGCGCTGCTGGAGGCCTCGCTCGGCGGCACGATCTGACAGGACCAGGCGCCGGGGCGTCGCCCGCGCGCCGAACGTTCACAATGCAATAAATGTTGTGGAAATGGATTTTATGGAAAATCCCGTGCGCCGTCATCCGGGGAACAGAGAGAATGAAGAAGACGCTTCGCCTTGGCCTCATCGGGTCGGGTTTCATGGGCAAGACGCATGTCTTCGGCTTTGCGGCCGCCCGCGCGGCGCTCGGCTTCCGGCGCGCCACGGACGACTGGCGCAGCCTGGTGGCGGATCCGGAAATCGACATCGCCGCTGAGGCGAGCGTGCGGACATTCCGTGAGCTGACGCAGGAGGTGGTTCCGGCAAACAAGATCGATACGGGAGGATACTGAATGCCGCGGGTTCTGGTTGCCGGCAAGATCCACGCTGACGGGCTGGCCATCCTGCGCCAGGCGCCCGGCGTCGTGGTCGATTACGTCGAGGAGGTTTCGGCGGAGAGCTACCGTCCGTTCCTTCCCACCGCCGATGCGCTGCTGATCCGCACGCAGCCTCTCACCGCGGGGCATGTCGAGGAAGCGCCGAATCTGAGGATCGTGTCGCGCCATGGTGTCGGCTACGATTCCGTCGATGTCGGTGCATTGAATAGCCGTCACATCCCGCTTGCCGTGGTCGGCGACGTCAATTCCCGGGCCGTGGCGGAGCACGCCGCCATGCTCATGCTTGCCGCTGCCAGGCGCACGGTGCTTTTCGACAGGAAGATGCGTGCGGGCGACTGGAACTACAGGAACAGCCTGGACGCCACCGAGCTCGACGGCGGCACGCTGCTTCTCGTCGGTTTCGGCCGCATCGGCAAGCGGTTGGCGCAGATCGCCGGCGCGCTCGGCATGACGGTGCTCGCCTATGACAAGTTCCAGGATGCTGCCGGGATCGCGGCGGCGGGCGTCATCCCGGTCGACGACCTGATGGATGGACTGCGCCGGGCCGACGTCGTTTCGCTCCATGTGCCCAAGGTCGGCGACAAGGCCCTCATCGGCGCGGCGGAACTGGCCGTGATGAAGCCGTCGGCCATCCTCGTCAACACGGCGCGCGGCGGGCTTATCGATGAGGCGGCGCTTGTTGCGGCGCTCGACGACGGGCGCATTGCTGCTGCCGGCCTGGATGTGTTCGAGGATGAGCCGCCGCGCGCAAACTCTCCTCTGCTCGCCAACGAGCGGGTTGTGATGTCCCCGCACAATGCCGGCCTTACGGAGGCCTGCGCGCGTCGGATGGCAGTCGCCGCAGCGCAGAACATCCTCGATTTCTTCAAGGGCACGCTCGATCCGGCGCTCGTCGTGAACCGCGCGGAGATCGCCGCACGTCGACCCGCGACGATCGGGGCGCTGGAGGACCCTGCCTGAAGGGCTGCTCGCCTATCCGACGGTGGTGGACGGCGCGCTGCCGTCGTGAGTTGCAATAAACACTGCAACAAGAAATAGCATAAAATAAAAATTTCCAGGCAGTGGCCGCCGCGAAAAGGCCGGCTGAGGGACGTTTACCTGGACCCCAGGCGATGCCTGGTGGGATGTCGGCGTGCCGCAGGTGAGCGCCCGCGCGGAGGTCAACGCCGCCGCCGCCGACCAGCGGGCCGGGCGCAAGAAGCAGCGCGTCGGCGTCTAGCCTGCCTTGAAGGCGCCGCCGGTCTCCTTCGCCATCCTTGTCAGGTCAAGCGTCCGGGTCTATCGACGGTTCCGAGAAACCATGATGTACGAGGACGACCATGCATGAGATCGGGAAAATCGAGGCCGCGGACAAGCCGGCCTTCTATCGCGAGCTGCTCGCCCAGGCCGAGGGGCTGCTGCATGGCGAGCGCGATGCCGTCGCCAATGCCGCGAACCTCTCGGCGCTGATCTACGATGCGGTCGACGATCTCAACTGGGCGGGCTTCTATTTCCTCAAAGGCCCGCAGGAGCTGGTGCTCGGCCCGTTCCAGGGCAAGGTCGCCTGCGTGCGCATTCCGGTCGGCAAGGGCGTCTGCGGCGCCGCCGTGGCCGAGGGGAAAAGCCAGCTCGTGCCGGATGTGCACGCCTTTCCGGGGCACATCGCCTGCGACGCGGCCTCGCGCTCCGAGCTCGTCACGCCGCTCGTGCGCGACGGCGTGGTGTTCGGCGTTCTCGATCTCGACAGCCCGTCGCCCGGCCGGTTCACGGCGGAAGACCAGGCCGGCTTCGAGGCGCTCGCCGCGCTCTACGTCTCGGCAAGCGACGCCTGAAACGGCGAACGCCCGGCTTTTGCCGGGCGTCCATCTCGCCTTGCCGGTGGCGGCCTTACGCCGCCTTCTTGCCGGCGTCGAAGGGGATTTCGATGTCGACGGCGAGCGTCGAGACCTGCGCGCCGCGTTCCATCTTGATGGAGACCTTCTCGTCGTCCACCTGCATGTGCTTGGAGATCGCCTTCAGGATCTCGTCGCGCAGCTTGTTGACGAGATCGCTGTCGCCGGTGGCGGCCCGCTCATGGGCGAGCAGCACCTGCAGCCGCTCGCGCGCGGCCGGCGCCGACTGGGCGCGGGAGAAGAAACGGAACAGGTTCATGCCGCCTTCCTTCCGAAGATCTTGCCGAGGAACGAGCGCTTGTCGCCGGGAATGGTGACCGGCAGGCTTTCGCCCTTGAGGCGGCGCGTCGCTTCGAAATAGGCGAGCGCCGGGGCTGAACGGCCGTCGGCGAGCGTCACCGGGGCGCCGACATTGGAGGCGCGCAGCACGTCCATGCTTTCGGGGATGATGCCGAGCAGCGGGATCGAGAGGATTTCCAGCACATCGTCGACTTTCAGCATGTCGCCGCGCTCGGCGCGGGCGGCATCGTAGCGGGTCAGCAGCAGGTGCTTTTCGATGCGCTCGCCGTTCTCCGCCTTCAGCGTCTTGGAATCGAGGAGACCGATGATGCGGTCCGAATCGCGCACGGACGAAACTTCCGGATTGGTGACGACGATCGCCACGTCGGCGTGGCGCATGGCCAGCGTCGCGCCGCGCTCGATGCCGGCCGGGCTGTCGCATATCACCCAGTCGAAGGCGTTCTTCAGGGCGGCGATGACCTGCTCGACGCCTTCGGGCGTGAGATTGTCCTTGTCGCGGGTCTGGGATGCCGGCAGCAGGTAGAGCGTCTCGACGCGCTTGTCGCGGATCAGCGCCTGCGTCAGCTTGGCCTCGCCCTGGATGACGTTGACGAGGTCATAGACGACGCGCCGTTCCGCGCCCATGACGAGATCGAGATTGCGCAGGCCGACGTCGAAATCCACGACCACGACCTTCTCGCCGTTTTGCGCCAGCGCGGCGCCGAGCGCGGCCGACGACGTCGTCTTGCCGACGCCGCCCTTGCCCGATGTGACCACGATTACCTTGCCCATTGACCTCTCCGTTTTATGAACCGCCTTCGGTTCAGCCAAGTGTTGCCGCCTTGATGGCTTCGCCTTCCAGCCAGATCTGCACGGGCTTGCCACGCAACTCCGGCTCCATGTCCTCGGCCGTCTTGTAATAGCCGTCGATGGCGATCAGCTCCGCTTCCAGCTTGCGGCAGAAGATGCGGGCCGAAGCGTTGCCCGTCGTGCCGGCCATCGCCCGGCCGCGCAGCGGGCCGTAGACATGGATCGAGCCGCCGGCGACGATTTCCGCGCCCGATGCGACCGAGCCGACGATGGTGACGTCGCCTTCGGGAAAGAAGATGGACTGGCCCGAGCGGACCGGCCGCGCAACGACCATCGATGGCACCGCCTGCACGGGCGGCGGGCTCGCGGGCGCCGCGGCCGTCTCGACGGGCTCTGCCTTCTCGGCCTTCGCAGCCTTGCCGGCCTTCTTCGCCGGCTCTTCCGCCGCCGGTTCCTCGATATCGGCCGCGGGGCGGCCGTCGGTCATGGCCGGCGGCATGTCCGCGCCGAGCAGCGAGGAGCGCGCGCCCTCGATGCCCATGACGCGCACATTGCGGGCGCTGAGCTGGCCGACGAGTTCGCGAAGTTCCGCCTTCTCGATGTCGAGCCCGTCGACATCGAGAACCACCGGCCGCCGCAGGAAGAAACCGGCGGAGCGCGCCGCCAGATCGTCGAGCCGCACCAGCCAGTCCTCGAAGGGCAGCTCCGGGGTCAGCGCAAGCGCGAGGAAGGATCGCCCCTTGAGGCGGATCGGCCGTGGTTGGGTTAACACGTCAGTCATCTTCGTTAATTTTCGGTTGCTTCGGTGTACCGAGGAAATGGTTAACAAAGGGTTAATTTGCAGGTCTGGCTGGCGCGAGGCATGCGCCCTGGGGCGCCCGCGCAACGGTTCGCGCGGAGCGGGAAAAATCGGGGTTTTCGCGTGTGCTTTGCCCCTCATCCGGCCTGCCGGCCACCTTCTCCCCGCAGGCGGGGAGAAGGGGATATGCCGCGCCGCTTTTCCTAATCACTCCGGTTCGTGGGCCGCGTCCCCTCTCCCCGCTTGCGGGGAGAGGGTTAGGGTGAGGGGCAGCCTGCAGGACGCAAAAAAGCCCGCCGGTGCCTATCGCAACCGGCGGGCAGGCTGGGAGGATCCTTTGCAACGCGTCAGGCCGCCGCCTCCTGGACGAAATGCCCCGGCGACACCTCACGGTAGGCGCGCTTCGGCGGCACGTAGCCGTGCGGGCGCAGCGGGCTCTTGATCTCCTCGTTGAGCGGCGGATTCAACTGGCCGCGCCGGGCGGGATCGGGGATCGGCACGGCGGAGATGAGGCGGCGCGTATAGGCGTGCTGCGGATTGTCGAAGATCGCCGCGCGCGGGCCGATCTCGACGATCTCGCCGAGGAACATCACGGCGACGCGATGGCTGACGCGCTCCACCACCGCCATGTCGTGCGAGATGAAGAGATAGGCGAGGCGGTGCTTTTCCTGGAGGTCGAGCAAGAGGTTGGAAACCTGCGCCTTCACCGTCACGTCGAGCGCCGAGACCGCCTCGTCGGCGACGATGAAGGTCGGCTCCAGCGCGAGCGCCCGGGCAATCGAGATGCGCTGGCGCTGGCCGCCGGAAAATTCGTGCGGATGCCGGTCAGCCATCGCCGCCGAGAGGCCCACCTGTTCCAGAAGTTCGGCCACCCGCTCCTTCGCCTCGCGCCGCCCCATCAGGCCATGCGCCAGCATGGGTTCGGCAATGGCCGAGCCGATGGTGATGCGCGGGTTGAGCGAGGCGAACGGATCCTGGAAAATCATCTGCGAGGTGCGGCGCATGGCGCGCAGCGCGCCGGTGCCCGCCTTCGTCACATCCTGCCCGCCGATGACAACCGAACCGGCGCTGGGATCGACAAGGCGCATGATGGCCCGGCCGGTGGTGGACTTGCCGCAGCCCGATTCGCCGACCAGCGACAGCGTCTCGCCCGGCCGAAGATCGAAGGAGACATCCTCGACGGCGTGGATCTGGCCATGCGGCAGGGCGAAGCGGACGGAGAGTTTTTCCACCGTCAGGATCGGCGCCACGTCCGCCGGGACCGGTTCCGTCACCCGGCCCTCGGTGGCCATGCCGGATGCCGGATCGACTTCCGGGAAGCGGCGGGGGGCCGCGGCATCGCCCATCGTGCCGAGGCGCGGGATGGAGGCGAGCAGCGCCCTGGTATAGACCGCCTTCGGCGCGGCAAAAATCTCCGGCGTCGGGCCGGTCTCGATCATGTCGCCGCGGAACATCACGAGGGTGCGGTCGGCCACTTCGGCCACCACGCCCATGTCATGGGTGATGAAGAGCACGCCCATGTTCTCCTCGCGCTGCAATTCACGCAGGAGATGGAGGATTTCGGCCTGCACGGTGACGTCGAGCGCCGTCGTCGGCTCGTCGGCGATCAGGAGTTTCGGGCGGCAGGCGAGGGCCATGGCGATCATCACGCGCTGGCGCATGCCACCGGAGAACTTGTGCGGATATTCGTTGAGACGGCTTTTCGCGGCGGGGATGCGCACGCGCTCCATCAGTCGCAGAACCTCGGCTTCGGCCGCCTTCCAGGAGAGGTCGCGGTGCAGCACCAGCGCCTCGGCGATCTGGTTGCCGATGGTGAAGACCGGGTTGAGCGAGGTCATCGGCTCCTGGAAGATCATGCCGATGACGCCGCCGCGCACCGCGCGCATCTCGGCTTCGCTCGCGTGCAACAGGTCGCGCCCTTCGAGCAGGATGCGGCCCTCGCAGCGTGCCCGGCCGGCAGGCAGCAAGCGCATGGTGGAGAGCGCGGTGACGCTCTTGCCTGAGCCCGATTCGCCGACGATGGCGACGGTCTCGCCGGCATTCACCTCGACGTTGATGTCGCGGATGACGGCGCGCCACCCCTCGGCGGTCTTGAAGGAGGTCGTCAGGTTCTCGACCGAGAGCACCGGCCGCTTTGCAGTGTCCGTCATGGTCAGCTTTCCTTCGCAAGACGCGGATCGACGAGATCGCGCAGCCCGTCGCCGAGAAGTTGCAGGGCGAGGACCGAGAAGACGATGGCAAGGCCGGGAAACACCATCAGCCAGGGCGCGTTGTTCATGTATTCGCGGCCGGAGGCGAGCATGGTGCCCCAGGTCGGCATGTCGGTGGAGACGCCGACACCGAGGAAGGAGAGGCTGGCTTCCGCCAGCATCGCCGAGGCGAAGACGAAGGTCGCCTGCACGAGGATGGGCGAGGCGAGGTTGAGCAGGACGTGGCGCGTCAGGATCTGCCAGGTCGGCAGGCCCATGGCGACGGCGGCCTCGATATAGGGCAATTCGCGCAGCACCAGCGTCGAGCCGCGCACGATGCGGGCAAGGCGCGGCGCATAGGTGATGCCGAGCGCCAGGATGACCGTGGTGAGCGACGGCCCGAGGGCGGCGACGAGCGCGATGGCGAGCAGAATGTCCGGGAAGGACATCATGGCGTCGAGCAGCCGGGAGATCGGTGCGTCGAGCTTGCGGAAGAAGCCGGCGGCGACCCCGAGGATGACGCCGAGCACCGTGGAGATGCAGACGACGCCGAGGCTGACGAGCAGCGAGATGCGCCCCGCATAGATGGCGCGGGAGAAGATGTCGCGGCCGAATTCGTCCGTGCCGAAGACATGGGCGAGGGACGGCGCCTTCAGCTTGTTGACGATCGACAGCTTGTTCGGCGCATAGGGCGCGACCCACGGGGCGAGGACCGCCGCCACGAGCACGACGGCAAGGATGATCGCGCCGATGAGGATGGCCTTGTTTCGGAAGAGCCGCCGCAGGCTGGAAACGAGCGGCATGGAGAGGGAAGCGGTCATCATAGGCGCACCCGCGGATCGACGAGGATGTAGAGCATGTCGACGATGAAGTTGATCAGCACGTAGATCGCCGCGACGACGAGCAGCGTGCCCTGGATGACGGGATAGTCGCGGCGCAGCACGGCCGAGACCACGAGATTGCCGACCCCCGGCAGGCCGAACACGGTTTCCGTCACCACCGCGCCGGCGACCAGCATGGCGATGGAAAGGCCGATGACGGTGATGATCGGGATCAGGGCGTTCTTCAGTGCATGTTTCAGGATCACGCGCCGCTCGCTCGCCCCCTTGGCGCGGGCGGTGCGCACATAGTCGTCGCCGAGCACGTCCAGCATGGCGGCGCGGGTGAAGCGGGTGATCAGCGCCGAATTGACGATGCCGAGCGCCACCGCCGGCAGCACGAGATGATGCAGCCGCTCGAGGAAGGTCGTATCCGGCGCGCCATAGCCGGAGGCCGGGAACCAGCCCTGGCCGACGGCGAAGACCTGGATCAGCATGAGGCCGAGCCAGAAGCTCGGCACGCTCGCCGCCACCATGGTCAGCGTCACCACGACCTGGTCGAACAGCGTACCGCGCTTGACGGCGGAGAAGATGCCGACCGGTAGCGCGATCGCGACCGCGATCAGGATCGAGAACAGCGTGAGGAAGAAGGTCGGCTCCGCCCGTGCGGCGAGCGCCGATGTCACCGGTTGGTCGAGGAAGATCGACTGGCCGAGATCGCCTTGCAATATACCCAGCACGAACTGACCGTATTGGGCGATCAGCGGCGCATCGAGCCCCATTTTCGTGCGCAGTTCGGCGATGTCCTCAGGGGTCGCATCCGACCCCAGCATCACGGCGGCGGGATCGCCCGGCGTCACGCGGACGATGACGAAAACCACCGTCACGACGAGGGCGAGCACGATGGCCATGCCCCCCAGCCGTTTCAACAGTGCCCGGACGATCCTTGCCATGATATCCCCCTTACTTCTTCGGCGTGACGTTCCAGAAATGCGGCCAGTAGGTCGGCGTGTAGTCGGCAATTCCGGCGCCGACGCCCGTGACCGCGTTGAAATTGCCGACCTTGAAGAGCGGCGCGTCGTCGTAGATCACGGTCTGGATGCCTTCCCAGGCCTTCTGCTTGTCGGCGTCGGACACGGCGTCCATGTAGGTGGCGACGGCCGCCGCCTTCTGGTCGGAGACATACCAGCCCGGATAGCTGTCGGTGATCGTGTTGATCGTCGTCGGGTCGCCCGGGAAGTTGGAATGGGTGATGAAGATGTCCCATTCCTTCGGGTCGGCGCGGCGGGTCGTCAGGGTCGCCCAGTCCACCACCTGCAGGTCGACCTTGAAGCCGGCGGCTTCGAGATAGGCCTTGGCGACCTCGCCGATCTTGTAGTGGAACTCGTACTGGCGGCTGGTCATCAGGCGCAGCGGCGTGCCGTCATAGCCGGCATCCGCAAGCAGCTTGCCGGCCTCTTCCGGGTCGCCCTCGCCGTAGCGCGCGACGCCCGCCTCGGTGTACCAGAGCGAGCCCTTCGGGAAGATCGAGGCATCGACGCTGAAGAAGCGCTCGTCGGAGAAGGCGGCGAGCATCATGTCGTTGGGGTTGAGCGCGGCCTGCACGGCCTGGCGCAGCTCCTTCTTGATAAGCAGGCCTTCCTTCATGTTCATGTTGAGCGAGGCCCAGCCGGTGTTCTCGTAGATCACCGCCTTCGCCTTGCCGCTCGCCTCGATGCGCTCATAGGCGCTGACGGGCAGCGAATCGGCAAAATCGAACTGGCCGGAGATCAGGCCCTCGACGCGAGTGTTCGCATCGGGAACCGGCACGAAGCGGATCTCCTTGGCGATCGCCACGCGCTTGCCGGCATAGTTGCTGGGCTCGCCCTCGGGCGATGTGTAGCCGTCGAAGCGCACGAGCTGGGTATATTGGTCGGGCTTGCGCTCCTTCAGCGCATAGGGGCCGGTGCCGACGAATTCGGTCAGCGTATCGGCGATCTTCTCCGAGGGCATGATGACGGAAGCCTGCGAGAAGGTGGCGAGCAGCGGCGCATAACGCGACTTCAGCTTGACGACGACGGTGTTCGGCCCGTCCTCGGACAGGCTCTCGACCACTTCGGCGACCTGTTTGCCCTTGGAGTTGACGGCCATCCAGCGCGTCAGCGAGGCGGTGACGTCCTTGGCGTCGAGGTCGCTGCCGTCGTGGAACTTGACGCCCTCGCGCAGCGGGATGCGATAGGTCAGGCCGTCCTCGGAGATCTCCGGCTGGGCGAGCGCCAGCAGCGGCACGGAGCGCCATTCGTTGTCATAGGTGTAGAGCGTCTCGAAAATGTGCTGGTCGATGGTCAGCACGATGTCGGTCGCCGTCTGCATGACGTCGAGCGTCGGCGGCTCGCCGATGGTCGCGACGGTCAGGACGCCGTCCGTCGTCTGGGCGATGGCGAGGCTGCTGGTGCTGGCAAGCGCCGCGGCCAACGTGATCATGACAAATGTATTTTTCATCTTATATCCCTCTGGTTCCACAAGGTTCATATCCGCGCCGGCTCCCGTCCGGCGGGTGGTTCAGCTTTCAAGCCCGAGCGGATCGTCGACGCGCGGCCAGAGTTCGAGGCTGGCCTTGCGATAGGCGGTTGTTGCCGGATCGGTCGGGTAGGAGGTCGGTGCGGC